>NZ_JBMPPA010000003.1:0-579074 GCF_049340215.1 Undibacterium sp. MH2W | reverse complement strand
CGTTTAACGGCCAGTTCTTTAAACTCGGTCGTGTAAGCTTTTTTTGGTATCCTGTTCATCATTTGTCTTTCCAAAGTTACGTTTATTTTACGTCACCTTTGGGGAACTAAATTTCAGGGGAAGCTCAATTCATGAAATGGGTCTTATTTTGATTGTGTCAAGGAGCGTACGTTTTAATAAGCGTTTTAAAGGAATGGAAGAAACTCCACTTGAGACTCTTACGTTTCGTTTTCAGCCTATTGCTACTGCGTCAAGTATTGCGGTAAGGGGATAAGTATGGAAATCGTCGACGTTCTTCCCCAATCCATCGCTACGGATAGTACATTTAAGAAATTTCAACGTCTGTTAGTCGAACGCGATTTCGTTAAGTTTGCCAACAATATTCGTCCCATACTTGAGAATCCCCTGACTCCAAATCGAGATGTGCTAGTTCTCCTCGTTTTGGACGCAGTTGAACTGCTCGGCACTGATGCACTAGGAGGTGAATCCAAAGTTATTATGAAGCTAGTGACCGATTTCGCTCCAAAATGTGCTGATTTACAGGGGGGTAGTTTTGATGCCCAAAAAAATGAAGCCCGCTCAGTAGTACCCCCTCTTACTCCAAATTTGATTCAGTTACGTCGAGTAGTGCAGGTGACAACTTATGGTTGTGCAGGTTTCGGAGATTCTGACATGGCGAGAGTTAAACGTACAGTCTATCGGTCTCCCCAAGAGCGTAATTTTCACCGTGCAGTTCAGCTACGATATCCGGGCCTCCTTGCACTTCCCAACTATCCGTTGGCCTCTGCGATGAATTCTGACTGGATTCGACATCTTGTTCCACGTAGAACATTCCGCTTTTATTTGTCTAGTACTTTAGATTTTTTGCTAGTAACCCCAGGAGAGGGCGACCCGATAATTGCGTTTGAACTTGATAGCAATTTTCATGATTCGGTTGAAGCAAGTAAAAGAGATAAAATGAAGGATGAACTCTTAGAATTAGCTGGTATTTCGCTTGTTCGACTTCGCACGGAAAACAGTGAGTCTATGACGATTGATGATTGGTATGCAGTATTGTCTGATCAAATTGGAGAAATTCCAATGCCAAAACGTCACCGATGTCGCGAACAGTCAATTACATTTGTTCCCGAGTGTCCTCTTTTCTGAAGTTATCAGTATCAGATCAAACCCATCTTATGTAGGTGGGTTTTTTTTGGGTTTATTGCGCTTAATTACAAACGAGTGATACATCGGACCTAAGAAACTACCCAGAATACAAACAATTATAAAAAAGCCGCCTAGATTTTCGAAACCAAATAAAAAACAAATTGCAGCCAAAGGTACTGCAAAAAAGATTGCGACACCTAACGAAAAGCCAATCAAAAGATTAATAAATTTTTTTATAAATTTCATTCATTTTTAGATTCTAGAGGTAATAATAAGCTCGAATTCACTGCTCGGATCAGCAAGAGAAAGCCACAAGGAAACTAATTTAAATATAAGTTTGGCACTTCGATTGGCAGGCTCACGACTATCCCTTAAATTGGGTGAAAAGAAAAAATTACAGTTGCTCTAGAAGATAGTTACCACCGTTTAGGCATTTTTTTATCATCTAGTAAGTCATATAACAGATTGGATTTTTAAAAATCAGTTCTTACGTTGGCTGTAGTCTATTTATAACCTCGATTAGCCCTGTTAAGTTGAATTGCCTTATTAGGAATCAGCCAATCGCGGTCTCTATTGTTTGGGAAAATAGTCTCAATTTATTCAACGGTCAATAGAATCTTAAGGTCAATTGCTCTTTCTAAATTGACATCAGTGCACGTATCAGAAAGATGTCTACCATCTTCAGTCTCAAACACGTTGATCGGTGGGAGTTTTTTGTCCATAGTTACTTCTAAGATCTTAACTAATTTATCAATTTGCCAACGATCTGATTTATTTAGCCACTCAGGCGATAGCATAGAAATACCGATGCAAGTAGCATTGGTGTCCTCTTGAGCAATATTCAAATACGAAATTAGGTCAGTGATTGAGTAGAAAAGTGTTCGCAGCCGAATCGGTTTGCAATTTTGAGTTACCTCAAACTCAAAAAGAAAATATGGGATATCTAAATCTATCTCCGCACATTTCCAAGAGTAATAAATGGTGTTCGTTCCGCCGCGGAAAGATTCTTGCAGGCTGTGATTGGTTGTGATGAGCATAACAAAAAGGGATTGAGATATTGAATTTTGGTCCTAGAATATCACATACTACGTAAGTCGTAGCATGTGGTATTGAAAAAGTTACGAGTATCGTAGTTTTTTAAAGGGATATTAAGTAAATAGATTCGCCTGAAGTATTTAATTCGCGGTTTGGGAATATGCCGAGAATGTGACTTAGCTCAATAACAACTCTTAACTAAATTCGGGATTGGTAAACTGTTACTCCTTTGTGGAGCGTTCGTAGAGTACTTAAAAAAGCAAATCCCATTGCGTTGGTGTGCATATAAAGATGCAGTCTTTAACTTGGGTAACTTTGTATCCCGAATTGATCGGTAGATGTTAACCTTCCATCTATGGGAGTATTTAAGATGGTAGTTTAGTTGCTGCCTTCAATTCCTTATTTTTTGCAACCAATATCTACATTGGCTGATATGTCTTTCCGAACCCGATGCGGCTCCAAGCCCATCTCGCGTAGCAAGTAAATCGCCATTTGGAAGTGTGGCTCCCGACAAATGCTACGCCTATTCCTTGTTTAATTTTTTGAATACCTGCTTTAGATTGCTCGCTCATTTCATCAGGTGCGCGTTGCAATTCATTTTTCAGACTCTCCTTAGGTTCATCAATCTACTTCTGAATGCTTTCAGTTGGTATCTGCGTGGCTTTCTACTCTCACCTGAGTTCAACCGACTCCTCGCGGAATTGATTGTGAGTGGTGATTCAGGTAGCTCAAATAAACTTTATAAAGTTTAGGTGCAGACAGTCTCGGTGTAACTTATCCGAAAAAAAATCTTTTTGAAAATATGAAATGATGTCGGATAATATGTATACAAGTTGCGCATCTAGATGCATATTTAAAATATTTTCTTTTTCCCTTTGAAATGCAGTCATTCATTCATTAAAAATTTTGATTTTACCTAAGATAACGGTTCGATTCCTGCTGGGCAGGCCAATAGATTCACGTAAAAAGCCTGGACTTTTGTCCGGGCTTTTTGCATTCTGCAATCGACTTTGGGTAGTGGTTTTCGTCGTTCTATGGCATGCCGGTTATGAATCTGCATGATCATTTTGGCACTTTTTCCGTTCACCGAATCCAATTTATAGCGATAGGCAAAGCCACAACGCAAAACTAAAATCAGATTAGCGCATGGCGTTGGTGAAAATGGAAATTAAACTTCTTTCAGGTGAAGGTGACTTTCATGTTGGAAAAAGAGAGCTCGTCGGCAAATATCACACAAGATTGGCAGCAGGTGAAATCGGATTTGAATGAAATTACAAATCAACTCGTTGAACTCTCTGCATTCTTGCAGATGAAAAAAAATGAATTGTCTTGCTATGAAGAAGAATTGGCTCAAAAGCTTGCGCAAGAGGTGCTAAAAAATGCGAGTGAAGTGCCGTAGCAGTCAAGTCTTAAAACCTTTAAAAACTTTAAAAATTTTAATGTCCCATGCTTTGGTGTGACAGGAAACAACACTGGCGTCGCGTTAATCTTCTATGAACGCCTTTATTGTTTCGTAAATATTCAAGGCACTTAGCCCGTCACATTGACCTCTCAAAAAAGTGCTTAACAGACTCTTTATCAGCCACGCATCCCGCTTAGTGCTTGGCCATTCTGCAACATAAAGAGCGTGCTACTACTTACAAATCAGATCTGCTTTTTCTTTCGCACGTCGAGAGCGAATTTTTGCTTTCGCCGCCGTCTTTTCAGTGGCTTCACGCATATCTTCTTGCGCCCATTTCGCATGTAACTGCGCTTGATCGCAGGCTGCCTTGTGTTGCTGGTATTTGTTCGCTAGTTTGGTGGCCACCTTTGCTTGCTTTTCTTCTTCCTTTTCACGCGCGTGTTGGAGTTGATTGAGCGTGTCTTGCGCTTTCTTTTGACGCGATACAGCAGCTCGCTGTTCTTCCGCGGATGGAGTGGAGACGCTTACTTTTACTGGGCCTTGCTGAAGTGTGTCGCTTGGGCAGGCAGTCTGGGCAAATTGCTTGGCGCCATTTTTTTCGCATTGGTAGACTTCAGTGGCGCTTGAAGTCGGTGCTACATGCACCGCCAATAAAAAAATAAAAAATAATGAATGATGTCGAAGGGAGCGATTATGTTTTCTTTGCATCGGTGAGAAGCGGGTAACTTAAATAATTTTGCCAGGGTTCATTAAATTGTTGGGATCAAGCGCTTTTTTTATTTTCCGCATTAACGATAGCTCGACAGCGGATTTGTAGCGAGTTAATTCCTCGCGCTTTAAAGCGCCGATACCGTGTTCTGCCGAGATTGAACCTTGATAGGAGTGAACGGCATCGTGAACGAGTTGATTAACGGCAGCTTGTAATTGCAAAAAAGAGGTGTCGTCAACGCCGATAGGAGGGGAAATGTTGTAGTGAAGGTTACCATCGCCCATGTGACCAAAACATACGACCCGCGCTGATGGAAAGGCAGTTTCCAATTGTCGACCAGTCGTTTTTATAAACGCTGGAATGCAAGAGCTCGGAAGAGAAATATCGTGTTTAATATTTTTTCCTTCTAAGGCTTGCGCCATCGAGATATTCTCTCTCAGTTGCCATAGCTGCTTTGCCTGCGCCATTGACGTAGCAATAACGGCATCATCAGCGATGGCTTGCGTGAGTGCAGCGTCTAAACTTTGCTCCATGATGCGTTGCGCGTGTTCTTCGGATTCTTGGTCAGAGATTTCCAATAAAACGTAGTACGCAGATGCCGATGGAAATGGACGTGGTAAGGTTGGGAAATGTTTATGTACTAACTCAAGGCAGATTGATGAAACAAGTTCAAACGTTGTGAGTGACGCACCAACATTGTCACGAGCGAGGTTGAGTAAATCGAGTGCTGCTGCGGGAGACGAAAGCGCTACGAACGCTGTTTTCGTGGCTTTGGGTTTGGGGTACAGTTTGAGGACGGCAGCAGTAATGATGCCCAATGTCCCTTCCGCACCAATATAAATGTCGCGCAAACTGTAGCCCGTATTATCTTTTCTTAAGCCTTTGAGCCCATTCAATAGTTCGCCATCTGCAGTGACGACTTCTAATCCGAGGCAGAGTTCGCGCGTGTTACCGTAACGCAAGACCGCAGTACCACCAGCATTGCTTGATAAGTTTCCACCAATCGTGCACGTGCCCTCTGACGCCAGAGAAAGCGGGAAGAGTCGTTCATGGTGATCTGCGTATTGCTGAACATCAAAAAGCGTACAGCCGGCTTCCACCGTTATCGTGTTATTTGCAGTATCGATTTGCCGAGTTGTATTCAGACGCGTCAGAGATAAAATGATTGAACGTCCTGAATCGTCAGGAACGCTACCTAAGACTAAGCCTGTATTGCCGCCTTGCGGAACGATACTGATCTTGAATTGGTTGCAGAGTTGAACTAATGCGAGGACTTCCGCTGTTGAACCTGGACGTACAACGGCAAGGGCGCGACCTCTGAAACGTTTTCGCCATTCGGTTTCGTAGGATTCACGATCCTTAACTTCAGTGAGAACAAACTGTGCCCCAATTGTTTGGCGGCATTGATGTAGAAAATCATCCATTGGCGCGTCGTTGTGCTTTGGCTGCTTGCTTGAGTGGTCGTAAATAAACCAAAATCGCAACAAAGTAGAGTAGGGAAAGGACAATTTCCATGATGGCGCAAAATGTGGAGAGGGTTGTTTTGTCACTATAGGCACGAACGCAACCCTCGGTGAAATAGAGCCATATCAACATGGAGGTCCACTGCATCGTATAGTTTTCTTTGCGCAAAACGCCACGTAACGGTAGTAGCAAGGGGAGGGCTTTCAACACTACCCATGATCCTCCTGGTCGAAGCGGTGCGAGTACCATCTCCCACGCAATGCAGAGTACGACGAGTGATATTAATGCGCCCGATGCGACAACGTAGGCCCTTTGTTGATGTGCATTGATCATGTTTGCTGATGTAGTTTTTGTGCTGTTTCAGCGAGGCGCTTTCCTAGCGCTATGGCTAATTTCCGACTCTCGTCTGAAATTGGATTTTTCCCATCGAGTCCTGCCCAATGCGTTGCACCGTAGGGGCTTCCACCGGAGCTTGTTGTCATCAGCTCTGGTTGGCTGTAGGGAAGGCCAACGATCACCATCCCATGATGAAGGAGTGGCAGCATCATTGTCAGCAGGGTGGATTCTTGACCGCCGTGTAAGCTACCTGTCGATGTAAAAACAGCAGCTGGTTTCCCAGATAATGTGCCCGATAACCAGTCAGCAGACGTGCCGTCTAAAAAATACTTCATCGCTGCTGCCATATTGCCAAAGCGCGTGGGCGAACCAAGTGCGAGTCCAGCGCATTCTTTTAAATCGCTCAATTCGACGTACGGGGCGCCATCGGATGGGATATCAGCTTCAGATGCTTCGATCGTCGGAGAGACTGCAGGTACCGTACGAAGACGCGCATCACAACCGGGAACACTTTCTATACCCTGGGCAATGAATTCTGCCATTTTGCGTGTGCTACCGTGACGTGAATAAAATAAAACAAGAATCGTGAGAGGTAATGTGTTCATAATGATGATTATAGGAGACTTTCCAGGCACACTCTAAGTAAAATAGCGCCAACTTATTTTTTTATGAAACATATGCGTGGATTGTCTTTGAAGCATTTACAGAATCTCTTTTTCTTCGGACTACAAAGGTTACGAGAAGGGCGATTGACGCAAGTTGCAGGTAGCTTGACGTTTACCACGGTATTGGCACTAGTGCCAATATTGACAGTTGCACTCGCCGTCTTTACTGCTTTTCCCTTATTCAACACTTTTCGAACATCGCTTGAGGCTTATTTCGTCCAAAACTTAATGCCCAAAGGCATCGCTAACACTATTTTAGGCTACCTTACGCAGTTTGCGACAAAAGCGACGCGTTTATCAGCGGTGAGTGGTGTTGCGTTATTGATGACGGCCATTGCGACCATGGCGACCATCGACCGTGCATTTAACCAAATCTGGCAAGTAAAACGCTCTAGACCGCTCATGCAACGGATCTTAGTGTATTGGGCGATTGTGACGCTCGGTCCTTTTTTGATTGGCGTCTCGATTTCAATTACGTCCTATCTCTTTACTGCGACCAGCGGCGTCGTTGGTTCGGTACCCTTTATAGGCGGTGTCTTTTACACCTTTATCTCGTTAATTTTTACAACATGCGCTTACACATTACTTTACCTCGCGGTGCCTAATCGCGCCGTCGATTGGCATGACGCAGCATGGGGCGGTTTGTTTGCTGGCTGTGCATTTGAAGTTGCCAAGAGAGGGTTTGCTATTTTTGTGGCGCATTTTCCGACCTATACCATCGTTTACGGTGCACTCGCGGCGGTTCCAATCTTTTTGATATGGATTTACGTCTCCTGGCTGATTACATTGATTGGTGCTGTGATTGCTGCATCACTACCTGTGGTGAAATTTGAGCGATGGTGGCATGTGCCCACGCCTGGTAGTGCCTTTGAGGATGCGATGCGCTTACTGCAGGTACTTGTGGTGGCGCGTAAAGAGCGGACCGATGCGGTTGTGAGTGTGGCGCAATTGCGTGTACAAACGCGGTTCGGTTTGGATGAAATCGAGGGACTCTTACAGCGCATGCAGGACGCTGGATGGGTTTCTCAGATCGTGTCGAACGAAGTCAAGCAAACAAGGCGCTTATGGTGGGCGAAGAGAAATGAAGGCGGTGAATTATGGGCATTAACCGCTAACCCAGAAAAACTGACCTTAGCAGATATCTACCGTATTTTTGTATTCGAGCCAGTCCAAGGTAGCCGTTTATCAACGATCGTTGAGGGTGCCATGGAAGCACAGTTGCAAGAAAATTTAGAGCAATATTTGCTTCACCATGTCTTAGTAAAACGATGAAATTTCACGTTATCACTTGTCCGGAATTGGATGTTGGCCTGCAAACTACTTGGAAGCAGTTTCTGCAATCCAGTGTGATTTACCAGAGCCCTTACTACCATCCCATGTACACCCAAATCATTGGCGATTCACGAGAAGATGCACGCGTTCTTGTGATGGAAGACGGTGGAATGGTTTGTGGGTTTCTGCCATACCATCAAAAAAACCGATTGAGCGCGGATGTGATTGGTGGTGGTTTGACCGACTATCAGGGACCTATCTGCGCGCCAGACTTCCAAATGCCTGTTAGCGAAGCGTTGCGAGTAATGGGTTGTCGCTACATGGCATTCAACCATATGCCTATCGATAGACGGGAGTTTTCTGATAATGCTTGGGAGCAAAGTAAATCATTGACCTTAAATCTTGAGGGTGGATTTGCAGCCTATGCGCAGCGATTGCAAGAGAAAAGGGATGCTTCTTTACTCAAAAAAATTGAAACAAGCCAGCGGAAATTATCAAAAAAAATGGGGCCATTGCGGTTTTATTTTGATACGCATGTTCCTGCCGAATTTGCAGCGCTTTTACGTGGAAAATCTGATCAATTTATCCGTACTCTTGGTAACGATCATGACGTTTTTGCTGTGCCTTGGATACGCTCTGTGGTGGAGTCAATTCATCATGCCAATGCGCCGGATTTTGCCGGTGTGCTCTCTACACTCTATGCTGGTGATACGCTTGTTGCTGCCCATTTTGGTATGCGCTCTGCTTCCACGTTTCATTATTGGTTTCCTTGGTATGGCACGCAATTTGGAGAATTTTCACCGGGACTTATTTTGCTTGCGTCATGTGCGCGGGAAGCGGCATCTGCGGGCATTGGTTTAATTGATCTCGGTAAAGGAGAGCAGGCTTATAAAGTGCGTTTCGCTACTGGGCATCATGATCTGTGCGAGGGTGCCGTGTCGTCGCCAGCATTAATCTCCAGGTTACAGTCTCAGTACGTCCAGATGCGTCACGGCATTAAAAACTCAACGGTGGGTAAATACATGAGAGAGTTAAAGCGGACGCTGAAATAAAAAACGAGACGCACCATCGTCTCGTTTTTGGTGAATTAGTTTGCCGAAGAGATTAGTAGGCGTTTTTGTCGCCAAAAACTACCTTCACTGTTCTCCATAAAATGACGAAATCTAACCAGATCGACCAATGTTGTAGGTAATACAGATCATAGTCGACGCGTGCCTGCATTTTTTCTAACGTGTCTGTTTCACCACGAAGACCATTCACTTGCGCCCACCCAGTAATGCCCGGTTTGATTTTATGGCGGAACATATAGCCGTTGACTAACTTGCGGTACAGTTCATTGTGCGCAACAGCATGAGGTCGAGGACCAACAAGGCTCATGTCTCCCGTCAGTACGTTAAACAATTGAGGGAGTTCATCAAGCGAGGTCTTGCGGATAAATGCCCCAAACTTTGTCACGCGACTATCACCAATTGTGGCCTGAATGACGGGCGTGTCTTTGGGTGCCATTTTCATGCTTCGGAACTTGTAGACGCTGATTGGCTTTCCTGCGATGCCATAACGAATTTGTTTGAACAAGATTGGCCCGGGAGAACTCAGTCTAACGCCAATACCGAGCGCCAATAGAACAGGTGATAACAGTAATAAACCAATGAGCGCCCCGAAAAAATCAACAATGCGTTTTGGAAGTGCTGCCAACCCAATAAAAGGTGTCTCAGCCGATGCTAAAACTGGTCTGCCAGCAAGTTCCCGTAACTGAATACCAGGCATACCAAAGATCAATGACTCTGGAACGAAGTAGGTGGTTGCCGTGCTGTCGTAGAGAATTTCAAGAATTTCAGAGAGCTCTTCTGGTTCTTTGGTATTGAGGCCAATAAAAACCACGTCCACTTTTATTTTTCCAGTGTCGGGATCGATCAGCCAACTTACAGCGTCACTCAAATCCCCAAGGCGTTCTAATTTTGCGGGGGGGCGAGAGGCATTTCTGTTGTCAAAAAAACCAATCACGTCCACTGCTGCCAACGGTGCGTTGCGTAGGGCGCTCACCAGATCTGCGCAAGCAGAATTGGACCAAATAATGACTGCTTTGCGGCGGTTGTATGGATTGGCGTAATACGCAGTCGCAACGCCACGAATGAGGAGCGCCATTACCATCAGTGAAAACGGTGAGATCACCAGCCACAGCAACATTACTTTGCGCGAAAGTTGTTCTGAAGTTTTATCGACGTATGCGGAGAGCAATACGACCATAAAAACGACAAACCAGCGCCAAGTAAGCTTTGGTAGAAGCGAAAACGCGTTTTTTTCTTGCAAAGAATTTAATAACCTATGACTTGAAAAAACAATAATTCCAGTCATCGCGGCAATCACAAACCGAATGCTGAAGACATCGTCATCGACGTTACCGACGACCTCAATTATGCCGTACAAAGTGAGGCATATCGAGGCGCTGAAGGCGACGCCTGTCAGTACCGAAAGTAAATGTGCGGGCTGTGATGCATTCGCTGTGGAATGGGAGTTGAACATGATTTATCAGTGACAAGACAAGAGACTACTTCGCACGCTTTTTAAAGAATAAACCCTTAATTTGCCCCAACTGCCACCGGTGCAAATGCGCTCTGAATTCAGGGTTCTCATAGCGAGGAGCGCCTTTGAGTGCTGCACCAATAAATCCTGCGATAATTAACAAGCCACCAATAATGAATGGCTTCTCTCTCATGCGGAACACTCCAGAAGCAAGTGCGTAGAGCGGGTGGTAACCCATGAACCAGATGCCTCGCCCCCAGCGTAATCGTCCACGGTAAACATTCTTATCGGAGGATCCCATTAAACGGTGGTGCATTAAGAATGCATCAGGGTGGCAGAAGCTCTTTGTATTCCAGCCCTTCATGCGCGCAGTGTGGACATCGATACCATCCCACAATACTTCTTCCACAAAACCACCAATTTGTTCAAATGCAACACGTCGATAGAGTTTAAACTGGCCAGCGACGTGTTCGTTGATGATGAGTTCCTCAATGCGTCGCCCATTTTCTTCGCGGAAGACTTTACCGGAGACCGCTGCCAATTTAGGGTCATTAGCAAATTCTTTGAACATGATTTCCAAATACCGGGGGCCAAAGGACATATCGCCATCTAATTTTGCGATGTATTCATACTCGGTATGCTGAATCTGGGAAATGCCATATTTGAACGCCGCGACAACGCCGCCGCCCACCTTGCGAAAGCCACGATCTGGTCGTTGCACTAGGCGGATGAAGCTATATTGTTCTGCATATTCTTGGACGATCGCTGCGGTATTGTCGCGAGAACCATCATCCACAATAATCCACTCAACGGGTCTTACAGTTTGTCGCACGATGGAATCAAGAGTGAGACGGATGAGATCTGCCTCATCGCGAACGGGGGCAATGATCACTAAAGGTACCGTGATTACATCATGTGCCTTGTAAGATGTTTGTGAGGTGAAGCTGTCGTGATCTGGTTGTGTCGTCGTCATAAATTATCCGGCTGGTCTATTACATAATGTTAACTTAGGTTAACAACGGTGACAATTTATCAATGGTAAATTATTGTTATGTCAGATTAATTACTCTTGTAAAGTTAGCTATACTTGTACGGTTTTGTTTCTATGACAAAAAAATGTCACTGAAATGATTGTGGCAAGATAAAATAAACTATTTTCTTCACATCCTTGGTTTTCAATGATTTTCACCTTGTTCAAACTGTTAAAGCGACGACTTCCAGGTTTTTACCTCTCTGGACTCTGTTTGCTTTTGGTGTCGATGAATCTGATGGCCCAAGAAGACAATAATAACCTCTCTTCGCAGTTAAAAATTGAACAAAATATCACCGGCCTTGCTCACGCAGTATATGCCCCTACCGCAGCTTCTGGCATCGGAGATGGAAGCGCAGATGCCGGTGCCATATCAAATGATGTTGTTGGTGAAGGTGATCAACTTCTTGTCACTGTATTCGGGCAACCTGACTTAAGTGCCGATATTATCGTCGGTGCGAATGGCGTCGTTACCTTGCCTTTGGTGGGAACGGTCGATGTTAAGGGCAAAAGCGGAATCGAAATTGCCTCAATCTTCGCGAGTAAGCTTGAAGCTGGGCAGTATCTTGTCAATCCGAAAGTGTCGGTAAAAATAGGGCAACAAGTGAGTCGAAGCTTCTCGGTGTTAGGGGAAGTGGCGCGACCTGGACGCTTTGTGTTGCAGGGTAACTTAACTGTTCTTGATGCCTTAAGTCTTGCGGGTGGGGTCACGCCGCGTGCAGATAAGACAATGAAAATTCTGAGGCGTTCAAGCGTTGATGGAAAAGCAGAGCTCACTGAATATGCAAGCATCCGTCTTGAATTTGATAACGATAAAAATAACGGACAGTTCACGCAGAAGGTGCTTCCCAACGATGTGTTAGTGATCGGTCAGGTGAAGAATTTTTACGTTTATGGTGAGGTACGTCGTCCTGGTTCTTATCCCATGGAAGACGATCTCAATGTGATGCGAGTTATTTCCATTGGTGGTGGCGTTACTGATCGCGGCAGTACATCAAGGATCATCATCCATCGTAAATTGTCGAACGGTGAAATGAAAGAATTTTCTGCACGCATTACGGATGTCGTATTACCTGGCGACGTCGTGTTTATTAACGAACGCATTTTTTAAAAATAACCAATGCGAAGTTCACCTACTGAATTAATTCTTTCATTTACCCAAATTGGGGCGATGCTGCGTGCTCGTCGCGTATTCATTTTCGCCGTGACAGCAATCGCTGTTGTCATTGCCGGTATCGCCAGCCTCGTTCTCCCAAAGACTTACGTTGCTAGTGCCAATATTTACATTGATTACCGTATCAACGATCCCATTAATGGACGGCAGTTCAATCCGATGCAAGACGAGAGCTATCTCGAAACGCAGTTCGATGTTATTCGTAGCGTACAGGTTGCGGAGCGTGTTATTGAGTCTCTCCGTTTACAAGACACAGAGGATTACAGAGCCTTGGTGTCGAAATATGGAGAGCAACGTGCGCTTCGATTGCTGGCTGAATCGATCACGCAACACGTTGAAGTCGTTCCGCATAAAAATAGTCGGGTTGTCGAAATTCAGTATTCTTCTAACAGCCCACAGATGGCGAAAGATATCACCAACGCTGTGGTGAAATCATATATCGATTTGTCATTAGAAATGATGAACGCACCAGCTCGCGCTCGTAAGGATCAATACAATGCGCAATTAGAGACCTTGAGCAGACAAATTGATGACATACAAAAAAAATTAACGAGTTACCAACAAGAATTTCAAATTGTTGACGTTGATGAGCGTGCTGATCTTGAATCCCGTCAAATGAGTGCATTGAGCGCTCGCATTTTAGAAGTGCAAATGCAGCGTGTCGAGGCGCAAGCAAAAAAACACAGTGTTGATGGCTTAATGAAACAAGGAAACTTGAGTTCAGATTTGCCAGAGGTAGCTGGTGCAAGCAATATTTCCAGTATCAAGGCTGCCTTAGTTGCACTCGACGCCCAATTGGCTAACGTGCAATCAACACTGGGACCTAGGCATCCAAAATACATTGCAATTCAAGAAGAGCGTCAGGCGTTATTGGCGAGACTGAAGCGCGAATCGTCGACTGCGATTGATTCTATGCAATCGGTGGAAAGTCGCCTTGCGCACCAGCAAAAAGTGATGGAAGAAGAACTGGCGAACTATCAGAAAAAGACATTTGAAAATAAAAAGCACCGTGATGTTATTAGCTCGTATCAGCGTCAATTAGACAGCGTACAGAAAATATACAACGCCGCGATTCAAAAATTTGATGAATTGCTGATGACGAGTAATGTCGCTATTTCAGATGCCACCGTGATGCAGTGGGCAGAAGTACCCGAAAAACATGCTAAGCCACTCTTAAGAAATAACCTGATCTTTGGTTTGATCGGCGGATTGCTATTTGGATTGAGCCTCGCTTTCTTGCTTGAGCTTTTAAACAGAAAGGTGCGTTGTGCTGAAGATCTTGAACGTGAGTTTGATGTGCCAGTGATTGCCCAAATCGGTTTCGAAGAGATAACCTCAGTCTCCGGACGCATATAAAGAAGAGGCAGAAGAGAATGACAATGTCGGAACCGGGCAACATGGAAGAGGCAACAACGCCAACAGTAAAAATTGGACGTTTAGGTGATTTGTTTTTGCAAAAAGGCCTTCTGACGTCGCAGCAAGTAGAGCAGATTGCTGCGGAGCAGAGACAAAAAAAGCTTCGTTTTGGTGATGCAGCATTAAGTCTCGGTTTCTTGAGCCAAGCGGAAATTGATTCCGCGTTAGGGGAGCAGTTTGGATTCGGTACCAAAGAGTTAATGAATGGTGTGGCAAATGAAAAATTACGATTTTTTCATTTTCCTTTCTCTAAAGAATCGGAAGAAATACGACGCTTACGTAGCGAGTTATTGTTAAAGTTCAGTGCAAGCGAGAGGATTCATATCGCCTTAGTGAGCGCAGGTCCTGAAGAGGGCAAGTCGTATATGGCAGCAAGCCTCGCGATTGCGCTGTCGCAAGTTGGACGTAGAACATTATTGATTGATGCTGATTTACGGACCGGCGATCTGCATTCATTATTTTCATTGGGTGCACCAGACGGATTGTCTTCTGTTCTTGCTGGGCGCATTCCGCTCGCTGAGGCGCAAATCCCTTTGATGCCTAATCTTCACATCCTACCTGCTGGACCACGTCCACCGAATCCATTGGAAATTTTACGTGTTCCACGGATCCGTGAGTTGCTCGACGCTTGTCACGAGCGATTTGATGCAGTCGTTATTGATACGTACTCGTCAACGTTGGCGTCCGATGCGCAAATGGTTGCGCATCAAGTGGGTGCTGTATTGTTGATGGCGCAAAAGGATGTGACCTCGCTGAGCGAACTTCGTCAGACCAAAAGCGATATGCAGGCTGCAGGCGTCGAAGTCATTGGCACTGTGTTCAATCAATATCAAACGAAGAGCGCCGTGCAGTCCAATATCAGTGGTCGCTGGTTGCGCGCTCTTTTTCACCGTTTATTCTCTCGTTCGGCTGCGCGGCAGTCCTAGTCTATGGTGTCTGTTAGCGTCTGCATTTGTACCTTTCGGCGACCAGCGTTGCTGCGACGCTTGCTATTGGCAGTTTTTTCGCAAAAAATAACCGACATTGCGTTGAATGTGGTGGTCGTTGATAACGATGTGCATCAAAGCGCGTCTGAAGTGTTGGCTGAGATGGCGGCGCGCTTTTCTGGGCAACTGACTTGTATTCCTCTTAGTGAATCAAATATCTCTCTTGCTCGAAACGCTGCCATTCGTGCAGCGACCGGTGAGTGGATATGCATGGTCGATGATGATGAGCTTCCAGACGATGACTGGTTGGCGACGCTTTTGAACACGCAGGCACAATATAGCGCTGATGTTGTGTTTGCGCCCGTCGTCCCTGAGTACGCAGCAGGTGTGCCAGCTTGGATCATTCGCGGTGGATATTTTGATCGCCGGCGGCTTCCAACAGGGACGATCATTGACGATAAAAATGCCCGAAGTGGTAACGTGCTTGTGCGGAGAACTCTCCTGGATCAGTTGACGATCAAGGGTGAAGAAGGGCCTTTTGATCCCGCTTTTGGAAAAACGGGCGGCGAGGATAGCATGCTGTTTCGGAGCCTAGATGCCTTGGGCGCTAAGATGGTATGGTGCGATGAAGCCCCCGTTTCTGAAATTGTGCCAGTCGATCGTGCCACAGGTGCCTGGTTATTGCAGCGTTCGTTCAGAACAGGTCAGCTGTTTATGCGAACAGAATTGGCAATGTATTCTGGGATCTCAGCGTGCCGCCGCGGTGCGTGGTTGGCCGCTCGAGCGATAGGGCAATTTTTTGCGGCGGTCATTTTTGCACTCGTGCTGAGTTTATTTGCGCCGGTAAAAGCGTTTCATTGGATGCGCGTCGCTGTTTCTCAGGTGGGAAAGTTAAATCATTTTCGCGGCGCCGTTTCGCAGGCTTACGGTGATAAATAACATGTTTCTCCTGATTGACGCGCCATGAACCCAACACACCAGACTCGTATTCTTGCACTCGATGGTTTGAGGGCAGTGTCTATCTTGCTTGTCTTGTTTTCGCATGCATGGCTAGGGCACATTATTCCTGGGGGTCTTGGTGTCACCATCTTCTTTTTTATTAGTGGCTTTATCATCACGCAATTGATGATCAGCGAATGGGATAGCGCGGGCAGCGTCGATATTAAAAAATTCTATCTTCGACGTTTTTTTCGGCTGATGCCAGCGTTGTTTGTATTCGTTCTGATTTCGCTGTGTGTGATGCAATTGGCGGCAGTGCGCTGGACTTGGGTTGAACTCGCTTCTGTCTTTTTTTATTTTGCGAATTACTTTGGGATTTTCATTGGCTTTACTAGCAATGTTTTGCCCTCTCCATTATCCATTACATGGTCTCTCGCGGTAGAAGAACACTTTTACCTTTTTTTCCCGTTTATTTTTATTGGTCTAATTCGCATGCCAAGGCGGTTCTTGAGCGTGATTGTTTGCCTGCTAGTGCTCTTCCTGGTATGGCGGCTATATCTTGTCGACGTGATTGGTCTTAATCAGCTTCCAAATGACAGAATTTATAAGGCAACAGATACCCGTGCTGATTCCATTCTTTACGGTACTGGCTTCGCGATTTTATGGGTTCGTTACCCACGCATCATTTCTTTTTTGCAGCGATGGGACACATTTGTCATTGGTGTCTTGTTGATTGTCTTTTCTCTTGTATGGAGGGGAGAGCAGTTCCGCGAGTCAGTTCGTTATTCAATTCAAGGGCTGGCGCTCTGTTTTGTTTTTTCTTTTTTAGTATTAAAAGAAACGGTGGTGAGTCGCTTATTGCAAATGAAGCCATTGATTTATCTAGGGAGGATCAGTTACTCCCTGTATTTGTATCATTGGCTCGTGTTGGGTGTGATTACTGCATGGATGCCACAATGGCTACTTCCTCTCCGTATGACGCTCTTGATTAGCGCATCTATTTTTTTGGCGGATTTGTCTTACCGATTTATCGAACGGCCAAGCTTACGTGTTGGCAGAAAATTTTCGCATTGAGGGGGTGTTGATCTGCTCATTTAATTCTTCCGCTTCCCGAAGTCGCCGGTTCACTGATGTACCCGCAACTAATGCGAAAATAAAAAAGACATTCTGAAATCCAAATCCACGGAACAAGCTGCTTTCAGTAAAGTTGGTGACGATCACAACAAGTAACATGGATGTCCAAAACGCGGATTGCACTCGGTCTCCGTGGGACATTTTAATGACCATGACAAGTTGGGTGAGCAAACATAGGATCGTCAAAATTAGGCCAACGATGCCTTGTTCATTCAAAATATCCATATAGCCATTGTGCGATTGCAATGGAATCCAGTGCAGAGCTGTAATCACAAATTGGGATAAGCTGTCAGGCCCAAGCCAGAAAGCGCCATAACCCAACCCGATGATCCAGTGTTTCCGGATCTCCAGCCAGACTAATTCCCAGATATCAGTACGACCTGTCAGATCAGAGCCCTTGCCGAAGATATGTGCAATGGGTGCAGAAAGTTCTGGCCATGTCGGGAAGCGCGATTCTTGCATGTAGAAGATGTACAGCCCGAGAATCATGACGCACAACAAACTGAGAATGATGCGAGAAATAGAATAGTCCGAATGAATACGGCGTTTTCTAAGGAGATGAAAAATCATGCTCGTCGCAAGTGCAATGATGAGACTCGTCGAACTTTTGCTCATGACCAACATAAAAAAACTAAATAAAAGACCTCCGATGAGCAGGCGAATGTCTGTTCTTTCTATGCAGGCGCGAACCTGCCATAGAAGAATGGAAATAGCTGCGACTTGGCCTAGTTCATTTTTTTGCGATAATGCCCCGCGCCATGCGCCGCCCAATTGATAATCGATACCGATAGAGGGTGTGAGGATCACCATGAACAGCGACAAGGTAAGAATGCTCATGAGCGTCACAAGCATCCAGCGTAATAATAGATGGAGTGGTTTGGGTGCTAATTGGATGCTCAAACCAATCATCACGATCCCGAAAAGTTGGATGGCGCGTTTGAACGTAACGCCGGGGAGGGGGGACCACACGCTAGAAAGCAAACACCACACAAGCACCGCCACTAAAAATGGGTTGAGAGTGCGTATGTCGGCGAAAGTGATGGGTAGATGTCGATAAAGCAATAACGCGGCGAGACTGATCAATCCTCCCCATTCTAGCTTCGTGGTTACAGAGCCCTCCATAGTCAATGCGGAGGTGCCTGTGTAATCCCAAGAAATGCCGTAAGGCAAAAGAGAGAACACCACAAACAGAACGATCATGAGTTGAATCAGGATCATTTCACCCGGTGAAAATTCAACTTTTGGCGACGCGTTTGCGGTAATTTTCATCGATCTCTGTCATTGTGAATTCGTTGTGCGATATTCTAATGGCTTGCTTTCTTATTGCGATTTATTTCATGAAATATTTTCTGGAAAACTGCACGCAACGGCTCTGTTTTTGCTTGTTTAGCCTACTTTTATCTTTGCATAGTGTTGCGTGGTCAGCGAGTGTTGATTGGTACCCCTTCACTATTAATGAAGAGCAAATGTCCAGTGTGACTGATTTTAGTGGGCTCAATCACACATTGACCACGTCTGATCGTTTGTTTGTGAAAAATGCCCATTTTTACCGCGTTGGCTCGGATAAGCGCGCAAATACGAAAGACGATCAACGGGTAAGGCTATTTGGTATCAGCTTATCTGGTCCTGCGAATTTCCCAAAAGAAGAAGATGCCCCCAAAATCGCTAAAAAGCTCAGAAGTCTTGGGTTTAATGCGGTGAGATTACATCACCTCGACACGGTGTTGAGTGATAGTGACGAGAAACCGCAAGGAATTTTGACAACCGGTGCTTTTCCCACTTTTAACGCTACTGCCGTTGATCGATTGAAGACATTGATCGACGCGCTCCGACATGAAGGAATCTACGTCAATTTGAATTTGCATGTGGGTTATACGTTTCGGTATGCAGTCGATCAAGTAACCCCCTTAGTGCCCGGGGAGACAATGCCTTTCGCTAGCACACCTTTGCATATATTCGAGCCGCGTATGGTCGCTCTGCAAGTGGAATACGCGCGGCGCTTGATTCGACGCCTTGATCTCAATAATGACCCAGCGCTAGCAATGGTGGAAATTAATAACGAATCGTCACTGGTCGGCGCGTGGCAACGAAAGGATCTTGATAACCTACAAGGCGAATATCAACGAATGTTACAGTTGCAATGGCAGCGCTGGGCGCAGCGTCAATATGGCAGTATGGATAAAGCCTGCCGTATCTGGGCAAGTTGCAGCATGACCAAGCAGGGTGGTTTGCTTGTTCGCTTTGACGAAGCCCGTGTTGTTGCGTTTGGGGATGGCTGGTTAGCGCGTGGAAGGCAATTGGCAAAAAAAGCACTGGCAAAAATTGATCTTGATGCACCTTCTATATTGCAACCTAAATTTAATGTGCCAGAAGCAGGATCTGAGCGTCGGGTGTTGGATTTCGTTCGGTTTCTATCGGACATGGATCATCAATATCTAGAAACAATGCGTCAGGCGGTTCGTGCCGAGGTGGGGGACTTGGTGCCGTTGACGGGAACCCAAATGTATTACGGCGGTGTGATGAACGCCGATTCACAGAAAAATATGGATTATTCGGATGAGCATTTTTATGTGGATCATTATGATTTCCCGCATCAATCGTGGGATCGTAACGACTGGCGGATACGGGATCAGTCTGCTGTTCGCGAAGGATTTCAGCTCTTACTGAAGAGGGCATTTTATCGAGATCAGAAAAAGCCCTTTGTTATTAGTGAATTTAACCAAGCGTATCCTAATAGGCAGAGTGCGGAGATCATGCCGGTGATGGTTGCAATTGCGAGCGCTCAGGATTGGGATGGGCTTTTTTTCTTTCAATATGCAGATGGAAATACGTGGCGTGCCTTGCCTGATAGCTTTGGCCTGAGTGGAAATGCCGGGCAAATCGTGACGACCGGTATTGCTGCCTCGATGTTTAGACAGTTTCAGATTCCCGCTTTGCAAGAGAATATGGTGATCCCCCTTGGCTTAGAAGCGAGGCAGATTCTCGCTGCATCAGGGGAGGGTGTGAGCTCCGATGCTTATGGCGATTACTTGAAAAAGTATCTCGACATCGATGTAAAAGATGTTTTTTCAAAACGTGTGAGTGTTAATTTTGGTTCACAGGACGCGTTGCCTAACGCAAAAAGGGCGGCGACGAAAGAAGAGGTCAGCGCTTCGGCAATCTGGTCTGTGAATGGTGGTCGGATGACGACGGACCGAGATGCGCCTAATCTCAGTGTGGTTGGTGCTTATAGCGCAATGTTTGCTGGGTATTCGCGATTGTCCCATGTATCACCCTTATCGACGATGCTTGCACCTGTTTTTCCCAAGGAGAGCCGGCAGTTTGGTGTCTTGCTGTTGATGAGTCGCGATAGCAAGCCACTCACGCAATCAAGGCGCTTATTATTGACCTTAAGTGGAGCAACCACTGGTACGCAGCCTGATTCGGTACCTGCGCGTCCTAAAAATGTAATCACCTATCCCGGCGAGTCTGGTTGGTGGACACTGGAGCCTGATGTCTCTGGTGCGACGAAGCCTTCTGGCCCGCGGGATGCAACAGGGCCTGTCTGGCTGGAACGCATTGGCGTCTCATTTTTTCATCCGACCACCGCGAAACGTATGGTGATTTATCCTTTAGACGGCGATGGTCAACGCCTCGCACCCGTGTCTGCAGGAGATCTGGTACGTACAGATCAGGGGTTCAAGGTAATTCTCAATAAGGCTTCCCCGTGGTACGAGGTACTACTCTTTGATAGCGAGTAACTTCAGTCCTATAAAGAAATGTTAATTTACTTTCTTTAAAGTCATGTTTACGGATACAAGCGGCGTTATAACAACAGTTGTAACGCCGCTTGTGGTTTTTTTGCTTCACTTTTTTGTGGGACTTTGAGGGTCGATGTGCTTACTGGAAATTTTTTTTGGCATTTTGGGGTCAATTTCTTGTAATGTGAAAATCACATTCCGCGATATGAAATGTGAGATCGGTGATGCACAAAGTTTTTTTCTCATTCTAAGAAAAATGATTTCGTATCGCAAAATACGATTACTAAGTAATTGAATTTAAACGACTTTAAATTTGTTATATGTCTTATATAAGACCTTGTTGCTCTGCAAAAAATCTCCTATTATTTATCTCAACGGGACACACATTTCATTTGTTTTTGACCACAGGAGAGAAGCATGACAACACGCGAACAACAAATAGCTGAATTGCAAAAAGACTGGGATACCAATCCACGTTGGAAAGGTATTAAACGTAACTACACAGCGGAAGACGTTGTACGTCTGCGTGGTTCGATCAAGGTTGAGCACACACTTGCCAAAAATGGTTCGATCAAATTGTGGGATTTGGTCAACAACGAGCCATTCATTAATGCTTTGGGCGCATTGACTGGTAACCAAGCTATGCAACAAGTCAAAGCGGGCTTGAAAGCGATTTATTTGTCTGGTTGGCAGGTTGCTGGCGACGCAAACGTTGCTGGTGAAATGTACCCAGATCAATCCCTGTACCCAGCAAATTCTGTACCTCTGGTGGTCAAGCGTATCAATAACACATTGACACGTGCAGATCAGATCCAATGGTCTGAAGGCAAAGGCGATATCGACTACTTTGCACCAATCGTTGCTGATGCTGAAGCAGGTTTTGGTGGTGTTTTGAACGCATTCGAATTGATGAAAGCGATGATCGAAGCGGGCGCATCTGGCGTTCACTTTGAAGATCAATTGGCTTCTGTGAAAAAATGCGGTCACATGGGCGGTAAAGTATTGGTGCCAACCCGTGAAGCGGTTGAAAAATTGAACGCAGCGCGTTTGGCAGCGGACGTCATGGGTACACCAACAGTGTTGTTGGCACGTACTGATGCTGAAGCAGCGGATTTGCTGACATCGGATGTTGATGACAATGACAAACCATTCTTGACTGGTGAACGTACGGTAGAAGGTTTCTACAAAACGAAACCAGGTCTTGAACAAGCTATTTCTCGTGGTCTGGCTTATGCTGAATACGCAGACATGATCTGGTGTGAGACTGGTAAACCTGATCTGGAATTTGCAAAAGCATTTGCGGATGCTATTCACGCTAAATTCCCAGGTAAATTGTTGTCTTACAACTGCTCACCGTCGTTCAACTGGAAGAAAAATCTGGACGATGCAACGATTGCGAAGTTCCAAAAAGAACTCGGCAAGATGGGCTACAAGTTCCAGTTCATCACGTTGGCAGGCTTCCATGCATTGAACTACGGTATGTTCAACTTGGCACACGGCTACGCTCGCAACCAGATGTCAGCGTTCGTTGAATTGCAAGAAGCTGAATTCGCCGCAGCAGAAAAAGGCTTTACTGCTGTTAAGCATCAACGCGAAGTCGGTACAGGTTACTTTGATGCGGTCACACAAGTGATTCAGCAAGGTCAATCTTCGACAACCGCATTGCACGGTTCTACTGAAGATGAACAATTCTTCGACGCGAAGAAAGTTGCTTAAGCTATCCTTGTAACGTTCTCCCGTAGCAAAGCAAAAGCCGGCCTTTTTTAAAGGTCGGCTTTTGTCTTTTGTCGCCTTGGTATTACCTAAATTTTGGTTTACTGTTGGCTTAGCTGAATGCGAAGGAGGAGGGGTTATTTGTGGTGCTGACGTTCTCTCAAGAGAATGCCGAAAAATTTTGATCCCTGAACCGTGTATCGATGCCATAGGCGGCGCGGCTCGCTGACCAAGCGCCAAAACCACTCCAAGCCCATTTTTTGCATCCAAAGTGGTGCGCGTTTCTTTTGACCGAGTGCGAATTCCATCGCTGCACCGACGCACAAAATAAGGGGGCAATTTTGGGTGGTTTGTTCGCTGCGATAGCGGAATGCAAAGTATTCTTGCTTGGGCATGCCAAGGCAAATAAATAAAATGGCAGGTTGTGTTTCTCTGATTTGACGTATAGCAGCGTCCGCCTCTGGTCCATCGGGTGTGAATTGCATAGACGGACAAAGGATGTTTACTTTAAGACCCGGATAGACCCGCGCAAACGAGTCCATTAAATCGCCTTCTTGCCCAGGCATGCCACCAAGAATAAAGATGGATAAGCCTTCTTTTGCAGCACCTTTGCATAAAGAAACAAACAGATCAGCCCCAGTCACTCTCTCTGGTAGCGGATTTTTAGACATCTTGCTCGCCCACACAATCGGCATGCCATCCGCGAAAATGTAATCAGCACCCGCATACAGCGCTTTAAACACTGGTTGTTGATCGAGCCTAACAATGTGATCTACATTGGGGGTAACGACAACTTGCGTTTTCTCGCCTGTTCGACGCGCCGCACTCAATAGTTCAGTGTTCGCTTGATCGAACGTCATGCGACGAATCCCCAAGCCGAAGAGGTGAGTGATGGTGTGTTGGTTGGTGTCTGCGTTACTTACGTTCATGCGCGTATCAGAGTGGTTTTTTATCATTTGACATGATTGTCGCAGATGTTCGGGTGTTTGATTGTGGCAGAAAGTAAATATTTCCGATTAAAAAGGTAAAATCACGTTAGCTTAGATTGATGACAGGAGTTTGTATGCAGCATCGGACCAGAATTAAAATTTGCGGATTAACTTCCGTCGCGGATGTTCAGATGGTAGCTGCAGCGGGTGTCGATGCACTCGGTTTTGTTTTTTATCCCCCTAGTCCACGTTATGTTCGACCAGATCAAGCATCCGATTTGCTTAAAGCGATACCACCTTTTGTTGTCTCGGTTGGTTTATTCGTCAATGCTTCAGAATCAGAGCTTCGTGCGGTGGTGTCAGAGGCGCCGGTGCAATTGCTGCAATTTCACGGTGACGAATCCCCTCAAGTATCTGCTGCACTGGCGGCGGCAGTGAATCGACCGTTTCTCAAGGCCTTTCGAGTCAAGGCTGACACAACTGCCCAGGATTTGTTAGAATATGAAACAGCATTTCGTGCTGCAAGTCCTTTATTTCATGGTTTGCTCCTCGATACCTTTGTCGAAGGGTATGGTGGTAGTGGAAAGGTTTTTGATTGGTCTCTCATCCCAAAAGAGCTCGCGCCTCGGGTCGTTTTAAGTGGTGGCTTGAGCGTACACAACGCGACTGGCGCAGTTAGTCAGGTGCGGCCTTTTGCCGTCGACATCAGTAGTGGTGTTGAGCTGTCAAAAGGTGTGAAGGATGAATCAAAAGTATGTGCATTTGTTGATGCCATACGAAAAGCCGATCAATGACACTGAGTTATGCTGGTGAACGCCACTGGCTGCTCGGGTAAAGGAAAAAAATGCAACATTCTACTCAAACGGGCATTTCTGCCCTTGGTTCCTTGGCAAGTGCTACTGAGTTACCACAAGAACTTTTTCACGCTACCGATTATCAATTTCCAGATGCGAGCGGGCATTTTGGTCAGTACGGTGGTACGTTTGTTTCTGAAACGTTGACCCATGCGTTGACGGAACTGAGAGAGGCGTACGCACGTTTTCAGCACGATCCTGCATTTCTCGAAGAATATCGTACCGAACTGAAATACTTCGTTGGACGTCCATCCCCCGTGTACCACGCTCGTCGCTGGTCTGAAATGATGGGTGGCGCACAGATTTACTTTAAGCGCGAAGACCTCAATCACACTGGTGCACACAAAATCAATAACGTGATTGGTCAGGCGTTATTAGCAAAACGCATGGGTAAACCGCGCGTGATTGCAGAGACCGGTGCTGGACAGCATGGCGTGGCAACAGCCACAATTTGCGCACGTTTCGGACTAGAGTGTGTTGTCTACATGGGGTCTGAGGACGTTAAGCGTCAAGCGCAAAATGTCTACCGCATGAAACTCTTGGGGGCGACGGTCGTTCCTGTTGAGTCCGGCTCTAAAACGCTGAAAGATGCTCTCAATGAAGCAATGCGTGATTGGGTCACTAATGTAGAAAATACGTTTTACATTATTGGCACTGTCGCTGGGCCGCATCCTTATCCAATGATGGTTCGCGATTTTCAAGCAGTGATTGGCGAAGAGTGCTTATGGCAAATGCCTGAGCAAACGGGGCGTCAACCAGACTACGTGATTGCCTGTGTCGGTGGCGGTTCGAATGCCATGGGGATTTTCTATCCCTACATTGATGAAGTTAATACACAACTGATTGGTGTGGAAGCCGCAGGTGATGGCATTGAGACTGGTCGTCATTCGGCGTCGTTGAGCGCGGGATCACCCGGTGTTCTCCATGGTAACCGTACTTATCTGTTGCAGGATGAAAATGGACAAGTGATTGAAACGCACTCTGTCTCTGCTGGTTTGGATTATCCAGGAGTTGGCCCCGAACATGCGTGGCTCAAAGATATCGGCAGGGCGCAGTATGTCGGCATTACGGATGACGAAGCGTTGAAAGCGTTTCATGATTGTTGTCGCATCGAAGGAATTATTCCAGCGCTGGAGTCGAGTCATGCTTTGGCCTATGCATGCAAATTAGCTGCGACATTGCCAAAAGATAAAATCATTTTAGTCAACTTGTCCGGACGAGGTGATAAAGATATGCACACCGTCGCTGAACGCGCGGGATTGGCACTCTAAGACGCCAGACAATCGCGCTAACTTATTTACAGGGTCGGGTATGTTGAGTATCTGTCCATGGAAGATAGTTTGGCGTGGTTGGTCTTCTGAGGTCCACTCTCCAATCTTTCGGCATCGTGACGCGGCGGAATAGTCCATCTCAAATGAGATAGCACGTTGATTGATGCCGAATAATATCAATTTATTCATTTTATATCCGGTACGCTTATGTCTAAAATACAATCTACGTTGGCCGAGTTGGCACTGACGCAAAAAAAAGGCTTGATTCCATTCATTACCGCAGGTGACCCTTCCCCTGAAATGACAGTGCCCTTAATGCACGCCCTTGTCGACGGTGGCGCGGATATTATCGAGTTGGGTGTCCCATTTTCAGATCCAATGGCGGACGGTCCTGTGATTCAACGCGCCTCCGAACGTGCATTGAAATTTGGAGTTGGTTTGCGTCATGTATTACAATTCGTCCGCGAATTTAGAGTAAACAATCAAAAAACACCTGTTGTGCTCATGGGATATGCCAATCCGATCGAGAGAATGGGGCAGGATTTGTTTATTTCTGAGGCAGCAAATGCGGGTGTTGATGGTGTGTTAGTGGTTGATTATCCGCCGGAAGAATGCGAAGAATTTGCTGCTAAAATGCAAAAAAATGGCATGGATACCATTTTCTTGCTTGCACCGACTTCGACAGAGGAGCGTATTGCTTTGGTTGGGAAAATTGCGAGTGGCTATGTCTATTATGTATCCCTGAAAGGGGTGACTGGCTCTGGTAATCTCGATCTCGGCGCCGTTGCTGAAATGATTCCTCGGATCAAAAAGCATGTGCGTGTCCCTGTTGGTGTAGGATTCGGTATCCGTGATGGCGCGACAGCCAAGGCGATTGCCTCAGTGTCTGATGCGGTCGTTATTGGTTCGCGCATTATTCAGGAATTAGAAAATTCAACGCCCGAAAATGGCGTTGCCGCAGTGAAAAGTTTTATTTCTGGTGTCAGACGGGCGTTGGACGAGTAAAATACGGTCCAACATAACCTGAATGGTTCTTTGACCAGATCGAACCAGATGCCAGCGTAGGAAATAACGCTGGCTGCAAAGAGGAGAAAACATGAGTTGGTTAGAAAAATTGTTGCCACCGCGCATACAGCGCTCGGAATCTGCAAATCGCAAATCCATCCCAGAGGGATTGTGGGTGAAATGCCCTTCTTGCGAAGCAGTGCTGTATCGCTCGGATTTGGAAGCGAATATCCATGTCTGTCCTAAGTGCAGCCATCATATGCGCATTGGTGCGCGTGAACGTCTCGATGCATTGCTTGATGCGGGTGGACGTTATGAGATCGGTCAGGAAGTCATGCCTGTCGATACGCTGAAGTTTAAAGATAGCAAAAAATATCCGGATCGCCTGAAAGACGCCTTAGAAACAACCGGTGAAACAGATGCTTTGGTTGTGATGGGTGGATCGATCATGTCCGTACCAGTAGTGGTGGCATGTTTTGAATTTGAATTCATGGGCGGTTCCATGGGTTCTGTCGTTGGTGAGCGTTTTGCGCGTGCGGCACAAGCGGCGCTTGAGCAAAAAGTACCATTTATTTGCTTTACTGCAACTGGCGGTGCTCGTATGCAAGAAGGTTTATTGTCATTAATGCAAATGGCAAAAACGACCGCGATGCTGACAAAGCTGTCCGAGAAGCGTCTGCCATTCATCTCGGTATTGACCGATCCGACGATGGGTGGTGTTTCAGCGTCGTTTGCTTTCTTGGGTGATGTCGTTATTGGTGAGCCAAAAGCATTGATTGGTTTTGCTGGTCCTCGTGTGATCGAAAACACCGTTCGCGAGAAATTACCTGAAGGCTTCCAGCGTTCTGAATTTTTGCTGCAAAAGGGCGCAATCGATATGATCGTTGACCGTCGTAAAATGCGCGAAGAACTTGCCCGTTTATTGGCGCTATTACAGAATCAGCCAGCTGAAGCTGTGGCTTAAATCCTCTACTTTTTTTCGAAAAGCCCGAACTAGTTTAATTCGGGCTTTTTTTATCTTATGTCAAAAACACCTGTAAGTTTGTCTGAATGGCTGGCGCTGCTTGAGAAGCGTCATTCCAAAGAAATTGATATGGGCCTCGATCGTGTGGCCGCAGTAAAAAATCGCCTTGAAATTCAATATCGTTGTCCTGTCATCATGGTTGCCGGTACCAACGGCAAAGGTTCGACATGCGCGATGTTAGAAGCTGTGTTACTCCAAGCTGGCTATCGCGTTGGTTTGTATAGCAAGCCGCATTTTCTTGATTTCAATGAACGCGCTCGGATTAATGGCGAAAACGTGAAAGATCAAGCGCTTGTCGATGTTTTTGCCGAAGTAGAGGCAAAGCGTGAAGAGGTATCGCTCACGTATTTTGAGTTCACAACATTAGCTATTTGCAAATTGCTTGCTAACGCAGAGCTTGACGTGGTGATTCTGGAAGTAGGGCTTGGCGGTAGACTGGATGCTGTTAATGTGATTGATGCTGATGTGTCTATTGTGACAAGTATTGACATCGATCACGTTGATTATCTTGGCGACACGCGCGAAAAAATAGGATTTGAAAAGGCGGGAATTTTCCGTCCTGGCAAGGCTGCCATTTGCGGTGATCCTTTGCCGCCACAGTCACTCATTGATCACGCTAACAAAATCGGCGCAGATTTGTGGCTGTTTGGCCGAGATTTCAATTACAACGGCGATAAACAACAATGGAATTTCGCTGGACGCACACAGCGCCGTAATTCGCTCGGTTACCCCAGTCTGCGGGGTGCTAATCAATTATTGAACGCGTCTGCGGTCCTCGCTGCGCTCGAAGTGCTGCGAAACGAGTTACCTGTCGGTGCACAAGAGGTCCGGACTGGTTTGGTGATGGTTGATCTTCCTGGACGTTTCCAAGTCATGCCCGGACGCCCAACCGTGGTGTTGGATGTTGCCCATAATCCCCATGCGGCAGCAACGCTCGCGCAGAATCTCGATAACATGGGCTTTCACGCATACACCTATGCCGTGTTTGGTTCAATGCTTGATAAAGATATCGACGGCGTCATTGAACAAATGAAGGGTAAAGTCGATCACTGGTATGTCTGTGATCTTCCATTGCCTCGCGCAGCCAGTGCGGCATATCTGAAAGATAAGATCGTTGAGGCTGGCGTGTTGGCTGATCCCGAAAAAACTGTACAAACTTTCAATTCTCCCGAAGAAGCTTACACACTTGCCATCAGTAAAGCGGGCGAAAATGATAGAATAGCGGTCTTTGGTTCTTTCCTGACGGTTGCCGGCGTGATGCGCGCCAGAAGGACTGCACTGCATTGATGTGATTTTGCGTTATTTACCTGCCACGGCACATGTTGTGTCGGGCGGTAAAAAACGCTAACCAACCAGACATTTGCACATGGGTTTGCTCTCGCGCTTTAAACAAAAGAAAGCATCATCTGACAGCCACGATAGCGGCGAATTTCGCTCTCGTTCTGAAGAAGATAGTATTCAATCACGCTCGCGTGGTAAGAAGTCTGAAAATGCACGCAAAAGCAAGGTGAATGACCCTGTTTTGCCGGAAAAGAAGCGCGCGAGACGGCGTTTAATTGGTGCCACAGCCCTTGCTTTGACAGCCATCATTGGCTTGCCGATGGTCTTTGATTCCGAACCGAAACCTCTTCCCGATGACATCGCAATCCGCATTCCCTCCAAGGATAAAATGCCGGAATTAGAGGCGGTCAAGCCTGCAGAACCTGCACCGCCTAGAAAAAATAACATTATCGACGTCGATCCAAACGAAGAAATTATTGACCCAGTATCGCCTGCTAATAGCCCGTCAAAGACGGTCGTGAAGACTGCTGAAAGTCCAAGAGACGTTACTCCACTCAATGTCACCGAGCATGCCCCCCAAAAAACGGAAACCGAAGCACCCGCAAAAGTAGATGCCAAGGTGCCGACGTCGGTGACAGAAAAACCTGTAGAGTCAAAGTCGTCTTTGAAGACCGACAGCAAAACTGACAAAAAAACGGATACGAAGGCAGAGTCAAAAAGCGACGCTAAATCAGAAGTAAAAACCAATGCGCGTGCTGACGTAAAAGTCGATGGCAAGCAGGAAAGTAAATCTGAATCGAAATCAGACGCGAAAAGTGACACGAAAAGTGACGCGATGAAGGTGACAAAGCAGGCACCTGATGATGACGCTGCGAGAGCGATGGCGATCCTTGAGGGTAAGGCACCGGCGAAATCTAGCGCGACCAAAGCGGCTGACAGTGAGCACTCTTCTTATGTGGTTCAAGTTGCAGCGTTGGCTACCCAAGAAAAAGTGGATGAATTGCAATCTAAGTTAAAATCCGCAAATATTAAGTCGTACACCCAAAAGGTCGCGACATCCTCAGGTGACAAAATCCGGATCCGGGTGGGACCATTTGAGTCGAAAGAGGAAGCCGATAAAATGCGTGCTAAATTGGTGAAGTTAGGCTTGAATGGTAGCCTTGTACCGAACTAAACTGGATCGATCGTGACCTTATTTGATTACATCGTGATTGTGATTTTGGTGTGTTCTGTTGTTATCAGCATGATGCGCGGTCTGATTAAAGAAATTTTGTCGCTGGTCAGTTGGATCGTGGCCTTTGTTGTTGCCAATGCCTACAGTGAATTATTAGCGGGTTGGTTACCACCATTTTTCCCCGGCCAGATTATTCGCTTAATCGTTGCGTTTATCGCCTTGTTTATTGGAGTGCGACTGTTAATGGCACTCGTTATGATGGCGGTGAATGCGATCATCACCGCGTCGGGGCTGTCGCTTGCCGATCGGGGATTAGGTGGATTATTTGGTTTAGCACGCGGTTGCGTGTTTGTGTTGGCGGCAGTATTGGTGTGTGGCATGACCACCATCCCGCAACAATCATTTTGGAAGAATGCTTTATTTAGTCCGCTGGCAGAGACTGCAGCTCAAACTGTGATTCCGTTTTTGCCTACGTCCATCTCCAGCCATGTTCGGTTTTAACTTGTCTTTTTAGGAGTCCACCATGTGTGGCATCGTCGGTGTAGTTTCAAATGGTCCTGTTAATCAATTGCTTTATGATGCGCTGTTGTTGTTGCAACATCGCGGTCAGGATGCGGCAGGTATTGCAACAAGTCATGGCAACAAGTTTGCCATGCACAAAGCGAATGGTCTGGTTCGCGACGTTTTCCGTACGCGCAACATGCGCTCTTTGCCTGGTAACGTTGGTATTGGTCAAGTTCGTTATCCAACAGCTGGCTCAACGAGCGAAGAAGAGGCGCAGCCATTTTATGTGAATGCGCCTTTCGGTATCGTCCTCGCGCACAACGGCAATCTGACGAATGCTGTTGAGCTCAAAATCGAGTTATTCAAAAATGACCGCCGTCATTTGAATACCGATTCAGACTCAGAAGTGCTGCTGAATATTTTGGCGCATCAGATTCAGGAAGTGACCAGCGGTTATTCCCTTGATCCAGAGTCTTTGTTCCGCGCCGTATCAATGTTGCATCGTCGTGTTCGCGGATCTTATGCCGTGGTCGCACAGATCGCGGGATACGGGTTGCTGGCTTTCCGTGATCCGTTTGGTATTCGTCCATTATGCCTCGGCGTCTCTCAAACAGAGTCTGGCACCGAGTACATGATTGCGAGTGAATCGGTCGCATTAGAAGGCCTTGGCTTCAAATTTGTGCGCGATGTAGAGCCCGGTGAAGCCTTGTTCATCGACCTCGATGGTAATCTCCACATTCAACAGTGCGCAGAAAATCCTAGCCTGAACCCTTGCTCATTTGAATACGTGTATCTCGCTCGTCCAGATTCGATTATTGACGGTGCGTCGGTGTATCTGACCCGCTTGAAAATGGGCGAATACTTGGCTGAGAAGGTTCGTAACCAGTTCCGTGATGGTGAAATTGATGTCGTAATGCCGATCCCAGATTCATCACGTCCTTCCGCGATGGAATTAGCATTGAAGCTGAACCTCGATTACCGCGAAGGTTTTATTAAAAATCGCTACATTGGCCGTACATTTATGATGCCTGGTCAGGCGATTCGTCGTAAATCGGTTCGTCAGAAACTTAATGCAATCGGTTCTGAATTCAAAGGGAAAAGCGTTTTACTAGTCGATGATTCGATCGTTCGTGGAACGACGAGCCGTGAGATCGTCCAGATGGCACGTGAGTCTGGCGCGAAACGCGTTATTTTTGCCTCTGCAGCGCCTCCGGTGCAGTTTCCAAACGTTTATGGTATCGATATGCCAACCCGTAGTGAGCTGATCGCCTACGGTCGTTCGGAAGAAGAGGTTTGCCGTGAAATTACCGCTGACGCACTCGTTTATCAAGACGTCTCTGCGATGAAACGTTCTATTTCAGACGTGAATCCACGCCTGAAAAACATCGAAGCATCTTGCTTTGATGGGTTCTACATTACAGGTGATGTGACATCCGGCTACTTGGATGCATTAGAAGCGGCACGCAATAAACCACGTCCAGATACAGAGGATTTGTTGCGCTCACAATTGAATCTTAATCTTGCCAATACAACCGACTAACATCATTCCAATGTGAGTCTTGTTACAGAAACCTGCCGATTGATGGCAGGTTTTTTTTTGTAACAAAACGGAGATCACTTTATCGTTGTTTGAGAACTTAGAAGGTGTGACGTATCGCAAAGTAACGTGAAACACGGGGTGTTTCATTTTCATACAAAAATATCAATGAATTCGATGGCTGTTTGCCTGTTTTAAAAATACAATCGACCACAATTATTTTGGTATTTCACCTTTCATTTGCGGTTATTCCTATGCCTCTTCCGTTTCGTTCTTCTTATCTTACATTGAGTATTCTGGCAGCCTTTGCTGGTACTGCCACCAATGCACAAGTGTCTTTTGCTCAGTCTACTGTCGCTGATCCAAATCTAACGGCCGCGGAGCCAACATCTGACAAAAAAGGCGATACAACGACAAAGCAGGATAGCTCAAACGCAGCGCAAGGGCGCGCGAAAAAAGCGGAACCAGCAAAAAGCGACAGCATACAGAAGGTCGTTATTGATGGAGGTCGTACAGATGACGATGCTCGTCGACAGTCGACTGCAGCTAAATTAATTTTCGGGCGTGAAGAGCTTGATCGTAATGGTGATACGAACCTCGGCGAAGTATTAAAGCGGCTTCCGGGTGTAACGATTGGTGGGAAGCCAGGTAGAGGCGGTGACATCCGCATGCGTGGAATGGGGAATGGTTACACACAAATTCTGATTAACGGAGAGCGAGCACCCCGTGGTTTCTCAATGGATTCATTGTCACCGGATCAAGTTGAGCGAATAGAAGTGATTCGTGGTGCTGTCGCTGAATACAGCACACAGGCGATTGCTGGCACGATCAATATCGTGTTAAGAGAAGATTACAAACAAAAAAATATTGAATTAAAAACCAGTCTCAGCGCTGAACAAAATAGATTATCGCCCAATGTGTCACTGTCTATTCCGGGCGAAATTGGAAGTCTGAGCTATGCATTGAATGCGACGGTTTATCAAAATCGCCAGCGCGATGAAAGCACGACGAATTCAGTGGAGACCGCGGCAGACGGTACAACTAATCTACTGCAAAACGAAACTGATGAAACACGTCGTCACACAACAGGTGTCTTTCTCACGCCGCGTTTGAGCTATAAATTTGAAAACGGCGATACGCTGATGTTCCAGCCTTTCATCACGCATTCAGAAAGTGCATCGAATGGGGTCAGTCTGGTTGATCAAATCTATCGTGCCCCGTCAGCGCTTGAGCCTGTCGCTTATGCGGTGGCGAATAATAGTGGTACAGCCGACACGACGTTCTTCCGTAGCTTCGGTAATTGGCAGCATAAATTTGACGACAATGCCAAGCTCGCAGTTCGTTTTGGTGGTGGTTACGGCAAAATCAATAACGCTTCCGTGAGCAATGAATTTGATACCAACGGTACTCCTGTTGCTGTGGTGACGGTTAACAGTAGTATTGTAGATAAGACCCTCAATAACGGTGGGAAGTACACAAGACCGATTGGTGAGGGGCAAACTTTTGCTGCTGGGTGGGAACTTGAGCTGGGGAAACGCGATGAGACAAGTACTTCCCTTAGTAATGGCAAGCCGCAATTTCAGGATTCAGGTGATGATTTAACCGCCAGCACGAGACGTTTTGCTATGTTTGTGCAGGATGAAGCCGATATTACGCCGCAATTTTCGGCATATGCTGGTTTGCGTTGGGAAGGTATTAAAACGACCAGTACGCTGGCTGGCATGGATGTAGGGAATACAAGTAGCGTCTGGAGTCCGATCGCGCATGCCGTTTGGCGCTTGCCCGGGGATTCAAAAGACCAAGTGAGAGTGAGTTATGCCACAACTTACCGGGCCCCGTCATTAAATGACTTGATTGCCATTCCAAGTATTTCGAATCTCAATAGCCCGACGCGTCCAGATAGAATTGGTAATCCTTTACTGAAACCTGAGTTGTCAAAAGGGATTGATATCGCATTTGAGCATTATTTGAGCCGTGCTGGTTTGATGAGTGCGAATTTCTTTATTCGCGACATCGGTAATTTGATGCGTAGAACCACCCAGTTGGTCAATGAACCTACCGGACCGCGTTGGGTTTCTTCGCCGACGAACATTGGTTCCGCAACAACCAAGGGTATCGAGTTAGAGGCGAAATTTCAGTTGCAAGAATTTTTCCCCACGGGTCCCGCAATTGATTTTCGGAGTAACTACAGCCGGTTCTGGTCTAACGTCGAGGATATTCAAGGGGGCAATAACAGAATCGATCAGCAGCCACCGTACACAGCAAACGCCGGCATCGATTATCGCATCAAAGGTATTCCGCTGACGCTGGGTGGGAACCTGAATATCACACCTGGGTACTTTACCCAGAGCACCGATACACAGTTGAACATGACAGGGTTGAAGCGTCAAATCGATTTATATGGCTTGTGGAAATTAAATCCAGACCTTCAGTTGCGCATAGCGGCCAATAATTTCCGAGCAAACAATTATGTCAGCAGCTCGGATGTGAGTCTTGGGGGTGTCAATCGACTTGATTATGTTACCAATAAGACCTACACCACGTTTAGTATCCGTTTGGAAATGAAAATATAGAGACGTTCTTGCGATGCAGCATTGTTGACGAGGCAGGAGTACAATGAAAGTCTGAATTGCCTTTTTTTGTTAAATCCTGCCATGTCTGCTCTTGCTCTTAATGTCGATTTTCATAGCCACTCTACGGTATCTGATGGCGTTTTGTCACCTTCCGCTCTCGCCGAGCGCGCCAAGCGTAACGGTGTCGATGTATGGGCATTAACGGACCATGACGAGGTTGGCGGTATCGCTGAAGCCCGTGCGGCGGCGAAAGCGCTTGGTTTGCGGTTCATTGCGGGAGTAGAGATTTCAATTACTTGGGCGGGTAAGACGATACATATCGTTGGGCTCAATATCGATGAGAAAAATCCGACGCTCGTACAGGGGCTGGCAAGAACGCGCTCTGGGCGTGAGCGGCGTGCGCGTGATATGGCGCAAGAGCTAGCCAATCGCGCTGGTATTCATGGTGTGTATGAGGGCGCCTTGAAGTATGTCGGCAATCCGGATTTGATTTCACGTTCACATTTCGCACGTTATTTGGTCGAAATAGGGGTGTGTGATTCTGTTTCTGACGTCTTTAAACACTATTTGAGTGATGGTAAGCCTGGCTTTGTTCCACATCGCTGGGCAACGTTGCAAGAGGCGGTCTCGTGGATTATCGGTGCCGGTGGCGTGGCTATCGTTGCCCATCCTGGTCGCTATGATCTGTCGCCGATTGCCTATGACAGTTTTTTTACCGAATTTAAAGCACTTGGTGGCGTCGCGATTGAGACTGTGACTGGCAGTCATACAGTCGATCAGTATGAAGAGTTCACCAAAATAGCAAATCAGTACGGTTTTTTAGTCTCTCGCGGTTCGGATTTTCATTCGCCGCAGGATGCTGAAGTCGATATAGGCAAATTACCCACAATGCCGAAGGGATCTCGCCCGGTGTGGGACGCTTGGTTTGCCGCTTGAAAATTTTTTAAATGCCCACATATTCCATGCAAGTTTGGTAATTTCCGGCAAAGGGAGGGTGGCATGAAACGCATTGTTTTATTTTTGTTAACTAATTTAGCAGTGATGGTCGTGATGTCCATCGTGCTTTCTTTGTTGGGTGTCAATCGTTTTCTGACTGCGCATGGTCTACAAATGGGGACACTTTTGGCGTTCTCGTTGGTTGTTGGCTTTACAGGTGCCATTTTTTCGCTCCTTATCAGCAAGCCAATGGCAAAATGGTCTACAGGTGCACGTGTCATCGATTCACCGAGCTCTTCGATTGAATTCTGGTTAGTGAATACAGTGCGCACCTTGTCCGAACGGGCAGGCATTCAGATGCCCGAAGTTGCAATTTATGAAGGCGAGCCAAACGCATTTGCCACGGGGGCCTTTAAAAACTCCGCATTGGTCGCTGTATCCACTGGACTGCTTGACTCCATGACGCGCGAAGAAGTGGAGGCGGTCCTCGGTCACGAAATTGCGCACGTCGCCAATGGTGATATGGTGACTATGACGCTGATCCAAGGTGTGGTAAATACGTTTGTGGTGTTTTTAGCGCGTGTTGTCGGGTATTTTGTCGATCAAACCTTGCTGCGTGGCAATGATCGTGACGAAGAGTATCGCCCGGGTATTGGGTACATGATTACCGTGTTTGTTTGTGAAATTGTCTTCGGTATCGCTGCTTCCATGATTGTTGCTTGGTTTTCTCGTCAGCGTGAATTCCGAGCTGATGCGGGATCTGCCCACTTGCTCGGGAATAGGCAGCCCATGATCAATGCGCTAGCACGTTTGGGAGGGATGCAGCCAGGTGAGCTTCCGCAATCCATCGCAGCCGCGGGTATCAGTGATAAACCAGGCTTTTCAGCGCTGTTCTCGTCGCATCCACCGATGGAAGCACGCATCGCCGCTTTGCAAAATTTAAAATAAATACAAATTAACAGTGTGGCGGTAGCAAAAGCTACCGCCTTTATTCTTTTATGAGCCAATTTTTCCAAATTCACCCAGACAATCCACAGCTACGTCTCATCAAGCAGGCAGTGCAAATTGTCGATGGCGGCGGAATCGTTGCCGTGCCAACAGATTCTTGTTATGCCTTGGTTTGTCATTTGGATGACAAAGATGCCGTGACGCGCTTACGCCGGATACGTGGGGTCGATGAAAAACATCACTTAACACTCCTGTGCAGGGATTTATCTGAAATTGCGCTCTATGCGAAGGTGGATAACCGCCAATATCGCTTGTTAAAAGCAGCGACGCCGGGTCCTTACACGATGATTTTAGAGGCGACAAAAGAAGTACCTCGTCGTCTTAGTCACCCCTCTAGAAAAACAATTGGATTGCGCGTTCCAGAGAATAAAATTATCCATGCGCTTCTTGAGGAGCTGCGTCAACCTCTACTTGCGACGACACTTATTCTGCCTGATGATCCCGAGCCAATTACCGATCCTGAAGTCATCCGTGCGCGCCTAGAGAAAGTCGTCGATTTGATTATCGATGGCGGCCCGTGTAGTCTTACACCCACAACCGTGATTGATATGACGTCGGATGAGCTGATGTTAATTCGGCAGGGTAGGGGTGATATTAGTTTATTTGGTTTATAGTTTTCCTTGTTGCTCACCGGTAGCACGGGCTATGTGCCACAAGTCCTGTAATCTCGTTAAATAATAATTTTTATAAGTAATCTATGAATGAAATAAGTGAGTTAATCAGGACCGTACTGATTTATGCGTTACCAGTCGTATTTGCAATCACTCTCCACGAAGCGGCAAGAGGTTATGCAGCGAAATATTTTGGGGACATGACGGCGTTTAGTCAGGGGCGTCTTAGTCTTAACCCCATGGTGCATATCGATCTGTTCGGCACCATTATTATTCCCGTAGCCCTCTACCTTGCCACTGGTGGTGCATTTTTGTTCGGTTACGCCAAGCCTGTACCGGTTGACTTTTCTCGTTTAAAAAATCCAAAGCGTGACTTGGCGTGGGTTTCACTTGCGGGTCCCGCAGCCAATTTTGCGATGGCATTTTGCTGGTTGCTATTTGGGGTGCTTTTGCAGGCTGCTGATGTGACTGAGGCCTATTTCATCAAAATGGCGAGTGCAGGTTTGCTCACTAATCTCGTCATGTTTGCATTTACCTTATTCCCTATTCCGCCACTGGCGGGTGGGCGTATTGTCGTGAGTCTATTACCCAATAAACTTGCTTTTAAATTCGCCCAGATAGAACCGTATGGATTCTTTATTGTGATGGGTCTTGTGATGGTGCATTGGCTACAATTTTGGCTCGTTCCTGTGATGCTGGTTGCCAATATGGTGCTACAACTGATTGTCTCACCGTTTGCAATGCTGCTCGGCGTTCCAGTCTTTTAGTCATGATGTCAAAAGTGGACAATCAGATTGGTGTTGATATTGCTCATCGAGGGGCGATTTCTCCTTGGGTGGAGCGGTTTATTTCACTGGCCCCTAGTGGTCGGGTGCTTGATTTGGCCTGTGGGCAGGGCAGGCATACTGCGTGGTTACTCGCCCAAGGTGCTGACGTACTCGCACTAGATCGGAATCATGACGTATTGCCCCCACTGAAAGCGTTGGGAGCGGACGTCCTTTTGCACGATCTTGAGCCAACGCCAGAGTCGGCAAGTTGGCCATTTGAAGAGAATTTATTTTCAGCAATTATTGTCTGCCATTATCTGCATCGTCCGCTGTTTCCGTATTTGCTCTCCAGCCTTACACCGGATGGGATACTCATTTACGAAACCTTCGCGATGGGCAATGCTGAATACGGGAAACCTTCAAATCCCCATTTCTTATTGCAACCGGGTGAACTTTTTCAACAAACGACCTCTAACTCATCAGTCAGGATGCAAGTGATTGCTTATGAGGATGGATTTGTTCGGGTGCCTAAGCCTGCAATGGTGCAGCGTATTTGCGCTCGGAAAGCGGCGCAATCGTCAGAAAAAGACGTGCTTTGATTGATGTATGGTCGTTTAGTTGAAAAGTTTGAATCCAAAACCCACCTATTTACGCCCCGATTTGCAGTCAATCCGCTACAATCGGGGTTTTACTTTTTTCGTGCACTAACATGACAAAGATACAGGGAAGTCTGGTTGCTATTGTGACCCCTATGCATGCAGATGGTAGTCTTGATTTACCTTGCTTGCGTAAGTTGATTGATTGGCACATCGCCGAAGGCACTGATGGCATCGTGATTGTCGGTACGACGGGTGAATCACCAACCGTTTCACCGGAAGAACATTGCGAGTTAATTCGCGTCGCAGTTGAGCACGTGAACAAGCGTGTGCCAGTGATTGCTGGTTCAGGCGGTAATTCAACTGCCGAAGCAATTGCCCTGACAACATTTGCAAAAGACATTGGTGCGGATGCTTCCCTGCAGGTTGTGCCTTATTACAACCGTCCGACCCAAGAGGGTATGTATCAACACTTCAAGAAGATTGCTGAGTCCGTTGATATTCCTGTCATTCTTTACAACGTTCCTGGTCGGACCGTCGCTGATATGTCAAACGAAACCATCGTTCGTTTGGCGCATGTGCCAGGTATCATTGGTGTAAAGGATGCAACAGGCAATATTGGTCGCGGAATTGATTTGATCCGCTCGGTGCCTCCTGAGTTTGCTGTGTATTCCGGTGATGATGCGACAGCGATGGCATTGATGTTCTGCGGCGGTAAAGGCAACATTTCTGTCACGGCGAACGTTGCGCCAAAGGCAATGCACGAAATGTGTGTGGCAGCAATGAACGGTGATATTCAAACCGCGATTGCGATCAATAACAAAGTATTTTCATTGCACAATAAACTGTTTATTGAGCCAAACCCTCTCCCTGTAAAATGGGCAATGAGCGAAATGGGCTTAATCCCTCCAGGTATGCGTCTTCCTTTGGTGCCTATGTCTGCTCAGTATCATGAGACCGTCCGCGCTGCTTTGCGTGAGGCAGGTGTATTACAATAAGTACCATCCTGAACGGCTTGCATGCAAGCCGTTTGCTTTAAGCTGTTTAAATTGATAATAAATCGTAGGGACTTTCACATGGCAAAAAGCTTTGTTGCTAAAAATGGGATCATCGGCGCTGCTGCGCTAATTGGGTTGTCAGGTTGTACTGTGACTAACCTTTTTGAGCCCAATAAAATCGATTACAAAAGCGCAGGAAAAGTGACAACGGTCTCTCTGGAAGTTCCTCCTGACTTGACTCAAATTCGTCGTGATAGCCGTTTTGCCATTCCTGAAGCGAATAAATCAACAGCGACAGCCTCTGGCTACAATCTGGAAAAAGGTGATAAAGCGACAGCAACAAGTTCGACGATTGCACCTTCTCAGTTGAAAGATATGCATATCGAGCGTGAGGGTAATCAGCGCTGGTTGGTATTAAAAAATCAAACACCAGAGGCGCTGTGGCCTCAATTGAAGGATTTTTGGCAAGAACTCGGCTTTTTGATTAATGTTGAAAATCAAGAGGCAGGCGTGATGGAGACAGACTGGGCTGAAAACCGTGCAAAGATTCCTCAGGATATCATTCGCGACACGCTCGGCAAGGTGCTTGACTCGTTATATTCTACTGGTGAACGTGATAAATTTCGCACGCGTATCGAACGCGGCGTGAACGGTCAAGTTGAGATTTATATCAGTCATCGTGGTGCACAAGAGGTTGCTACGGGATCGCAAAAAGACAACATCATCTGGACATCTCGTCCTGAGGACCCAGGTCTGGAAGCTGAGTTCTTAACACGCCTGATGGTGCGCTTGGGGGCTGATGCTGAAGGTGCGAAGCAGGCAGTGGCATCGACTGATGTCAATGCAAAACCACACGCCAAGTTGATTCAAAATGGTGACACAACTTCGATTGAGGTTGATGAAGGTTTTGATCGCGCATGGCGTCGTGTTGGCTTGGCGCTTGATCGCGTCGGCTTTACAGTTGAAGACCGTGATCGCTCTAAAGGCCTTTACTTTGTACGTTACATTGATCAGGATATCGAGGCAAAAACAAAGGGTGCTAGTGAAGGTTTCTTCTCTAAATTATTCTCTTTTGGCTCTTCTTCTGACGCAGATAAAAACGCGAAGAAATACCGTGTTTACATCAAGAATGCTGCAACGGGTGATTTGAGTAATGTGAGCGTCCTCGATGCTGACGGAAAACCAGACTCATCCGCAGTTGCCGATAAGATTTTAAAACTGTTGCAAGATCAGTTGAAGTAATCTTAGGTGTTGTTTTAAAAAGAAAACGCGGCTAGCCGCGTTTTTTTATGTCTATTTCTTTATGTGTTACGTCGAATCGATGTCATGTTGTATCGAAACGATGTCGCTTCACAGTACTGCACGCTACATGCGTTTTCGGTGCGCAATAAAAAAGCCGACCAATTGGTCGGCTTTTTAACAAGCAATAAAAAATTACTTGGAAGCTGGTGCCGCTGTTGCGGAAGCAGCTGGAGCTGCGTCAGAAGCTGGAGCTGCGTCAGAAGCAGCAGCTGGTGCTGGTGCTGCTGCTGGTGTTTCAGCTGCTGCGGAAGCTGGTGCTGGTGCAGCTGCAGATGCTGGAGCTTCGTCTTTTTTACCGCAAGCTACCAAAGCGATTGCTAACAGGGATACGAGCAAGAGTGATTTTTTCATGTTTGTACTTTCAATAAGTAGATCAAAAAATAAGATCAAAATTTTGCGATGAATAATTACCGGTAATTATCGCTCTATAGGCTTACTCGAACGAGTTCGAATGCAATAATGCAGCCGGCTCCTCCGAAAGTTTCCTAGCCCATGATTATAATGATTTTTCCGGTAATGGAATAGAGATTGATGCCTATTTGTCTCCAATTTCTTAAAATTTTCATCTGAGTAAACCGTCTAAACGGGAAAAAGGCAGATTTTCCTAAAAAATCTGCCTTTTTCAACGTGCTTATCGTTTATTCTGAACAAAAAATTATCTTAATTGCAACCAGCCATCCTCATACCAAAGGCAAAAAGCCTCGAGTACATCCGGTGTCGTGTTGACGAGATCCTCACCTGACAGTTGGCGCTCGTCGGCGAGTTTGGTCAGCAACAACGCGTCATCTTCATCAACGGCAAACGATTCACCATTGATGAAGACGTGCTTACCTTTGTATAGCATGCTTGATTTAAGCGATAACTTGATACCGCGCTTTTGCGCACTTTGGGCATAGCGTTTTGGAGAAAGTGGTTTTTCTGGCGATTCAAAATAGACACTTGCTTTCGGCTCGGACAAATATTCACCGATAAAGATCGCAATGTCATCCGGTGAGAAGGTGATTTTTGCGATGTGTTCAGCGATTTTTTCTACCATCGCGTTACTGATCTCGGCAGGATGCTCCGTAGGCTTGAGGTCTGGATCTGCGTAGCGGCCAGGTAAATCGATCGTATCCGACATAAAGCTCAGGAATGATTCCCCTAATTCCTGGAAAGAAGGTGCGCGAAAGCCAATGGAATAGGTCATGCATTCACCAATGGCAACACCGTCATGGGCATATTGCGGCGGTAGATAAAGCATATCGCCGGGTTCCAGAACGAATTCTTGTTCAGGCGTAAAATTGCTCAGGATCTTTAGTGGCATGCCTTCTACGAGCGATAGATCTTTTTGAGCACTGATCTGCCAGCGACGTTGGCCATGTGCCTGCAATAAGAAGACGTCATAGGAATCGAAATGCGGACCCACGCCGCCGCCGTCAGCAGCATAACTAATCATAAGATCATCTAGTCGCGCGTCCGGAATGAAGCGGAACTGGCGCAATAATTGATCAGCAGCATCGTCATGAAGATTGACGCCTTGTACCAAGAGCGTCCAGTCTTTTTTCTCTTTGACAGGTATTTTGTTTATGGGACCATTTTTCATTTCCCAACGTTGTTTGAAAAACGTGATCAGTCTGGACTCAACATCATCCAACCCCGCGAGTTCGAATAACTCGTCAGGGGATAATAACGGGGTAAATCCTGGAATTGCTTGCCGGATCACCAGTGGCTTCTTGTGCCAGTACTCGCTAAAGAATTGATCGGGGCTGATTCCGCCCAGGAGCGGTAGGGGTAGGGAATTTTTTTTCATGTCGTCATTATAGGCTTGCATGATTGCTTGTTCCAGACGGGTATAATCAAGGATGCATATTTTTTTAAGGACGTTGTATGAAGATTGTCAAAAACTCAGTAGTTACAGCCCGTTATACATTGACAGATGCGCAAGATAATCTGATTGAAGAAGGGCAAGAGCCTATGGTTTATCTTCATGGCGGATACGATAATATCTTTCCGAAAATCGAAGAGGCTTTAGAAGGTAAAGAAATCGGTTTTGCTACGACCTTGCAATTGGACCCTGAGGATGCGTTCGGTGATTATGACGCGACCCTGGTGAAAGTGGAGCCACGTTCGCGTTTTCCAGAACCATTAGAAGTTGGGATGCAATTCGAAGGAATGCCTGAGGATGCGGATGATGCAGATGAGTCAATGGAAGAGGCGCATATCTTCACAGTGACAGATCTTGCTGAAGATAAAGTCGTTTTGGATGGTAATCATCCCCTCGCAGGTATCGCCTTGCGTTTTTCATTGACGGTGGAAGATGTGCGTGCTGCGAGCGATGAAGAAATCGCTCATGGGCACGTTCATGGCGCTCACGGCCATCATCACGAGGATGATGAGGATGATGGTTTGACAGGCGATGAGTACCGCAGTTATCCCCTGCATTGATTGATCAAAAAAAAGCCGCTTAGCGGCTTTTTTTATCGTTATTTTGTTTTTTGATGCAGCATTTTGAGTTCGTACAGCGCATCGAGGGCTTGCTTCGGTGTCATTGCATCAGGGTCAATTTCATCCAATGCTTCGATGAGTTCGACGTTGATGTTGTCTTCGACGATCGCGTCAGGCTCAAGTTCTGAAACCGCTGGTGCAGACGAAAATAAATCAAATTGCGGTGTCGACTGAAGTGAGTGTGCTTCTAATTCAGCGAGATGCTTACGGGCAGAGCGGATAACGGCCTGTGGAATGCCCGCCAACTGTGCTACTTGGAGTCCATAGCTTTGGGACGCAGGGCCTGCTTGAACGGCGTGCAAAAACACAATGTTTTCTTTATGCTCAACAGCAGAGAGATGCACATTTTCTGCGGTTGGATGCATGTCGGGTAACTGTGTCAGTTCGAAGTAATGCGTTGCAAATAACGTGAAGCTTTTTGATACCTGAATGAGATGCTTGGAAATTGCCCACGCCAGTGCCAAGCCGTCAAAGGTGGATGTCCCACGTCCGACTTCATCCATGAGCACCAATGAGTGTTCCGTCGCACCGTTCAAAATCGCTGCCGATTCTGTCATTTCCACCATGAACGTCGAACGGCCACCAGCCAAATCATCGGCGGCGCCAATTCGTGTGAATATGCGATCAATCGGACCAATCGTTGCAGCGCTTGCTGGAACATAACTACCGACATAAGCGAGGAGTGTAATCAACGCGACTTGTCGCATGAAGGTTGATTTACCACCCATGTTAGGTCCAGTGATGAGCAATAACTTGCGCTCATGCGATAGCTCGCAATCATTGGCGATAAATCGCTCAATCTGATTTTCAACGACGGGATGGCGACCTTGATGAATCTGAAGCATGGGCTCCGCGACTAACTTTGGTGCACACCAATTATTTTTGGTCGCGTGCTCAGCGAGGCTCACAAAACTATCTAGCTCTGCAACAGCATGCGCAATGGCTTGTAGCAAGCTGATGTGCGGTAATAAATCCGCCAACAGTTTTTCGTAAAGGACTTTCTCTCTCACCAAGGCGCGCTCTTGTGCAGAGAGAGCTTTGTCTTCGAATGCTTTTAATTCAGGTGTAATGTAGCGCTCTGCATTTTTGAGCGTCTGGCGTCGGCGATAATGTTCGGGCACTTTATCGGTTTGGCCATGAGTGACTTCAATATAGAAGCCATGGACACGGTTGTATTCGACACGTAGATTCGCGATTCCGGTACGTTCTCTCTCGGAAATTTCAAGGTCAATTAGAAACTGCCCAGCATTTTCAGACAAACCACGCAATTCATCGAGTTCTGGATCGAATCCCGTAGCGATAACACCCCCGTCTCTCACCATCGTGGCAGGCAAAGGCATGAGCGCGCGTTCGAGTAAATCGAGGCATTCAGCAGGTGTGGCGAGGTTTGCAAGGATTGATGTCAGGACACTTGTTTGATTGTCCGCGATACACATGCTCACGTAATTGCGTAGATTCGGCAGGTATTGCAATCCATCGCGTAAGCCTGATAAATCACGAGGGCGTGCTGATTGGAGTGCAATCCGAGTAGTGATCCTTTCAATATCGGGAATCGTACTTAAGGTTGTCGCCAATCCCTCGGTTGAGTCGGCATTGATGAGGGCTTTGATTGCGTCATGCCTTGCAATGGCGATAGTCTGATTGCGCTTTGCATGGTGGAGCCAATGGCGAAGTAGGCGAGAGCCCATCGCTGTTCGGCAATGATCAAGGAGGGAGAATAAGGTTGGAGATTCCTGCCCGCGCAAAGTTTCCGTGATTTCTAGGTTGCGTCGTGTTGCTGTATCGAGGCCGATAAATTCGTCCTCTGTTTCAACGGTCAGACTATTGACGTGTTTTAACCCGCGACCTTGCGTACTCTCGGCATAACGCAATAGTGCACCAGACGCGCCCAACGCGGCACTCAAGTTTTCAACGCCAAAGCCTGTCAGCGTAGTTGTACCCAGTTGCTCTTGCAGAGATTTTTGACCTTGTTTGACATCAAAATGCCAGTCAGGTACTTCTGAGAATTTTCCCGGAAGCGACTGATAATGCTCGTCCAACAGTAGGGTGCCAGCAGAGATAAGAATTTCTGCTGGGGAAATACGTTCAAGCTCTTGTTGGAGACGCGGTAAAAGTGATTTTTCATCCGACGAGAATTCCATCAACTTCAAGGTGCCGCTCGCGAGAGATAGCCACGATAACCCAGCAGTGACGGTTTTACGATGCTGCAACAAGCAAAGCGAAAGAAGGGGGCGCTCTGATTTCTCTGGTAATAAATCGGTGTCAGTCAATGTTCCTGGCGTGATCACGCGCATGACTTTACGCTCAACGGGACCTTTGCTCGTCGCAGGATCGCCAATTTGTTCGCAAATCGCAGCGGATTCTCCCATTTTGACTAACTTGGCGAGGTAGGGCTCCAACGAGTGAAAAGGAACGCCCGCCATCTTGATTGGATTGCCGCCTGAGCTGCCTCGCTGCGTTAGTGTGATGCCCAGCAACTGCGATACTTTCTCTGCATCACCGAAAAACAATTCATAAAAGTCTCCCATGCGATAGAAGACCAGGGTGTCAGGATAGTCCGCTTTGATTCGCAAGTATTGCGTCATCATGGGGGTATGGTTTGTTTTTTCTGTACTCATAAATCCGCTGAATTTATTATTTTTTTGGTGAAATAATGTGCTTATGTATTGTTGATTTGCAACGGCCATTCCATCATTCACATCAATATGATTGATGCGGTATCTACATCCTCACTTAGTTATTCGTGATGTCGTCGTTGGAATGCGGGTGTTGACATTTCAATTGCGCAATGGGCAAAAATCGTGATTCGGTCGCCATTATAGACGACCACTCATCGTGGTATTGCAGGAGACGTGAACATCGCACTTTATTTTTATTGTTTATGCGCGAACAATGACTCTGATATTGCTATTTAATAAAATAAGGGCAATAAACAGGGAGGGAATTTTCCGTGTTTATTGCCCTTTGGCGGGGTCAGCTAACAGCAGATCTTATCCGTTGCCGCGTCCGCCGGATCGACGTGGAGTCGATTGTTTTACGGCTGGGCGTGGACCAGCAGAGCGCGGTTTGCCGCTTGCGTCTTTGCTGGGTGCGCCACCTGCGCTCGGAGTACGACCTGGTGTGCGTTGTTGAGCGGGTTTTTTACTACCGGCAGGTCGTTGTCCTCGACCTGCAGGATGGGGAGAACGTCCTTCGAAACTACGGAGCTGAATCGGTTGCGCTTTCGCATTTGGATCGGGGATAAATCCGTCGATGATTTCCTGCGGAATCTGGCGCTTGATGAATTTTTCAATGTCAGCCAATAATTTAAATTCGTCGACGCAAACCAATGATACTGCTTCACCTGTTGCTCCAGCACGACCAGTACGGCCTATGCGATGGACGTAATCTTCTGGAACGTTAGGCAAGTCGTAATTAACAACGTGAGGGAGCTGGTCGATGTCGATGCCTCGAGCTGCAATGTCAGTTGCAACCAACACCGGTAAACTGCCATCTTTGAACTCTGCTAAGGCCTTGGTTCTGGCAGATTGACTTTTGTTTCCGTGAATCGCCATCGCAGCAACACCGTCTTTAGCAAGTTGTTCAACGAGCTTATTGGCACCGTGTTTGGTACGTGTGAAGACCAGTACCTGAGACCATTGATGCGTTTTAATCAAATGCGCTAAGAGCGGGTGCTTTTTGTCTCGGTCTACAGGGTGAATTTTTTGTGCAATCACCTCGACGGTCGAGTTGCGGCGCGCCACTTCGATCATTTCTGGGTTATTCAGCAGCCGATCCGCGAGCACTTTGATCTCATCGGAGAAGGTTGCAGAGAATAAAAGATTCTGACGTTTTGGAGGGAGAATCGCCAAAACTTTTTTGATGTCATGGATGAATCCCATATCCAGCATGCGGTCAGCTTCATCAAGAATCAAGATGTCGATATGACGTAAATCGATGGTTCCTTGCTGATGATGATCGAGCAAGCGACCTGGTGTGGCGACAAGGATATCAACGCCATGTTTCAGAAGCTTGATTTGCGGATTAATGCCAACACCGCCGAAGATCACGCCTGACGTTAAAGGCACATACTTGCCGTAAGTTTCAACGCTTTCGTGGACTTGCGCAGCTAACTCGCGGGTCGGCGTCAGAACAAGTGCGCGAATCGGACGTTTGGACAGTTTATCTTTTGGTGCATTGGTGGCAGTGGACAAACGCTGCAGAACAGGCAGCGTAAAGCCAGCTGTTTTACCTGTGCCAGTTTGTGCGCCAGCCAATAAATCACCGCCTTTAATCACTGCCGGAATTGCTTGCAATTGAATAGGGGTTGGTGATGTGTAACCTTGTTCGCTGACGGCACGAACAATGTCCTCGGATAAGCCGAGTTCAATAAATGAGGGCATGTGTTTCTACTGATCTTGTAAACGCAAGGACTGATTTTGACCAGTCCTGTGAAAAGGCACCCAGCGAAAGCACTGGGTGTAAAAAGGGATAATGACGACTTATTTTACGGATGCAGCGAATGGTTGAAGTAAGTTCACCATTTGACCAAATACCTTTGGAGTGCCAGCGAGGACGTCACCTTTATGCAGGTAATCAGAGTCGCCAACAAAATTGCCAACGATACCGCCTGCTTCTGTTACCAGTAGCGAGCCTGCAGCGATATCCCAAGGTGCTAAGCCTTTCTCAAAAAAGCCATCGAGGCGGCCTGTTGCAACGTACGCTAAATCTAATGCTGCTGATCCTGGTCTTCTGAGTCCTTGGCATTTTGCTGTCATCACCTTAAACATTTCTAAGTACTGATCCAATCCAGATAAGTCGCGGGATGGGAATCCAGTACCGATTAATGCGTCAGCGATTTTGTCGCAACGTGTAACGCGGATACGTTTATCGTTCAGGAAGGCGCCGCCACCTTTTGTGGCTGTAAACATTTCGTTGCGCGTAGGATCGTAGACGACGGCTTGTGTAATAATTCCGCGGTGTTGCAATGCGATGGAAACACAGTATTGTGGGAACCCGTGGATAAAGTTTGTCGTGCCATCGAGTGGATCGATGATCCAGACGTATTCACTTTCGTCATGCAAATTAGCGGATGCACCCGACTCCTCAGCCAGAATCGCGTGGTCTGGGTAAGCAGTTTTCAAGACTTCAATGATGGCAGCTTCCGCGGCTTGATCGACTTCAGTAACAAAGTCATTGAAGTGTTTTTCTGTTACGCTGACGCGATCGAGATCAAAAGAAGCGCGATTGATGACAGTCGCGCCGCGACGAGCGGCTTTGATAGCCGTATTGAGCATTGGGTGCATATAGTTTCCGATAAAATGATGGCAAACGCAGTCCACTCGTCCTGTGACGAGCGGGCGTGGCTTGCTACACAAAAATGATAAAGAGCGTGCGCTGTTGTCTTTTATAAGCCAATACGTAGCTTAACCATAACAATTAACGCGTAATATTACTATTTTAAATGAACTTGACCGAAACTGACACATCTCTTTTTCAAAGACTGCGCTTTGTCCTCGTAGAGACGAGCCATCCCGGCAACATTGGCGCTGCCGCCAGAGCGATCAAAACAATGGGGTTTGGTCGATTAATTCTCGTTAATCCACGGTTTGACGATGCGCTAAGCCATCCTGAGGCGATTGCATTTGCCAGCGGTGCGTTAGATGTTTTGGAATCGGCGCAGATTGTTGGGTCTGTGGAGCAAGCTGTTTCAGGATGTAATTTTGTCGCAGCCGTGAGCGCGCGCTTACGAGAATTTTCTCCTCCGATTTTAGATCCTCGCGCTTTCGCAAGTCGCATCGCGGCTCCGGAAGAAGGAGAGGTTGCGTTGCTCTTTGGAAGCGAGCGGTATGGTCTTCCGAATCAGATCGTAATGAACTGCCAGGTGCTTATTAATATTCCAGCAAATCCGGTTTACTCATCGTTGAATTTAGCTCAAGCGGTGCAGTTACTCGCCTATGAATCTCGGATGGCAGCGGATGTGAAGCAGGGTGGGAACAGTCACATTGGTTTTCATGGTCAACTCGCATCGACAGAGCAGGTGGAAGGCATGTACGCACATCTTGAACAGGCACTTGTAGCGATCGATTTCCTTGATCCTGACAACCCTAAAAAACTGATGCCTAGAATTAAACGCCTGCTGTCGAGAACAGAGTTGGAAACCGAGGAAGTGAACATCCTTCGCGGAATTTCAAAAAAAATTTTGGATCGTCTAAAGAAATGATTGGTAACGTTTTCGATACTTGCAATAATTGAATTTAATATTGATGTTGTTTAAATTGATAAATATTATCAAATATCGATGAATTTCTTTGCTTAAAGGTAAATTATTGGTCATTTAGCATTTTCATATCCACCTAGTTTTGTTATAACCCTAGTAAGATTGCATAGCTAACCACTGCGATTTGATTACTGTCACCTATACTTCACTGAGGGCATTATTATTTCTGTTTCATCTTCCAGACCGGTTTTTCACCTATTGTGCTTAGGAGCTCTGATTACAGGCGCAATGGGGAATGCTCACGCACTCGGCGTGGGCAATATTCGCGTGCAATCTGCACTCGGACAACAGCTCAAGGCGCAGTTAGATGTAACTGGGGTAGAGCCGCAGGATATTGATCTGGGGTGCTTTCGAGCAAATATAGAATCAGCCGAAGGGGTGTTTTTGTCTGCGGTCGATCTTCGGATTTCCCAGCAGGGTAACGCAAAATTTTTGACGCTCACAACGCGCAAGAATATTGATGAGCCTGCTGTGAAGGTCATTTTGAATGTGTCGTGTGATGTGCAATTGCACCGCGAATATCTCGTTCTACTTGATCCACCAGAATTAGCACCAAATTACAAAAAAATGCCGTCGATCTCGGTACTTCCTGCTGTCGAAGCTGTGGCACGGGCGCCCCGAACGGAAGACAATCCTGTAAAACAGCCTAAAAAAGCACCGCAGCGCACAGAGTCAGAAATTGTGAGCAATCCACCAGCGCGTGTGATGGCAAGTTCAACGAAAAAACCTAAAATTGCCGAGAAACGTGACGAACCTGTTCGAGCCAGAGATGCATTGAAACTCTCTGACGAGACGGATGTGTTGCCACGCGGCTTAAAACTAGCAAGTACCTTATCAACTGAAACAACAAGCAGTGATAACGAACGTTCAGCGCAATTGCGTCTTGCGCAGGCACAATATGCAGCGATGATGCGTGGTGAGAGTGTTCCCGCGAGTGTGCCGCAGCAAACTGCGCCAGTCGAAGTCAAGACTGCTGCAACACCAAAGGAAACCTTGGAGTTGAAGCGTCAATTACAAAGGGAAAAAGCATCGATAGAGGAGTTGAAAGACGCCTCTGTGCCGAAAGAGTGGTTCTATACGCTGCTTGCCTTGATCATTGGTGCGGTTGCTCTTGTCGGTTTGCTGGTGGCCTACATTCGACGCGTACATAAAAAAACATCTTCAACTTGGTGGGAGCAAAAGGAAGCACGCCCCATGGCTGAGGCTCGACCCAATATTGAAGAGTTAGTCAATAGCGTGCAAGCAAGTTATGGAACGACGACGAACAAAGAAACGGCACCTGTTTCTGCGGCAGTAAATAACATCGCCACTGTGGCGCCCTCACAAGGTGCGATCAACAAACCAGTAGTAGAGCGCTCGTTAGGAAACATGGAGGCACCATCCGTTTTTGGTCGCAACTACACGCCATCATTAGAGGACACAAATAGCAGCACGTTCAATTTTTTCTCAACACGAACCAATTCGGTCAAAGTGGAAGAAATTTCAGATGTGACGCAAGAGGCCGAGTTTTGGATGTCCGTCAACGATCCTGAACGCGCAATTGAGATTTTGGAGCCTCAAGCAGAGCTTGATCATCCTGATTCGCCAGTACCTTGGCTTTATCTGTTGGATTTATATCGTGTGGTCGGCAATAAAGAAAAGTACGATCCCTTACGAGATCGATTCGTTGTTTTCTTTAATGCGAATGTGCCAGAATTTGAGGTGGATCCTGCAACGCTGCCAAGCAGACACCTAGACGACTTTGAGCATCTATCTAAGAAAATTTGTTCGATGTGGAACACGAACGATATTTTGCCATTCTTAGAGAGTTTGCTGATTGATGATCGTGATGGTAAGCGTATGGGCTTTGAATTGCCAGTCTACCGTGACATTCTACTGCTCATATCAATCGCTAATGAGTTAGAGCGCCAAAAAACCTTAAGTGGTGCGGGGAAAGGTTGGGATGCTGTACCTGCCCATGTTATTGCACCAGACGTCACTCAACACGCTGACGCAGACAGCAATATCATTAATTTCGAAGTGATTGATTTTCCTAAGAATAATGATGTTGCCTAAGGTCGTCGGCATCTAAAGCAATTGACGCAAACAACAAACCGCGTCATTTAATGCGCACACACGCTGCTAGCACCTACGCAGCGTGCCCCCTAAAAAAATTAGCAGGCATTGTCTTGCGATGATTACACGGCTCTGCGCATCTTTTGAACGGTATAACTCTTGACTTCTGCTGGCGGAACGACGAGTTTGACAATGGCAAAAGTGCAGTTGTCACCTCTTGGTGTTCCACGGTCCCTCGCTTTTCTGATTAACAGTTCCGAGGCTTGACGGGGCGTATTTGCAGCGACTGCTGCCGAAAGCTCGATATCATCAAAATAATGCCATAGTCCATCGGTACATAACAAAAAGCTATCGCCAGCTTTAAGGTTCGAGTATTTACCGCTGGTCATATACGGTGTGTTATTGGTCGACCCGAGAACATTGATGAGAATATTAGAGAGTTTATGTGTTTTTGCCTCGTCGGGACGAATCTTACCTTCGTCGACAAGTTTCTCAACGTACGAGTGATCCCTTGTTTTTTCGCTGAAATTGGGACCACTGAAGCGATAGAGACGAGAGTCTCCAGCGTGCGCCCAGATGGCTTCTTGCTGAGGAGTAATAACAAGCGCAACAAACGTGCTGTGGGGTTCTTTTTCGGAGGAAACGGCAGTGAGTTTAATGATCGTGTGGGCTTCGTGGAGGATGCTTTGTAAAAGTTCCTCTACACTGTTGCCGGGATAAAATACATCAAAAAGTTGTTTACTGGTGCGAATGACTTGTTCTGCGGCAAGCGCGCCGCCGCTTTTACCGCCCATTCCGTCAGCGACCACTGCCATCATATAACCTGGAGCGTGAGGGGCTGCAAAGAGCCCAACACGATCCTGTTGTTCTTGTCGGTCACCGATGTGCTGCCCGGTGCCTGCTTCTATCTTATATTGGCTCATACGTCGTGGTAGATTACACTATCGGAAAGTCAGAATTTGGCTTGCCAAGGTTTGTTACTAATAATCACTATTTTACTTTAAGCTGAAGGCTATGAGCCATCCTGAACAAGTGCGACAACGAATTATAGAGTTGGAAGTTGAACACAGAGATCTCGATATTGTTATTGAAACGCTAACAAAAGATCCTAACCATGATGAACTTCAGTTGCGTCGTTTAAAAAAACGTAAGTTGCAATTGAAGGATCATATCACTCTGCTCAAGATTCAATTAACTCCAGACGTCCCGGCGTAGTTTTTTTATTCCGCGCGATTTTATATGTTTTTCGTTTTTGATTGTCCCCATTTTGATTGAAAATCCAACTAAAGAACCGTCCGCAGCGATACATGATGCGGACATAGAGCATATTTTTGGTCTTTCTGGCCCGTTGAGTGCCGCCATTCCGGGTTATCGCCCACGAGACGCCCAAACCGAGATGGCAAAAGCGATTGCCAGCGCAATTGCCGGACAGAGTACATTGTTAGCAGAGGCGGGTACTGGGACGGGAAAGACCTATGCGTACTTAGCGCCAGCTTTACTTTGGGGTGGAAAAGTCATCGTTTCTACGGGTACAAAAAATCTACAAGACCAATTGTATTTGCGGGACATTCCGACGATTAAGAAGGTGTTGAAGGCTCCCGTTTCTGTCGCGTTATTGAAAGGGCGTGCAAATTATTTGTGCCACTACCATCTTGAGCGAACGCTACAAAATGGGCGTTTAAGCTCTCGTGAAGACGTTGGATACCTGCGCGACATATCTCGGTTCGTCAAGACAACAAGTAGCGGTGATAAAGCGGAATTGTCGCGTGTACCGGAAAATGCCAGTGTTTGGAATTTAGTGACGTCGACCAAAGACACATGTATGGGGTCTGAGTGCCAATACTACCAAGATTGTTTTGTCATGAAGGCGCGGAAGGAAGCGCAACAGGCGGACGTGGTGGTTGTCAACCATCATCTTTTCTTTGCAGACGTCGCATTAAAAGATACAGGGATTGCTGAATTACTTCCCTCCGCTAATACTGTCATCTTCGACGAGGCGCATCAGCTTCCAGATACGGCGACTTTATTTTTCGGTGATACGGTGTCGACCTCGCAAGTATTGGAACTGTGCCGCGATACGCTTGCCGAAGGTCTTTCTCATGCCAGAGATGGTGCAGAATGGGCAAAAATAGTCGCACCTGTGGAGCGTGCAGCAAGAGATTTGAGACTCGCTTTTCCTCAGGATATTGTCCGACTGTCGATTGATCAAATCGCACCATCAAGCCCATTTTTTGAGGCACTTGATGCGCTCAAAGCGAGTATGAGCGATTTAATTGCTGTGCTTGAAAAACAAGCGGAACGTGCCGAGACCATTGAGCAGTGTCGCGGGCGAGCGATTATGCTGAGCGATCAAATTGAAGCATGGAATGCAGCCCCCTCGGGAAAAGAAAAAGAAGGCGATTATGTGCTGTGGGTAGAGGCATTCTCGGTGTCATTGCAATTACATCGCACACCTCTGTCGATTGCGCCTATTTTTAATAAGCAAAGAGAAGGTGTTCCTCGTGCGTGGATTTTTACCTCCGCAACGATGGCGGTAAAAAGTGACTTCACCCATTTTGTGTCACAGATGGGGTTGTGGAACGAACCAGCACGGACGTGGCCAAGTCCTTTTGATTACCAAAAACAAGGTTTTTTGTATGTCCCAGAAGGAATGCCTGATCCTAATTCCCGGGATTATGCTGAAGCCGTTATTGCTGCCGCATTGCCTGTGATTGCCGCCGCCGGCGGTAAAACATTCCTCCTTTGTACAACCTTAAAAGCCGTTAAATTTTCCGCTGAACGCCTCAGAGAAGAATTTGAAAAACTGGGTCTGAATTTTCCTTTATTTATTCAAGGGGATGCGGGGCGCACTGAGTTGCTCGACCGTTTTCGCGCGGCGGGTAATGGCGTGCTGATTGGTAGTCAAAGTTTCTGGGAGGGCGTTGACGTGCGTGGAGATGCATTGTCGCTTGTGATTATCGATAAATTACCTTTTTCACCGCCCGATGATCCAGTACTGGCGGCACGCATAACCGCCATGGAAAAAAAAGGTATGAATGGCTTTGTGCATCACCAATTACCAGAGGCGATTATCAATCTTAAACAAGGAGCAGGGCGCTTAATTCGAGATGAAACTGATCGCGGAGTGCTCATGATTTGTGATCCGCGCCTCATCTCTAAGCCTTATGGCAAGCGGATATGGCAAAGTCTTCCCAGTTTCGCTCGGACACGTGTCGAAGCGGATGTCGTCGGTTTTTTTGAAAAAATCCAGCGAGAAGCTCACCAAACGAAGGATGTGGCGAATTAGTAGTTGGAGAGATTGGTGCTATTGGGCGCGCTGGTTGGTGGTGACCATTCTGGCGCGCGTACCATCTTTTTCGAGGGCGTCGTAAGCTCGTCGTAATCGGGATATCACATCGTGTGGCGTCGCTTTGTTTGCTGCTAACTGAAGATCAAGATTCAAATTCAAATTAAAAACGCTCTCGTAGTCTGCGCAATGTGGCGGACAGAGTGCGTTGAAGTTCTCTAAGGATAAGGGCAGCAGGTCAAGTCGTCCGACTTGCAATAAACGCATGCCTTCTTTGTTATCAACAATGGAGGTGAGTTCGGCCTCTTTTCGATATCGAAAGTTGTTTTCTAATAGATATTGTTCCCGTGCGTCTGCTTCGATGGCACCGATACGATATTTTTTTGCGTCAGAAAGTTTTTTGACGACGATATCCGTTCTCTTCGTCAATCGATATAAACGGTAGTCCTGAAATCGTACGATGGTACCTATCCATTGATATTTTGCCTCACGCTCTTTTGTACGGGCCAGAGGGAAGAAGACCACAGGTTGGTTTGCCTCTGCCGTGTGCATAATGCCAGACCAACTCATTAATCGGATATCGGGTGTGTATCCAGCGCGGGTAACCAATGCGCGGATATAGTCAGAAGTGGGTGAAGTTACTTTGTCATTTTCAAGATAGACGAATGGGCGCGCATCTTCAGCGTAAACGACGAGTTGTTCAGCACTCGCTTTCATGCATGCGCAGAGGATCGTGATGAGAAAAATCAGAATTTCAAATAAGCGCATATTTAGCCTTTCATGGAGTATTGCAAGCAAATAGTGCGACGTCGTATTCTTAATTGAAACAATTGTGCTGCTTGAATCGGATTTAAAAAGTCAGTTGCTCAATAACATGAAACATCGTATTAGTAACATAAAGTCAACCAAGCGGTGTCATCATCAGCAAAAAGTACGGGAGTTTAATCGATTATGTACCTTTTGGGGTATGGTGATGTTACGTGGAGTGTAGCGTTGAAATGCCGAAATAGAAGCAAAATTTCTTTGATGTAATAATCTTTTTCGATTTGAAAGTGGAATGGTGTCTCAATGGAGACAGTTTCTGGAGAGAAGATCGTGGCGGGTATCAGTTACATGAAAAAAAAGGTGCACATGATCATGTGCACCTTGTGGCTATGCCGAGAGTTCGTTAAAACAGGTCAATAAATACCCCTGTTTATCATTCTTACCAAATGGATACGCGCTCTGCAGGAGGCAGATACATCTTATCGCCTTCTTTCACATCAAAGGCTTTGTAGAATGGCGACATGTTTCGCAGTGTTCCGTTTGCGCGGAATTCTCCTGGCGAATGCGGATCCGTTTTAATGCGGATAATCGCTTCTTGTTCACGAATTTTACCGCGCCAGACTTGTGCGAATCCCATGAAGAAGCGTTGATCACCTGTCAGTCCATTGATGACTGGCGCTGGCTTGCCGCCCAGAGACAGTTGATAGGCCTTGTAGGCAATTGACAGGCCGGAGTTGTCCGCAATGTTTTCACCCAAAGTGAGCTCACCGTTGACGTTATAGCCTGGTACTGGGCTAAAGCTGCTGTATTGCTTCACCAATGCCGCCGTTTTTGCAGCAAATTTCTCATGGTCTTCTTTTGTCCACCAGTCGCGCAGATTGCCCAATCCATCGTACTGAGCGCCTTGGTCGTCGAAGCCGTGGCTGATTTCGTGACCAATGACGGCACCGATCGCACCGTAGTTCACAGCGTCATCGACTTTAGGATTGAAGAAAGGTGCTTGCAAGATCGCCGCAGGGAACACAATCTCATTCATCTCAGGGTTGTAATAGGCATTGACTGTCTGTGGTGTCATACCCCATTCGTCGCGATCAACTGGCTTACCTAATTTATCTAACTCAGTTTTCGCTGCAAATAGACGGATGGCACGCAAGTTACCGACCGCATCACCTTTGGTGATTTGCAGTGAACTGTAGTCTTTCCATTTATTGGGGTAGCCCACTTTTGGCATAAAAGTAGAGAGTTTTGCTAAGGCTTCTTTCTTCGTTTCTGGGCTCATCCAGTCCAGTGTGTCGACGCTCTTCTTGTAGGCGAGAAGTAAGTTATTGACCAGTGCTTCCATCTTTGCTTTGCTGTCAGCTGAGAAGTATTTGTCTACGTACATTTTCCCTAAGCTTTCGCCCATACCGGCATCAACCAAGCGTACGCCACGTTTCCAACGGATTTCTTGTTCTGGAACACCGCGCAAGGTTTTTCCGAAGAACGCAAAACTTTCATCACTGAACTGTTTCGGTAACTGATTCGCAGCAGAAGACAGAATGTTCCATTTGAAATAAGCTTTTAACGTGTCGATCGGTGCAGCCGCCAGCACTTTGCTCATTTCAGTCATGTAACTAGGTTGAGCAAGATTCAGATACGTGATCTTACCTTTCACGCCCAGATCGGCGAGATAAGCATCCCAGTCGTAGCCTGGCGTTACTTCGTTCAGTTTGTTCAGTTCAACTTTGTTATACGCTTTGATTGGATCGCGTAATTCGACCTTTGTCCATTGAATTTTTGCTAATTCAGTTTCGAATGCGAGGATCGCGGCCGCATTTTTTGCAGCGTCTTTATCGCCAGACATGGTCAACATTGTTTCGATGTGCTTAAGGTACTTAGCACGCGTATCTTTGAGTTTAGCGTCATCGTCCTTGAGGTAATAATCGCGGTCTGGCAGGCTCAAACCGGACTGGGAGATATCCAGCACATATTTCGTGGAATCTTTGTTATCCAAGTGTACTTGGGTATCGATTGGCGCATTGATACTATTCAGATTGAGCCATGCCATCAGGGCTGGCAATTGCTTTTTATCGTTGAATGCATCAATTTTTGCAAAATCGGCTTGCAAAGGCTTTAGGCCTAAAGCATCAATATGCTTCGTATCCATGAAGCTGGAATACAAGTCGCTGATTTTTTGCGCGTCTGTACCGTTGGCATTTTTTGCCTTAGATAAACCTTCAATGATTGTGTGCAAACGTGGAACGACCGCTTCGCGCAGATCCATGAACGCGCCGGCGGATGAACGGTCGGACGGAATTTGTGCCGTTTTTAACCAGCCGCCATTAATGTAGCGGTAGAAATCATCTTGCGGTTTGACCGATTTATCACCGAATTGCGTGTCGATACCGGAGAGCATGGCTGTTGGAGCGGTTGTTTTGGCGGTATCAGCAGCAAAAACGTAGCCAGTGCTTGTTGTACCTGCAATCATCAGCGCGATGGCGCTCATTATTTTAGCGTTCACTTTTCAGGATCTCCTCAGTAGGAATGAACATGTTAATATTGTTTATGCAATATTTTCAAAAGGGTCGATATTGTCGTCAGCTTGTTGAAGCCTTCTTCGGTGCTATGGCACCGTTGTAACGAAAGCAGCCATCACCGATACGTGGTTTTGACAAATAACATGTTAAATTGGTTCCACTCTTGCTACAAATATTTTCATCGAGGTTTCCTACTTATTTGACGTCGACAACGAAAAGAGTGGGGGAAACTTGGTCTAGGGGCGTGAGATGAACACAAAATTCGTGATCGAATATCATGAGTGAGCGTCCCATGCGCTGTGTTTGTGTTCATTGAAGCGAAGACCTTAACACAGACCTTCGTGCGATGCATGTGACAGGTAAGCGCCTATCGCAGCATCTTCAGCTCTACATCGTCATGGGGAACCATACTTTAACTACTGCGCAGGTAGACTACGAGAATGAGCTCTCCCGAAGAATTGCTTGCGTCGGGAGCGTCATCTACTCTTGGCTTGTTTGTATCTGAAAAATGCGCTTGTTACGGCACGGTCAACAGTACCTTGACTGTGCTATCGACAGAGGCCTTGTCGATGTATGCAAGGGCGGTAGGTTCCGCAGCGACGGCTTTTTTGACTGCTGCGTCTGAAGACAATTCTTTTGGAGGTGCCCCTTTACCTGAAAACGTTGCCTTTGCCCAAATGGCTTCGACTTGGGCTGGGGTTTTCTTAATGACTTTTTCGTAGAACTCTTTATGGATAGCGGAGTCTTTTGGATGGTCGAAAGGCGTAAAGATCGTTGAACCACCTAAAAAAAACTGAGCAACTTGGTCTGGGAGCATCCGAGTAGCTGGGTTTGCAGTGTTGGTGACCACAACGATCTCTGCTAGCGCAGGGAATGCGTTCAATAAGAGCATCGGTAATACGATCAGCCGGATCAGTCGTGCTTTCATCATCGTTCCTCATTTACCATTTGTTGGACAGCTCGACATCATCCGTGCAATGACGAACGACATCGATCCATGTGCTTACCTATCAAAACAGTCGATCGTACGCAATGCGGAAAACATTGACGTTGCCACCATAGTTATTCGTGACGTCTTGGTTTCTATCGAGTTGCACTTTGACAGCGCTTTTCGCATCGATGTCATATCGCACTGTCATTGACGCTCTTTTGTAAGATTGTGGCTGGTATTGGCTGAGATCAGTCGACTTTTCACGATAGCTCGCATAGTTGATGAAAGGCGTCCATGCGCCAAGACGGTAACCTGCTCCGATAGTGTAAGCAGGAGCGGTGATTTTATATCCCGCAGATTCAAAGCTTCTTGAAAGTTGGGTCAACTCGCTGAGTAAAAACCAGTCGTCGAGGTCCACATTGATGGCGATGCCGTACGCTTTGAGTTTGGCTGTACTGTCGAGGGCAATTGAGTTGTTGGTGACGTGCACATCCGCTTGTACGTAGACGCCCCTTATAGTGAGCGGGCCACGATCGAGTTCTGCATCTGCACCGAGAATGTTATTCCATGTGACAGATGTTTGACCTGCATAGGACAGTTTTTCGTAGAGTGAGTCATTCAATTTTTCTTTGCCCAGAAATCCGCTGACAGAGAGATTGTTGTCGCCGAAACTGGTGCGGTAACGGATACTGGCTCCGTTATAATTGGTTGCCTCCCAACCGTAAAGCTCTGGTGGAGGGCTCACCCAAGGATACGAGACGCCGATATCCTCAAAATCTGAGTAAAAATAAAGCGGGATGCGCTTGCGCCCAAATTGCACTTCCCAAGCATTATCAAGTTTGTAGCTTGCGTAAGCCCACTGCACATTTGGGGTTGTATCACTTCCTCGAACAACGACTTGCCCTGTCAGACTGAAGTCTTTGTTGATGGTGTAGCCCGCTTGCAGTCCAACCCTGGATTCTGGCGCTAATGAGAAACTGTTGTTGTACACCCCCGCATTTGACCAGTCTGCGGTGTAACAAGGGCAGACGGTTCCATTGATGCTCGAACTACCAGAATAATTCGCAGGGATGTCTCCATTGAACGTTTTTCCTGCGACTGCCGAGAAAAAACCACTGAACTTGAAGTTAGATGGTGCATCATTTTCTTGGGCAAACGCTGCGCTGACAGTGAAGCTGAGACTGCCCACGATGCAGGCAATCAAATGACGCCTGAATGGGAGGTTGACTAATGCCATGATGAAATCCTTTAGACAATGCAAATTCGTTGGGATTTGAAGCCGTGCTTTTAAGCTGTTCTTACATCAGAGGTATTGAAGCCGTTCGTGAACGTAGCAGACTAACTACGTTTCAAGCTTTATCTTACTCTTACGCAAAAAGAGAATGAAGAGAAGGGAAATGAGGGAAAAATGCATAAAATATCGTGAAATGGTTGCTAACTCGCAACCATTTCAATTCAGCATTCAATATGTTCGACGATTAATTGAACTTTTGTTATGCCGTTATATTCGTTTGCATCGAGTCGAAAGGCCACATGGACCTGATCAGCCAACGTATCCGTATGACCAAACCAGATGGCGTCGTAACGTTGTCCATTTTTATCCAGAACCAATTTTAGATGACGTTCCTTTAAAACGCGTTGAGAAACGAGCCTGAATTCGTCAAAAAACATGGGAGGTGGAAATCCCTGTCCCCAGACCTGACTATCGATGAGCGAAATAAAATCGGTATTGAAGTAATGTTCTTCGAGTTTCCCATCGGTTTCAATCACGCGCTCCAGCTGACTTTTCGTAAGCCATGCTTTACCGACCGCCTCAAATTCTTGCTGGAAGGTCTCAAAATCTTCTTGGCGCAGCGTCAAACCAGCGGCCATGGCATGTCCGCCAAATTTTTGAATTAATGCTGGCGACCGTTTAGAGACCAGGTCAAGCGCATCCCGCAGATGAAACCCAGGGATAGACCTTCCAGAACCTTTGATCAGCCCGTCATCACCCGGTGCAAACGTGATTGTTGGGCGATAGAACTTGTCTTTCAAGCGCGACGCGACGATACCGATGACCCCTTGGTGCCATTGGGGATCAAAAACGGTGATCGTGTGGCTTGCACTCGGTTCAAAGGTATCGAGATGGAGCAAGGCAACGTCTTGCATTTCTCGCTCAATGTCTTTGCGGTCAGCATTGATTCCATTCAGTTCTTGGGCAATTTCCCACGCCAATGTGGCATCGTCTGTTGTGAGGCATTCGATGCCGAGGGACATATCGGCGAGACGTCCTGCCGCATTGAGACGCGGACCAATGGCAAAACCAAGATCAAAAGGTGCTGCGGACTTTGGATCACGGCCCGCCACTCGGAATAATGCTGCCACGCCAGCACACATTCGCCCCTGACGCATGCGCTTGAGACCTTGGGCAACCAAAATACGATTGTTGGCATCGAGTTTTACCACGTCTGCGACGGTACCTAATGCAACAAGATCAAGCAGGCTATCAAGCTTTGGCTGTGTGTGCTGATCAAAAATGTGACGCCTTCGCAATTCAGCACGTAGGGCTAACAGTACATAAAAAATAACGCCAACCCCTGCCAAATTTTTGCTTGGGAAAGGGCAATCTGGCTGGTTCGGATTAACGATGACTGCTGCTTTCGGTAATTGGTCTCCGGGCAAGTGGTGATCTGTCACAAGGACATCAATACCCATTGCTGCTGCCGCATCCACGCCTTCAACGCTGGCAATGCCGTTATCAACGGTAATGATGATGTCTGGGGATTTTTCTTTAGCGGTTAATGCCACAATTTCCGGTGTTAAACCGTAACCATATTCAAATCGGTTTGGAACGATAAAGTCAACAATCGCACCCATCATCTTGAGACCACGCAAACCTACAGCGCAGGCTGTTGCTCCATCACAATCATAGTCGGCCACAATCACCATTTTTTTTCTCGCAGCGATCGCGTCGGCTAAGAAGACGGCAGCTTTGTCGAGTTGGAGGAGCCCCGACGGTGGCGATAAGTGCGCCAAGTCCGTATGAAGATCGCTCATGTTCGTTGCACCTCTTGCGGCATACAACCTCGCTAAGACCGGATGCAAGCCTTGGCGTTCCAATTGAAGAACGTCTTGGGGGTGATGTTGTCTGATGGCGATGCGCGTCATTGGGAATGAAGAGAAAAGAGCTGTGTCAATGATGGTTTTACCCAGAACTTGCGTAACGACCAGGGCGTCAACGTAAATTGATACGCGCGGGTAGCGTCTGTACAAATTAAATTGAGTTGTTGCAAGCGATTTTGTTGAAGTGCCGACAGCAAGGGCGTAAAACAATTCTCTTCTAACATGTGCATGTTTTCGAGCCAGAAACCCCAGTCACTATTAATCGCAGCACCAATAAGTGCATCGAACACAATCATCGATTCCGATGCATCGTTTTGTTCAATGAATGCGAGGACATCCGGATTGCGCGCTGTCTTTGGTTGTTGCGGGAGGGGTTGTGTTCCGCCCCCAGAAATCCAGAGCGAGTTGATCGGATTGAGCCCTTGATCTTCCCGTGCTTGATTAATAGTGTGACTAAACCATGCCATTTGGATCTCATTTTGTAGCTTGCGCCATGCTCTAGCATGCTGTCCCTGTGCCATCCAAATGTCGATGTTATGTCCACATGCCGCGTCCGCTGTGGAAGTGATTAACCCCGCCCAAGCATCCGCTCGCAAAAACCATGTATTGGCGTCTCCGTAGCGTAATTCCATGGCTAATTCGTCGCACATCGCCTTTGCAACAGTAAATAATTCCCTTGAATCAGCGTCGGAGAGCTGCAATCTGCGTGTATCCATCAAGACCAGATGATCGCTGGCAAAATGGATATGCACGGGTTGTAATGTGAACCAAGCTCCCCCCTGAGGTACGAGGCCGAGGTGCTGCATGCGATTCCAGGTATCTGCAGGACTGTTTCCGAGATGTTCAGAGGAAGTTTGTCCCGCAATGAGAAACTCGTGTGGCAGTGCTTTAGAGAATTCTTCGATCTGTAGTAGGGATGATCGTGTGGATGGCGCAATGAGCTTTGCCAAAGCAGGTGTTTTCATGGACCTCAGCAAGTCTTTTTCTAGACCTGACGGCGGTATGCTAAACGGTAAAATAAGGTCTAATTTTTTCATAGGCATCATTGTAGGGGAAACGATGCAAGAAGGGGATAAGTAGGGGAGATTTGCCTGAGGCTAGGCGCTGGGTGGCAGACGATGGCGGCATCGATATGTTTTTTCAGAAAAACATGCAATAGGCGTCTACCATTTTGCGCTGGTTTGATTGCTTTTTATGTAATCTTGGTGAGATCCCTCTCTATCAGAAACTATTTTAGTGTGGCAAACTGCTGGCTGTCTTGATTTTTTGAAATGACATTTGCAGTGAAAAACACATCATTTGAATGGCTCGTTGGCTTGCGTTATACGCGGGCTGGTCGCCGGAGTGGTCGGAATAGCTTTATTTCCTTTATCTCTATGATCTCCATGGCGGGAATTGCTTTGGGGGTTGCCGCACTGATTATTGTTTTGTCGGTGATGAATGGCTTTCAGAAAGAGGTGCGCGACCGCATGCTTTCTGTACTAGCGCATATTGAAGTGTTTGACGCCAGTGGCGCTATTCCCGACTGGAAGGCGACCGCGCTGCAGGCGCAACAAAATCCATCAGTTGTTGCTTCAGCACCGTACGTTGACGGCCAAGCCATGATCATCGGCGACGATGTGATGCGGGGCGTTGTCCTACGCGGGGTCTTGCCGAATCAGGAAGCGACTGTGTCTGAAGTTGCCGACAAGATGAAGTTCGGTAAATGGACGGATTTGCGGCCGGGAGAATTTAATATTATCTTGGGCTCTGCACTCGCGAGTGCGTTACACGTTGGTGTGGGAGACAAGATACGACTTGCTGCCCCCGACGGACAAATGACCCCTGCCGGGATGTTGCCGCGAATTAAGGCGTTTAACGTCGTTGGCATTTTTGAGGCCGGGCACTATGAGTATGACTCTGGCATGGCATTCATGCAGATTGACGATGCGGAGAAATTTTTCCGGTTGGGTTCGCCTTCTGGATTGCGACTAAAAATCAAAGATATGTTGAAAGCGCCCCAAGTTGCGCTTGAGTTATCGCGGACGCTCACGGGTGACTTGCTTATTCGGGATTGGTCGCAGCAAAACAAAAACTACTTTACGGCAGTGAAGACAGAGAAAACGATGATGTTCATCATTCTCACGCTGATTGTTGCAGTCGCTGCCTTTAATTTGGTGTCAACCTTGGTGATGACGGTGACCGATAAACAAGCAGACATCGCTATCTTGCGGACGCTGGGTGCCTCACCTAGTTCGATCATGAAAATTTTTATGATTCAAGGCGGTATCGTTGGCTTGGTTGGAACAGCGTTAGGTGTTGGTTTTGGCGTTTTGGTGTCGTTAAACATCGATGTGATTGTGCCTTTTATCGAACGCATGCTCGGCGTTGATCTTTTACCGAGAGACTTGTATTTTGTGAGTGCATTACCGTCGGATTTGCGTTGGCCCGATGTGATACAAATCAGCTTGATGGCGGTAGTTCTCGCATTTATGGCGACGATTTATCCAAGCTGGCGTGCAGCAAGTGTTAAACCTGCGGAGGCGTTGCGCTATGAGTAATGCGATAGATCAACAGTTAATTCTCAGCTGTTCTGACTTAGGCAAGACCTTTAATGAGGGTGTTGAGGCAGTGCAGGTGTTGAAAAACATTCATTTGCGTATCAACGCTGGCGAAAGGATTGCCATTATCGGTGCATCCGGTTCTGGCAAATCAACACTCTTGCATTTGCTCGGTGGACTCGATACGCCGACGGCAGGAGAGGTCCATTTGCTCGGAGAAAACCTTGCCGAAATGAGCGAATCGGTACGAGGGACGATGCGCAATAGATCATTAGGCTTTGTCTACCAGTTTCATCATCTCTTGCCAGAGTTTTCTGCATTAGACAACGTGGCAATGCCATTGTTGATTCGACGTGTACCCCGAAAAGAGGCGCAACAGCAAGCAAATGCCATTCTCGCTCGCGTGGGTTTGGGACATCGTGTCAAGCATGTTCCGGGTGAACTATCAGGCGGTGAACGGCAGCGTGTCGCATTGGCGCGCGCCTTGGTAACTCAGCCGGCTTGCGTGCTTGCTGATGAGCCGACCGGAAATCTTGATGGTGGTACCGCCAATCAAGTGTTTGATTTGATGCTAGAGTTATCCGAAACGCTAGGAACGGCATTTGTGATTGTGACGCATGATGCCGAGTTGGCGCGTCGTTGTGATCACGTCTACCGCCTCACATCTGCTGGATTAGCCCCTTTGTATGAATAACTGTTTTCTGAATCCTTCTGCTCAGATAACAAACGGCATGAAACCCGTTGTCCTGTTGTTTGGGGCGCTGATGACATTGAATGTCCATGCGACGAATGACTTAGTTTTGCAGATGGAGACATCATTAGGCCAGACCTATAATCCATTTCGTTACTACAACGGACAAACCGACGGTACGCAAATCATCCCCCATGAGCGTGATACCGTAGAGGGCGTCGACCTCCGTGCTGGCGTTGTTCTGCCACTGCTATCGGATGATACAAAACTGATTCTTACAGGCTCACTTGGTAAGCGACGTTACCTTGACGATAAAACCCTTGATCATTTTCAAGGGGGCGTTGATGCAGATGTCGAATGGGTTGCAAGTAAATTAGTCAATGGGAGAGTAGTTGCTGGCGAGGCGCAGCATTTATTCAACTATATTAATGGTGGACTGAGTCAAAAAGATATCGAGCACGATCGGAATGCGGGCGTCGATGTGAACTTCAAGATCACTGATAGTTGGTCGGTCATGCCCAAATTGTTCTATACGCAGCTGTACTATGATCTGCCCGTCAATCAACTCTACAACAATAAACAAAACGGCAAACAGCTTGGCTTACGCTACTTCTCGCCGACAGGTTCGAGTATTGAAGGTGGCATTAGGCTATCAACGACCAATTTCACTGATCGCAATCCCGCACAAATCGCCTTTTACGATATACCGTATGGTGATAGCAAATTAAAACCCGAATACGACACGCAGTACAAAGAAACCGAGTACTACTTTGATACCGAATGGAGCTATAGCGTCAAGACGACGACAAGCGCCCATATTGGCATGGTGAGGCGTCGTTATAGTACCTTCAATAATCTCGATACGAACCTCACGAACGCGATTGCGCGATTGACGTATCGATTTTCCCCGCAATTGCGCCTCGACATGCAGTTGTACGATCAGCCGTTTCCGATTGTGGATCCCAGCATTCTTTATGTCGTGAGCAAAGGCGCTCGGGTTGATACGTTGTGGTTATATTCGGATAAATTGCAGTTCAACGCGTCGGCTATTTTTCAGAATAGCTCTCAAGTCTATATCCCCGGTGTGCCGACAAATGTGGGTGCAGCACAGACGAGTCGCATGCGTCGTGCTGGGGTAGGGGCAAGTTATGAGATCGAACGTGGGTTTAGAATTTTTGCTGATAGTTATTTTGAAAAAGACCGCGGGGATGTGCCCAATTTAAATCTTGGCCAATCTGTCATTAAAGTCGGAATTCAATATACCTTTGAAAATCTTCCCGGTAGCGCGGCTCGGATGAATTTAGCGCGGTATCAAGACTACCTGAGCGCGTCTCCTGCGACCCCACGATAATGTCTATCTATAAAAGAATGAGTCGCCTGCTGGCGCGTCATACAGCACATCGATGGCTTCCCTTGAATAAGGGGAAGGGCGTGGTTAGTTTTTCTTTCGATGACGTACCAGCGAGTGCATGCCGAGAAGGTGCAGCGTTATTAGAGCGGTACGAGGCCAGAGGCACTTTTTATGTATGCGGTGGTTTGACGGATGGTGTCGAACAAAACCAGCCTTGCCACCAGGTGAGCGACCTGCAGAGGTTGGTGTCACGCGGCCATGAAGTAGGGTGCCACACTTTTTCGCATACGAATTGCGCAGAAGCTAACCTCCGCTTTCTCCGTGACGATTGGCGCAAGAATCAAGATTTCTTTACCGAACATAATGTCAAGAATAGCGGCTTTGCGTTTCCTTTCGGTGCTTATGATTTTCCGAGTAAGCTGGCTGCGGCGAGCTTATTTTCTTATAGCCGTATTACGGGTGGCGGTACTCATGTTGGAAGAGCCGACCTCAATGCCCTTCGCGCACAGTCTTTGTATGCTGGCGTGACATCCGATGAGACGATCTTGAATTTAATTCAGAACACGGCTGAAGAGGGTGGTTGGCTCATTTTTTATTCCCATGAAGTGTCTTCATCCACGGGACCTTGGGGCACGTCACCTACACAACTCGAATCTGCGCTTCGGATTGCACGACAGATGTCATGTGAAATTCTGCCAGTGCAAAGCGCGATTGACTATTTTCGGCAGCCGTAGATGGGTTGATGAGGGGATGGCTTTGTCTGTTGAAGTTGTCTGTTGAGATTGGTTGTTGAGTTCGACAATAAGTAGTCTAAATACGGCGTCCTTGCTGGAATTTAGGTTAAGATTTGAATCAGTTTTAGTTTCATTTTAATAAGAGGAACCATGAGTCAACAAAGCCAGTTTCGCCTGCTGACCGAGCGTCGATTTGCGCCATTTTTTTGGACGCAATTTTTAGGCGCTTTTAACGACAATGTGTTCAAAACAGCACTGTTGACGATATTAACCTTTGATGCGTTGCATTGGACGACATTAGATGTCGGCTTGTTAAATCAGCTCATTCCCGGTTTGTTTATCCTGCCTTTTGTATTGTTCTCCGCGACGTCTGGCCAGTTGGCAGATAAGTTTGAAAAAGGGGGCATGGCAAGAAAGGTGAAACTGCTTGAAATTGCCATTATGTGCCTTGCTGCTTATGGCTGGATGACACATAACGTGTGGGTATTGATCGCTGGGATTGCTGGTATGGGTATTCACTCAACCTTATTTGGTCCGGTGAAGTATGCTTATCTGCCGCAACATCTTTCAACCGATGAACTCATTGGTGGTAACGGTCTCATTGAAATGGGCACGTTTGTTGGGATTTTATTGGGCGAGATTTTGGGTGCGATGCTCGTTGTCCATGAGTCATGGGGTATTGAACTCGTGGCGTTCGGCACCATTGCCATTGCAGTGGTAGGGTATGTCACGAGCTTGCGGATACCGTACTCTCCTGCACCTGCGCCCGAACTCGTCATCAACAAAAATCCATTGAGCGAAACGATCCGTAACATCGCATTCAGCAAAAAGAATCGCCCTGTTTTTCTGTCTTTGCTCGGTAACTCCTGGTTTTGGTTTTACGGCGCGATTGTGCTGGCGCAGTTTCCTCTTTATGCAAAAAACTATTTGCATGGCGATCACACGGTGTTTGTCTTGTTACTGACGGTGTTTTCTTTCGGTATCGGAGCAGGATCGTTGTTATGTGAGAAGCTCTCTGGTCATAAGGTAGAAATCGGTCTTGTCCCTTTTGGCGCGATTGGTATGTCTGTCTTTGGATTTGAACTGTATTTGGCCAGTGAATCCTATGTCAATACGGGGGCAGTTGATCTTTGGCACTTTATTGAACAGACGGGTAGCGTCAGGATTTTGTTTGATATTGTCATGTTAGGCGTTTTTGGTGGTCTGTATGTTGTCCCACTGTTTGCCGTGATTCAGACGCGTTGTGATCCGCAGCATTTATCGCGCACCATTGCCGGTATGAATATTCTCAATGCGTTGTTTATGGTGGTGGCTTCACTGACGGCATCGGCAATGTTGGTGAGAGGGGTGACGATCCCTCAACTATTTATGGCAACTGCCATCTTGAATGCGATAGTTGCTGCGTATATTTTTAGTCTTGTACCAGAATTCTTGATGCGGTTTATTGCATGGATATTGATTCAGACCGTCTACAAAGTGAAGACGGTGAATGCAGCCGTGATTCCTGAACAGGGTGCCGGGGTGTTGGTCTGTAATCATGTTAGTTACATGGATGCGATCGTGATTATGGCGTGTAGTCCACGGCCGATTCGGTTTGTCATGGACCATCGGATTTTTAAGATTCCATTTTTATCTTGGATTTTCAGAACAGCGAAAGCGATTCCTATCGCACCAGCCAAAGAAGATCCATGGATTATGGAAAAAGCGTACGTTGATATTGCACAAGCGCTGCATGAGGGGGAGCTCTTGTGTATTTTCCCTGAGGGCAAGCTGACAAGCACAGGCGACATGAATGAGTTTAAAGGCGGTATCCGTAAAATACTTGATCGTTCTCCTGTTCCCGTTTATCCAATGGCGTTGCGGGGTTTATGGGGTAGTATTTTCTCGAGAGATAAAAGTAATCCTTTTGAGCGCGCATTCAGACGCTATCCATTTTCGAAACTAGAGCTTGTGGTTGGTGACGTCATGGCACCGGATTTGGTGACGCCATTGGTGCTACAAGAGAAAGTCAAAGAATTACGTGGCGAGTGGAAGTAGTCTTCAGTTCAGGTCATATCCATATGGGTTGATGGTATCTGAATAGAAATTCATCTCAGCGTGGCGCAAAGAAGATGAAAAAAAAGGCCGACTGTGAATCCAGTCGGCCTTTTCTTTGATAACGGAAGTTAATGCGCTCCGCCTGCGTCCACAGGTGCTGAGGATTTCTTCGGTTTCGTCAGCCAAACAAAGCCAATCAAACCTAAAAACATAAACGCTGCAAGATAAAAAATATCAGTGGCAGCCATCGTACTTGCTTGCACAGAGATCAAGCGATCAATCACAGCATAAGCGCCTGTTTCGGGGAGGCCTTGCTGTCCCAGCGACTGCACCGTCTGTACAAACACAGGGAAGCTGCTACCAGTGTTTTCAGTGATTTGTGCGTGGTGTAGTGTGCTTCGACTATCCCACAGCGTTGTCATGATGGATGCACCCATGCCGCCGCACATGATCCTGACGAAATTCGACAGACCTGATGCTGCTGGGATCTTCTCTGGTTTTAAGCCGGAGAGGATGATCGATGTCAATGGAATAAAGAACATGGACATCGCCGCCCCTTGAATCAAGGTAGGGATGAGCAAGCTGATCGTATCAACGTCCGTCGTGAACCTCGCCCGAAGAAAAAATACAACAGCAAACAAAATGAACGCCATCGAGGCTACTTTTCTGGCGTCGACTTTGGGTAAGGTTTTTCCAATGACTGGCGATAAAATAATGGCGAAGATACCTACGGGTGCCATGATTTTCCCAGCCTCTGTTGCTGTGTAAGACAATTGCGTTTGCAGCCACAACGGCATAATGACCAAGCTACCAAAGAACAACCCGTAACCGATGGAAATCGCTAACACACCCGCCGAGAAATTTCGGCCGCTAAACAACGTCAGGTCAACGACGGGATGTTCCTGTCCGCGCTCCCAGATGATGAAGTAGATCAGGCCCACAGCAGCAATGACGGTAAGGAGAATAATTTCACCAGAATTAAACCAATCTAATTCTTTGCCCTTATCGAGCATAATCTGCAATGCACCGACCCAGACAACTAACAAGAACAAACCAACTTTATCGATCGGAAGAATTCTGATCTGTGATTCGCGCGTCTTATACAGTGCCCATGTGGCATACGCCGTAAAGAGACCAACCGGAACGTTAATATAAAAAATCCACGGCCACGAATAGTTGTCTGAAATCCACCCGCCGAGTAATGGCCCCATGATGGGAGCGACAAGCGTCGTCATCCCCCAAAGCGCGAGCGCCATCGAACTTTTCGAAGGCTTGTAGCTACCTAGTAGCAAGGCCTGTGACAATGGAATCATCGGGCCAGCAACTGCCCCTTGCAAGATCCGCGCTGCGATGAGCATTTCGATGTTGGGTGCCATGCCGCACAACCAAGACGAAATCACAAAGAGCAGAATGGAGGTCATAAACAGACGCACCTGACCAAACTGCATTGTCAGCCAACCTGTCAGCGGTACCGAGATCGCGTTAGCAACCGCGAAAGACGTAATGACCCACGTCCCTTGTTGCGGTGACACGCCCAAGTTACCTGAAATCGCTGGAATCGACACGTTCGCGATCGATGAGTCCAGCACATTCATAAACGTCGCAAGCGAGAGTACTAAGGTACCCAATGCCAGCTTGCCTCCCTCAAGGGGAGGATGAGGTGCATGTGGTGTACTTGTTCCAGAGCTCATTACTTTGCCTTCATTGAGGCTGCTGCCGTTGCCAGATTAGCGTTGATGATCTGTGCGATACGCGCATCAGCATCTTTCGCCGCTTGTTCAAATACATTTGTTTGATAGACGGGTACTTCGCCTACTTTTGGTGTTGACGCGATAGGCGCACCTTGCTCTTGTGAGATGTTGACCTGAACTTGCATCGACACGCCAATACGCAGCGGATGTTGTGCTAATTCTTTTGGATCGAGCGAGATACGTACTGGAACGCGTTGAACAACCTTAATCCAGTTACCACTTGCATTTTGCGCAGGCAATAAAGAGAACGCTGAACCAGTACCAGCCGACATACCTAACACTTTGCCGTGGAATTCGACGTCGCTGCCGTACAAGTCAGAGTGCAATACAACGTCTTGTCCGATGCGCATATGCGCTAATTGGACTTCCTTAAAGTTGGCATCTACCCATAAAGAGTTGAGTGGCACGATAGAAAGCAGCGGAGTGCCTGGCGCAATACGTTGTCCTACTTGCACAGCGCGCTTTGCGATGTAGCCAGTTAATGGTGCAGGCAAACTCGTGCGGCTGTAAGCGAGCATTGCTTCGCGCAATTTTGCAGCGGCGCGCAAGACGTTTGGATGCTGGGTAACGTTTGTATTTTCTGTGAGCGCGTGGTTGGATGCTAATTGTTCACGCGCGGCGATCAATGCCGCTTCCGCAGTCTTGAGCGTGTTACGTGCGTGTTCCAATTCTTCGGAAGAAATAGCACCCGTGCTCAATAATTGCTGACGACGTGCCAGATCAGATTTGGCGCGTTCGACATCAGTACTACGTACATCAATATTTGCTTGCAGGCTTGCATTGTTGGCGAACAAGACTTTGACTTCACGCACTGTTTGCGCCAACTGTGCTTCTGCTTGGTCGAGCGCAACCTTCGCGTCGGTTTTATCCAAATCAACCAATGCTTTTCCTGCTTGCACCAAGTCGGTATCGTCTGCGTGGATAGCGACAACTGTGCCGGCGACTTGGGGTGTTACTTGAACGACGTTACCTGCTGCATAGGCATCATCGGTATGTTCATAGTGGCTTCCTACCAACGTCCACCATACGCCATAAGCAGCGATCCCGAGTACGAGCAGTGTCGTCACGATGATCAATAATCCGCGGCGCTTGTTGGAATCAGGCGCTGCCTCGACTGTGGTTGCAGGGGAAGTAGAGGTATTTTGTGTTTGTTGAGATGGAGCGTTCATTACGCTGCCTCCGGTTTGTTAGATACAGTGGTTACTGGGGTCATTGCGGAATTTTGTTGCTCAGCTTTGCTGTCATAGCCGCCGCCAAGCGCTTTAATCAGATTGACGTGGCTTTCAGCGCGACGGAAAGTGATGTCGATCGTTTGTTTTTGTTGGGTGAGTAATGCGCTCTCAGCCGCAAGCACAGGGAGCATGTTGGCCGTGCCCGCCTTTTGACGTTGCTGAGCCAATTGCAAATTGATTTTTGTTGCTTGCTCTGCTTTGGCTTGTTCAGTCAACTGAATGTCGCTGGATCGCATCGTTTGGATTTGATCAGCAACGTCACGCAAGGCATCCGTCAGGCTTTGATTGTAAGTGGCAACAGCCATGTCATAACCAGCCACCTTCGTTTTTAACTGGGCACGCAAACGACCGCCCTCGAAGACCGGCAAGTGGATTGATGGTCCGATACCTAGTATTCGGCTGCTACTTTGAAACAAATTATCCAGACCTGCGCCTCGTCCAATGTCAGAGAGACCAGCAAAGCCAACGATGTTAATGTTTGGATAGAATTGTTTTTTGGCGATATCGATATCACCTTGACTTGCTTCCACGCGCCAACGTGCTGCAACGATATCGGGGCGGCGGCTGAGCAACTCGAGTGGTAAGTTTGCTGGCAACTGGGTCTGAAGGTCAGGACGATACTGTGGTCGTGGTAGCTGAAGCCCCTGCGTTGGATCTTGTCCCATTAAAGCGGCAAGTTGGTTGCGCGTGAGTGCAATCGCTGATTCCCATGCTGAAATATCATTTTTCAGTGCAGAAATCTGAATCAAACCTTGTTGAATATCCGATTTTGTATCGAGGCCAGCTTTGACGCGTTGGGCAATCAATTCGTCAAATTTTTCCCGGACTGCCAACTGTTGTTTGCTCAAATCCAGCTGAGCGTATTGGCGGGCTAATTGTATCCAACTACGTGCGACCGCATTACTCAGCATCAGACGGGCGCTTTGTTGTTCGGCAGCGGCGACTTGCTCTTGTGAGAGAGCAGAGCGCATTTCTGCTTTATGCTTGCCCCAGAAGTCAACATCATAAGACGCACTGAGTGTCAGTTCGTTATCTGAATAGTAGTTGCCAGCGAGCGGTGGAGGGATTAAACCGTGTTCGGTGAATCGCTCATAGGTGTTCTCAAAGCCAGCGTTGACGGTCGGTAGCTTGTTAGCACCAACATAGTCACTCTGGGCGCGTGCAGCACTAATTCTGGCCGCAGCAACTTGCAGTGTTGGGCTGTTTGCTAACGCATAATCAATGGCGTCTTGCAGGTCTTGACCACCGATGGTTTTTGCCCATTGATTGTCTGGCCATTGACCATTCTGTTGGCCGTAAATGTCGAGATTCGCGGTCTGCGCGACAGCATTGAGCTTGGCATTGCTCTCAATGCCGTTGTAACTCACACAGCCGCTTAGCATTGCCAGCGCGGCAGTGGTCACAGCAAGGCTGAGAATACTGCGTGAAGTGAAATGAGGTGTATTTAGTGGCTTCATAGTGGACCATTCAACATTTAAATGTTGATTTTAAATTAATTGTCATAGCAACGATATTAGCGTGATTCAAATAATCCGCGGTTGGCAAGCAATTTTCTGAGTAAACACTTCAGAAAACCTATTTCTTCATTGGTAAAACCAGTAAAACCAATGTCCAATACTTCTTTGTAAATTGCTGGGAGTTGTCGTGCCAATGCGCTCCCTGCGGCGGTTAACTCGAGCTTATTCAAACGTTTATCATTTGGGTCGGTGATCCGTTGGATGAACCCTCTTGACTCTAGTTTGTCTAGTGTGCGCTTCATCGCGGCTGAGTCGATGAATAAATCACGCGACAACTCGGCCGCTGTATTGCATTTTCCAATCGATAGCATCATGAAGACGCTTCCCTGAGAATGCGTGATATCAAGTGATCGAAGAGACTCATCCACGCCGCGTGACAGCATTGTTCTTGCTCGGGCGAGCAGATAGCCTACGTTGTCTTCGACTTGGTTGACATCAAACTGTAAAGAGGGAATTTCGTCATTCATACATGCAATAAATCGTTGCCTAGGCAATAGTCTACCGCAACTAAATTTTTTTTGCAGGACGTAAAAAAAGGCACTGCATTGCAGCGCCTTGTGATGGGTGTTGTTGACTGGCGGAAACTTATAAGATCTCGCTTGCGTGATCCGCTAAGCGCGAGCGTTCACCTCGAGCTAACGTCACGTGCCCGCTATGCGCCCAGCCTTTGAAGCGGTCCACGACATACGTCAATCCACTGGAGCCTTCCGTCAAGTACGGTGTATCGATCTGCGCGATGTTACCTAAGCAGATGATTTTCGTTCCAGGACCAGCACGTGTCACCAAGGTTTTTACTTGTTTTGGTGTTAAGTTTTGCGCTTCATCGATAATCAGGAATTTATTCACAAACGTACGACCACGCATGAAGTTCAAGGATTTGATCTTGATCTTCGAGCGAATCAAATCCTGCGTAGCGGCGCGTCCCCAATCGCCGGCATCGTTATCTGATTTATTCAATACCTCGAGGTTGTCGTCAAAAGCCCCCATCCATGGTGACATTTTCTCTTCTTCGGTACCTGGTAAAAAGCCAATGTCTTCACCAACGGGAACGGTTACCCGTGTGACGATAATCTCGTTGTAGGTTTTCGTTTCCAGCACTTGTGCTAAGCCTGCGGCTAAGGCGAGTAATGTTTTGCCTGTACCTGCCTGACCGAGCAAGGTCACGAAATCGCATTCTGGATCCATCAACAGATTGAGTGCGAAATTCTGTTCGCGGTTACGTGATGTGATACCCCAGACACTATGCTTGATATGTCCGTAATCGCGTAAGGTTTGTAAAACGGCGGTTTTACCATTGATCTGTCGTACTTGACCATAAAAGGAGGCTTCTCCATTTTTAGGTTCTAAGTACACAAATTGATTCACCAGCAAGCTCGGAATGACTGGGCCCGTAATTCGGTAGAACGTGCTGCTGAGACCATTCTTATTTTCTTGCCAAGTCTCAATGCCTTTACCGTGCTTATTCCAGAAATCATCTGGTAATTGAACGATGCCGGAGTAGAGCAGATCGGAATCCTCGAGAACATGATCATTGAAATAGTCCTCGGCGGGTAAGCCCATCGCCCGTGCTTTAATGCGCATATTGATGTCTTTAGACACCAAGACGATAGGACGACCTGGGAATTCTTGTTCTAACGCCCGAACGACGCCCAAAATTTGGTTGTCTGCTTTACCTTGAGGTAGGCCGACTGGTAACGCGCCAATTTGCAATTTGGTTTGGAAATACAGGTGTCCACCGGCATCTTTGTTACCTAGTTTAGAAAGGGCAATACCTTTTTCGATATCTTGATGCGAAATATCACCCACTAAGGCATCAAGAGAGCGAGAGACTTGACGTGCGTTTCTCGCGACTTCGGACATCCCTTTTTTATGGTCGTCCAATTCTTCGAGCGTAATCATTGGCAGGTAAACGTCGTGCTCTTCGAAGCGGAAAAGCGACGTTGGATCGTGCATTAAGACGTTGGTATCGAGAACGAACAGCTTCGTGATGCCAGACTTATCTGCAGCGCGACTTGTCCCCGATTTATTGGGGTTGGAGACCAGCTTATTTTTTGCTGCTGCGACGATCGCTGTAGCGATCGGGGCTGTTACTGCAGGTGCAGATTTCTCCGCCGTGACGCGGGTGGTTTTCGCGACTTGTGCTGTCTCTGTGGAGACCGGTTTCTTACGTGAAGCACTCACTGCATTGTCAGCTTTTGTTTTTTCAGGCAATACAGCTTTGGTCGCCTTGGTGGGCTTCGCTTTTTCTGCTTTCGGATATTCTTTGGGTGAAAGCAATGCAGCGGGTTTTGTCGGCATTTTGGGCAATGGCATGAAAACCTCAATTAAAAAGTGAGAGCTAAAAAAATGAAAAGCCGCCAAGGCATTACCAGCAGTAAGCTGGCTTTGCCATTGGCGGCTTTATTCAATATAAATTCTGGCGAGTTCAATTAGGTTTGGGCGCTCACAAATTCAAGTACGTCATCAACGTGTCCTGGTACTTTGACGCCTCTCCATTCTTTCACTAATTTGCCTGTGGCGTCAATCACAAACGTGCTGCGTTCGACACCGCGCACCTTTTTTCCGTACATATTCTTCATTTTCATGACGTTAAACATGGTGCAGAGTGTCTCATCTGGGTCAGAAATGAGCTCGAAAGGCAATGCCAGCTTGTTCTTAAAGCCTTCATGAGAGCGAAGGCTATCGCGGCTTACGCCAAAGACGACGGTATTTTTCTCTAAAAATTGCGGGTGCAAGTCCCGAAAGGCGATGCTCTCTGTCGTGCAACCTGGTGTGTTGTCTTTAGGGTAAAAATAAATGACGATATTCTTGCCAGCGTATTCTTGTAGCTCAAACGCTTTGCCACCAGTCATGGTGGCGGTGAAGTCTGGTACTAAACAATTCAGCGCAGAAGGGGTATCAGCCACTGTGATCTCCTTAATAATTGTGGGAGAACTCGCTGCTCACCGTTTAGACCAGGGCGACGAGCTCTCCGGAACGTCCTGGTAAGCTTGCCCAGGACAGCGAATGTACAGGTAAATCGGTGTTTTGAATGGTGTCGTAATATGAAGCCATGGAGACGCAATGGTATCCTTGCTTACGCCAGCCAATCAGCAATTCTTCGAATATGGGGGCAAGTTTCTGCCCTTCAAGTTCTGCATGCAGAGTAAACACATGATCCCTAGGGTCTTTCGTTAAACTGAGGAGGTGATCGGCAATATTCGCGGTGGTAATCTCTTTACCGCTCAGTGTGCGACCTAATAACTCGTCTAACGTGGGAAGTGTGGTTGGCATTTGGATGCAGGTACGCACGTCCTCGCCGATTTTTAATCGATAAGGCCCATAACCGGGATTCGAAAGGCTTCCATCCTCATTGAGCATGGCACGACCATCAGAGGCGTATTTCATGCCAAATTGATCGAGCTGCTCAAATGCATATGGGTTCATCTGCCAGCCTGCGGCACCATGTGTTTTTGGAACGCTGCCAAAAATCTGTTTGAACTTGGCGTGAGCTTGGAGCATCTGGTGCTGGGTCCAGCGCGCATCTCGTTGACGTACGTTGTCTTGCCAGACCACGTGATCCCACGTATGGATTCCGCATTCGAAACCGGCGTCCTGAACTGCGCGCATTTCTGTCACACAGGAGCCGATATCTGGTGCAGGTAAAAGAACACCGTACATAAGCGTTTTCACGCCGTAATGTTCAACGACCGAGGTGCGGGAGACTTTTTGAAAAAAACCAGGACGGAAGGCGCGGCGTAATGCCCAGCCGGTGTGATCTTTACCAAGAGAAAAAAGGAAAGTAGCACCGGCCTCGTGTTGCTTTAAAAGGCGTACCAAGTTAGGTACGCCTTCTTTTGTGCCGCGAAAGGTATCGACATCAATCTTTAGTACGATAGAAGGCATGTATATGTAATCGTTGACGCTACCAATTAGTCCATCAATGCGCGAGCTTCAGCGACTTGTGAACGATACGCATCGAAAATATTGCGCATGGTATCTTTCATTGTCGTCACAGGCTTCCAGCCCAGCTCTTCACAGGTGTTTGTGATTTTTGGAACACGGTTCTGAACGTCTTGGTAGCCTTTGCCGTAGTACGCGGCCGATGTGGTTTCGGTCAGTTGTACTTTCTTAACGGATTCAGCGTACTCTGGGTATTCAGTGGCCAATTCCAGCATCATGTGTGCCAACTCACGGATGGAGTAGTTGTTGGTTGGATTACCAATGTTGTAAATTTTGCCAGAAGCAACACCATTTTTGTTATCGATAATGCGCATCAAAGCGTCGATACCATCGTCGATGTAAGTGAACGCACGTTTTTGTGCGCCGCCATCGACCAAGGAAATGTTCTCGCCACGAACGATATGACCAAAGAATTGCGTCACAACGCGTGAGCTGCCTTCTTTTGGTGTGTTGATGTTATCCAAACCTGCGCCGATCCAGTTGAACGGACGGAACAGTGTGAAATTCAAGCCTTCCATGCCATAGCCCCAGATCACGCGATCCATCAATTGTTTCGCGCAAGAATAGATCCAACGTGGTTTGTTGATTGGACCGCAGATCAGTTCAGATTCTTCTGGATCAAATTCGTCGTCGTGGCACATGCCGTAGACTTCAGAAGTTGATGGGAATACGAGGTGTTTTCCGTATTTTGCAGCAGAGCGAACGATAGGCAAGTTCGCTTCGAAATCGAGTTCGAAGACGCGCAAAGGTTGCTTGACATAAGTGGAAGGCGTGGCAATCGCGACCAGCGGCAGAATGACATCGCATTTTTTGATATGGTATTCAACCCATTCTTTATTGATGGTGATATCACCTTCAAAAAAGTGCATACGAGGATGGTTGATCATGTCGCCTAAACGCTCGGTTTGCATGTCCATACCGTAGACTTCCCAGTCAGTGGTTTCGAGAATGCGTTTGGACAAATGGTGACCGATAAAACCGTTCACGCCGAGAATGAGGACTTTTTTCATGGTGAGTTCTTCTTTAGTAAATGTGATTGCTGTACTGCGTTGACCTTGATGTTGCTGCTTTTATCAAGCATTGGATGTCAATTGCTGCAATTCTTTTGCTGTGACGATGTTGCCATCACAGCGTAATTCGATAATTCGCAATGCACGGCCATCGCCGCACACGCCCAAAATAGCATTATCCACTACATGTAAGCCTGTCGGCAAATTTGCTGCGGATAAATCTGATAAACGTGCTTTTTCAATAACAAAATGATGGCCAAATTGCTCAAAAAAAGCGCCGGGGTAGGGAGGCGCAACTGCACGATGCAAGTTGTAGACCTCGCTGGCACTCTTCGACCAGTCGACGCGTCCGTCTTCTGGCTTACGACCACCAAAATAACTTCCATTGGCTAGGTCGTTGGGTAACGGTAATGCGGTGCCATTAATCAGTGATGGCAGAGCTTGCCACAAGGTTTGTTCAGCAGCAACTGTCAATTTACCAAAAACCTCAAAGGCGGTGTCGTCAGGCAAAATAGGAACAGCGGTTTGACCAATGATAGCGCCTGCGTCTGGCTTTGCCGCCATCTCATGGAGGGTTGCACCGGTTTCTGTTTCCCCATGCAACACAGCCCAATTGACTGGAACGCGACCCCGGTATTTGGGAAGTAGCGATCCATGCACGTTGTAGGCACCACGCTTGGCCAATGCGAGCATGTCAACTGGAAGCATGTGGCGATAGTAGAAGCTAAAAATAAATTCCGGTGCGATGGCTGCGATCCTCGCTGCGAGTTCTGGCGTGGCAGGATTGCTCGGGCTGATGCTTTCGATCCCGTGTTCTTTGCACAAGGCAGCGACAGATTCAAACCAAATGGTTTCCGCCGGATTATCTTCATGGGTAACCACTAATTTGATGTCGATACCACGAGCGAGCAGTGTCTTGATGCATCGTACACCTACGTTATGGTAGGCGAATACGACAGCGGTTGCGGTGGGCTGATTCATGCGTGGTTCTTTTGTAGTCATAGCGGTGTTGATCTTGGCTTCTGCTTAGTGATTACTCGGCTGGTCGTTGCCTATGTCTTGTAAAATTGTTTGCACGACATAGCGAGGACGTCCGCGAACTTGTTGATAAATACGACCCACGTACTCACCAAGCAACCCAATACCAAACAAAATCACGCCCATCATAAAGAAGGCAATCGCAAACAGCGTGAACAGACCTTCTGCCTCTGCGCCGAAAATGAAGCGTCGAATCAGCAATAAGCTCACCAGTCCGCCAGACAATGCAGACAAAATCATCCCTAACATGGAGAACCACTGTAATGGCATGATGGAAAAGCCGGTCATTAAATCAAAATTAAGACGAATCAGGCTGTAGATGGAATATTTTGATTCCCCAGCGGATCGCTCTTCATGTTCAACCGTGATTTCAGTCGGATTACGCGAAAATGTATAAGCAAGGGCAGGGACGAACGTGTTAACTTCACTGCACTGATTCATCAAGTTGATGACGTTACGGCCATAAGCACGCAACATGTTACCTTGGTCTGTGATCTTAATCCGTGTGATTTTTTCGCGGAAACGATTCATCGCTTTAGAGGCATACGTGCGCCATGCGCTGTCTTGGCGTTTGCGGCGAATAGAACCAACGTAATCGTATCCTTCACGCATTTTATCGACCAAGGCACCAATTTCTTCTGGAGGATTCTGCAGATCGGCATCCAGCGTGACCACGATATCGCCGCGAGTCGCCTCAAATCCCGCCAAAATCGCCATATGCTGGCCATAGTTGCCGTTGAACAAGACGACACGTGTCACGTCGGGACGTAAACGGAACTGATCAGACAAAATCAGTGCCGTGTTGTCACGACTTCCGTCGTTCACAAAAACAATTTCATAACTGACGCCACGGGCTGCCAGCGTGTCTAGTGCTGGATACAGCCTCGCAAAAAGCTTTGCCAGGCCAGCTTCTTCATTGTAGACAGGGATGACGACGGAGAGTTCGGGTTTCATTATTTATACGTGCAAATTTCAAAGAAGGCGGGATTTTACCGCAGACACGACTCTTTCGACATCTTCCTTTGTCATTGATGGAAACAAAGGGAGCGTGACGATCTGTTTTCCGACGCGTTCTGCAATGGGGAACATCCCATCCGTAAAGCCGCGTTCACGGTAGTAAGTGAACAAATGGATAGCGCGGTAATGATAGCCCAGCCCAATTTTGACATCCAACATTTGTTGCATAAACTCGGCACGATTGATTCTTTCTGGTAAAACCAGGTGGAACATGTGCCAATTGGATTGCTCGAAGTCTGCGACCGGTAATTCTGCGCCAGTCTGGGTTTCGAAGTCGGGTCCAAACTGTTCAAAATAGTATTTTGCCAACTCGAGACGTTTTGCATTAAATTCAGCAAGACGTTTCATTTGACCCAGACCAATCGCGCCGGCGATATCGGTCATGTTGAATTTACCACCGAGCACGTCAACGTCGATGCCATCGAGCCCGCTACGTGAGACGCCTTGTAGGCGGTATTTTTCAGCGAGGCGCGCTTCTTCTGCATTGTTCAACACGAGGCAGCCACCTTCGCCAGTCATGATGTTTTTGTTGACTTGAAAGCTAAATGAAACAAAATCACCAAAAGAGCCAATGCGCTTACCTTTCCAGCTTGAACCGATTGCCTGCGCAGCATCTTCGATGACGCGAAGGTTATATTTGCGAGCAATGTCATATAGTCGGTCCATGTCACAGGGTAATCCACACATGTGAACAGGAATGATCGCTTTGGTGCGCGGCGTAATCGCTGCTTCGACTTTGTCGAGATCGATGTTATGGGTCTTAGGATCGATGTCCGCAAATACTGGCGTTGCACCCGTTTCAATAATAACGTTGGCGGTGGCAACCCAAGAATTTGGCGTGGTGATGACTTCATCGCCAGCACCGATACCCGCGATACGTAGGGCAATTTCCATCGTACAGGTACCGGAATTAAATGTCCGGACCGGGCGACCACCAAAATAGTCAGAAAGTTGCGCTTCCAAGGCCTGAACCTTCGGGCCGCTCGTCATCCAACCCGAGCGCATGACCTCGCCGACAGCAGCGATGGTTTCTTCATCCATAGTAGGTTTGGTGAAAGGCAAAAAAGCCATTGAGTCGTTCATTGTCGTCCTTTTTACTTGTGTTCACTGCGCGGCGTTTGGCGCGATTGAACGGGTTGAATCGTTACCATCTGACTCTCTGTGAGGATAGTGGTTCTATTTGTTCGAAAAAAATGGCAAATTAGCTTCTTACCAGAAGAACTACCCCTGAAATAATGACGCAAATAGCCAGAATCCGTTGCATTGATAAGGCTTCTCCGAGGAAATACCAAGCACCAAGTGCGGCGACGATATACCCAATAGACAGCATCGGATAGGCAATCGATACGTCAACACGAGAGAGGCCAATAATCCAAACAACCACGGAGATGACATAGCAGCTCAGGCCGCCAATGATGGGTAATTGCGTTGCTAATTGCAAACCGATCGAAAACCAGTTCTCTGCATTGAGATGAATGGCCCCAACGGCTTTTGTGCCGGCTTTTAACAAAACTTGTGCGACGGCGTTGAGGAGGATGCCGGTGAGAATGAAACCGAAAGTAGTGAGATTCATAATAGAAATAAGTGGATCGTCGTTTTATTATTGTGAAGGTACGGGTGTCGCGATAATCACGCGCCGTGGATCTTGACCGATAACGCGCATCGGTACATGTTGTTTCTGGAATTCTTCAAAAATATCCGTTCTGACAATCGCCACAGCATGTTCATGATTGGCTTGATGTGCGAGCCACTTCTTCACAAAACCTGCGCGTGTCGGAATCCATAACTCCGGTTGTTGTTGTAGGCCGAATTCCATTTCATCTGGAAATTCAACGAGCGTGACTGTGCGTTGTAAATAGAAGGGTAAAGCTTGTTCATAACGCCCGACTGCGTAAATCGGTGTCGTGGGCGATGTGAGTTCAGCGTTAATCGCCGCGACATGGGCAGTGCCAGCGATATACTGACCAAAAGGATTGTGTCCCAAAAATGCGACCTGTCCCGCCAAGAAGCCACCAAATGCAAGACTTAAAATGGCGATGTCTTTTCCGACTTTTTCTCGTCCAGCAAAAAACCATGCAACGAGAGCACCAGCCAACGCAATCGCACTGGCAGCGGCGATCCAAGGTGCCGCGTTAGCATAGAGTGGAATGTCGATCGCATCTTTGCCCATATGCGCTATTTTGTTGACGCTAAAGAGTCCGACGACGCCTAACAGTCCCAGTAATCCTGCAGCCAGCTTCAGAGCGTTGGGTTTTGCGCTTTCCAGATAGACGGCAATCATTAATGCGAGCGCTGGAAAGATCGGCAGAATATAGCCAGGCAATTTTGAATGCGAAATACTAAAGAAGAAAAAGAAAAATACTGCCCAAATTAACAGCATCAAAAGCGGTTTAAATCCTTTTTGTTGTTCTTTGACGCCCGTCCACATTCCTTGAACAAGCAGCCCTATCCATGGGACGATCCCTAGGATTAAAAAGGGGAAAAAGTAATACCAGACCCCTGATCGGTGGTGAACATCGCTCGTAAAGCGTTGAAAATGTTCATGAATGAAAAAGAAATGCGGATGTTCGGGGTTGCGGAGTGCGATGAGGATAAACCACGGTGCGGTGATAGCAAAAAACAGGATGAGTCCACGGCCAAAATAAAGGCGCGCCCAGAGGCGCCAGTCACGGGTGACCAAGGTATAAATCACTAACACTGCCCCAGGTAATACAAAGCCAATCAAGCCTTTAGACATGGTTGCCAGTGCCATACCAGCCCAGCAAATGAGCATGGCATTGCGTCTTGCGGCGGGTGATGCCGACTCATCTTGGCCGAGCAGTAAGCCGCACATGGTAATCGCCAGCATGCCAGACAAGCCCATGTCCAGTGAGTTGACATGGCCCATACCCGCCCAATAGAAGCTCGACCCGAGGACGATGGCGGCGATAGTCCCTGTGCGGGCACCGAATAATCGGCGACCAGTGTACGCAACAGAGAATACCCCGATGAGACCGCACAACCCCGTCCACAGACGTGCTTGCCAATCGCCCAGCCCAAAGGCAGCAAAGGTCAGCGCATTCATCCAATTTTGTAACGGGGGCTTTTCGAAGTACTTAATGCCATTGAGGCGCAATGTAATCCAATCGCCGGTCGCCAACATTTCACGCGCCATCTCGGCGTAGCGACCCTCATCGGTCGGTACAAGGGTTCTTGCACCTAACATGTAAAACCAGATACACAGGAAACTGATAGCAACAGCCCACAGGACCTTGGGTGACTCAAGTGGAAGTAGGTTGTTTTTGTTTAATTGACTCATTCGTTTTCCATGATCAAGGCGAGCGCCACTTTGCGTCCTTCAGCCATCAGGATGTTATACGTGCGACATGCGGCTTTGTTATCCATGCATTCAACACCGACGCGCCGCGCAGTCAGCGCCGCGATTAGTTTTGGGTGAATGAATCGCTGTTTGTTTCCAGTACCGAGGATGACGACATCCGGTTGGGTCGCATCGATTTGTGCAAAATCATTGGCCGTTAAAGTCTCAAAACGGCTAACGGGCCATTCGACCGGCTTTGTTTCTGGGAGAACAATGAGACTGTGCTTGAATGTGATGGCATTGATCTCAACGCTGTCTGTTTCATAGCCAGTGATTGTCTGGTACTGCTGAGTTTGTGTCGAATGCAACTTCATAATAATGGCTCTATGCTAATTAATGTGCCGAGTGAGTGCGGCATTGTAACTTTTTTTTACGGTTTTCCAAGGGATGACGCTTGTTTCCTGGAAATTTACTCCGCGACGCTGGATCGTGTGATTGTTGCTCCTGCTTCTGCTCCTACTTCTGTTTCGCTTCCTTGGGCAAGAATCAATGTTAGAGAGTCTTTCATTCGCTAGACATATAAGTTTATAGCTGAAAGGTATAAGGTTTCGCTAAATTGTCCATAGAAAGACAAATAATCCTAAAACAATTTGATTAAACAGCATTCCTTGTGCAAAATGCTTCGTTCGGCAGTGCAGCATAAGCAAAGACTTCTTGGTTGCTGCATGGCGATTTGCATGCCAAATGATAAGAAGGAAATTGCTAGTGCGACCTATACAAAAATCACAAAAATTAGCTGACGTTTGTTATGACATTCGTGGTCCAGTGCTTGAAAAAGCCAAACAAATGGAAGACGAGGGTCATAAGATCATCAAGTTAAATATCGGTAATTTGGCCGTGTTTAACTTCGATCCGCCTGACGAAATTGTGCAGGATATGATTCGCAACATGCATAACGCTGCCGGTTATACAGATTCCAAGGGGATGTTTGCGCCAAGAAAAGCGATCATGCATTACACCCAGGAAAAGAAAATCCGCGGCGTCACGATCGAAGACATTTATATAGGTAACGGCGCTTCAGAGTTGATTGTTATGGGCATGAATGCCTTACTGAACAATGGCGACGAAGTATTGGTCCCTGCGCCTGATTATCCTTTGTGGACTGCGGCGGTTAGTCTGTCTGGTGGTAAGCCAGTTCATTATGTCTGCGACGAATCCGCAGACTGGATGCCAGATATTGACGACATTAAGAGCAAGATTACGCCAAATACAAAAGCGATCGTCGTCATTAACCCGAATAACCCAACTGGGGCATTGTACCCAGTGTCGGTATTGCAACAAATTGTTGAGGTCGCACGTCAACACCAGTTGATTGTTTTTGCAGATGAAATCTACGATAAAACCCTGTACGATGAAGCGGAGCATGTTTCGATCGCCTCATTGGCAGATGATGTGTTATTTTTAACGCTCAATGGTTTGTCAAAAAATTACCGTTCTTGTGGTTACCGAGCGGGTTGGATGGTTATTTCTGGTGAAAAGCGCCATGCAAAAGACTACATCGAAGGCTTGAACATGTTGGCTTCGATGCGTTTGTGTGCGAACGCACCGGGGCAGTTTGCCATTCAGACCGCTTTGGGCGGTTATCAGAGTATTCAAGATTTGGTTGGCCCAGGAGGGCGCTTGCTGAAGCAGCGTGATCTCGCCCACCAACTCTTAACCGCCATCCCAGGCGTCACATGCGTGAAGCCCAAAGCGGCGTTGTATATGTTTCCGAAACTGGACCCTGAGATCTATCCGATCAAAGATGACCAGGAGTTTATCCACGAGCTATTAACCGAGCAGCGTGTGTTGTTGGTACAAGGAACAGGTTTCAACTGGATCAAACCTGACCACTTCCGGGTGGTTTTCCTGCCAAATACGGATGATTTGACTGAGGCATTTGGACGCATTGATCACTTCCTTGAAAGTTATCGAAAGCGCCACGGCACTAATTAATTTAATTTTATTGTTTAAAAAGATATGAAACCAATCAAAGTAGGTCTGTTAGGCATAGGCACCGTTGGTACCGGCACCTTCAATGTATTAAAGCGGAATCAGGAAGAGATTATTCGCCGCGCCGGACGTCCGATTGAGATTGTAATGGTCGCAGCCCGAAATGTAGAACGTGCACGTGGCATCGTTGGAGATGGCGTTGAGGTGGTGAGCGACCCGATGTTGGTCGTAAATCATCCGGATATTGAAATCGTTGTGGAAGTCATTGGTGGTTGTGGTATTGCGAAAGACCTCGTCTTGCAAGCAATTGCCAATGGTAAGCATGTCATTACCGCGAACAAAGCATTGTTAGCAATACACGGCAACGAGGTATTTTCAGCCGCCCATGACAAAGGTGTGATGGTCGCGTTTGAATCGGCGGTTGCTGGTGGTATTCCGATCATCAAAGCATTGCGCGAAGGCCTCACTGCCAACCGTATTGAATGGATTGCAGGCATCATCAACGGTACGACCAATTTCATTTTGTCAGAAATGCGAGACAAAGGATTGGACTTCGCCACCGTGCTCAAGCAAGCTCAAGCGCTTGGCTACGCGGAAGCGGATCCTACGTTTGATATTGAGGGCGTTGACGCTGGTCATAAAGCGACCATCATGGCATCAATCGCGTTTGGTGTGCCGATGCAATTTGACAAAGCACACGTTGAGGGAATTACAAAGTTAGAGGCAAACGACATTCGTTATGCCGAAGAACTCGGTTACCGGATTAAGCTGCTTGGTATCGCAAAGCGCACTGTGGATGGTATTGAATTGCGTATTCACCCGACATTGATTCCGTCTAAGCGCCTGATCGCTAACGTTGAAGGAGCGATGAACGCGGTGTTAGTACAAGGCGATGCCGTCGGTGCGACACTGTATTACGGTAAGGGCGCTGGTTCAGAGCCAACCGCATCTGCTGTGATCGCTGATTTGGTCGATATCACGCGTCTTGCAACCGCTGATCCAGAACACCGTGTGCCACATTTGGCGTTCCAACCAGGTTCCATCAGTGATTTGCCGATTCTGCCGATGTCTGAAGTGGTGACGAGCTATTACCTGAGAATGCATGTGGAAGATCGCCCTGGCGTGTTAGCTGATGTCACGCGCATCCTCGCAGATCTGACCATTTCGATTGACGCGATGCTACAAAAAGAGCCTGGTGATGGCGAAACGCGGACGGATATCATTATCCTCACGCACCAGACGAAGGAAAAGAATATTGTCGCTGCGATTGAGAAAATTGAGGGTTTACCCGCTGTGTTTGGTCAAGTGACCAAGTTGCGTTTAGAAGAATTGAGCTAATCGCCTACACGCCGACGCAAGAGAGACAGCAACGAAAGTGTCTGCCTGCCATTGGCGTGATCACACGAAAGCAGAAAAAGCGCGTTCATGAAATAATGGGCGCGCTTTTTTTATGTCCCTATGGGGACCTTCCGTGATCTTCGCTGCTCCAATCGAAAGGCATCGGGTAATGATTCGATTATCGTTTCAACGTTTATTGGCTTACGGTCTGCTTGCGTTTCCCTTGGCCTTTGTGGCACTCCCCATCTATGTCTATGTCCCACAGTTTTATGCGGAGCACTTTGGTATTTCCTTGAGCTACATTGGTACTGCCTTGTTATTCTCTCGCATGGCGGATGCCTTTTTTGATCCGTATATTGGTGGCATTATTGACCGTCGACCACAGGGACAGGGATATGCAAGGTACATTGTCTTTGCCATCCCGCTACTGATTGTCGGCTTTGGCGCACTTTTTCATCCCCCCGTGCTACGCGGATGGTTGGTCTTTGTCTGGTTCTTCGTTTCACTTATCGTTGTCTATGCAGGCTTTAGTCTCGCTAGCATTGCGTATCAATCGTGGGGCGCTGCATTGAGTCAATGGCCTGACCAACGATTAAAGCTTAGTTCAGTACGTGAGGGCTGTGGTTTGCTTGGTGTGTTGAGTGCGGCGTTGATGGGGCAACTTGCTGATTTCACGTGGCTGACGTGGACGTTAGCAATCAGTCTTTGTATCGGGGCGGCTTGCTTAGTGCGTTGGATCCCTGTTATTCAGCTTCGACAAGATAAGGGAAAAGCGTCATTGCGATGGGCTGATATGTTGGCGAATCCCACTTTTCGTCGCTTGTTTTTCGTCTTCGTACTGAACGGTATTGCTGCGGCGATACCCGCAACCTTATTTTTATTCTTCACAAAAGACCAATTGCATTTGGAGGCGCAGTCAGGCTATCTCCTTCTCATTTACTTTCTATCAGCGGCGCTATCGATGCCGTTTTGGTTGTTGATTGCACGGCGCAGTCATGAGCGAGACGCATGGCTGTTGTCGATGGGAATGACGATCATCAGTTTTATTTGGGTATTTAATTTGCAGGCGAATGGACTTATCGGGTTTAGCATTATTTGTGTGCTGACTGGGTTTTCCTTGGGGGCCGATCTGGCTCTTCCTCCGGCCTTACTTGCTGCGGTTATTCATGGAGCGGGCCATAGTGAGCGTTATGAAGGGAGCTATTTTGGCGTGTGGAGTTGGGCAGGCAAAATGAATCTTGCGTTAGCGGCTGGATTGGCCTTGCCGTTACTCGAACTATTGGGCTATCGACCAGACGTGACGTCGCAAGACGGACTCTTTGCATTAGGCGTTGCCTATGCAATCATTCCTTGTCTTTTAAAATGCATTGCCGCCGTTTTACTTTGGCGATCATCGCTGAAATCACTCTGACGTCAATTGGCGTTCACGGATTACCGCAGGATTTTTTCGTGAAATTCAGCCGGTTGATGCGCGTGGATTTTGAGTAGGGTGGAGACCCGCGTCCCGTAACTCTCAGAGACAATACACGGCGACGATAGCAAGCGTTCCATCTCAAAAGAGACACCGGTATCTGGCAGGCGACAGTCGGGTGCTTGTGTAGTGTTGCCTAGCATTTCAAAAAACGCGTCTTCTGGTGCCAATTGACAAATCAAACTCGCAAATTCCGCTTTGGTGCGGACGACTTTGTGCCAGCATGTGTCTAGGGCTGCGTTCGAGATTCCGTAGATTCCTGGAGGTAATGGGACGCCATTTTTAGGATGATCTTGATGCCGGTTGGAATACCAAATCAACGTATTTTCATCACCCACAATCAGATTGAAACCGTTGTAATCATCAACTTGGCCTTTGAGCGCATTGACATAGTCTTGGGCGGAAATGTCAGAGCGTAAAAAGTTCGCCACCAATTCACCGCGTGATGGCGCATCTTCACGTTTTTCTGATGGTGCTCGCACGTTCGTAATTGCTGCGAATTTTTTCGCTGGCGAGCCGTCTTGGTTGCTCTGAATACCGAGCCAAGTTCCTCCTGACTGTAGATCGCGTCCGGCGTACACCTGCGGCGCGTCAGGCCACCATGTTGCTGGGCTCGCTGGGCGATCATAAAATTCGTCGCGGTTAGCAGCAACAACGAGGGGGCTACAAGGAAGTAATTTCCAGGCAAAGACAATCAGGCACATACTTCGACATTCAAAAAAAATTCTACGTGACGTTCACAGGACTGCAAAACCGGCAATGCCGTTTGAGCGACGGTTGTCTCTAGCAACGTCCCGAAATGATCCGGAACGTTCTTATACGTCTCCATCCAGGTTTGCATACCATTGACGACTTCGGGGCGTCTTTCCAATGACATCGATGTCATGCCATTGGACCGTAAAGCATGTTGCAACACCTTTTCCTCGGCAATGATTGTCGATTCTTTTTCAATCGCCGATTTGAAATAAACATAGCAATTCATGGTGCGCATTTTGGTGTAAAGCTGACAAATTCAAGAGCTGAGTGATATTCGTTGATCATGTACATCAACGAGTGATATCCGTAATCTCATAAGGCAAGGGTAGTATCGTTACCGGTGGCCCCTCGGCGCTGCCACAACGAAGTCCGCCTCCTTCTTGGTCGGCGAGACTCATTTCAATCAGCGCAAGACTACGCTGTTGGCCACTCACTGCGACGTTGACAATCATGCCGCACGGTTGGGTTGGGTCGCTCTCTTTGAATATTTCTGTGCCTTCGACAAGATCGACTGCTGGTAGGGATGCTAACGACATGCGGCGTTTCAACTTACCCAAATACTGGCTGCGAGCCACAATTTCTTGCCCTGGGTAGCAGCCTTTTTTGAAATTGACACCGCCGATTAACTCAAAATTAATCATCTGCGGGACAAACTTTTCTTGCGTGCGAGAGGTAATTGTGGGGATGCCAGCACTTATTTCTGCAAGCTGCCAGTCGTTTGGATCGCATGCTTGCAGGGTTTTCGTCAGTGCGTTCCACATTGTTGTTGCGTGCTGTGACGGGCAAATCCACTGATATCTCGGCGCGGCTTGGTCTGCATGGTAACGAATGAGTGTGCCGTATTCGTTACTGATGGTCGTATTTTCTGTTGGAGGAAGCGTTGGAAACCAAGCGGAGAGTGCATCGGCAGCCTGTTTGCCGCCGAGTGCAAAGACGACGTGCTCGGTACTGATATCAGTGATGGTCACTTTCGCACGGAGGATGAACATGCCCAATCGTTTTTTGATCGCTGGGAGTAACTCGATAGGTAACTGGAGAGTGATCCCATCCGTTGCTTTCCAATATACAAGGCTCGCCAACATCCTACCTTTTGCTGTGCAGTAGGCAGCGCGGCGCATCTCTCCTTGCTGTAGTCGCTCAACATCGTTACTTAACTGATTGTGCAAAAAAGTCGCAGCATCGTCACCTTGGACAAGCATGTGGCCAGTTTGTGTTAATGCGGTAACGTATCCTGCTTCAAAAGCGGGAGTGGACCAGAGCGATTCCATCTGGGGCAACGACGCAATCCAGCTTTGATCTAACGATGGAGCAATCATTTCTTGAGACATAAGTTATTCAACCTTCTATTCATACGACTTCTACAACAATGTTCAGAGAGCGATAGGGCGCCCGTGCTTGTGGACATCCGTGCAACCATGACACGATTTTTCACCCCGATCAGTCACTTCCTTCACTCAAGCTTAGCGCAAATATCAATTGCTCGCTTGCCCTTGCTGTGTTTTGAGGAGTTTGAGCTTCGGCAATCTTTTCATTTGGTAAATAATGTTATGGTCTAAGTTCTTTAATTTCATGGCATGAAGGCTTTACAATAGCGACCATGTATCATTTGGCAGATGGTTACTAGAACAGCATCGATTCCATGCTTCTGCATTTCTTACATGCTTTAAATATATCATTTACTTGATAAACTGCGCACCTCTTGATGTGATAACGCATTAACCAGAAAAACGTTGAATCGTTGAGACTGTGAAATGCTTTGAAGTAAAAGCAAAGAATGTAAAAGTAAGGCGATCGCCACACAGTGATTTGATTCCAACGAAATAAACGAAAAACCATACATAGCTAACGATGCGTCTGATAAGAAATTTAATTTTGTTATTGTTGTTGCTCTCGATCGCGAGCGTGGGCGGCATGGTGTATTGGTCTGGTCAACCGTTAGTGACGGATGATCAACCTGTTGAGTTTTCGATTAAACCAGGTAGCAGTGTTCGCAGTGCGAGTAAGCAAATTCAAGAAGCTGGTGTCCCGATGCCTGCGCTCTTTTTTGAGTTACTGGCTCGTGCCACCGCTAAGGCAGGCAGGCTCAAAGCGGGCTCTTATGAATTATCCCCCGGACAGACGCCATTGCAATTGTTAGATAAGATCGTCAATGGTGAATTTTCTCAAGGAGCGGTGGTTGTGATTGAAGGGTGGACCTTCGGTCAGATGCGAAAAGCGATCGACGCGAATCCAGATCTCAAGCATGACACCAAAGCGATGTCTGAAAGCGCCTTGATGGAAAAGCTTCATGCCGATCAAACTCATCCTGAAGGGCTGTTTTTCCCCGATACCTATTTGTTCGCAAAAGGAACCAGTGATTTCCAAGTATTTCAGCAAGCGTACACAGCCCAAATAAAAAAATTGAATGAAGCCTGGGAAAAACGTGCGAAAGGGTTACCGTACAAAAATCCCTATGAAGCGCTGATCATGGCATCCATCATTGAAAAAGAAACTGGGCAAAAAGAAGAGAGATCGATGATTTCCGCGGTATTTACCAATCGCCTGCGCTCTGGGATGTTGCTGCAGACCGATCCCACAGTGATTTATGGAATGGGTGATCGCTATCAAGGTAAAATTCATAAAAAAGATTTATTAACTGATACACCCTATAACACGTACACCAGAGCAGGCTTGCCACCAACGCCAATTGCGTTACCTGGGCTCGCTTCGTTGAATGCTGCTCTCAACCCTGCTAAAAGTGAGGCGCTTTATTTCGTAGCGCGTGGCGATGGCACGAGTGTGTTCTCCGAGAATCTCTCCGAACATAACCGTGCCGTGAACAAATACCAGCGTTGATCGCTTCTTTTAATCATTCATTATGAAACCAACAGCAAAATTTATCAGCTTTGAAGGGATCGACGGTGCCGGTAAGTCGACTCATATCTCCTATGTCGCTGAACGTTTGCAGTCGGCATTGTCTGTTCATCAAGTACAAGTCGTATGCTCTCGCGAACCAGGAGGAACCCCTCTCGGAGAAACGCTACGCGAAGTACTGCTCCAACAAAAAATGCATCTGGAAACGGAGGCATTGTTAATGTTTGCCGTGCGTCGTGAGCATATCGCCCAAGTGATTGAGCCTGCGTTGTCACGTGGCGATTGGGTCATTTCAGATCGATTTACTGATGCAAGTTTCGCGTATCAAGGGGGCGGTCGCCATTTGTCGCTGGAAAAACTCGATGCGCTTGAACAATGGGTGCATCCGCATTTACAACCGGATTTAACTTTCTTATTTGACGTGCCCTTGGAAGTGGCGAGAGCCCGACTCGATGCGACCCGTCAATTGGATAAGTTTGAGCAAGAGAAGGCCGACTTTTTCTTTGATACGCGCAATGAGTATTTACGACGCGCTGCGCAGTTCCCAGCACGGTTCAGAATTATTGACTCAACCCAGAGCATTGAAGCGATTCGTCGCGAGCTCGATGGACTGATCGACACGCTGGTGGCGACATCAATGGTGAGCGATGAGTAATCCATTATTCACTTGGCAGACGTCTGCGTGGGATTATTTTCAGTCCCTTCGTGATCGTATGCCGCATGCTTTCTTACTCTATGGTCCTCAAGGGATAGGGAAGACGCTCTTCGCCGAGCACATGGCGCAATCGCTGTTGTGCGAACATCCCGATGCGAATGGGCACGCATGTCAGCAATGTGGTTCCTGTGGATGGTTTTCGCAATATAGCCATCCTGACTACCGACGGGTCCGGCCTGAATTATTAGATGAAGAGGATGCGTCGGCAGCAGAATCAGAAGCAGAGGCCACGACGAAGACCGCTAAGACGAGTAAGGCTCCATCGAAAGAGATTGTGATCAATCAGATTCGTGGCTTGTCCGATTTCATGAATATCTCAACGCATCGTCAAGGGCGGCGTGTCATTGTCCTATACCCCGCTGAAGCGCTGAATATTCCGGCAGCCAATGCGCTATTAAAATCGCTTGAAGAGCCAAGTAACGACACTGTGTTCATTTTAGTGTGTAACAGTTTGGACAAATTATTGCCGACGATCCTCTCTCGTTGCCACAAATTTGCCTTAGCGATGCCAGAAAAAGAGCAGGCGCTTGCTTGGTTGACCGCGCAGGGTGTGAAGGATGCTGATGTATGGTTAGCGCAGCAAGGCGGAGCGCCGTTGGCAGCGTTGGATGTCGCGCAATCGGATTATCGTGATGAGCTGGATGACTTTCTCCGACAATTAAGCAAACCGAGCGCCGATAGTAGTCTTAAGTTGGCAGATAAAATGCAGAAGATGGAAATGACCATGACCGTGGCGTGGATGCAGCGATGGTTATATGATCTTTTTTCGTACAAACAAGCAGCGAGAATCCGGTATTATCCTCGTTATGAACGTGAAATAAAGGCGTTGGTCATGCGTGTCGATGTCAATTCATTGTTGAGAATCATCAAAAGCACGAATGAACGACAGGCAATCTCGAGCCATCCACTGTCAGCGAAGTTATTTTTAGAAGATATGTTGCTGGAGTATTCTTCTCTTTTTGCATAAACCTGCGGAAATACAAAATGTCCGATTTATCACCAGATTTAGGTGCCTCAAGTGCACCGAATCGCCCGTCAGTCTTGTCGTTGGCGATTAAAGAAAAAGCCGCATTATTTGCGGCATATATGCCTTACTTGAAGAATGGCGGTATTTTTGTTCCAACGAATAAAAATTATCGCTTGGGTGAGGAAATTTATCTCATCTTGACCTTGTTGGACGACCCAGCGAAGTACCCGATTGCAGGCAAAGTTGCGTGGATTACGCCAGCTGGCGCGGGAAACAACAAGACGCAGGGCATCGGAGTCCATTTTCCTGATGACGAAAGCGGAAAGCGTATTCGTCTGCGCGTGGAGGAAGCACTCGGCGCTGCTTTACGTTCAAGCCGTCCTACACACACTATTTAAAACGATATGGCAGATCACTTTTCATACCGAATCGCTCGCTTTGACGATTTACCACAAATTGTTGCTATCTATAACTCAACGATTGCGTCTCGCCAGGTCACTGCGGATACCGAACCTGTCTCTGTCGAATCCCGACATGCTTGGTTTCATGAACACACACCCGAACGCCGTCCGCTCTGGGTGAGTGAATCTGATGGTAAAATTACGGGTTGGCTTTCTTTTTCTAATTTTTATGGTCGTCCGGCTTATTCTGGCACGGCTGAGTTGTCTATTTATCTCCATGAAGACGCGCGAGGGCAAGGTTTGGGCCGTCGCTTCTTAACACTTGCTATCGAGCATGCCCCAAAGATTGGTGTGCATACCTTGCTAGGATTTATTTTTGGTCACAACACGCCTAGCCTCAAGTTATTCGAGGCGTTCGATTTTACCGTTTGGGCAAACATGCCTTGCGTTGCCAACTTAGATGGCATTGAACGGGATTTAATTATCTTGGGTAAGCGTATCGATTGATAGTTGCGATAGATAACATAAGAAAAAGAAGCATATCGCTCTATTGCATTATTGACTGATTTCTCTCTGGTGTTTGGACGCATGAGGACAAAGAAATTGTCCTCAATGCCAGCACGCGAGTTTGATAGCAACAATCGATCTTTATCATTACACTGGCGACTTACGACTGTAAGTTGCCTTTCATTTTTATAGGAATTACATCATGCTCAGCTATCGCCATGGCTTCCATGCTGGCAATCATGCCGACGTGCTCAAACACTTTGTGTTGATTCAATTGTTGCAATATATGAATCAAAAAGAAGCTGCCTACACGTACATCGATACGCACTCTGGTGCGGGTTTGTACGCGCTGGACAGCGGCTATGCCAGTAAAAACGCGGAATTTGAGACTGGCATCGCGCCTCTGTGGGATAAAAAAGATCTTCCACCTGCGTTGGCCGATTATCTGGATCTGGTAAAAGCATTGAATCCGAGCGGCAAAATGCGCTATTACCCAGGGTCGCCTTATTGCGCCGATAAAGTGATGCGTGAGCAAGACCGATTGCGCTTGTTTGAACTGCACCCGAGCGAAATCAAAATTCTGAGCGAAAATTTCAGAAAACTCGACGCCCACGCTGCCGAACAAGGGCGTCGTCCGACTGTTCGCGGTAAGCGGGTGATTATTTCTGACGCGGATGGGTTTGAAAGCTTGAAAGCGCTTCTGCCGCCACCTTCCCGTCGAGGTCTGGTCTTGATCGACCCGCCTTATGAGGTGAAAGATGATTATCGGCGCGTTAAGGTCGCATTAGAGGATGCGCTAAAGCGTTTTCCAACAGGAACCTATGCGATCTGGTATCCGGCATTAAATAGGCAAGAATCTCGTCAGCTGCCTGATAAATTGAAGCGACTGCCGAGTAAAGATTGGTTAAATGTGACGTTATCGATCAGTGGGCCAACACCTGATGGTTTTGGATTGCGCAGCAGTGGCATGTTCATATTGAACCCACCTTGGACATTAATGGCCACACTCAAAGAAGTGATGCCGTATCTGGTTGCCGCACTAGGCACAGATAAAGAGGCCAATTTTGTGCTCGAATCCGGCGCGCCTGTGACCGGTGCAGGTGTGAACCTGCGCCCAAAACGCACCTAAAAACGCACATCAATGATGTAGGTCATTGCGTCAGGGTACTTTTTACCGAAAGAAAGCCAAGTGGAGATCAATCCACTTGGCTTTTTTTTACTTTTCTTTTGATTGCGTGTGACAAATAAGAGAACTTTCAACATTCATTTTGGTGCGATGCGGAACGAGAGTTTGTATTGATTTGTCGATGAATTTGGCATTGCGCCTTGATATTGCCGTTGTAATTTGTGCGGCGCAGGAGAAATAGTGATTGACGAATTAGAACGGTCGTACAAAAATCGATCAGGTACTCTAATTTAGCTATTCAGCAACAGTCGTATTTCTATTTCCCTTTGTCCCTTAGAACCAAATTGAAGGAGCGCACATGTCAGGTTATGCAATGAGTCCGGTAGTAGGTCAGATGATGAACAAACCTATGCTGATCTCCAGCATTATTGAACATGCGGATCGATATTTTGGGAAAAACGAGATTGTTTCTCGGCGGGTTGAAGGGGACATTCATCGTTATAACTACACAGAATGTCATCGCCGTGCCAAGCGATTAGCGAATGCACTCAAACAATTAGAGGTTAAACTTGGTGATAGGATTGCGACCCTCGCATGGAACGGCTATCGTCACCTAGAGATCTATTACGCGGTGTCAGGCTCTGGTGCCGTGCTACATACTGTCAATCCTCGCCTTCATCCCGAGCAGATTGCGTACATCGTCAACCATGCTGAGGACCAGTATCTATTTTTTGATATCACGTTCTTGCCGATTATTCAGGCGATAGCGCCACATTGTCCACACGTCAAAGGCTACATTATGATGTGCGATAAAGACCGACTGCCATCCGATAGCGGTGTGCCAAATCTATGGTGTTATGAGGATTTAATCGCTCAACATACAGATGATTTCGTTTGGCCGGAATTTGATGAAAATTCTGCTTCTAGTTTGTGTTACACCTCCGGCACGACCGGCCATCCCAAAGGAGCACTGTATTCTCATCGCTCGACGATATTGCACTCCTATGCATCCGCCTTGCCAGATGGACTCAACGTTTCAGCACGAGATTCGATCTTGCCAGTGGTTCCCATGTTCCATGTGAACGCTTGGGGTTTGCCGTACTCAGGACCGTTGACCGGCGCGAAGCTTGTTTTCCCCGGGCCGCATCTCGATGGCAAATCGTTGTATGAATTATTTGAGCAAGAGAAAGTGACTTTTTCTGCCGGTGTGCCGACGGTCTGGCTGGGGCTGCTGACTTATGTGGGACAGCATAATTTGACCTTCTCCACGTTTAAACGCACCGTCATCGGGGGCTCTGCATGTCCTCCAGCAATGATGAAAACCCTGCGGCAAACCTATGGCGTTGAAGTGGTTCACGCTTGGGGGATGACAGAAATGTCTCCATTGGGAACAGCCTGCACTTTATTGTCCCGTCACCACGATTTAAGTGAGGAAGAGAAAGAAAAAATTCTCGCGAAGCAAGGGCATGTCCTGTACGGCGTTGATATGAAAATTGTGGACGATGCGGGTAAAGAGTTACCGTGGGATGGCAAAACCTACGGCAATCTCTTGGTGAAAGGTCCATGGATCATCGCATCGTATTTCAAGGCAGAGGGCGGGGACGTGTTAGAAAACGGATGGTTCCCTACCGGTGACGTCGCAACGATCGATCCAGACGGCTACATGCAAATTACTGATCGTAGCAAAGATGTGATTAAGTCAGGGGGGGAATGGATTGGCACGATCGACCTTGAAAATGTTGCTGTATCGCATCCCGCAGTATTGCAGGCAGCATGTATCGGCGTTTTCCATCCTAAATGGGATGAGCGTCCATTGTTGTTAATTGTCAAAAAAGCGGGTGCCGACGTATCAAAAGAAGAGCTGCTTTCTTTCTTTGAAGGTAAAGTAGCCAAATGGTGGACGCCAGACGATATTGTATTTATTGATGCCTTACCCGTTGGCGCCACTGGGAAAATCCTCAAAAATAAATTACGAGATCAGTTCAAAGATCACCAATTACCCACCGCTTAACCGTAAATCATGGCAGGGAAAGAGGCGCGTTACGGCAGCTTCTTTCCTTTGAATGAATGTCAATTCTCAAAAGGATATATCAACGTCAAAAATGGATGATTAGTAATACCGCGTCAGTTTAGGCAGCAAGTCGTTCGCTAGGGTAAAAACAGATTTCCACATAAAATAATTGGAGAGAGACAAATGAAATTCCCACTACGTGCATCGGTCGTCGCAGTCGCATTCACCATCGTCGCGCCGCTCGCAACGGCAGAGACTATCAAAATTGCTTATATTGATCCCTTGTCTGGGCCTTTCGCGCCAGTGGGTCAAAATATTCTGAATTCATTTCAATTCATCGCTGCCAAAGCGAACGCAGAAAAATGGGCTGGCAATAATACCTTTGAGGTTGATGGGTTTGATAATAAAGGTAGCCCACAAGAGTCGTTGAATGTGTTGAAAACGGTGATCGATAAAGGCTACCGGTATATTACGCAAGGTAACGGTTCGGGTGTGGGTCTTGCTTTGCTGGACGCGGTGAATAAATATAACGAACGGAATCCTGGCAAAGAAATTGTCTTCTTAAATCATGCAGCCGTTGATCCTGATATGACTAACAGTAAGTGTAGTTTCTGGCATTTCAGGTTTGATGCTAACTCTGACATGAAAATGGAAGCGTTAACCACTTATCTGGCGAACGATAAGAATATCAAGAAGGTCTATATCATTGGTCAGAACTATTCTTTCGGCCATCAGGTAACAAGAGCCGCGAAAGAATATCTCGCAAGAAAACGCCCAGACATTCAAATTGTGGGTGATGATTTACATCCGATCGGTCAGGTCAAAGATTTTTCACCTTACGTCGCAAAAATTAAAGCATCTGGTGCCGATACGGTCATCACCGGAAACTGGGGCGCGGATTTAGCGTTGTTGGTCAAAGCGGCAAAGGATGCTGACCTTAAAGCGAACTTCTTTACTTACTATGCGTCGACCACCGGTGTTCCTACTGCGATGGGGGCTTCGGGTATTGATAAAGTGAAATATGTCGCTTACTGGAATACGAATAACGAAGGGTTTGTTGGTAAAGATATCGTCCAAGGCTTTAAGACGAAGTACAAAGACGATTATTATTCCATGGCAACGTATTCCATTTTGACGGCAATGGCCCAAGCCGTGAAGCAAGTCAAATCTGCAGACCCTGTCAAAGTGGCGTTTGCTCTAGAGGGAGCGAATTTCAAGAGTCTGAACGGCGATGTCAGCATGCGCAAGATGGATCACCAACTCCAACAACCTCTGTACATTGCTACATGGGTGAAGACCAATGGAAAAGATGTGTTGTTTGATCAGGAAAACACAGGTCTTGGATGGAGAACGGACGTCAAGATCGATTCCTATGTGGCTGCACAACCATCGTCTTGCCAAATGAAGAGACCGGGCTAATCAAGGCAAAAGAGCAGGGGGCGTTGTTGCGGCTTATCTGCTCTTTTTTATGCGAAAAATTAGTACGATCGTGCAATTGTCTTCGACATTGGGCAGCGGTTCTGCATTTCTGATGGCGACACGTTTGCTACCAAAATGCGTATCTGGTGCCCTGACACAAAAGGAATATTCATTTTGGAATTTACACTGATCACCTTGCTCAACGGCGTGAGCTATGGGTTGTTATTGTTCATGCTCTCTTCAGGGCTCACCCTGATCTTCAGCATGATGGGTGTACTGAACTTTGCACATGCTAGTTTCTACATGATCGGCGCGTATTTTGCGGCGATGCTCAGCGCTCACTTTGGTTTCTGGACGGCCTTGGTCGTTGCACCGCTGATGGTAGGCGTTCTTGGCGCACTCGTTGAGCGTTATGGTCTACGAACGGTCCATAAATACGGTCATATCCCCGAGCTTTTGTTCACGTTTGGTTTGTCTTATGTCATTGTTGAAGTGGTGCAATTGATTTGGGGCAGGGCAAGCATTCCTTACCCTATTCCAGCAAGTCTGGATGGACCATTATTCACGCTCTACACCACTACGTTTCCTATCTATCGTGGCTTTATCATGCTGGTCGCTGTCGCGATGTTGATGTCCATCTACTTGCTACTGACCAAAACGAGAATTGGGCTCATTATTCAAGCCGCATTGACTCACCCTGATGCCGTCGAGGCGTTGGGGCATAACGTTCCACGTGTCTTCATGCTGGTGTTTGGTGGAGGATGCGCGTTAGCCGGACTCGCAGGGGTCGTTGGTGGAAACGCTTTCGTCACTGAGCCCGGGATGGCGGCGACACTTGGCAGTATTATTTTCGTCGTTGTTGTCGTTGGAGGAATGGGGTCGTTGGCTGGTGCATTTGTCGCCTCATTACTGATCGGTATTTTGCAGACGTTCGCCGTCGCTTTGGATTATTCATTGTCGAGTATTCTGCAGCAGTGTGGAATCGTCATGACACCGAGCTCACCTCTGTATGCCTTGTTGAGCCTCACTATTTCCCAAGTTGCGCCAGTCATGCCTTATTTCTTGCTGGTATTGATTCTGATATTCAGACCACGTGGTTTATTAGGTACAAGAGAGGGTTAAGGGATGAAAACAGCAATGCATATCAGTAAATCGTCTGCCGGACGGTGGTTGATCTGGTCGGGATTCGCCGTTGCCTTGGTGATCGCACCAAAGATTTTTAGCCAAGGTGCCTCTCTGTCGCTGTTGTCGCAGATCGGTACATTGATGATCTTTGGTTTGTCCTTCAACATGTTGTTAGGGCAAGGAGGAATGCTCTCTTTTGGACATGCTGTGTACTCAGGCTTGGGTGCATTCTTTGCCATCCATGCGATGAATCTAGCAACAGAAGGGACGCTCCCCATCCCTGTTTCACTGATTCCGCTTGTCGGCGGTGTCGCAGGTATGTTTTTTGGCGTGCTATTCGGCTACGTGACAACAAAAAAATCAGGTACGACGTTCTCGATGATCACTTTGGGTATGGTCGAGTTGGTGTTTGCGTCTTCACTGATGTTTCCAAAATTCTTCGGGGGTGAAGGCGGTATTTCGACGAACCGAGTGATCGGTAAGGCCGTATGGGGAATTACGTACGGTCCACAAATTGAAGTCTATTACCTGATCGCTTTCTGGCTGTTTATTTGCACCATCGCGATGTTTGCATTCACGCAAACACCGTTAGGTCGGATGATCAATGCCGTTAGAGATAATCCGGAACGCGCCGAGTTTATTGGTTATAACACCCAGTGGGTGCGTTATTTGACGTTGATTTTGTCCGCGTTTTTCGCAGGCATATCGGGCGGATTGTCGGCGATCAACTTCGAGATCGTCACTGCTGAAAATGTCAGTGCCATTCGCTCGGGGGCCGTCCTGCTATTCAGCTTTATTGGCGGGATTGGCTATTTTTTTGGTCCGATGATTGGTGCTGTCGTCGGCGTGTTTCTGACAGTGATGTTGTCGGACTTCACGAAGGCGTGGCAGCTGTATCTTGGTGTTTTTTTTATTTTGATTGTGATGTATGCCCCAGGTGGTTTGGCGGGTATTTGGGTCGCCAATTACCGAATGGTGAAATTTAAAAAATGGCAACAACTGTTGCCGTCGCTTTGGAAAGTGCTCTTAGCAAGTGCGTTGATCTTTGTGGGATGTGTGATGGCGATTGAAATGTTGTATCAACGCTCGCTCGCCTTGGATCAGGGACCCGAAGTGACGATCTTTGGCATGACACTCAACGTCATGGAAAATAGTTCTTGGCTTATCGCGGGTGTATTGGTCATGGCTGGGTTTGTTTTACTTTCCTTGTTCAAAACAGCATTTACATCAGCGTGGGGCACGGCAGTCAGTGAAATTGAAGCGGCGATTTTGAAGGGGGCTGAATGAGTCAGTTTTCGCTTGAATTAAAAGATGTTCGTAAAAGCTTCGGCTCTGCTGAAATTATTCGCGGTGCGAATTTGCAAGTCACTAAGGGAGAGAGGGTGGCGATCATTGGTCCTAACGGCGCGGGCAAATCGACGCTGTTTAATCTGATCTCTGGACGATTTGGCATTAGCTCTGGCGATATTCTTTTACATGGTCAAAGTATCGCGGGATTGCAGCCCTACGAAATCAATCGTCGCGGGCTGTCACGTAGCTTCCAAATTACGAACATTTTCCATCGCTTGAGCGTGTATGAGAACCTCCGGTGTGCCGTCTTGTGGTCGCTCGGGTATCGCTATTCATTTTGGCATCGTCTCAATGCCCTCAAGGATGTCCACCAAAGAGCCGTGGCAATCATGGAGGAAATTGGATTGACCGCGCGGCGGAACGTTACTGCAGGGTTGCTGACCTACGCGGAACAACGTGCGCTTGAAATTGGTATTACGGTTGCTGGTGGTGCGGAGGTGATATTGCTGGATGAACCAACAGCAGGGATGAGCCGGTCTGAGTCCGATGCTGCCGTTGAGCTCATTCGAAAAATGACGGTCAACAAGACGTTGCTCATGGTGGAGCACGATATGAGCGTGGTCTTTGGGTTGGCGGACAAGATTGCCGTTGTTGTTTACGGCGAGGTCATCGCCTGTGATACGCCCCAAAATATTCGTCATAACCAGGCCGTCAAAGACGCCTATCTTGGCGGCCATGCCCCAGTGGAGAATGCAGCATGACCGTACTTTTAGATGTAAAGGATTTACACGCGTTTTATGGCAAGAGTCATGTTCTCCATGGCGTCAATTTACAGGTCCATGAAAAAGAGATCGTGAGTTTGCTGGGTCGTAACGGCGTGGGACGCTCCACGACGGTCAAGGCAATTATGGGACAGGTGCAGACCCAAGGCTCGATTCTCTTTAAATCAGAGCAACTGCTTGGGTTGAAGGCCTTTGAGGTCGCTCACAAAGGCGTAGGGTATGTGCCAGAGAATCGTGACATTTTTCCGACGTTGACAGTAGAGCAAAATCTATTACTTGGTGAAAAATCAGGACGCAATAAATTGGTGCCGTCGCGTTGGTCGATTGAGGACATGTACCAGATGTTTCCACGTTTGCGGGAGCGACGAAATACGCTTGCGGGGGTGATGTCTGGTGGCGAGCAGCAAATGCTGACGCTCTGCAGAACCCTCATGGGTGACCCCGACTTGATCATGATCGATGAGCCTACTGAAGGGCTTGCGCCGATGATTGTCCAATTGGTTGCCGATTATCTTGAAGAACTCCGTCGCCGGGGAATTTCTGTGTTGCTCGTAGAGCAGAAATTGGCGATTGCCCTGCAGATATCGCAACGTGTTTACGTGATGGGACATGGCAGCATCGTTTTTGAGGGAACCCCCGACGAATTGATGGCCAATTCTCAGATACGCCAAGAGTGGTTAGAGGTATAAGTCCGTCGATGAGCCTGACCCACCCATGACAATATTCCCACCCTTTTTTTACCTTTTTTGAAAAAAATAATACGATCGTACTATTTTTAGGTTATAGTAAAACTTGATTAGCTACGTAGTTCAATCGTAATCAAACCTTAGGAAGAGACATGAGCGCAGAATACAAAGCAGAGGGGAATATTGCCGTTATTACCCTGAATAATCCACCGGTCAACGGATTAGGTTTTGCAACTAGACATGCGATTGTGGAGGGCATGAAGCAAGCTCTGAACGATCGCGAGATCACCGCTATTGTCATCACTGGCGCTGGTAAAGCGTTTTCCGGTGGTGCTGATATCAAAGAATTTAATTCTCCCAAGGCGTTTGCCGAGCCAAGCCTGCACACCGTCATCAATGTGATCGAATCGTCTGAAAAGCCAGTCATTGCGGCGATCCACACTGTTTGCATGGGCGGAGGGCTTGAATTGGCGTTGGGTTGCCATTACCGGATTGCAAGCCCTGGCGCGCAGATCGCGCTGCCTGAAGTCAAATTAGGTATCTTGCCTGGTGCAGGTGGTACACAGCGTTTGCCGCGTGTGGTTGGTCTTGAGTTGGCACTGAATATGATCGTGTCAGGGACACCAATCGCTTCCGAAAAGCTGGCGAAAACCGCTCTGTTTAATGAAGTCGCAGAAGGTGACTTGATGCAGGCAGCCATCGCCTTTGCTAACAAGGTCGCTGCAGTACGACCATTGCCAAAAGTGCGCGATATCAAAGTGGATTATCCAAACTACGAGGCATTTTTGCAATTCTCACGCAACACTGTGCGTGCAATGTCGGGGCCATTCCCAGCGCCATTGAAGTGTGTCGAAGCCGTTGCTGCATCAGTGACGAAGAAGTTTGATGATGGCATGAAGGTCGAGCGAGACCTGTTCCTCGAACTGGTCCAGTCCACAGAATCTAAGGCCTTACGCCATGCTTTCTTCGGTGAGCGTGCCGCAAGTAAATTGCCAGATGTACCTGAAGATACACCGCTGCGCTCCGTCAAATCTGTTGCAGTGATTGGTGCCGGTACGATGGGTGGTGGTATTGCGATGAATTTCGCTAACGCCGGCATTCCAGTCAAAATTCTTGAAATGAAGCAAGAAGCGTTGGACAAAGGTTTGGCAACGATTCGCAAGAACTACGAAAATACCTTGAAAAAGGGAAAACTTACGCAAGAAAGATTTGACCAACGTGTTTCTTTGATTACAGGCACTTTGTCATATGACGACATTGGCCAAGCAGATCTGGTGATTGAAGCCGTCTTTGAAGACATGGGTGTCAAAGAGCAAGTGTTCAAAAAGCTCGATGAAGTCATGAAGCCTGGCGCTATTTTGGCGTCTAACACATCGACATTAGACGTCGATAAGATTGCTGACTTCACGAAGCGTCCGCAAGATGTGATCGGAACGCATTTCTTCAGCCCTGCGAACGTCATGAAATTATTGGAAATCGTTCGCGGTAAGAAGACAGCGAAAGATGTGCTGGCGACGATCTTGGCGATTTCTAAAAAAATCAAAAAAACGGGCGTGGTGTCAGGTGTTTGTGATGGCTTTATCGGCAACCGTATGATCGAGCAATACAGCCGTCAGGCAGGTTTCCTGCTAGAGGAAGGTTGCACGCCAGAGCAGGTCGATAAAGCGGTTGAAAAGCTGGGATTTGCGATGGGACCATTCCGTATGGGCGATTTGGCTGGTAATGATATCGGCTGGTATATCCGTAAGCGCCGTTACGTTGAAAAACCACAAATTACCTACTCAAAAACAGCAGATTTACTCTGTGAAATGGGACGTTTTGGTCAAAAAACGGGTGCAGGTTGGTATGACTACAAACCGGGTGATCGCAAGGCCTATCCATCAACGATCGTCAACGACATGATCGTGAAACATTCTGCTGATCTTGGTATTGAACGTCGGAAAATTTCCGATCAGGAAATCGTTGAACGGTTGATTTATGCCTTAGTGAATGAAGCTGCCTATATTCTTGAAGAAGGCATTGCGACTCGTGCATCCGACATCGATATGGTGTACCTGACAGGCTATGGATTCCCACTCCATACAGGTGGTCCGATGTTCTATGCTGATACAGTTGGTTTGGCAAACGTGGTGCGCTCGATGGATAAATATGCCAAAGGTCGCCACGGTGATGCATGGAAACCTGCTCCCTTGCTTGCAAAATTGGCAGAAGAGGGCAAGACCTTTAATTAAATGTCGGCCTAGTTCGTTTTAGTTCGTTTTGCTCCCATCAACGCAGCTCCCTCTGAGCTGCGTTTTTTTATTACATTACTCACTTCATATTGATGGTGGCATGAAGATCATCGAAGGCGTGTCTTGGGTCTGACGGCATGCGACGGTTCTGCTACACTTCTTAGCATTTTTATCGTCGGATTAATTATGTTAATTGAACAGTACATCTCCCTGAGTGGCATCGACGTTACGCAGGTGCCGGACCAATTCTATCGGCAAATCGACACGTATCAACAGGCACTCGCCAATGAAAAAGAGGCTTCCACTGATCAATTGAAGTGGCAATATCAAGTTCCCGAATTGGGCGAGGGTGGATCGTGTTCGCTGTTTGACCAGTTAGCAGCGCAACCGTATGACCTTGAACCTATTTTGGGAGGTAAGACGGAGCTGACGACAGCACTGCTAGCACGGGTTACAGCGATTGTTGATTTTTACCAAAAGAATAGTGGTAGTCAGTGGTTTGGTGTGTATCAAAAGAGAATCAATCCTCAAGGAGAGACCGTACTCGTCAAGTTGGCTTATTACGGTGCAGCATCGCGTGCGGAATTTCCTCTCACACCAGAATTTGCTGCCATGAGCAATAACAGTACCGTTGGATTGTCTGGTAAAGCACGGATTATCAATGATGTTGGTGTGTACCTTTCTGCAGGTGGGGAGTATTACACGTGTGACCCTAAGGTGCAGTCGGAGGCTTGTTTGCCGTTATTTGCTGAAGATAGACGACTTGTTGGTATTATCGACTCTGAAGCGTTTGCTAAAAATGTTTTCGTCGAGAAAGAATTATCATTATTGCTCTCCGTAGCGGTGAAACTAGGCGCTATTCTTAGTTAAAACTCCGTTGTTGCCATTCCTCCCTGTGTATGGTGACGTTGAAGTGGGCTTGAATTTTTGATTGGATAAGAATGCAAAATAAAGAGCGTGTAGAGAGCGTCATGTTGATGAGATATATCGTCAAATGGCTTGCGTTGGCAAGCATTGTCGCGGTGTTGGCTGGCGTGGCATCTGCATTTTTTTTATTTTCTCTGGAATGGGCAACTGCGACGCGTATCGCCCATCGCGATTTGATTTTACTGTTGCCGTTGGCTGGCTTTCTTGTCGGCTGGATGTATCTACGGTTTGGGCAGCAAGTAGAGGCAGGTAACAATCTATTGATTGACGAGATTCATGATCCGCAAAAAGTCATTCCCTTGCGTATGGCGCCCTTGGTGCTCGCAGGAACTGTCATCTCGCATCTTTTCGGGGCCTCCGTCGGGCGGGAGGGTACTGCAGTTCAAATGGGAGGGGCGCTTGCCGATCAGCTCACGCATTTATGTCGATTAAAAACTGGAGACAGACGCATTCTATTGATGGCGGGGATTAGTGCCGGGTTTGCTTCGGTGTTTGGGACGCCGTTGGCAGGGGCGATTTTTGGTTTGGAGGTCTTGGCAGTAGGACGCTTGCGTTTCGACTCGCTTTTACCGTGTCTGATCGCTGCGATCATTGCCGACAGAGTGGGGTTGATGCTGGGTGTTCATCATACACATTATGCTATCGGTGTAATTCCTGAGTTTTCATTCTTTTTACTCTTCGCGGTTATTCTTGCTGGCGGCATTTTTGGTTTGGCGGGGAGGGTATTTGCCACTGGTACCCACTGGTTGAGCGCGCAGATGAAAAAACACATCGGTTATGCGCCGTTACGTCCTCTTGTCGGTGGTGTTGTGGTTGTGCTGGCATTTTATGGATTATCTGCAGATCGCTTTATCGGTCTCGGGATTCCAAGCATTGTTGATGCATTTCAACATCCAGCGTTGAGCTACGATTTTGCAGAAAAAGCATTATTTACCATGGGGTCGCTCGGCTCAGGATTTAAGGGGGGCGAGGTCACTCCCTTGTTTTACATTGGCGCAACGCTGGGAAATGCGCTAGCACCGCTATTTCATTTGCCGTTTGCTTTTCTTGCCGGACTAGGGTTTGTGGCGGTTTTTGCGGGTGCAGCCAACACGCCCATTGCATCCACATTCATGGCCGTCGAGCTCTTCGGTACGGATGTGGCGGTGTTCGCAGCTCTCGCATGTGTCATGAGTTACTTATTTTCTGGCGAGACAGGTATTTATCGGGCGCAACGAAAAGCAAAGCACAAACATGATGTTGGTGCGGCGTCGTAGAGGCGAGTAACGTGGGGGCTTGGATAAAAATCGCCGACCTTACTCGTCAGAGTTAAAATCTTGGACCAATGCAATGTTATAATGTAAGGTTAATTCATATCATTATTGCAAAAGGTTTTCCGTGCTCTCCACAGCTAACATCACGATGCAGTTCGGCCCTAAGCCGCTGTTTGAAAATATTACCGTCAAATTTGGCGAAGGCAACCGTTACGGCCTGATCGGCGCGAATGGCTGCGGCAAATCCACTTTCATGAAAATTCTGGGTGGTGATCTCGAACAATCGTCTGGCACCGTCATGCTGGATCAGAATGAGCGTCTCGGTAAATTGCGCCAAGATCAGTTTGCTTTTGAAGATATGCGCGTGCTCGACGTTGTGATGATGGGCCACACAGAGATGTGGGCTGCTATGTCTGAGCGTGATGCGATTTACGCCAATCCAGAAGCGACTGACGACGATTATATGAAAGCGGCCGATCTGGAGGCCAAATTCGCTGAATACGACGGCTACACTGCAGAGGCGCGTGCAGGCGAGTTGTTGTTAGGTGTAGGTATCCCTACCGAACAACATCAAGGCACCATGAGCGCAGTGGCACCGGGTTGGAAATTGCGTGTGTTACTTGCGCAAGCGCTGTTCTCGAACCCAGATATTCTGTTGCTCGATGAACCAACCAATAACTTGGATATTAATACCATTCGTTGGCTGGAAGATGTGTTGAACCAGCGTAATTCAACGATGATCATCATTTCCCATGATCGCCATTTCCTCAATCAAGTGTGCACACACATGGCGGACATGGATTACGGGACGCTGAAGATCTATCCGGGCAACTATGATGATTACATGCTTGCTTCTTCGCAGGCACGTGCGCAGCAATTAGCCAATAACGCGAAAGCAAAAGAAAAAGTGGCTGAGTTGCAGGACTTCGTTCGTCGTTTCTCTGCAAACAAATCCAAAGCACGTCAGGCAACGTCGCGTGCGAAGCAGATTGAAAAAATTAAAATTGAAGACTTCAAGCCTTCTAGCCGCCAGAACCCATTTGTCCGTTTCGATGGCGAGAAAAAATTACACCGTCTTGCTGTTGAAGTGCAAGGAATTACGAAATCTTACGATCGCACTCTGTTTAAGAACGTTGAATTGATGGTTGAAGCGGGTGAACGCATTGCGATTATTGGTTCTAACGGTATTGGTAAAACCACGCTGTTGCGCTGCATTGGCGGTGCGGATATCACTGGATTGAGTGCGGATAGCGGAACAGTGAAATGGGCTGAAAACGCGAACGTCGGCTATATGCCGCAAGATCCTACAGAAGAATTCGCTGTCGATAAAAACCTCACGGATTGGATCGGACAGTGGACGCAAGAAGGTGACGATGATCAAGCAGTGCGCTCGATTCTCGGTCGCTTACTCTTCGGTGGTGACGATGTAAAAAAATCAGTCAAAGTGTTGTCTGGTGGTGAAAAAGGCCGGATGATGTACGGAAAACTGATGCTGGGACGTCATAACGTGTTGCTTCTTGATGAACCAACAAACCACATGGACATGGAGTCCATTGAGTCGTTGAATATCGCTCTCGAGAAGTACGCTGGTACATTAGTGTTTGTTTCTCACGATCGTGAGTTTGTTTCGTCGCTCGCAAACCGTATCTTAGAAATCAAAGAAAACGAGATTATTGATTTCCGCGGTAGCTACGAAGAGTACCTGACCAGCCAAGGTATTGAATAAGCTGTTTATCTCATAAAAAACCCGGTTGAATCCGGGTTTTTTTATGGACTTATTCAAAATCGAGCATCGACATTCTCGTCAAACTGTTTTGTCTTGCTTTCTCACTCTCGTAAAGCAGCATATCAAGTCGATCTCGCAGGCTCCTCGCGATTTCACGACCTTTGGATTTTAGTACAGCCTCTAGATATGGTTGTCGTAGCGCCTTCAGATCATCGATATTTCTAGCGCGTTCTACTTTCAGTTGCAGCGGGATTCCGCGCAGGCCAAGCACGCTTTTGATCGTTTCATTAAAGAAGCTGTACAGCAATTCAAATTGTTCTGCTTCGGTCTTCTCTAACGTATCCTCAGTGGCTTTTGCATCGGATAAATCGTCGTGGTTTTCCAATGTCGCGTTGACGTCGTCAGCCAGGTGTTCCGTAGCCGATTCTATCGGGGCTGTCGCAGCAATGAAGCCTAGGTCAATGAGTTCTTTTAAACTTGTTTCGTTCAAGCCAATGGCGGTTAACTTCTTAAGAAGTTGCGCTGCACTTTGTTTGCCGTCAACCATGACTAGCAATGTCCTGAGACGATTTGCCAGTTGGTGCTTTCTCGTGGCTATTTCTTCCCGACCCTTTTCTGTCTTGTCGTACGTGTAACTTAGCATGTTCTGTTGCGACCCTGAGTATTGTCAGTAAGCCAGAATTTGATTCTGGAAATTTGACAAAAGGATACAACAGCTTGCAATGTCATGCCATAGGTTAATTTGTATTAAATTCTTGCCTCTACGATAAATATGTCAAGATCTGTGAATGAAGTGAATTGGTTTCACTTCAGTTTGACGATTAACAATTGTTGACGTTTCGCAGTTGTTGCAAGACGAGGAGCAGGAGGATGCACATTTTTTGACCGTAGTCTCGAAATGGGTAGCTAAGCGCGGATGCGTTGTCGACAGCCGTGTCCGAATTTTTTCTTTCAATGAGATTGGCATCCATTTTAAAAACAGGTACAGCGCAGATGCCGCCAAAAGTGCGAATGTAATTGCCGTTTGCATGTTCAAGCTCCTGTCAATAAGCGCGCGACTTGGAATGTGATGAGCGAAGCAAAGTACGCTAATCCAAACAAATATGCCGCCATGAGAACTGGATAGCGAAGCGTGTTCGTTTCGCGTTTAACGACACTCAGTGTTGCGATACATTGTGGCGCGAAGACATACCACGCAAGCAAAGACAAGGCGGTAGGCAAGCTCCAAGAATGCGCGATCAGTGGCTCAAGGGAATGACTTAATTCTTCACCCGTCTGAGATAACGCATAGACTGTTCCAAGCGCCGCGACTGCTACTTCCCTTGCTGCGAGGCCGGGTACTAATGCAATACAAATTTGCCAGTTAAACCCAATCGGTGCGAAAACGTATTCGAGTATGCGCCCTAGATATCCAGCAATACTGTAGTAAATAGCTGGCTGTGGTGCATTCTCCGGCGCGCCAGGGAAGCTACTTAAAAACCATAGTAAGACCATGAGCGAGAGGATGATCGTGCCCACGCGCGTCACGAAAATTTTGATTCGCTCCCAGAGGCCGAGTAGCAAATTACGCGAATTAGGCCAGCGATAATCAGGCAACTCGAGCATGAGCGGGTGCTGTTCAGCTTTGCCCCAAATTCGTTTAAATACCAGTGCTACAAGCATCGCAGATACGATGCCAGCAATGTATAAAACGAAGAGAACCAATCCTTGGAGGCTCAAGATGCCGAATACAGTACGGTCAGGGATAAAGGCGGCAATAATCAAGGCATAGACAGGAAGACGCGCCGAGCAGGTCATCAAGGGCGCGATCATGATCGTCACCAGTCTATCGCGCGGATTTTGAATTGTTCTCGTTGCCATAATGCCTGGGATTGCACAAGCAAAACTAGACAAGAGGGGGATAAATGCACGTCCAGATAAACCTACTTTCCCCATAATTCTGTCGAGCAGAAACGCGGCGCGTGGCAGATACCCCGAGTCTTCCATGACCAGAATGAAGAAGAACAAAATAACAATTTGCGGTAAAAATACCAAAACGCTTCCCGCGCCTCCAACGACGCCTTTCACCAAGAGTCCTTGAAGCATACCTGGTGCCATTGATCCCTCGATCTTTCCGCCTAGGCTTTCCATCGTGTCTTTGATGAAGTCCATCGGCGGTTGCGCCCATGTGAACACTGCCTGAAACACAAAGAACATCAAAAAGGCAAAGATGACTGGACCTAAAATGGGATGAAGGAGAAAGTTATCGATCCTGTAGCTTAAAGGCAGTACAGCGGAGGCGTTGTCTGTATTCTGTTTTACACACTGTGCGAGAAGTGCATTCACACTTTTTTGTATGTCCTCTGGCGAATGCTGGTCGAGCGTAATCACGCGCGCTGGTGGGTTTTCTGGCAACTGTTGGGCCAGTGTCTCCATTTCGGCAAGAAGCTTGCTCACGCCATCCGTTTCAACAGCAATCGTTTCGATCACAGGAAAGCCCAACTGAGTTTGAAGTGCTTTGATATCAATATGAATATCGCGCTTTTTCGCTAAGTCCATCATATTGACGGCCAGAATAAGCGGGATTTCTAATGCTTTAAGTTCCAGCGCCAAACGCAAACCACGCTTCAAATTAGTGGCGTCAACAACGCATAAAACAGCATCAGGCAGCGCCTCGTTAGCGCGCACACCCGTGACGACCTCTTCGGTGATTTTTTCATCTGGGGTGAGTGCCCTCAGACTATAGGTTCCAGGTAAATCTAAAACGTTCCAGTGGCGTCCGGTCGGTGAGGTGAATTTACCTTCTTTTCGCTCAATCGTCACACCGGCATAGTTGGCAACTTTTTGTCGTGCGCCGGTAAGTCGGTTGAAAAGTGCCGTCTTTCCGCAATTTGGATTACCAACCAGGGCAATACGTGGAGAGAATAAAGTAGTAACTGTCATTAATGTTGCCCGAGCTTTGTCACGCCGATCAATGCGGCTTCAAAGTGACGTAATGCAAATGTAGATTGACCGATGCGTACAGCAATAGGTTCGCCACCAAAGTAGCCTTTGTGCAATATCGCAAGCTCTTCACCCTCGACAAATCCCAGTTCTTTTAATCGGCGCGAAATATCAAGCAAATGCGTTTGTTTTTGCTGAACTTGATCAGCGACCCCTCGAACGATTGCTTTTTCACCAACATTAAGTTGATTTAATGTAGTGGTTGGGAGGTGTGATGTGGATATTTTATCCATGAGTGACTTCGCTTGTACCTTGAGAAGGGAATTACATTGCATTAACGCACGTTGTAATTCTAAATGATAATGAGAATATATATCAATATGACTCATCGTACAAACGAAATGCGCGCTGGAGCAGGTTCCAAGGGCTGAATATCGCCCGCATTTAATCTTGCTCAACCTGAGATGTTGACTCTCTGATATCAGCTGTGTGTATGGTCATCCTACATAGATAGTCGAGCGCGGCGACTATCTATGCGTGATCATGAACGAATAGGTGAGCGCTATGGGCTAATTTGATCTATTTCCCCTGATCCTCTTTGAGGTTTTCTGAGGCCCTGCTCGCGTTTGCTTCATGCTTTTCGAGGATACGCGCAATCAGGTGCAGTTTCGCCTGTTCATCGCTCGCATCTTTCTCTTGTAATTCAGTAATTTGTTGCTCAAGCAGTGTTTGGTTCTTTGAGAGTAATGCGATTTGAATGGATGCATCTTGTAGACGTTGGGTCGTTTCCCGCAATTGCTCAGACAGCAACCCATTGCGTCGTTCGGCGTCTTCTAGTTTAAACGTCGTTTTGTTGTAGTTCGCATCGAGTGATGAGAGCTCGTTAAGTTGAATTTGCGCGAATTCTTTCATTTTCGACTGGGTTGTCTCCAAACGCAGAATCTCGGCCTTGAGTTGCGCTGTTTCCGTTTGTGTTGTTGCATTGATCGCGTGCATCTGGCGCAACTCGCTTTCAAGTCGCGTTATTTTTGCTTCGTACAAACGGCGATCGTCATTACGTTGCTCTGCGCTCGCGGCTTGAAAGTGTTCGAACTGCTGTCTTGAAGAAGTGAGTTGATGGTGAAGGGCGTCAAGTTGCTTTTCGTTATCAATCAAGCGCGACGTTAACCCTAATTTTTCACTCTCAAGCGTTGATAGGGATGTCTTGCATTCGTTTAGTTGCTTATTCAGCGACTGATTGCTCGTTTGTTCGCGTGAAAGCTGTTCTTGCAATGCGCGTTGAGTCTCTTCGAGGAGGGTGACTTTTTTCGTTAAGGTGGAGAGTTGATTGTTTTTCTCCGCTAGCTGTTGATCGCACTCGGCTTTCGTTTGAGAGATCGCATTGTCAGACTCTGCTTGTATTAGCTCATAAACAGCCCTTACTGCATTGAGTATGGATTCGGGTAGCCCAGACTTTATCGCGGCGGCATCACTTGAATGCGCGTCTTTCCATTGTTTTAGCATGGGTGCAATGGTGCTTTTACTTCCTGTATCGCCGAGCATCGCCCGAACCTTATCGACGGTGGGCGCGACACCTGATTGGCTAATTTTTTCCGCTGCCCTTACGACATCTGAATACAGAATTCCTGCGCGTGCCATATTATCCTCAAATTTCATGTCAAATTACATAATACGTAATATTACATAACAAAACATATAAAATGCGATTTATATTAGTAAGTTGTAACATGTGATAAGGTAATTTATCGCATGTTATAATCTAGCTTTCTTTGCGTAATACCGATTCGCGGTACGTTTTCAAGAACCGATGCTAGAAACGTAAAAATGTAAGATGAAAAAATTCAACAATGACCAAGCGCGACAAGCGCAACTAACGCGCCCATGGCAACCATCGCAACCATCGCAACTACCCCAATTGCAAAATCAAGGGCAGCAACGGGGGCAGGGTGTTGCGCCCGTTGATCTTGTTAGTGTTGGCGAGGGCGGGTTGTCAGTGGAGGCGCTTAACGCCTTGAAGAAAGAGTTTGTTTCTGCGGCAACGTCGGAGAACACGCGACGTACGTATCGTTCTGCCATTCGTCATTTTTTAACTTGGGGTGGGCGTTTGCCTGCGGATGAATCAATGGTGGTGAGCTACTTGCTTAGTTTTTCCGATTCGCTTAATCCTAGGACATTGAGCTTGAAGGTGACGGCGATCTCCCAATGGCATCGTCACCAAGGATTTGTCGATCCATGCGCGACCCTCGGGGTACGCAAACTACTTCTTGGCATCACTCGTGCTCGCGGTCAGCCCAAAAGTAAAGCGCCACCATTGCTATTGGATGACCTTGAGAAAATGGTGCTGGTGCAACAGCAAGACGCATCTCTAAAAGCGTTGCGTGATTGCGCTTTGTTACAAATTGGTTTCTTTGGTGGTTTTCGGCGCTCTGAGCTAGTCAGCTTGCAAGTGAATCATGTGACTTGGGGTAAGGAGGGTGTGCTTCTTTTGTTACCTCGATCAAAGACCGATCAAACGGGGCAAGGGATCACCAAGGCGATTCCTTATGGTAAAGGTGTTTGCTGTCCTGCTACAGCCCTAAAAAAATGGCTGGAAAGTGCGAAAATTCATAATGGCTCCATATTTAGGAGCGTTAATAAGTGGGGTGAAATAGGGGAGTTGTCTATTCATGCTGGGAGCGTTAATCCAATTTTGGCTCGCTGGGCAAGCATTGCTGGCCTTACGCACATGAAGGAAATGAGCAGTCATAGTCTTCGAAGGGGTATGGCTACCAGCGCCTATCGTGCAGGAGCAAGTTTTAGGGATATTAAACGACAAGGTGGTTGGCGATTTGATGGGACGGTGCAAGGCTATATTGATGATGCCGATCGTTTTACTGAGAATGCCGTGAATAGCTTACTCAAGCCTAAAAGTGGCGGTCTTTGATGTGGAGAGCATTACAGCGGCAATGGAGAAAAAGGGAAAATTGACGCAATATTTGATGGATAGGTCTTGTTGATTTTGTTCTATTCAGTACTCCGTACGCACACTTGTGGTTTATTTGCTGAAAATGACCCCGCATTACACACGATTTAAGTGTAAGTAAATGTATCGCCACAATAGACGAGAAAACAAAATTCGTTATTTAGTTTGCATTAAATTGAATTTAACGACCTATTTGGTTGGTTTATTTTGTGCATCTTTCATTTTTTTGTGCCAATGCCGCACGTTGGAAGTCGTTTTTAGATTATTTTGGTGACGACGATGTTTGGTAGCTGATTGGCAATGATGAAGAAGTACTTGAGTTAGTTGCGGTAAGGAAATAAACTTTGAAAAGCATTGTTAAATCATAGAGATATAATCGTTCTTTAATTTTGTTGTTGCGTAGATATCGATACAGTTTCGCCTTATTGGTGTCCTTGCAATGTCAATTGAATGCGACAGGTCCGTATAGCTTGTTTTGTTGATACGGCCAATTTCCGGTACTTATTTGTATTTTTATTCAATATATATTCATTTTTCTAATGAGCATTTTTAATGGTAAGTAAAAGACAATTTTTGCGTCATGCTGGGTTCACGACCATTGAATTAATTATGGTCATGGCAATCGCTGCTGTCTTGATTGCGATTGTCGTGCCGAGTTTTAAGTCCGCAATTCAAACCGCGAGTACGACACGCGAGATCAATGCGTTTGTTGGCGACCTCGGTTTTGCGCGTGCGGAGGCCATCAAGGAAGGGGTGCCAGTGACAATATGTGCTTCTTCCGACGGCGCGAAATGTTCGGGAAGTACGTCGTGGCAGAGTGGGTGGATCATTTTTTCTAATCCGACGCTCTCAGCCAATCCAGCCGGCACGCCACTTCGCAAACAGGTGGCTTTTACCTCTACTGACAAGTTGGTCAGTGATAACAATACATCCGCGATTAGTTTTTCGAGTGAAGGGTTCACCGTCTCATTGCCGGGCAATCCCGTAACATTTGCGTTGCAAACGTCGCCGGTAACAACGTCATTAACACAGTGCGTAGCAATCAATATCGCTGGTCGGCATGTGATGCAAAAAGCGGCAACAGGAAATTGTCCATCATGATAAAAAACATAAAAAATTCCCGATATGGCACTGGCTTTACCTTGTTTGAAGTCTTGGTGGCGATGGTTGTTTGTGCGATCGGCTTGTTAGGTTTGGCGAAAATGGCGGCGTTGGCCGTCTCAACGACGCAAAATGCTGGGTCGAGGTCGCTCATTGCGGTGCAGATGGAGAGTCTCGCGTCGATGATGCACGCCAATCGGAATTTCTGGCAATCGGGGACCATTACCTCATTTACTGCCAGCGGCACCACGATTACCGATGCAACCAATAATTTAACAGCACTCCCAGGCAATGGGTGCGTTGCACCGGCAATTTGTACGCCTGCCCAAATTGCGGCTGTCGATGTCAATAAATGGGTTAACGATATGAATAACCAGTTCCCAACCTATGGAGCAACAATCACGTGTAGTGCTGCTGCGCAGATACAAATTACGACATCATCAACAGCGCCGGCGCCAATCGACTGTTCGATCAATGTGACTTGGACGGAGAAGCAGCTTGCTGTTAATGCGAACACCGCCACAGGTTCTGCGACGCAGATATCCACTCAGTCTTTTAGTGTTTACGTAAAACCATGAAGCGTTCATTTAGTTTTAGATCCAACCGTAGCGTTTTGACGCCGCATAGTACTTTTCAGCGAGGATTCACGCTCGTTGAATTGATGATTGCCATCACTGTCACTTTGGTCCTTGTTGCTGGGATCGTTGGCATGATCGTCAATCTTACACGTAGCTTTACGGCGCAAGATGCAATGACCCAAACGCAGGAAAACGAACGATTTGCAATTTCTGTGCTCGATTCAACCATCAGAAATACTGGATATTTCCCCGGTGCCGAGAATTTTTCTACGCCAGGTGGTGTGCAGTTCTTTACCCAAGCAGCGGGGCAATTAAATGCGTATCCCGCGACGACGGTCGCGAATCCGGATGGGACAACATTTGCTGCTGGGCAGGTCATTGTTGGCACTACGGTAGCAGGGGGAAGTGACACCATCAACGTCAGAGTGATCGCGCCGAGTAACGGCACAATTACGAATTGCCAAGGTGATTTGAATAAAACGGCTTCTCCCATTATTTGGACAAGCAGTCTCTCCATCAATGCATCAAATCAGTTGGTCTGCACCGTGAGTGTAAACGGTCAGGCACCAGGAACGCCGACAGTTCTCGCGGATAATATTTCTTCGATGAAATTTGTGTATGGCGTGCAGTCACAAATGCCAAATTGTTTGAATGCTCAGCAGGCACCGCCATTAAACGTGGATGCTTACGTTGATGCTTCTGGGTTAAAGGGACCTCAAACGGCCCAATTATGCTGGACACTTGGTGCGGTGACACCGCTCAATTGGATGTACGTGCAGTCGGTCCAGGCAACTCTCACATTTGTAAATACAGTTGTGCAAACAACGGGATCTCCCACCGTAACGTTAAAGCCAATTGTGCATACAATTTACATGATGAACGTGACATGAACTTGATGAATAAGATGAAAACTGGTCAGTATTTTTCTAGCAACCCAAATCTGATGGTCGTAAGGCGAGATCGAGGCATTGCTTTAGTTACAGCGTTGGTGATCTTGCTGATTCTGACGCTGATCGGTTTAACGATGTTCCGCGGTTTTGGTTTGCAACAAAAAATCGCAGGAAACACGAGAGAGAAAGAACGTGCTTTTCAGGCGGCACAAAATGCCCTCGAGTTCGGAGAGTGGTGGCTGGTGAATGGTACGCAAGGTACAAGCCGTCCTTCCACTGGTGGACCATGCGCCAGTTCGCAATCGACTGCCGTGACGACGCAATCTGCAATGTTTGTGTGCTCTGGTGCGTTAGCGACCCCAAGTGATCCTTCCACCTGGCCTGCAGTATTGAGCTACACCCCACCACCAATGGTCGTGAAAGCAGGTGGGGGTACAACGACAGATGCCTATAAGAATTCGGACATTAATTACAGTCAAGCTCCAGGGATTTATATCAACTTTCAGAACCGTGTGATCGATTCACGGGGTAACACGACCAATGTGTACACGGTCACAGCGGTTGGTTTTGGGGGAAGTAATAACGCTACCTCCGTCGTACAAAGCGTTTATGCCGTGACGGTGGGTGGCAAAATTAGTAATGTCGGGCAAGACCCAATCAATAATTGACATACAGGTAAATATCATGAAGTTGCGAAAATCTCGTCTCTATTCTATTGCAGGAATTGCGGCATTATCTGTGTCGTTTGGTGTTGGTGCGCAAGTGGTCGTGAGTGATACGCTCACAGGGGCATCGTCTAATTCACAATCCCTGAAATGGCAAACGTTTGGTGACACATGCTTAACCGCAGGGGATGGGTCAACGAGTCAAATCCCGGCATGTACAGCGAAGAACGTCAATACAGGCAACGTCCAGGTTGGGGGTGTTTCAGGTAGCTTACCTGATCCTGTCGGGCAAGGTGCTTTGCGCTTAACGAATGGGGGAACGAGCGATACCTCAAGAACAGGGCAGATCATCTCAACCGTGCCATTTGGTACTTCGCAGGGTGTTCAGGTTACTTTCACCACGGTGACCTACGGTGGCAATGCGTACCAAAACAACGCCGGCAAGTCTTCGGGGGCGGACGGTATGGCATTTTTCTTGGTGGATGGTGCAAAGCTGACTAGTCCAGCATCAAAAATGGTGCTTGGTGCTTTCGGTGGTAGCTTGGGATATAGCTGTTCGAACAATAAAACGCAAAATAATGGTACCGACGGCGGATATTTGGCGGTGGCGATTGATGAGTATGGTAACTTTTCCAATCCATCAGATACCACTGCAGATGGTAGCGGTCCACTTCCGGGGTCGATTGTGGTGCGGGGAGCGGGTAGCGTCTATTACCCGTCACTCTCAACTGCGCAACCCACTTGGTATCCGTCGAGTTTGGCAACGGATTCTACCTCATATTGCATTACTTCTGATCGATATGGACGCTGCACATTCTCTCTTCCACGTCCGAACGCAGGGGTTTATTACGCTTGCTCAACTGGGAAATATTGGAAATGGAATTCGAGCTCCCAGTCTTGGTCGAACACCAATGTTTCGGTACTTGATTATCCGATTATTACCGGCCCGACTCTGATGAATTCTCCGATTTTCAGTCAGGAGAGTAGTACGTCGAATTCCTCGACTCGCGGTGCCGCAACACCTATCACCTATGCGTTAAAAATTACCCAAGATGGATTATTGAGCCTTTCGTACAGCGTCAATGGGGGAGCAACAACGCCAGTTATTACGAGCCAGAGTATTACGGCGAACAACGGACCATTGCCTTCCACGTTCTTATTCGGCTTCACGGCCGGTACCGGTGGCGGTACGAACGTCCATGAGATTACTTGCTTTAAGGCGGCACAGATTAATACTGCAGGAGATTCTGCGGGTACGAATACTCAACAAGCGGCAAAGGTACAGGTTGGGTCGCAAATTTATTTGGCGTTTTACCACGCGCTCAATTCATGGGGGCAATTAACCGCATCGAGCTTATTAACGGATAGCAGTGGGAATATCTCTATCAGTACCACGCCCAACTGGGACGCAAATTGCGTCTTGACAGGTTGTTCTTCGGGTGCAACTCAGGCGACTGCGCAGGCTTCCAGTGCTCGTACAGTGCTTAGCTGGAATCCTACGTCGAGCTCTGGTATTGGATTCCAATATGGTAGTCTCAGTACAGCGCAAGCTGCTGCGATTGGTGGCACCGGCTCTGGTTCTGACACGGGAACGAACAGGGTTGCTTATTTGCGTGGTGATAGAAGCAACGAGATTAACTCTTCAGGTGTTGGTCCTTACCGCGCCAGAACAGGTGTTTTGGGAGATATCGTGAATTCGAGCCCTGTGTGGGTTGGCGGTCCGACTGTTCCGACTGTGTTACCAACGACCGATGCATTGACTGGTAAGGCGTTGACGGGATACAGCTCTTATCTGAATTTCGCGACAAGTTACGCCAACCGCACTAATATCGTCTATGTTGGTGCGAACGATGGTATGTTGCACGGCTTCCGCGCCGGCAATCCGAACGATGGTAAAGAGATGATTGCGTACGTCCCAAATGCAGTCGTCAATAGCATCCATACTTCAAATACATCCTTAGATTACTCCTCCCCGAGTTATGGTCATAACGCGTTTGTCGATGCGACACCAGGTATTGGTAGCTTGTACTATGCGAGCAACTGGCACACATGGGTGGTCGGCGGCCTCGGTGCGGGCGGTAATGCAACTGGTGCGATTGGTAACGCTAATACGGCTGGCAACGGTGTTATCTACGCATTAGATATCACTGATCCAACAACTTTCCAGGAGAGTAATGCGTCTAAACTTGTTCTTGGCGAGTGGTCTTCTTCCACCATTACTTGTGTCAACGATTCCGCGTGCAAAAACAAATTAGGTAGCCAGTATGGCACGCCAGTTGTTCGCTTGCTCCACGATGGTAACTGGGCCGTTATCTTTGGTAATGGTCGTAATAATGCTAACGGAACATCCGGTATTTTTGTGATGTCGGTTGATCAAGGTACGGGGGCCATTACTTTCAGATATTTCGATACGAAATCTGGTAGCACTACCTCAATGAACTGGATTGACTACACAACGCCAGTGGATTTGGATAGTGATGGCGTTGTGGACTACGTTTATGCCGGTGATGCTTACGGACAAATTTGGCGCTTAGATTTGACGAATAGTGATCCCTCTAAATGGGCGATGGGCTCAAAACCACTCTTTACGACACCGAGTGGGCAGCCAATTACCACGAAGTTAATGGTCAGTACCGTTCAGCAAACGAAAGGGAATGCACGCGTTATCATCAACTTTGGTACAGGTGTGCAGTATCCTCAAACGCTCACTAGCGGTGCTACGTATGCCTCAGGTACGCAGGCGATGTATGGCATCTGGGATTGGGATATGAGTGGATGGAATGCGATCAGTGCCCTCGATTATGCGAGCTTAACTGCACCGCAAACTATTTCTACAAGTAATCTGCAAACACAGACGATTACGAACTACAGCGGCGGTACCGGTGCTATCTCGGGTTACCGTGTTGTGACGCAAAATGTAGTGTGTTGGTCGGGTTCTACAACTTGTTCGAGCGGCACGAATAATCAGTTTGGCTGGCAAATGTCCTTGCCGAATAGTGGTGAACAAATCATCTACAACCCGATCATTCAAAATGGACTTTTGTTTGTCAACACGACCATACCAGCGGTCAATCAGGTATTGAGTTGTAACACGCAACCGGCGTCGGGATTTACAATGGCAGTTACACCTGATACAGGTGGTGCGCCTGTTTCTTCGTATTTTGCGACCGCAGCAGCAAACGCTGGTATCTCTGCGCCCTCAGGTGCAGTCATCGCTGGTTTGGGTTTAAGTGGTACAGGTACGCCGACATTTGTTACTTCGACCAGTAAAACAGGTAGCTCTGGTAGTACCGGTACCACTGGTACGATTACAAAGCAGTTTATTATTACCCAAACCAATAATGGTGTCGCCGTCCCGAATCCAGGTGATGTGCCAGGTGCAGCATCAGGGAAGCGTATGACATGGGTTAAGTTACGTTAATAAAAAGAGGGAAAAGGATCGTGATGAACAAAAATAGACAATTGAAGCAACCTAAGGGATTTACGCTGTTAGAGCTGATCGTGGCAGTTGCCGTCGTTGGTATTCTCGCTGCAGTGGCGCTACCTGCTTACAATACGTCCATTATGAAAGGCCGACGTATTGACGCGAAAAATGCGGCACTCGATCTGGCTGCTCGTGAGGAAAAGTTTTTTGCTACCAACAACGCATATACGACAGACATGAGTAAGTTGGGTCTGAATGCGGCAGCGGGGGCGACATCTGTCGCCGTCATGTCTGGTAATACGAGCTATTACACAATGAGTTTTCCTGCTGCTGGTAATTCAACTACCACCTACACGATTAACGTTGCGCCGACCGGCACACAAGCGACCGATGCGTGTGGAACGTATATCCTTGATTATTTAGGAACCCAGTCTAACTCTAACGCGAGTGGTGCGGTGGCAGCCTCTGTCGGATGTTGGTAGTGAATGTCGTTAATTCAAAAGGCGCGGTTTCTTTACCGCGCTTTTTTTTGGCTTAAGCGATATCAAATTCGGATGGAGGCTCTTCTCCAGCCAATGCTGAAGAATAGGCAGGTAGTCCTTCTCCTGCCCGAATCAAGGGATCGGCATGCTCATAGACGTTGGGGCAACCGGTTTCGGCAATTAATGCCTTAACGATTGTTACTTTCCATGCATCAACACCTGCCGCTTGAAACTGGCAGACCAAATAGCCAGGATTGCTACCAACATAATCAACGATTAATCCCGGCAGAGAATCCTTTTCGCCATCGATAAGTCGGATTGGCGCATATGCTGAAGCGGGGGTGGGGCGAGGTTTGGCCAGAGCCTGCTGAACACGCCGCTTTATCATTGCATGATCCACGGCTTCCTTCTCGTCGCGGGTCCAGATTCTGGCGCGAATCTGTGATTGAGGGCTCCACGCCGCTTTGGCAAGGAACTGCCCAGAGGATGACCGGATCATCGCGGTGCCTCCCACTTTCATTCGTTCTTCAAATCTGCCATCGATTCGCGCAATCGCTGAGAGGTAGATCCAAGGCTCTCCGGCCAGAATTGCTTTTTCTTTACCTTGTTTAATTGTAATGATGAGCATGTGCGGTTCCTATCTGGTCGGTGAGTGAAAGGTTGCGGAATATACCTTGTTTGCCTTGATTTAGGGGTCTTTTTTTCTTGATCTTCGCCCAAAGATGAGAGAAATGACTGGCTCTGCTACAATACGGGTCCAAGTTCTGAATGTGATTACGTTGAAATCGGCATTCCATGAAACGAAGTCTGCATAGAAATAAGCTGTCATCTCGGGCAAATAAGCGGTAATCGCCTTAAATCAAGTTGTCTTGTTCCATTGTGTATGATCGATCACATTCAATAACCCACTTTAAATTTTATTTACCATTATGCAAATCACACCCAACTCAGTTGTCAGCCTTAACTACACGATGTTTAATGCCGACGGTGACATCATTGATCAAAACCAAGACCCTATCGTTTATTTGCATGGTGGCTATGACAATATTTTGCCAGCAGTCGAAGCCGCACTCGATGGCAAAGCCGTCGGTGATAAAGTTTCGGTGACGTTAACGCCAGAAGAAGGCTTTGGCGAGTTTGATCCGCAATTCGTTCGTCAAGAAGATGTAGGGTTGTTTCCACCAGACATCGAAGTCGGCATGATGTTTGAAACACGCGATCCAGAAACAGAAGAAACAATGCAGTTCCGCGTCACTGCGATTGATGCAGGCGTCGTCACTGTAGATGGTAATCATCCGTTGGCAGGCATGACAATTCGCTTCGACGCAGAAGTTCTGAACATTCGCGAAGCAAGCGACGAAGAGATCGTCCATGGCCACGTTCACGGCGAACACGGTCATCAGCACTAATTGTCCTTTTTCGTCCGACTGACAAGACTGTTTATCAATGTCATTGAGAAACGTATCATTGTTGGTCGGGCGATGTCACACATCACATATCGCTGTATGAAGCAGAATGCAGATATTGATACGGTGAAATAGCAGTTCTTCCCTTAATCAATGCGGCAAATGCGTCAGTGCAGCGCAGAATACCGTTAATTTTTTCAAAGATTCTATGAAAGATTATTACGTCATTCTGGGGATCGCACCGAATGCGACCTTAACAGATATTAAGAAAGCCTTCCGTCAGAAAGCCGCCGAGTTTCATCCTGATCGTAATACATCAGAATTGGCGCCGGAAAAGTTTCACGCGGTGAAAGAGGCCTATGACATCTTGTCGGACGATGCAGCTCGCACTGCTTACGATGAAAACCGTCGTCGTAACTTACTAGACTCTCCGCTAGAAACAGCAACTGAGGTCTGGAAGCATTATTTATCAGGAGTATTGAAGTGAAATTGTCACGTTTTTTTGAAGACTTGACCTCGGTGTACAACGCCGAAATTGAAGATTTAAAATCGGATTCAGAAGGCAAGATCATTCTCAAGGCAAGATTGCGGGAGAAAGCAGAGCAACTGCCCCTGTTATTGCCTATGATGGAGAGTAATCCAGAGATGTTGGCGTCGGCGTTTCATTCGGGATTTATTTTTCTCAATCCCTTGGTGATGGAAACATTGAGTACCAAAGAAGAGTCAAAGTTACCTTCATGGAAAAGTTTGCAAGCGGCCGTGCGGCTTGAGCCTTGGGCTGAACCTTTGAGTAAAATTGTGCTCAAGGAAGAGGGTGGTGAACGCTTTATGGTGATTGCAGCGGGTCTTGAGTACCTCAATCGCGGTCAGCAGGCGCGTAAGCACAGCGCTACCAACACCTTAGAGGACGACGAAGATAGCGAAGCAAATGACGAGGCCGAAGAGCTCAAAGAAAACGGTGATCTCGACGGTCATTACGGACGCCATGGTCGCGACGACGGTGATGATGGTGATGATTATGATCTTGATGAAGCAGGCGCGGATTGGCTTGCTGAACAGGGCTTTGACCGTAAAGATTAAGGAAAATAATGACTTTACCTGCATTAATTGAAGCACAAAATCTGATCCTGGCGGGTGACATCGCAGGTGCTGAGTTTGCTTTGGCAAATATCGCTGAGACGCAGGGTGATAAAGCACTCGTTGCTGCGCTTGACGAATTTCCACCCAAAGATTTGCTGGCAATTATTCGTGAATACGATGCCTCGAAAGAATCGTTGGTGAATTTGCTTGTAACACCAGAGCAGTTCGCACAGGCGGTTGTGCTGGAGCGTCGATATGGTGATCAAACCCATGAGCAACTGCGCGGTATGATTAACTCGGTAATTTTCCGCGAGGGCTCCGATCCTGCTGAATTTTTGTATGAAATCGCCGAAGTTGAAGGTGGCTACGATGCGCTCGTTGATTACCTTCTTGATCGCACTCAGATGGTAGAGCATTTCTATCGCTATGCGACGTTCGATTTGTACGAATATGGCGAAGGCCGCACACAGGCGCAGGAAGACGATCTCATGAATTTGGATCGTGACACAGAAAGCCTTGCGTCGCCGCTCGATATGGCGAATTTAGAGGACCATGATTGGATGCAGGTCACCTATATTTTGCGATACGAGTTGCCAGAAATCTTCCGTGAAGTGTTGATGAAACTACGTGCACGCTATAAGGCGTATCTGGCGAATCTGCAATCAGATGAACTTGAAGGTGGTGAGTCGGAAGAGGAAGAGGATGAACGTCCTAAAAATAACGACGATGGTGACGATAAGGACGACGACGAAGAGTCAGCCTTGTAATTTGTTGCTGTCGTGGTAAAGAGATGCAGAGCGTTCGAGACGTTCTGCATTTTTATTTGTTTTAGCTGAATTTAACGCGAGTAGAGATCCTATGTCTGAGTCCCAATACGATATTGCCCTGATCGATAACCGTCCTTTTTTTGAAACTGCTTTGCGTCACGGTGTGCAGCGCGCCATTATTCCAAGCAGTAAAATCGCCAGTATCGAAGCAGAAGCACCCAAAGGCATGGTGCAGATCGCGGAGACGTTTGGTAGTAAATATCTCCGCCCAGATATCGAAGCGGCGCGAAAACGCATTGTGAATCTGTCGAGTTTGTACCTCATCGAGACGTCTCGCGGCGATCTTGATGTTGCTGCGAAACTTATCCGGGACAACACATTTCTCACCTTATCACGTGGTGGATCCGGGTTATTGAAAGCATTGTTTGCTTTACCTGAGTATGCACTGCTGGGACGTGAAGCGAAAGGCCGCGTTGAAGATTTTCTGGAAGTGTGGTCTTTGAAAGAAAAGCCGCATGAGTACCGAAATACACTCACGCACCGTCAACTCAATGCCCTTGAAATTGAAGCTGGCTATTGGTTTGGTGACTACCTCGGTATTTCAGGGGAAAGCTTGAAAGAAGAGGATGCGGAGGCGGTCGCTGTGATTCGCTCGGCTTTGTTTGTCATGATGTTTGGCTCGCCAGAAGATAATCTTGCGAATCAACTGGAATTTGCGACGCTCTTGGAAGCCGTTCGTACCATGCCAGCCGCAAAGCGAAACAAAGCAATCGAGAAAGTTGATTTATCGGAGATTCCTGAAAAGTTCATGCCGATTGTGACGCGGATTATTGAGGAAATTAAAGAACACGATTTGCCTGTGTTGCAGGACAAGAAATTATCGTTAGACCGTTTAGTGTTTAGCCTCAAAGATAAATACTACCTCGGTGATCACGAAATTGAAGATACGTCTGAGTACGATGCGTTAGTATCGAAAGAGTGGAGCCGTCTGACCAAAGGGAAGACGGATGTCGATTCATTGATGACCTTGTTTGTCTGTATTTCTGCAGGTATTCCGCCAAAAACAGCCATCAGTGAAAAAGTCGCAAAATCAATCGTGAAGCAGTTCAGAAAAGACGGTTTCCCCCATGAGCTTGCAGTGGCTTGGATCAAACAATCTGCGCCCCATGAAAAGCAGGAGGGCTTGTTAGAGGATTGGGCGAATTTCGTTGATGAGGCTGACACCTATATCATGGACGATTGGGATACGACTTATAGTGGTGCGATGCGCTTCCTCGCTTTGCATTGCCATGTACAAAAATCGACTTCAAAGTGAAATTTGGATCCGGTGTGATCTGGTGATTATAAAAAAAATCCGGCAAACAAAATGCCGGATTTTTTTATGGAGAGTGGGACGTCTTTTTATAGACTTAATTCCAATACCTGACGGCTGACGTCGATCGTTACATCGCGTTTTTCACCAAGGGCGACCATACGATGTGTCTCTAGGGCAGCAAGGATAGGATTGATGTTGCTTGCATCGAGCTTATAATCACTCAAGCGCGTTTTTACGCCCATTTGCTCAAAGAAGTCTTGTGTACGGCTAATGGCAGTCTCAATGCGAATGTCTTCATCACCTTCACGCACATCCCAGACACGCTCCGCATACTGGAGTAGCTTGGCGCGTTTCGCTTCTTTGCGCACACGCAGCATGCTTGGCAACACAATAGCTAAGGTTTGGGCATGATCGATGCCGTGCAATGCCGTTAACTCATGGCCAATCATATGCGTCGCCCAGTCTTGAGGGACGCCGACAGAAATCAATCCATTGAGCGCCATGGTTGCGCACCACATCAAGTTCGCACGCACATCGTAATCATGCGGATTGGCAAGCGCCTTCGGCCCTTCTTCGATCAATGTGCGCAATAAACCTTCAGCAAATCGATCCTGCACAGGAGAATTCACGGGATAGGTCATGTATTGTTCCATCACATGAACAAACGCATCGACTGCGCCGTTGCCAATTTGGCGTGCTGGCAATGTGTAGGTTTTTGTTGGATCTAGTACTGAAAACTTTGGATAGCAATGGGGGCTAGAAAACGCCATTTTTGCTTTGATCGATTGTCGAGTGACAACGGCGCCGGCATTCATTTCCGATCCTGTTGCTGGTAGCGTCAATACGCTGCCGAATGGCATTGCTTTCTTGACGTTGCTACCGCGCTTTTCAAGAATTGCCCATGGATCGTCGCCTTCAAAGAGGGCGGCTGCTGCGATGAATTTTGTACCGTCGATGACGGAGCCACCACCCACCGCTAGCAAAAAGTCGATGCCACCTTGCTTAATCACGTCGACGGCTTTCATCAACGTTTCGTAGCTTGGATTGGGTTCAATGCCTGTAAATTCTGTTACGGAGCGTGTGCCAAGCGCAGCGATCACTTCTTCGAAAACACCATTCTGCTTAATGCTGCCACCACCATACAGGACTAACACCTTGGCGTTTTCTGGTATCACCTTGTTCAAATCAGCGATACGGCCTTGGCCAAAAAGGATGTGGGTAGGATTATAAAAGTCAAAGTTGAGCATGTGAATTTCCCTCCAAAAAACACATAGTAGCTGAAATTTAAAAAACTAACCGACCGTTCACAATTTGATATTTTTAGAAAGTTTTTAAGCAGCAAGAAACAAGAATACCGTCGGTTTCTTGTGGAAGTCAGGCAGTTGGCTCGCAGCGATACGCTTCTTCCAATCGCTTGCTGAGCGCGTCTGAATGGATTCAGTTGGTAGACTGAGATCAGTTGCAACACAAATGAGTGTCGCTGAGTGACAGGTGTTCGCTAAGGCTTCCAGCATGGCGGCATTGCGGTAGGGTGTCTCGATCAGTAATTGTGTCTGTTTTTCTTTTTTGGAGCGATCTTCCAATTCTTTGATTCGCTTCGCTCTCAGTGCCACATCCGTTGGTAAGTAGCCATGAAACGCAAAACTTTGTCCATTCAAACCGCTGCCCATTAGGCCAAGTAACAACGAGGAGGGTCCGACGAGGGGGCGGACGGTGATCCCTTTTTGATGCGCGAGGCGTACCAAATTAGCGCCGGGATCAGCCACAGCAGGAACACCTGCTTCAGAGATCAGTCCTACATCACGTCCTTGTAAGAGGGGTTGTATCAGACCTTCTAATGCTTTTTCTGGTGTATTGACGTTCAATTCACTGATCTGAATGTCTTGCATCGCCAGTTTCAGTGGATGGGATTGTCCAAGGAACTTTAAGTAAGCGCGTGTCGTCTTCGCATTTTCAGCAACAAAATAGCTCAATTGCGCGGTCATCGCCTGAACGGTGTCGGGAATAATCTTTGCGAGCAGGCCTTCTTGCTGACCTTCGTAGTAACCGAGCGTGTTTGGAATAAGAAAGAGTGTACCGATTGTCATTATTTTGAATGTAAATGCGAAAAGTCGCGACGAGTGAAAAAAGAGTAGGGAGTTATTTTCTCACGTGTATGACGTCGCTGACCTAAAAATAGCGGTTTTTACGACCTGTTGAAAAATTCGACGCCTGCGTTGCGGAGCATATCCGTTAGGGCAATCAGAGGAAGTCCTGTTAGCGCGGTTGGGTCGGTGCTTTCGATCGACGAAAGAATGGCGATACCCAATGCTTCATTCTTCGCGCTTCCTGCGCAATCGTAGGGGTGTTCAATGCGTAGATAAGCATCGAGTTCGGCATCGCTTAAGTCCCGAAAATGCACGACTGTCCTGATTTCTCGAATCTGCAGTGGGATGGGAGCGATCGGTCGGGTATCAAGGAGGCATAAGGCCGTATGGAAGATGACTTCACGTCCACGCATCAATTGCAATTGCTTGAGGGCGTTTTCATGGTTTCCTGGTTTGCCAATTTGCATCCCGTCCAGTGTCGCCACTTGGTCTGAGCCGATGATCAACGCAGCGCCTTTGTCGTGATGTGTTTTGGCGATGGCTTCTGCCTTTTCACGCGCTAAACGTAGCGAAGTTGCCAGGGGAGATTCTCCTTCTCGCGGAGTTTCGTCAATCTCAGGCGCTATCGAAGTAAAAGGGATCTGCAAGCGACTTAACAGTTCGGCACGATAACGGGAACTCGACGCTAAAATCAGGTTGGGAGGGCTATTTTTCATAGATGAAGCTTGATCTGGGAGTAACTTTTGCTGTAAATTGCGTTTTTGACTTGTTTTCGGCTAAAAAGTGCATCTAAGCCTTTGACTAACAAGGGCGAGTGCTGTTATTATCGCAGGTTTTCTGGGTTCAAATAATCCTATGCAAGCTTTTGTGATTGATGCCTTCACCTTTTGTCGGCTCGAAGAGCAGCGTTCCGGCAGTATTCCGGTAGCAGATTTGACCCGTCTTTCAGAAGAAAGTGCTAACACAGAGGGTGTGTTGAACTGGACTTTGTCTGGTGGGAAAGACAAATTAGGTCACGCAGAGCTACGATTAACGGTCGCTGGCAGTGTAAATTTGGTTTGTCAGCGTTGCCTTGCACCATTTGCATTTGAAATTGACTCAGAATCAGTATTGATACTCGCCAAAAACGAAGAAAATGCCGATGAAATTGACGCATTACTAGAAGATGACGAGGTCGATGTTGTAGTAGGTAGCAAAACATTCGACGTCAACGCGTTGATCGAAGATGAAGCGCTACTCGCAATACCCCAATCGCCCAAACATGCAGTATGCCCAGATGTACCATTGGCTTCAGCAGATTCTACTGCACGGGTTGACGCAGAAAGCAGTGAAAAAGTATCTCCTTTCGCTGTGCTGAAGAAGATAAGTGGGCGTACCTAGTGGCATTATTCTGAAAAAACACTCAGGTCGAAGTATTGTTAGGGATTCTTGGTTGGTGATGTTCGCACTCTTCAGCCAGGTGTGTAAATTTTTAGAAACATTTTTTGAAGTATTAGGAGTTATCATGGCAGTTCAGCAAAACAAAAAATCCCCATCCAAGCGTGGTATGCACCGTTCCCACGATTTCCTGACTGCACCACAGTTAGGTATCGAGCCAACAACAGGTGAAACACATCTGCGCCACCACATCAGCCCAAACGGCTTTTACCGTGGTCGTAAAGTATTGAAAACTAAAAACGACGAGTAATCTCGTTTTTTAGTAAAAAAGCGGCGTTGCGAGTCTTTGACTTGACGCCGCTTTTTTTACGTCTTGCGTTTCGTGTTGATGTGAGGTTTTAACGCTTTATCAAGCGAGATTGCAGACCATTTTTTTGATTGAACTCAGCCAAAACACAGTTTTTTTCTCATTTCATTACTTAATAACAATGAAAATAACTGAAAAAGTCCTCTAATTTGGTACACTAGCTGTTTCGTATAGAAGTTTCGTAACACCACATGACAATAAAAATTTCCATTGACTGCATGGGCGGCGATCACGGACCTGTAGTTACCGTGGCGGCAGCGGTTGCCTTCGCGAATCGTGAGCCCGATGTCGAATTTCTATTGGTAGGGCTTGAAGATCGAATTCAAGCTGAACTGAAAAAAAATCACGCGACTCAGCATCCAAGAATTAAAGTCATTCATGCGTCAGAGATGGTCGAGATGGATGATCCGATCGAAGTCGCTCTCCGTCGCAAAAAAGACTCTTCAATGCGCGTTGCCGTGACGCAGGTGAAAGACGGACATGCGCAAGCATGCGTCTCTGCTGGCAATACAGGCGCGTTGATGGCAGTTTCTCGCTATGTATTAAAAACAATGCATGGTGTCGATCGCCCAGCGATTTTCGGCATGTTGCCGAACCAGAAAAATAAACCGACCTATATGCTCGATTTAGGTGCCAATGTTGATTGCGAGCCAGTCCATTTGCATCAGTTCGCTATTATGGGTTCTGTCTTGGTTTCCGCGCTCGAGGGTAGAGAAAAGCCAAGTATCGGCTTGCTCAATGTCGGCGAAGAAGATATCAAAGGGAATGACGTCGTTAAACGCACGGCGCAGTTACTTCGCGCCGACCATGAGCGCGGTCTGTTGAATTTCTACGGCAATGTCGAAGGAAATGACATCTTCAAAGGTACAACTGACATTGTCGTTTGCGATGGCTTCGTTGGTAACGTCACATTGAAGGCCGCTGAAGGCATGGGGCGCTTTGTGAAGACGACCTTAACTGAGGCATTTAAAAGCAATCCTCTCAATATACTCGGCGCGATTATTGCGCGGGGTGCGCTGAAATCCATTTCTCGCACGATGAATCCGTCAAACTACAATGGTGGCAGCTTATTGGGCTTGCGCGGTATCGTCTTTAAAAGCCATGGCGGTGCAGATAAATATAGCTATGAGTGGGCAATTCAACGTGCCTTCGATGCGGCCAAAAATGATGTGTTAAAACGGATTTCCTCTTCAATGGCGGTTTTGATGCCGGTGGCAGACCCGGTTGCGCCTACCCATAACGACCAAACAGCACAGAAAATCGCATGACTTTTTTTAGCAAAATTATTGGCACTGGCAGTTACCTTCCACCCAAAAAAGTAAGTAATCAAGACTTAGCTGATCAACTCGCTGCTCAAGGGATAGAAACTTCCGATGAGTGGATCGTTTCTCGTAGTGGGATATCTTTTCGCCACTATGCAGACGAAGGCGTCAATTCCAGTGATCTTGCTGTTGAGGCTGCAAAGCAAGCGTTGGATGCGGCGAAATTGCACCCGAACGACATTGATATGATCATTCTGGCGACCTCGACTCCTGATTTTATCGGTGGGTTTCCTAGTACTGCATGCATTGTTCAAAACAAGCTTGAAATCAAAAATGGTGCGGCAGCGATGGATGTGCAGGCGGTCTGTAGTGGATTTATGTATGCGATGTCGATTGCTGACAGCATGATTAAATCTGGCACGCACAAGAACGTGCTGGTGATTGGTGCAGAAGTATTTTCTCGCATTCTCAATTTTCAAGACCGTACTACTTGCGTCTTGTTTGGCGATGGGGCGGGTGCTGTAGTGATGTCTCGTTCAGAAACGCCAGGCGTGTTGTCCACAAAACTGCATGCTGATGGTAGTTATGCCGATATTTTGTGTGTGCCGGGCCAAGTTCAAAACAATGCGATTGCTGGAAGTGGTTTCTTGCATATGGATGGACAAGCCGTCTTTAAACTTGCCGTTTCCGTCTTAGAGAAAGTGGCTAACGAAGCACTGGAACTCGCTGGTCTGCAAGCAGAAGATATTGACTGGTTGATTCCACATCAGGCCAATATTCGCATCATGCAAAGCACTGCAAAGAAAATGCGACTTCCAATGGAAAAGTTGGTGGTCACCGTTGATCAGCACGGAAATACGTCGGCTGCATCGATTCCCTTGGCTTTGGATCAGGCGGTTCGTGATGGTCGCGTTCAGGCAGGGCACAAGATTTTATTAGAAGGTGTTGGTGGCGGATTTACCTGGGGTGCCGCCATTGTTCAAATGTAAACTGAAATAACCCAAGAGAGACATAAAAACATGACCCAATTTGCATTTGTTTTCCCTGGCCAGGGTTCCCAGGCCATCGGGATGCTAAATGGTTTTGCCGATAACGCCGTTGTTCAAGAAACTATCGCTGAAGCGTCAGACGCTTTGCAAGTCGATTTAGCGAAATTGATTGCTGAAGGTCCAAAAGAAGAGTTGGACTTAACGACGAACACTCAACCTGTGATGTTGACAGCGGCTGTCGCTTGTTATCGTGCGTGGATAGCTGCTGGTGGTCGTGCGCCAAAAGTGGTTGCCGGCCATAGCCTTGGTGAATACTCTGCATTAGTTGCAGCAGGTGTGATTGCATTTAAAGATGCTGTGCCGCTCGTTCGCTTTCGCGCGCAGGCGATGCAAGAGGCTGTGCCTGTCGGGCAGGGCGGTATGGCGGCTATTCTTGGTTTGTCTGATGAAGATGTGGCTGCGGCATGTCAAGAAGCAGCAAGTGAAGGCGTTGTTGAAGCCGTGAATTTTAATGCGCCAGCGCAAGTGGTGATTGCTGGTACCAAAGCAGCTGTTGAGCGGGCATGTGAGATTGCCAAAGCAAAGGGCGCGAAACGTGCTTTAGTATTGCCTGTTTCCGCACCATTCCACTCTTCTTTACTCAAGCCAGCCTCTGATCGCTTGCGCGAGTACCTTGCAGGTGTGTCATTTTCAGCCCCAGCTATTCCACTGATTAATAATGTTGACGTTGCGATCGCGCTTGATCCCGCATCCATTAAAGATGCGTTGGTGCGCCAAGCAGCAAGCCCAGTCCGCTGGGTCGAGACCATTCGTGAAATGCAGGCAACAGGGATTACCCATGTGGTTGAGTGTGGTCCTGGTAAAGTCTTGGCAGGTTTAACCAAACGAATTCATGGTGATTTGATTGGCGAGGCCTTATTTGATGCAGCAAGCTTAGAAAAAGTATTGGAACTCCTGAAATGAATAAACCACTAGCAAATCAAGTCGCTCTTGTTACTGGCGCATCACGCGGTATTGGTAAGGCGATTGCCATCGCGCTAGCAACGGCAGGTGCTAGAGTGATTGGAACGGCAACAACGGAAGCGGGTGCAGAAGCTATTTCCGCCTATCTCGCCGAAGTTGGCGCGGATGCCGGTAAAGGGATGGCATTTAATGTGAATGATGTTGAGCGTTGCGGCTCCTTAGTGGAGGAAATCCAGAAAGAATTCGGTAGCTTGTCTATTCTGGTCAACAATGCAGGCATCACCCAAGATCAACTGGCAATGCGCATGAAGGAAGAGGATTGGGATAACGTGATCTCGACCAACCTGAATTCGGTCGCTCGTTTATCACGTGCTGTGTTGCGGGGTATGATGAAAGCGAAGCACGGTCGTATTATTAATATTACGTCTGTGGTTGGTTCATCCGGCAACCCTGGTCAAATGAATTATGCTGCGGCAAAAGCAGGTGTGGCAGGCATGAGTCGTGCTTTGGCGAGAGAAATTGGTAGTCGCAATATCACGGTGAACTGCATTGCGCCTGGTTTTATTGATACCGATATGACCAAAGCACTGACAGACGAGCAAAAAGCAGCCATCTTGGTGCAAATTCCGATGGCGAAGTTGGGGCGTCCTGAGGATATTGCGGCGGCAACAGTGTTTTTAGCATCGCCTGATGCTGGTTACATTACAGGTACAACCTTGCATGTCAATGGCGGCATGTATTTGGCGTAGTTTTTTTTGTTGTTAATTGCGAGCAATTTCGCCGAATTTAACCGGAGTTATTGCAGCAAATTTAGTGCTTGCTTTTTTTAGGTACAAACCTGCTAAAATGCGCGCACTTTCTGTAGGCCCTTATTTTTTGATTTTTTCACTGGAGATACAAATGTCCGATATCGAACAACGCGTTAAGAAAATTGTTGCTGAACAACTGGGTGTTGCTGAAGCAGACATCAAAACTGAATCCTCTTTCGTTGACGATTTAGGTGCTGATTCCTTAGACACAGTTGAATTGGTAATGGCCCTCGAAGACGAATTCGAAATGGAAATCCCTGATGATCAGGCTGAAAAAATCACAACTGTGCAACAAGCAATTGATTACGCTACTGCACACGTTAAGGCATAATTCAGTTACCTTGTTTTCAAATCCAGGAGAAACGCTTGAGTCGTTCGCTTAAACGTCGTGTCGTCGTAACCGGATTGGGTTGCATCTCACCCGTCGGCAATACAGTTGCTTCCGCTTGGGAGGCAATCAAAGGTGGACAGTCTGGGATTTCTACGATCACCAAATTTGATGCAACTGCTTTTTCCACGCACTTTGCTGGAGAAGTGAAGGGTTTCAACGTCGAGGAATACATTCCGGCCAAAGAAGCCCGTAACATGGATACCTTCATCCACTACGGTATTGCTGCCGGGGTGCAGGCGTTTCAGGATAGCGGCTTGACCGTAACCGAAGAGAACTCCGAGCGAATCGGGGTGATCGTTGGTTCCGGGATCGGTGGTCTACCACTGATCGAGGCAACAAAAGAAACGCTGATGGAGCGTGGTCCACGCCGCATCAGTCCTTTCTTTGTTCCAGCGTCTATCATTAATATGATTTCCGGTCACTTGTCGATCAGATTTGGACTGAAAGGTCCTAACTTGGCGATTGTGACGGCGTGTACGACCGGCTTACACTGTTTAGGATCAGCTGCTCGTATGATCGAGTACGGTGATGCTGACGTGATGATCGCTGGCGGTGCAGAGTCAACCATTTCGCCATTGGGCTTGGGTGGTTTCGCATCGGCACGTGCTTTATCTTCTAGAAACGATGACCCGACAACGGCATCGCGTCCATGGGATAAAGACCGTGATGGTTTTGTGCTGGGTGAAGGGGCCGGTGTCATGGTCTTGGAAGAGTACGAACACGCAAAAGCACGTGGTGCAAAGATCTATGCTGAGATTTCAGGTTTTGGCATGAGCGGCGACGCCTATCATATTACATCTCCAAGTATGGACGGACCTCGTCGTTCTATGGTCAATGCGTTGAAAAACGCAGGGATCAATGCAGATCAGATTAATTACCTGAATGCACACGGCACATCCACTCCGCTCGGCGATAAAAATGAGACTGATGCAATCAAAGCGGCATTTGGTGATTACGCTTACAAATTGACCGTCAATTCGACGAAGTCGATGACTGGCCATTTGTTAGGTGGTGCTGGTGGTTTGGAATCGTTATTTACAGTATTAGCTGTGTATAACCAAGTTTCACCTCCAACAATCAACATTTTCAATCAAGATCCTGAGTGCGATCTGGATTACTGTGCAAACACAGCCAGAGACATGAAGATTGATTTTGCAATGAAAAATTCGTTTGGCTTCGGCGGAACGAATGGTACTTTGATTTTTGCTAAAGTATAAGTTAGGCGAACTTCGCCTACACAAAGAAGGCACTTCGTTTCTTAGGAAGCGGAGTGCTTTTTTTTATTATGATGACATTTTCTATTTCCTTAAAACCGTCAAAGCTATTACGCGTGGCGGTTTATGCAATGGTCTGCATTGCTGTAGCGGCTTTCTGGGCTTTTATCGAACCATTTATTGGTGACAAGGTGACTTTGTTGTCCGCAACTATTGCAACGATCATCTTCGCGGGTTTTCTTGTTGTTCGCGCTAAATTCGTCTGTGATACGTTTTCAGAAACCTTGTTGACGATGGCTGAAAACGGTAGTCTTAGCATTCGTCTTGATGGCAAAGATGGCACAATCAGAAGCGACCAGCTTATCCTTAGTGCTGGTTGCGTTATCTGGCCTATGTTGATGGTGTTGCATTTTCGCCGCGAAGACGATAAAAAAATGTCGCTTATCGTGCTTCCAGACTGCACTGATTTAGTAAGCTTTCAACGATTACGCGTCGCCATGTTGTGGTTACGGCAGCGGCAGTAAAGTATTTTCGTAAAGAATTGAGGCATTGGTGGGAACTTAAATGCCGCAACCAACTCTATCTAGCAAGGTGGCGATGATTTTTTCGCATTTCGCCTCAGGATTTGTTTATAAAATGATGTTTTGGCAAAAAACAGGATGATTGAGTGACGACAGAGCGCGAGATAGATCAAATACTGGTCGAACGCGTGCAGCGCGGTGATAAAAAAGCGTTTGAGCTTCTAGTTTCCAAATATCAACGGAAACTAATGAGGCTCGTGTCTCGGCTCGTCTACGATCAGGCTGAAGCTGAAGACGTTGTGCAGGAAGCGTTTATCAAAGCTTACCGAGCCTTACCTAACTTCCGCGGCGAAGCAGCGTTTTATACATGGCTTTATCGTATTGGGATTAATACGGCGAAGAATTATCTTGTGAACCAAGGAAGACGGGCGCCGACTTCAACTGACAGTGATGTTGAAGATGCGGAGGGCTTTTCTGATGCGGATGGTCTTCGGGACATTAATACCCCTGAATCTTTGTTGGCAAGTAAGCAGATCGCCGCGACTGTTAACGCTGCAATGTCGGCGCTGCCAGAAGAATTACGTAATGCCATCACGCTGCGAGAGATTGAAGGTTTGAGCTACGATGAAATTGCAGAGGTGATGTTGTGCCCCATTGGCACCGTGAGGAGTAGGATTTTCCGAGCACGAGAAGCGATCGCTGAACGTCTGCGCCCGATACTCGGCACCTCCTCAGAACATCGCTGGTAAATGACGTAGACACGATTATTTTGAACAGAACTTGTAGTACCCCACGGCAAAAAAATGATGAACGATACTTCTAAACACGAAAAAATATCAGCGTTAGTAGATGGCGAGCTAGATGACGCCCAACTAGAGTTGGTGTTGCAACAACTGCTCTCCGACACTGAGAAGGAAGCATGGGACACCTATCATGCGATTGGTGACGTGGTGCGTTCTGATGATCTGGCGACGGTCGTGAGCCCTGATTTTATGCAGCGTTTTTCCGAGAGATTCGCGTCAGAGCCTGTCATTTTGATGCCTGAAAAGCATGTAAAAGTCGCCCCTGAAAAATCATCTGCGCATGGTGTTCGCTCTTATTTAAAGACGTACTTGACCGTCGCCACGGCAACCGCAGCGGCTGTCTTTGCGTTTGTTTTCGGGCCTCAATTGTCCCAAATGGGGCATGAGCAATTTAACCCAACGCAGATCAGCAAAGCGAATTCAGCGACCTCTCAGGTGCAATTAGTGTCGGCGTCAGCGCCAAGCGAAACCCAAGTTCTTGCTAGCGCGAATGATGTCGCATCTGTCGATCAGAATCAGGCAAACACCCCTGAGAAAGAAGCTGCCGTCGAAATGATGCGGGATCCTCGTATTGATAGCTATTTAATTGCTCATCAACGGTTTTCACCTGCCATTAGTAATGCGGCGCAGTATGTCACGCCAGCGACAACCACAACCGCATCGGAGAAATAAACATTATGCGGTGTAATCGTTTTCAAGTTTCCTTGTTAGTCCTTTCGCTTGGCCTCGTACATGGTGTGGTCTATGCCTCGCCAACTGGCACGGCTGCAGACGAGAAGCTGGAAGTGCAAAGTCTGATCAAGATGATCCAGTCCGCACCGCAAAAATTGAATTATTCTGGGACCTTTGTCTATCAACAAGCAAGTCAAATCCGGACGTCGAAAATCACCCACCATGTCGATGCGAATGGTGAACTTGAAAAGCTAGAAATCCTTGACGGGAATTCTCGGGAGTACATTCGTAAAAATGACGAAGTGTCCTGTTACTTACCTGATAGCAAAACGATCCAAGTCGAAAAAGATGTGACGCAAGAAGTCTTTCCGGCTTTGTTAGCACATAACGCTGCCCAGTTACCCGACTTCTATACGTTTAAAAAAGGCGAAGTAAGTCGTGTGGCAGGCTTGGAATGTCAAACTTACCTGATGTCGCCGAAAGATGGCGGGCGTTATGGTTACCGTCTTTGTACCGAGAAGCAATCGGGCTTGTTGTTGCGCGCGCAGACGATCAATAACCACGATGAGGTTATTGAGCAAATTGCTTTCACACAGCTCAAACTCGGTGATGTTGATAAGAATAAACTCAAGCCAAGTTTTCAAAATTTATCGCAATGGCACATTGAAAACCTGACAGTACAGTCCAATATCAGTTCAGGTTGGATCGTTAAATCATTGCCTGCGGGATTCATCAAAACCAAGGAACTGAAACGCGTTATTACAGCGCCACCTTCCACCGTTCCTGGTAAGAAAGCGCCTGTGTCCCATCAAGTCGTGCAGATGATTTTTTCTGATGGTATGGCGGCGATCTCGGTGTTCATTGAACCTAACATGGAGCAACGCTCAGAAGGCAGCCTCCAGCAAGGCGCAATGACGATTATGACGAAGCGTCAAGGCGATTACTGGTTGACCGTTGTGGGTGAAGTGCCAGCCAGTGCGATTCGACAAGTAATGAATTCGATTGAGTTCAAACCTAAATAACACATTCAGGTAATAATCCACGTAACAAAAGTGAGTAAGACCATGAACAAAACAAATCATTTTCCATCCAAAAAAACGGTCTCTAGTGTCGTTCTCAGTATCTGTGTGGCGATGTCCTCCGCTGGATTGGTAAGCGCAACACCAGTGGCGCAAGCAGCTCCAGTCGTCGCTGGTTTACCAGACTTCACTGATCTGGTCGATAAGGTTGGTCCCGCCGTCGTTAACATCCGTACCACTGAAAAAGTACAGCAATCGCAAGCCGATGGCAGTGCGGAAGATCAGCAGATGCAAGAATTCTTCCAACGGTTCTTTGGTATGCCAATGCCACGTCAGGCGCCCGTGCCTAAAAATCGTAAATCAGTCCCTCAGGATCAAGAAGAGGTACCTCGCGGTGTAGGCTCAGGTTTTATCATCTCTCAGGATGGTTTCGTTCTGACGAATGCGCACGTGGTAGATGGTGCTTCTGATATCTACGTCAAATTAACGGACAAACGCGAATTTAAAGCCAAGGTGATTGGCCTTGATAAACGCACGGATGTTGCGCTGATTAAAATTGAAGGTACAAAATTACCTAAAGCAACCATTGGTGATTCAGACAAGATTCGTGCTGGCGAGTGGGTGATTGCGATTGGTTCGCCTTTTGAGTTGGAAAATACGGTAACCGCTGGCATCATCTCCGCTAAGGCACGTGATACTGGCGAATACTTGGCACTGATTCAAACCGACGTTGCTGTTAATCCCGGAAATTCTGGCGGACCATTGATCAACATGCGCGGGGAAGTCATTGGCATCAACTCACAAATTTACAGCCGTTCAGGCGGTTATATGGGTATTTCTTTCGCGGTGCCCATCGATGAAGCAATGCGAGTTGCCGATCAATTGAAGTCTGCTGGTAAAGTGACTCGTGGTCGGATTGGTGTTCAAATCGGTGAAGTCTCAAAAGAAGTTGCTGAGTCCATTGGCTTGGCAAAAGCCGAAGGTGCTGCAGTCGTGCGTATCGAACCTGGTTCTCCCGCTGAAAAAGCTGGAATCCAAGATGGTGACGTGATCTTGAAATTTAATGGTCAGGCCATTACAAAATCGTCTGATTTGCCGCGTATCGTCGGTGCCGTCAAGCCAGGTTCCAAAGCAGCCATTACGATATGGCGCAAGGGAGCGTTGAAAGAGTTACCGATTACCGTCGTTGAAATGGAGTCGGACAAAGCGACCCAAAAGGCGGGTAAAAAAGCGAAGCAGGCCAATGTATTAGGTATTTCTGCGACCGATCTCAATGCTGCTCAGAAAAAGGATTTGCCGAGCGGTGGTGTTGTGATTGAATCTGTCGATGGTCCTGCAGCAGCGGTTGGTCTGTTGCCGGGCGATGTTATTTTGACATTGAATAACGTCGATGTAAAAGACGCCAAACAATTTGATGCTATGGTTGCGAAATTGGATGGAAAGAAAGCCGTTGCCCTGTTGGTCCGCCGTGGTGAGATCTCTCAGTTCATTTTAGTGAAACCACAAGCGCAGTAATCGCCAGCGCTGCTGTTCCAAAAGTCGGCATAAAGCTGCTCCGGAGGAAACTCTGGAGCAGCTTTTTATTTGGCGTTCGATCATTTTTGATCAATCACAGTGTCACAGCACTTATAATTGCACCCCTATTCATTGAGGTAGTCATCATGATTGCATTGACGCTTTATTCACGGAGTTATTGCCACCTATGTGACGATATGCTCGAGCAACTACAGGCATATACGCCAGAGTATTCGTTTACTGTAGAAGTGATCGATGTCGATACGAGTCCTGAGTTAGTCGACCTCTACGATGAGTTGGTACCCGTTTTGATCGGCACGAAGCCCGGACAAGCGGGCCAAGAGATTTGTCACTATTTTTTAGATCCAAGTGCTTTAAAGGCGTTTTTTCAGGGATAACATGCAAGAAAATTTGAGTTTGTTTGATCACGAGAATGAGATTATCTGCGGCGTCGATGAGGCAGGGCGGGGGCCTTTGGCTGGTCCTGTCATGGCGGCGGCTGTCATTCTTGACCCAAATAGACCGATTGCTGGATTGAGAGATTCAAAAAAATTAACGGAAGCAAAGCGTGATGCTTTAGCCATTGAAATCAAGCAATATGCCTTGGCGTGGGCGGTCGCTGAGTGTTCTGAGCAGGAAATCGACGAGCTCAATATTCTGCAAGCCACCATGTTAGCAATGCGTCGTGCCGTTGAAGCCCTACAAGTCACACCAACCCTTGCATTGATTGATGGTAACCGTTGTCCTGTGATGTCGGTGCGGTCCGAAGCGATCGTGAAGGGCGACGATAAGGTTGCCGCCATTTCTGCAGCCTCCATTTTGGCAAAAACAGCCCGAGATCACGCGCTTTATGCGCTGCACGAACAATATCCTCAATATGCATTAGATCAACACAAAGGATATCCTACCGCGTTGCACCTAGAGCGTTTGCGCGAACATGGCGTTGCTCCGTTTCACCGTCGATCCTATGCGCCTGTAAAGGCTTTATTAAAATGAAATTGATTACCTCGCGTGATAACGCGCAATACAAAGAGCTCAAACAACTTGCTACAAGCTCGCAAGCGAGGCGTAAGTCTGGTCGCACCTTGCTCGATGGTGTCCACCTTTGTGAAGCATTCTTTCAGCACCGTGGTGTGCCTGAGATGTGTGTCGTCTCCGAATCTGCCTTGGCAGATCCTGAAGTCGCAGCGCTGATTGCACAATGTGGGAAGAGCAATGTCGCGACCATCCACTTGCCCGATGCGTTGTATCAACCCTTGAGTCAAGTTGAAAATGGCGTCGGGATTCTTTTTCTGATTGCGACTCCCGCACTGATTCCGCCCGCGGATATTAATCAAACATCGGTGGCCCTTGATAACTTGCAAGACCCCGGAAACCTTGGTTCTATCTTGCGTAGTGCGGCTGCAGCCGGTGTGAAAAATGTGTTTTGCAGCCCTGGCACGGTGCTGGCGTGGTCGCCCAAAGTGATGCGCGCGGGGATGGGCGCGCATTTTCTGTTGAACATTTATGAAAACGTCGATCTTGCTCGCCTTTTAGGGGAGGTTAATATTCCCGTTTTAGCGACGAGCTCCCACACAACAAAAACGATTTATGTGTCAAAACTCGATCAGCCGGTGATCTGGTTGTTTGGTCATGAAGGGCAGGGTGTTTCTGAGGAACTGATGTCTATGGCGACAGAAACCGTCACCATCCCTCAGCAAGCCGCAATTGAATCACTCAATGTAGCTGCGAGCGCGGCAATTTGCTTCTTTGAGCAAGTCCGCCAGCAATTAGCGCAATGAAACATGAAGGGCTGGTCAGTTTGAGGAAGTTGGCCTATCGGCTTAGCGGAGAACCGGAATAATGGAAACTGGAAGAATGAAAGTTCTCCCAGTTTTTTTATTTGTACCAGCTAAATGTCGTGCAAAGAGAGGCGATTGACATTAATAAATCTTAATATCTGCCTTGATTTCTTGAAGGATGGTTGTCGAGATTTCTTCGATCGACTTTGCTGTTGACGACAGCCAGCGAATTCCTTCTCTTTTCATCATTGCCTCGGCTTCGTTGACCTCATAACGACAATTTTCAATCGAAGCATATTTGCTCCCCGGACGGCGTTCGTTTCTGATCTCTGATAAACGCTCTGGTGCAATGCTCAAGCCAAACATTTTGCTTTTAAATTCAGGAAGAACAGAAGGCAGCTTGCCGCGTTCAAAATCGTCCGGAATCAACGGGTAGTTGGCGGCCTTGATGCCGTATTGCATGGCCAGATAAAGGCTCGTTGGTGTTTTTCCTGAGCGAGAAACGCCTACCAAAATCACGTCTGCTGTCGACAGGTTCTTGTTTGACTGACCGTCATCGTGGGCAAGGGAGAAGTTAATCGCCTCGATACGGTTTTTATATTCTTCTGAATCCGCAATGTTATGGCTGCGACCGATTGTATGTGTCGATTTCACACCCAACTCTTTTTCAAGCGGTGAGACAAACGTCTGAATCAAATCCATGTGCAGTCCCTTGGATTTAAAGACGATCGTTGCTAATTCGGTCTTAACGAGTGTTGAAAAGACAATGGGCCTTGCACCGTCTTGCTCAAATGCATCATTGATCCGGCGAACGGCATCATGCGCTTTTTCGATGGTATCAATAAATGGCAAGCGGACTTGTCGGAATTTAAGATCAAATTGCGTCAATACGGAGTGTCCGAAGGTCTCTGCCGTGATGCCGGTGCCATCGGAGACAAAGAAAACGGTGCGATTGGCTTTGGGTAGTGCAGATGTGTGTGAGTCTGGCATGGTGTGTTGTTATTTATGTAAGTGAGAAGTGCCTTGTTCGGATAGCGGCTTATGCCGTACGTTGCAACATGTAGTGTGCAAAATTAACACCAACACCACTAGCGTGAATTGCAAAAAGACAACATGTTTTCACGTGAAAGATTTTTACCTATCGATGAAATAAAAAAGAAGTTAAATTCTTCTCGCGCATGAGGAAAATCTGCATGACACAATGTAAAATGCTGCAACAGCACGTGATGCATCGTTCGCACCAAGAATAACAAAAAAATAGCGATAGACGAAGCAGTAAGCAGTGATTTGTACAGATTTCTTACCATCAAAAAAGAGGTTGTTATGTCCAACGCAGCAAATACTGAAGCAACTTACGTTGCCTCGTTTGAGCATTTACGAATGACGGATGTTGAATCTGTCGGCGGAAAAAATGCATCTTTAGGCGAAATGATCAGTCAACTCGCTAGTGCAGGCGTCCGCGTTCCTGGTGGCTTTGCTACCACAGCGCAAGCTTTCCGTGATTTTTTATCCCACAGCGAACATGGTGGCTTGCCATTGGCTCAGCGCATCGCTGATCGTCTGGCAAATCTCAATATCGACGACGTCAAAGAATTGGCGAAAGCGGGTGCAGAAATTCGTCAATGGATTATCGATACGCCATTCCAACCACGTCTGCAGAAAGAAATCGAAGAGTTTTACAACAAATTAGTAGCAGACTCTACGGCAGAAATGTCTTTCGCCGTTCGCTCTTCTGCGACCGCAGAAGATTTGCCAGATGCATCGTTCGCTGGACAACAAGAGACATTCCTCAACGTTGTTGGCATTGATAACGTGCTTGAGGCGATGAAACACGTCTTTGCGTCACTCTATAATGATCGCGCAATTTCCTATCGCGTTCACAAAGGCTTTACGCATGCAGAGGTCGCTTTGTCAGCTGGCGTACAACGCATGGTGCGCTCTGATTTGGGCGCTGCCGGTGTGATGTTCACGATCGACACAGAATCAGGTTTCAAAGATGTGGTTTTCATCACATCTAGCTACGGCCTGGGTGAAACAGTGGTACAGGGTGCGGTGAACCCTGACGAATTTTATGTGCATAAGCCAATGTTGGAACTGGGTAAATTGCCGGTTATCCGTCGCAATATCGGTTCTAAACTGATCAAAATGGAATTCACGGGTGAAGCAAAAGCAGGACGCTCTGTCAAAACAGTGGACGTGCCTGTTGAAATGCGCAACCGGTACTCATTGACTGACACCGAAGTGGTTGAACTGGCAAAGTACGCAGTCATCATTGAAAAACATTACGGTCGTCCGATGGACATCGAATGGGGTAAAGATGGCCGCGATGGCAAACTTTACATCCTGCAAGCACGTCCTGAAACAGTGAAATCCCAACAAAAAGCGACCGACGCGCAACAACGCTTCAAGCTCAAAGGCAGCGGTACCGTTTTAGCATCCGGACGCGCAATTGGTCAAAAAATTGGTGCAGGTCGTGTACGTGTGATCAATGATCCATCTGAAATGGAACGCGTACAGCCAGGTGACGTTCTCGTTGCCGATATGACAGATCCTAACTGGGAACCCGTCATGAAGCGCGCTGCGGCGATTGTGACGAACCGTGGTGGACGTACCTGCCACGCTGCGATTATCGCGCGTGAACTGGGCGTGCCTGCGGTGGTTGGTTGCGGCGATGCGACAGATGCGTTGAAAGACGGCACATTGGTGACTGTGTCTTGCGCAGAAGGCGATGAGGGTAAGATTTATGACGGTCTGTTAGAAACAGAAGTCACAGAAGAAATCCGTGGCGAGCTGCCAAAATTGCCATTGAAGATCATGCTCAACGTGGGTAATCCACAGTTAGCGTTCGATTTCCAGTCGGTACCAAACGAAGGCGTGGGCTTGGCACGTTTGGAATTCATCATCAATAACAACATTGGTGTGCATCCAAAAGCGATTCTGGAATACCCGAATATCGACCCTGATTTGAAAAAAGCTGTTGAATCTGTTGCTCGTGGTCACGCTTCTCCACGTGCTTTCTACGTCGACAAATTAGCGGAGGGCGTGGCGACGATTGCTGCTGCGTTCTGGCCTAAGAAAGTGATTGTTCGTTTGTCCGATTTCAAATCAAACGAATACAAAAAACTGATCGGTGGCTCCCGTTACGAACCTGATGAAGAAAACCCAATGTTGGGCTTCCGCGGTGCTGCACGTTACTTAGCAGCTGATTTTGCGGAATCCTTTGAAATGGAATGCCAGGCAATGAAACGTGTCCGTAATGACATGGGCCTGACCAACGTCGAGATCATGGTGCCGTTCGTTCGCACATTGGGTCAAGCAGAAAAAGTGGTTAATTTGTTGGCGAAAAATGGTCTGAAGCGCGGTGAAAACGGTTTGCGTTTGATCATGATGTGCGAAGTGCCATCAAATGCGATTCTCGCCGAAGAGTTCTTACAACATTTCGACGGCTTCTCTATTGGCTCTAACGATTTGACGCAATTGACGCTCGGTTTGGATCGCGATTCCGGTATGGAATTGTTGGCAGCCGACTTTGATGAGCGCGATCCTGCGGTACGTGCTTTGCTGTCAAAAGTCATTGCTGCTTGTACGAAATTAGGTAAGTACGTTGGTATTTGCGGTCAAGGGCCATCCGATCATCCGGACTTTGCTGAATGGTTGATGAAAGAAGGTATTGAATCGATCTCCCTCAATCCTGATTCTGTTGTTGATACATGGCAGAAACTGGCAGCGGTAAGTAAATAACGAATACGTAACGCTGTTGTCGACGTAGACGAAAAATAGAAAAACGAGATGGGTTATTCCATCTCGTTTTTTGTTTTTAACGAAGCGTTTGCTTTAAGCGCAACATGCCGCTTGCACTGGCTCTAAGTTCATCAATTTTTCAGCAACTTCCCGAATAGTACTGATGAGAAACTCAATAGAAGCCTCGCATTTTCGATGGTTAATGATGCAAGCACGTAAAACAAATTCGTCTTTTAACGTCGTGCCTGTGATGAAAATTCGCCCATCGGTCTCTAGCGCCATGATCAGCTTTTGATTAATTTCGGTGATCGCGTTAGGCTCTAAATTAACGCCAATATAGCGAAAGCACACAATACCAAGATCGCTTTTCGACTTAAGTTCAAAATCATCCGAAGTATCAATGAGGCTCTCGAGGTGGCGAGCGAGTTTGATATCCTTTTGCATCATGGCTTGCATTTGTTCGAAGCCATAGGCTTTGAGGGACATCCAAACCTTAAACGCCTTTGCATTTCGTGATAGCTGAAAATAATGCTCGTTAAACTCGGTTCTTTCATCTTTCCCTTCTAATGAGTTATCTAAATATTCTGCACGCTTAAAATACGCCTCACGCAATTGACTCCAATCACGAACCAACGTGCATCCCACTTCAAAAGGCTGATACAACCACTTGTGGTAATCAATGCCAATAGAATCAGCTAGTTGCATACCGTTATATTTTGGCTTCAGATCTGGTAGTGAAGCGGCAAATCCGCCGTAAGCGCCATCAATGTGAAACCAGAGGTCATGTTTTTTTGCGATCGCTGCCAATCCTTCCAAATCATCGATGGCGCCAGTATTCACGGTACCGGCATTACCAATGATACAAAAAGGCGTGTAGCCTGAGGCTATATCTGCACGAATCTGGCTTTCAAGTGCATTGAGATTAATAGTGAAGTCGTCATTGACGCGGATCCGGCGTAGCTGATCGGTGCCAATGCCGAGTAAAGAGACACTCTTATCCGTACAATTGTGGGTCTCTGTCGAGCAATATACGGTGAACGGTTTAATTCCAAACAGACCTCGTTGATTGATATGGAGTTTTCTAAAGAAAATATTTCTGGCGACGGTGAGTCCGGCAAGGGTCGCTGCAGAGCCTCCGCTGACCATCACGCCCCCAGCCTCAGGCGTATAACCGATCATCTCTGCAGTCCATTTAACGACGCGCTTCTCGATCTCTGTCATCGCAGGTGACATGTGCCATTTCGCGACATTTTGATTGATCGTCGAGGCCAAAAAATCGGCAACGCTCGACATCTGATTGCCTCCAGAGATGACATACCCATACATGTTGGGACCAAAGTTTCCGTTTGCGTTGGCAAAAACGTTTTGCTCTACCGTATCAAGTAAGGCAAGTGGATCCATTCCTTGGCGAGGTAGAGGCTCATTAAATAGTTCTTCGATGTCCTTCTGTTTTGAGCTACAAAAGCCTGGCTGCGCAGCACTCTGTTCATACTTCTTTAAAATAATTTTATTTGTCTTCTGCAAGATTGATTCAAATTCTTCCATGCTGTAATCAAGAGTGCTTGCCATAACGAGAGATTCCTTCTGTAAGAGAGGCTATTGTCCGAAAGTTCGACATTGCAATATCGCGCGAGAAAACCGCATCGCACGGGCAACGTCAGGAATGTTAATAACGATGTGAAAGCAACAGCTGCGAATAAATCGCTCGTGCTTTTTCACGTCGCTAAGTCCCTCAACGTATCGTACTGATTCAGACCGAACAAGAAATTAACGACAACGTTAAAAATTTGCTGTTGCAGATAAACAAACGGCGTGTGCCGAATAGCAGTGTCTTCGGTCGACTTTGATCTCACCATAACTCCTCAAAAAAGAGGGAGATCTCAAGGCGCGTCAGCGTCTGCAGCTTTATATAAAACAACGTATAATTTCGAAAATTCAGTAATTACTGAAAGTTTGGAAAATTGAAATTGACGGAATTGACAAAATCTAAAAATCGACCAAAGAGATTCATCGTCAGACGACGAGTTTCCAAGGGAAGATAGCGATGAGTCATCGTCCGTATCGATGAGAATTACTTGTAATACCAACCGCTATGCGCCTTTCCCAAAAATTGTCTCGCTGGATCACGACCATACTGATGCTATGTATGGTGGTAGGGGGGAGTCTTCGTCATGTTTCTGGTGGCGTATCGGCGAACGGCGATCGCTTGATTCAAGATATTTGCACGTCCCGCGCATCAACGGATCAAACACAAGCACAGTCTCGTTTTAACTCTCCAACGCTGCCAAGTAACCATGCGGGCGAGCATTGCCACCTTTGTTATGTTCACAGCGAGCAGCTTTTCTTCCCGCTTTCCAATGCGCTGAGTGAATTCGTTGCGCGCTCTCCGATTAGGCTCAGAGGTCGTGATCTCGAATTCTTTCTAGTTAAGGCTATTCCTTGGGGAAGACCGCATGTTCGTGCCCCTCCAACCGTGGGTTCAATGACCGGCTAAGCGCGTTCTGTTCGTGCTTTATCTCTCGGTATCACTATTCAAACAGTAACAAGTTTCTATCCAGTTGCTTCCGTCCTTTGATGCGACGGAGGTGGGGCGCGGTGCGTCCGATAGAAAAAAGTAGCATTTTCTGGAGTTCATTATGTTTGGCTTTTCTGCGATGGAATTGGCACGAATTCAGTTTGGGTTCACTGTCTCATTCCACATCATTTTTCCAGCGATCACGATTGGACTGGCGAGTTATCTTGCCGTTCTGGAGTATCGTTGGCTTCGTACCGGCAAACAAGTCTATCGGGACTTGTATCATTTCTGGATTAAGATTTTTTCGGTGAATTTTGGCATGGGTGTTGTCTCGGGGCTCGTCATGGCATACGAGTTTGGGACGAATTGGGGAGGTTTTTCTCGCTTTGCTGGCAGTGTTACTGGACCATTACTCGCCTATGAAGTCTTGACCGCTTTCTTCTTAGAGGCCGGCTTTCTCGGTGTGATGTTGTTTGGCTGGGATCGGGTAGGGCGTGCATTACATTTCTTTGCTACCTGTATGGTGGCACTGGGGACGCTGATTTCGGCAACGTGGATTCTCGCTTCGAATAGTTGGATGCAAACACCCCAAGGGTACGCGATTGTCAACGGCGCTGTGGTGCCGACTGACTGGTTAGCGATTATCTTTAATCCTTCATTTCCTTATCGCTTACTTCATATGGGTGTTGCAGCTTTTTTAGCGACAGCAAGTCTTGTTGCCGCAAGCGCGGCATGGCATTTACTCCGCAAAAACGATAACCCTGCTAACCGCAAAATGTTATCGATGGCGGTATGGATGCTCGTCATTGTTGCTCCGATTCAGGCATTGATAGGCGATGCCCACGGACTCAATACCCTGCAATATCAGCCTGCAAAAATCGCTGCTTTAGAAGGACATTGGCAAAGCGATGCGCAAGAGAAAGGATTGCCATTGATTTTGTTTGCAATCCCTGACATGGAGCAAGAGAAAAATCACTATGAATTGGCGATTCCGCAACTTGGTAGTCTGATTCTCACCCATAGTCTTGAGGGGGATATTCGTGGTCTCGCCACGTTTCCCAAAGAGGACCGTCCCAACGCCACCATTCTGTTCTTTAGCTTCCGTGTGATGGTTGGACTTGGCATCGCCATGATCGCGTTGGGGTTGTGGGCGAGTTGGGCTCGATGGAGAGGGCGCATGTTCACGTCGCCATGGTTGCATCGTGCCTTGGTTGCCATGGGCCCCTCAGGTTTGATTGCCATTCTTGCTGGATGGATGACAACCGAAATTGGGCGTCAGCCATGGGTGGTGTATGGATTACTCAGAACATCCGACGCAGCTTCGGCGCATCCGCCTGAAGCATTGGCATTATCGTTAGGACTTTTTATGGCGGTGTATTTTCCTGTCTTTGGAATCGGCATTACTTACATGCTGCGTTTGATCAAAAAAGGACCACAAGCCTACGAGGATGAAGCACATCCTGTTGGTGGTGCGGGTAAAAACCATACGGCAAGCCGCCCTCTGTCAGCGACAAACGAAGACATGGCATTTGTTCACAACCCAGATCAATGGAGTTAATCATCATGGGTATCGATCTTTCAATTATCTGGGCCGTGATTATCTTTTTCGGCGTTTTTATGTACATCGTGATGGATGGCTTTGATCTTGGTATCGGCATTCTTTTTCCGTTTGTCAAACATAGCGATGATCGTGATGTGATGATGAATACGGTGGCACCTGTTTGGGATGGAAATGAAACGTGGCTTGTCTTGGGCGGTGCGGCGTTATTGGCTGCATTTCCGGTCGCCTATTCCGTATTACTGACTGCTTTGTATATGCCTTTAATACTGATGTTGCTCGGATTAATATTTCGTGGCGTTGCCTTTGAATTCAGGTTTAAAGCCAAAGACCATGAGCGACATCTCTGGGATAAGGCCTTTATTGTTGGTTCTATCTGCGCGGCTTATTTTCAGGGGGTGGCACTGGGTGCTTACGTTGATGGCATTCCTATGAATGGTATGGAGTACGTTGGTGGCACGTGGGATTTTGTTCGTCCATTTCCACTGATTTGCGGGTTCGGTGTACTGATCGTCTACGCATTACTCGGAAGTACCTGGCTCATCATCAAGACCGAAGGTGAACTACAAGAACGAATGCTGCGCCTAACCAAACCACTGACCGTGCTAATTTCTATTGCCATTCTGGTCGTTACGGTATGGACGCCTTTGGTGTCTATAAACCTAGTTATGTAGTTTTATCGCAACAAAACAAAGATAAGTCTTTGATCTATAAGGAGCCAATTTTATTGGCTCTTTTTTATTGGTTGTTCAATTGGTGAATTTTTCACTGTGCATGTCCCCTTGGCTGGTGCCGGTCCCCAAGGACCTCACGAGTTAGAAGGACCCAGACGAGCTGGTCCATAGATAGACCCTCACCCTACGGGGAAAACGGCTCTATGACCGTTTAAATCGCTTGTATGGGGTGGTTTTAAATGGGCCTGCTTTATTTCTGTGAATGATCCATTCATAGAAATGAAGTAGGAATCAAACTCTCAATTTCATAGAGCTATTACTATTTTTAAACCTATTGGCATTTTGGTTTATAAGCTCTGCTTCAATTGCTTGTTCTTGTTTCGCTTTTAAAGTAGCGATCTGCTGTTCTAGTTCAGCAATTTTTTGTTTGAGTTCAAAAATTTTCTTAATATCGGATTCTTTGTAAATACTCAAACTGCCGATTTGTAATTCAAGACTTAATTTTGAAAATAAGACTTGATTGATCTGAACCGTTAACAATGAAGCATTTGAGTTTGTAGCTACTTGGCCAAAAGCAGATATTGAAGGTTTGGAACTTTCAGGCTTGGATTTTTTATTGTCGCTATTTTTAATTATTATAGGATCAGTAGGTTTGCTTTTAACCTGATCTTTATTATCCTGTTTGACCTGAGCTTCATCAGTTTTTAAAGAAACCTTTTCTTCTTTGATTCTTTTCTCTGTGTTAATTTTTACATAGTCAGGTTGTTCTTCTGCTGATTGTGGTTGTTTAGGTTGTTGCTTAACCTGACTATCATTAGAATTTTTATTCTTGACATTTTTTACAGTCTTGGACTGCTTATTCTTGGGTAAATATTTTCTACCAGTGTTCTTCTTAATTTTTTTAACACCTGAACCTTTTAATTTTTCATTGAAACCCTTCTGAATTTCCTTGTGCTTGTTCAACTTCTCAATTTTTGAAGTTCTTTCTTCATTTGATAACTGCTTCAATGAATCATTTTTCTCCATTGCTACATTGTTTTTGTACTCGGTTCTTAATTCATTAAAATCTACATTTTTCTTGAACATAGGGCCATCAAGGCGAATGGCTTTTTCTGATCCTTCTGGGATAAATGAAATATAGTTATATCTTGTTTTATCTTCTTCTTTGTCCAGGAATTTTACTTCACCATGTTGCTGTAAAGTTTCAATCAATTCTTCTCTTGAATTAATTTTATGGTCAAGAATTTGACTGGTTAGAAATTTTTGGATTTCATTCTTTTTTGGCTTAATAACTTCTTTAAATCTTTTGGCTGTTTCGCTTGGATTCTGTATGTCTTTCAATTCCATATCATTATGAGAAATTGAAAACGGATTTCTTACCACTCTATCAAATCCAAATTTGTCATTGAGTAGATCAACATAGCAATCTCTCATATCTTTGTTAAGCTCACCAGGTGGAAAAGGATTAAATGCCTTCCCTGTGGTTAATTCCATTTTTAAGAAGGCACAATTTAATTCAATGTTTCCTTTGTCAGTGTGAACATTCCAGAAGTCGGCAAAATTTTCATCGTTCTTCATTCCTGGAAACCAAGTTTCACGAAAATCTTTAATAATTTCTCTCATTGCTGGGATCAATTTTTCTTGATCATAGGAACCATCTGGATTTTTAAATTCAGAGAATTCATTATCACGAAAAGAAATTGTTAAAGAAGTGTGTGTGTTTTCAATTCCAGATTCTTTGGCTAACTTTTCGAGTTTTTCAATGCGATCTCTATCCCCAATGACTGGGATAGGCTTAAATTTTCTAATGGTGTTGGTGTGATCTTTATCAGACTCAAAATAATTTACAGCACTCATTATTGATTTAGAATATTTGTTGAAACTCATTACAGCCATAAAAATACCTTCTTATTTTTTATGACTATCAGTTTGAGATTCAATCAAATCTTTAATCGCTTTTATATCGCCAATGAATAAATCGAGTTGATTGGTTATAAAAACCTTATCCTCTTTGGTGATAAATTTATTTGAATTTACTTTTCTGGCTAACTGGTTGGCATTGCTTCCGATTCGATTTAGTTCGGTCAAAAATGGTTGCTGTAAGATTTTGAAATTAAATCTTTCACTCAAAAAATTATCAATCCTTTCTTCCGTTCCGTCAAAAATGCAATGTCTGACATAAGAAGACATTGAATTGAAGCCTGCTTGATCGTATTTATTTTCAATCAATTCCTTCTCGTATGGACTTAATTTAATATCTAGGCTGTATGTTCTTTTGTAAGTGTGATCGTCGTTGGTTCTGCCTGACTTTATTTTTGGCTTACATATATTTTTATTATTCTCTTCCATAATTTATCTCTGATTTAATCTCTTCTGTTTTTGATTAATTCCTTAAAAGGGGACTGGGGGAACCCCAGAAAAATCTAACTGAAAGGGAAAAATAATTGAAAATTATTTTAGCCCGTATCAGCTAGTAGCCTTGCTTGAAACTAATTTTTCTTCTTGTTTTAATCATAAGGTTTTATTTGTGATTGTAAATAGTCTTTAAAAAAGTCGATAGCTGATTTAAGAAGACAAAAAACAAATAATTAATCTTCTTCAATCCGACTGATTTTTTAGATATTTTTTAAAAGTGTCGAAGACAAAAGGTTCGTATCTGATTTAATCCTCTTGCTTTTTGTGTTGTCTGATTAAATAATATTTTCTATCTTCTTTAATCCGATTGATTTTTTAGATATTTTAGGAAGTGTCGAAGACAAAAGGTTCCTGTCTTCTTTAATCCGAGGTCGATAGCCTTTTAATCTTGTTCTTTCTTTTTGAGTTGTTATTATTAAATTGCATTCAAGGAGAATTTATGGAAAATTTAGAGCAAGAAAAAATCATAAAAGAAAAAATAAAAAGTAAATTTGAAAAAGAGCACGTAAAAATTTCTGTCTTTTTAAGAGTTGACCAAGTTGAATATTTGAATAAAGAGCATGTTGATCTAAATGGTTTAAATATGTCTATGGTCGTAAGAAATGCTGTTGATATTTTCATTGAAAAAGAAAAAAAGCAAAAACTTACAATATTAAAAAAAATTCTTGGCGAAGAAGTGTATGAAAAATTAATTCAGCTTTCTAATTCACATGGAAAAGAAATTGAAGCAACTATGATTGATCTGGTTGAATTAAATTGCAATTCAGATCAGAAGGAAGAAAAAATTCTCGATGACCAATGGAGTAATTTTTCGAATAGTTAATCACGTAGTGAAAAGGGGACCGCTCGCCGTGTCCTTCCGAAATAAAAAAAGCCACTCAATGAGTGGCTTTTAATTTATATGTGTAAATTTTCGCGCTGGGAAATTATTTTTAATTCTATGTTAGTAATGTCTAATATATATTTACTGAATGGTATGTATTGAATAGAAGTATGATTGACACAAGGTGCAGAATGTCAAACATTCTTTATCAAACATACGAAAAGGGGTGGGAAGACATAGTCTAAAGGCTTGTTAATCAATCGCTATGAGGGTGGGTTGAAAAATTAAGGGGGTGGGGTGAAGGGGTTCAACGGCATGACGTGAAGCCTTTTAAATCAATCCCTGTGGGGGTGGGTTGAAGGGGTGGGGTGGATTTTTCTAAACGTTGACTTATGATTTTTTTACTTATATGAGGCCGTAAAAAATCCCCTTTCGGGGATTACTCATTGAAGCCAAAAATGTCTTCTATTTCTTCGGTAGTTGGATTGCTTGGGTGATCCTCTGGAACTATAGATTTTTTAATTTTTTCTACGAGAATTTGAGAATTGTATTCCTTGAAAGTTTCAAAGAATACTGTTCTTCTCTTCAAATTTCTATGAAAATTAAATTGCTGTGGGTTTATATGGATATATAGTAATACTGCTTTAATATCGTTAAAAGTTGGTGCCTGTGGAACTTCTAAAACTTGCAAAACAAGTGGGGTAGTGTTGAATATTTTAATGAATTTTAAATCTTCAAGTTGTTTTAGGTATCCTGTTATGTCGCTTTTATCTATTCCTAACTCTTTTGCTAGACCTGATTTATAAATTTCACTATGAACGCCAACAAGACCATTTTTATAAGTGACTTTGCAAGCAAGGTGAACCATTATTTGAAATAAATTACTTTTTGGTCTTGGGATTAGTATCAATTCATTGAAAACTTTTTTATTTAAGGTGAAATAATTAAATTCTTCATTTGAGTTATTGACAATACTGGATTTATTATTTATATTAGTAGACATAGGGTTCCTATTTTTTATTTTGGTTTCGTCACTAATTATTAAAACAGGTTATCCGAAAAAATCAAGCCCCACCTAAAAAATGGGGTTTGTTTTTTTATAGGCGAAAAAAAAGGACTCTTGCGAGTCCCATTATTTATTCTATTGTGGGTTGTGTTTATCGTTGATTTCTGAAGTATTTTTTAAATCGACTCCGCAACCCATAGTCAACAGTCGCCCATTCATTGGGGCAGCGAGCACCACGTTCTTGAGGAAGTTTTACAAAATTTGCTGCCACTGCTCCTCTCGAAGAGTTGGCGCCATAAGCCCAACACGCCAAATTAAAGACTCTTTGCATGTCAAGACTATGTTCATCTGACATTAGTCTTTTCAATTGATCTTGATTTGCGGATGCTATGTCAGATTTTCTTTCCATTAGTCTAAAAAGCCAAATGGTTGGAAGAATTACCGGAATATTTTGAGGCTCAATAAAATTGACTGCATAAAAAACTGCGAATTGATCTGCCACATCTTCTTCTCGACCGGTAACAGGGACATTGTTCACACCGATAACTGCATGACCAAGTTCATGGAAAAATATACCCCAAATTGCTCCATCAATTGTTCTTGCAAATTCAGTTTTATCCAATTTCATCGCTATTTCTTCATCTTCTTTCGCGAGATCAGCAATTAATTCAACCATTTCAAGGCAAAAAACAATAGCTGATTTTGATCTATCAAAAAAAGCATTTGGATTTCCACATGATGTAAATCCTATCCCCAAATTATGATGTAATCGAACAGAGTTATTGACAACAGATACCATCCGTTCAGCTAAATTTGAACGCCGTACAGCTTCTAGAATTTGCCCTTGTCTTTGGGTTTGTGCGTTTCCGTAAAATGGAACTGCTTGTCCTTTCCAAAGTAACTCGGCAAAAGGTAGTTGTGATTGTGCGTGGGATGAAATGCAACAAAGAATTAGTATTGCTGCGGCGAATATGCGATTAAACATTTTGCTCCCTATGTGTAATATGCTTTTTGCTTTTCTGAATATGAATTTTTATTCTAGTGCTTCATTTTGTTTCACAATCAAGAAGTCTTCTTTCTTTCCACCTGTAGCAATGTGCTCAGAAACCCATTTAGGAGCGATTCCGCGACCTGACCATGTCTTACGGTCAGGACCTGCATATTTTGGCTCTACGGGCTTCTTATCGCTGGTTGCTTCTGCAATTTTTTGGCTAATTGGTTTTTCGGTGTAGATCGTAATTGGCTTTACAGTAAAACCTAATTCCTCTGCACTAATTCCGTATTCTGAAATTTTTAATTTCATATCTTCAATAACAGAAGTCAATTCATTTTTACGAAGTTCTTCGGCTTGCTCTTCCAAAGCTTTGATCTGCGCTTTAAGGTCAAGATATGTAGTTGCCATTGGTTTAGCTTTCTTGCTGGTGGTTGTGGTTAAAGTGGTCATTGTATCAATTTTTTAAAAAGGGTTTTTGAATTTAATTATGTGAGTTCAAGCAATAAATTAAGAAGTTCATTTTTCTCTTCTTCTGATATGGTTTTTAATTGTTGTTTTTCTTTCAGAAGTGAAAGCCTCTTTATTTTATGAACATCATCTAAAATGGGGGTTAAATAGTGTTTATTTGTAATATCTGGATTGTCATGTCCAAAAGTACGCAATGCTCCTAATTGTGTATCTGTGGTCATTAAACGATTTTTTACATGCAGTTCATCAAATTTTCTAACTGAAGAAAAACCCAAAATATTTGCAACAAGCAGACTATTGCCGTCAGCTTTTGAAAGTGTTCTTGAAATTGAGGTTTTTCTAAAATCGTGAAACTTTAAATCAAGTTTTAATCTTAAAACTTGAGCCCTAAAAATTCGATCAAAACCTGTGATCGTATAGGTGAAGAATCGACCGTCTTTTGTTTTCGGTTTTAGTGTGGCTAAAAATTCCTGAGCTTCTTTTGTAAGATAAACCTTTCGAGGTTTTCCAGATTTTGTATGAGTGAGTTGAATGTAATTTTCTTTAACCTGCTCTTGCTTTAAAGTGATAACTTCACTTCTTCGCATTGAGGTTATTAAAGACAAATTACATATTTGGTAAAGCTCTGGATTGCTATAATTTTTGAAGTCGTCAAATACAAATTTGATTTCTTCGTCTGATAAAAATCGCTCTCTTTTCAGTGAGTTATTTTTAATCAAATCTCTATCGTAATCACGACAAGGATTTTTTAAACCTTCCAGAAATTCAGAGAAATATTTAACCTTGTTGAATACATTAGAAATTTGAGTGATTTCTCTTTGAATGCTTATGGGCTTCATATTCATTCTTTTTCTTGTTCTAATGTAGTTATTTATATCAATAGGATTAATTTTCCTAATGTCATAAGTTCCAAAAAACTTATAAATTGGATTTTCTGGATTGCCAATGCCTAATTCTTCTTTTTCTTGATAAGTGCTAGATCTATCAAGAATTGAGGTTCTTAAAATGGTATTGAAGAATGAAATAATATTTGCTTTTGATCTTTTTTGAAGTTCGGTTGTAGAGGGTTTTGTTTCAATGTAATCCCGAATATACAACCTTGTGAAATACTCAAAAGTAAAATTGTTTTTATTCTCGTTATCTAATATATATTTCTCCTCTTCGGTCTGTTCAACTGAATAAATTAATCTTTTTCCTCGAACAGTTTTTGAAAGAGTTAAATATTCTTTTGCTTCATTGAAGTCATCAAAAACTTTTGATCTCTGACCCTTAAAGTCTTTACGGGTTATCCTTACGCGGTAGGCAGTTCCAACGGTGCCATCTCGTCGTGTCCATTGGATTTCTTGTATGCCTCTGACTGGTGAACTTGCCACTGTTGGCCTCTAAAAATTGGTTGTTTGATAGGTGAATTTTACAGTGAACAACCAATGATTGCCATAGGGTGTTTTTGTTCTGAAAAGGCTGTGAACCCTTGTAAAACAAGGACTTAGGAGAGAAAAATGACAGAAATTATTGCTCTTGGTGGCGGTTGCTTTTGGTTAACCATAGTGTCATTCCACTTTGGTTTAGCGCGCCGACTGTCTATTATTTTGTTCCAGTGCCGATATTGGTTTGCTTTTTTGTCTGGCGATTACGTTATAACATTCGTAGTGAAAACCCCCACCATGGTTCATTTATGTCAGCATTAGGGATTGTTTTTATTGGCTACACCGGTTTAGCAATCAGTATTTGGCCCAATATCATTCCACCCCACATCTCGATTTGGGCTGCAGCCTCACCGCCGCAGAGCCAAGGGTTTGCACTGGTTGGTACGCTATTTATGTTGCCCTTTATTCTTGGATATACCGCGTGGTCTTATTTCGTTTTCCGCGGGAAAGTGAAGGTCGGCCATGGATACCATTGATACCATAAAACAGCCGCCAAGAAGGAAAGAGGTATGGACCATTTGGTTCCGCCGACTTGGCTGGCTAGGCTTTATTTGGGTGCTGAGCGTCGGTGCATTAGGCGTGGTGGCAGGCGCGATGCGTTGGATGATGCACTCACTTGGAATGCATTAATGATGATCTAAAGCTTGAGGTAGGACTGCCCTCGAACTACCTCGAAACCATCTGAGAAATTGCCCCAGTGTTAACGCTGGGGCGTTAAAGTTCTTTGCCAGTTATGCTCGCTTTGGCGCGATCTTTGATGAGCAGAAGTTTGTTAACCTTGCGTCCCAAGCGCATCAGTTGCATCAAGGACTCAGGAGATAAACGTTGAAGCTCATCAAACCAATTATTCGCTAAGTCAGCCAACTCGTGCATCTCACGAATACGCTTTTGCGCATATGCGTCCGCGTCAGTTTCCGCCTCCGCAATCAACGACTGTCGTAGCATCGATAACGTCGGCTCAATCTCTCTTCTCCGGCGTTCAGCAGCAATCGCTTGGAAAATATCCCAAACGTTTTCGAGCGAGGTGTAATACTCGCGCCGATCACCTGGTATCCGAATAAGGCGCACAATTTGCCAACTTTCGAGCTCTTTCAAGCTCATACTGACATTGGAGCGAGAAATGGATAATTTTTCGGCGATATCTTCCGCATGCAATGCTTCCTCGGAGATGAAAAGCAGGGCGTAGACCTGCCCGACTGTTCTGTTAATGCCCCAGCGGCTCCCCATTTCACCGAAATGAGCAACAAAAGACTCAATAAGTGCCGACATAATTCACTGTTCTCTCAATGGAAATAGGGAACTTATTATAAGCACTTTGCCAATTTATATCTGCCGACGCATAGGTTTGTTTAATATTCCTTCCATGCTCGACACCAACAATGGTGCAAAAAATCAACATGCGATGATGACCGAGGAGGGGAGGCGCGCATGGTCGTCGATGCGCGGTGAGCTTTAATCGGTTTTGATCGTGATGTTGTTCAACAACTCCACTTGGTGACTTTTAAGGCCGAATCACGTCGCTTTCTTAAAAACGGGAGTAAACTGAGACTCGCTCGCTTGAAAAACATGCTTCCACGAGGTTTGTATGTTGGGAAAGTCTCAATCTGAACAGGATCGTCAGTGCTCACGTTTTAAGCCACATGGTGCGATCACCGTCTGGCCAGAGGGAAACCTTATTCGCCTCGAGCTCAAAGGCCCGTTCAACCGCGAATTTTTTGCGTCGTTGCGTTCACTGAACGCCGACTTATATGCCGATCTCAACAGCCAAGGTCCATTCGTTGAGATCGCCGTCTTTCACCACAGCATGCTTATGTCATCGGCCACCATTGATGAATTCGGTGCAGTTCTGTTAGAGCGTAAATCCACCGGCCATGCGCCATTAGCCACCGCCTGGGTGATCAGCCCAGAAATCAAAGACGCGTTCGTCGTCCTACCACATGTCACTAAAAAATTTGAGCAAGCCCAGCGACCTTTTATGTGGTTTAGAACGTTGCGTGAGGCTGAAGAATGGGTGAGAGGTTTTTTAGGGTGAAACAATCAATCTCGTTTTTGCGACCAACTCAACACACTTGCTTTGATTGAACTTCTGCAAAGTAATCAAATGTAATACCAACGATAGAACATTTGACAACACTAAAATAAGTGGATTATTGTCTAATTTTCTCTATTTCTTATTGTCGTTATGCAGTTATCTGAGTGTGTAAAAATACCCGCTGGCAATTTGCGGAATTTTTGTGTTGATTCATGCGTTAATAATTCTTGTCAGCAGTTCTTTGAGTACGTTGATTCAATTCATTTCGCACGAGCTCATCCTGCAAAGTTATTTTCGCACTATTCAGATTCGTCAACTGACAAGATTCGTGTAAAGCTACCGCAAGAGTTACTCTTTAATTCAACGCGTATCGAAATGAGTTCTCGAGACATCCGTGAGCACTTGGTGATTATCTCAATTTGCTCTGCATTATTATTGGCTTTCGCTTTTTTAGCTTCTGTAAAAAGAAGGCGGATCTCTGCGAAATGAGAATGCTTTGGTTTGGTAGGATTTTCTTAGGTGTCATAATAAAACTAAAAACATCAATTTGACATAATATAAATTATACGAAAAGCAGTATATATTTTTCTAGCACCCCACAACGATCGCACGCCGATAATAATCACCAATCAAACCGTCGTTATTCATCTAACTAATCTCATTTATTCAAACATATGACGCACATGCAGTGCCATGTAAAAATGGACGCCCATCGACGTCCATTATAAAGCTGCAACTTAAGCCAGCTTACCCGAGCCAACGTCGTCAAATTGATCCGTTAATTCAACGATCGTCGACACGTCTATCTTTTCAGCTTATGTGCTTACTTGCTGCAAGCTTTGCCGTGGTCAGCGCGGTTGCCGGCTGCTTTGGCTTCGGCTTCAGTCATGTAAGAACCTTCTTTGGTTTTGCCATAAAAAGCGTTGCCTTCGCAATGGTAAACTTTGGTTTTTGTATTGACCCATACTTTACCTGCGCCGCCGCCTGCAGCTGGCGCGGCTGCGGCCGGTGCTGCAGGTGCAGCTGGTGCTGCCGGTTTGGCTTCGGCTGCTGGTGCTGCAGCAGCTGGAGCGCTCCATTCTTTAACGCCTTTGTGGCCAGAGCATGCGCCTTTTTTGCTGGTGCCTGAGTAGCTCGTGCCGTCGTTGCATGTCGCTGAGACCGGTGCTGTTGCATCGGCTGCGCTTGCAGCGTGCATGAATGCGACTGAGCCAGTCACGGAAAATACGCATGCCAACAACATTGATTTGATTTTCATTTTCACACTCTCTCTTGGTTAAGTTAATTAACTACTTTTTTGAACGTCGGCCATTTTGGACAACGCTATTGTCAAAGCCGCTCCGCCGAGCGTCTTTATCAATCCTGCATGTTGGGCATAAAAGTCGCTCATCTGGTCGACAATGCCCGGAGCGAGTTCATGCGCGTGTTGCGCTAAGGCTTGTACTTGTTCTGGTGAAATCTGAGCAGCTTGCTGGGGTGTGATGGTGCCAGTGGCGCCGCCGAGTTGAGCGACGACATCACTCAAAACAGAGCCCGCTGAGCCATTCTGGATGGCACTGATTACCTGAGGTCCCATTGCAGTCAGCAAATGATTGAGCATGCCGGCTTGCTGATCCGATGTGGCTTGCCCAAACAATTGGGCAGCCATTTGTGCAAAAGGTGGCGTCTGATCGGAATGGAACATCGATGCCAATCCTTGACTGAGTAAAGCGGCAGGTGCACCTTGAGCGATCTGATCGAATTGATGTTCAACCGGGTTCGCGCCACCGATGACCTCTTCCAATAAATTCCCTAAACCAAATCCCATACTTACTCCAATTCGATAATGTGACTGACCAATAATGAGGTATGCGCATGTCCTTACATGAGCCTCTTTCTATCTCGATGTTTGTCGAGATGAAATGCAGTATAAGGAAGAAAATTTGGAGCGAATCGCAATTTGCTTAAATTAACATTTTTATATTACTTTGTGGAAATTTTATGAGGGTCAATACGAAAATATTTAAAAAAGAGTGAGAAAGAGATCCGGGCATAGAAATCACAAATCAATGATTAGGGTGACATTTCCCCTCCTATTCCACCGATCAAAAAAAATCTAGATTTAAATAAAGCGTCTATGCAAGATCAAGGGCGCTATCTTTACTTAACTTTACGCATTCACCACCCTTCTTTACAAGTGGTCGATTGAGAATAGCTTGTCCAAAGAGCATTTTGGAAATGTTGGCTCAGGCAGCGAGCGTTTTCATGTTCTTCGCCTGACTTTGATCGATTCACTTTAGGAGATTAAAAATGAGCATTAGTTCCCTCGCGAGCAACAGCTTTTCTATTGCGCACCTCAGTAAGCTCAGTTCGAGCAATCAGACGACGAGTTCTTCATCGAGTAACGATATTAGCGATGCGCCACCTTCACCGCCGCCTGGTGGAGGACTGCTTGATGCGATAACGAAAGCACTCTCTCAGTTAGGCGTATCAAGTCAAACGAGCTCAACGTCTGGCACAAGTTCTTCCTCTAGCTCTAGCTCATCGACAGACGGTTCAACATCAAGTACAACGACGACAGATCCTGCGCAGGCGCTGGCTACCTTTATGCAAAGTTTGATGTCGGCACTTCATGCGCAGTCATCGCAGTCCAGTGATAGTCAGTCGGACTCGACGAGTGACAGCAGTAACAGTGTCTCATCGACATCGGGCACTTCTAGCACTTCGTCCACATCAGGCTATGGGCATCATGGTGGTCCGGGAAGATTAGAAGCGGATTTAAAAAGTCTGATCTCAGAGCTATCTAGCGCTAGTTCGTCAAGTTCTTCCTCGTCGACAAGTACCTCTGGCACGTCTGATACCTCTACTACGTCGACGAGTTCCACTAGCTCAACCGATACAGCGCTTCAACAAAGTTTTCAGACTTTGCTTAGCTCACTGGGTATTTCCAGTAGTAGCTCAAGTAGCTCATCGTTGACGAGTTTTTTGCAGTCGTTGGAGAGTGATTTGCAAAATGCAGGTAGTTCGGGGAATGTGGTGAACACCAAGGCGTAATTGAAGAGTGAAATGCATCGATGTGGCGAAGAACTGTTCAACATAATATCGACGTTTCTTCGCCATCGATTGTTGGGTGTCGACATAGCGCAGCTTCTTTCGAAGCTGGCCTGTCATTGCCGCTTGATTGAATACAGCGGCGATTAGATCCCCATTTTTGCGAGCATCGACCCTAACTCGCGCAATACCGGCTCAAGCGTTGGGTGTTCTGCTGCAAATTTTGCTGATAACGCAACCGAGCGTTCACTTAAGGCGGTATAGACGGGATCGTCTTTAGCCTGATCAGCGGTAAGTACATGATGAATATCGGTATTAAGGTCTTGGAGCAAGGTCTTTAGCTCACCGTCGACCTCAACGGTATCCGATAGTTCAGCATGCAACTGCGTCAACAATTGTTTTACGTGATCGCGATTCATCCTATTCCTTTCATGATCGGTATGGATATGCCGATTTACTGTTGATCAGTATAGGTCGGAACTGGCAACAATTTGTTGTTAGATGTCAATTGTTATGCAGTCACTTCGTCCGCTTTAAAAACCAGCACGACGGCTTCAGCTGCAATCCCCTCTTCACGCCCTAAATATCCAAGTTTCTCGTTTGTTTTTGCTTTGATATTGACTTGGGAAACATCAACGTCAAGGTCTTCGGCAATATGCCGCACCATGCTGGGGATGTGCGGTGCCATTTTAGGGGCTTGTGCAATGATGGTGGCATCGAGGTTGCCGATGTCATAGCCAGCTTCGCGTAGTCGTTTGGCTGCCTCACGTAACAATACTCTCGAATCAGCGCCAGAAAAACGGGGATCTGTGTCTGGAAAATGACGCCCGATATCGCCAAGTGCTGCTGATCCAAAAATAGCATCCGTAATCGCGTGAAGTAAGACATCGGCGTCTGAATGACCCAACAAACCTGTTTTATGTGGAATATCGACGCCACCAATAATGAGTTTTCTTCCCGCGACGAGCGCGTGGCAATCGTACCCTTGTCCGATTCGAAATGGCGGTAATTTATTTTTCATAAGTATTCTCTGATGGTTCTACAACTGAATTGTTTTCTAATAAGGCAAAACACACCACGGTGCTTTGCCAATGCATTACAAGTAGCGTTTAATTTGTTCCAAATCTGCTGGAATGGTCACTTTTAAATTACAGACATGTCCTTCAATGAGCAGCGGGCAATGCCCCGCCGCTTCAATGGCGCTCGCTTCGTCGGTGACCTGATGTGCCGCATCTAAGGCGTCGCATAACAATTGAAAACGAAACATCTGCGGTGTTTGGGCCAGCCACAAGCCCTCTCGGGGTATTGTTTCTACTTTACCTTCATGGACCCGTTTGACCGTGTCGACGACGGGCATCGCAAGCAGCCCACCAACCTCATGGCCCCCTACTTCTGCGAGTAATTTTTCTAATAAAGCCGACGTTAATCCTGGGCGGGCCGCATCATGAACCAGCACCCAGTCTTTAATGTCAACGTTAGATGAAATAGCTTGCAAACCTTGTCTCACGGAGTCTCTTCGTGTTGCTCCACCGCACTTTAAAACAGTTAAGCCTTCTGCATCTGCTAATAAATCATCAACGAAGCCATCCTCAGGACTGACGACGACATAGGTGTGCGAAATTGCTTGAAAGCGAAGAAATGCGTCGACGGTGTGTTGCAAAATCGACTTGCCGTTAACAATCAAATATTGTTTGGGAGTAAGACTTCCCATCCGACTTCCAACCCCTGCAGCGGGGATGAGGGCCACATAACGAGGCGTTGGCGAAGCTTGTTCAGTGTGTTCGTGCATACAATCTTTTGCGGCATTCTGAAGACAGTAGCCCATTCGTTTATAATAAGCCCTCATTTTAACCGCGTATTTCATTCTGTACGCGGTTCCTTCAGCTGGTTTTACGGTATCTTCCTTTTTCAGCCGCGATGTCATTCGATTTCAAGAAATCTTTAGCAAAACCTGGCCACAGACTGGCCCTTCCCACATTACATGGTTCCGCGGACGCCTTCGCATTGTCGCAAGCGGCAACGGCACTCAAAGCGGAAAAGCGAATGTTGACGGTCTTCGTCGCCAATCCTGGGGATGCGCAAAGGTTACGGGATGAAATGCCTTGGTTTAATCCAGAACTTCGTTGTCATTTACTGCCGGATTGGGAAACACTGCCTTACGATGCGTTTTCGCCGCATCAAGATTTGGTGTCGGAGCGGCTTGCGAGCTTGCATGAGATCCAAAATGGCAATTGCGATGTACTTTTAGCCCCAGCAACAACGGGACTGTTACGGATGGCACCGCCCTCCTTCTTGGCCGCTTATACTTTTTTCTTCAAAAAAGGCGATACCCTTGATGAAGCAAAATTAAAGTCGCAATTAACGCTGGCAGGTTATAGCCATGTGAGCCAAGTGATGTCGCCTGGTGAATATTCTGTGCGTGGCGGCCTCATTGATCTCTTTCCGATGGGATCTGCACTGCCCTATCGCTTGGATTTATTCGGCGACACGATCGAAACCATCCGTACCTTTGATGCAGACACCCAGCGCTCGCTGTACCCAGTCCCGGAGGTGCGTCTGCTGCCGGGGCGTGAGTTCCCAATGGATGAGCCGGCCCGCGCTGCGTTTCGCAGTCGTTGGCGCGAAACGTTTGAAGGTGATCCTTCTCGCTCATCCATTTACAAAGATATCGGTAACGGCATCGCTTCTGCTGGGATTGAATACTATTTGCCACTGTTTTTTGAACAAGCGGCTACCCTATTCGACTACCTGCCACCCAATCCGCACTTTGCTTTGGTGGGTAATATTGATGAAGCCATTCAACGGTTTTGGGTTGATACCCGTTCTCGGTATCAATTTCTGAAAGCAGATCGGGAAAGGCCCGTTTTAACGCCTGAGACCGTCTTTTTGCGCGATGAAGACTTTTTTGCTGCACTGAAACCACAGGCGCGTTGGGTGATTGCCGCGACAGAAAAGACCGCAGAAGCGTCTGACATTTCTGTATTTTTACCTGATATTGCAGTGAATCGTCGCGCAGATGATCCACTGATTAACTTGCGCTCTTTCTTGTTGCAGACCGATAAGCGCGTGATGATTTGCGCCGAAACGCTTGGGCGTCGCGAGACATTACAGCAATACTTTAACGAATACGCTATTCCGCTGACCCTCTGTGAGGGTTACACCGATTTTCTCACTGCGAATGCTAAGGTCATGCTGGGGGTCGCACCGCTCCATGCAGGTTTCATTCTCAATGAGGGTATTGCCTTTGTGACGGAGGCTGAGCTTTATGCGGGAAGCGGCAAGCGAATTGGTCGTAAAAAACAAGAGGCTGTCACGCAAGTGGAGCACATGGTGCGCGACCTGTCGGAGCTCAAGATTGGGGATCCGGTCGTGCACAGCAATCACGGGATTGGCCGTTACATGGGCCTCATCAGCATGGATCTCGGTGAAGGTGATACGGAATTTTTGCATCTAGAATATGCGAAAGAAACAAAGCTGTATGTGCCTGTTGCGCAGTTGCATGTGATCTCTCGTTATTCAGGTGCTTCACCTGATGACGCTCCTTTGCATACGCTGGGTTCTGGTCAGTGGGAAAAAGCGAAGAAAAAAGCTGCACAGCAAATTCGTGATACTGCCGCGGAGCTACTCAATCTGTATGCCCGACGTGCGGCGCGCCAAGGCCATGCATTTGAATATTCCGCTAAGGACTATGAAGCCTTTGCTGAGAGTTTTGGCTTTGACGAAACCCCGGATCAGGCTGCAGCGATCAATGCCGTGATTGGTGACATGACTTCTGGAAAGCCGATGGACCGCTTGATTTGTGGTGACGTAGGCTTTGGTAAGACCGAAGTGGCATTGCGCGCAGCGTTTGTTGCAGTGATGGGAGGAAAACAGGTGGCGATCCTCGCCCCAACGACCCTCCTTGCAGAGCAGCATGCACAAACGTTTGCTGATCGCTTCGCGAATTGGCCGGTCAAAATCGCCGAATTGTCCCGCTTCCGCTCAGGAAAAGAGATTAATGCAGCAATCAAAGGCATGGGTGACGGCACGGTCGATATCGTCATTGGCACCCATAAATTGCTATCGGACGACGTAAAGTTTTCTCGTTTGGGTCTTGTGATTATTGATGAGGAACATCGTTTCGGCGTTCGTCAGAAAGAGGCTTTAAAGTCGCTACGTGCTGAAGTGGACGTACTGACCTTAACGGCGACACCTATTCCGCGTACCCTGGGTATGGCATTGGAAGGTTTGCGGGATTTTTCTATTATTGCGACCGCGCCGCAAAAGCGCCTTGCGATCAAAACTTTTGTTCGAAGTGAAGATAACTCGGTCATCCGCGAAGCATGTCTGCGGGAGCTCAAACGTGGTGGACAGGTCTATTTCCTGCATAACGAGGTAGAAACTATTGAAAACCGCAAGGCAATGCTCGAAGCCTTATTGCCAGAAGCGCGGGTTGTTGTCGCGCATGGCCAAATGCATGAACGTGATTTGGAAAAAGTGATGCGGGACTTTGTGGCGCAGCGTCATAATATCTTGCTATGCACGACGATCATCGAAACCGGGATCGACGTACCAACCGCCAATACCATCATCATGCATCGTGCCGATAAATTTGGTTTGGCACAATTACACCAGTTGCGCGGTCGCGTTGGTCGATCACATCACCAGGCCTATGCCTATTTGCTCGTGCACGACGTACAGGGTTTAACCAAGCAAGCAAACCGTCGTTTAGAAGCAATTCAACAGATGGAAGAACTGGGCAGCGGCTTTTATCTAGCAATGCATGATCTGGAAATTCGTGGCGCGGGTGAAGTGTTGGGTGATAATCAATCAGGCGAAATGCATGAAATCGGCTTCCAGATGTATTCCGATATGCTCAATGAAGCTGTGAGATCGCTGAAAAACGGTAAAGAGCCGGATCTTGCTGCTCCTCTGGCAACGACGACAGAAATTAATTTACATATTCCTGCCTTATTGCCGAACGATTTTTGTGGTGATGTCCATGAACGCTTATCGATCTACAAACGTCTTGCGAATTGTACGAAAGCAAACGCCATTGATGATATGCAAGAAGAAATGATCGATCGTTTTGGTAAATTGCCAGAGCAGGTGCAATCATTGCTGGAGACGCACCGCTTGCGCGTGGCTGCGAAACCGCTCGGCATCATTAAAATCGATGTACATAGCGAAGCAGCCAGTTTGCAATTTGAACCGCAACCACCAATCGATGCTATGCGCATCATTGAATTAGTGCAAAAAAACAAGCATATCAGACTCAATGGTCAGGACAAGTTGCGTATCACCGCAGCCATGCCAGATCTTGCTAGTCGGGTTGCGCAGATTAAGTCCACTTTGCGTGCGCTCCAATAACTTCACCGTATCAACGTCATTGAATTTGAATTTTATTTGCCTAACGTTAGCAACCCATGACTACTCAACAGATCACCATTCAGTCTTTACTTCCGATTGATCAACAGCATCACGTCTTTCTCCAATTGCTCGATATGGCGCAATGCACCGAGGTGACAATGATCAACGACAAAGCATTAAGACTTGACCATGCCACAGTCACGACAGAAAGCTGGGTAGAGATTCAGTCGCTCTGTTTTGGAATGCAATGGGATGTGACCGCTCTCCCCTCGCCACTTTCCCTCAGCGATTTTAAACTCGTGGCGATGGATATGGATTCCACGTTGATCACCATCGAATGCATTGATGAGATCGCGGATATGCAAGGTCTCAAGGCGCAAGTGTCTGAAATTACTGAGGCGGCGATGCGAGGTGAGTTAGAGTTTCAAGAAAGCCTGACACGTCGGGTTGCGCTGCTCAAAGGTCTCGATGCGAGTGCGTTGCAGCGGGTGTTCGATGAGCGCCTTCAATTGTCGCTGGGAGCGGCTTCGATGCTCAAGGCCGTGCAAGCTGCGGGTTTAAAGACGCTGTTGGTCTCGGGTGGGTTCACCTTCTTCACAGATCGCATGAAATCACAGCTTCATCTTGATTATAGCCATGCGAACGTTCTTGAAATCGAAGATGGAAAGCTCACTGGCAAGGTCGTTGGTACCATCGTGGATGCGACTGAGAAGCAACGTACAGTGGAGCGTGTTTGTGCCGAATTAGGTATCTCGACGCGCCAAGCAATTGTCATGGGCGACGGTGCAAACGACCTGAAAATGATGGACATTTCTGGTTTATCGGTGGCGTTTAGAGCAAAACCGGTGGTACGCGCACAGGCTGATGTGGCATTGAACTTTGTGGGGCTGGATGGACTTCTGCCTCTGATGCAATAGGATCGGTCCAATGACTGACAAAAATAGCTACCAAACACTGATTGGTAGCTATTTTTTTTCGTTCCTACCAGTGTAAAATAAAATAGTACGGACGTTCGATTATATGAGTTAAAATAGATTGACCACCTTGCCCAACGAGGCCGGGGCGCTATCACCTACCATACGCAACAATGCGAGGAGACATCGATGTTTGAAGAATTTATGGGGACCATGCCGGTCGCAGAGCGTCAAAAATTTGATATCGGCACGTTAGCAGACTATATGCGGCAGCATGTCGATGGTTTTGATGCTGCGATGGCGGATCAATTAGTCGTAACCCAATTTAAGGGTGGCCAATCGAACCCTACCTTCAAACTCAGCGCCGGAAATCAGCATTATGTGATGCGTGCTAAACCCGGACCCGTAGCGAAACTTCTCCCTTCTGCCCATGCCATTGAACGCGAGTTCAAAGTGATGGATGCTTTAAATAAAGCCGGTTTTCCAGCAGCAAAACAATATGCGCTTTGTGCCGATGAAAATGTCATTGGTCGCGCGTTTTACATCATGGAATTTGTTGATGGACGGGTGTTGTGGGATCAATCACTTCCCGGCATGACGCCCACTGAGCGAGCCGCAATTTATGACGAGATGAATCGGGTCATTGCCCAGCTTCATACTATTGACTACGCCGCTATTGGGCTTGCTGATTACGGAAAACCCGGAAATTACTTTGCGCGTCAGATCGACCGTTGGACGAAACAGTACCGCGCTTCAGAAACAGAAAAAATTGAGGCGATGGATAATCTGATTGCTTGGTTACCCCATCACATCCCTGCTGGCGATGACACCAGTATTGTTCATGGCGACTATCGCCTCGACAATATGATGTTCCATCCGACGGAACCACGTATTCTGGCGATCTTGGATTGGGAATTGTCGACACTTGGACATCCTTTGGCGGATTTTTCTTATCACTGCATGAGCTGGCATGTCACACCAGGACAATTTCGCGGCATTAAAGGTATCGACTATCAAGCACTAGGGATTCCGAGCGAAGAAGAATACATTGCTAAGTATTGCGAGCGGACAGGTAAAACCATCCGTTCTGAAGATTTCAATTTCTATTTGGCGTATAACTTGTTCCGCATGGCGGGTATTTTGCAAGGTATTATGAAGCGCTATGTGGATGGTACTGCCTCCAGCGCACAAGCGAAAAAATCTGGCGAAGCTGCCCGACCTATGGCTGAATTAGGCTGGAGTTACGTCAGCAAAACAATGCGCTGATAGGAACGTTTAAGGTCTAACCTCTTACGCAAGACTTCAATTATTGATTGTAGCTATTTCATTTTCATCGTTTTTATAAAAAAAGATCGACCAAGATCTACGACCTTACCGGAGACAATATGGAATTCGAATACTCAGAACGCTGCAAAACCTTACAGGCTAAGTTGTTACGGTTTATGGATGAACATATTTATCCAAACGAAAAAGCCTATAAAGAAGAAATTGATCGTAACGGATCAGAAAAAGGAAACCGTTGGCTTGCCACTCAAATCATCGAGGACCTAAAGCCAAAGGCCCGCGAACAAGGCTTATGGAACTTGTTTTTGCCCAAATCAGTACGTGCGCCAGAGGGATTGTCGAACCTCGACTATGCGCCTTTGTGTGAAATCATGGGACGTGTGAGTTGGGCGCCAGAAGTGTTCAATTGCTCGGCACCTGATACGGGTAACATGGAAACCATTGAACGTTACGGTACCGAAGAACACAAAAAGCAGTGGCTGGAGCCTTTATTGCGCGGTGAAATTCGCTCCGCGTTTGCGATGACAGAACCCGGAGTTGCTTCTTCTGATGCAACAAATATTGAAACCCGGATCGACCGCGATGGCGACCATTACGTCATTAATGGACACAAATGGTGGATTTCTGGCGCCGGCGATCCGCGCTGCGCTGTCTACATTTTGATGGGTAAAACGGACTTTCATGCCGCTCGTCACTCGCAACAATCGATGATTCTGGTGGATGCTAAAACGCCTGGCATTACCGTCAAACGTCCCCTGCCCGTTTTTGGTTACGATGATGCACCACATGGCCATTGTGAGATTTTATTTGAAAACGTTCGTGTGCCAGCAAGTAATATTTTGCTTGGCGAAGGTCGTGGGTTTGAAATCGCTCAGGGTCGCTTAGGACCTGGTCGTATTCACCACTGCATGCGCGCAATTGGCGTTGCTGAACGCGCTTTAGAGCTCATGTGTAAGCGGTTGAATAGTCGCACGGCCTTTGGTAAGAAAATCTCAGAACAAAGCATCTGGCGTGAGCGCATTGCTGAATCAAGGATTCAAATCGATACAGCGCGGCTGCTGACCCTCAAGGCCGCATATATGATGGACACGGTTGGTAATAAACACGCACAGGCTGAAATTGCGATGATCAAAGTGCTGGCACCGAACGTCACACAGCAAGTGTTAGATTGGGCGATTCAAGCCCATGGCGCGGGTGGGGTGTCGGGTGATTTCCCCTTGGCGGCACAATGGGCAGGCAACCGCACGCTTCGGCTGGCGGATGGACCTGATGAGGTGCATCGGAATGCCATCGCCAAGTTAGAGTTGGCGAAACATATCAGCTTGAATGAAGACCTTGGATTGCCAATTACAAGGTCGTGAAGATAAAAAAACGGTGATTTTTCACCGTTTTTTTATTTCTGCCGATCGGTGTCCACCGTTACAGAGGCTCCTTCGTGGCCTCTTGTGCTGAAATAGCTCGCACAAGTTGTTGTCGCGATGACGATCGTTGCCCCCATGATGCCCCTGACAGAGATTGTCTCTCCTAGCACTAAATAGGCAAGCACCATCCCATAAACTGGCTCCAGTGCCGCGGTCACACTCACTAAACTTGCCGATAGTTGTTTTAAGCTAAATGCAAAGAGACTATGCGACAGCGCAGTAAAGACGATACCCAATATCGCAAGCAACCCCCAACCGCTCACACTGATATGCGTCAGTTCGCCTTGGTAAAGGATAAAGGGCGTTAACACGAGGCAGGCAACGCTGTTTTGTAAAAAGGCAATCTCTACCGCCGACATTGATTGCGATTGCTTTCTGTTTGTTAAGGTCAATAACGCAAACGATAATCCCGATAGCATCCCGACCAGCAGCGCCTGTGGAGATCCATCCTCCCAACGGGTATCGCTCATCATCACAATCAAACCGCTGACGACGAAGATCGCCATGACCATATCTTGCCGCCGTCGACCTTGACCGAATAACCAAGGCTCTAGTAACGCGACAAACACCGGAAATGTAGCGAAGCCCATCAAACCGAAAGCGACAGGTGCATAAGTCAGGGATGCGAAAAAAGTCAGCCAATGCACGGCCAGAAGCGCACCACTCAGAAACAGCTTCATCGTGCTTCCAGGGCGTCGTATCACGTTCCACCGCACAAATGGCAGCAACACCAATGACGCAAACAAGGTGCGGCCAAAGACCAGCGTCAATGCCGTCATCGTGAGATATTTACCTAAGACGCCGGCAGCGCCAAACAACAAGACGGCGAGATGCAGCGCAGCAAAAGAACGCATACGCAATCGCGGTAATCGTGGTGAGGGATAAGAAGTTGTCGTCATTACGCCATAGTAGCCTGAAACATAGCGCTAAAAAAAATTCTATGATGTGAGTAAAGCCTGCAAAATAATCAAAATCTCTGCATAATGGGATTCTGTCTTTTTATTCACCTTTTAAAGAGGACGATGATGATCGATGTTTATTCCTGGCCGACACCTAATGGCCACAAAGTTCACATTATGCTCGAAGAGTGTGGTCTGGATTATCGCGCGATTCCCATTGATATCGGCGCGGGTGATCAATTCAGTTCTGAATTTCTGTCGATTTCCCCAAACAATAAAATTCCAGCCATCGTGGATTCGGATGGTCCCGATGGTCAACCGATTTCTTTATTTGAGTCAGGCGCGATTCTGGTTTATTTAGCCGGAAAAACGGGCTTATTCCTCGGCAACTCAGATCGCGATAAATTCAATACACTGCAGTGGTTGATGTTTCAAATGGGCGGTGTTGGTCCGATGCTTGGTCAGGCGCACCACTTTCGGATTTATGCGCCGACGAAGATCGACTACGCCTACGATCGCTATACGAATGAAGCCAAGCGCCTCTACGGCGTGATTGATCGTCAGCTTGCAAAGACAGCGTACCTCGCTGGTGATGAATACACGATTGCTGATATCGCGACATTCCCATGGACGCGTTCTTTTGCAAACCAAGGCATTGATTGGGCAGATTTTCCCCACGCGAAGCGTTGGTTCGATGAAATCAGTGCCCGGCCCGCCGTGGAACGTGGCGTGAAAGTCCTAGCGGATTTGCGCAAGCCACTGACAGACGATAAAGCCAAAAGTAATCTATTCGGCAATAATCAATATCAAAAAAGGTAAGTGGCGTACCCTAGGGCTGTGCGCGTATGAATCGATGAAACGCGCCAGCCTTGTTTGTGACGGATTTTCATCAACATCTGACAGAGAACTTTATGCGCCGACCTCTCAAGCGAAATCGATTAAAACTGGCGGCAGAAAGTCAACGACTGGTTAATTTATCCTTAGCAGTCGCACAATCCGCAAGTCGTGTTGAAGACTTGGCATGGCAAGAAAAATTAGATGGCTACGTAGCAAAAAACCTGAAACAGCATCACCAAGAAATTCTCGATGCGGCTGCTGAGAACCTGTTTGCGGCACACCCTAACGGGTATGAAGTGTTGGTCGAAACCTTAGAGACGATCAGCACCTCCGCCACATTTGACGTGCAGGGCCAGCAGTATTTTGCGCTGTTGCTCGCGGCACCGATTCTCGCGTGGACGCGATTTGAAATTGCCTCTGGCACCATTCCAAGCGATATTCTCGTCTCATTGACGGCGCAGTTAGCAACGAATTTACTTGCAAACGAAGCGCAATTGCGCCTTCTGCCAAGTTTATATTCGATTGATCAATTACCGCGCAACCATTGCGAGACGTTTGCATTGCTTGAACGGCAAGCCTTAGCGATGATCAAAAACAATCCTCCCCCGATCGAAGCAGAACGGGCACAAACAGTCCCATTTTTAGCGGATATCCGGTATTTGCTTGGTGTGGTGGTTGTGCCGGTTCATGCACCGCTCTTTCAGTGGCAAACGCTTGAGGCCCCCTACGACTGTACCAAATCCAAAAACGCATCCCTGGAGGAATGGCAGCGTCAAGCGTCGCCACTGCTGAAAAATTTGCTACCCGGTTGTGGCATCGATCTGCTATTGCCGGAGGCTTACTACACAGCGTGTCGCGAGGCGGATATCAAAATTCGTCCAGCCTCTATCCGATCAGCAGTCTTTTATTTGACGCAAACGCTTGGCAAAGAGCCAGCCGAACTAGAAGTGGTCATTGCGGCGTGTGGTGTGCAGGAGACTCCCGGGCAAATCGATGAATTTAGAATTAGTTTCTGCCTCGTTGATATGCCAGAAGTCATCTATGGCGTGGTGTGGCCACTGTATCAGGCCGAAGACCAGCTTGCCGCCATGGGGATGGATGATAACGGCAAAATCAACGGAGACATCCCCGACGTCCTGACAGAGTGCGGTATCTCCAACATCATGCCATTGGAGGAGATTTTCGCGATGGAGTTCTGTGATGACTGCGGCACGCCACTGTTTGCAGACCGCGAAGCAGAACTAGTACATACAGAAATGCCAGAGGATGCCCCTACCCCAGGGACAGCACATTTCCATTAATGCGTCCTCAAAGAGTCCTTCGTTAAGTCTCGTTCATCTTCATGTGTAGAAGATAACGAGACTTTTTGTTGGCAGCCTCGCATCAACATGACAGATGAATCTCCCCTAAATTAAAATCCGTTGTACAATAGTTTTGAACGGTCGTGCTTTTTTGTTTTACCCTTGTAAGAAACAAACAATAACAAGCAGGAATGATGTCGTTACCTCGCAGTGTTTCTCGCAAGTTGCCATCTCGGTGGCATTTATTTCAGGAGACAATATGGATTTAAACTACACAGCGGAAGATCTGGCATTCCGCGATCACGTACGTAACTACCTCGAAACACACCTCCCCGCCGATCTGCAACACAAGGTGCGCAACCACAAACGCTTAGCCCGTGAAGAATACGTGCGTTGGCACAAAATTCTGGCAAAACAAGGATGGGTAGCGACCGGATGGCCGACGGAGTACGGCGGCACTGGATGGACACCGACCCAACGTCATATCTTTGAAGAAGAATGTGCACGCGCTGGCACACCACCGATTTTGCCATTTGGCGTAAATATGGTGGCGCCCGTGATTATGGCGTTCGGTAATCAAGCGCAAAAAGACTATTACCTGCCCCGTATCTTGAATTGCGACGACTGGTGGTGCCAAGGGTACTCTGAACCAGGCTCTGGTTCCGATCTCGCTTCCCTTAAAACTCGTGCGGAACGCGAGGGTGACTATTACATCGTCAATGGTCAAAAAACGTGGACAACCCTGGCGCAGCATGCAGATATGATCTTCTGCTTAGTGCGTACCGATCCGAATGCGCGCAAACAAGAAGGCATTTCTTTTTTACTGATCGATATGAAGACGCCGGGCATCACGGTACGTCCTATTATCATGCTCGATGAAGACCATGAAGTGAACGAAGTATTCTTCGATAACGTCAAGGTGCCAGTGCAGAATTTGATCGGTGAAGAAAACAAAGGCTGGACCTATGCGAAATATCTTTTAGGTCACGAGCGCACGAATATCGCTGCTGTTGGGCGCGCTAAACGGGAGCTCTTATTCTTAAAACGTATTGCTGGCGAACACCAAAAAAATGGGAAGCCTTTGATTGACGATCCTGTGTTCGCCAATAAAGTCGCTAGTCTTGAGATTGAACTCATGGCCTTAGAAATCACTGTCCTTCGCGTTATTTCGCAAGACAGCGGTCGTCCAGGTCCAGAAGCATCTTTGCTTAAAATTAAAGGGACTGAAATCCAACAACGTCTCACCGAGTTGATGCTCGAAGCGGTGGGGCCTTATGGTTTGCCTTTTGATCCCGCATTCCTTGAAGGTGAAACTGATCAAAGTCTTGTTAATGATGACGATGCCGCACCACTCGCGTCGTACTACTTCAACTACCGTAAAACATCCATTTATGGTGGTTCAAACGAGATTCAGAAAAATATCATCACCCAAATGATCTTAGGACTGTGAGGACACGGCAATGGACTTTAATTTAACGCAAGAACAACAACAATTCGCTGAAGCTATCCGCCGCTGGGCAGAGAAAGATTACGGCTTTGAGCAGCGCAAGCACATTATTTCTTCTGCCGAAGGCGTTTCCAAAAAAGCGTGGTCTGAATTAGTTGAGCTCGGTGCGACTGCCCTCCCCATCCCCGAAGATCAAGGCGGATTTAATGGATCTGCCGTTGATATGATGGTGGTGATGCAAGAGCTTGGGCGTGGTTTGATCGTGGAGCCATATTTTGCAACCGTCCTTGGTGCTGAATTCTTGAAGAAATCAAAAGCACATTTCGACGTGCTGGAGCAGATCGCTTCAGGTGAAAAGCAATTAGCCGTGGCGCTCAGTGAGAAACAATCTCGCCATGACCTCTTCGATATCACCACGACAGCAACGCCACATCACGATGGGTTTGTGATCAACGGAACAAAAACAGTCGTTCTCCACGGTGCGCAAGCCGATATGTTGATTGTGTCTGCGAGATCAAGCGGTAATCAACGCGATAAATCTGGCATTCATTTGTTTTTAGTGGATGCCTCAAGTGATGGCATTCACCGTACCGACTACCGAACCATCGACGGCTATCGCGCAGCAGATATTCGATTTGATGAGGTGCAGGTAAGCCGCATCTATCAACTCGGCAACGAAAGCAATGGTTGGGATCTTTTAGATGCAACTGCTGATTACGGCGTATCGTTACTGTGCTCCGAAGCGATTGGACTCATGGAGGCGATTACGGCCGCAACTCTCGATTACTTGAAGACACGCCAACAGTTCGGTGTGCCCATCGGGAAATTTCAGGTCTTGCAACATCGCATGGCAGAAATGTTCATGGAAATGGAACAAGCGCGCTCCATGGCAACGCTCGCTGCGGTGAAGGTGGCCTCTGAGGACACGGAAGAAAGAAGGCGCACTCTGTCCGCTGCAAAAGCACGTATTGGACAAGCTGCCAAGTATATCGGTCAACAAGCGGTACAACTGCATGGTGGTATGGGCGTTACCAACGAGCTTCCGGTGGCACATATGTTCAAACGTCTGACGATGATTGAGCTATCGTTTGGTGACACCGATCATCATTTAGCCCGTTTTGTCTCACAACCTGATTTCAAAGTCAGCGCATAACACTTCTATGTAATCCCGGCCCGCTTCAGAAACGCGCCGGGATTTTTTCTGATTGGAGATGGTCATGACAGATAAAAAATTTACTTGGTACTTTGAAGATTTCGTTCCTGGTCAAATCATCGAGCTGGGTCAACGTACGGTGACTGAAGAAGAAATCATCGCATTTGCAACGCAATTTGATCCGCAATCATTTCATATTGATAAAGAAGCAGCAAAAAATTCCATCTTTGGGAACGTGATCGCCAGTGGATGGCATACATGCAGCATGATCATGCGCTTGGTCGTTGATGGATTTCTTGCAGACTCATCCAGCATGGGCTCACCAGGCTTGGACGAAGTGCGCTGGTTGTTACCTGTTCGACCTGGTGACACCCTCACCGTCACTGCAGAGACAACAGGAAGTAAGCCGTCCACTTCTAAACCTGACCGCGGGGTGATCAACACGTTGTGGAAGGCCGTTAATCAACACGGTCAAGTCGTCTGCACTATCCACGGCATGGGTATGTTCGGCCGCCGACCACAAGCCTAAGGAGAGATCATGCGTGAAATTCATAGTGTCGATGAACTGAAAGCCTTGATAGGTCAGCACGTCGCATCATCAGACTGGATTCAGATCAGTCAAGAACGCGTCAATATGTTCGCTGAAGCCACTGGTGATCATCAATGGATTCATATCGATGTCGAGCGTGCAAACAAAGAATCTCCTTTTGGGGCTCCGATTGCGCATGGTTTTCTCACGCTGTCGTTGTTGCCAGCATTAATGCAGAAGGCCATGCACCTGACTTACGTCAAAATGGGCGTCAATTATGGCCTCAATAAGGTGAGATTTCCGGCACCGGTGCCTGTTGGAAGCCGTTTGCGTGCACATATTAAACTTCTCAATGTCGAAGATATCAAAGATGGCGCCCAAATGACGTGGGAAGTCAGCATTGAACGTGAAGGAACCGATAAACCGGTCTGCGTTGCTGAATCTGTTTCTCGTTGTTATTAATTCCGACAACACCCCCCCCCGCATCAACAACGCACACATCATTCGCCAAGGTATAGCGACCACCCAGCTCGCTATACCAACTTTCCCCCTCCACAGTTGTATTGTTGGCGAGATGCTGTTGCACCGTCTCTTGTGAAGTTCCCCTTTTGGCTGATACACTGAAAATCGCAGGACACTATATACTTCGGCAGCGTTAATTTGTTGCGAAAAACCCATTTTTAAACCCATCGCACATTTTTCGCAAAAGTAAAAAGCGTTCAATCACATCTTTGATGAAGAGTTGATTGTTGAATGCTTCGTTTTTCATTCATTAAAATGACAACTATGACGACCTCCTCAGCTCAACCCAGCTCTAAACTAGCCACTGTTTTGCGTGTGACCAGCGGCAACTTCATGGAAATGTTTGATTTTTTCCTGTTTGGTTTCTACGCCACTTATATTTCGAAAGCATTCTTCCCTGCTGGTGACGAGTTCGCGTCGCTGATGCTGACGTTCATGACCTTTGGCGCAGGATTTTTGATGCGTCCTTTGGGAGCGATTTTTTTAGGTGCCTATGTTGACCGCGTTGGTCGCCGCCAAGGTTTGATTGTTACGCTGGCGCTGATGGCATTGGGTACAATCCTTATTGCGTGTGTACCTGGGTTCAATACGATTGGCTACCTCGCACCCTTCTTGGTGTTGCTGGGTCGATTATTGCAAGGATTTTCTGCCGGTGTCGAGCTGGGCGGTGTATCGGTGTATCTCGCCGAAATGGCGACGCCTGGTCGCAAGGGATTTTATGTGAGTTGGCAGTCAGCGAGTCAGCAAGTCGCGATTATATTCGCTGCAGCCATTGGTTACACCCTCAATAAGATGTTACCGACAGAAGAAGTTGCTCAATGGGGCTGGCGTATTCCGTTTTTTATCGGTTGCATGATTGTTCCAGTGCTGTTCGTGATTCGTCGCTCTTTACAAGAGACTGAAGAATTCATGCAGCGCAAACACCGACCCAACGCACGCGAAATTTTCCAATCCATGTTAAAAAACTGGGGCTTGGTCATTTGCGGCATGTTGCTGGTTTCTATGACGACGGTTTCGTTTTACCTTATCACCGTCTACACACCAACTTTCGGTAAAAGCGTCCTTAAATTAACAACGACAGATAGTTTGATCGTGACGCTCTGTGTTGGTGTTTCGAACTTCATCTGGCTCCCGATCATGGGTAGTCTCTCCGATAAAATCGGTCGTAAACCGCTGTTAATTGCCTTTACTACCCTCACGATCTTAACTGCTTACCCAGTGGTGAGTTGGCTGACTGGTAGCCCTTCATTTGAAAAAATGCTGATCGCTGAATTATGGCTTTCCTTCTTGTACGCAAGCTACAACGGCGCGATGGTTGTTGCGTTAACAGAAGTTATGCCAGTGGAGGTGAGAACGGCAGGATTTTCGTTGGCATATAGTCTCGCTACTGCCATTTTTGGTGGGTTCACTCCGGCAATTGCGACTTGGTTAATTGAAGTCACAAGCGACAAAGCAGCTCCTGGCTTGTGGATGTCGTTTGCCGCAGTATGTGGATTGGTTGCGACGCTGATTTTATATCGCAAAGCTGCGCATCGTGGTGTGAACGCAGCTTAATTCAAGACCTTCCTTATTCAGCGAATTCGAGAATAAAAAAAGAGATCTGCTTCTTTGAATAAAGACAGATCTCATTTTTGTTAACAGTGTATTGCTGTGTTGGGGGTCACCAATCCTTAAACGGATGCGCCAGTAAATTGGCATTGGCATACCGCCGATCATGGCTGACATCCTCGCCAAGCCACTCCGGATGATCGAATAGAAACTCCTCGGAAGGTAATTCGATTTCTGCTACCACCAAGCCAGCATTAACCCCTAAAAATTCATCGATCTCCCACGTTAAATCCCCCATTGGTAAGCGATAACGCGTTTTTTCGATTAAAGGTTGCTGACATACCGTTTCTAATAATTCTTGCGCTTCGGTCAATGGAATCGAATAATTCCACTCGCCACAAGTCAGCCCTATTGAAAGTCCTTTGATCGTTAAGGTCGCGGTGTCACCCTCGATCCGCACCCGGACAATTTTTCCAGGGGTTGAACTGATATAACCCTGTTTTAAATAGCTGCCGGTCGCCGCTGTTTTCCAGTCGTTATTTCGTACCAAGAATTTTCGTTCGATTTCGACGCCCATCGTTTTTCCTTTGTCCGTTTTTGCAGCAAGTATGCGTGAGCGGACAGAAAGTTTCAATCTGATCTAACAAGGTAACGATAGCAATAAAAAAGGGTGCTGATAGGCTCAGCACCCCGACATGCATCACTAGCACCACATACATCGCAGAAGTCACCTTGATACTCAGTGAGCATCAAGGCCGATCACCTTTACTTGTTAGTGGAGGCGATTAGCGATGTCAGAATAGGTTGAAGCATCGCCTCACCTAATTTTGCACTCCGTGCACCATTCCAACCTACTTCGGCATCTGGCAGGTTATCGTTATCTTTAAACGGCAGTTCCAATGTCAACGATACGCACTTGAATGTATGTCCGATATACTTAGACGCTAATTTCAAGACGTCTTCATTGTATTTTGAAGCAGCATAACCAATTTTGGTCTGGAAATCAGGGCTCGCCGCACAGAAACTATCCACAAAAATCTGTTGTTCCTTCGCTTGCTGCTCAGTGAAACCTTCCAACATTTCGCTGCCCGCCACAAACACGTATGGTAAGGCTTCATCGCCGTGAATATCGAGGAACAAATCACAGCCCGTTTCGTGAATTTTATTTTTCACGTGGAAAACTTCTGGGCTCGTCTCTAAGGACGGCGTCATCCATTCGCGGTTCAAGTTAGCGCCAGCGGCATTAGTTCTTAAATTGCCACGATATGCGCCGTCTGGATTCATATTAGGGACGATGTACAACACAGCGTGGTCAAGAATGCGACGTGCGATAGGGTTGGATGGATCTAACAATGCATCGAGCACGCCTTCCACCAACCACTCTGCCATCGTCTCACCGGGGTGTTGACGGGCAATAATCCACACTTTTTTCTCTGCATCGGGATCCCCTACCACGACCATATTTAAATCTCGGCCGTCGACGGTATTACCAAGATCAACAACACGCGCTAATGGTGAATGTTCGACACTTCCCAACAACGCCAGATGGCGCTCCCAGCTATACGGCTCAAAATAAGCGTAATACACACTATCGCACTCTGGCGTATGGCGAATCGTCATGACTTCGCCATCAAATTCAGTATCAACGCGGAACCAGGTTTCACGGTCATAGCTCGCTACCGCACGGTAATTTTCCCATCCTTTTGCGTACGTTGCCTTACCAGCGTTCAGAATGCGCATCACAGCTTGCTGTCCACGTGCACCCTGCAAACGGAAATAAAACCACTGCCAGATATCTGCATGCGAATCCTTACGCAAATTCAGCGTGATCTCCCCCGCCTGCTCTGCGTTCACAACGTCGATGGCGCCAGCATCGAAATTTTGGCTAATTTTAATTGTCATAATATCCAATAATATGTTTTACACGCGTACGTTACCGACTATTTAGGGCCGGATGGTCAACCCAGTTCATCTATTCACGATCACTTCAGATCTGTATTTTCACCGTTTTCGATGAAATATGAAAATATTTTAGTCACATTTTCCCAAATAAAATCAATATTTTTTTTCAGATAAGGCATCTCCGTACGCCATCAACCGGCAGGCATGGTAAAAATGGCTTTTATGCACTATAATTATTGGCTCGTCGGGGCGTAGCGCAGCCTGGTAGCGTACATGCATGGGGTGCATGGGGTCGTGTGTTCGAATCACACCGTCCCGACCAATAAAATCAAAGACTTAGGCCAATCAGTAGATTGGCCTTTTTGCTTATTGGCGGATTTACCCCAACATTTACCCTTGCAGTTTTCTGTATCAGCATTTCCCCCTCAGCGTTCTTCTGGCTCGCACATTAAACAACGCAAATTCCAAGTTTCTTCTTTACTTGAGAGAAATTCGCCATGCCACTACTAACCATTCGCGTCGTCATCATCTGCGCTGGCGGGTGATCACGTGCTACATGCGAGGATTCAAAGTATGTATGTCAGAATCTTTCGCAACCCAGATCCGTTGAGAATTGAATAGATCAAGCACGACGTACCTCCAATCGATTTACATGGTGAATTGACTTACGAATATTTATTGCAAAGAATGCATCTTTATTGATACTCTATTGCATCATTTCCTTCTTCACTCGATATGGCAGCTCAACATGTCGACATGAACATTCTAAGCCACTCTTCGATAAGACCTCCTATGCGTATATTCTTGAAAAAGTACCTCCTCAAATTGTTTGGTAGAAAGGAACTTGTTGAGCACGAAACCTACTATCACATTCCAAGGGAATCCATTGGTGGTATTTTTAGCTTACTTCTCGATGGCTTGGTGTACGACCGCGATTGGCAAATCGTAGAGGGATTTGAATCGAATTATCAGGAGCGCATTGATAACATAAATAAAATGACGAGTGCCCCTGTTACGCGAGTGATGCATCTTAACTGCGGTAAGCACGGTTGTATTTGGGTGATGAGTGACGGCACTAGCATCAATATGACCGACCTATAATTGACGTTAATTTCGCCGACGATGATGTGCATGCAGTGGCGCTCGCAGCAATGAACGCCAAGAGCTACATTGGCACGTAAATCGCTGCAAGCTATACAGTAATGAAACTTGATTGTTAGACCAAGGCTTACGAGTGTCGGGCGAAACTGAGCATACCTTTCACACAGAAAGTCATACAACGCCTCGCCTTGGTCTGCTGTCCTATTCCATATTAGTGTTAGTGATAACAAGATCTTTCTTGCGGTTTAATGACGCCCTATCATTTCGCCCGATACTGCTTGGTGTAGCTTGAAGTCGATGTACAACTGCACTTGCCATTTTTTTCGTATTACCTGCTTTTGGCGTCGTCTCCCAAGTCTGATCCACTCTAAATGAATCGACCAAGGTTCCAAGCGCAATTGCTTGTTCATTGAGTGCCTGAGAGGCGGCAGCGGCCTCTTCAACTAATGCTGCATTTTGTTGTGTTGCATCATCCATTTGAGTAATTGCTTGGTGGATTTGATTGATGCCTGCTGTTTGCTCTTGGCTGGCGGCTGTAATTTCAGTGATAACGTCGGAGACTTTACGAACGCTCACAACAACGTCATTAATGGTTTGTCCTGCAGCATCGACCATCTTCGTACCGACGGCTACTTTTTCTACAGTGTCTGAAATCAGCGTCTTGATTTCCTTTGCGGCTGTCGCACTACGCTGTGCTAAGTTACGGACTTCGCTTGCGACCACGGCAAAACCACGTCCTTGTTCGCCAGCACGAGCCGCTTCTACGGCGGCGTTCAGTGCCAAAATATTGGTTTGAAACGCAATGCCGTCAATGACGCTAATGATGTCGACGATTTTTTTCGACGACTCGCTGATGGCACTCATTGTTTCGATCACGTCGCCCACGATTAATCCACCTTTAACAGCGACATCAGAGGCAGACGTTGCTAGTTGATTGGCTTGGCGAGCGTTGTCTGCATTTTGTTTTACTGTCGATGTGAGTTCTTCCATCGAGGCAGCCGTTTCTTCGATCGCACTTGCCTGCGATTCCGAGCGAGATGATAGATCCATGTTCCCTGCCGAGATTTCTCCGGCGGCTGTGGAAATTGTTTCAGCGCCCTGTTTTACTTTCGTCACAATTTCAGCAAGTTTGTCTCGCATGGTTTTGATTGCGATGATGAGGCTATCTTCTTTCGCTTTTTTGGCGTCGATGTGAACTGTTAAGTTGCCTGTCGCAATTTGTGCTGCAATGTCGTTCGCATCAAGTGGTTCAACGCCAAGTTGACCGAGAATAGAACGGGTAATCAGCGAGGCCAAAGCGATAGACAATAAAATCGCGGTCATCGAAAATATAAGAATAAGCCGGCGCGAATTGCTGTAGGCGTCAGCTGCTGCAATTTCATCGAGATGATTTAACTCGCGTTGCAATTTGATGAAGTCATGGATATTGTTTTGCCAGATTGCAGTGGCTGGATTGGCTTCTTTCAATAAGTAGTCGACACTATTTTCTCTGTCTGTTTTTACCATCTCGAGAAATTTATTATTTTTTGGCCTTGTCTCGTCTCTATTCTTGTTAATTTCGGTCATAAAGTCCTGACCTTTTTTATCCAAGGGCATCTTTTGCAGTTCACCGGATGCTTTATCGTATTCTTGTCGCGCTAAGGCAATTTTTGCGTATTCACGGTCATACGTCGCTTGATCGCTAATCAATGCTAACGAGCGAATCACACGCGAGATGACGTGGATTGAATTTGACATATCCTCCAGTAAAACCATCTTCACGGCATTTTCTTCCGTTACATGTTGAAGCCGATCGTTTGACTCTGCCATGCCGTAGAGGCCACATGCTGCTGTCATTACAAGAAAAACCAGCATGACGATATATCCCGTAAGTATTCTCGTTCTTACCGTCAGGTTCGACATATTCATAGTGTGCACCAGTTAAGTTAGGGTTAATTCGGCTTTTATTACTGACACACAGTACAGAGCGCGTCTCTACTTACAGATCCTACTGAGAAGTTTATTTCGTTATCCCGCTCGATCCATTTAGTGTTTTATTTAAATACATTGCTTGGTCGGCTTCTTCGATTAAAGCGTCTATATTGGCGTGCTTAACAGGGTCAAAAGCAGCGATACCAAAAGAAAAATCAACGTTGTACGTTAGTCCAAGTTGGATCGTGCTTTCTTTGAGCGAGTGTTTGAAGCGCTGGATGAGATCTTGAACTTCGTCGGGCTTGATGTTCGTTAAAAGTACAACAAACTCGTCCCCTCCTAATCTCGCGAAGATATCTGAGCTTCTGAATGATTGCCGCATTTTGTCGGCAAATAAAATGAGAACGTTGTCGCCTTCTTTGTGACCATACGTGTCATTGATATGCTTAAATTTATTTAAGTCGAGAAAAACGAGGCTAGCAGGGAGCAGTTGGCGTCTGCAAATCTCAAGGCTGTATTTCGACAACAGGAAGAAGCCTCTCCTATTTGATATCCTTGTCATTTCATCGATCAGGGATAACTGTATCGCAATCAATTCGCGCTCAACAATGCTCGCCAAATCGGTCAGCATCTCAATATCTTCGCGAGTTAATTGACGTGGCTCGGAGTCCATCACGCACAGCGTTCCTAGAGCCTCACCATTGGGCGCTCTTAAAGGATGGCCAGCATAAAATCGGATATACGGCTCTCCGACGACGAAAGGATTATTTTGAAAATTAGGATCTGTTTTTGCATCTTCAATAATGTAGGTGTTACGCTGCAGAATAGCCTGAGAACAAAATGATCCCTTTCGGTCGGCCTCTCTGATCGACAGACCATCACACGATTTGAACCATTGCCGGCTTTCGTCGACCAAACTCACCAAAGCGATCGGAACCCCAAAAATACGTCTTGCCATCCGCGTTATGCGATCAAATCGCTCTTCTGGCGGGGTGTCGAGGATCTCTAAGCTCCGCAGAGCCAAAAGACGTCCGGCCTCATTTGCTGGCGTTTCCAATACAGTCATCTTATTCCCCTAAGATTGCGATTACTGCATAAATGATCCGATGGCTTTTAATGCGCTTTTCTTTCAATCAAAGCATGTGGACTTTCGAAGAGAAATGGCTTTGATCGTGCTATATCGTCTATATCGTCATTAAAGCTGGACAACCAAGCGCAATGGTCGAATGGTTCTCTCCACGAGGCGTGTAACAAAGACGCAAACATTTTGTTCAGCGTACAAGAAGCTTAATACAAATTCTATAAAATTTCAGGCGTCGTCCAAAAAAGACTGGGAGTGATCTGTTAGTGAAGGTGAGACTGGTTGACATGGGGGCTATCGCCCACCCTTTTCATGCCAATGCGAAGCACCTAGTAATATGACATGAAGCTGCTGAACGAAATTTTCTTCCATTTCAGCTTCGAGCAAAGGTTGGCCTGGAGGGAGGTCGAGGATATCGGTCGCGGCCGCGAGCATCGTCATGACAATGAGTCCGCATACCATCTGTAGGCGTGGTGTGGGCAGATCGTTGTATTGCCCAATGGCGCGCATATCTTGTGCCATTTCGTTTGTAAAGTGCGTGACATCAGTCCGAATGGCCAAACGGAGTATCCTGCTACCTCCAGCACGTTCCGAGGCGATAAATTGGAATTGCAGCCGGTTTGCTTTGACGTAGTCGAGGTAGACGCGCACAGAACGGCGCAGCATCGAACCACGGGAGGGATCGATTTGACGGGCCTCTCGTAGCAAACGTCTGAGGGTGATGCCAGTTTCGACGACAAGCTCTAAGCCTAATTCGTCCGTATTTCGGAAATGGCGATAAAACGCATTTGGTACGACGCCAGCTTGACGAGCGATTTCGCGCAATCCCAGGCTCGTAAAGCTACGACCTTCACCAACGAGCGTCATTGCTGCCTGCAACAACGCCTTGCGAGTGCCTGTTTTTCTTTCAGTCCGGCCTGTCGTTTCTTCGATTTCGAGCTGACTCATGGAATCCTTGTGTACATGTGTATCATTATTTTACACCCTGATTTTATGCTATCACGCACTGATTGAGGGGTTAATGACATTTTTCGTTACACTACACTTGACTTGATGTGTACAAGTGTACACAATATGATTCGTTTTTATTATTTGCGATACCATGACCATTAGAGCCTCCCTGGCGCGCTTCGCGGATATGCTTGCTTACCCCTTGCGGCATTCGCATTATGTTGAGCTTGTGAATCCGCTGTGGACTACTCATGCATTGATGGCGCGTGTTGAAGATGTGCGCGCAGAAACGGTAGACTGTTCCACCCTCACCCTCCGTCCCGGTACTAACTGGCGCACCCATCGTGCTGGACAGTTTGTACGTCTGGGCGTGGCCATCGGCGGCCAGCGGCACACCAGAACCTATTCCATTTCTTCAGCGCCTGGTCGCGAGGATGGCTGTATTACAGTCACAGTGAAAGCAGTCCCAGGTGGTCGTGTATCTGAACATTTAATTCGGCAAGTACAAGTGGGACAATACCTCCCACTTGGCGAACCACAAGGAGAGTTCGTTCTGCCAGAATCAATGCCGGTGCACCCGTTATTTATCACTGGCGGCAGTGGTATCACTCCGATTATGAGTATGCTGCGTAACTATGCGCAGGAATACGAAGTGATTCCGGATACAGTACACATTCATTACGCTCCCCATCAGCGCGATGTCATTTTTGGCCAAGAGCTAGACACACTCGTTGCTACACAGAAGCATTACCAGCTTTCTCGCTATTACACGCAAACGGGTGCATCTCATTTCAACATTGAGCAATTGGAAGCATCTTGCCCTGACTGGCGTGAGCGTGAGGTGTGGGTTTGCGGCCCAACTGGTCTCATCGAAGCAGTTGAAGCGCACTGGGCCAAAGCAGGTCTGGCGGATAAGCTGCATGTAGAGCGTTTTCATGCGCCGATTGCAAAAACCTCCGATGCAGCAACACCCGGTCGCGTTATTTTTAAGAAAAGTGCCGCCGAGGCATCTTCCGATGGCATCAATACCCTGCTACGTATCGCGGAGGATATCGGCCTCAATCCTAAACATGGTTGTCGCATGGGGATCTGCCACGGCTGCGACACCAAACTAGTGAGTGGCTGTGTGCGTGACATGCGTAATGGGACCCTCATTGCTGAACCGGGCGACACCGTACAGGTGTGTGTCTGTAGCGCCGTCGGCGACGTCGAACTCGCACTGTAATTATTGATCGAAAATTCTATGCCTATTCCATCACATCTTACTCCTTCTGATATTGACGCCTTTGGCGCTGAAATTGAAGCTATTCGCAATGAAGTTATGGCTGACCGCGGCGAGCGCGATGCACGGTATGTGAGACGTTTACTGAAAGTTCACCGTTGGCTGGAAATAAGCGGCCGACTGGGTATCTACGCCAGTCTGGCATTCCTTCCACGGTGGGGTCATGCCCTGGCGAGCTGGTCAATGTTCTGGCCAGTCATGATCCTTGGCATCTTGATGTTGGGTTCCGCAAAGATTCTCGAAAATATGGAGATTGGACACAACATCCTGCACGCTCAATGGGATTGGCTACGCGATCCAGATATTCAATCGAACACTTGGGAATGGGATCACGTTTGCCCATCCGACCAGTGGAAGCATGCGCACAATGTGAAGCACCATACGTGGACAAACGTGCTCGGCAAAGATGCTGACGTCGCGGGTTATGGCTTGTTGCGCTTATTTTCAGGTCAACGTTGGAAACCATTTAATCTTGGGAATCCATTGTGGGCGCTGTTATTGGCTATTTTCTTTGAATGGGGCATCGCTATTCAAGAGCTGGAATTGGGGCGTGTCATTCAGGGGAGAATGAAATGGTCGTCGTTGCGCCCAATGTGGCTGCGCACACGTGCCAAGATCCTGCGACAAGCACGTAAAGATTATTTGTTATTCCCAGTACTGGCCGGCCCCTTCTTTTTTTATGTTGCCGGTGCGAACGCCATAGCCAATATCGTGCGTAATTTATGGACGTATCTGATTATTTTCTGCGGGCACTTCCCAATGGATGTGCACGTGTTTACGAAAGCAGATGTTGAGAACGAAACACGCGCACATTGGTATGTTCGTCAATTACTCGGCTCATGCAATATTAAAGGGGGTTCGTTATTTCATATCATGAGCGGTAACCTGAGCCACCAAATCGAGCACCATCTGTTTCCTGACATGCCAAGCAATCGCTACGGCGAAGTTGCACCGCGTGTGCGTGCGTTGTGCGAAAAATACCGTCTCCCCTACAACACTGGCTCGCTCACGCGCCAATTCGGCACGACGGTGTTGCGCATCATTCGCATGAGCTTCCCTGGCTACAGCCCTTACTTGGATAGCGCACCACCGAAGCGTGTACAGCCGATTCGTAGCAGTACGGATAAGCCTGCTTCTATCTGATAATTTTCACCCCCAAGCCTGAACGCAACCCCATCGCACCTCAGGCTTGGGCTCCTGGCATGCCGCGTTAGTGCTTGCTGGGCTTACCTCCCCCAAGTTTTCGATCCCACGATCTTCTCATCAACACTGCACTGTTATTACAAAGTACGGGTGCAACGCTACGCATTAGCTTGTCAAGCTTGGTGGTTACTCAAGTCGATTCCATCAGAAGATTTCTACATAAAAAATGTTACACCGACATGAATTTTTTATATAAAGAAACAAAAATATACTTTCCGAGTAACAAATATTAACAATTGTTTCATATAATGGGTGCACTCAAAAGAATTTTATAAAAATAACAAAATTATTGGTGCTAAACCGCTTGTTTTGTCTGTCGACATGCAAGTCCTGTAATCAAGTGCAACTATATTAATCGTGAAATTAGCCTTTGCCTCACAAATAGTCTGTGGAAGTTGCAGAGTAGCCCTAGAGTGCGACATCTTAAACGGCACGCCGTCTGACATTGATTATGGTGTCTTACGTTGCCCCTGTTGCTCCATTGGATTTCCTGTCCTTTCCGGATTTGCGTACACCGCGCATCAAATGCTTTGCGTAGAAAAGCCGACCCTTGATTTTCTTCAGCAATTAGAAGCGCGCCTTCTTCCACGATTACAAACCTACGGTGATGTTCTACGTTCAGCCGCAGGAAAATCGTATGACTCGTATGCTTCTTTTCAACCATTTAATGAAAGCACGCGTGCGCTTTTCCCCTTGTTTGACGAAATCAAAAAGTATCTCAAACCAGGCGACATTATTCTTGATACATGGTGTAGGACTGGTTTTTCTGGCGCATTGCTAGCAGGCTTGTTCCCAGAGCAGCAAGTCATCTCCATGTGGGAAGGAAATCTGGGCGTTCTTGGGTATGAAGGTTATGCCTATTGGCTCTCAAAAGAAAACCGATTGTCGAACTGGGATATTATTTTTGCAGATCCGAGCCGCGGATTGCCGTTTAAGGATAAGTCATTCGCATTTATCCATGCACTCGATTCTTTGCATAGATACACACTTCAACCCTTTCTGTCGGATTGTTTGCGAACGGTGTCCGACTCAGGCACGATCATTTTTCCACACATACATTTGTCGAATAGCCAGCCTGATCCTTTTTTTGAACGAGGAGGACTGCAATTACATGGCGAATCCTATAAAGCGTACTTTGCAAAAGTACTTCAAAAAGATCACCGCATCGCTTATGTGATGAGTGAAAAAGCGCTGTTCAACCTTGAGCAGCCGACTGCTCTCATCGATCAGGCAAACACGTCACATTACAATGGGTTGGTTGCCATTTTTAATCAGTCTCCGGCAGAGATTGTCGTAAAACCGTGGTCGAATGCGTTGATTGAAAATGAGCGCCCCATTCGCCAATCATTGGTTCAAGTGGATAAAACGAACGGCACTATTTCGATTAACAATGAACGTGCGTTTGAGTTGCTGCGTCGTCATCCATGCTATGCGGAGCGGTTGGAGCAAGTGCTCCCGCATCAGCTCACTTCCTTGCAGATAAAAATATGGACGTGGGCGGAAACAGGCGCAACATGGCAGGACATTGCCGATCGTCTAAAAATGGACCTCGATCAACTCAAGAGTGAAGCAGATGCCTTATACAAGTCGGAATTACTGATCACCTTGCCTATCGGTGAGCAAATGGGGCAGTTACAAGCGTTTTACGCTGATCGCTTCATCATGCCGCGACTTAACGATCAATGCTTTGCTCATCTTTGGAGTCGCCTTGAAAATCATTATCGTGATCGCGAAGTCCTTCGGTCTGATGATGGTTCCGTTTTTTATTTTGGTGATGTTAAAGACGTTGTGTGTGCAATGGCACGATTGTTCCAGTCACTTGGATTAAGTAAGGGGCAATATGTATTAATGCAATCCCAATGCCATGCAGAGGCAGTGTTGGCTGTCTGGGCGGTGTGGCTTTGTGGTGCAGTGATTGCACCCGTGGATCCATTGATGCCCCGCGGTGATGTTGAGCAGTTAATTGACCGACTTCAGCCTACATTGTTCTTGGATGATATGAGGGACGAATCGGGGGTGCCGGCAATGCGCTGTTTGCCGCTACTTACAGATACATCCTCTTTTTTCATCGGCGATCGGTTAAGTGAATGGATCGGGAATGGATCAGAGGCATTCCCCGATGATGAATTAAATGAAATTGGTGCAGAAAACAAGGCTGCAGCGGTGATCTTTACCTCCGGAAGTACTGGAAAACCAAAAGCTGTCGTATTGAGTCACGGAGCACTATTTAGAGGCTCTTTGGCTCTGACAAGTACGTACGGTATCCAAAAATCAGACGTGTTATGTTGCCCTGGTGGTTTACACACCATGAGCGGCCTGAGGAACACATGTTTATTACCTTTCCTTTCTGGCGCAACCTTGGCCACAGTGGATTCGGCGCAATTTAGCCACCCTACGACGGCAGCAGCGGCGTGTCGGCAGCATGGGATTTCGGTGCTTTCAGTGGTGCCCGCATTTCTCAACCTTGTCGCAGCCGTGCGATCACCATTAGCATTTGGCCCTTTGAGACAAATTCTTTGTACGGGTAACGTCCTCCGATTAGAAATTCAAAAGGCAGCAGAAACTAAACTCGGGGTTCCTGTGTACTCCTATTATGGCCTCACGGAAACCGGAGGCGTATGCCTCGCGATCAAGCCTGAGATGGAGCGGACATGCGACGCAGACATTGGTGTTCCAGTGAATGCGCATCTCAGATTGGTAGATGACGATGGGGATGTTATCGACGATCCTAAAACTATTGGTCACCTTGAGATTTACAGCAACCAATTAATGCTTGAATATTTTGACGACACGGAAGCGAGTGCGAAGAAATTTCACGATGGTTGGTTAAGAACAGGTGACTTAGCGCGTATCGAGAATGGGCATTGCATTCTCATTGGAAGAACCGACGACATGTTTAAGACGCGGCACGGTGTTGCTGTTTACCCAGCCGTTATTGAGGAAGTGTTGTGTGCCCATGAAGATGTCTCTGAAGCTGCCGTCATTGGTGAAATGACGTTGACCGGACCACGACTTCACGCATGGATAATCACGAAGTCTCTGCAAACTGAGGATTGGTTAACCCGATTTAAACCGTGGTTAAGTGCACGTCTCAATATACATTTTTGCCCCGATGAATTTCATCTGGTTGAATCACTTCCTCGTGTCGCCAATGGAAAAATTGCCAAAGTAGCGCTACGTAAAGAATTAATGGAAATCGAAGAATGACGTCTTTTAATTGGACAACCCATATTGCTCTTCAACCCACCAACAAACTTGCACTTGTTACTGCGCATGGTGGAATGACCTATGGTGAACTCAATATAAGGTTATCCGCAGTAAGAACACTCCTGATGCAAAAAGGGCTCAAACCTGGCCATCAACTATTGCTTGGGGTGACAGATGAACGACAATTGCTATGCATTGTATTGGGTGCGATGAGCATGGGCGTCGTTCCGATGCTAATGGATACAGACTTGCCTCAAGTGGCAGCAAGCGATCTGGTTGACCGTTTTCAACCCCACTGTGCGGTTGTGGATCAACAACTCGCGCAACGATGGGCGCTTTCCTGCCCCACATGGGCTATCGAAGCAGAACCTGCTCCGCAAAAAGGCGCTTTACTAAAACGCTTACTCTCTCGCCAACAACGTTCTGATAGCGGCTTTTTTCATGAACTAGATGCAGTGACTAGCATAGCGCCACCTGTAATTTTTAAAGACGCAGAAATTGCATTGATTTTTTTACGTCTGGATCCACCAGCATCCCCAAAGCGGTTCAGTTAAGCTATAAAGCATTAGCAACGCACTTGGGTACTTTACAACGCCAGCACAGTTACGTCCCGACATCACGCATTTTGAACACGTTGCCACTTCATCATGCTGATGGAATGGTACAAGGCCCATTGGTTGCGATTTTTTCTGGCGCGACGCTTCTGCGGCCGTTGGCATTTAGCCCAGTGACGATACCACGGTTTCTTGACCTGATTTACGCCGAGTCCATTAGTCATCTCGTTGTAGTGCCGACGATGCTAGCGTTAATGCTTCGTTTGGGAGCGCGGCAACAAGACAGTTTTGCACACGCTGGATTTAAACATATTATTTCCACGGCTGGTCATCTGGAAGAAACGCTATGGCGGCAGTTTGAAGAGCAGTTTCAAGTGGTGGTCGTTAATACCTACGGTCTGACAGAAACGGTCGCGGGCGGTATTTTTTCAGGTCCTACAGAGGCTACGCGAAAGCTTGGCACTCTTGGCAAACCTGTCGATTGTGTGGTGCGGATCATCGATGAAAATGGCGAGGATGTGAAACAAAACGAGACTGGAGAATTGCTTATTCAAGGCGATCACTTGATGTCCGGCTATTATCTCGATCCAGCCTCAACGGCGGCAACTATTAAAAATGGCTGGCTTCATACTGGTGATCTTGTATGGAGTGACGCTGATGGTTTTTTACATTTTGCAGGTCGCGTCAAAAACATCATTGTATGCGGTGGACACAATATTCACCCTGAAGAAGTGGACGATGTATTGAGCCGTCACCCAGACGTGATGTCGGTTGCTACGCTCGGTTTGCCGCATGCCGAGTGGGAATCGATTGTCGTTTCTGCAGTGGTGCCAGCAGCGGGTACGCATCCAACGGAATCGCAGCTTCTGGAATTCTGCCGTTCATACTTACCTCCCTATAAATTGCCACGAAAATTCATTTTTTTGAAGGCATTACCGTATGGTCCCTCAGGTAAAGTGCGGCTGGAGACGTTACGTGCACTATGTATCAATGAAGGGTCATCGATCGATGCGGATAAGGCTGATGCTGACCAGGTCTTAATGATCGCGCAACAGATATTCCGGTTGGGGGTGAACGAGCTCAAGCTGACGTCGGGGCCAGATAATACCGTTGGGTGGGATTCGCTTGCTCATATCGAGTTTGTCAGTGCTCTAGAAAATCATTTCGATATTGTCCTAGACGAACGCGATATTACGGGCATTACACATATTGGTGCTGCGATTGACATCATTAGAAAAGCAAAAAAACGTGGCTGACCGTCTTGTTGATACCTCGCGTCCACCTCCGTTGACGATATGGATGGTGGCAATACTAATTAGTGTCGTTGCGTTGGCTTCGCTTTGCTTTTTTACCAGAAATCAGCCAGTGTCAAACAAAGGCGTTTATTTACTCCATAGCTGCTTATCAGATTATCCGGCGTTGAACGAGAAACAAAAACCACTTGTTTTGGCTATTGGCACCTCATTACTTGTTCACGGTACGGATCCGATTCATTCCTTTACTGCCTCGCTTACAAATATGGCATGGGTTCGATGTGAAATCCCTGTGCGCTCCTGGAAAGGTATAGAGCAGTCAGCGCCTCTGATTATTGAGTATCATCCAGCCATCTTATTATTACACGAGGGAGAATTGAGCCAAGAAACCCCCTTCGCTCAATTTGTCGAAGATATGCGTTATAAAATAAAAGGAAGACTCGATGCGCATCTATTTAAACCCAAAATGAGTGATACGTTTCGTCCAGAATGTTTAACGAATTCGCACGGAAGTAAACAAGAATATGCTGAAATCATCAATAGCGACCCGGGTATCTTTGCGAGCGCAGCAACGTGGATAAAGCGAATTCAGGCGTCTGGAACCCAAGTTGTTTTGGTTGATATACCAAGGGCGCCCGAACTCGAACATGGACTAGGTGATATGCTGGTCAGACGGAGGGTTGCATTACAAAAGTTAGCGCTGGAGAGTGGTGCGGAGTATTGGCACTTTCCTGCGCCAACAGGTCAGTTCGCCTATTGCCAAGATGAGGCGCATATGGCGCAGTTTGGACGAGATCAATTTGCCCCACAACTTGCTTATCGACTACAAACCCTGTTAAGTAAGAAGGTTCATTAATGTTGCTTGGTCCTTTTTTTCTTTTAACGGTTGTGATTTGTACTGGTTTTTACTGGTTGTTGCCACGGTCCATTCGTCATTATGCTGCTGCCGCATGCGCATTAAGTTGTCTCGCTTGGCTTGCGCCTCTCTCTGCCCTTTTTTGTGCTGGGCTAACGATCTTGAGTTATGGGCTTATTCGTCATCAACGTAGCAAGCTTGTTATCTATGGATCAGCCATTGCAATATTTTTCGCACTGTTGATTTTTAGAGAGTTGTTAAAAGGTTCGTTCAAGGAGCAGAGTGAATTTTCGTTTGTACCCTGGCTTGGTGCAGCGTTTTTTTCTTTACGGATACTTCATTGTGTTTTAGTGATAGCACCCTCAACCAGTACGAAACCGCGTTTCGGGGAGTATTGTGCTTATTTGTTTTTTCCACCGACTTTACTTCTAGGTCCTTTCCAGAATTACGCCGATTTTGAGCGCGAAGTAAGAAGGTCTCGATTCGACAGCAATTTAATGTCAATTGGTATTGAGCGTTTTGTGCTCGGTTACTTTAAGATTGTGATTATTGGTAGTTATATTTTTGGAGTGAAATGCAATCAATTATTGAGTACGTTTGCGCCAAGTTTTTTTCGCTTTTATCTTGAGTGTCTTCAATATGGTTTTTCGCTATATGCTAAATTTTCCGGCTATAGCGATATAGCGATCGGATTTGGACTGCTTCTTGGCATTCGGCTGCCTGAGAATTTTCAGTATCCGTTTTTTGCTAAAAATATCGCCGAGTTTTGGCGAAATTGGCACGCATCCGTCTCAGGCTGGTGTCGTGACCATGTGAGCTTTCCTATTTATGCCTCGACCCGTAGCGCTGGCGTGTCTTCTTTGGTAGCGATGATTGTGCTTGGATTGTGGCACGAATGCTCATCTCGCTATCTCTTGTGGGGCACTTATCATGGGATAGGAATTTTCGTATGGCAAAACTGGCAGAAGCTCACATCGTCTATCAGTTGGTCTGAAAACCTACTCATACGCCGCATTGGAGATGTAGCATCGGTCTTACTGACATTTAATTTCGTTGTGCTGAGTTTTGCAATTACTCGAAGTCACGATCTTGACACCTTGTTACAGACGATCCGACGTTTCACTGGCGAATAATCATGTATTCATTTTTCTTAAGATATCTCCCTCAAAGACTCGCGATCTTCATCACGGCATTTATTTATGCCGTCATGGTTTTTTTAGTTCTTCTTGAGTGGAATTTAGTGGAAGAAGGATTTCGTTACCTCAATGTATAAGGTGTTTGAGGAAAAGTTATTTCCTTGGAGGTCATGCTATTTCCCTCAGAAACGACATAATGACGCTATGATTGACTCATGAGTGCTAACGCCTCTTTTATTTGAGGGATCGCTTGCAGTCCAGCCTGATAACCGGCCGCGATTAATTCTTTACGCGCCTGAAAGTCGGTGCTTGAGAATTTTTTTAGATCGGGATGGATCAGCATATCGGCTTTTTCTGACTCCATTCGGATTAAGGATTGCCCCATGATGTCAAAAGATTGCATGAGTAACTCAAACATGCCGTGCAGGTTGGTATTATCTGTTTGTGCACTCACATCGACGGCAATCACATAAGTGGCGCCTAATTTTTTGGCTTCGTTCACTGGTAAAGGGCTAATAAGTCCGCCGTCAACAAACTCATCACTTCCCTGCCTTGCTGGAATAAATACGCCAGGCATACTGCACGAAGCGCGGACAGCGAAGCCAGGATTGCCTGTCCGGAAAAGAGCCGCTTTGCCTGAGATGAGATTGGTCGCTACCGCACAAAAAGGAATGGGGAAAGACTCGATGGGTCTCGACTGCATATATTGATTCACTACATTTTGCAGAGCCGTTCCAACAACCATTCCGCGCTTGGATCCGACTGATAAGTCAATGACTTCGATATCCTTGAGCTTAAGCGCGACTTCTTCCATCTGAGCGCCTGTAAAACCTGCGGCATAAAACGCGCCAATAATGCTACCAGCACTGGTGCCAACGACCAGATCTGGGCGAATTTTATGTTTCTCAAGCGCTTGGATCACACCAATGTGTGCAAAGCCTCTCGCAGATCCACCTCCGAGGGCCAGTCCAATTTTTATCGGATGGGAAGGTGCGATGGGAGTTGGTTTCGAGGCAGCGATGTCGCTCGTGTTTTTTTGTGTTGCGGACGCGACAAATGGCAGGCTAGCCCCCATGGCAAGCATCAAGCGACGCTTCAATTGTGTTTCCATGTTCCTATCCTATTTCTCTGAGGGCTGCAAAATGCCTTGATCGACCATGCTCTTGAGGCGACTGAATGCAGTTTCAAATGTATTCGGCGCTTCACCTTGTGTGATCGTTTCTACTTTTTCATCGAGAATAATGATTTCAGTGCGACGATTGAATTTGCGTCCATCTTCCGTCGCGTTTGAGGCAACAGGATGAGTGAAAGAGAATCCCTGCGTCGTCATACGTTCATCGGGTACTTTCAAATCGATCAGTACCTTTTTTACTGCGGCAGCACGTTGCTCTGAGAGTTTTTGATTGAATGCGGCAGATCCGACGTTATCTGTATGTCCTTCAACGGAAACGACTTTCGATGTTTTCGTTGTCAGTAAATAAGCAATACGTTCAAGGTAAGGACGAGAGACTGCCAGATTCACATCCGCTTTTCCGCTCTCAAAAAGAACGTTATCTGGCAATACAATTTGAACACCCCGATCGATTTGCGCGATGGGGATGACTGGCGTGTTGGTGTTAGGTACCGGTGTTGTACTACATGCGACAAGGCTCAATGCGAGCCCTACAGAGAGCAAGGAAGTAACGATTTTTTTCATGCGTGATCATGTCTGAGATGAACGAAGTTCAATTATTTCATAACAGTTGATTCGAAAAATCGAGGCGTGACAATCGTTTTCATTCAATGACAACATTGCAAAATTTGTGAAATTTTTGATGTCAGACACACTACCAATTTCACAAAGCGACGGCATTAACCGCACGACATAAGTCATGCGGTAGAAGATAAGTCGTTATGAACCTGAGATGATGATGCTCTCTCGGTATAGGTCTACTTGCCTTTATAAATGCCAGCTTCAAGAATAATGTCACCAGTCCGATAGACATAGGTCGACTTGTTTTCTATCTCTTTAGACACCGGATTATTGTAGCGATAGTCAACCCAGCCTTTCCCTTTGGTCTTTGCGAGGTTGACGATGTCTTTCCGATAGAGTTTGCCGTCTGCATCGGGCAATTCGAGCATATTCTTGCCAACGAGTTTCGGATTGAATGGATGCGCAAGAATGACACCATCGATGCCGCGTACGTACAAATAAATATCCCCTTTAATGAAATCGGGATTCTTATTTTTAATTTCGTTTATCAAGTTTTCTTTACCGTTTTTCTCGATATACGATAACCCTTTGTCTACCATAGCAATCGCATCTTCAGGGACATCGGCTGCAAAGGTAGATGCTGAGGTCAATAGAAGAAACATTGCCATTAAGCGAAATAGTGTTTTCATCTTACATCTCCATATAGGTGAGTAAATACGACGGTAATAATCTAAAGTAATAATGACAATGGAAAGGTAATTGATACTGAAAGGTTAGAAATACGTGCTGCTGGTAACATTTTTATATTAGCAATAATTTGAATTTATAACAGGAAATTGTTGTTATTCATCGTTGTTATTTCTAATCATGGCATCGGCTTTCCCTGTCGTCGAACTCGTGCGTATCTTGAACGAACCGATAAACTGGGTTGTTGATCAATTTCTATCATGACAAGAAAATAGACCTTGTTGATCATTGGGTACAATAAAGCGCGTAGCGGTGCCTAAACGTTGCATTATTCGTATCATTTCGTGTAATAATTGGCGTCCATTGCATTCTCCTTTCACGTAATCACCATTCATTGCGAAAAGATTTGTTGTAGAGGGTTTTGAGTTTCTCGGATGCAAAAAAAATTATCCTGTTGACTTCGCATCTCGTGAGAAAATACGGGCAAATGAAAATAATAATATTACAGGCTCTCATAGCGATTTATGTCTTTGTTAAGTAGCACTCCGTTGAACCCCCACGTCTTATATGGCGACCGCAATTCCGATCTAATCCGTGACGAAATTCTCGCCGACCTGCTTGAAAACACCGCTCTTCAGTACCCTGAAAAGATCGCATTGGAATGTCAGGGCGAACGCATCACCTACCGTACACTCAACGAACGTGCTGATCAGATCGCATCGGCCCTGATGCATCAGGGGGTTCGGTCTGGACACATTGTCGGACTTTGGTTGCCCCGAGGAATCGACTTATTAGTGATGCAGGCCGGCATTGCAAAGACGGGGGCGGCATGGCTTCCCTTTGATGCCGATACGCCGATCGAACGTATTGCAGTCTGTCTCGAAGACGCGCAGGCAGTTGGTTTGCTGACTGCGGCATCAAACAATGATCTATGCAAAGATTTATCCTGCCAAATATGGATCGCGGAATCGATTCGTGCTGAGAAGCAAACTGTTTTACACAAAAGAGAAACAGCAGACCCCCTCGCCCCTGCCTATGTCATTTATACCTCTGGCTCAACGGGAAAACCCAAAGGCATCGTGGTCAACCATGCCAGCATTTGCCATTTTTTGCGTTCTGAAAACGCCGTTTTAGGGGTGTGTGCATCTGATAAGGTGTATCAAGGGTTTTCTGTGGCGTTTGATATGTCATTTGAGGAAATTTGGATCAGTTATCTTGTTGGAGCGACGCTGTGGATCGCACCAAAAGAAATCACTGCCGATCCAGACGCCTTACCTGTTGCGCTTGAAAAGAATCAGATCACAGTATTGCATGCAGTGCCAACGTTACTCGCCTTATTTTCACAGGACGTGGCAAGTCTTCGACTGATTAATCTGGGCGGGGAAATGTGTCCGGAATCGCTGGTGAATCGTTTCACTCGCGCTGGTCGCCAGATGTTCAACACTTATGGACCGACAGAAGCCACGGTATCAGCAAGCCTTGCTCCTTTGCATGCGAATGCGCCAGTCACGATCGGCACCCCTTTACCAAACTATTCAATGATGGTCGTGGCGACCGATGTCGAGAATGGGTTACGTTTGTTACCTCTCGGTGAAACGGGAGAACTCTGTATCTCTGGACCAGGTGTCGCTATTGGCTATTTAGGTCGGCCAGACCTGACAGCAGAGAAATTTTTGGTGAACCCATGGTCGATGAGCGACATTGATCGGCGTTTATACCGTACTGGTGACCTCGCTTGTATTCAGGCTGATGGCAGTATTCAGTGCCTAGGTCGTGCCGATGATCAGGTGAAGATCCGCGGATTTCGTGTGGAGCTCGGTGAGATTGAAGCGGTCCTCGCTCAACAGAGCGGCGTCGGAACCGTCGCGGTCATCCTGAGAAAAGAAGATGAGATCGATCAAATCATGGCGTTTATTGCCCGTGATGATGCCTCCTTCACTGCTTCAGGAACGATCCCTTCCGATACAGAATTAAAGGCAATCTTACGTTCGCAGTTGTCTCAAGTGCTGCCGCCGTATATGGTTCCTTCTCGGTTTGAGTTCATGACGGAGGTGCCTCGGCTTACCTCTGGAAAAATCGACCGAAATACGCTCAAGAAGATGCCTCTATCGAAGGTTGTCACGAGCGGCGATTCCGATTGCGCTTCAAGTGAAACGGAAGAATGCTTATTTGAAGCGCTCAATCGTTTATTTCCTGGTCAACCTATCCGACGTGATTTAGATTTCTTTGCTGATCTTGGCGGCCATTCACTGATGGCGGCAAAACTCGTCTCCTTATTACGAAAAAATAGCCGCTTTGCGTATTTTAAAATTGCAGATATCTATCAGCAGCGCAGTATCGGTAAAATCGCTGAGCTGTTGGAAGTAGCCGGTGTTGCTCAAGACCAGGCGCATGCAACGGAGGCCACGTGGACACCTCCGCCGACCTGGAAACGCTGGCTGTGTGGCGCAGCGCAGGCAGTGGTGATTCCGTGGCTGGTCGCTATTCGGATGGTACAGTGGCTGGCGCCATTTTTTACTTATCACTTCTTGACTGGTGATCCTGACGACTCGAATTACAGAGCGATTCTTCTCTCGGTTGCCACCTTTTTACTGCTGACGTTGGCTGAATTTGGTATCGCGATCGGTGGCAAATGGCTTATTGCTGGTCGTTTACAACCCGGCAGGTATCCTTTGTGGGGGTTCACCTATTTCCGTTGGTGGTTGTCAGACCGCCTCTTAGAAGCCGCGCCTACGTATATGCTGAGCGGTTCTTCGTTATATCCATTATGGTTACGCGCATTGGGTGCCAAAGTCGGTAAAGATGTGACGATTGGATCGATCACGCTGAGAGCGCCGGATATGCTGACGATTGCCGATGGCGTGAGCATTGGTAGTGCTGTGAATCTCGAAAATGCACGTGTGCAGCACGGTGAACTCATTCTTGGCACGATTACCCTACAAGAGAATGCTTACGTCGGGTCGTATTCTGTTTTAGAAGGCAATGTCGTACTTGAGGCCAGTGCACACCTAGATGGTCAGTCTGCATTAGCGGATGGCAAGACAGTGCCTGCTGGGCGTATATGGAAAGGCTCGCCAGCAAAAGATGTGAGCGCATTTGACCCGCACTGCTTGCCGCCTCGCCCTCATTTATCTCGCTTACGATCAATCTGTGAGACGGTATTTTTTATCTTTGGCACCTTGTTGATCGGCTCCTTGTTTTTTGTGCCGGTATTCCCGAGTTTTGTCATTATTGACTGGTTTGACAATGCCGACACTTTCCCATGGTTGCAAAGTAGCTCGATACCGTTCCAACTAGGCAAATATTTCATATTGGCGTTCCCTGCGACGGCAATTTTGATTATTTGTACTGCGTTACTCTCGGCTGGAATTCGGTGGTTTATTTTACCAAGACTTAAACCAGGTCTGTACCAAGTACACGGCAATACGTATTGCCAAAAATGGCTCGTGAATCAGATCCAAGAATCAAGCTTGCATGTACTGCACGGTATTTATGCTACGGTCTATGCGCCGTTTTGGTATCGACTGCTGGGCGCGAAGGTGGGCAAAGGAGCGGAAATTTCGACCGCTCTGGGCGTCGTTCCCGATATGCTGACGCTCGGAGATGAAACTTTCATCGCTGATGCGGTGCTACTTGGCGATGAGGAAATTGATGCTGGGTGGATGCAGATGCAGCCAACCGTGATTTCACGTCGTAGCTTTGTGGGTAACGGTGCGTATATCCCGGATGGCACTATCCTGCCAGAGAATGTATTAATTGGTGTACATAGTTGTGCGCCTTCGAATGCGCAAATCCATGCAGGTGATACGTGGTTAGGATCGCCCCCAATCCACCTTCCGGCGCGTGAAGAGACCAAAGGTTTTCCGGAGAATTTGACCTTTAAACCGTCTATAGCAAGGCGGATTGGCCGCGGTTTAGTCGAAACATTCCGCATTATTGCACCGCATGCGATCGTGATTGCGGTTGGTTACACCGTTGTACTCAATCTGATGCCGCTGGCTGGCGATGATCGGTGGATGGAAGTGTTTGTGTACTTGTTGGTGGCAGGACTGTTCTACGGCATTGGTAGTTTTGGATTTGTGTTGGTGCTGAAATGGTTGTTAATTTATCGCTACAAAAAAGCCAGTATGCCGATGTGGACACCGTTTGTTTGGCTCTCAGAGGGCATTACCAACTTGTATGAGGGGATCGCTATCCCGAATTTCATGCGGTACTTACGCGGCACACCTTGGCTTCCTGTTGCGTTTAATTTGCTTGGCTGTCGGATTGGTAAGGGGGTCTATATGGACACGACGGATATTACTGAGTTTGACTGCGTGAGCATCGGCGATCATACCGAAATTAATGCACTTGCTTGTCCTCAGACCCATTTATTTGAAGATCGTGTGATGAAAGTGGATCATGTCGTCATCGGCGAGCGTGTGTATATGGGCGCACGAAGCTCTGTGTTATATGGTGCAGAAGTTGGCAACGATGCCACCCTCGGTGCGCTGACTTTGGTGATGAAAGGTGAATTTATTCCTGCAAAGTCTCATTGGCGAGGCTGTCCAGCAGCAATGACTGGAATATAAACTCATCGTATGGCGTTCTGATGACAATACCTGCGCATTTTTCCTTGTTGATGTGGCCTCATGAGGCACAAACGGCATTGAAATATTTTGCATCAGAGAAAATTATTGTCATTGGGACGCAAACCCCAACATCGATGCTGCGCGATGCCGCTAGGCAGCACCTAAGACTCGTTGTGACGGAATTTTTATCCGCTGCATTGGATATCGCAGCGCACGACCTACGTTTGATCAGCGTCATCGGACAAGGTATCAGAACCGTTGTTCGCGATATGGATCTACAGATTTCCACCAGCCACGAGACAGGTATCTCTGTGGCAGCGATCAGTCGTCTCGGTCAAATTGGCGTCGATTTGATGCGGACGACACTACCCGACGACTGGCAAGACCTTGCAGGGGTCTATTTGGGCGACCAACACACTGCTTCGCTGATCGCCACTCCCCTATCGCTTCAAGCACAACGTTTCTCACAATACTGGACGCAACTGGAAGCGTCACTCAAATGTGCAGGGCTTGGACTGACTGAGTATGAGAATCAGATTCAAGCAGCATATCGATCTCAACTCAGCAATATCCGTACTTTTTCTATCAATACAGTGCCCGAGTACACCGCGAGCCTTGCTATTTCTGGCACTACCGATTTCGCCTAATCATCGGACTCATCACCTTCGGCACATATTTTTACTTGAAAAATGCGCGTTGCCGGCAGTGGTGATGCATTCCATTACCAGTTTGCTTTCGATAAGATAATCAGCCATTTTTTGCAAAACAAAATCTCTAGGTGCCCTGCTTGTACCCCAGTCGAGCAATCGATAACAGGATTAACATGGTAAGCACGCTGACGAAAATCACGACAAACAAATATTTCCCGACGACCTAAACGCATCAAAAAAGAAGTCGGTGCAAATTGCAAACTAAATCGTGTATCAAATGCAGTATCGAGGTGTGCCATAGTGAATCTCCGTGTCGGTTGATAATACAAAAATATCATTCAGGACATCATTGAGAACTTCTTATCTTCATTCAGATTATCGTTTGTCCTTGAAACAGACTTTAACACAAAACACTGTACATGCAATCAGTAGTTACATAAATGTTGCTGATTCCGCACACCCTATTGCTTTCGATAAATGAATAGTAAAAACATTAAAACCCTTACTGGTATTGGTTTTGCAGCCATTGATCGCATTTTATAAAAATTCTTTTTGAAGTTTTAGTCCGCAAACAATATACTGTATATTTAATCAGTATTTAACTTCAAAATGACTCAACTTCATTTACCAACTGACCGCACTCACAGACAGCATGGACTGGAAAGCCGGTATCCAGGTATCTGGCGCGCGTCACAATTAGCCCACGATATGGGGGCAACCATTCACACCGGCTATGTGGCATTAAATCAAGAACTACCCAATGCAGGGTGGCCGCTGGGGCAACTGATTGAAATCCTGATTGATCAATTTGGCACCGCAGAATTAAATTTATTAATGCCCGCATTAGCGCAACTGGATCGCCGTCCAGTCGTTTTGCTTGCGCCACCGTATGTCCCATTTGCATCCGCGTTTCAACGAGGAAGAGACAGCGCCGTTTCACTCCTCTGGATTGCTGGAACGAAGCATAAAGACCATCTATGGGCGGCTGAACAAATTTTGAAAAATGGTAGCTGTGGCGCTTTGCTACTGTGGCAAAAGCAAGTCAATACCGATGTATTGCGGCGTCTACATCTTATGGCGCAAAAATCACAAACCTTGTTTTTTATCATCCGTCCAATGCACGCTGCGCAATCCCCTTCACCGGCTGTCTTAAGGATCGCGCTTATGCCAAAAACCTCTGGAATGCAGGTCAATATTTTGAAGCGTCGAGGAGCAAATAACGACGGACCGCTGTTTTTATATGTGAATGAACACCCCTATTTATCAAACCGCGCAATACAACCTATACAACAACCCATGTTGCAACCAATGGCGGAGATGCCCTTTGGCGCGCGCCGGCAAGATCGACGATCCTCGATCGCTGCCTCGTAAATTGCACGCTTTTCTCGCCCTACACGGTCACGCTTTTAGCAGAGTTAACAATGACATTGCGTACAGAAACAGCCAATACGACCTGGATTGCGGTCCATCTGCCATTCATTGAACTAGAAGCTTTTGTTCCTTGCTGGGAGCATGCATTACCCTCTTCCGCTGTCGTTGTATTGAAGCAAAATCGTGTGATTGCGATGTCGTCCACGGCGGCCTTAGCAGGGGTACGCCTTGGTATGCGACGTGGTGGTGTACAAATGTTGCTTCCTGAAGTCCAGTTTCTTCATCAGGATAGCACTCGTGAAACAGCCGCTTTATCGGCAGCAGCCCTCGCCTTACTCCGATATACACCCCAGGTCAGCATTGCTGAGGACGCTAGTATTGTGCTTGATATTGGTGCCAGCATTCGGCTATTCGGAGGCCTCGCCGCATTGCGTCGCCAGATAAGAGCCACTCTCCGTGCGCTCGGATACAGCACGACCATCGGCTGCGCACCGACCGCAAAAGCAGCCTGGCTCTTTGCCAGAAATGCTGCACAGGGTGGTCGTCAGGGACAATCTTGCTTGCGATCTACGCATCTTTCATCTGCCATTGACCGTCTGTCCGTCCATTTACTCATGGCATCAGCTCAATACCAAGAGTTCTTACAAGGACTCGCCTGCCATCGTCTGTCAGACCTCAGAGCGTTACCACGCGCGGGGTTGCAAAGACGATGTGGTAAAGGTTTATTGGCAGAACTCGATCTTGCTTATTCGCTCACATCACCACCGCACATCTGGGTGGTTGCAGACCATGAATTTATCGCCAAAACGGAATTACCAGATCGTACAGACAATACGGATACATTGTTCGTTTATAGCCGTAGTTTGTTAACGCAACTATTGGGGTGGCTGAACGCGCATCAACTAGCTGTCAAACATGTACATCTTGAGTTGCATCATGAGCGTGGACGTCAGGCGGTGCCACCAAGTCTCTTGGATATTCATTTGGCCGTCGCCACGTGGCAAGAGGCCAATCTGCTACCGCTGTTCAAAGAAAAAATAGCCCATCTACAGCTGTCCGCGGCCGTTATCAGCCTCTCTCTTCGCGCTCCAGAAACGCTACCTCGGGCGCAGTCAAGCGACTCTTTGTTTCCAGAGACCGTCATGAATCCGGCAGATCTTCAGCATTTATTGACGCTATTGGTTGCGCGACTTGGTGCAGATCAGGTCTTGCTTCCCTGTTTTCAGGAAGATCATCGCCCTGAATTCGCCAATCAATGGGTATCGGTAATGACCACCTCAATGGCATCCCGTCCATCCGCTCTATCAATGCCATCGTTACCTCAATCGCTACCGCTCAGGCCAACATGGCTGCTTGTACAAGCAATCGCACTCGAGGTTCGACGACATAAACCTTACTTTGGCTCGGAATTAACGCTGATCTCACCAGCCGAACGAATAGAGGCCGGATGGTGGAGTGATCAGACACAGGTTCGAGACTACTTTGTCGCCATCAGCAAAGAGGATGTACGTTACTGGATTTACCGTGAGCGTGCATCACCTACCGACCTTGCGGAGCCTCTTTGGTTCTTACACGGCATTTTCGGTTAAACCCCACCTTTATCGCTCGTTTATCGCTCATTTTGACTTCAAGCAATCATGCATTCTCTGAATAAGCCTCTCAATAAAACGTTGGCGAGCAGTCTTTTGCCCGACTATGCAGAGCTATTCTGTTTATCCAATTTTAGTTTTCTGCATGGTGCATCGCATGCAGAAGAACTCGTCAAACGCGCAGCGCAACTCGGCTATCAAGCACTGGCAATCACCGATGAATGTTCGTTCGCCGGTATTGTTCGCGCACACGATGAAGCGAAGATACAGCAACTGACGTATCTCGTTGGGACGTATTTCAAACTCACGTCAAGGGACGATCAACATCCCACCCTTACTCTCATTGCCATCGCAACGAACCGGGAAGGATATGGCAATTTATCTGAACTAATCACACTAGGGCGTAGTCGTTGCAGCAAAGGAAGCTACTTGCTGACTCATGAAGACCTAAGTACGCCACCCACCGGCTATGAACATCTCGCAGGACTTCCGGACTGTCTCTTGATTCTGGTCCCAGAGTATCCAGTTCAAACTGGCCTATTGGCATCGCAAGTACGTTGGTGCGCCTCCCTCTTTTCTGGAAGACTGTGGATAGGCTTGAATTTATTGCTCAAGTCAGGCGATTACTATCACCAACAAGGCATCACACATATCGCTACAGAATATGAACTGCCAGTCGTCGCTCTGGGTCATGTTCTGATGCATGTACGCTCACGTAAGCCATTACAAGACACATTAACAGCCATTCGATTAGGAAAACCAGTCGCTGAATGCGGTTATGCTTTGGCTGCGAATGCAGAGCAACATCTGCGTTCACGACTACGACTGGCGAATATTTATCCACCAGAGACCTTAGCAGAAACCATCAACATCGCCAGTCGATGCCATTTTTCACTTGATGAATTACGCTATGAATATCCTGAAGAAGTCATCCCCAAAGGACTCACACCAGCGAGCTATCTTCGTAGCGAGGTCTATGCTGGTGCTGCGCTTCGATATCCTCAAGGTATTTCAGAGCAACTGATAAAAACAATTGAGCACGAACTACATCTCATTAATGAACTTGCCTATGAAGCCTACTTTTTAACAGTACACGACATCGTAAAATTTGCACGTCAACAAGGAATCCTTTGCCAAGGCCGAGGCTCCGCTGCCAATTCCGTTGTTTGCTATTGCTTATACATTACCGAGGTCAACCCTGAGGTTAATAGTCTGTTATTTGAACGCTTCATTTCTAAAGAACGCGGCGAACCACCAGATATTGATGTGGATTTTGAACACCAGCGTCGCGAAGAAGTCATCCAATACATCTATAAAAAATATGGCCCTCATCGCGCAGCACTTGCCGCAGCGGTGCACACCTATCGCCCACGTGGCGCTTTGCGTGAAACGGGAAAAGCCTTAGGGATGGATGAAGCCTTCATCGACATGGCAGCGAAATCACATCACTGGTTTGATAGTAAGCATGACCTGCTTGGACGGTTCACAGAATGCGGACTCGACACCAGCTCAACGCAGGCACAACAATGGGCAAGCCTTGCGACGCAGTTGCTCCGTTTTCCGCGCCACCTGTCGCAACATAGCGGTGGTTTTGTGATTGCGCGGGGGAAGTTATCGAGGTTAGTTCCTATCGAAAATGCCGCCATGAAAGATCGTCGCGTTATTCAATGGGATAAGGATGACCTAGAGTCATTGGGATTACTCAAAGTCGATATTTTGGCATTGGGAATGCTCTCGGCACTCAAGCGAGCGTTAGATTTAATGAAAAATCTCCCAGGTAGACCTAGCCGAATGCAGGATATTCCGCGAGAAGATAAAGCGACTTATGACATGCTTTGTCGTGCTGACACGGTTGGCGTATTTCAAATTGAGTCACGAGCCCAAATGAGTATGCTTCCGCGTCTTCGTCCTCGCCAGTTTTATGATCTCGTCGTACAGGTTGCTATTGTACGACCGGGACCAATTCAAGGCGGTATGGTGCACCCTTACCTGCGTCGTCGCCAAGGACTGGAGCGCGTTGAGGTCCATCAAGACCCTGCTATGCAAAAAGCATTAGGGAGAACACTCGGCATACCGATTTTTCAGGAACAGGTGATGCAAATTGCAATGCTTGCTGCGGACTTTACAGCAGGTGAAGCAGATGGCCTACGTCGTGCCATGGCAGCGTGGAAACGTAAAGGGGGGCTCGATGCTTATCATGATCGCATTGTTAACGCGATGGTAAAAAATAATTACACCCTCGAATTCGCCGAAGGTATTTTTGAGCAAATGAAAGGATTTGGCGACTACGGTTTCCCTGAAAGTCATGCGGCCAGCTTTGCGATTCTGGCTTATGTCAGCAGTTGGATAAAGCGTCACGAGCCTGCTGTTTTCTTGTGTTCCCTACTCAATTCGCAGCCAATGGGATTTTATTCGCCATCGCAATTGATCCAGGACGCAAAAAGACACGACGTGCAGATCCGCCCTATTGATGTCATGTATAGCACATGGGATTCCACGCTAGAGCCCCATGATCCAGACACGCACATCAACGCATTTACCGGTTCAATACAACCCGCAGTACGTTTAGGGATGTCGCTGCTCAATGGTATGTCACGAGATGCCGCGATACGGATTCAATATGCACGCACAGAAGGCATCTTTGCTGACGTCGCCGATCTTGCCAAACGCGCTGAACTTAATCGCCATGATTTACACGTTCTTGCCGCCGGCAATGCTCTGCTGACACTCGCAGGTCACAGGCGGCGGGCATTATGGTCTGCTGTTGGTGCTATGCCTGATCGCGATTTACTGCACAATACATCACTGCAAGAAGTGTCTCCAGTGCTCTCTCCTCCCACGGAAGCACAGGAAATCATGAGTGATTACCAAAGTACAGGTCTGACTTTGCAACGTCATCCACTCGCCCTCTTACGCAAACAATTACTAGCAAAGCGATTTTTACCTGCAACCATGCTTCATACCTTTCAACAAGGTCAGTTTGCACGAGGATGCGGCATCGTTACTGTCAGACAACGACCTGGCACTGCGAATGGTGTCATGTTCGTTACCTTGGAAGATGAAACGGGTTCAGTCAATGTTCTAGTCTGGCCAGCGTTAGTTGAACAACAAAGAAAAGAATTGCTGGGATCTAGCCTTTTGGGCGTGTATGGGATATGGCAGCGAGAACATGACGTATGCCATTTACTCGCGAAACGCTTAGTGGATTTATCACATCTTCTTGGCAACTTAGACGTGAGTAGTCGAAATTTTTGTTAAAATAAAAATATGTATTATGCGCACATCTGACTGAAGGACGGCACTTGAACTCCGCATCCAGCCCAACACAACATGTTCCCGCCAACAAGCCGGATCCAGAGCAAGTGCAACAAAATAAGCAACAAAATAAGCAACAACGCCAAGCACTGACTGCAGCATCGACTGCCCACGCCGTACACGATGGTTTAACCGATTTAATTTACGTCCTTTTACCCATTTGGCAGAGTCAGTTTGGTATCAGCTACGCCATTGCGGGGCTCATGCGTGGCATTTACGCCGGCTGTATGGCGAGCTTTCAAATGCAGGCAAGCAAATTTTCTGAGCACTACGGTAAAAAGACCTTGCTTGTTGCCGGTACAGCACTGGCTGGTATCGCGTATCTACTAGCAGGACAAACGACGACACTCATTGGCCTTATTGCGGCACTTGCTTTAGCGGGAATCGGCGCGAGTACACAGCATCCACTCGCCTCATCTCTGGTCGCTGATGCCTACGATGAAGATAAATCACGTTCCCGATCGGCGCTTGCCACCTATAATTTTGCGGGTGATATTGGGAAAATGGCACTTCCAGCGGCAGTCGGTCTCGCTTTAAGTTGGTGGAGCTGGCAACAGAGCGTGACGATGGTTGGAATCTTTGGATTAGCGACGGCAGCTTGGTTAGCTTGGGTCATTCAGGAGCGTCGACCTACGCCATCCGTACACTTACCACCCACTGACGCAACAGCCCTACCTTCTACACAGCACTACAGCAAAGGCTTTCAGGCATTGCTGGCAACAGGCGTCATTGATTCTGCAACACGGATGGGATTCCTCACCTTTCTCCCTTTCGTGCTCAAAAACAAAGGCGCAACCACCGCAACCATCGGACTCGCGTTATCACTATTGTTTGTCGGTGGTGCGGCTGGAAAACTCGTCTGTGGTTATTTAGGACGGCGCATTGGCATGCTGAAAACGGTGTGGATCACAGAAATTCTCACTGCACTTGTTATCTTCTGCATCCTCTATCTACCACTCACATACGCCCTGATTACCTTACCTGCCATTGGATTGGCGCTCAATGGCACATCGTCGGTGCTATATGGCAGTGTTCCAGAGCTTGTGCCTATTCACCATCGATCAAGAGCCTTTGCTCTGTTTTACACCGGCACCATTGGTGGTAGCGCTTTATCGCCTCTGTTTTTTGGCTGGTTAGGTGATCACACAGGTATCATGCTAGCGATGCAGTGCGTCGCGCTATTTGTCCTATTGACGTTGCCATTGGCGTGGATGGTCAACAAAGAATTATCGCGATAAAGACATGCGATAGAGATCATTGCTGAGATCATCGATGTCTTATCAAATACAGTGATTATTTAGAACGCTCTTTGATCACATTAGCCACTAAGGCATCAATTACCTGAAAGGTGGCTTGCGTTACTTGATCACGATTCATCTTCGGATTACTTGCCGACAGCAATACAGGATTCGTTAAATATCGACCATTCACGATAAACGTCGGCGTATTTTCCACTTCATAATTTTCAGAGAGTTTGGGAAGCCGCATACGCGCAGACGTCACAGAAAAAGATTGATACGCGTCGACGAATTTCGTTTTATCGATGCCATTAGCGACAGCCCAGTCAATGTTGTCCTGATCCGTTTTTAAGCGTAGATGATCGATATGCCAAGTTTTTAAAACCTTTGCATGCATGCTCTGCTCAAGCCCAAGTGCCTGCAGCGTCAAAAATAAATGGGCTTCCGGATCGTTGGGGCCATCATACGGCAAATGAATCCGTCGGAATTCAACCTTATCACCCTGCTTTTTCAACCACTCCGCAATTTCTACTTCTGTTGCATTGCACGCAGGACAGTGATACATGAAAAACTCAATTACCTCCACCTTACCCGGCGCCGCTTTTGTCTCTTGCGGCACTTTCAACGCAACGTAGTCGACTCCTTTGACAGGGCTCACCGGCGAGGCGCCTGCAGTAGAAGCAATCAAAGCCAACGTCAATAAAGCAAAACGAACAAAACGCATTGTGATCCTTTTTTAAATCAGTGTTAAAGGCGTCTTACTGAACGATGCCAACTAAGGTGCGAGATCGTAAGCGAGGATCGCGGTATATTGGTCTGAATCAAATTTTTTACCAACGACCAACAATTGTCCCTGGTACGGTGAATGATAGTTGAAAGAGAACGCATCGCCTTCTTTATCCATCTCTTGCCAGTGATCCGCTTGTACTAACGCCATTTTCTCAAAAATCTCAGCATTAATTTTAAACGTATAGTGACGATCAACCCTCAGGCGATACATCACAGGCGCTTGCAAAATAGAGACGAGATGATACGGCAATTCAAACGTATGAACAAAACTACCTGAGAATTCCGGACTTTTTAATGCCTCCCAAGCATCAATGGGTGAAATACTCGTATGAAAAAATGTGGGCTCGATTTGTGGCAAAGACTCAAATTCACGCTGGGATAGATGAGATGTTCTTTGTAATTGCCATTGCTCATCGACGGGAAAATGACTGAAAACAAATTGTTCTGGCGGCGTCAAAAAGAAGGCTTCGGATAATTCTTTTTTAAATTCACCATTTTTGATATAGCCAGCACCCCAAGTAGAATCAATTAAGAACCAACTTCCATTGATACGAATTGCGTTCCAAGCATGGTTGGGCTTATCAAAATGTTGTCCCTGCGACGTGCCGTACGCTTTTGCATAGCCAGTAATACTTTTAACTTCCAGCCCAGCATCTTTGGCCATTTTTTCAAACAAATTTGAAAACCCAAAGCAAACGCTCATGCGTTTTTTCATCACATCATCGACGCTCATATCGTCAATACGGTCAGATAAGAATGCCGCCGCATCATACGAAATTCGATCTGTGATCCAACGATAAATGGCCCTTGCTTTCTCGCTATCGGTATGTAGTCCTTCAATGAGATAAGCAACGAGCGCTTTTCGGTCAGACTCGACTTCGGGTGGCGCAGCCAAGGCATGCTTGTCGATCATGGCAAGCTGCTGCTTGCTGAGGTCATGTGCAGACACCGTTCCAAAAGCAGCGAACAACCCCGACATCAGCGCGCACATCAACACCAATCGGGTGACGAATATCCGTTCAAAATCAATGGAGAAGCTCATAGCAGCACCGCAAGAACTGAAAAGAAACAGAGAACACATGCCGACTGATCAACGTTCATTACCCATGACAAGTCAGCATAATGTTGCGTGAGATCAAGTATGATCTCAACACAAACCGGACGTCAAACAATCAGACACATTTTGCGACGATTTTGCTAAAAAATATGCGAAAACGTTATTATTGAGATAATAAAAATGGCAGCCAACTTGGGGCTGCCATTCAAAGGTACTCACAAAATGGACTCAGGCAATCAAAACAAGATACCCTGAATCTGATGTGATTACTCTTCTGTCTCTTCTTCAGGAAGTTTCAGACGACCTGTGTGGTAATCGTACTCATACACTTCACCATAACGTCCCCACTCAATCGCCACTTCAAGCACACGTTTCGCTTCGTCGGCTTTCAGGAACTCTTCTAACAACTCTAACAACGGTTGCTCAGACAAGCTGCCGTTGACTTCCACCTCGAGCTTGCGACGGATATGCGCCGCCAGTGGAACGTGCATGAGCAACTGTTCGCCAAACAATTCTTGTTTCTGCGCTTGATCCGCCTCGAAGTACTTCCGACCCAACGGCGTAAGGATAATATCGCCCTTTTCCAGCATCGCAAAACCCAGCAAGCTTAAAGCCTCATAAGTTGGGAAGAGTTCTTCATCGGACAACTCGGCTTCTTCCGCCAATTGCGGCAAGTCGGCGCGACCATTGTATGGTGCCTCTGCCACCATATCCAAAATCGCTTCGATACGGCTGACATCGGTATCTGGCAAGCGGTAGCCCAAGTGTTTAGAACTTGGCACTTCGGAACTTGCCTCATGCGTGGTGCGCATCGTCATCAAACCATACACTTCATCGATCAGTGCGCGGACTTCAGCAGATTCGACGTTTCGTGGTCGTGGCAAATCAATTTTGACTTCGCAACGAATCGTGCCTGGATCACTTGATAGAATGATAATCCGGTCCGCCATAACAACGGCTTCTTCGATGTTGTGCGAAACGATCAAAATACCTTTAGTGGAGATTTTATTTTCATCCCACAATTCCAGCATGTCGTTACGCAGTGTTTCACCTGTCAACACGTCCAGTGCCGAAAACGCCTCATCCATCAATAAAATATCAGGATTGGTCACCAAAGCGCGAGCGATACCAACACGTTGCTTCATCCCGCCAGATAATTCTCGTGGCAGCGCGCCGCCGAAACCAGCCAAACCAATGAGCTCAAGCACCGCATCAGCACGCTCTTCGCGCTCATCAGCAGGCACGCCTTGTGCCTCAAGACCCAATTCAACGTTTTGCTGCACCGTCAGCCAAGGAAACAAGGCAAAAGACTGAAACACCATCGCAACGCCAGCCACGGGACCAAAAATCGCTTTATCACGATAGGCGACCTTGCCTTTATCAGCAGGAATTAAGCCAGCCATAATACGCAACAGCGTCGATTTACCTGATCCTGATTTACCCAATAAGGCAACGATCTCTCCTTCTTTCAGTTGAAAATCAACTTTATCGAGGATTAAACGTGATTTGCCATCTGTTGCTTTGAAGGACTTAGCGACCTGATTAAGGTCTATCAATAAATTTTGAGTCATCTTTTTCTTTCAGACACATTCCAATGACGTTCAATAAGGTGCGATCAGTGAGTTTCTATCAATGAACACGACCATTGAATACCGATCATTCAATCCCTATTAACGAATATGATCTTCTGCCAACAAATACAACTTACGCCAGAAAAAACGGTTCAGCAAGGTCACAAAAATACACATGATGCCGATCCCTAATGCAATACGATGAAAATCACCCGTTTCGGTCATTTGCTTAATGTAACTACCAAGGCCATCGGCAACCAACGTCGTTTTACCCCACGTGACGTATTCGGCAACGATACTCGCATTCCAAGAGCCGCCACTCGCCGTGATGGCACCGGTGATGTAACTAGGGAAAATAGCTGGCAAATACACGCGCTTCCATTTCAACCAGCCTTTTAAGCCGAGGTTATCAGCGGCAAGACGGAGCTCGTTAGGAATGGTTGCTGCACCCGCAACGACGTTAAAGAGGATATACCACTGCGTACCAAACACCATTAACGGACTTAGCCAGATATTCGGAGTCAGTTTAAAGGTGACCATCGCGAACACCACCAACGGGAACATCAAATTGACTGGGAAAGCAGCTAAAAACTGCGCCACCGCCTGTACTTTTTGTGAGTATTGAGGACGCAATCCAATCCAGACAGAGACCGGCACCCACACCAAGGAAGCGAGACCGATCAACAACATCACACGAACCAGCGTAATCATCGCCAGACCGATCACGTGGAGCACCTCACTCATGCCGACATCGCTATGAATAAAGCTAATGAGTCGGAAAATAGCCAGTAAGGTAACGACCGTCAGAACACCATCCCATATTCTGGACCATAGGGGGCTCATTGGTTTTTTCATTGCACGTTCAGACGTGCCATCATATGTCACACTAAACCAGCCCAAACCACGGCTGAGGAAAGACCAAAAGTCTTCTGTCCACGACCGCACCCAGCTACTGTTACGCATCCAATCCAACAACCAAGATTGCTGCGACGTTTCACCCTGTGATTCCTCAAAACGGAATTTATCAGCCCATGCAAGTAAGGGGCGGAAAAATAATTGATCGTAAAGCAAAATACCGGTCAGCATGGCACCAATTGCCCACGCGATGGCATGACCATCCTTTGCCTCAATGGCCACAGCAATATACGAGCCGATACCGGGCAATTTAATATCTTGCCCAGCGACCGAAATGGCTTCCGCCGCCACCAAGAAAAACCACCCGCCGGACATCGACATCATCATATTCCACAATAATCCCGGCATCGCGAACGGCAACTCAAGACGCCAAAAACGCTGCCAACCTGATAATCGGAAAATGTGTGCAGCCTCTTGTAACTCAGATGGCACGGTTCGCATGGATTGGTACAAACTAAACGCCATGTTCCATGCTTGCGAGGTAAAAATCGCAAAAATCGCGGCGCACTCAACACCAAGAAGATTGCCTGGAAAAAGCGCAATAAAAGGGGCGATCGCAATCGCCTGAAAACCCAAAATAGGTACCGACTGCAAAATATCCAGTGCGGGAATCATGATCTTTTCGGCCGCTGCATATTTCACTGCAATCGCTGCAAAAGCAAGACTGAAAAGCAATGAAAAACCAAGCGCCGTGAACATACGCAGAATCGTGCGCAGCAGGTAGTAAGGTAAGTAGAAGGGATCGAGCGAGACTTGCAATGCTTCGCCCACTGAGAACGGACGACTCATCTGCATTGCTGCAAAAGCAAAAATACTAAACAGGGCTAGGATTAAAGGCAGTAGTGCCCAGTCCCAACGGTTAGGCCCTTTGTCGTCGGCCATCTCATCCCGCGGTTGGAGCTTGAACAGTTCAAACATGGTGACCACCTCGCAGCGGGCGTTTCATCAAAATAAAATTAATGCGCAACAAACTACCTCCTCGGCCTTTGACACATTGTCATCAGCGCTGGGATAACTCTCTCTGACGATACCTCAGGCCATCATGGCACTTTTTTATGGTCAGATCGAAACAAACAAACTGGGTAGAAAATCAGCGAAAGCTGCAAGAACTACTACCCGCCAGACGGCAAGGTAGCTGCAGGAAATCTGCGGTTACATTGCCGTGTTGAAGTCGACGTGTGATCGACAACTATAACCATCCACAGAATGAACTCCGATATGAAGAAGCCCGCACTTTAACACAGGGATAGACCTGTCCACAATATGATGCGATGCAAAATAAATGATATATTTTTAGCCTTAGATGGCGCTTAAAATGAATGCAAAATCAGCGGAGGCAAAAACCTATTTTTCGCCCATCGTTAGTCGCTCATTTAACAACGAAATCAGGTCTTTTCTCTCTGATTCCATCGCAAAATCGAGTGCAGTCATACCTGCGTCATTTTTAAGGTGTATGTCTGCACCAGACTCTAATAAATATTGTGCGGTGTCGTATTTTCCCGACCGAATTGCCAACATGAGCGGAGTTGTTTTATTGGGGGACTCGCTGTCAATATACGCTGCATTGTCGAGCAAAAAACGTAAGGTCTCGACATCACCACTCGCCGCCGCATAATGCACCGCAGCCCACCCTGGCTGATTCACCTCTGCACCTGCTGCCACCAGTTTTTTAACGACGGCCGATTTCCCTAAAAAGCTAGCAATCATTAGTGCGGTATCACCGTTTTTGGCGCGTGCTTCAAGATGAACATCCCGCGCCGCAAGCAATACGTCAACGACACGCATCGAACCTTCTCTGATCGCTATCATCAACAAGGTTTCCCCACGCAACGGTTCAGTGATCCTTGCGTTAGCGCCTTGTTCAATCAAATGCGATACGGAAGGTGCATCATTGAATTTCACAGCAAAAATCAGATCATCATCGACACTGGATTGTGCTGAGGTAGACCCAACGAACACCATCTGCATCAGGATAAAAAACAGAGACGCTAACATGCGGCCAAGTAACCGTACTTTGCATACACACCAAGAATGTATTGTCATGATATTTGTCCTCGCAGTGTCATCTCACAGTGTCATTGTAGATACAATAACCACATGAAAACGGAGCAGAAATTCAATGAAAACGCAATGCCTATTCAGCTTCAATTAAGCAGCAAAGCTAAATAGTCGAAAGAAATTCTCCGTCGTCACTTTTTGTACTTCCTGCACAGAAATGCCGCGGAGATCTGCCAGAAATTCCCCCACATGACGTACAAATCCGGGCTCATTCGTTTTGCCACGGAACGGCACTGGCGCAAGATAGGGAGAGTCTGTTTCGATTAAGATACGATCTAACGGTACTGCCTTGGCCACTGCTTGCAAGTCCTTCGCGCTTTTGAAAGTCACGATGCCAGAAAACGAAATATAAAATCCCATCTCAATCGCAGCTTGTGCAACTTCCAACGACTCGGTAAAACAATGCATGACACCGGCAACGCCACCCTGCTCCACACCTGCCCCCTCTTCCTGAAGGATGCGGATGGTATCTTCTGACGCAGCTCGTGTGTGAATGATTAAAGGCTTTCGACTGATGCGAGAGGCGCGTATGTGTTGACGAAAACGCGCTCTCTGCCATTCTAGGTCGCCTTTGAGACGAAAGTAATCAAGACCAGTCTCACCAATCGCGATAATTTTAGGATGGCGCGCTAATTCCACTAATTGTTCTGCCGTGGGTTCTGGTGTTTCTTCATAATCTGGATGGACACCCACTGAAGCAAAAATGTGTGGATAGGTTTCCGCTAATGCCAGTACCTGAGGGAAATCAGGTAGATCAACGGAGACACAGAGCGCGTGCGTGACGCCGTTATCGGCCATTTTCTGAAGCACCTCAGGCATCCGCTCTGCGAGCTCAGGGAAGTTAATATGGCAATGGGAATCGACGTACATAATGACACCAAACAAAAGTTAAATGGCAGCCTGAGCTGCCATTATGAAACAAACAAATTAGATCAAAAATTACATCACAAAAGCACTCGACGTTAGCGCATTGTATGTCATCGAGACGCCTTGTGCTGTGCAATCACATCCATCACAGCTTGCGCCGACAGATTCGCTGTATCACGCAGCAAAGTATGGTGCATCGCTGTGAATCGTTCTTTTAACTCTGTTTGCAAACGATCGTTATTCAATTGCTCCCAAAGTGCATCTGCCATCGCCTTTGGCGTCGCTGCAGACTGCAGAAATTCCGGCACCACAAATTCGCGCTCTAAGATGTTAGGCAATCCTATCCAAGGCTGATATCCCATATGTTTCAGAATCTGCCAAGAGGCTTCCATCATCTTGTAAGCAATGACCATCGGCTTTTTAAACAAAGCCACTTCCAACGACGCTGTACCAGAAGCGACCAAAACAGCATCCGCTGCCGCAATCGCTGTGTGGGATCGTCCATCGATCAACAAAACAGGCACACCTTCCAACTTCGCTGCTACCACCAACTTGATGTAATAACTACGTTGCTTATTACCTGCCATGGGCACCACGATCTGCAAATGCGGATCGCGCTCTAAGAGCAATTTGGCGGTTCGGATAAACGCTTCGGTATTGTATTTAATTTCAGAAATACGACTACCAGGAAGAATGGCGACGACTTTGAATCGGGGGTCAAGTCCCAACTCATCGCGTGCGGCCTGGGTATCCACTTCCACCGGAATAACCTGCGCCAGTGGATGACCTACGTAGGTCGCAGGGATGCCCGCATCACGATAAATCTGTTCTTCAAAGGGAAAAACGACCAGCATGTGTGAAACAGCAGCGGCAATTTTTTTGATACGTCCACCGCGCCAAGCCCAAATGGATGGGCTAATGTAATGCATAGTCGGAATTCCCGCTTGCTTAAGCGTGATCTCCATATCCAGATTGAAATCAGGCGCATCAACACCGATAAACACATCTGGCTTCTCCTGCAATAACTGCTGTGTTAATTGCTTACGGATACCACTGATTTCGCGATAATGGACAAGTACTTCAAACAAGCCACGTACGGATAACTTATCCATCGGAAAGTCACTGACAAATCCATGTTCCGCCATCCGAGGCCCACCGATACCATGGATCAATGAGTCGGGTAGGCGCGGCCGTAGACCTGATAAGAGCCGCGCAGCTAACATATCGCCGGATGTCTCCCCAGCGACCATAGAAACAATCGGCCGGTTCAATGCATTCATGGGAGCCTTAACGGACAATGCCTCGTGTTGAGGTATCAAGGAATTGGCGCATCGACTTCACATGCACACCAACATTTTCTGGCAACGCACTCACCTGCTCATCTAAGGCAGCTTTTGCCTCATCCAATGTCAGACCAGATTTATAGAGAGTTTTATACGCGTGGCGGATCGCATTTAACTGCTCGCGATCAAATCCACGGCGCTTCAACCCCTCGAGATTCACGCCGTGTGCGACCGCTGGATTGCCGGAAAGCAAAACAAAAGGAGGAACATCTTGCGTTAGGCTTGTATTCATCCCAACAAACGCATGTGCACCAATTTTGCAGAATTGATGTACCGCCGAGAAACCACTCATAATGACCCAGTCACCGATTTCGACGTGTCCGGCTAATGCGGCATTATTTGAGAAAATCGTATGGTTACCGACAGTGCAATCATGCGCGATATGCACATAAGCTAAAAACCAATTGTCACTTCCCACCCGAGTAATACCGCGGTCCTGTACCGTGCCGCAATTAAAGGTACAAAACTCGCGCACAAGATTGCGATCACCAATCTCAAGATAGGTGACTTCGCCCGCATACTTTTTATCTTGTGGAGGGCCGCCAATCGACGAAAAAGCATGAAAATCATTCTCTTTGCCAATGGTTGTATGGCCAGAAATCACCACATGTGGCCCCACTTTTGTCCCAGCACCGATGCTGACATGAGGACCAATAATAGCGTATGGCCCTACTTCGACCGAACTATCGAGGTTTGCCTTTGGATCAATCAGGGCGCTTGGATGGATTGACATTATTTCTCCGCATTGTCATCAGTTTTGCGCATAGTGCACATCAACTCGCCTTCTAATGCAAGTTGACCGTCAACGGTACCTTTTGCTTTGTATTTCCAGATACCACGGGCCACCTTCAGGATCTCTACTTCCATTTTCAGTTGATCACCTGGCTCTACCGGACGTTTGAAGCGCGCACCGTCGATACCCAAGAAGTAGACAATCGTTTTATCGTCAGGCTTTTGTCCCATGGACAAAAAGGAGAGCAACGCGGCTGTTTGCGCTAATGCTTCAATCATCAACACACCAGGCATCACTGGTTTATTGGGAAAATGACCATTAAAAAACTCTTCATTGGCGGTCACGTTTTTGATGGCGGTAATTGTTTTCCCGTCTTCCCAATCCAATACGCGGTCAACGAGCAACATCGGGTAACGATGCGGCAGATATTCTTTAATTTCGTTGATGTTGAGTGTTTTTTTCATGATGATTTTTCAGTCAAAGTTTTAATAGTTTTTTCCAGCTGCCGAATTTTCTCCCGCATGCCAGAGAGATTTCTTACAATCGCGGCTGATTTTTCCCAATCAGCATTTTTCGCCAAAGGATAGAAGCCTGTGTATTGTCCTGGTTCTAAAATAGATCTAGAAACCATGCTAGCAGACGAAACGTGAACGTTATCGACGATCGTCAAGTGGCCTAGCACCATCGCTGCGCCGCCAAAAGTACAATTTTTACCAATCTTTGCACTACCAGCAACACCTACGCACCCTGCCATTGCCGTATTTTCGCCGATGTGACAGTTGTGTCCGATTTGGATTTGGTTATCGAGGATCACGCCGTTTTCAATAATGGTATCAGCGAGCGCGCCGCGATCAATACTTGTGTTCGCGCCAATTTCCACCCGATCACCAATCACAACGCGACCCGTTTGAGGAATTTTTACCCATCGCCCGCGCTCATTCGCAAAACCGAACCCATCCGCACCAATCACAGCGCCAGAGTGAATAATGCAATGTGCGCCGACGATACAATAATCATAGACGGTGACATTGGCATGCAACAATGTCTGATCGCCAATTGTTACCCCTCGACCAATCACCGCGCCTGCCTTGATCACTGCGCCTTCACCGATCACCGCCTCCGCGTCAATGCTGACGTGCGGGCCGATGCTCGCAGAGGCCGCTACGACCGCATGTGGGCTCACCCACGCAGTGGGATGCACGCCAAGCTCCGGAGGAATTGCCACTAACGACGCGAAATACTGCGCTGCGTGTGCAAAATAAACGTAGGGGTTGGGAGCAATAATGCACGCTCCAGCGTAGTCTTTCGAAACAAGCGCGTAGTCTGACTCCGTCAGAATCAAAGCAGCCGCACGCGTGGCTGACGCCTGATGGCGCAGTTTAGCGTTCGAAAGAAACGTAATCGAATACTGATCGGCATCGCTCAATGGAGCAATGCCATTCACCGTAATATCGGGAGATCCAATTAATTGACCACCGAAGCGATCGACCAATTCTCCCAGCCGAGTGCTCGTCGTGGTCATTATTTATTTAGCGAGTGCTTTAAGAACCTTGTCGGTAATATCAACGCGAGGATTTGAATAAACAGCATCTTGCAACACGATGTCGTATTTTTCAGCCTCCGCAATTTGCTTGACCGCTTTTACCGCACGATCAACCAATGCTGCGATTTCCTCATTCTTACGCTGACTCAAATCTTCATTGAAGATACGTTGTTTGCGTTTAAAGTCTTGATCGAGGTCAGTCAGTTCGCGTTGACGTTTAATACGCTCCGACTCTGAGAGTACCGGAGAGTCTTTATCTAGCTTCTCTGCCATTGTTTTAATTTTGGCGGACATGTCTTGCAATTCTTTTCCGCGCTTGGAAAATTCTTGTTCGATCTTCGCCTCAGCAGCTTTTGCTGGCGCGGACTCACGAATGACGCGTTGAGAATCAAAAATTGCCACGCGAGAATCTTGGGCAACAGCATGGTGAGCGCCCATGAAACAGGCCGCACAAACCATCAAACGAAGAAACAATTTGGACGGGGTGATATGTTGAATCAAAATAATCTCCGTAACTCGAACTAAAGCACGCTAAACGTCAGCGTTACTAATTAAAACCCAGTACCCATCTGGAATTGGAAGGTCTGCTTCTTGTCCTCAGGTTTTGCATTCAAAGCATGACCAAAACTCAATTTCAGTGGTCCAACTGGCGAAATCCAACTAATACCGATACCAGTTGCAAAACGCAAATCTTTTGTTTGCATCTTCTGACCTTCATCAAATACTTGACCACCATCGAGGAAAGTGAACCAGCGCAGTGATTTATCAGCGCCAGGGAATGGCACTTGTAATTCTACATTACCAATCACGCGGCTAGCACCACCGAGGGAGTCGCCATTTGGATCTTTTGTACCAAGGGACGATGGCTCATATCCACGTACCGAACCAATACCACCAGCGTAGAAGTTCTTAAAGATTGGATAAGGATTGCCACCGAGACCATGGCCGTAATCAAACTCACCATTTAACGCGAGCACGACGGAGCGATAAACAGGCTTGAAGTACTGTGCGTTATAAATTGCACGGTAGTATTTCATATCACCGATTGTCGCAAGCTCAAGATTGACACGTTGATAACGACCTACCGATGGCGTCATCACGCTATCCCGGCTATCGCGCTGCCATGCGATAGTAAATGGGAAAGAATTGGTTGTAGCTGAACCAACGCCATATAACGGATCGGTAGGATCCTTTACCACGTTTGTCCCGTAGGTCGCCACGTATTTCAGGTAGCGGGATGGGCTGCTCAGGTAGAACGTATCAACCTTGGTGCGCTCAGCGCCGAGGCCAAAGAAGACCGTATCGACTTCGGAGAAAGGTACACCAAAACGCACGTTGCCGCCGGTTGTCTGTACTTTGTAGTCACCAATACTGCCCACCGTTGGACGAGTCGTACGCAGATAAACGTCCATACTGCGACTGATACCATCATCTGTGAAGTACGGATCGTAATGAGATAAGGCGATCGTTCTGTTAATGCGGCTGGTATTCATCTCAATGCCGATCGTATCACCACTACCAAACGCATTAGCTTGTGAAATCGAACCAGTGAGCGTTAATTTTTCAGCATTGGAATAGCCCGCACCAAAAGTCAGATTACCTGTTGGTTTCTCAGTCACCGTCAGGCTCACATCGACTTCATCAGCGCTGGTCGCCACTTCAGGCGTTTCCAGTTTTACATCACTAAAGTAACTGAGTCGCTCTACGCGATCACGAGACGCTTTAATTTTCTCACCGTCGTACCAGGAACCTTCAAACTGACGGAATTCTCGGCGAATAACTTCATCCCGCGTGCGCGTATTACCAGCAAGGTTGATGCGGCGAACATAAACACGTTTCCCTGGATCAACGGATACGGTGAAGGCGACTTCTTTCTTTTCTTTATCGAGAATAGGATTCGCATTAACGTTGGCAAACGCGTAACCGAAATTCCCCAAACGTTCAGAAATACGCTTTGTACTTTCTGTTAATCGCGCCGCATTGTAGACATCGTTTTTCTTGAGTAACATCAACGATGCCAACTCGTCTTCACGACCAAACATTTCGCCTTCTAACTTCACGTCAGAAACCGTGTATTTATCACCTTCATAGAGATTGATGGTGATATAAATTTCTTTTTTGTCGGTGGTAATCGCAATTTGGCTAGAGAGAATCTGCATCTCGAGATAGCCACGGTTCTGATAAAACGACCGGATAGCCTCGATATCACCAGAAAGTTTCTGTTTCGAATATTGATCCGCTTTGGTGTACCAAGAGAACCATGTCGGCGTATTTAACGCCATCACATCACGCAGTTCGCCATCGGAAAAAGCTTTATTACCGATAATTTTAATTTGCGCAATTTTTGCAACTTCACCTTCATCAACGGCAAATAACACCTTCACGCGGTTACGCTCGATCGGGGTAATCGTCGTCGTGATCTGCATACCGTACAGACCTTTAGACAAGTATTGTTTTTTCAACTCTTGCTCGGCGCGATCAGCTGTTGCCTTGTCGAAAATCTTCGACTCGCCGACGCCGATGTCTTTCAACGCCTTAATTAAGGCGTCTTTTTCAAATTCTTTTGTACCCGTAAAATCGACACCAGCAATCGTTGGACGCTCTTCCAGCAACACAACCAATACGCCATCTTGCTCTTCGATTTGAATATCTTTAAAAAAACCAGTCGCGTATAAGGATTTGATCGCTGTCGTACTCTTAGCATCATCGAACACTTCGCCTACTTTCACAGGCAGATAGCTAAACACAGTACCAGCTTCCGTTCTCTGCAATCCTTCTACGCGAATATCTTTTACTGTAAATGGTTGAATCGCAAATGCGCTACCAGAACATAAAGCCAATGCGGCTAAAGCCACTGAATGACGACGAAAATTAGGCAAAGTAAAATGCTCGATATGTAATTTCATTGGGTATAAAGTTCTTTCAATACTCTCAATATTGCTATCTGGAATGAGTTTTTGTCATCAAGCCGACTATTATGACATCAGTCTGACTATGTCATTAAAAAAAGCTACTGCCATGATTGTCATCAACAATGCCAAACCGGCACGTTGCGCAATTTCGCCAAAACGCGCTGACACAGGTTTCCCTGTCAAAACTTCCAGCGAATAATACAACAAATGCCCGCCATCTAACACAGGTATAGGCAGCAAATTCATCACGCCAAGGCTGATACTGATCAAAGCCATAAAACTGAGATAGCTAATCAGCCCAGATCTCGATGTTTTCCCAGCGTAATCTGCGATGGTCAGGGGACCAGTAACATTCTTGATGGAAACTTCACCAACCACCATTTTTCCTAGCATGCTCAAACTCATCATGCTGGTATCCCACGTCTTTTGCCCTGCTTTTAACAAAGCATCCGACAGCCCACTCTGTACCACAGTCATTTCGGGCACCAGCATCATCTGCACCTTCAAACGCCCTACCTTCTTGCCATTCGCCAATTCAGATTCTGGCGTGGCAATCACATCAAATTCCTGCTGACGTCTAAAAACATGCAATTGAAGCGGTTTGTCCGGCGATGCATTGACTAACTCAGTAAAGGCGAGCCCATCAAGTACTGGCACATGATCGATCGCCAAAATCACATCACCTTCCTGAAGCCCCGCTGCTTGCGCACGACCACCGTCAATAATCATCCCGAGCACTGCTGGTGGTCTTGCAAGTGAAAAACCTAATTTTGATAAAAAATCAGACTCCAAGTCTTTCGCAGTCAATTCCTCCAACGGCAAGTCAACAACACGATCAACATGTTCGTCTAACTGACCATTCAAGGCATCTGTATTCGAAAGATCTTTACTACGCTCGACAACTAATTCAGCGACCTTATCTTTTGCCAAAGCGCGCTGCATTAACTCCCATTGGGCATCACCCCAGCTGTGAATAGGCTTGCCATTGATGCTCAAAATCAGGTCACCATGCCTTAAACCAGCATGGTAGGCCGTCGAATTTACAGATGGGACTCTGATTTTTGCAATTGGTTCAGGAATCCCATGCAAAAATAAGCCTGCATACAAGGCGATCGCTAATAAAAAGTTAGCAACCGGACCAGCGGCAACGATAATAATGCGCTTCCAGACAGATTGGCGACAAAACTCTCGAGGAAGATCCTCGGCAGAAATCTGGTCAGCCCCCTGCTCACGGACATCAAGCATTTTTACATAGCCACCGAGTGGCAACATGGAAATTGCCCACTCTGTCTGGTCTTTACCAAACCGGCGCGAAAAAACAACCCGCCCCATACCAACGGAAAAACGCAGCACTTTCACGCCACATAGGCGGGCAGCAAGGTAATGCCCAAATTCATGGATCGTTACCAAGCTACCTAGGGCGACAAGAAACGCAATAATCGTCTGAATGAGTTGCATTATTGAATCAAGCTTAAAGCGATTTGACGGGCATGGGCGTCAGCTGCAAGGATGCTCTCTAAGTCAGTGACAGGAGTAGAAGGCATCTTCTCAAGACACTGCTCAATTACCTGAGCGATCCGGTCAAAACTAATCCGACGGTCTAAAAATGCTTGTACGGCGATCTCGTTACTAGCGTTGAGAATCGTCGGCGCTGATCCCTCTGCTCTGAGCGCTTGGTATGCAAGACGCAAACAAGGGAAACGATGGAAATCAGGCGCTTCAAAATTAAGCTTACCTACCTTCACCAAGTCGAGTGGTTCGACGCCAGAATCAATACGCTCTGGATAAGCAAGGCCGTACGCAATCGGTGTTCGCATATCGGGATTACCTAATTGCGCCAGTACCGATCCATCGTTGTAGGAAACCATGGAATGAATCACGCTTTGCGGATGAATCACTACATCAATATCGTCGGCCGGAACGGAGAACAACCAATGCGCCTCGATGACCTCGAGACCTTTATTCATCATGGTTGCTGAATCAATGGAAATTTTACGCCCCATGACCCAGTTAGGATGTGCGACGGCCTCTTCTGGCGTTACCACGCACAGTGTTTGTACATCGCGATGTAAAAATGGACCGCCCGAAGCAGTGAGCAAAATCTTGCGTACGCCATGCTTTTTTCTATCGCCATCAAAATGTGCAGGCAAGCATTGAAAAATAGCATTATGTTCACTATCAATCGGCAACAGCGCTGCGCCTGTCGACTTGATTGCATTCATAAACAAGCTGCCTGACATCACCAAGGCTTCTTTATTGGCGAGAAGTACTTTTTTACCTGCTTGGGCAGCCGCGAGTGAGGCCGGCAAACCTGCAGCCCCGACAATGGCTGCCATGACGCTATCACAGCCAGGTGCAGAGGCCACATCACATAACGCTTGTGGTCCAAACTCAATCTGAATTGAGGCTAAGCCACGCTCCACGAGCAATTGGCGTAAACCGTTGGCTGCTTCCACTGTGCCAACAACCGCCACTTCCGGCAGAAAACGCTGGCATTGTTCTGCCAACTTCTCAATTTGTGTATGCGCCGTCAATGCAAAGACACGATACCGATCAGGATGACGTGCAATGACGTCTAATGTCGATACGCCGATAGAACCAGTCGATCCTAGGATGCAAACGCGTTGCATGTTATCCATATTATTCATTCGTTTAACGCCATAAATCTAAAAGGACAGCCAGCGGCAATACAGGGATTAACGCGTCGATTCTATCCAACACACCGCCATGACCAGGCAGCAAATGACTGCTATCCTTCATCCCAGCACGACGTTTAAGCATCGATTCAAACAAGTCTCCCACGACACTGGCAGCAGAAATAAGGCTCAACAGCACTGCAGAGATGACAATGCCTTTGCGCATCAATAACTGAGCAGCAAATGTATCCTGTAACTGTGGAATGAGAGTCGAACCGCCGGCAATCAACAGTACCGCCACCCACCCGCCGATAGCGCCTTCCCACGATTTTCCAGGTGAAATAGACGGTGCGAGCTTGTGTTTTCCGAAGGCTTTGCCCGCAAAGTAAGCACCAATATCAGCCACCCACACTAAGGCCATCACAGACAATAGATAAAGAGGTGAACGCTTGAATAAAACGGCAATCGCAATGAAGCAACCGAAGATGGCGATGCCATATAAGGTGCTTAATAGGCCATTCGAAAACCCAAAGCCAGGCAATCCCTTCGCTAACAATGGTGTGAGTCGTAGCAACCAAAATGCAACGCACAAGGCGAAAAGTAACGGCGTAGAAAAACTATCAAGGTGGAACAGCAAGTACCCAAAAAAGACTGTCCAGATGACCGTCATCACAATTGGACCCGGCTTTTTAAACAGTCGCTGGCATTCCCATATTGCTGCCGCAAAAAATAGCACGACAACGACAGAGAATGCATAAAAGTTGCCAACGTAAAGGATGGGCAACAAGATCGCCAATAAAATCAATGCGGTAATTATGCGAGTCTGTAACATCAACGACTTTCTATCAGATGAGAACTTGGTAATTAATTTGTTAAAACGTCGATTTTATTTTCTGTCTGTGACCGATACCAATGGCATTTCATCGTCGCCACATTGACCGGAGTATCACCTCGACATACTTGGTTCAGATTGGTCGTTCAACGCACCATTCGTCATACATAATGAAGCGCTAAGTAACATGGCTGATCGAAAGAAACCAACAAACGTTTAACTCAACCTATTTCAAACGCCAGAAACAAAAAAACACACACACCTTGCAAAAATAAAAAGTTTTTTTACAAGGAGGTGCGTTTTTTAAGTAAACAAAGTTGTGCTATTTGCACAATATTGTACCAAGCGATCGATGCGCGAGCGGATTTATACCGTCAACACTTCTTTTTCTTTCTCGAGCAATAATTTATCCACTTCAGCAACGAACTTGTCTGTCAGTTTTTGGATATCGTCTTGTGCACGACGCTCATCATCTTCCGAGCATTCTTTGTCTTTCAACATTTTCTTGAGCGATTCATTAGCATCGCGACGGATATTGCGGATCGCGATTTTTGCGCCCTCGCCTTCTGTTTTTACCAACTTCACCATCTCTTTACGACGCTCTTCTGTCAGAGGTGGTGTTGGTACACGAATCATGTCGCCTTGGCTTGATGGATTCAAACCGAGATCAGAGTCGCGAATTGCTTTTTCAATTGCGCTCAACATTTTCTTTTCCCATGGCTGAACACCAATGGTGCGCGCATCAATCAGCGTCACATTCGCCACTTGGGTGATGTTCGTTGGTGCACCATAATAATCAACCATTACATGGTCAAGAATACCGGTATGCGCACGACCTGTACGCACTTTAGCGAGATCATTTTTCAGCGTCTCGATGGACTTCTGCATTCTTTGTTCGCTATTTTTTTTAACGTCTGCTACTGCCATTCTGTCCTCCAGTACATCATTACACGATCTTTAGACTAAAAAGATCCTGATCAAAATTAATTCACAACTTCAGAAACGGTGCATTATACGTGTACAAGTGTGCCTTCGTCTTCACCCATAATGACATTCTTTAACGCACCAGGCTTAACGATCGAGAAAACTTTGATCGGCAACTTCTGATCGCGACACAACGCAAATGCAGTTGCATCCATCACTTGCAAATGACGAGAGATCGCCTCATCAAAAGAAATCGTCGAGAAGCGTGTTGCACTCGGATCTTTTTTCGGATCTGCCGTGTACACACCATCAACTTTCGTCGCTTTTAACACGATCTCAGCGCCAATCTCAGAACCACGCAGCGCAGCCGCTGTATCGGTCGTAAAGAATGGGTTGCCTGTACCTGCAGCGAATACAACAACCTTACCCTCTTCAAGATACTGCAAGGCTTTTGGACGAACGTAAGGCTCCACCACCTGATCGATAGCAATCGCGGACATCACACGTGCAGTGATACCAATCTGACGCATTGCATCAGCTAACGCCAGTGAATTCATCACCGTTGCCAACATACCCATATAGTCAGCCGTTGCGCGATCCATGCCTTGCGCACCAGGAGCAACACCACGGAAAATATTACCGCCACCGATCACAATGGCCAATTCCACGCCTAAGCGGGAAATTTCTGCTACGTCGGCCACCATGCGTTCAATGGTAGCGCGATTAATGCCAAATGGGTCGTCGCCCATCAAGGCTTCGCCAGAGAGCTTCAAGAGCACGCGCTTGTAAGCAGGTTTTGTCATGATAGGACTCCTTCTGGAAAGTTAAATAAACACAATAAATCTGGGAAATCAAAAACTGATTTAGTTTGCTCACTCTGCCTTATAGCCACACGGGTTTGGGCTGTAGGCTTTCACCTTACATCTACAACGAATAAACAAACTACATCGTTCTTATTTGAAACAACATACATCACATTCACGACACCACAGAAAAACACTGCTTAAGAATGATTCAAGATACATTAACTCTACGCAATTTATTTCCTCTAGGCTTAAAAAAACGGGCCTTTCGGCCCGTTTCGAATAACGCCTGATTATGCTTGCTTTGCTGCTGCCACTTGCGCAGCAACTTCAGCAGCGAAATCATCAACCTTCTTCTCAATACCTTCACCAACAACATACATAGTGAATGCTTTAACAGAAGAATTAACAGACTTCAGCATTTGCTCAACAGTTTGCTTGTCGTTTTTAACGAAAGGCTGATTGAACAAGGAAACTTCTTTCAAGAACTTCTGAACAGAACCTTCTACCATTTTTGCAACGATATCAGCTGGTTTGCCTGATTCTGCTGCTTTTTGCTCTGCAACTGAACGCTCTTTAGCGATCAAATCTGCAGGCACTTGCTCAGTAGACAGGGAAACTGGTTTCATCGCAGCAATGTGCATCGCAACGTCTTTACCTACTTGCTCATCAGCACCGTCGAATTCAACGATAACGCCGATACGTGTGCCGTGCAGGTAAGAAACCAACTTTGCTGGCGTTTCAAAGCGAGCAAAGCGACGGAAAGACATGTTTTCACCAATTTTACCAACCAGTGCAGCACGTACTTCTTCCACTGTTTTGCCATCGAGTGGCAAAGCGCCCAATGCAGCGATATCTGCTGGGTTGTGTTCAGCGATCAGTTTTGCAACTGTGTTCGCCATTGCCAGGAAGTCGTCATTTTTAGTAACGAAGTCAGTTTCGCAGTTAACTTCAACCAATGCACCAACGTTACCGGAGATGTAAGAAGCAACAACGCCTTCTGCAGTAACACGGGAAGCTGCCTTGGATGCTTTGCTACCCAGTTTTACACGCAGAATCTCTTCCGCACGATCCATATCACCATCAGCTTCTGTCAAAGCCTTTTTGCATTCCATCATTGGTGCATCAGTCTTTGCACGCAAAGCACCAACTAAAGCTGCTGTAATCGCTGCCATGTCATTCTCCTAATCAGTAGTGCTGAAACAGCACATTCATCAAATTTTGTTTAAAAAAAAGGGCGAACGACAGTTGCCCCATTTTTTTGTCTTGAATTACCGAAGCAATTCAAGACGTATTTACATAAACAAACTATTACGCTTGTTCAACTTCTACAAACTCATCAGAGCCTGGCTTAACAGCTTCCAGAACTTCGTTAACCGCGTTTGCACGGCCTTCGAGGATCGCGTCAGCTACGCCACGAGCGTACAAAGAAATTGCTTTAGAAGAGTCATCATTACCAGGAATGATGTAAGCAACGCCTTCTGGAGAATGGTTAGTATCAACTACGCCGATCACTGGGATACCCAATTTAGCAGCTTCAGTGATTGCACCTTTGTGGTAACCAACGTCAACCACGAAAATTGCATCAGGAATACCGCCCATATCTTTGATACCGCCGATCGATTTTTGCAGCTTGATCATTTCACGTTGGAACATCAACGCTTCTTTTTTGGACAACTTCTCAACAGAACCGTCTTCAATCGCAACTTCCATGTCTTTCAAGCGCTTGATTGATGTTTTTACTGTTTTGAAGTTTGTCAGCATACCACCCAACCAACGCTGATCAACGAAAGGCATACCTGCGCGTTGAGCTTCTGCAGCGATGATTTCACGAGATTGACGCTTTGTACCAACCAACAATACTGTGCCACGGTTAGCGGACAATTGACGGATGTACTTCATCGCTTCTTGGTACATAGACAATGTCTTTTCCAAGTTAACGATATGAATTTTGTTGCGGTGACCGAAAATGTACGGCGCCATTTTTGGATTCCAAAAACGAGTTTGGTGACCAAAGTGCACACCAGCTTCCAGCATTTCACGCATTGTTACAGACATAATAACTCCAGGGTTAGGTCTTGAATCCAGCCAGTGATCTTCGGATACATATCTAAAGACACCCTTTTCGACCGGATTCGATTGATAAGAATTTAATTAACTTGCAATGAATTTGTATTCGTTTGTAAGCTAACCATCTATTCTACTATGAAACAATGAACTTTCTCAAGCAAGTTCTTTCACCGAACACTGCGGGGACCTGTTTCCTCGTCTATAATTCTGTTTTTAGTAGCCTCTGGCAATTTTTATATTTAGCGCCTTGCTTGCCCTTACAAACTGTTGATTCAGTGTAACGCCGACTTAACGATGGCAGCGGGCGTCATTATCAAGAAGAAGAACTATGGAATCCATCTCAATCAAAACCGCCGAAGATATCGCAGGCATGCGCATTGCCGGCAAACTCGCCTCTGAAGTCCTCGATTACATTACCCCGTTTGTTAAAGTTGGCGTCACGACAGGTGAATTAGACCGCTTGTGTCACGAATACATGGTGAACGTACAGGGCACAATCCCTGCGCCGCTCAATTATTGCCCACCAGGATATACCCCCTACCCAAAAGCAATCTGCACCTCTGTCAATGATGTGATCTGCCATGGCATTCCAGGCGACAAAGTGTTGAAAAGTGGCGACTCCGTTAACCTCGATATTACCGTCATTAAAGACGGCTATCACGGCGACACTAGCCGCATGTTCTTGGTCGGCGAACCATCCATCTTGAGCAAGCGCTTAAGCGAAATTACTTACGAATGCATGTGGCTTGGGATCGACAAAATCAAACCAGGTGCGCATTTAGGTGATATCGGTCATGTGATTCAACAGCACGCAGAAAAAGCAGGTTACAGCGTCGTGCGTGAATTCTGCGGCCACGGTATCGGTAAAATTTTCCATGAAGCGCCACAAGTAATGCATTACGGTAAGCCAGGCACGATGGAACGCTTAGAAGCCGGCATGGTTTTTACCGTTGAGCCAATGATTAATGCAGGTCGTCGCGAAATTCGCGAAATGGGTGATGGATGGACCATTCGCACCAAAGACAGAAGTCTCTCCGCGCAATGGGAACATACTGTGTTGGTGACAGAAACTGGCTATGAAGTGCTGACACTTTCTGCCGGCTACCCACCAATTCCAGCGTTCATCAAACTCAACCAAGCTTCATAAGCCACTGACTGCACAATGCTACCCGCCCTCGCATTCAAAGAAGAAATCAAGGCCAATCAGGCAGCGGTGATTAAAGCATTCACCGAGCACCATAAAGCAGAGCAACTGCTGCACGATTTATGCCGAAACGTCGACCATGTTCTTGAAAAAGTCTGGAAGCACTTTCAGTTGCCGAAAGAATTCTCTTTGGTTGCGGTCGGTGGTTATGGTCGAGGCGAACTATTTCCTCAGTCTGATGTCGACGTACTCATCCTTCTCCATAAGACCCCTGAGCAAGCGGATCGTGAGAAGCTAGAGAGCCTTGTGCAACTCTTCTGGGATATTGGGCTCGACATCGGACATAGCATTCGCACGGTCGAAGAATGTTTGCAAGAAGCAGCCGCAGATATTACGGTGCAAACGAGCCTGCTTGAGGCGAGGTTGATTACGGGCAGCCGGAAGTTGTTTTGGGAGCTGCAAGAACGTTACGCCGAAGCAATGAACCCTCAAAAGTTCTTTCAAGAAAAATTACTTGAGCTCCGCCAACGTCACGTTAAATACGAAGATACACCTTACAGCCTCGAACCGAACTGCAAAGAGAGTCCTGGTGGCCTGCGCGATCTTCAGGTTATTTTATGGGTCGCAAAAGCAGCAAATCTTGGTAATTCTTGGCGGGAACTGGCCGACCGTGGTCTGATTACCGACACTGAGGGTCGGCAGCTAAAACGGAACGAACGTGCATTTAAGGATATCCGTATTCGTCTGCACATTCACGCCGGACGCCGCGAAGATCGCCTCATTTTTGATGTTCAAACGCCGATCGCTGAGTCCTTCGGTTTTAAAACCACCGAATCTCGGCGCGCTAGTGAATATTTAATGCAGCGGTATTATTGGGCGGCCAAAGCGGTAACGCAGCTCAATCTGATTTTGTTGCAAAATATCGAAGCAGTCTTGTTCCCGCAACCCTCTGTGCCGCGACCAATCAATGAACGGTTCAACGAAGTAAACGGTTTCATTGATATTGCACGTGACGACACCTTTGAAGTGTCTCCATCTGCTTTACTGGAAGTATTTTTGCTGATGGCAAAGCATCCTGAGTTGAAAGGGATGACCGCGCGGACCTCTCGTGCGTTGTGGCATGCTCGTTTGTTAATCGATGCGGAATTCCGCCATGATATTTTCAACCGCGCCCTCTTCCTACAAATTCTGCAATCGCCTCAAGGGATCACTCATGCGCTACGCCGCATGAATCAAATGAGTATCTTGGGACGTTACTTGCCGAATTTCCGTCGCATTATCGGGCAAATGCAACATGATTTATTTCATGCTTACACGGTAGATCAGCATATTTTGATGGTGGTTCGTAACATCCGTCGTTTTACGATGCCCGAACATGCGCACGAATACCCCTTCTGTAGTCAGTTAATGGCGAATTTTACACAGCCGTGGGTACTGTATATCGCAGCGCTGTTTCATGATATCGCTAAAGGGCGCGGCGGTGACCACTCATTGCTCGGCATGTCTGATGCGAAGAAATTCTGCTATGACCACGGATTAAACCGCGCCAACTCAGAACTCATCGTTTTCCTGGTCCAAAACCACCTGACGATGTCGCACGTCGCCCAGAAGCAAGATTTGTCTGATCCGGACGTCGTTAAAGACTTCGCCCGTCTGGTCAAAGACGAACGCCACCTGACAGCACTTTACTTGCTAACTGTCGCCGATATCCGAGGTACGAGTCCAAAGGTATGGAACGGCTGGAAAGGTAAGCTGCTCGAAGACCTGTATAAAATGACTTTGCGCGTTCTCGGCGGCGAAGCACCGTCGAAAGATCGAGAGCTTAAAAATCGCCAAGAAGAAGCGCTGAAAGCGTTACGATTGATTGGTATCGCGCCGGATGCACATGAACGCTTTTGGCAGCAACTGGATGTGGCGTACTTTTTGCGTCATGACGCCTCGGACATTGCGTGGCAAACCCGTGTTTTACACGACAAGATCGATAGCCCGACACCCGTTGTGAAATGCCGCTTATCGCCCATTGGTGAAGGCTTGCAAGTCACGGTCTATGTGAAAGATCAGCCAGACTTGTTTGCACGTATTTGCAATTATTTTGATAGTAAAAATTTCGGCATTTTAGATGCCAAGATTCATACAAGCAAAAACGGGTATGCGCTGGATACCTTTATGGTGACAGAGCCTTCATTTGCCCATCAATACCGCGACATCATTAACTTGGTTGAGCACGAACTCAGTGCGATTCTGGCGAAGCAAACGCCCTTATCACCACCCAACAAGGGACGCTTGTCTCGGATGTCGCGTAGCTTTCCGATTGTGCCGACCGTAGATTTACGCCCTGACGACAAAGGACAATACTTCTTGCTATCCATTTCTGCCAACGACAAAAATGGCTTGCTGTATGCGATTGCCGAAGTGCTGACCAAATACAAAATTAATCTGCACACCGCAAAAATTATGACGCTGGGCGAACGGGTGGAAGACGTCTTTATTGTCGATGGTCCAGCATTACAGGTAGCACGAACGCAGATTCAATTCGAGACGGATTTACTTGATGCGCTTCGTGTTTAGGGTATTTTCTTGTGTGCGATTAATCGCCACGCCAACAATACACCACGGATAACTGACGCTTCATTTCGTCAACGTCGACAGCGGTTGAGAGCGTAAAAAAGAAAATGTCGATACGAAGATATACATAGAAACATAGATACATTGATAGAAAGATAGACAGATACAAATGACAGATTTAGTGAGACTTTCGAAACGCATGTCCGAGCTAGGATTGTGCTCACGCCGTGAGGCGGATGAATGGATAGCGCGAGGATGGGTCCGCGTTGATGGCAAAATCATCAGCGAACTCGGCAGTAAAGTACTCCCCCACCAAAAAGTAACGGTAGAGCGCCAGGCTGCCGCGGAACAATCAAAGCGTGTCACGATTTTGATTAATAAGCCGGTTGGTTACGTCAGTGGCCAGGCGGAAGACGGCTATACACCAGCCGTTGCTCTCATCAAGCCTGAAAACCGCTGGTCCGAAGATAAGGTCGATACTGTCTTTCATCCCACTCAACTGCGCAGTCTCGTACCGGCTGGTCGACTCGATATCGACTCTGTAGGGCTACTTGTCTTAACGCAGGATGGACGCGTGGCAAAACATCTGATTGGTGAAAACACAGTCGTTGAGAAAGAATACCTCGTCCGCGTCCACTATATCCCTGGTGGAAAATTGCCAGATCATGAGCTGCGCCGCTTAAATCACGGCCTCAGTTTAGATGGCAAAAAATTGCTGCCAGCAAAGGTCACTTGGCAAAACGAAGACCAGCTTAATTTTATTTTACGTGAAGGTAAAAAACGTCAAATCCGCCGGATGTGCGAAATGGTCGGTTTGAAAGTTCTAGGACTCAAACGGGTGCGTATCGGCAAAGTAAGGCTAGGCAATTTGCCTGAAGGACAGTGGCGCTACATGCGCGAAGACGAGCTGTTTTAATCGCAAGCATAAGGATGCAGACGATGCTGATTTGGTTCAGTGATCGTCTGCATCACTCGCCCCACAACATCATCTCATCCACTCTATCGCAATCAATAACGACCGTCGTCGTTTTGCGTCAGGCCTATTCAACAAATCCAAACTGCGTCATGTCTTTGATGCGCATCGGATATAAAATCCCGTTTAAATGGTCACATTCATGTTGCACCACCCGCGCGTGAAATCCATCTACCTCGCGCTCAATTAGGGTTCCAAACTGATCAACACCTTGATATCGCAGGCTGGTCCAGCGTGGAACTTGACCACGCATTCCAGGAACAGACAGGCACCCTTCCGACCCATCTTCTTGCAAATCCGATAAGGGCGTTAATACTGGATTAATCAATACTGTCCGAGGCACTGCTGGTGCGTCAGGATAACGTGGATTATCGTCAAATCCGAAGACCACGATTTGAAGATCAACCCCGATTTGAGGGGCAGCAAGGCCGACGCCATTGGCATCAACCATGGTTTCGAACATATCGGCAATCAATTGGTGCAACTCAGGCGTATCGAAGGTGGTTACTTTTTGCGCCACACGCAGTAATCGGTCGTCGCCCATCTTTAAAATCGGATGAATCATTGCATTGTTCCTTTCTCCTCCGTCAACGTTCTATTGCTGGTGCTCGTCACAATTCTGAGAGCGTACAACGAAAAAAATGCGGCCAGATAGCTTATCTGTACCGCATTTTACAACGTCGCTTCACGATCAGTACTAACCGACTAGGTCGCACTCAGCACCGATAAAACGATTATTTCAACCCGTTTAAAAATTCAGAAAATTCTGCACTGGTTTCTTTGTGCTTCAATCCTAACGCAACGCTTGCTTTCAAATAGCCAAGTTTGGAGCCACAATCGTAGCGGGTTGCTTCAGAGCGATACGCATAGACCGGAAAATCCTTCAGCATAGCGGCGATACCATCCGTCAATTGAATCTCGCCACCAGAGCCTTTTCCCAAATTCTCGAGATAAGAAAAAATACGACCGGATAAAATATAACGACCAACCACAGCCAGTGTAGATGGTGCGACATCTGGCATCGGCTTTTCAACAATCGCTTGAACACGTTCTAGGCGATCTTTGTATGCAGCACCACTGACGATACCGTATTGACGTGTGAATTCACGCGGCACGTCCTGCACCGCGATGATACTTCCACCCTCTTGCTCATACTGCCTTGCCATTTGCGCCATAACAGACGCTGCACCTGGATCTGCATCCATCAAGTCATCTGCCAACAACACAGCAAATGGATCATCGCCAATTACTGGACGAGCGCATAATACCGCGTGCCCCAAACCAAGTGCGGCAGGTTGGCGAATGTAAATGCAATTGATATTTTTAGGAATGACATTACGAACTAAATCCAGTAAAGCCTCTTTACCTGCAGCCTCAAGTTCACTCTCTAATTCATATGCTTTATCAAAGTGATCTTCAATCGCCCGCTTGTTACGACCCGTGATAAACACCATTTCGGTGATACCTGCTTCAACCGCTTCTTCCACCGCATATTGAATCAATGGCTTATCAACAATCGGCAACATCTCCTTTGGTTGTGCTTTGGTTGCAGGAAGAAAGCGACTCCCCAAACCTGCGACTGGGAACACCGCTTTTGTAATTTTTCTCATTTTTCAGCTCCGAAGACAAAGTTGAAGCAAATCTGCTTCCGTTAAGATAGGGACACCTAATTCCTGCGCTTTTAATAACTTGCTGCCAGCTTCTTCACCAGCAACAACATAACTCGTTTTTTTTGAGACAGAACCTGAGACCTTACCACCCGCCGCCTCGATCATTGCACTCGCCTCATCACGGCTAAGTGTTGGCAGTGTGCCGGTTAACACGAAGGTTTTACCCGAGAGCACGCCCTCGGATTCAACGACTGCTGGGATTTTACCGACTAATTCAGTACGCAACGCATCTAATTGACGCACATGGTCTATATTCGCCGATACCGACAACCAGTCCTGCAACGCCGAATTCACATCCGCCGGCAATCCAGATTGCATGAAACCGCCACCCGCCATCTCGACAAGCATCGACAAGGTCGTACCGCGATCCTGCAATTGCTTACAACGTGTGGGCGTCAGCTTTGGAATTGCCAGTGCAGCTAAGAGTACTGCGATATCCAACTTCGGTAACAACTTTGCAGAAGGTAAATGTTCGCCTTGCGGTACGACTCCTGCGGCTAACAAGGCATCTAATGCGAGTTGATTTTTTTCCTCAGAAAAGAAATCAGCAATGGCTTCCGCAACGGCGGGGCCAATATCTGGCAACACACGGAATAAGCTGACGGGTGCGCGACGAATGAGAGCAAGGCTCCCCAACCATTCAGCGAGTGTCTTTGCAGTGGACTCGCCGACATGCCGAATACCCAGGGCAAACAAGAGCCGCTCAATTGGAGGCTGCTTACTTGCATGAATTGCCTCGATTAAATTTTCTGCCCATTTCGTCGCGATTTTCCCTTGCAAAACTGTCTCAGGAGTCACGCCCTCGCGCTCGTCTGCGCGACGCTTCATGTCGAGTAAATCGTCCAACTTTAAACAATATAGATCGGCAATGCTACGCACATAATCAAAATCAACTAAGTTTTCGATATAGCGTTCACCAAGACCGTCAATATCCATCATCTTACGTGCTGCAAAGTGACGTAGTGCTTCTTTACGTTGTGCAGAACAGAACCAACCGCCCGTACAACGTGCAATCGCTTCCCCTTCTTCCCGCACAACATGAGAGCCACATACCGGACATTGTTTTAGCATCTCAAATGGCGCAGGTGCGGGATCTGGACGACGTTCAGGGACGATCGCCAACACCTCGGGAATCACGTCGCCAGCACGACGGACAATGACAGTATCGCCAATACGCACATCCTTACGGCGAATCTCATCTTCATTATGCAATGTGGCATTAGTAATCGTGACGCCACCTACAAATACCGGCGCAAGGCGAGCAACAGGCGTCAGCGCACCAGTACGACCCACTTGAATATCAATTCCTTGGACAACCGTCATCGCTTCTTCAGCAGGAAACTTATGGGCAATGGCAAAACGCGGCGCGCGAGAGACAAAGCCCAACTCGTCCTGCTGCGCAAAATCATTGACCTTATAAACGACGCCGTCAATTTCGTAAGCCAGTGTCGGTCGTTTAACCTGAATCTGACGATAAAATGCAAGTAATCCAGTCGCACCCGTGACGACGGCATGTTCATCGCAGACAGGAATACCCATCTCCCTATACCAATTGAGCAGCGCTCGATGAGAATCAGGTTTTTGCGCACCTTCCAGGGAGCCAATCCCGTAAGCAAAAAAACGCAAACGTCGCTGGGCAGTCGTTTTTGAATCCAGTTGTCGCAAACTACCTGCTGCGGCATTGCGTGGATTGGCAAACTCTTTCGCACCCGCATCGCGTTGACGTTGATTCAGCCGAGCAAAATCAGCTTTAAACATCAACACTTCTCCGCGAACATCAAGTACGGATGGTGGATTTGGTGTATTCAGACGCAACGGGATGCTACGAATCGTTCGGATATTCTCCGTAACATCTTCACCAACAAAACCATCACCGCGGGTCGCTGCTTGATGAAAAATCCCGTTGATATAGCGTAAGTTGATCGCCAAGCCGTCAAATTTAAGATCGATGGCGTACTCAATGCCGCTGGTGTCGTTCAGCCCCTCACTGACTCTGCGATCGAACGCGTGGATGTCTTCATCTTCAAATGCATTGTTAAGCGATAACATCGGAACAGCGTGCTGCACTTGACCGAATTCAGCCAATGGTGCACCACCGACACGCAATGTGGGGGAATCGGGGGTTCTCAGAGCTGGATTTGCCTCTTCTAACCGCTGTAGCTCTAGGAATAATTTATCGTATTCGCTATCGGGAATGCTTGGCGCATCAAGCACGTAATAGGCGTGACTATGGCGCTCAAGCTCGGCGCGTAGGTATTGCGCGCGTCGTTCGTCCGATGAAAGGACATGCCCGGCAGCTAAGCTGCCGTCATCAAATAAATCGTTTTGCATGACTCAGAGAACTTAACTGAACAGGCGTTGGGCACGGACAGAGCCGGCGGGAATTTGTGCTTCGGCCATTGCACCATAAAATTCATTGACCTGCAGAGCGATTTCATCGAGAGCCGCTTTAGAAATTGGCTGATTTCCATCATCTACAACTGTACCGCCAAGACGAGTTGCCAATGATCGTGCACACGCCGCCATCGCACCAAAACTATCACGCGAAGGTGCAACACATGGCACATCCAACAGCAACGTCAGGCGCGAGGTCATCACTTCACTCACATCCACGTTAGTTGATAAGGTAAAGAGACTGCCACCATCCCCGTCCGGCATCATCAAGCGACCATCAGGGCGCTGATCAAAGCCCATTTTCTCTAGTGCAGCGAGTAAGGTGTTGAGTGCCCACGGTGCGCCGTTGGAAGAGACGTTCACACTCAATTGCGCATCGTGCTCGGCAACAAACTGATGGAGTTCACGCGCATGAACGATGATTTTGTTCATGTCTGGAATGTCAGGATGGGCATTGAGGTTATCTGCAATGCCTCTGAGTTTCATGATGAATTCAGAGTACTCTAATTCATTGAGCGGTCCACTGCGACTCACCATTTGAATTCCTGCAAAAAGCGTCGTATATGCGCCGCCAATCGAAATCACATCTTGAGAGCCGTCGACACTTTGTCCGATAAAATGAACTGGTTTTTTTCCGACATACTTGAGCTCGGCGATTTCGCCAAGAATTTTCTCGCCACGAATGGGCGTGTCAAACTCTAAGGGAATCACGCAATCGATTAATTCATCCACGGGCAATTCACGAACGTGCGTCACCGGCGGAGTCGACACCTCTTCATCCTGCACAGCATCAGAATCCATCGCATGAGTTGCCTCATCCGCCTCCAAGCCAAGTGAATCCGTGACCGCAGCACCTGCCGACTCATTTGTTGCTGCACGGTCTTTTTGAACAGGTGTGGCGTCACGTTTAACTGCTGGCTCTACCAACGCTGCATCATCAAATACGGGCTCGTGCCTTTGTACAACGCTCGCAGGCGCATCAGGGTGGAGCAGTACGTCATCATGCCCATCCGAAAACGCGTTTTCCACTGTCTTCTTTGCTTTGTATTCCTGCCATTTGTTAAAAATAACGACACCGACGAGAATAGTGCCGCCAGCGATTAATAAACTTATTTGAAAATCGGTCATGCCGCTTGAACCTCAGTAGCAAAATTGACAGCGGACTCCATGTCCACCGCCACAATTCGAGAAACCCCCTGCTCTTGCATGGTGACACCAATGAGTTGCTGTGCCATTTCCATTGCAATCTTGTTGTGGGAGATAAATAAAAATTGGGTATTCGACGACATACGCTTCACCATCTTGCAGAAGCGCTCGGTATTTGAATCATCGAGTGGGGCATCAACCTCGTCGAGCAAACAGAATGGCGCTGGATTGAGCTGGAACATCGAAAACACAAGTGCCGTTGCCGTCAGTGCTTTTTCACCACCCGACAACAAATGAATCGTTGCGTTTTTCTTGCCTGGCGGCTGTGCCATCACTTGCACACCAGAATCCAGAATCTCATCGCCCGTCATGATTAACTTTGCCTGACCACCACCAAATAGGATCGGGAACAATTCGGCAAAGTGATGATTAACCTTGTCAAAAGTATCTTGTAATAACTCACGCGTTTCGATGTCAATCTTATGAATCGCGTCCTGCAGTGTCGTGATTGCCTCGGTTAAGTCAGCGTGTTGCGAATCGAGGAAGGTCTTGCGTTCTTTCGCTTGCGCTAATTCGTCAAGCGCCGCCATATTCACAGCACCCAAAGCGGCAATCGCGTTGGTGAGGCGCGTCACCTCGCCTTGCAGGTAGGACGGCTTCAAATCGGCATGCAGTTTTTCGGACAGCTTCTCTTCGTCGACTTCGAAATTACGTAATTGCTCAGCATATTGCTCTTGCGAGAGGCGTGCAGCTTGCTCTTTCAATTGCAACTCGACGATGCGATCCCGTTGCGGCTGCAAACCACGTTCCGTTTGCGTTTTACTGTCTTCAAACTGACGCAATTGCTGCGTGAGTTGATCGAGCTCGTGTCGCGCATCGGCGAGAGCGCGTTCTTGTTCAGTACGCTTATCCAATAGATCTTGTAGCCCAGCTTGTGCCGTTTGGTCATTCATGGATTCAAGCTCCAGTTGACCTTGCTGCATACTGGCGAACAACTGTGCCGATTGCTCTAGCGCCGTTGCGATGTTTCGACGCATCTCTTCCATCTTGCTACGATGAGATTTCTCGGCGAAAGCAGCTTCTTGCGCGGCAAGTTCTAACTCGCGCAGACGTTGGCGCGCGTTGTTCAGTATCTGCTCTTTTTCGAGATAGGCAGTCTGACCATCCTCATGGGACTCTTGCAACTCCGCGAGTTCGATGTCTAACTGCTCGAATTTCTGCTCAGATTCAGCGCGAATTTGATGTTGTTCTGCTTCCTGTGCCGCGATCTCTGCAAGATCGTTTCCAATTTGGGAGCTACGCTGATTAAATCGCGTCTGCACTTCGGCCAGCTTCATGTACTCGATTTGCAAACTATGATTCGTTTGCGTCATTGTTGAAACACGTTGGCGCAGCTCTTGCAACTGCTGGTTTGCCTGCGCATAGGCCGCTTCGGCTCTGACAGCACGCGTTTTCGCTTCATCTGCCAGTAACTGCTTCGCCCGGCATTGCTTGCCGATATTGTCGATTTCTTGCTGACGACCGAGCACGCCATCTTGCTCGGAATCAGAGGCGTAAAAACGAACGCTTGAGCGCGAGATCACATGGCCTTGGCGCGTCACAAAAGAAGCGCCGACTGGTAACTTACTACGATCAACAAATGCGGCTGTCACGTCGTCGGCAACATAAATCTGATGAAGCCAATCTTGCATCAGGCTACGCACGCCAGCGTCGTTCAACTGCAATAGACTCACGAACGGCTTTAAGCCAGGAACGGGTGCCGCTTGCTCGGCGTGAATTTGTGGGCTGTAGACGGCCAGCTTTGCGGGTGGCGCATCGCTGAAAAATGCCTTCGCCCAATCCAAATTTGACATTTCAAGTGAGGCTGTGCGTTCACGAAGCACAGACTCCAGCGCCGTTTCCCAGCCTGCTTCGATTTGCAACTTTTGCCACAGCTTTGGCAATCCGCCGAGCTCATGTTTTTCCAGCCAAGGCTGAACTTTGCCTTGTGTCTGGACTTTTTCCTGTAATTGCTTCAATGCCAGAAGACGCGCCTCTAACTGTGCCAGTTCTGAGGTATCTTGATTGACTTGCGTTTGCGCCGTTTTGCGCTCTTCTTCGAGCAGCGGTAGTTGTTCTTGTGCCTCTTCTAGTTGAAGAGACAGCTCTTCGAGCACCTGTTTCTTTTCTTCAAGCTGAAAGCCAAGATTTTCCAGATGCGTAGAATCGGGTAATGCCAGTCCTTGCTTCTCTTGCTGCAAACGTTCTTTGCGCGAGGCTAAGGAATTCAGAATATTTGACGCGTTACGCTGATGCGCAGACTCAAGCTCGATCTGCTGCTGCATTTGCATGATCTTCGCACGCGACTCGGTTGTTTTGAGCTGCGATTCCCGCCACGCTTGTTCCAACGCAGGCAACGTATCAGCGTGTGAGTGTGCAATTTCTTGTGCCTGTTCAGCACGCATCGCCAGTTCTTCAACGTGGATTTCCGCTTCGGCTAATTCGTCTTGCAGGTGATGGCTCTGTGTCTGCCATTGTTCTCGCTGTGCTGTAAGCGAATGCAATTGAGACTGTAAACGAGAGCGCGATTCAATCACAAATTTAATTTGCGCTTCAAGACTGCCGATCTCTGCGTTGGTCTGATACAGATTTCCTTGTGCCTGGTGCATGCGATCGCCAACAGCATAATGCGCTTGTCGCATTTGCTCGAGCTCAAGCTCAATATGGCGTAATTTCGCTGTATGCTCTTCGAGGTCGAGTTGTGTCTTTTCGATTTCTGCAAAATACTTTTGCTGCTCGTTCGCTGCTTCTTTTTTGCGCAAGAGCCACAGTAATTTTTGTTTTTCTTCTTGGTCAGATTGCAGCTCGTGGAACTTATTCGCCACCACCGCCTGCGCTTCAAGTTTTTCGAGATTACTATTTAACTCGCGCAAAATATCGTCAACACGAACTAAGTTTTCATGGGTATCGTGAATGCGATTTTCTGTTTCACGGCGTCGCTCTTTATACCGGGAGACGCCTGCGGCTTCCTCCAAGAAGATACGCAACTCTTCAGGGCGGGCTTCAATGATGCGAGAAATCATGCCTTGACCAATAATCGCATAAGCGCGAGGACCAAGACCTGTACCTAAGAAAATATCCTGAATATCACGGCGACGGACTGGTTGTCCGTTAATGTAGTACGTGGAAGTACCGTCACGTGTCAGCGTACGTTTGACGGCGATCTCACCATATTGACTCCACTGCCCTGCAGCTTTGCCGAGGCTATTATCAAATACGAGCTCAACTGATGAGCGTCCCGCCGGCTTTCTGTGCGTTGAACCATTAAAGATCACGTCCTGCATGGACTCGCCGCGCAGTTCGGACGCTTTTGATTCGCCCAGCACCCATCTCACCGCATCGATGATGTTGGATTTTCCGCAACCATTCGGTCCAACTACACCGACCAGTTGCCCTGGAACCTGAAAATGAGTGGGATCAACAAAAGATTTGAATCCCGACAATTTAATAGAAGTTAATCGCACTTAATGAAATTTAATTATCTTTTGCAATCATATCTACTCACACGCCTCACAGAGTGACACAGCGCAGAATAGAACCTTGGCTAGTATCTTTGCATCATACCATTTGAACAGCAAATTTATGACACTTACGACACCGCATCGCCCAAGAAAAGCCAAAAAACGTGCAACAAAAACTTATATCCAACCAAAAGGCGAGACTCAACGGAAAAACGTCAATGAGAGATGTGCAATAGGGACGAGCCAACACCAGCACAGACCTCACCCGAAGTCAGACTTGCCAGCGCGGCCACACCCCATGGTTCACGAGATTAACTACAGGATACCTGCACTTTTGTGATTGGACCTGTTTTTGGAATCGTACCAGTGGTGTTTGCCAAAGTACAATTGAGTCCTGATGTCTCGCTTTGTAATTTAACGCTGTAGGTATCACCAGTCACCACTGCCGTTGGGAAAGCAAAATCACCATTCACATTCAATGTGAGCGTATCCGTTCCACTTGTCGACGTATTGGTCAATGTGACGAAATCACCTGTTGGCAGCCCTGAGAGGTTTCCAATAACGATATTGTTACTGTTCGTGCTAGCAACACAGTTGACGACGATGTTTGACACAGAAGAGCCATTCGAATCAACGACACCAACACCATTGGTCACGTTGCACGCCTCACCTACAGGCTGCGTTCCAACGGTCACGACGTAACTACCGCCAGCAGAAATAGTCACCGGGAAGGTGAAGAAACCGTTAGCACTTAACACGATTGGGTTGATCCCGTTGTTCAACAATTGCACGGTGGAGCCGCTTGACAAGCCTTTTAACGTACCACCAATCGGCGCGGACGAAGTACCGCCACAACCTGCAATCACAACACCCACTACGGAACTCACCAACAGTGTTTTCAACTTATTCATCATGTCCTCTTTTTTAAACCACTTAATTTCGATGTCGATTTGAACGCAGACTTCGCGCCTGAAAATTGCAAAATGAGTATTAACGTATCTTTGCAATTCGTCTATAAACTCTTCTCGGCAGCAATTTTACCCCAAGCTAGCCGAATGTAAGCAAAATAGTCAACATAGTAATCGATCGAAAAAGCAGGCAAAAGAACGCAGTTGTAAAGCTTTTGCACGCCTATGTATCAAGTTGTAGATTCACTGCAACAACTGAGAGGTCAACACTCTACCCCAAGGATATCGATCGCCATACGCGCACCTGATTTGAGAGATTTCGCTGTTTTTTCAATCGAAATAGGAAGTAAATCAGACAAGGTATCGCATTGACCAAACTTTGTTCGAGCTTTCCATTGAAACGCCCGCTCTTAAGAATCTCGGTAGAGCTATAATGACGGTGTAATCATTGGTTCAACTCATTCACTGCCGGTGACGCGCGCGCAGACAAAACAGATAGAAAATTAAAAATGGCTTTTCACCCTCATCTGACGAAATTACAACCCTACCCCTTCGAAAAACTGAAACGTTTGTTCGCTGGTGTAACACCCAACCCTGCATACAGCCCCATCAGCCTCGGTATCGGTGAACCAAAGCATCCAACACCTGCCTTCATTAAGCAATCATTGGTCGATCACTTAGATGGGCTTGCAAGCTACCCCGCTACCTCTGGATCTGAAGCACTTCGCCAATCTATTTCACAGTGGATTGCGCGCCGCTATGCAATTCCGGCACCGAATCCAGCGACACAAATTTTGCCAGTCAATGGTTCACGTGAAGCGCTGTTTGCACTTGCACAAACCATCATTAATACCAACGATTCCACCGCTGGGGCACCGTTAATTTTGTGTCCGAATCCGTTTTATCAGATTTATGAGGGAGCTGCTTACTTAGCCGGTGCAGAGCCCTATTTTGCAAACTCTGATCCCGCGCGGAATTTCGCCCCAGACTACAGCAGCATCCCAGAGGAAATTTGGCAACGCGTGCAACTGCTCTTCGTTTGCTCCCCAGGAAATCCAACAGGCGCGGTCTTAACGCTTGAAGATTGGAAAGAATTATTTGATCTATCCGATCGCTATGGATTTGTCATCGCTGCCGATGAATGCTACTCAGAAATCTATTTCCAAGAAGAAGCCCCTCTTGGTAGCCTGCAAGCGGCCCAGCAGCTGGGAAGAACCCATTTCCCTCGGTTGATCACCCTGTCCAGTTTATCGAAGCGCTCCAATGTCCCTGGCATGCGATCTGGTTTTGTGGCTGGTGACGCAGAAATCATCAAAAACTTCCTGCTATACCGCACGTACCATGGCAGCGCGATGAGCCCCGTGATTCAAGCAGCGTCTATTGATGCATGGAATGACGAAACACACGTCGAAGAAAATCGTGCCAAGTACGTCAAAAAATTTGCCCAGATTACTCCACTATTAGAAGAAGTATTGGATGTGAAATTGCCAGATGCCGCGTTTTATCTGTGGGCAAAAGTAGATCATCTCAATGGTATTAGCGATACAGAATTTGCGAAACAGCTGTATGAAAAATACCATGTCACCGTTCTTCCTGGCAGTTATTTGGCGCGAGAAGCCCATGGTATCAATCCCGGTGAGAACAGAATCCGGATGGCGCTTGTTGCTGAGGTTGATGAATGCCTCGAAGCCGCGCAACGTATTGTTCAATTCTGCAAAGAGTTGTCAAATTAATCAAAGATCAACCAATAGCGATTGTATTTTTCAAAAAAGTTTGTCTTTAATACTCTAAATTCACCGGATTGCCTGAAATAACCAAAAATTGTGGATGACAACAACATGCCATCCACATAATATCTTGCAACATAGCATCACAAGTGCAAAGCAAGTCTTTTAAGCAGTTCCGGACATACCTTCACGAAATTAATTTCAATTAAAAAGAACCACCATGACTCAACAATTACAGCAAATTATCGACCAAGCTTGGGAAGACCGTGCCAACTTTTCTCCAAAATCCGCGCCAGCCGAAGTGCGCGAAGCCGTTGCGCATGTACTGAGCGAATTAGATAGCGGCAGTTTGCGTGTCGCACAGAAAATCGATGGTGCATGGCACGTTAATCAATGGGTTAAAAAGGCCGTATTGTTGTCATTCCGCCTCGAAGATAATATCTGCATGCCATCTGGCGATCACATGCAATTCTTCGACAAAGTGCCCACAAAATTTGCAAATTACACCGCCGAAGATTTCGCGAAAGGCGGCTTCCGCGTCGTCCCACCAGCAGTCGCACGTCGTGGCAGCTTTATCGCAAAAAATGTCGTTTTGATGCCTTCCTACGTCAACATCGGCGCATACGTCGATGAAGGCGCCATGGTCGACACGTGGGCTACAGTCGGTTCTTGCGCGCAAATCGGTAAAAATGTCCACCTCTCCGGTGGCGTAGGTATCGGTGGCGTTTTGGAGCCAATGCAAGCAAATCCAACCATCATTGAAGATAACTGCTTCATCGGCGCGCGTTCGGAAATCGTTGAAGGCGTCATCGTTGAAGAGAATTCAGTGATTTCGATGGGCGTCTACATCGGTCAATCAACAAAAATTTATGACCGTGCCACTGGCGAAGTCAGTTATGGTCGCGTGCCATCCGGTTCCGTTGTTGTGTCTGGTAGCTTACCTTCTGCTGACGGCAAATATAGCTTGTACTGTGCAGTGATCGTTAAACGTGTCGATGCACAAACACGCTCCAAAACAAGTATTAACGAACTCCTGCGCGGCGCTTAAGGTTTTAACACTTGCACTGAATCGTCACACCAATTCAATACAGAGATTTGTTTTCAAAGGAAGCACTATGGCAGCGATGGAGCGATTATTCCTACTCATGAAAGAAAAACGTGCTTCGGACATGTTTTTCGCAATGAATTCGCCCGTCCATCTGAAAATTAATGGCAACCTTCTGCCAATTAATCAACAGAAAATGGATCAGGCCAATATTTTTGCACTATTGAGTGAAGTTGTTGCTCCAGAGGATATGGAAGTGCTCGCTCGTGAAAATGAACTCAATATCGGTATCGGCGCGGCAGGTATTGGGCGTTTCCGTTTGTCGGCATTCCGTCAGCGTGGCTCTATATCAGCCGTATTTCGTTTTATTCCGGGCGATATTCCTAAACTCGATTCGCTCAATCTTCCTCCTGTGATGTCAGAACTCATCATGGAAAAACGGGGATTGATTCTGGTCGTCGGCGCAACAGGCTCAGGCAAGTCAACCACGATTGCCTCCATGCTGGACTACCGGAATGAAGTCAAAACGGGCCACATTTTGACTTTGGAAGATCCGATTGAATATTTGTTCCGTAGTAAAAAATCGATCGTCAACCAACGGGAAATCGGTACTGACTCAGAAAGCCTGAAAACGGCGTTGAAGAACTCTCTGCGTCAGGCGCCCGACTGTATTTTAATTGGTGAGATCCGTGACTTAGAAACAATGATTGCAGCGATTGCCTACGCACAGTCTGGGCATCTCGTCCTTGCAACTTTGCATGCTAACAATAGTTATCAAGCATTGAACCGTATCATCAGCTTTTTCCCGATGGAAAACCGCACTGCCTTACTGCTTGATTTGGCATCATCGGTGCGCGCTATCATTTCTCAGCGCTTAATTCGCTCAGTCGATGGTGGTCGTTGCCCTGCGGTTGAAATCATGCTCAACACGCGCTATGTCTCTGAGTTGATCGAGCAAGGTGATATCTTTCAGATTAAAGAAGCCATTGAAAAAAGCTTGTCACCAGGCTCACAAACATTTGAACGTGCGCTCATGAATCTGATCAGAGATGGTCTGATTACGAAAGAAGAGGGTCTGGCCAACGCTGACTCTGCGAATAATCTTTTATGGTTGCTCAATAACGAAGCGGCTTCAGGAATGGCTCCTCCACCGGAGCCAGAGCCCGACGCAAAAGAAGAGGCGTCGTTTACTGAATTTACGTTAAACGTATAACCGTAACACTGTATATCTATAGGTATTTAATGACTGCGTTATCGTCACGACAGATCATCGTATTTGGTATTCCGAACTGCGATACCGTAAAAAAATCACGTACTTGGCTCCAAGAGCAAGGGCACGATTTTTTGTTCCATGATTTTAAAAAGCAAGGCTTAACCAGCTCGGTTATCGAGCAGTGGTTGCAATACGTACCGCTTGAAACACTGATCAACCGCAAAGGAACAACCTGGCGCGCACTGACGGATGAACAAAAAGCATCCGCTAGCGATCGAACAAATGCGATCGCATTGATCCTTGCTCAACCATCGATCGTCAAACGCCCTGTCTTGCAAATTGAGAAGAATGGCGGGGTTCAACATGTGTCTGTTGGCTTTTCAGCAGATCAGTTTCAAACTATTTTCGGCACATTAACATGAGTAAAACGCTTGCCCTGACAGAGCAATTGATCGCCCTTGACTCTGTCACACCAGAAGATAAAGGCTGCCAACGCACGCTGATTTCGTTGCTGGAGCCATTGGGCTTTACCTGCGAAACGATCCAGTCTGGTGATGTCACCAACTTGTGGGCACGCCGTGGCACGGCACAACCGCTTGTCGTCTTTGCGGGGCATACCGACGTGGTACCGACAGGTCCGGTCGCACAATGGCAATCTGCCCCATTCACGCCAACACATCGCGACGGTAAGTTGTTTGGTCGTGGTGCCGCCGATATGAAAACATCGATTGCAGCATTTGTCGTCGCCACCGAGGAATTTGTTGCTGCACACCCGAACCACAACGGTTCAATTGGTTTTCTGATCACCAGCGACGAAGAAGGACCAGCGACTGATGGCACCGTCGTGGTTTGTAACCAACTGAAAGAACGTGGCGAACAGCTCGACTACTGCATCGTCGGTGAGCCCACATCAGTCGACGCGCTCGGTGACACGATCAAGAATGGTCGTCGTGGCACCATGTCCGGCAAATTAACGATCAAAGGCGTTCAAGGTCATATCGCGTACCCGCAACTTGCCAAAAATCCGATCCATCTCTTTGCGCCTGCGATGGCCGAATTGGTCGCTGAAGTATGGGACGAAGGAAATGAGTATTATTTGCCGACCTCGTGGCAAATGTCGAACATCCACTCAGGAACAGGCGCATCAAATGTGATCCCGGGAGATGCAGTCATTGACTTCAATTTCCGTTTTTGTACAGCGAGCACTGCAGAGAGCTTGCAACAACGTGTCCACGCCATTCTCGACAAACATCAGCTTCAGTACGATTTGAAGTGGACAATTGGTGGTCATCCTTTCTTAACCCCCAAGGGACAATTGAGTGATGCTCTCGCCTCAGCAATTCGCGCTGAGACAGGTATCGACACAGAATTGTCGACGACTGGTGGTACCTCTGATGGCCGTTTTATCGCGAAGATTTGTCCGCAAGTCGTGGAATTTGGCCCACCGAACGCTAGCATTCATAAGATCGATGAACATATTGAAGTCAAATATATCGATCCACTTAAAAATATCTACCGTCGCACATTAGAAAATCTGCTGACTTAATTTGCTGACGAGGAAATGCACTATGACAACACCTGCAACCACTTTCATTACGATTCGCGACTTGCTGCGTTATGCAGTCACTCGCTTTAACAAAGAAAAGCTCTTTTTTGGCCACGGTAGTGCCAATGCGCTTGATGAAGCTGCCTATTTGATTTTGCACACATTAAGTTTGCCCTTGGACAAAATCGATCCTTTTTTGGACGCAAAATTGCTCACCAACGAGATCGATGCTGTTTTACGTGTGATCGAACGTCGGGCCACAGACCGCGTCCCAGCGTCGTATATCACCAACGAAGCGTGGCTTGGCACATATAATTTCTATGTCGACGAGCGCGTCATCGTGCCACGTTCGTTTATCGCTGAACTTATTCCAGAACATTTTTCACCATGGGTCACCGACCCGGACGGTATCAGCAACATCCTTGAGCTCTGCACTGGCTCAGGTTGCTTGCCAATTATGTTGGCGGATATGTTCCAATTTGCCCATGTCGATACCGTTGACATCTCCAAAGATGCCTTAGAGGTTGCTAAACGCAATGTGGCGACGTATGAATTGGAAGACCGGATCACACTCATTGAATCCGACTTATACACCAATGTTCCTGACAAGAAATATGATTTAATTATCACCAACCCACCCTACGTCAATTCAGGTTCCATGGCAAAACTGCCACAAGAATACCTGCACGAGCCTCAAATCGCGCTTGCGGGTGGTGAAGATGGCATGGATCTCGTACGAAAAATCGTCGCAGGTGCAGCTCAGCGCTTAACGGAAGATGGCTTGTTGATGGTCGAAATTGGTAATGAACGCGCGTTTACTGAAGCGGCATTCCCTGATTTGAACATGACTTGGCTCTCCACCAGCGCTGGTGATGACATGGTATTTTTGGTCGAAGCACGGGATTTAGCGAATTTTGCTGCATAACCATGTAAAATTACGACCATCATTGCAATACTGAAGTAATACGGGCAAAGAACGCATTTGCCCGTTTTTTATTGACATATCTTCCTACAGAAAATCTGTCAGAGCCGCTTACTGATTGCCTACCTTCGTGGCAAGAAGCGAAATACCCCCTCATTTTTAAGTTTATATGATACGTTTGCAGCAAGTCATCCTCGCCCGCGGCACCAAGCCGTTATTTGACAGCGTCGATGTCACACTTAACCCCGGCGATAAAATTGGTCTAATCGGCTCTAACGGTGCGGGTAAGTCCAGCCTGTTTGCCATGCTACGCGGGGAACTGCATCCAGATCAGGGTAGCATCGAATTCCCAGCAAAATGGCAATTGGCGCACGTCGCGCAAGAAACGCCACCACTCGAACGTTCAGCCATTGATTATGCGATTGATGGCGACGTAACGTTGCGTAAATTAGAAGCGCAATTAGCTGCACTTGAGGCGGAACCAGAGAGCTACGAAAACGGTATCGCCATTGGCGATCTCTATGGTGCAATGGCCGACGCAGATGCCTATACGGTGCGTTCTCGCGCCGAGCAATTATTGATTGGTCTCGGTTTCCAACTTGATCAACTTGAGCGCCCTGTCGCTAGCTTTTCGGGTGGTTGGCGTATGCGTCTCAACCTTGCCCAAGCGTTGATGTGCAAATCAGACTTATTGCTGCTCGATGAACCGACAAACCATCTGGATTTGGATGCCATCATTTGGTTGGAAGACTGGCTCAAACGCTATGCAGGCACACTGATTATCATTTCCCATGATCGCGATTTTCTTGATGGTGTTGCGAACGTGATTGTGCATATCGATGAACGCAAACTTAAACGTTATTCTGGTAACTATTCAGCATTTGAACGTCAACGTGCTGCACAATTAATCCTTGCTGCTGGCACAATTGAAAAGCAAAACCGCAAACGCGCGCATTTAGAATCCTTCATTAGCCGTTTTGCTGCGAAGGCCTCCAAAGCCAAACAAGCGCAAAGTCGGATTAAAGCCTTGGCGAAAATGGAAGAGTTGGCACCATTACGAGCCGCCGCTGAGTTTTCTTTTGAATTCCGCGAGCCACTGAGTGCACCTAATCCGATGCTGGTCATGGAAGATGTTGATTGCGGCTACCGTATTGAATCTGAAACGGATCACAGCTTCACCGAACGTCGGATTGTTAACGACGTCAAATTTTCTCTCCAAATTGGTCAACGTATTGGCTTGTTGGGTGTCAATGGCGCCGGTAAATCAACGCTCATCAAAACCATCGTCGGCGACATCCCTCCTCTGTCTGGCGTCATGCAAACAGGCAAGGGCTTGTCGATCGGTTATTTTGCGCAGCACCAAGTGGAGATGCTTCGCCACGATGAATCACCGCTATGGCATCTTGCGCACATCGCCCCTACTGTCCGCGAGCAAGAATTGCGTAACTTCTTAGGTGGATTTAATTTCCCCGGCACGATGGTAACAAGCCCCATTAAACCATTCTCAGGCGGCGAAAAGGCGCGTTTGGCATTGGCGATGATCGTATGGCAGCGTCCGAACTTGCTGTTACTCGATGAACCGACCAACCATTTGGATTTAGAAACGCGAGAAGCACTCACAGAAGCCTTAGCGCAATTTGAAGGCACCTTGGTCGTTGTCTCCCATGATCGTCATTTGCTCCGAGCAACAACGGATCAATTTATCATCGTGGCCGACGGCAAGTTGCAACCGTTTGACGGCGATTTGGATGATTACAAAGATTGGCTGTTTAAAAACAAATTAGAAAAAGAAGCGAGCCCTTCTTTGCCAGAGAAGACAAAAGCAAAAGAAGCTGCCCTGCCACAAGCAAAGCCCGTCCCCGCCACCAAGATCGATGATAAAGAGCAGCGTAAACGGGATGCCGATGAACGCCAACGTCTTGCTAATTTGCGCAAGCCGATAGAAACGCGGATCAAACGGCTCGAAGAGCAAATGGCAAAACTGAACGCGAAGAAAGCAGCAATTGATGCCCAATTGGAAGATAGTGATATCTACAGTGACGCCAATAAAGAAAAGCTTAAAAGCTTGCTGATGGATCAGGCTTACGTCGTGAAAGAGCTTGATTCTACTGAGGCAGACTGGCTTGAACAGCAAGAGTTTTTAGAAGCGGTCGAGTAACACCACAGCGTCATCGCCCTCCCAATAAGCGCGACGAAGACAACTACTTCGTCGCGCAATATCTGACGCCTACACCCAATCTCTCGGTTCTACCTGATAAAAGCTCCTGAGCTGCTCATACAGCGCTGGATGATGTTGTGCGAGCTCTTTGCTTTTCTTAAAAAATGCTTCGGTGGAGACGGCAAAAAATTCTGCCGGATTCGTCGCACCATACGGATCGATGACGGTGTGATGATGGTGTTGAATTGCCTGCAATAATGCTTCGTATTCTTTCTCCATAACTTGCGACCAAGCGCGGTAAGCCGCAGCGCTACTTAGTAACGGTGCGCCATTCGTTTGCCCCGTTTCACTATCCAATTGATGCGCAAATTCATGCATCACAACATCTTGGCCATGCATGGCATTGTGTCCACCTTGCAATACCTGATCCCACGCCAAAATCACGCGTCCATCACTCCAAGACTCTCCACTTAATCCTTGGTTTGTGTGCGTCACGACGCCACCACTGAGCATTTGCTGACGTGGAGCGACAAAGGCGGAGGGGTAAACCAGAATATGCGTCAGTTTGGGATAGACGTCGCTCGGCCGATTTAACAGCAACATACACGCCTTGCCGGCGATCGTGACGCGGATCTCATCGGTGATCTCGACACCGCCGCACCCAACAAATGTCTTTTGAAATAGAAATTGTCTGATCCGACGCTTCAGTTGCATTTGTAAGTCTGTAGGCATCCGCGCATATTCAGGTAGATTTTTTCGTAAAATCCGCGAATACGGCAAAGGGAATGCCTTCTTTAAGACATAACGTAATCTCATCCGCGGCATCTCGAAGGCGAATACCACTGCAACAACGATAAGAAGTAACCAGATCATAGAGAGGCAGCCCAAATATCATTCATGAGTGACACATGGGACCGAAGGCATCAAAGTCAATGCTCGCCAATGAAAGAATCACGCGAAAAAAAACTGCCTTAAAAAAGGCAGTTTTTATTGTTCGACTCGGTTGAAAGATGAAATTACATCATCTTCAATTCAGGCCTCATTTCACTTCAGAAATAAAATCGTCCGAAGGACGGCGTACTTTCTTCAAGTTCACCAGCCAGTCACCCTCTGCTTCACGGTAACCCAAAGGCAGGATCACAACGCTACGCAAGCCTTTCGCGCGCAAGCCTAGGATTTCATCCACTGCTGCTGGATCAAAACCTTCCATTGGTGTGCTGTCGACTTGTTCTTCAGCAGCAGCAACCAGTGCCGTACCGAGAGCGATGTAAGCTTGACGTGCTGCATGTTGGAAGTTCACTTCAGCGTCACGGGTTGGGTAGGTGCTCAACAACATGTTGCGGTAGTTTTCCCAACCTTCGTTTTTGAAACCACGCACATCATTGGTCAGATCGAACATTTTATTGATACGTTCTGCTGTGTAGTTATCCCACGCAGCGAAGACCAGCAAATGTGAGGCGTCAGTAATTTGACCTTGATTCCAAGCAACTGGTTTGATTTTTTCGCGGATTTCTTTGTTTGACACAACCAACACTTCATATGGCTGCAAACCGCTGGATGTTGCTGTCAGACGAATCGCTTCCAAGATCTTGTCCAGTTTTTCTTGTGGAACAACTTTGGATGGATTGAATTTTTTGGTGGCGTAACGCCATTGCAACTTTTGAATTAAATCGCTCATTTACATTATCCTTGATAAGGTTAATAAAAAAAATCGGGCAATCAAGCTTTCGGAGATCGAATAGCTTCTACATAAACATACAAGCTAGTTTGTATGTTGATCGCAATGACACTATAACAGGACATTTCATTTCTTGCAGGGACATGCTTTTATTGTGAAATGTTTAATTTTTTATCAGCACATTTTTATCCCTCTTTCTTTACTCCCGATATCGCTGAACACCCCGCTATTTACCGCCAGGGTAACTTGAAAAAGACGAGTATGAGAAAAAATTGACCACAATCGCACGAAGCTGGCGCAACGCTCATCAATTTGAAATATTTCTCCTATATGATTGCGGTGTTGCTATTTTTAGCTTTTCGTCGGCAGTCGCCTTGATGTGCGCCACGAGAAAAGACGTGTTCTAGCCATCATCCTATAACCTGTTTTTACTGACACTCCAATGACAAAAAAAATCATTTCCTCCATTCGGCCTTTGCGTCGGCTCATGTTTATCAGCAGTATGGTATTGGCGACAGGCTTGGTCACCCAACCAGCCCTCGCCGTTGAAAAACCTGCTCAGCCAAAGCTTGTTGTTGTGTTAGTCGTTGATGGCTTGCCCCAAGAACAAGTGATGCGTTATCGCGATCAATACACACAGGGTGGATTCCGTCGTTTATTGGATCAAGGAGCGTGGTTTAGCGATGCACACCAAGCACACGGCGTGACAGTGACTGCCGTCGGCCACTCTGCTGTTCTTACCGGTGCCTATCCCTATCAACATGGCATCATCGCCAACGAATGGATTGACACCACAAGCCACGAAAGCATGTATTGCACGCAAGATACCAACTATCGCTATATCGGCGAAGAAACCAAGCCGGATGATGGTACAGCGCCAACCAATTTGAGAGTCAGTACTGTCGGCGATGAGCTTCGCTATGCAACAGGAAATCAATCAAAAGTGATCACTGTCTCTGGTAAAGATCGCGGTGCGATTCTGTTGGCGGGTCGTGCTGGCACACCTTATATCTACATGAAAAAAACAGGTGATTTTGCAAGTACCAGCTTTTACTTACAAAGCCATCCAAGTTGGGTTCAGGAATATCATTCCAAACATCCACAAGACCGCTTCTACGGTCAGGAATGGAAACCATTACTTTCTGACGCTGCGTACATCCATGATGCGGATGATGCAATCATTAGCGACGCCAAAGACCGCTTCCCGTTCAAATACGAAAGTAAATCAGGCAAACCTGACGCAGAATACTACGGCAAGTTGATGACAAGTCCTTTCGTCGATGAAATGACGTTGGACTTCGCACGCGCCGCCGTTGAAGGTGAAAACCTTGGTAAAAACCCAGCGGGCGTTACAGACATTTTGGGTATTAGTTTATCCAGCCATGATTACGTTAATCATGCTTTTGGCCCCGAAAGCCGCATGTCGCATGATCATTTACAACGTCTAGATCGTTTGTTAGCGAACTTCTTCACCTATTTGGACAAGCGCGTCGGACTCGATAACACCGTCATTCTTCTGACAGCGGATCATGGTTTTCCAAATACGCCAGAATTCTCGCAATCCATCAAACGTGATGCGCAGCGTATCAACAGCAAAGACATGATGTCTGCGCTGAACAAGCAGTTAAACCAGCAATTTGGTAGCGACAAGTTAGCGATCAAATGGTCTAGCCCATTGGTCTTGCTCGACTATCCATTGATTGCGCAAAAGAATCTGAAGCGTGAAGAGGTAGAAAACGCCGCAGCGCGCTTCTTGCTGACCTATCCGGGCATTGCCAACGCTTTCACCCGCACTCAATTGGAACAAGGTGCATTGCCCGACACACGTATCGCTAAATTGATGCAGCGTGCATGGAATCGCCAAATCTCTGGTGACATCATGCTAGTGACGAAACAATACTGGTATTTTGGTAGTGGCAATCACGGTACATCACATGGTTCTCCTTACTCGTATGACACCAATGTTCCGCTGATGGTCATGGGTAAAAATTGGATCAAACCAGGCAATTACACAAACTACGCCGAGGTAGTCGATATTGCACCAACATTGTCGCAAGTACTTAAAATCCGCCCGCCTTCAGGTTCAGAAGGACGTATTTTGAGCGAGGCACTGAAGTAACAATATTGGATTTGCCCCATAAAAAAACCGCGTGAAGCGATTCACGCGGTTTTTTTGTTATTGCTCTAAACGGGCTTAACGCGCCTCTACGATTAACGTGGCTGCGTATAGTTCAGCGGTGTCCACTGGTAGGATTTCGTTGCGCCGGAACCAACCACGCGCAGATGACCGAGACCAGGGAACGGGATATGTGCTGCTGCAACGATATCACCTTCTTTTGCGGCTTCATCAAATACACGGAAACGGGACTTCATCGCTGCTTCTGGTGTCGTGTCAAAGCCGATCGTCACTTGCGGATGATTAAATTGAACTGCGCCAACGTGAATCAAATCGCCAGCAATCACCATTTTTTTACCGTGACTTTCAACTACATAAGACGTGTGTCCTTCTGTGTGACCGTAGCTGGAGTAGGAAGTAATGCCTGGCGTCAACTCACCATTGGACTTAAATGGTTTGTAATGCTTCGCTTCAACATACGGTTTCAAAGAGGCCATGGCGCCTTGGAAAAAACCTTTATTGCCTTCTGGTGCTTTCGCCAGATTAGCATCGCTCAGCCAGTAGTCAGATTCGCGTTCATCCGCGCGTACGACGGCATTAGGAAAAGCCAACTTACCATCTTGCATCAAACCACCGACGTGATCTGGATGCATGTGGGTGATGTAAATTTCATCGACATCAGAGGCCTTATAGCCGGAAGCTGTCAGATTGGCGAGCAACTTGCCAAGGGTTGGGCCAAACAACGCGCCTGCACCACTATCAACCAAAATGAGCTTGCTACCGGTGTTGATCAGGTAGGCATTGACGGATGTCTCCGTTGGCACGTTCAGATACGCACTTGCCAATTCTTTTTTAGTTTTCTCTGGTGCTTGCTTGAGTAACTGATCCACTGGCAAATCCACTGTGCCATCGCTCAAGGCAGTCACTTCGAAATCACCGAGTGTAAAGCGGAAAAAACCTGGCGCTGGTACTTTTGCCATTGGCGCAGCAGCCAGTGCGCCTGTTGAATAGAACGTACCAACAGCAACCGATGTTGATAACGCTGCAGCAATTGCTAACTTCATGAAGGCTTTATTTTTCATCATTTTCTTTCAGTCTTTGGTAACAAAGGAAAGGTTATGGGAGATTACCACCCCCATTTTAACCACCGTTTTATTTTATAGATTGCTAAAAATTGAACAATAAGGTAATTTGCAAAACCATTTTGCGAATTACGCTAAGATAAAACCAATAATCAAGCGTCAAAAACACAATTTGAAACAGATTCCACGACCCAATCACAGTGAGCGCGAGCAATGTTAGATGATCTAAGGATTTTTCTTGAGGTGTCACAAACCGGCAATCTCTCCAAAGTCGCCCAACAGCGGGGTATTGCAGTCTCTTCTGTCGCCAGAAAAATTGACGCACTCGAAGCAAGCCTCGCCACGAAACTCTTCCATCGCACATCGCGCGCAATCATTCTAACTGATGCTGGCGAACGTTTCTTGCCACGCGCAAAAAGCATGATCTCGGAGCTGGATGATGCCAAAGATGAGTTATCCGCCTTACGTGCGGATCCACGTGGCCTCTTGAGTGTCACAGCGCCTGCTGCCTTTGGACGACGCTATCTGACCCCGGCAGTATCAAGCTTTTTAAAACAATACCCCCTCATGGAGATTGATCTTCACTTGAGCGACCAAGTGATTGATCTTGCGGAGCAGCGCCTAGACGTTGCAATACGGATTGGCACGCTACCTGACAGCGATTTGATCGCCACCAAACTTGCACCGTTGAACCGTCTTGCTTGCGCCAGCCCTGCTTATCTAGAACGGCATGGCATTCCAGAGACCCCTCTAGATCTGGTGCATCATAACTGCCTCAAAAAAACGACTCGGCACTTGCCTTATGAGTGGTTTTTCAACGGATTTAATCAAAACAAGGCGCTTGCCGTCAAAGGGAGTTTCCGCTCTGACGATGTAGAAGCATTGATGCAAGCGGCCGTTGCTGGGATGGGAATCATCCACCTTGCCAGCTTTATTGTGAGCGATATGGTCGCGGCGGGAAAACTGAAGATCTTGTTCGAGAGCGAACTACCCGCCATTCAAAAAGCCGCTCATAAATCAAATGCAGGGATTCATGCTGTACGATTGCCTGGACGATCACATGCGGCGAAAGCCCAGTTGTTTATCAATCACCTGCGACAAGAATTTGGTACACCACCCGTCTGGGACCGTGCACTCGGATTTGCATAAATGGGTAAAGACGATAAAAATACTATCGATTGAATAAAAACAATTTATTTTATCTATCAACGTCTTTCAGGCATGATGTCAATGACAGCGAAAGCTACAAATACAAATGCCATCGACTCAGTGATAAGAAAGACGTCCTATGCAATCACAGCGCACCACCCCAGAAACCATGACCGAAAGCATCGCCGAAACAATCATCGCTACCTTAGCGGCGTTGGGCTTGGCGTCATAAGTGAGACAAACGATCCATCCAACGATGGTTGCGGATTGATCAAGAAAGTGTTTCCCACCGTTTCTGTTTTGCCCATCGTTCAGTCCAAGCAACAATATCCTCAGCAGGCATAGGTCGCGCTATCCCAAAGCCTTGCACCAGCTGACAACCAATCCGGAGCAGCGCGGCACCATGCGCTAGTGTTTCGACACCTTCAGCAATCACTTGTCGATTAAAGGCACCAGCAAGGCTAATCACTGCCGTGACAATGCCATAATCCTCTTGATCGGTCAGCATATCGCGTACAAAGCTCTGGTCAATTTTCAGTGTATCCACTGGCAGTTTGCGTAAATAAGTTAACGATGAATAGCCAGTCCCGAAATCATCCAATGCCAGTTTGACGCCCATATTGTGGCACTCACCCAATATCTGCACAGTGCGTGGCATATCACTGATGGAAACACTCTCCAATACTTCGAGCTCTAAAAATTCTGCGGGCACTTCGGGATGCATTGCTATGAGCTGCCGTAAATCATCAAGGAAATCAGGATGCATCAGTTGATTGGCGCCCACATTAACGCTCACTTTCAATGGGAATCCTTGTGCTATCCATTGTCCCATCTTATCGAGCGCATCAGCGATCACCCATTTTCCGATGGGATATTCAGCGGTACTGCCTTCAATTTGAGGTAAAAACGCAGCAGGACTCAACAGCCCAAGTTCTGGATGCCGCCAGCGAATCAATGCTTCTGCGCCAACCACTGCACCCGTTGTTAAATCAACCTTAGGCTGAAAGTACAATTCGAGTTCTTTGTCGGTCAGAGCGCTTCCCATGCGACTAATGATCTCCCTTTGTTGCTGTGCTTTGTGGTCGCTGTCTGGATCGAATAAGTGATAGCGGTTACGACCGCCCTCTTTCGCACGATACATCGCCTGATCCGCATGTCTGAGTAAAGAATCGGCATCCGAATGATCATGGGGATATAAGCTGACACCAATACTTCCGGACACGGTCAACACGACATCATCGACAGTGACAGGGAGCTGAATCGTTGCCAAAATCCGTTCTAAGATAATGGAACACTCAGCAGGTGACCCGCAATCGTTAATCAAGAGCACAAACTCATCGCCACCAAGGCGCGATAAGGTATCTTCCGCTCTCAAGACATTTTTGAGATTATTGACAATGGCAACCAAAAGATCATCGCCGGCTTTATGGCCATAGTGATCGTTGACGTACTTAAAGCCATCGAGATCGATGTAACAAACGGCCAGCGTATTGTTATGACGATCTGCCCTTAAAATTGATTGCTCCAAACGATCAGACAATAAGCGGCGATTTGGTGTCCCGGTGAGTGGATCATAATGGGCAACACGATCTAACTCAGCTTCGTGTTCTTTGATACGACTGATGTCGGAAAAAATGCCAATGTAATGCTCGATATGATTTCGATCATCCACCACGCTTGAAATCGAAAGCAAGGCGGGATAAGGTTGCCTGTCTTTTTTACGACTCCAAATTTCGCCAGTCCAGTATTTATTGTTCGCCAAAGACGCTTTCAACTCATCATAAAACCGGTGGCTTTGGGGTTCAGAAAACAGCATTCTGTAAGACTTGCCGACCACTTCCATCTCTTTATAGCCAGTAATACGGGTAAATGAAGGATTAGTGCGGGTGATCAGCCCTTTCGGACTGACAACAATAATACCGTCATAACTATTCTCAAAGACCGTCGCGGCCTCTCTTTTGGCCATTTCGAGTTTTCTGCGCGCATGCACATCGGTATGTGTTCCAGAGAGCATGAGCGGATTACCGTATTCATCCCACTCAACGACCCTTCCACGCGTCAAGACCCAGCGCCACTGCCCGCATTTCGTCAAGCAACGCAGTTCATGCTCAAGATACGGCAATTTACCTTGCAAATGCTTCAGCACGGTTTCCATCACAACCACTAAATCTTCCGGATGGAAATACTTCTCATATCCGCCATCCGCTAAATCCATCTCATTGAGTTGGTAGCCCAACATTTCCGCCCAGCGCGCGCTGACATTGAGAGAATTTGTTTGGATATTCCAATCCCAATACCCCTGATCTGATCCCTCGATGACCCGAGATAATCGCTGCTCGCGATCAACAAGATCCGCATGCATTCGTCGGCTATGCGTCGTATCGGTGATGGTACCGACTAAGCGTGTTGGTCTTCCCTGCGCATCGCGCTCTACGATCTTGGCATGTGTGGTGACCCATACTTCAGGCTCGCCCGGTGTCGTTGCTAAGCGATAATCAAGCTCAACGCGCTCTTCATCCCCTTCAAGGTAGGCATACATCGCTTTTAACGTCTGCGCCACATCGTCAGGATGAATTGTTTGTTTGAAGAAATTAAAATCGTGTGTATCGACGTTACCAGAACACCGCGTCACCGCGAGAAATTGATCGGAAGGAAAAAGTAGACCGGTCGTTAGATCCCAATCCCACATGGCGTTATTGCTCGCTGATAACGCCATGTGCAATCGTTGACGCTCGATGACCAGCGGTGTCACATCTTTGACGATTTTGCACGCGCCGATAATTTTACCGTCGCTATTACGGATCGGCGTGGTCGTTACAGTGACATGAATCAATCGTCCCGATTTGTGCACTCGTACCGTATCGAAGTGATCGATTTTTTCCCCGTAATGTAACCGCTCAAGGATAAATTTCTCTTCGTTCACACGATCAGGGGGAAATAAACGCAGTATGGAGCGACCAAGCATCTCTTCTGCTCGATAACCAAACATCGCCTCTGCGGATCCATTCCAGCTAGTGACGATGCCATCGATTGTTTTTCCAATGACCGCGTCATCGACAGAATCGAGAATCGCCTGAATAAGTTCAGACTCGTATTTATGTGTCGAGGCCGCCCCGTACACCATCTCTGCTTCAGTGATATCACGCGCAAAAGAGATCACAGAAGAAACTTCGCCCGAAGATTCTCGCTCTGCAATCAAACGCGTATGAAAATCACGGCTACCATCAATCCCCGGAAACGTGAACGTAATATCCCGTGATTCACCTGTATTAAACACATGCTTCAATGCAGCATCCCACTGTCTCACGAGATCAGGGGGCATACCGAGCTCCACATTCGTTTTGCCAACAAAGTCTTGCGGCTTTATCCCCGTGTAATGCTCAATCGTCGAATTGACGTAGGTGTGCCTTAGCTTGCGATCAAACATTGCCACAATATCAACATCGAAGTCAGCAAAGGTTGATGAGTAAGTCGGTCGTACTGAAGTCGGCATGGTCATCACTCACTTATTGTGATTAAAACACTCACGGGAAAACACACTAGATAACCAACATGGGTGCCTTCCGCGGAGCCATCCCCGCCGCAGAGATCATTTTGCGAAAAAAATGAATGGAAAGAATCATCGTAATCGGAAGCAGCATGCACACCAATGCAAAATACTATTTTGCATAAATATCAATATAGGAGATGAATTTCGTTTTATCAAATTGTGATGAAGGATGTTGCATTTCATATTCAATCGCTCAAAAGTGACATAAAATCGACTCGCTGCCCACAAGAGGCGCTTAAAAAAGAACGTTCGTCCATTTTTAAAAAGATATCGGAGATAAAACAATGCGCACATGGTTGAGATTGCCGTTCATCGTGCTGTCGATTGCTGGTTTGATAGGCTATGGTGCCCCATCGATGGCGGCGAACATGGGTAAGCAAGCGGACGAATCAAGTATCCCCACCGTCACTTCCGGCAAGATTGATCGCATTGCGTTGTTTCAGTCGCAGTTCGTCAATGCGCGAAATATCGATGTTTGGCTTCCACCTCATTACGATCAACATCAACGCTACAACGTTCTTTACATGCATGATGGACAGATGCTTTACGATGCCGCGATCACATGGAACAAAAAAGCGTGGCATGTCGACCGTGCAGTCGATCAGCTTCTATCCAGTGGTGCGCTACCGAATACGATTATTGTCGGTATCTGGAACATCGCGCCGTTGCGTCATAGTGAATACTTCCCGGAAAAAGCACTCACTTATTTAGACGAGCCGCTACGCAAGCAGTTGATCGAAAAGGCACTCGACGGCCAACCCCGTGCGGACCGTTATTTACGTTTTTTGGTGGAAGAACTGAAGCCATACATCGATAAAACGTACTCCACGATGCCAGATCGCGATCACACGCTTATCATGGGTTCGAGCATGGGTGGATTGATATCAATTTATGCCATGAGTGAATACCCATCCGTATTCGGCGGCGCGGCATGCTTATCAACGCATTGGCCAGGAACATTTACAGCAAACGCAGCGATCCCGTTAGCTTTTTTTAATTATCTTCAACATCATCTTCCAGATCCAGCGCATCACCGCATCTACATGGATCATGGAACGGAGACACTTGATGCGCTATACCAAGTGCCGCAGTCTTTTGTTGATCTTATCGTGCGTGATAAAGGTTACGATGATGAACACTTCATCACCCAAGTTTTCCCCGGCATGAAGCATGATGAGGATGATTGGTCAAAGCGATTGGCGTTACCGCTACAATTTTTGATACGCGCTGGCTCCAACAAGTAGCGAAGCAACAACCAGTTAAACAATGGGGAAATGGCTATCTGGCATCCGCAATGTATCGATCACGGCGCGTAATGCAGGTGAGACATTACGATGAGGGTAATACAAATACAAACCCGATAAGCGAATGCTAAAAGACTTCAAGACACATATCAGCCGTCCATGTTCGATATCTTGGGTAACGAGACTCTCGGGGACATAAGCCAATCCCAAGCCTTCTCGCGCAGCCGCAACTTCCATGTAGGTATCAGAAAACACCCACTGCCCGACGGGTTTGTGTTTGAAGGTTTTTCCATCGATCACAAACTCCCAATCGTAGGTACTCCCATCTTTGAACTGATAAGCGATGCAAGGATGCACATCGAGATCATGCGGTGTCGACGGAAATCCATAGCGCTGAAAATGTTCGCCAGTCGCAACCACTACCATCACCATCGGCGATGCAATCGGTACGGCGATCATGCCCTCACCCACATCACTTCCCAATCGGATCCCTGCATCAAACTGCTCCTCAATAATATCGACGAACCGATTCTCACTAATGAGTTCCAATCGAATATCCGGATAACGCTGCTGAAACACCTTCAGCTTCGGCAAGAGTATCGTATCGATGGCATGTTGACTTGCATTGATCCGCACGGTGCCTGAAGGCGTATCTCGGAAATGCGCCAACGTCGACACACCTGCATCTAGCACCTGAAAGCTCGCTTGCGTCGTCTGAAAAAGTTGCTCCCCTGCCTTCGTGAGCGATAACTTGCGCGTCGTTCTGGTGAGCAGTTGCACCCCAAAACGGGCTTCCAAATCACTGACCGTGCGGCTCACACCTGATTGGGCAATGCCCAGCTTTGCCGCTGCTTTCGTAAAGCTTCCCTCGCGAGCCACGAGCATAAACACATATAAATCGTTGTAATTTTCTCGGTAGGTCATCCGCTTTCACCCCTGTTAACGGCAGAAATAAGCTCAGTATATTCCTCGATAGGATCAATCGATTCATAACTTCAACACATGAATCTTATCTATTTTTACCGTCTATTCATACAAATTCACGCTCATTAGAATACAAAACGCAATGATTTATCTACTACAACAGCAAGGCATTAGCGCGCCGCAATGGGAGTTCATCCATGACCACTCAAAGAAACAAGATCAAAACAATCGCCTCGCGTTTATTACTTACTCTCACTTTCATTGGAGTATCTACCATGAGCTATTCACAAAGCACCAATCCGAATGATCCAATCAGCATCACCGACAAATGGGATAAAACCTTCCCACTGAGCACGCGCATCGATCACCGCAAAGTCACATTCAAGAACCGTTACGGCATCACACTCGTTGCCGACCTGTATGTCCCTAAAAACTCTGAGATCCATAGCCTTGCCGCGATCGCGGTTGGTGGGCCTTTTGGTGCCGTCAAAGAACAGTCCAGCGGACTGTACGCTCAAACACTCGCCGAACGTGGCTTTATGACCCTGGCATTCGATCCGTCTTACACCGGCGAAAGCGGCGGCATGCCAAGGAATCTCGCATCCCCAGAAATCAATACCGAAGATTTCAGTGCCGCCGTCGATTTTCTGGGTACACAAAAAGAAGTCGACAGAAATCGTATCGGCCTTCTCGGCATTTGTGGTTGGGGCGGTATGGCATTAAACGCGGCTGCAGCCGATACGCGCGTTCATGCAGTGGCAACCAGCGTCATGTACGACATGAGCCGTGCCATGGGACACGGGGTTGGTGAAGGTAAAGACCGCTATTCCACGGCTGATCGCCGTGCGGTTCTCAAGTATCTCAATGCACAACGCTGGAAAGACGTCGAAAGCGGCACTATCGCCCGCTCCAATCATGACATCTATGTGGATCAAGAAGGACACGTCATTGCATTTGATCGCGGCTTGCCAGAAACATTGCCTGAGAATCCGCATCCCGTACTGAAAGAATTTTTTGATTACTACCGTCTACCGCGCGGCTACCACGAACGTTCTATTAACTCGACGAGTGCATGGAACACCACGATGCCACTCTCCTTCATGAATATGCCACTATTAAGCTATGCCAATGAAATCAGTATCCCTATCCTCATCGTTGCCGGTGAAAACGCGCACTCTCGCTACTTTTCGGAAGACGCGTTCAAAGCTGTTGGCAGCAACGACAAAGAGCTCCTTATTGTTCCTCATGCCAACCACGTTGACCTCTATGACAATGAAGCGAAAAAAATCCCAATTGATCGGCTCGAGTCCTTCTTCAAAAAGAACTTGAAATAACGATGAAAAAAATAACGATTTAAAAGTCACGACAGCACCACATCACCACCATCGGAGAAACAACATGGAACTCAAGCGCCCGTCAATGATACCCTCGATCAAAGGTCCGGAATCCGCTTTCACCGGACAAGTTCGGATCGAAATGCTGAGCACCCCACCCGCCCCCGCACGCACATCGTGCGCCAGCGTCACCTTCGAACCAGGTGCTCGCTCTGCATGGCACACCCACCCTCTCGGACAAACGCTTATCGTGACAGCAGGTTGTGGCTGGACACAATGCGAAGGCGGTCCCATCGTCGAAATCCGCGCCGGTGACGTGATCTGGTGCCCACCCGGTCACAAGCACTGGCACGGTGCCACGCCCACAACCGCCATGACCCACATCGCCGTGCAAGAAGCATTGGATGGCGTTGCTGTCGTGTGGATGGACAAGGTGACTGACGAGGAATACTTCGTTGGTCCAACAAGCCCTGAGGACGCGCATCAATGTTAGCGGGAATGGGCTAAGAAGTTTGTTTAGAATACGTCGCCGCATCGATTGCATAAACCACTTGCGCGCCCAGTTCATGGTCAGGCGAACCGGTTTCAACCATCGTCATGCCAAGACGCTCAAGTGCCCGCCTCGACGACGTATTCGTTTCACGAGTCAGTCCCAACACAGCTTGAAGACCAATTTGTTGAAAAGCCAGATTCAGAGCCGCATTGGCCATTTCGTTCGCGTACCCAGAACCCCAAGCCTCTGGCCGCAAACGAAAATATAAATTGGCAGCCTGTTGACGGTGAAGACGCTCCACCAAATCATGCCCGCCAAATCGCGGCCGGCTCGAAATGCCACCCACACCAATAATGCGATCCGGTGCCGTGTTCAATGCAATAGTCCAATATCCCCACTGCTTCTCTTCCCACTCAGATTGCCAATGCGCAAGCATTGCAGACGCCTCACCCACATCATCGATCGCACCCCGAGGATTAAACACATTCGTTCTGGGATCAGCATGAATTTCATAGACCGCAGACAGATGCTCAGCTCTTGGACGATAAAGGATTAATCTGTTTGTAAGGGTTTCTTCTTTCAAGGTCATTGTATTTTCTTTCGGCTTTATGTCGTGAATTTTGGTGGTGTTGATGGACGTGGTGGGTTGATGCATGTGGTTGGTGTCTCGTTGGTGGGGGATTATATTGGAATTGGAATTTCGAAACACTGCCAAGCCTGTCAAAACACCGTTTCTCGTCATCTACGATTGAGACGTGTCCGAAAGAACCTTGTCAGTAATACGGCTTATAAAACATGGCAATTCAAGAAAATACCCCAGCGTTACATTCACATTACTTGAATGCAAAATTCGTACAGCGTTTGAAAATTTATAGCGTTGAGTGCAATCGGAATGAGACCTACGTGTAAAATTCATAATAAGGTAAATGTGATTTTTAAACGCCACACATTTCAATATAAAACTAACGCAGCAACAACTTTTATCGGGCGGAGACGGAATGAATTTATTCGCCTGTTCAATGGCTTCAGACGATTTATTTTCGATGGTTTTACTAAGTTGGCATACTCAATGAATCTAATTGCATATTGTATTACGATTGTCGCATTGTCATTTTCCCTATCGGCTCATGCCGATGCAGTCAGAGAACCTTCACCCGTAAAAGAACGAGATAGTCAATGCGAAGACAAAGTCGCAATTCCTTCGGTGTTTGACGCGGCACAGGTAATTTTTTTTGGTGAGATACATGGAACTCAAGAAAGCCCAAAACTCGTTACTGACGTTTTATGCGACTTGCTAACAAAAGGCCATACTGTCCTACTGGGGGTCGAAATTCCCAGTAATGAGCAAGCACGATTAGATACGTATATGCATGGGAATGGCACAAAGGACGAGCTTGAAAAAATGCTTAACAGTCCATTTTGGACATCTAATCGCCATGACGGTCGTTCAAGTCAAGCCGTTCTCAGTCTGATCGAAATGAGCCGAGTATTAGCCAAGGTGACCAAACAATTACGTGTGATTGCGTTTGCACCACACCAACAAGAAGCGAATTATGATGAGTCAATGGCCAATCTTGTTCAATCCTCGATAAACAAAAATAGTCGGGAGAAAATACTTATCCTTACTGGGAACTATCATGCAAGCCGCTCAGTCGGGACTTTGTGGGACCCAAGTTTCAAACCAATGGCTTATTACTTTAAAAATTTCAATACCGTCTCAATTAGAATTGAACATCGCCGCGGCTCAGCGTGGAATTGTGTGCCAACCTGTGGTGTACAAAATCTTTTAGACTATGTTGAAAAGTCTAAACAACCGCTCGGCTTCACTGTATTTAATGAATTGATCAACGGCTTCGACGCAGAGTACTTAAACGAGTCTGCTAGCGCTTCTTTTCCTGCTGTTCGCAACAAAGAAAACAGCCAATAGAGCAGATGCAGTAGCAACGATCAAAAAAGATGCGCTTCTTTTCCCACTGATTGGAAAAGCCACGAACCGCAAAGGACAAGCACTACCCACCATCACCCTACACCGCCGCGATGGCCACAAACACCGCTACCACACCCCCAACCGCGACGCCTACAGCGGCGTACGCGCCCAATGGCATGATCACGACGACGCAAATGGAGATGGAATCAAAGAACAATGAAAAAGAATCGTAACGTACGACATATTCAAAAAATATATGGTGCAAAATAAAAACAAGATCAATCGATTGATCTTGTTTTTGAAAGTGCTACAATTAAGATCAATCGGTTAATCTTAATTGGAGGCATTCTTATGGAACCCGTATTCGCCATCGCAGAGAAAGACGTCTTAAAACGCTTACATTTTGATAACCCATGGTGGAAAAAAGGTGCTGGGATCGATAATCGCTTCAGCAAGCTACCAAAGCGCGACTACTTTCCAGAATTTATGGGGCTGGTCGCCGATAGCAGCATCAATCGCGCAGTCGTCTTGATGGGGCCGCGCCGAGTGGGTAAGACGGTCATGGTTTATCATGCGATTCAAGAGCTGATGCAATCGGATGTGTCGGGCAATCATATCCTCTACCTGTCACTAGAAACACCACTCTATACTGGCATGGCATTAGAACGCTTGCTCAATGTTTTTAATGCGGAATTTGATCATCAAAAAGAAACCAAACTCTACATCTTTTTTGATGAAGTACAGTACCTCAAAGACTGGGAAATCCATTTAAAATCTTTAGTCGACTCTTACCCCGATTACAAATTTGTAGTCACCGGCTCAGCTGCCGCTGCCTTGAAATTAAAGAGTAACGAGTCTGGTGCTGGCCGCTTCAGTAATTTCGTATTGCCACCGCTGACCTTTGCTGAATACCTGCGTTTTATTGATAGAGAGTCAGAACTTATTGAGAAAGTAAATGACCCGAGCAATTGCTATGAATCTGACAAAATTGACGCTCTTAATGAAGAGTTTTTAAACTACCTCAACTTTGGCGGCTACCCAGAAGCCGTTTTCAGCGAAACTATACGTGAAAACCCACAACAGTTTATCCGCGGTGACATCATCGACAAAGTACTGTTGCGTGACTTGCCCAGTCTGTATGGCATCAGCGATATCCAGGAACTAAATCGCCTTTTTACCACGCTGGCCTACAACACTGGTCGCGAGATTTCTTTAGATACCCTATCGAAAAATTCTAACGTAGCAAAAAATACAATAGGCCGTTATCTGGAATATCTGGAAGCAGCATTTTTGATTAAAAGAATTGAACGCATCGATCAAAACGCCAAGCGTTTTAAACGTGCCATGAGTTTTAAGGTCTACCTGACAAATCCTTCGATGCGCGCCGCCCTTTTTGGCCCCATCGATGCAGACAGCTCGGATATGGGACCACTGGCAGAAACTGCCATCTTTAGCCAATGGCAGCATAACGATAGAGCTACTTTATATTATGCACAGTGGAAAAACGGTGAAGTCGACATTGTCTATTTGGATACAATAACCCAAACGCCAAGTTGGGCAGTGGAGGTGAAATGGTCAGATCGCCCTTTCATCCACGCCGATGAACTAGAAAATTGTGTCGAGCTTGCAGAAAAAAACACGGCACTCAAAGAACATTTTAGAGTTACATCGCGCACCGTTTCAGCTACGAAAGTATACAAAAATATTAAATTTGAATTCATGCCGTGCAGTTTGTATACCTATGTAGTAGGGAAAAATTTCTTTCTTTGTAAAGGAGGTTGGGATGCGTACAGTAGCCGAATTTCGCATGCAGCTGTTGAACTCAAAGAATCAAAAATAATCAAATAAATAAATCATTTTCTAATCATAGTTATCAGGCTATCAGGAAGTACGAGCGTTCGACCGAGTATCATTGTCTGAGAATGCAGCTTGGAGCGTTTGCATGCTTCTAAGCAGAATTGGCGGTTTGCGTCCGCGCTAGTTGACTTCGGGAGCCCTCATTTCTGCCAGGTGACGCAAGCCATAAAAACGAATAAACCACCGCGCCCACAAGACATAGGTCTCTTCGGTCCACAACATATAATATTTATCTTGTATTCAACTTTTGAGTTGATCGAGCAATTTTGGTTTCAAAATCGCGTCTAAAACCTGTACATTCGGAGTGACGTTTTCATGGTTGTTTAGTACTGTTTTTATTAAGTCCATTATTCAAATAACCGTGCGACAATCCTCTCCTGGAATGTTTGGTTCGCCATTAACCGTGCGCTTTTCATCACCAACCTTAAGCAAAAAGCGCGCACAATAATCAACGCAATGTTCATGTCCGGAATTGATTGCATTTACGAAATCAATGATCTCAATCTATAGAATTAAATAATGTCTTTTACCCCATAGAACAGGAATAATGTTAGCTCAAAGACCGAAGTACTTTCTGTCATTTGGCAGGTCAAAATTGAATTTAGTATCGTTTGCTAGCTAGTCGATGCTCACATAGCTACGCGCATATTGCCCAAGACAGCCATCCGCCCGATAAGCAAATCCACTTGTCGGCGCGATAAAAATCTACTTCATCTTTCCGTTGATGCCATTCACGTGCAATTTTCTCAAAGGTATTGACTGAGGTGGCATTGGCGATATTTCGCTTCTGATCACGATCTTTAGCTGGGTCGATACCAGCATCCAAGAGTTTGCGAGCAGCCAGGGTCTTCTCACGAGCGTCCTTGAGGGTCACAACGGGATAAACGCCTAGCGCCAGCGTCTTTTGCTTGGGATCAAATCGATAAGCAAGACGCCAGTATTTGTTGCCATCTGGATTCACCAACAGATGCAGGCCACCGGCTTCACTTAATTTGTAAAGTTTATCTTGGGCTTGGCATTTTTGACTTTAATGTCATTGCTAGGCGTAGCGAGTTTAGGCATTTTGTTGGTATCTATTTTGTTGGTATTTAATGTACCAACAAGATTACCAACAAAAAGTTTGGATGCCAATGGACACTAAAAAGCATTAGGAAACAAAAAACCCGCGTATTCACTGGGAAATCGCGGGTTATTTGCTCAAAGTTTGAGAGCTTTGAGTATGTTCTTGGAGGTGTGGGAATCGAACAACACTTCAAGACCCTTATGAATAAAGGCTCTCGAAAAAAAAATATTTATTATGGGTGCATACATGGATGCAAAAATAATTGTCATAAGTTGGCAACCGTGGGCAAAACCCCCTCATCTAGCTACTCTCTCACGATCCTAAATGTACTCAATATACTGCTAGACTTAACGCGAGCCGACCAGTCAAAGAAATTTGGTTACCCTAGACATACGCATATAGGTTTGTAGAAAACCGACGAGCGTAACTTGGTCTCTATTTGGTACAAATTAGAAACGAACTCGCAAAGACCAATATAGCGATCGCTCCCATCGAAAATAGAAAAAATAAATGACCCGATAAGTCCAAGGGGAATCATTTGGACTCACAACTCCACCCCTTGTTCGTACAGGTCTTCCGGACAGATAATTTTCTAGCAATATAAAGAAGTAAGCGGCTATCATCGTTTCACATCCTATACCAAAGACCACACCTTTGGCTTCGGTCCCGAATGCCGCCACAAATATCAGGACCAACGACAACAGAAATGCTACTAAACCTGCCTTTATTAACATTCTCATTGTTTTATGTTTCTGTTTAATAACATCTTCGATTGTATTCGCTAATTGGCTTAACTAAATTCCTCAAAGTATTAATGAAACTACCAGAGAGAGACAGCGCTTGTTTGTTGGAAGACCCTGCAGCGACGGCAATTCCAAATTTAACCCTCCATTCAAGGGCAATAGTATAAATCCTAGAAACCCGATTCACCTCAGTGCGTGCAAATATGTAATCTAATGACTCCTTAAGAAATTTGAAGGGACTCAGTTGAAAGTGCGCAGAAAGTGCGCAGAAGGTGCGCAGAAGGTGCGCAGAAGGTGCGCAGAAGGTGCGCAAGCAAAACATACTTTGCGCACCATTGTCTTATTATTGCAATAAATTTATTTATCCAAGTTTAGAATCGGATACTGAGTCACTCGTCTATTCCTTTAGCTACCGAAGAATTGGCTTAAAAGCAGACATTTGCATTCAATTCGCCCGACAATCTCATTGCAAGCGCTAATAGAATGATGCTTCGATTTCCTTCATGCTGCTCCAACAACCAGCAGACATAAATAATCGATTCATTTGAAGTTCAGAGTTACCACCGGCCAGGCAAGACAAAACTTCATGCGTAAATTCGTGAAATAGAAAGCTCTTAAGTTGTTTGGCAACCAAATCCCGTCTAAGTTAACATATGCTTTACTACCGAACGAGACACCATCGATAGAATTATCTCCTTTCCTCTTGATTGCTTGGTCTATAACCGAGACTGGCAGAACATTAAGAGTTTTGATGGCTACGAGCGGGACAGATTTAACGCCGTTAGAAAAGGCGAGAGAAGTCCGAGCGAGTACATCATCCACATCGTTGCAATAAAGGTAGCTCTATCTTGGCTTTTGGTGAAGGAACCAACATCAATATGGCCCTATCCTAAACGAATCTCGCTACCATTTTTAGCATCCTTTCGAGATCATTACCCAACAGATTTTTGAAGCCAATATGTCCTTAGAATTCGTGAAAGAGCTTTTCCTCGAGCTTTTAGCCGTAGAATGCTCATCGAGTACCAGGTAAATTTAATTACCAGTAGCGGCACCGATGATGGATTCTTTAGCCTTCTCCTCAATCGCTTGATCGATAACAGATTTCGGCAGGTCGTAGAAGTTGCCTACGATGTTGATTCCAGCAGCGTCACCCTCGTCCATCACAAACTTCCGCACCTGCTCAACTACTATATCCGCTTCCGCCTTACTGACGATGGCACAATCGTCTCCAGTAGAAGCCTCGGTATCCGCTCCGGCGGTTCATCCCCATCGGCATGGGGAACACTTTTCCGCATCATCCCGCGTACTCAAAACCTCCGGTTCATCCCCATGGGCATGGGGAACACTCGTTGCTCACGAACAGAAGGCGACTGACAATCGGTTCATCCCCATGGGCATGGGGAACACTTCTTGACCTCTGATCTGAAGAACGCCCCGAACGGTACATCCCCATGGGCATGGGGAACACTCTTTGCGAACCTCAGCAACTGCCTGCGGACTCGGTTCATCCCCATGGGTATGGGGAACACAGGTTATGCAACGTGCGCGTCGGTGCGTCTCGCGGTTCATCCCCATGGGCATGGGGAACACTACGTCAGCACCCCTCCGACATCTTTGTATGTCGGTTCATCCCCATGGGCATGGGGAACACTTCGCCCTTGATCGTTACAAGACCGATGCGGTCGGTTCATCCCCATGGGCATGGGGAACACTAAAAAGTCACATTGAAGCATGGGCATCATCCCGGTTCATCCCCATGGGCATGGGGAACACCCCTGTTTGGTCGTTCACTGTCAACGAGTTAGCGGTTCATCCCCATGGGCATGGGGAACACGAAAGCAGTATCTGCAATCATTGCTACAGTTTCGGTTCATCCCCATGGGCATGGGGAACACTACAGCGTAATCAGAAGAAATGTTGCATTTCTCGGTTCATCCCCATGGGCATGGGGAACACACCGGATAGCATTTACATTCGCCTCATAAAGGCGGTTCATCCCCATGGGCATGGGGAACACTACCATCAATAGCTGTAGAACCTGCAACAGATAGGTTCATCCCCATGGGCATGGGGAACACAAGCCCAGGAACGAGCAAGGCGGTGTTATCTGCGGTTCATCCCCATGGGCATGGGGAACACTGGGGTCACACTGGCCGCGATGTATCGCCAGGCGGTTCATCCCCATGGGCATGGGGAACACGGCGACCAATGGATCACGACGAACGATGACGACGGTTCATCCCCATGGGCATGGGGAACACTTGCGCGCCTGCGCTTCGTTCGGGTAGCGCGTCGGTTCATCCCCATGGGCATGGGGAACACAATCGGCGGGGGCGGGGCGTTGTCGTTCGCGCCGGTTCATCCCCATGGGCATGGGGAACACAGCAATCAAAACAATCTCAGCGGGGGCGGTGGCGGTTCATCCCCATGGGCATGGGGAACACTTGTGCCGAACCGTTGTTAATGACTCAGTTTCTGGTTCATCCCCATGGGCATGGGGAACACAGTCCCTAAGATTAGAGCAAATTTACTTATCTCGGTTCATCCCCATGGGCATGGGGAACACACGTGCTGAAGACTACAACGAATTAGCGATACCGGTTCATCCCCATGGGCATGGGGAACACGAATACCTCGATAAAGCTAAAACCGTAAGCGGCGGTTCATCCCCATGGGCATGGGGAACACAGTTTAACAACTGGCAAAAACTAAAGAAGGAGCGGTTCATCCCCATGGGCATGGGGAACACGGAATATCACCAAGGTGATAAGCCGCGCCGACCGGTTCATCCCCATGGGCATGGGGAACACATATCTAGGCGCAAACCATACGACAGCACATGCGGTTCATCCCCATGGGCATGGGGAACACAGATACGTTATTTGTCCAATATGGAAGCCCAAACGGTTCATCCCCATGGGCATGGGGAACACTGCACTTCACTGCTGGAATGAGCGTAGGAGGTCGGTTCATCCCCATGGGCATGGGGAACACAATTCCCGTAAAGCTTTTTCCAATATTTAAGACGGTTCATCCCCATGGGCATGGGGAACACTCGAGGGCGATGCGGATTTCAAAGATGTTAGACGGTTCATCCCCATGGGCATGGGGAACACGTCCTCACTTTCGTGGTGTGTGTCGGATATATCGGTTCATCCCCATGGGCATGGGGAACACGCTTCGCTGGTATTCGAAGCCATCGAAGGCGGCGGTTCATCCCCATGGGCATGGGGAACACGGCAGCGGGATCGTGTGCGGAAATTTGCCGCCCGGTTCATCCCCATGGGCATGGGGAACACGTTAAAAATTCTCGATGAATTAAAACAATACTCGGTTCATCCCCATGGGCATGGGGAACACCGACTGGCCGACCATTTCGGGAGTAATGACGACGGTTCATCCCCATGGGCATGGGGAACACACCATTGAACCGATAGTCGTCCCGTTCGGCCAGGGTTCATCCCCATGGGCATGGGGAACACTGCTTACTGGGTGGGCGAAGGTGGTGCGCCGACGGTTCATCCCCATGGGCATGGGGAACACCTTACCACTTTCTGAGTAATTTGCTCGCCATACGGTTCATCCCCATGGGCATGGGGAACACTGTCCATTCGCTTTACGTGGTGGCGTTTTGCGCGGTTCATCCCCATGGGCATGGGGAACACACCAAATATAATCGATTGATTATTAAGGATAAAAAAGACCTCCGCAATTCTACCGATTTTTTTCTGCGTTTTTCTGAATTTTTAAAGATCGCTGACTTACTTAATTTTGACGATTTACGTCACTTAGTTCAGGTAAAAATGAAACGAGTTTTGTACCATCCATTTCAACAGGTATTCGTCTGTTGCTGCCTGTTGTGACAAAATCGAATCCGGCTTCATTGTTGGTGCGCCAGGCCATGACTGCATTCCCTTCTTCGATTCCTTCGGTGACCTGATCCCAGATGTGTTCGCGAAGACGTCGGGAGTAATTGCCAACATACACACCGGCACGAATTTCCAGCAACCAGATAGCTAGCCTGCCACGCAAACGTGGCGGCGCATTTTCAAGAACGATGACCAACATCGCCGATACTCTCTGGGTTAGGAATTGCAGGAGCAATAGATTCTTCAGGTAATTCTGGAGGAGTAAGCCCACCCTCAGAAAGAATGGTTTCTATATCCGGAATAATACGTTCGAGTAGCCTGCTTTGTCGAAATGCATCGCGGCAGCGGATCCTCACCTCACGTTCGAGATTCTGGCCAGGCTTGGCAGCGACGCTAAATGCGATCGGAACTACGGTATCAAATTTATATAAATCGGCAATATCGTAGACAAACGAGAGCGGCTTACCGCTATGGATAAAGCCAATTGCAGGTGCATAACCGGCAGCAAGAACCGCTGCTTCTGTCACGCCATACAAACACGAAGTCGCAGCAGAAAGACAGCGATTGGGTATATCTGCAGCATCCCAATCCTGACGGTCATAATTGCGCGCTTTCCAATCTACCCCATACTGCTGGGCAAGCAGTTGATAAGATGCCCTTACTCTGGCACCTTCGATGCCACGCAGTTGTTCTACGCTGCGTCGTTGTGGGGGTTCTTCACCAAAACGTAATTTGTACATCGCTCTGACTACTTTCAGGCGCGCATCGTCATCAAGCGCAAGTTTTGCCTGATACAGCAAGCGATCAGCACGTGCACCACCCGGCTGCCCCGATGAATAGACCCTTACGCCCCCTTCCCCTATCCATACCAGTAAGGTGCCAACACGTGCAGCCAGCGCGCAGGCTGAATGAGAGACGCGGACACCCGGCTCCAGCATCAGGCAAGCAACGCCACCAACCGGGATGTGCATACGCACACCTGTAACGTCTACCGCCACAAAGGCGCCGTCGAGTACGTCGAGCTGACATTTTTCGACGTACAGAACGGATAGCCGCTCTTTAATTGGAATGGGCTTTAATGGTGGAAGCATCAATCAACTTTCAATTTTCAGCTTTTTCACGAGAAGCAAACCACAGCCAAATGCTTTGGCATGCCCAATACCGTGAAAAAGCGTGTGCTGAAATAGTTCATGGTCAGTAACGATCAATTCCCCGGAAAAATCCACGGTGCTAAAACGGATCTCTCGCTTATCCGCCCTGTGCTGCTGGTAGGCATTAACATTCGCCGCGACGATGCTGAAGCCGAGGCGGTCTGAACGACTTTGCAGCCAATCGAGACAAGTTTGCTGTGTCAAATCGTAAAGCAGAGGCTTACCTTCGTCTTGCTTCAAATCTCGCCACGTCGCATCTTCAGTCAGTCCATGCTCAAGCAGAAAACGCTTCTTGGCATCTATGACAACATCATGTCGCTGAGGTTTACCTTTGTCGTTTGTTTTGGTGACAACTGGATTAGCACGCAATTGAAACGATAAATGCTGGCCATCTGATAATTGCGGAGCGTAAGGCTGGCTCTGTACTTGCCATATATCACTAAACGCAACAGGCTCACGCTTTGAGACGATATAAAAGCGGGGCGTCACTTCCTGATCATAGCGACGAAAAATAAAATCGCGTTGCTGATCCTGATTGCTGGGAAAAAATTTCCATAGCCATTGATGTTCGGCGTAGGCTGCTGACTGCGCCATTTCATACGCAGCCTGTCGCAAGTTCACAGGGGTAATTACACTAAAATACATGGGACTCATTCCTTCATTAAGGCGATGTGTTCGCTTCTATCTGCAAATAGCCAACCCTGGCGGGTGATCAGTTGATCTTTGCGGGTGATACTGAAGTCACGCAGCACCCCCATCGTCGCTAAATCATCCACGCCAAAATCATCTCCCCAGACAATTTTTTGAATAGTGATCTCATTGCCCGCAGGAGGCGATACTGAGCTTGCCTGCCACAGTGTCACCAGTTGTAGCTGATAAGTGGATAAAGCAGTTGCAACTGTTGACACATCTAAAATACAAGGATGCAGAGGTGCGGCAACAGGACAGGATTTGCGTCCCAGATAGAGCATATATCTGGGCTTCTTCAATGCTTCCGCCAACTGGACTAATGCGTAAGGCGCGTCTGCATTTGCCTGAACTGCAACCAGGACAGAAGCATCCTGACGATAATCACGGGTGGATAAAATCGTGTTGAGGTCTTGTTTGGGCAACGACAATTCATCACGACGCGTGGCATGTGGCCGCTTTTTTAGGTCCGTGCGGCTGGGGACTTGCGCGGTATGGTAATCACGCAATAGTCGACCGGTACTCACTACACCAATCGCGACACGATAGTTATTACACAAAGCCATGTGCGCCGCATGATCATTCCTGTCTATGCCCAACGCAGCAGCCAGCAAACCATAGATGGCGGATTGACCTGGGTAATCCGCGCTGGGGCGATACTCGCCGACAGCCACTCCCCCCCAGGCCGCCATGGTACCTTGCAGCTGAAAAATCAAAGTCTCCATGATTTACTCAACAATAAATTCAGCAACTTCGCTCAGGCTGCCTGTTCCTGCTTCTACATTGAATTCCTTTACGGCATCAGCACAGTCGCCGTACACGGTATTAAAGTTATTACGCTGCCGGTTCAATTCAGTCACTGCACGGTTTAAGGTATCAGGGTCTTTCACTGGCTTGAGAAAAGCCTGCACCAGTGAACGGGGCTGTTGATCGCCTTTTTCAGCGAGTACATACCCAGCGTAGGCTCTTGAGGCAAAACTATTTTGTTTGCCAGTCGGTGATACTTTGGTGACAGCATGCAGCAATGCCTTGAGTGCCTGCTGTGTCAATTCTGTATCGCCTCCCAGATTTTTTAATAGCAAGGCGCGGTCAATGCAAAGGTACAAATAAAATACCCCTGCGCCAAACCCGGTTTCACCGATATGCGCAGCACCTTGGTCTGTCTCGCCCTTATTCAGATCATCAACAGCCGTAAAATAATCATCCTCAATGGCTGCTTTGTGTACAGTGATCGCATGAGCGACCTGCACCGCTGCCTCTGTATTAAAAGCTGGCGATGCAGCCAGCATACGACCGAACATGGCGATATCGGCGGCGCTATGCTGCTTGCGCAATAATTTCAGTTCTTCGTCGGTGGGCGCTTCCTGAGTTGCCACCAGTTTATCCACTAAGGTGGCGATCGCCTGTTCTTCCTCAGGATTGAAGTGCACCAGTTGCTCAACATGCAGGTCTTCATTCCCTTCATTCTTTTTGTCTGCTTTTAGTTTTCCGAATTGGCTGGCTATGGCTTTTGCCCATTCGCGCGCATTTTTTTCGCTGACACCTTGCTTTGCGAGAGTCTGATGGACATGCACCCCCATTTCTTTAGTGCGAGTCCCGATATGTCCTTTCAAGACAGACTCAAAAATATCTGAAGTACGCCAGGCACGCTTGAGGCTTTGCGAAGAAATACGCAAGCGTGCAGAGTCTCCCACCACAGCTGTTTTTGGGCGACCGGTATCATCACGGTTCAGATTGGATGGTGGGAAGCTGGTCAGGATATGTAATTGAATATAACGGGACATGTTTTTTCCTTGATATTGATATGTTGTTCGCAAATAACTTCGGGGATTAAGCATTTTGTTTGACAGGCCAGCGGTAGTCATATGCCCACCGTTTTTTTGTGATGTCATCCCACCAGTAGATATCGTGAGCCAACTGATAAACATTCACCTGATTTTTGATCAGCGGAAGCGTACGGCGCAAACTGACGAATAAATCATCCACATCCATATCGTCAATTTTCAACAAGCCCCGGAATCGAAGTTCTGAAACCAAGGGTTTATCACCTGCCAAGACTGACATCCTTACCGCAACGGCGTCCTGATCATCAGTTATCACATGCGCCAATAAACTCGCAATAGCGGCTAATTTATCTTTTTGCGTGCTTGTCGATTCAGCAGGCCAGCGATGTGCAAGCATGAAACGATAAAAACGCCCATAAGCCGGACTCAGACTCACTTCATCTAATGTGGAACAACGACGCAGCATGGCACGGCTGGCACGGTCATCTTTCAGGTCAACCCACCATTGATGCAACGTCTGCCCTAAATGACTCTCAGGACTGAAACTGATTTTTTCTTGCATAGTTAATACTCCTGCAAATACGATTCCGTTTGTAAAATGGTCAATAATTGAGCACCGATCAGACCAAAGCACGTCACCGTCATTCACTTTCAATTGGTATAAATTGGTATAAACGGTGCTGCCAAACTTTCACTCTCTGCTTACCTGTTACTTCTTTGTTTTTGGATTTTTTTTCACGCTGCCTGATTTGCCCTGCTTGCCCGGGTCTTCTGATTGATTCGCTATTGGAATCTGCAGAATTGTTTTGATCGCTTTACCAGATAAATTTCTTTCCAGACCTTTATAGGCTTCTGCAATTCGCCGTGGATTTTGTTGTGCGATGGCGCCTGCACCAACAATATCAACGTTAAATAAGTGCAAAGATTTTTTAGCTAACACGCTAAGCCATTCCTCGCCAAAACTGATGAGGAAATGACTGTCGTCTTCATTGATACCATTTTCAGAATGTGCTTGCCGGATCAATTTTTCCAGATTGCGATAAAAATCTGGCTCAGTACCATCCCAAAAAGCTTTATCCACGAAACTTAAATCGCCCCGCAAATCGCTGTCCCCAAACCAAGCCTGCTTGACCGCCTGACGTAAGTAAAAAATAGCCTGCTCTGCTGATTCAATCAGACGTTTGACAAAATCATGAAAATTCTTCTGGGTAGCTCGATCGCAATCACTAAGCCGATATAAAGGAAACCGGGTTTCATACCAACAGCGTGGTTTCATGTTATCCATGTCATAGCCAAACACCCATAAACGCAAAGCTCCCGTTTTATTCCGGCGCTGCCGTTCAACATAATTCACGATACTTGCTGCCTGCACATTTTTTTTATTGTGCGAAGTGCCCACCACCCAGGACAACCAATGTTTATAGCTGAATCCATCGGGCTGCGGATGCACGGGCAACCAGCCTTCCTTTGTCTCATAGTAGGGTGAAAATGGATGGTGCCATGGCCCTTTGTAATTCAAACCCTGCGGCCTGGTCAGATAACGATGTATCAGTTTAGTCGATTCACGCTTACATATATCGCACTGCCCCGTCTGGGCACTCGCAAAATCAAGGCGGATGCGGCGAGGCATGGCCCAGAACACATGATGAGGATGGGTTTGCAGCGGCTGAGTCTCCCCACCTGCAATCTGAATTTTGGTGATATCAGCCAGCCATGGAAATGTGAAGTGGGCTGCTGTTTTCTGTGCATCGCCGCCCTGCTCCAAAAAAAGGCTTTGCGGCTTTACGTTCAGCCACAAGTCGTGCCACAGGCTGCGCGAGGGCCTCGCCACCACAAGCGTGGTCAACGGGCCACCGCCACGTAAGCTGGTACGGTTTCCTGCACCGCCGGCTGGCGCATTAGTTTGCAAGGTCATCAAGGCAGTTGCGGCACAATGCGGGCACATCGCATTAAAAATGTGGCGCTTAACAAAGTGATCGGTATTTTTATCAATCGTCGAGCCACCAGCGGCATCAATCAATAGTGCGTCTATCGCACATTCTGTACCCGCTGCCAAACTAAAATCCTGCATAAAGCGTGCGCCATCGCCATCCAGGATAAAGGCATCAGAAACGGGGGCAAACCATTTTTTCAGCAAATCAGTATTTGGCGGCGAATCGACAAAATCTTCCCAATCTCCCTCAGTATTTACGGGCGAAGTTGTCTGCAGCAGACCAACCATCATTTGTGCCAGTGCACCATTAAAATCAGACCGGTTAGCAGCAAAGGCAAGGATATCGTCCTCAACTATCTGACAAGGCGCGATCCAGTCAATGTAGCCAGTCTTGCGGCGAACTGGCAGCCATTTTTCTTCCAACAAATTCATTCGTCTATTTCTCCCTTTTGAACTTTCTCTATCCGCAATCCAAAATTTTCGTCATACAGCCAGGTCAGCAGCTCTGCTTTTCTCCCCAACTTTTCATTTGCCGCTGTCCATGCCTGCCCTTTCCATACAGCATCGGTTTGCTGCGACAAAGCTAATAAGCCACACCATTTCCCCTCACCCGGCAAAGTTTTTTGTAATCGGTCATAAGCTGTGCGCGCAAAAGGTTCTGAAGGCGGGTCAATCCGCGCCAATAAGCGTGCTGCGACCTTCACCATACTGTATGACCAGACGCCACTCGCCCATGGCTCCAGCTTATTGCCGGCCCATTTTGCCAACATGATCTCTGTCGTTTCTTCGCCAAGACGAGAGGGTGTTTTGGCTTCACTCCACCAATCGCCGATATCTCCGCGCTGGTAACCTGCCGATATTTTGAGGGTGTTTTGCTGAGCCAGACTGGCTTCTGACATATGCTGGCCTTGCGCCTTTAAGGAACTAACCGTCAGTGACGTGGGCAATACGGTATCTTTCGAAAAAACCTGCTCAATCATCCTCCGCGCATCAGTTGGCATCGTAAAGCAGCCTTTCTGTAAAACCTGTGCACTGAGCCATAATTGCCCATGGTTTTTATATACGTATTGGCCGGTTTTAAATACAGCGCCATACCAGTCTGCTTTGGGCTGCACTGTCCATGCAGGTGCGAATACCCATAAGCATGCAGCGGGGCGACCATCCTTTGCATCCACTTCGGTGATGCGCCTACCCTGCGCATCACGTAAATGACGTTGCAAGCGCCCTGCTCTTTGAAGTATGCGGTCTATCGGTGCAAGGTCAGTGATGAGAATATCGAAATCCACGTCCAGCGACTGTTCTGCGACCTGAGTTGCTATCATCAAGCGACCTTGCCTGTCTTCAGGTGTACTTTCCCCGCCGAAAGAATGCAATACCTGAGCTTCTTTGTTTAGCCTGTCCTGCAAAGAAAAGCGAGCGTGAAATAAGGTAATTTTGTCTGACGGAACGTTGACTGAAAACCGCTCGTAAGCTGCCATTGCATCAGCGACCGTATTACGAATCCATCCTACACATTGCCCTTGCCTTAAAGCAGCATCAACATGTGCGTAAATAGTATCAATATCGGATTCGTAATGTACCTGTACCGTCCGAGAGACATTCGCCCGCGAGGAAAGCGCGGTTTCACTGAGCCTCGCCTGACCGTCATACCAACAAGTCGCTAACGGATAATCGATGGAGTTGACAAGCGGAATGCTTGTTTGATTACGTCCTCTGGCATAAGCGCTGATCAAGCTCTGCTTCATGTCTGCCGGCAAAGTGGCGGAAAGCAAAATCACAGAACCATTTGTACGCGCATGAAAATTCAGCAGCACTTCTAATACGCCTTGCATATAGGCGTCGCAAGCATGAACCTCGTCGATGATCAATACTTTGTTATACAAACCGAGTAAACGCAAAGACTGGTGCTTGCTATGTAGAACAGCAAGTAATGCCTGATCAATTGTGCCAACACCTGCAGATGCGAGTAGAGCCCGCTTGGTGTGATCTGCCAACCATGCCGTGCAACGGGCAGAAGCTGTTTCATCTGACTGAGTAGGATCATTCTCAGATTCGTCCTCAGGTAAAACAGAAATAGCAAATTTATCGACCAAAGTTTTGAAACCATGTGCCAACGTTAAGTTCGCATTTCCCTCAAAAAGCTTCCTGTAGACATCTGCGATCCGATGATACATGGCATTCGCTGTTGCCATCGTCGGCAACCCAATAAAAAAACCCTCTGCCGCACCTTGCGCCATTAAGCGATAAGCCAGCATGAGCGCCGCCTCTGTTTTACCTGCGCCAGTTACGTCTTCTAGTAAATAAATTTGCGGAGACTGCGGAATGGTTACCGTAGCTGCCCAATGCTGTAATGGTGATGGCTCATCTATATACGTGAAAAAGTCTCGTATCTTTTTCCCTGGCCTAACTGCGGCAGGTAACACACCCGATTGTGCTAGTGCGATTTCCGCCTTATCCTTTGCTACTTGCCAGTAGGAATCTAAGTCTTGAACCTGCTGCTGGTAAGGAAAGAACTTTGTATTAGACCCTAGCCAATCAGCAAGCACGGTCAAGCCAGCAAACCACCAGGACAGCATATGACTATTTGTTTCAAAATCAGCTTTTGTTTGAGTAGGAATATGCTTTGATTCTTCGCTTAATAGAAGGCTTGCCATTGACTGCACAAAATTAGCAGCAGCCTGCTTATCACTCCTGAGAAAAAACGAATTTACCTTACCATTTGCTTTTGGTGGCATACCATGATGCCCAGTAACTGCCTGCATCCAGCTTCGCAATCCTCGTTGAGTGCGCGAAGAATTATCAATGCCAATTTTAGTTAATATCTCGTCCTCGACTAGATCGTCATCCCATAGCCAAAAGCCCAATGAGTCATGACGCTCGGAATATATTTTCCCAGGATTAGCGCGCCGATGCTGCAAAATCGCTATCAGATCCTCACGTTGCGACTGAAATGCCTCACTGAATTTTCCAAGATCATGCAAAGCTAGAAAAAAAGCTGCCCACTCTAAAAATGCTGACTCTGAGCAATTCAATAATTTGCTAGCTGCTTTAAGAAGATTTTGAGAATTTCTTAGGTAGATGACACCTACGGCTGCCACGTCCAATGAATGGAATACTAACAAATGGTATTTGCGGCAACACAATGATGAGGGTTTAGCTTTACCCCAATAATGGAAATACTGACCAGATCCGTCTGTCATTTAACTAAACTCTATCAATTTGTATTTTTATGTACGTGCTAGTCCTTCCTTATTTGAAATAAGAACAACTAACTAGCGACCTCCAATCTAATTGCAATAATGATATTTGTCAATATTGAATTATTTACTAAACCAAGTGTCCCTGAAGCTGCAATTTTCAAGTAGAAAAATTTATTTCAGTCGATCGATAGTTGCATGCCGATTAATAACTTATTTACCCCCTGCCACAATAATTTATGGCACCCTGCTGGGAAAACTCTTATTTCGTCATGTGCCAAACTAAGAAAAACAAAGACAATAAATTGACAAAAGTACGTTTTGTTGGTGCAACGTAGGTACGCAGAAAAGCATGCCTTGTGCACCCTAGATTTGCAAAGTCGACGATGCTTCTTTTAACTCAAATAGCACCGCATTGAAAAATAAACTTAACCAGTGAATTGTGAAACAAGCATAGGTGCCCCTCTAATACATTCCGAAAAATCGTGAAATATCAAATTTAGGGCCCTTGACATAACTCCGGTATTAAAGATAGCTCCTCGACGTGCCGCTGAGTCCTCCAATCCATATACGAAAATAATGTTGAGTAAGCCGTCAGATTCCGTTAGCGTAGATCGATCAGCAATATCAACGTTAAGGAGCTTACAGCGCTGATTTAACGTCGTATTTTCGTCAAACAATGGAGCAAAATCGATCAAAAGCAACCCACATTGAAGAAGAGAATTCCTCATTTGATTTGCATGATCACGTAATCTCCCGATGTTAAGCTCTAATTCTGCGATCCAACTCGTATAAAATAGGCCGCAACAACCTTTAAGGTTTTTAATAATCACGCGATGATTCTCAATCTCGCTATTACATATATCTAACAACTCACACGCATTTTCTGCATTACGACGCATCATATTTAAGGCTATAGATGCCTCAAGATAACTCATTCTTTCATTGCGATCATCAGTCATGACAGAATTCCATATATATTGACTACCAGCGCCAGCTAATTTATTGTGCAATTCATTTTTCATTACCTTCTCTCCACAGATTTAATACATCCTCATAGTCCAATTCGCATTCAGCCATTGGGCAATGAACTACGATCTCGGCCGCTAAATTCATTGCATCATTAAACGGCAAATGATCATCGCGAATAAATACGAAGGCCAGATTTAAGGTGCGACCGATCTCATTTAACGGGTATCCTTCAGCTATATCTAACATTGCCAAGTCAACACGTAGTCGAGCCAGTAATTCTGATTTCGTTGGAATCTGTTGGCCTTTAATAAGTATTTTTGTCATGGATACTGGATTTGCTACTGCTACCTCTGCTACTTTCGCTTCAGGTTTTAATTCGAAAATTTTATATGTAGCAGATGTAGCAGCTGTAGCATTAGCGGAGCTCAAGAAACCTTTCCTCATAAGATCTACCAGTGCCATGATCAAGCCTCTAACAGATGTGGGTTGACTCGAACCTCTTGTTTCTTCCCATTTTGAACCAAGCTGATACGCGCATGATTAATAAGCTCCTTGAGGGCGCTATCTCGCTTTGCCTTGTTTCGTAATTTGTAAGGTGCAAATTGGGACATGATGCGAGTCGATATCTTATTGACATTATTTTCCTTACAGTATTTAAGCAACCAATCATCCAACTTTGCTGCATCCGCCAACTCCTCGGGCAAAGTAAGTTCACCCAAAAATCTCAGTGCCTCATTTAAGTGCCAGGCAGCGATTACGCTTGCCGATTCAAAATGGGTCATACAGATCCCACCTAAGCCGCCATCAACTATATGAAAAAGTGCAGCTATCCTTGCCGCGTTATCTGCTATTTTGCTCGCTACGTCTCGTATGTCTTGAAGTTCGCCACCCACCCCTAATGCTGTCTCAATTTCGTCATGAAATTTAATCCATGCCGCTTTTGCCTCGGGCGAAAGAGACAGCATTGCAGTATCCAAGCCGCCACTCTCGTTGATTGGCACAGACACTTGCAAGATACGATTAATTTCCTGATGAAATTTGCTCAATGCAGGCATCTCTTTTGGCGGCTCACTAAACAATCTTGTGCCTTGAGTTGACTCTGGATGGGCCATCAAAAACCGCGCCAAAAAACCTGTACCACGTGCGAGTGTTCCTGTCCGGTTAATAAAATCAAGTAATGCTGACTCTTGCACTTGAAGAGACATCGTTAAACGCGCGCCATCGACGATATAGGACTCACCCCGACGATCGAATGTAAGCTTTGTTGCATCCCATAGCTGATTCAAGTTAGCAAGAGTGCGTAACTGAGAATCTTTTCCCATCCCATGACTCCCAAAAACTGCTCCTGCTTCAGACGAAATCACGCCGCCTGACGGCCACCTGGTACCCAAGGCATAGGTTAACGCTTCGGGAGTAAAGTCAGAGTAAATAAGGCGAGGTACGCGCGGAACTTCCAGTTCAGTCAACTCATGTTTTACCAAATCATGCTCCAATTGCCTTAAGACAACTGCATCGGATTTTTTACTTTTAGCTTCGTGCTTAATGGCTTCGAGCAGACCTGACCGAGTAGCATCCCATATGGCTTTTTCCGCATTAAATTCACGTACTACTAGTTTTGCGTCCAGTTGTTGCTGATTTTCATATTCACGAATAGCCTTACTGAATATTCCATCGCAAGTAGATTTGCGTTCACCACTTTCTGCAATAACTAAAAAATATAAGCTGATGGGACCAGTTAATTTTTCAGCCCTTTGAACGTCATAATGCGCCTGTGCCGCAAGGCTAAGATTAGCCATTGCTGAACACGCAACCATAGCGATTGGTGCCTTCGTAAACCCCTGGACCTCCTTCACTGCGTTCATGATAACTTCAGGTAAAACGTCAACCGGATACGGTACCTCCGCAGCGCTCCGAATTAATTTTTCGGGTAGTGGCCAAACACAGTCATCATTGACTTTTTCGATTAAAGCCCTCACCGAATTCAGACCTTCTGAGATATGAAGATCATTAAAGTCCGTAAATTTATCACCCTCATTTTGAAACTTCGGAACTGCAAAGTGGGCAGACGCTGAAAGAGCTGCTGCAGTGGCGGCAAGAACCCCAGTGTTTTTCCCAGTTTTCAATTCTGTAGCTTTGTCATTATCGGCACAGATAATGATCGTAATTTCGGGACCAAGCTTTGCACGCAGAACCGAAGTCACTGCCTCCAAGTTTCCAGCATTGAACGCGACGGCAACGGGTAAACCCGTAGCCTCATGCAAGCTAGCTCCTGTAGCAAAGCCTTCACATATCAATATTTTAGAATTCGGTTTGCCACCAAAGCCGTGATAGCAGCCTTTAATTTTCCCGTCAGTTTTAAAGCGTTTGATTCCGTCAGGGGTAATAAATTGCAAGCTAGTCAGGCGACCAAACTCATCGCGTATGGGTACTAATAAGGTCTTATCAGCGAGCTCCCGAGCACCAAACGGATTGATCCCTTTACTCAAACAATATGGGTTCGATGCTGGCGCTGGTTTTGCCATCTCCCATATCTCTAAACTTGATTTTGCAGCCGCATCTTGCGCTCGCATCCGTTCCTCATCTGCTTGCGCCTTAGCTTGCTGTACGAGTTCTGTGTAACGCATCCATGTATCAGGGCTTACTTGATCTTTACTCCGACTACACCATTTTTCTGAAATTCCCTTACGCCAGTCACCATAAGCGCCAGCAGCAATACACCCATCATCATATAAAACATACCACCCACTCTTTGAGGTGCCTTTATCTTCAGATGTAGAGAATCGGTGCAAGTTACCATCGCAAATAATTTCTGATGGTTTAAGTTGTTGCGCAGCCATAGCATCCATAATGCCAAAAGCACGTTCTGAAATTGCTAAACCCACATGCCACCCCGCAATGAAATGAAAACCGCAACGGAAGCAAAAAGCCTGAGATCTGGGTTAACTTCCCAAAAAAGCAAAAGCGATAAAAGACACCCTTTCATTTACTCACCTCCACTTTGTAATTTAAGGGGTCAGCAAAAAATTTGTGTAATTCACGATTTGAGTATGCAGTGCAACGCTCTGAGAATTTGATTGGCTGAGGAGCACGGCCAGCCTTCACAAGCTGACGGAATTTTTCCCTGCACATTGGCGCGAAAGGAGCAATTTGATTCCAACGGCTCATGCCATCGACTGGAAGAGTTTGATTGGGGACTAAGTTAAGTTGATTTTTCATCTTGCGTATCTTTGAACGTTACCGCCGAGGCATGGCGGGGTCTGACAAAGATAATTATCTGCAAGGATAAAAAATAGTTAGGTGAGTTAAGAAAACTCACCTAACTGATTAATTTAACAACTAGGACAGTTGTAGAATATGTATATTCGGAAGTGCACCAAAATGTCTATTATTCAGATGAATTTGCCGGGAGATTTGAAATAATCGTAGGTGCTCCACCGCCCTTATTCCAATTAGCAACAGTGCAAATTCTCTCTTTTGTTCCATTCTCGAATTCCGCATACTCCGGGAAGGTATCTAAAATCGTCAGAAGGTTTTTCTTTACCGATTTTCCGTTATTGAAACGGTTAGGATCTTTACTTGCTTTCATCCAGAGCTTATTCGCTGCAATTAACTCTGGTGGCCTCATATGATGATCATCAGGTATAAGCGAAACAAGGCTAGCATTTGCTAATAATTTTCTTTGCTCTTCAATTTCAATTTGAGCATTTTTTAGCAAACTCTCCGTTTGAAGCAGCCTTTCCCTAAGCTCGGTATCTGCTAGCTCAATAGAAATCCTTTGGTCGTAATTTTGATTACTTTTAGCTACAAATAAATTAACATTTTCCCGCTCAAATCTTTCAACTTCCTCGTTAAGAAATACAACATAACCAAATTCGCCTATTTCATCATCTCCACAATTAAAATAAATGCGTTCGTCCAATCGCCACATTCTGCCACCCCACTCAGTCGATGGGCGCTCCTCTCTAACGTGGTATGCAGCAAGTTCAAACGGAACCTGTCGCTGAAAACGTAAGTAGTAATATCCATTTACTTCTGTAGCCCGAAAATTCTCGTCGAATTCACTTTGTATTTGGTAACGGGTCCATTCCAAATAATCATGTTCCTTAGCGACTAATGACCAGCGAGGTTTCTGATCACTTGATTCAAAGACGTCATACATTCCGAATAAAAATATCGAAGGAAATAACCTTTTATCAGCTACAAGATGAAATAAATCAGTTTTATCAATTTGCCAGTGAGCCAACAATTCGCTAAAAGTTAAATGCCCCTTAATGGTTGATGTCATTCATTCCTCTACACCCTTTTATATGAGAATCATGTCAGAAGCAGAAAAGGCTACTGCTTTTTTCCAAGAATCTAGTAGACATGATTAATTTGCGTAACCTAAAAGCAAAGCAATGTTTTGATGCGATTCGTTTAAGCAGCGTTTTTTTCAAATGAAGCAATAATCACATTACCACGCTCAATTTGCTCCAAATAATCAGCATAATGCTGCATCATTTCTCTCCTTTCTTCTAAGAATTCTTCACGATCGTATGCGCCACCATAAGCTTCTCCCGAAGCATGTGATAGTTGCCGCTCTATTCGGTCGATTGGATATTTCAGCGTTTTCAAAACGCCTTTACCAAGAGATCTGAAACCATGGCCAGTCATCTGCCCGCCATACCCCATTCGCTTCAAAGCTTGCAAGATCATGCCGTTGCTTAACGGCTTTTCATGATCGCGACGATTCGGAAATAGGTACTTGCTTCCGCCGGTATATTCGTGCAACTCCCTCAACATCTCCCATCCTTGACGGGGCAAAAATGGATTATGGTCGACCATGCGGGGGTTAATTCGCTTCGCTCCCATCTTCATTCGTCGCCATGGGATTACCCATTTTTCATTCTCAAGATCAATTTCGCTCCAAGGTGTTTCTATCAACTCACTGGTTCGAACGAAGGTAAGTAGCATCAGGCGTAAAACAATTCGATTGGGCGGGTACATACGCCCCTCATTTTTACCGATAGCCTTTAACAACGCCGGAAGTTCAGCTACGGTAATCGCAGCATGATGTCCTTTTGTCCTTGGCTTCAAATGATCTTTTAAGGCAGGTATCGGGTCATACTTTCTAAGCCCTTTGACAATCGCATACCGGAATACACCGCTAGCTAGAGCAGCGATGCGCTTTGTTACCTCTAACGCACCGCGTTTTTCTACTTGCTGCAATACTTCGAGCATCAGTGGCGTCTCTATTTCTGAAATGGGAAGCTTGCCAATCTGAGGAAATAAGTCCCTCTCCATCGCCTTTATATTCTGTTCAGAAGTCTGCGGTTGCCAGGCACTTTCAGCTTTTTTCTTATGCCACTCCCTTGCGATCACTTCAAACGTATTGGCTGCTACTATATTCGCCGTCCGCTTTTTGTCGTCTCGGTCTTTGGCTGGATCAGTGCCTTCGCTAAGCAATTTTCGGGCGGCGAGACATTTCTCCCTTGCTTCGGCTAACGAGACAATCGGGTACTCACCAAATGTTAAGCGATTATTTTTCCCGTTAGCCTGCCGATAAGCCATACGCCAGCGTTTTTTACCATTCGGCATTATTTCGAGGGAGAGGTTGTTTCCATCAGCTAAAGAATAAGATTTATCCTTTGGCTTTGCATTTCGAACTTGAATGTCCGTGAGTGGAGTAGCTAGTTTTGGCATTTTGCATCCATGGTTTTGTATCACTATGTATATGGATGCAAGGATGGGTGCAAAAAGTGTGGTTGTCAATGGGCAAACTTAGGCACTACTGACGTAAAAAAACCCCTAAGTGTTTGATTTCTTAGGGGTTTCTAGGCAAACTTTGCTAAAGTTTGCGACATTCTTGGCGGAAGGTGTGAGATTCGAACTCACGAAGGCTATAACACCTCGCCAGTTTTCAAGACTGGTGCATTCAACCGCTCTGCCAACCTTCCAAGCCTTACATTATAGCTTGAGTTCGCATGCCAGACAAGTGCTGAGGCGCAATTCACAGAGAAAATGGTGTATTTAACAGCACGGGGATGGCTTCTGGGCTGACGGGGCGGGAGAACAGATAGCCTTGGATTTCATTACAGCCGGCATTTTTGAGGTAGTCGAGTTGCGCTTGCGTCTCGACGCCTTCGGCGACGACATTGAGATTGAGTTGACGGGCCATCATGATGATGGCACTGGCGATGGCACAGTCATTGGCATCGTTGGGGATGCCTTGAACGAATGAACGGTCGATTTTGAGCGATGTGATGGGGAATCGCTTGAGGTAGGAAAGACTGGAGTAGCCTGTTCCAAAATCGTCTAGAGCAAGGCTCACATCGAGGGAGACGATTTGTTTCATGATCGAAATAACGCCCTCGACATTTTGCATCAGCATACTCTCAGTGATTTCGAGTTCTAACCAGTGCGGTGAGATTTGGTACTGATGTAAGACATAGGCAATTTGCTGCGGCAAGGCTTCGGTGAAGTCGCGTGCGGACAAGTTGACTGCCACCTTAAAGGTCGGCAATCCTTGTTCCTGCCATTGCTTGGCCTGTTTGCATGCGGTGTGCAGCACCCATGTGTCGATTTCTTGAATCAAACCAGACTCTTCTGCCACACCAATAAACTCGACCGGTGGAATCAAACCTCGCTCTGGATGCTTCCAACGCAGCAGCGCTTCCACGCTGATTAATCGTTGGGAATGGACGTCGATTTTAGGTTGGTATTGGAGAAAAAATTCATTGTCTTTTAATGCTTTGCGTATCGCCGATTCAAAGAATAATTTTTCTGCGATATGGACGTTCACTGCCTGATCATAGAATGCGTAATTGCCGGTCAGTGAATGGCCCGTTTTTTTGGCCTGAAACATGGCAATGTCGGCGCTTTGCAGGAGTGAATCGGCATCTTGTCCATCGGCAGGAAAAATACTGATACCAATGCTTGCGGATATACGCAGATCGTGGCTTTCAACGGAAAACACGGCCTCAAGGGAGTCGAGAATTTTTTGCGCAACTAAACTCGCATCCGAATGCGTGGCGATCTCTGGCAGAGTTACGGAGAATTCATCGCTGCCCAATCGTGCGACGATATCTTGATCACGCAAGACACTTTTTAGCCGTTGGGCGACATCAACAAGGAGCATATCGCCCACACGATGACCCAGCATATCGTTGATCGGTTTGAAACGATTGAGGTCGATAAACAATAGCGCAGATTGCATTTGCTTGCGCTGTGCGAGCTGCAACGATTTATCGACCAATTGGATATACAGACTTCTGTTTGGCAACTTAGTCAGGGTATCGAAATAAGCAAGTTGGTTGATTTTTTCTTCTGCTTCTTTGCGATGGGTAATATCGCTCAGATAACCAACGATACCTACTGGCTGTGAATCTAAGCCTGCGATCACCGATAAAGTTAAACTCGCCCAGAAGACATCGCCGTTTTTCCGCCGACGGCGCACTTCCATCTCATTGGCGCCATTGGTCAGAAAATCATCGAGAATATCCTTGCCCTGTCCGTTCTCTTCTTCGTCTTCGTATAAAAATAAAATATTACGACCAAGAACTTCGCTAGCGGCATAGCCGAACATTTTTTCTGCGCCACGATTCCAGCTCAGAATAAAACCAGCCAAATCCATGATGATGACTGACTCATGAATCTGATCCAGAATCTGTGTTTGCAGCATGTGCTCACGGAGATTCAGTGCGTGTTTTTGATCCACATCTTGGCGCAACTTAAAAAGACGCGCCGTCATTCCTGCTAAAAAATTAAGGTGATGGAGATCGGATTCGTCGTACCGGCCGTTTTTGCCAGAGAGCACATAGTAAGTGTCAGCAGAGATCGGGCATGTGAAATCGGTCTCCCCCGTCGATACGGAGGAAGACGACCGCTCAAAGCGCAATGCATCATGCTTTAAAAAATTTCGAATTAAACGATTAATTTCGACTTCAAGAGCGTCACCGTCAAAGCTTAAAATCGCCTCACTTAAGGACACACCAAAATCAATATCATTTAACGCCGAAACCATGTAAGTCATTAAGCTTCCCGGCAAACCTGATTAACCCAAACATATGCCTGGAAAAGGCTATCTTCGAAAGTTTCAAAGGTAATTTCTGCGCGTTTCATCGCTGTCTCGATCTCGACGGTGTGTGGACGGTCAGCAAGTTCAACAAGGCGTAATTGGCTACCTAAAGAACCCGTGCGATGCAATAGTGCCGCAACGACTTCGTCTTTCAGATTCAGAGGGTGTAACACTTCTTGTAAGCCACTACCAAAGAGTTTATCCAGCAATGAGAACATTCCCACCATGAACGCTGCGTCTTGCTCGTCTTTATTGCCACCTTGTTTTTGGCATAAAGCTTCCATCATTGCTGCGCGGAAGGCGGCGCGTGGCATCAATGGGTTCAGCGCGCCCACCGAATCATTGGGGCGCGTATAGAGCAAGAGCTGCAACCAACGCTGCAACTGCCGACGTCCCAATAAATTAATTGCCTGACCAAAGCTCGTCACTCGCACTGTCTGCGCAAAAGCAGCCGAGCTCACCAGTTTAAATAACATGAAGGACAAACTTGGGTCTTGTCTAAACAACTCTTCGAGCTCGTGAGAGTCCGCATCACGCGAGACGAGACTCAGGAGCTTTAATAGTCGAGTGCGAACCGTGCCATCAGAGGATCTATTGGCCACTGGTGGGTTAAATGCATACTCACCGGAGAACATTTTAAAACCGGCTTGTATCGCTTGGTCTAACGATGCAGCATTGCCGATGTTTTTAGCGAGATGCTGGCCGCTACTGAGACGGGTCGTCCAAGATTTTGCAAAGAACGGTAAGGCTTTACTTGCGTCCATCGCGAAAACTTTGGTATCACTCCACGCTAGTTCTAATGATGAGGCAAAATCATCGGTCAGAATCTTAAAACCATTGGTTGCAAAGTGCTTTAATAAAGATTGATTGTCTTTCGCAGCGCAGATGGATTCGGGGATGCACAAGAAAAATTTGGCGGCTGGAATGCGCGTGTGCAGGTCGGTAGGAAGTGCCTGCAGGTCGTTGACTGTGATCATCCAAGACACACCACCTAGCGCATCAAAAAACTCTTTTTCTCTCCAAGATTGCAATGTCGCAACCACTTGGCTGACTGGCACCGATCCAAAGTCCGGTTGAATTGCAGTGAGCTTCTGCAAGCCGTTCATGACGGGTAAAAAAGTAGTAACCCCAAATTCTTTCATTATCATTTTTTATTCTACAATGGCGATTGACGGTCTAAACACGTTCTTGTTTTAAACTATATTGCTCAAGATCTTTGCGTCATTGCACCACAAAGTGGATGTTTCTTTCAAACAATCTCCTGAGACAATAACTGTACACTGTTATATCGTTGATGGAACAGTTTTAGTTGTTATTTCTCTTCCTCATCACGCAAAAAAATCTGCTGCAAGTCATTCAAAAACATACGCCCACGTTCTGTTGGTGCGATAGTTTGATGATCGCGCGTCAGCAATCCCTTGCGTTCGGCTTCGGACAACTCTTTTTCAATGCTGTTGATCAATAACCCGGTCCGCTCCTGAAACAAATTGACTGCAAAACCTTGATTCAATCGCAGCGCGTTTAACATAAACTCAAATGGTAAATCATGTGCTGCGATTTCGTTGGACTCTTGCACTGCATTGCCTGCAAGTGCCGCATCCATAAACGCTTTTGGCTGTTTATATCGCGCCTGCCGGACGATCCGATGCGGGAACGATAATTTAGAATGCGCACCAGCACCGATACCCAAATAATCACCAAAATTCCAGTAATTCTGGTTGTGTCGCGACTCATGTCCTTGGCGGGCATAGGCTGACACTTCGTAGTTCCGGTAGCCCTCGCCGGCCATTTTTTCATGAATGAGATCCTGCATTTCGGCACTCAAATCATCATCAGGAATGGCAGGCGGAAATTTTGCGAAATAGGTATTAGGTTCCAGCGTCAGGTGGTACAAGGACAAATGCGGTGGCGCAAACGATAAAGCGGTCTCAACATCTGTCTTGACCTGTGCTAATGACTGCCCAGGCAATGCAAACATAAGGTCGAGATTAAAATTATCGAAGTGCGTTTGTGCGATCTCAATCGCACGCCTTGCTTCATCGCCGTTATGAATCCGACCGAGCGAGGCCAAGTGCCCAGAATGAAAACTCTGAATACCGATGGATAAACGATTGATTCCACTCTGTCTGTAAGAGCGGAACTTTTCCATTTCAAAGGTACCGGGATTCGCTTCCATCGTGATTTCCGCTGCACCATCAATCGGCAACAACGTGCGAAGGTCTGACATCAAGCGATCCAGTCCCGCCGCTGACATCAGGCTAGGCGTCCCACCGCCAATAAAAATCGAGTAAATCTTTCTGCCCCAAATCATTGGCAATGCCGACTCCAGGTCAGCACGCAATGCACGAAGGTAGGCATCTTCATCGAAGCTACCTTTCACCTCATGGGAATTGAAATCGCAATATGGACACTTCCTCACACACCAAGGGAAATGCACATAGAGTGCCAATGGCGGTAATACCGTGAGGTTGAGTTTGCCCGGCGCGAGAAATTTACCGGCAACGTCCTGAGGAATGGTTGATAAATCAGGCGATGGTTTGCTGGGGGATGTCGCGTTGGCGTGAATAGAAACTGGTTTAATCGGAATCATTGCAACTTCTCAAACAACACACGTAATGCCTGTCCACGGTGGGACAATTGATTCTTTTCAGTCGCGTCTAATTCAGCGACCGTTTTCTGCAACGCAGGGATCAAAAAGTGCGGATCGTAACCAAAGCCATTTTCTCCACGCGGCTGGTCGATTATCTCTCCCTTCCAAACGCCATCAGCGATCACTGGCTGCGGATCATCCGCAGAGCGTACAAAAACGAGCACACAATAGTAATACGCAGACTTATCGCTGTGACTGGCAAGGGCTTCAACGAGTTTTTGGTTGTTACGTTGATCTGACTTCGGCTCACCAGCAAAACGGGCTGAGAGCACGCCCGGTGCCCCGTTGAGCGCATTGACGCAAATACCCGAATCATCAGCAAGTGCAGGTAAGCCAATCAATCTAGATGCGTGCCGTGCTTTGGTCAGTGCGTTCTCGATAAACGTATGAAAGGGCTCTTCCGCTTCAGGAACATCAAATTCAGCTTGTGCATGCAGGCTAATGGCTAGGGGCGCCAGAATTTGACGGAACTCTTTCAATTTACCCTGATTATTGGAGGCAAGAACGATTTTTTTTGTCATCATTTTCCTACTTAAACATCCAACAAACCAAGCACTTGCTTCTGCAGAGCGATGAGATCGTTGATCCCCTGCTCTGCCAAATCTAACAGTTGATTCATGGTTGCACGATCAAAGGCAACACCTTCTGCCGTGCCCTGAACTTCAACAAAGTGCCCTTCATCAGTCATAACTACGTTCATGTCTGTGTCGCAGGCAGAATCTTCTGGATAATCCAAGTCAAGCACTGGCAAGCCTTGGAAAACGCCAACCGAAATCGCCGCAACGAAATGCTTCACTGGCACTTTACTAATAACGCCCTTATTCACCAATTGGGAAAAAGCATCATACGCAGCAACCATGGCACCTGTGATCGCGGCAGTCCGGGTACCACCATCGGCTTGGATGACGTCGCAGTCAAGATGCAGCGTCCGCTCGCCAAATGCTTCTAAATCAAAGGCGGCGCGCAAAGAACGACCAATTAAACGTTGGATTTCTTGTGTGCGACCCGATTGTTTCCCTTTTGCGGCTTCACGATCCATGCGGGTATGCGTCGAACGTGGCAGCATGCCATATTCCGCCGTCAGCCACCCTTGTCCCTTACCCTTTAAAAACCCGGGCACCTTGTCTTCAATACTTGCCGTGCAAATCACCCGTGTGTCGCCAAACTCAATGAGTACAGAACCTTCAGCATGTTTTGTAAAGTGGCGACTAATAACCACGGGACGAAGAGAATCAGCGGTACGACCGCTCGGGCGCATAATAGTTGACATAAATTTAATTTTTAGAAGTAATACGGGATGACTTATGAATTGCGTTGCGGATTTCAGCAATCGCCTTTTCAATTTCTGCATCGTTAAAAATATCCTGTTCACCACTGTCTGCCACGGTATCAGCGTCGAGCGGTGCCTGGATTGTTGTCGTAATAGAGCCCACTGGCAAGGTGTTAGTCGTAATGATCGAGCCGTCTTCGAGGCGATCATCCCCTTCCCACATCATTGCCAACGCTGTTGTGTTATCACTTGTTTTACCGGCAATACTCACAGCAGAACGGATCAATTCTGGAATCGCCCTGACGATAGTGTGTTCGTGGAGTCGCTGGGCTAGCATATGGTCGGGTAACATCGACCAGAATCCATCAGAGCATAGCAAAATAATATCCCCAGGCTGCAACGCAGCGCGGCGCGACAACTCCACAATCGGAGAATTAGGAGCACCGAGACAATTAAACAGTTTATTACGATCAGGGTGGGTATGCCGTTCTGAAGGATCAACTTTGCCTTGCGCAATCAGTGTTTCAAGCCGCGAGTGATCTTTTGTACGTAATAAAATTTGCCCTTGCCGCATCCAATAAAGACGCGAATCACCGCAATGGGCCCAATAGGCATACCCATTCTGGATCAAGCAGGCAACGATCGTTGTTCGGGGTGTCTCAGGTAAATTGTTAATGGTGCGATAACGATGAATTTCTTGGTGCGCAGCGAGAAAACTATCTTCAAGAAAACGCTCAGGACGCCCTACCGTCGGGTGTGCTTGTTGTTGAAATAACGAACCGATCGTCTGCATGGCGATCGCAGCAGCCATCTCGCCCATGATATGGCCACCCATACCATCTGCCAGCAATAGCAAAATAGCATCTCGGGTAAAACTATAACCCATGCGATCCTGGTTGATCTTACGACCACCAATATGACTCTCTTGATAAACGGAAAAACGCATGAACAGTGTAACTTCTTTGAATTGATAAATATGGCGATGAAATCATTGCAAGCGATCAGAACATCATCTCGCTGCCTTCGTCTCCACTCTCGTTATTCAGGGCTATAGTTTAGCCCACTGTATTTTCTTGTATCGTCGTATTATCAGCAGACTGCCGATCACTTTTCTTTGAGAACAGATTCGTGATCTTTAACTTCGCTTTTTCTAACACACTCAATTCTGGCTGCGGCTGCACTTTCGTTGCCAACGCTTTCTGTAGCGCAAACACACTCTGTGGCCGCTCCAGAGGATCTAACTTTAAACACCACCGGACGACGTCAATCAGCTCCGCGGAGTACATCCCCTCAAGCTTTCTGTAATGCGATTCCATCTTGTCGTTCACCCGACGTTGATCGGAAGGCTGCGGTGGAGCTCCAATCATACACGCAAAAATCGAGGCACCAATGCTATAGATATCGGTCCATGGTCCGAGATTGCCGTTTTTCTGATACAACTCAGGCGCAGCGAATCCAGGCGTATACATTGGATAAAGTTTTGGTATGTCCGTCTTGAGCGTCTGCCGCGCAGCACCAAAATCGAGCAGAATGGGCGTCCCATCGAGACGGAGATAAATATTGGCGGGCTTCAAGTCTAAATGAAGCAGCTTGTTGGTATGCACCTCACGCAAGCCATTCATGACCTGATTAAACATACGTCGGATAAAACGCTCGGAAACGAGCGGCTTTTCGCCCTTATCGCGACGTCTTAAAATATGCTCTTGTAGTGATCGCCCAGATTCATAGGCCATCACCATGTAAACGGTCTCGTTGGCGCGAAAAAAATTGACAACGCTGACAACGTTTGGATGCGAAATCCTGGCTAACGCCCGTCCCTCTTCAAAAAAACACTTTAATCCGATACGATAAATCGGCAAATTTTCGCTTGAGATAGCAGGAACCAGCTCTCCTTGCTGGCGCAAAGCCAGAGAGCTTGGCAAATATTCTTTAATCGCAACAGCATTTCCATCTTCATCTGAAGCAAGATAGACAATACTAAAGCCACCGGACGCAATTTTCTTTACAATGCGATATCCAGCGATCTCCAAGCCATCTGGCAAAGGAGCATTATTTTGTGCAGCCATTGATCTTCCAATCCTTTATACAGAAGTGATTGTGTTGATAATTGTGGTATTTGTAAAGAATATCCTGCTTTGCATCAACTAATTTAGTGCCTTTGGCCCAAAGACAATACGACGCATTACCTTAAAAGGATTTACCTTGAGTATTTACAGCATGACTGGTTATGCAACCAGCACCCTCGAAACAGAGTCAGGCACATTAACGATTGAGATCAAGAGCGTCAATTCACGCTTTCTGGATTTACAATTTCGCATCAACGACGATTTTCGCTCCGTGGAATCGCTGTTCCGCGATGCGATCTCTCGTCGCGTTGTCCGAGGCAAGGTCGAGTGTCGTTTTAGTTTTGGAAAAAAAACAACTGAAACAAATACAAAAGCACTCAATGCCAAACTGCTGGATCAACTTGCTTTATTTCAAACACAAGTCCACGAAAAATTCCCGACGGCCAGCCCTCTGACGACTAGCGATGTACTCTGCTGGCCTGGCATCATCGAAGAAGCCGAAATCAACGCCGATAATTTGCAAAATAGCATCACAAGCACGATTAATACAACGCTGGATGCATTTATCGTCAGCCGCGAGCGTGAAGGTGCTGCATTGGCGCAAGTGCTACTGCAATGCGTCGATGCGATGGATGTGATTGTCGAAAAAATCAAACCACTGCTGCCCCAAGTGCTGCAACAATTTCAGCAAAAAGCCATCACTCGCCTTGAAGAAGCGCTAGGATTGACCTCTGCTACTACCAACAATACCGCCACACAGACCATCACCCGCGAAGAAGCGCTGGATCGCATTCGCCAAGAGGTCACCGTCTACGGCATTCGCATCGACGTTGCGGAAGAACTTGCCCGCTTGTCCGCGCACCTGACCGAGACGCGACATATCATCAAAAAAGGCGGCCAAGTTGGCAAGCGTCTTGATTTTATGATGCAAGAGTTAAATCGCGAAGCCAACACCTTGGGCTCTAAAGCAGCATTAAAAGAACTCGCCGATGCGTCGATGGAATTGAAATTGTTGATCGAACAAATGCGGGAGCAAGTGCAAAACCTTGAATAAGGTCAGACATTTGCTTATACTCCCGCGATATTTTTTTCAGATGGCAAGTTGAAAATTGGGTAGGTTTCCGATTTGCCTCTGACGCACACGCATTCACTCACTTCATAAAGGCCAGATAATGAACCCAATTACTTCTACTGCAGGTAGTCTCTTCATTGTCGCCGCACCATCTGGGGCCGGCAAGTCCACCCTCGTGAATGCCTTGTTGGCCCAAGAGCCACAGATCAAACTCTCGATTTCGTTCACCACCCGCGCTCCTCGTCCGGGCGAAGAAAACGGTCGGGAATACCATTTCACGACACCAGAAGACTTTTTGAAACGAAAAGCACAAGGTGAGTTTTTAGAGTCTGCCGAGGTACACGGCAATTACTATGGCACATCGCGTATTCTGATCGAGCAACAAATGCTCGCAGGTACCGATGTATTGCTAGAAATCGACTGGCAAGGCGCGCAGCAAGTGCGCAAACAGTTTCCAGGTGCCGTTGGCATCTTTATTCTGCCACCATCGATTCCTGCACTTGAAGAACGATTAAAAAAACGCGGTCAAGACGAGCCCCATATTATTACTCGACGTATTTTGGCCGCTGGTGGCGAAATGGCGCACTCTCCAGAGTTCGAGTATGTTATTATTAACCAAGACTTTGCAAACGCGCTGGCAGAACTCAACGCCATCGTAAAAGCAACACGCTGCAGATTTACGCAGCAGGCAACACGCAATAGCGAACTGTTTGCCCAGCTTGGCATCCATGCCAACCCCAATTAATTCAACGTATTACCGTATTTAGGAAAAAACATGGCACGTATTACCATTGAAGATGCATTAAAGCAAATCCCTAACCGTTTTCAGTTAACATTGTGTGCAACTTACCGTGCACGTCAGTTGCTGCAAGGCCATACACCAAAAGTTGAATCAAAAGACAAACCAACCGTGACCGCTTTGCGCGAAATCGCTCAAGGTAAAATCGGTGTTGAAATGTTGAAAAAAGTGCCAGTGTAATAGCATTGCGACCGAAGCATCACCTATATCGGCCGGGAGTAGCAGAATGAGCGTTACGGAAACTATTCCAACTCTAAAAGACCACCCGGCTGAACTTCCTACAAGCCCGACTGTTGCTGCGCCCGAAAAGCAAAGCAATGAGCCACTCAAAGCAGCGCAAAAGAAACACCCGATTATTTCCGGTGAAACACCGACTGCGCGCATCAAACCTCCAACAATTGGCGTTGCATCGACAACAGGCCTCAGTGCACGCTTGGCGGAGTACATGTCGGCCAGCGATCTCAAATTGGTCAAAGAGGCTTATCGGTTTTCAGATGAAATGCATCTGGGCCAAGTACGCAAATCAGGCGAGCCTTACATTTCACACCCCATCGCTGTCGCTGAAATATGCGCTGATTGGAAGCTCGATGTGCAAGCCATCATGGCTGCACTTTTGCACGACGTCATGGAAGATCAGGACGTAAAAAAAGAAGAACTGATCGAACGTTTTGGTGCGCCAGTGGCAACGCTCGTCGATGGTCTGTCCAAATTAGAAAAGATTGAATTCCAAAGCCAGATTGAGGCACAGGCGGAGAATTTCCGCAAAATGCTGCTGGCAATGGCGCGCGATGTCCGTGTCATTCTCGTGAAGCTCGCTGATCGCTTGCACAATATGCGTACGCTGGGCGTGATGTCCCCCGAGAAAAAACGTCGAATTTCCCGCGAAACGATGGATGTCTATGTGCCGATTGCACATCGATTAGGCCTCAATAATATCTATCGCGAACTGCAAGATCTCGCTTTTTCTCATTTGTACCCGATGCGCTACCGCACTTTATCTAAAGCGGTCAAAGCAGCACGCGGCAATCGCCGCGAAGTGGTCAATAAAATTCTTGAAGCAGTCAAAGAGACGCTCAAGCAAGCTGGAATCAAAGCAGAAGTCTACGGTCGTGAAAAGACCTTGTATGGCATTTACCGCAAAATGCACGACAAACACCTGAGCTTTTCTCAAGTGTTGGACGTGTACGGGTTCCGGGTGGTTGTTGATGACTTCCGTGAGAGCTATTATGCCTTGGGCTCCTTGCACGCCCTTTTCAAGCCGATGCCCGGCAAGTTTAAAGATTACATTGCCATTCCAAAAACCAATGGGTACCAGTCCCTGCACACCACATTGATTGGCCCTTATGGAACACCGGTTGAATTTCAAATCCGCACACAGGAAATGCACCGCGTTGCCGAATCTGGCGTGGCGGCGCATTGGCTGTACAAAAACGAAGAAGGTAGCCTGACTGATTTGCAGCAGCGTACTCACGCGTGGTTGCAATCTCTCTTAGACATCCAAAAGCAAACCGGTGACTCCGCAGAATTCCTAGAGCACGTCAAAGTCGATTTATTCCCGGACTCTGTATACGTCTTCACGCCAAAATCGAAAATTATCGCGTTGCCGCGTGGTGCAACAGCACTCGATTTTGCGTATAGCATTCATACAGATATTGGCGACCAAGCGATTGCCACCAGAATCAATCACGAGCCCGTGCCTTTGCGGTCTGAATTAAAAAATGGCGACATCGTTGAGATCGTGACGTCACCTAATTCTCGTCCGACGCCGAATTGGTTGACCTATGTCCGTACAGGAAAAGCTCGCTCTGCGATTCGGCATTACCTGCGCACCATCAACCTCAACGAATCCACAGAACTCGGAAAACAGTTATTGGCGCAAGCATTGGTGGCTGTCAACCTCAATCCCGAGTTGCCCTTGCCCCTCATTGATAAGTTACTCAATGAGTCCACTGCAAAAACAATGGAAGAGATTTATACCGACATCGGTATCGGCAAGCGCATGGCACCGTTGGTCGCACGACATATTCTCGATCTGGTGGAAGATGACTCGTCGTCGATTCCATTTCAGCAGTTCGGCGACAAGCATCAATACAAACCAGATCCTGTCATTATTTACGGTAGTGAAGGCTTGTCAGTCCAACTTGCCCCTTGCTGTTTGCCGATTCCGGGCGATGGTATCGTTGGCCAGTTAAAACGTGACCAAGGTCTCGTTGTACATACCGATGATTGCGAACATGCAAAGCGTCTCCACATCAAAGAACCAGATCGCTGGATTGACGTGACGTGGGGCGATGAGGTTAATCGCAGTTTTGATACTCGTATCGAAGTAACAGTCACGAACGAGCGTGGCGCGTTGGCACGTATCGCCGCAGAAATCGGCGAGTCAGAAGCCAATATCTCCCATGTCAATATGGAAGATGGGGACGCCAATGACATGACGCACATTCATTTCACGATCCAGGTCGAAGACCGAGCGCACCTTGCAAGAATCATGCGGAATATTAAACACCTCAATGGCGTTAACCGCATCGCACGAGAACGCGGATAATTTTCCCCCTTGGGGGTGGCCTCATTGAATCGCTGATCAATAAAAAAAGGAGAGTCAAACTCTCCTTTTTATTTGCCTGATTGCGGCGCGACTATGAATTACAATGCCTCACCCCATAAGTCATGGGCGTCTGCTGCGGTAATTTTCACGTCAACAAATTCACCGACTTTTAACTTACGGTGTGGCTCAAAAGGTGGCTTCACATAGACAACACCATCAATCTCAGGGGCATCCGCAGAGCTACGGCCAACACCGCCACTACGATCAAGGCTATCAATCAACACACGCACTGTCTTACCTACTTTGGCTTGCAAGCGCTGCTTTGAAATTCCTTCCTGCAATTCCATCACGCGGCGGCGACGATCTTCCCTAACGTCATCAGGCAACTGCCCTTCGATCTCATTTGCCGTCGCGCCTTCAACCGGTGAGTAAGCAAAACATCCCAAACGATCGATTTGCGCTTCTTTTAAAAAGTCGAGCATGTACTCAAACTCTTCTTCTGTCTCTCCTGGGAAGCCGGCGATAAACGTAGAGCGGATGGTAATTTCAGGGCACATTTCGCGCCACGCTTTAATCCGCTCAATGTTCTTCTCACCACTTGCTGGACGTTTCATCCGCTTGAGCACGTCTGGATGGGCGTGTTGAAGCGGCACATCGAGGTAAGGCAGGACATGTCCATTGTTCATGAACGGAATAATCTGATCGACGTGTGGGTAAGGGTAAACGTAGTGCAAACGTACCCAAGCGTCATACTGCTTCGCCAATTCACCGAGCGCCTCAACCAACTGCGTCATGTGCGTTTTAACTGGCTTACCATTCCAAAAGCCTGTGCGGAATTTCACATCAACGCCATATGCACTGGTATCCTGAGAGATCACCAATAACTCTTTTACCCCTGCTTTGAACAGATTTTCTGCTTCTAGCATGACATCAGCAATCGGACGTGAGACCAAATCACCGCGCATCGACGGGATAATGCAAAAACTACAACGATGGTTGCAACCTTCGGATATTTTTAAATACGCATAATGCTTCGGCGTGAGTTTGACACCCTGCGCTGGCACCAGATCAATAAATGGCTCATGGGGCTTTGGCAGATGTTTATGCACAGCAGCCATCACTTCACCCACGGCGTGCGGACCGGTCACTTCTAGCACCTTCGGGTGAATGGACTGAATCATGTCCTTACCTTCGGCATCTTTTTTGGCACCCAAACATCCTGTTACGATGACTTTGCCGTTTTCTGCGAGCGCCTCACCAATGGCATCGAGGGATTCCTGCACCGCTGCATCAATAAAACCACATGTGTTGACGATCACCAAATCCGCGCCGTCGTAGGATTTAGCAGTGTCATACCCTTCTGCGCGTAACTGCGTCAAAATTTGTTCAGAATCAACTAAAGCCTTAGGGCAACCGAGGGAGACAAATCCCACTTTGGGTGATGCGGCAGTTTCTTGGCGGCGAATTTCAGTAATAGACATAGAGGGTGCGTAAAAACAAAAAGGTACAAAAGCGAAGCCGCTATTGTACCCTTTGACAAGCTGACTTGCTTCAGCTTCAGTGAAATTTCCTGAAAAATCAGCAGCTTAACTCGATTAATTGTTTATTTATAATTATTTTTTATTGACGTCTTCTGGATTGAATGGGAACACGTTAAAAATATTTTTTGCTTGACTCTGCATTTGCTCCTGCATCTGCACAAACAAATTCTTACTCTGTTCGATGTAATTACCCATCATTCCTTGCATCATTGGCCCTTGGACGTTCATAAACTGCGTCCACATTTCAGGACTGAAAGGCTTGCCTTCGTAGATCCCTTTAGAATTCTCAGCCAGCTTATTCTGAATATCGATAAACGCTTGGACGTTCTTTTCGAGATAATTACCCATCATGCCTTGCATTGCATGACCGTAATAGCGAATGATCTGCGACAGGACGACGCTTGAGAACATGGGTGTACCACCCGCCTCTTCCTCGAGAATGATTTGCAGCAGGATGCTGCGTGTCAAGTCCTCACCGGTTTTAGCATCAATGACCGCAAAGTCGTCATTGTCGAGCACAAACTGCTTTACATCGACCAGTGTAATGTAGCTGCTGGTTTGTGTGTCATACAAGCGGCGGTTTGGATATTTTTTGATCAAATGCTGCGTGGTTTTTTTTGCGCTATTCATTGAAATCTCAATTGATAACTTCGACATCTTGCCTAGCCATATTACAGACAATGGTCAAAGCACAGACTCACTCAAGCAAACGTGGTGTTCAAATTACTTTAAACACCGAATTTGTTTGTCCCCTTTTTTTGGATTGCGTTGTTTTTTGTAACCGCAATTTTATCGTTCACTAAGATGTTCGACATCCTAGTGAACTCATTTTACTGCATTGCAGAAAAAAATCATCAAAACATCACAATTAAGCGGAGCCAAACTTACTTAATTGCAATGTTCAGTCGCAAAATACGGACAATCAGAAGACAAAGAACAGAGGTCATGAAGACCTCCACGCCATTAACCCATGTGCAAACCGCCGTTAATTGAGAAATCAGAGCCCGTTGCGTAACCACCTTCGTCAGACGCGATCCAAGCAACGATCGAAGCGATTTCCTCTGGTTCTGCGAGACGCTTCACAGGAATACCACTCACGATTTTTTCCAGTACGTCTGGGCGAATCGCTTTCACCATATCTGTACCGACATAACCTGGTGACACGGTATTGACAGTGACGCCTTTTGTCGCAACTTCCTGCGCTAATGCCATACTAAATCCATGAATACCAGCCTTCGCAGTCGAATAGTTCGTCTGACCGAACTGTCCTTTTTGACCGTTCACGGAAGAAATATTAATGATACGTCCCCAACCACGGTCGACCATGCCCTCGATAACTTGCTTGGTCACGTTAAACAAGGAATTCAGATTGGTGTCCATCACAGCATCCCAATCCGCTTTACTCATTTTACGGAACTGACCATCACGGGTGATACCTGCATTGTTGACTAACACATCAATTTCACCGATTTCTGCTTTCACTTTATCAAAGGCAGCTTTCGTTGATTCCCAGTCAGACACGTTACCTTCGGAAGCATGGATATCAAGACCTTCCGCACGCATGTCCGCCAGCCATTTATCTTTACGGGTTGAATTTGGGCCACATCCAGCAACAACTGTGTAGCCATCTTTGCACAAACGTCTGCAAATTGGAGTTCCGATTCCACCCATGCCGCCAGTTACATACGCAATACGCTTCGCCATACTGTTTCTCCTGTTTTTAATATAAAACCCAAAACAACAACGTTTAATCCGCTCTTACCTTGACGTAACGACCCGGCGCCGCCTCAGTAGGAACAAAATCTTTATTACCTGCAGTCGTTGGCGCTTTCACCATGCGACCACCATGCTCCGCCAAAAATTCGGCCCAGACAGGCCACCAGCTTCCCGGCGTCTCGGTGGCACCAGAAAACCAGTTCTCGGCATCTTTACCAACGGCAGCAGGATTGGTCCAATAGCTTCGTTTTTTCTTTGCAGGTGGATTAACGACACCAGCAATATGCCCAGAAGCCCCTAAAACGAAGGTGTTTTTGTTTTTACCTTGTGGATTGAGCAGCTTTGTTGACGCGAACGCTGCCTGCCACGGCACAATATGATCCTCACGTGAGCCATAGACAAATACGGGTGCATCGATTTTGCCGAGATCGACTTTATTTCCTGCCACCGTTAATGCACCAGGTTCTTTGAGTTTATTTTCGAGATAGGTATTACGTAAGTACCAGCAAAACATCGGACCAGGTAAATTGGTGCTATCTGCGTTCCAATATAAAAGGTCAAACGGCGGTGGTGCCTCGCCCTTCAAGTAATTCGACTGCACATAGTTCCACACGAGATCGTTGGCACGGAGACTAGAAAAAGTACTTGCCAAATCTCGGCCAGGTAGCAAACCGCCACTACCGATTGTCTTCTCGCGCATGGACACTTGCATCTCATCAACGAACACATCTAACACACCCGTGTTCGAGAAATCGAGTAACGCGGTTAATAGCGTGAGGCTACTCACTGGATGAATGCCTCGCTCAGCAAGAACGGCAAGTGCGGTGGAGATAATAGTCCCACCAACGCAAAAGCCGAATGCGTTGACCTTGTCTTGCTTGCTGATGGCACGCGCCACCTCAAGGGCTTTTATTGCACCTTGCTCAACGTAATCGTCCCACGTCACATCTCCCATACTCGCATCTGGGTTCGCCCAAGAAACGAGGAACACGGTATGCCCCTGCTCAACGGCATATCGCACGACAGAGTTTTCTGGTTGTAAATCGAGGATGTAAAATTTATTGATGCACGGCGGAACCATCAACAACGGACGTTGGTGAACGGTTTTGGTCAGTGGCGTGTATTGAATCAGTTGAAATAAACGGTTTTCAAAGACCACAACACCTTCGGTCGTCGCTACGTTTTTACCGACCTCAAACGCCGTTTCGTCTGTTTGACTGATACGCCCTTTTTGCATATCAGCAAGCATCTGCGTAATGCCCTTTGCAAGACTTTCGCCTTTTGTTTCGATGAGTTTGGATTGCGCTTCTGGATTCGTCACCAAAAAGTTGGCTGGCGACAAGGCGTCGATCATTTGCTGCACCGCAAAACTAATCTTTTGTTTTATTTTTGCTGGTGCCTCAACAGACTCTGCCAAAGACATCAAAAACCGCGCATTGAGCAAATAACTTGCCGCGCTGTATGAATGCATCGCGTGGTTATGCCAGTCGCCCGATGAAAAACGCTTATCTTTGAGTTCAGGTAACTTCGATACCGCAAAGTCTTGCCAAAGCTGACCAAATTCACGAATGTAGTCAGTCTGCAATTGCGTCAATACCGTCGGATTGATTGTTGCACCAGCCTCCCTCAAAACATCAAGGACCGGCAATTCTGCAACAGAAGTGGCAGGCTTCATCCAATCCTGCCAAGGGGTGTGATTCACTAGCTGTGACATCCATTCGGAGTACATAGCTTGAGGATCAAAAGTCTTCATGCGTGCCTCCTGATTTTCGCGTAACGTTTCGGATTAATTTTTAGCTTTCATGCTTTAAAATGACGGAAACTTCGATTACTTCCAACTATCTTTTATGTACATTGTTGCTATTGCATGGGTCTACGTCGTACTGCTGATGGCCATCACGGAAACATCCATCGTCGCAGGGGTAATGACTTTCGTCTTCTACTGTGTTTTCCCACTCACGATACTTTTATACCTGATGCGCGCCGCACAGCGCAAGCGGCAACGCGCTGAAAATTTAGCTGCACTGCAAAAAAACAAATGAATGATAGTTCTGCTACACAAAAAATTATGAGATTGCCGGTTTAGGCAGTCGGTTCAATCCAGATCAGACTGGCCATCCTGCCAGTCTCTTTGTCCCTGCGATACGAATAAAATTTCTGCGCATCACTCACTGTGCAATATTCCCCACCAACAACATTCACCACCCCCACTTTACTTAACGCAAGACGAGCAAGTTGGTAGATGTCAGCGACATATTTTTGTTGCAAACCGTTCACATCATTTGATGATATTTTAACAAAAAAACGCGCCGCCTCACCGTCTTGTGCGGTGAAAACATCATAAACATCTTGACCCACCTCAAACTTTTGCGGACCAATCGCTGCGCCCATCCATGCAGAAATATTTTGCGCACCGCGCGACCGCATTTCGTTGACGGTATTTTCTAGGATACCTGCTGCCAAGCCGCGCCAGCCGGCATGGGCCGCGCCGACGACACGCCCCTCAGCATCACTGAAAAGCACCGGCAAACAATCCGCTGTCAGCACTGCACAAACCACGCCCGGCATCGAAGTAACCACCGCATCAGCGCAAACACCTGGACGTAATTGCGTGCCATCAACGACAAGAGTGCCATGAACTTGTGATAAGAATATGACATCAGAAGGTAATAACGCATTCACCCTCTGGCGATTTGCCTCCACGGCAAGAGGATCATCACCGACATGATCCCCTAGATTCAATCCATTCAGCCCTGCCGGACCACCATACACACCGGTACTGACGCCACCTGAGCGCAAGGTCGCAAAGGCTTTAACTTGGCTTGACAACCCTTGCCAATCTGGTTGCAACACGGCGATTGGCGCAGGAGGATTCATGTTCATCATGGCAATGAAATACCAGATTGTGCGATCAACGCCTGAAAATCAGCGGCAACCGGGACTTCCCACTCGACATGCTCGCCAGTCTCAGGGTGGATTAAGCCGAGCTTACGTGCTTGCAATGCCTGACGCGGGAAGAACCGTGCTAGATGTTGCTTTCCGTACAAAGGATCGCCAACCAGCGGAAAGCCGAGTGATAGCATATGAACACGAATCTGATGTGTCCGACCGGTTTCCAACTGACACGCGACAAGGCTATTCGGAAATTTTTCTAACATCCCCGTCGCAATGCGCTGAAAATGCGTCACGGCTGGCTTTGCTAACACACTGCGTGACACCGCCATTTTGATCCGGTCCCGCGGGTGGCGGGCCATTGGCGCATCGACCGTGCCGGATACATTTGGCGTGCCCCACACCAAGGCATAGTATTCGCGCTTAACACTACGATCTTGCAGTTGTCTAACGAGGTCGGTGTGCGCGACTAATGTTTTTGCCACGACCATCAGGCCAGACGTGTCTTTATCTAATCGGTGCACAATCCCGGCACGAGGCACTCCCATGAGATGAGGCCAACGGAACAATAAGGCATTGAGCAACGTCCCAGTCCAGTTGCCAGCCGCGGGATGCACAACCATACCGGCTGGTTTATTGATGACGATCAGTGAGTCGTCCTCGTAGACGACGTCGAGCGCGATGTCTTCCGGTTCATAAGCGCCCTCATCTGGGGCGGCCTGAGGAACGATAACGATTTTTTCATCCCCAAGCATGGTCATTTTTCCACGCCCCGGTACACCATCCACAGTGACGAAACCGTTTTCTATCCATTGCTGGATACGACTTCTCGAATATTGGGGAACCAGTTTAGAGATTGTCTTGTCTAAACGTTCACCACACGCAGCGGAAGTCAGTTTTAATTCGATATGATCGACGTCAGAAACATACTCTTCATCGATATCTCCATCCTCGTTCACTACTTCTGCTTCTGTGTCAAGGTCAGAATCTGACAAAATCACTGTTGTAGTTGGTTTCACATTTTTTGTCATCGGCTATAATCCGTAAATTGTTTTCATGCTTACGCACACATTTATGCACATTAAATCTTTGAAATTGCTGGTCTTGGCTCTGGCCGCGTCGCTTACATTGGGCGGCTGCGGTGTTTTTGGTGACAAAGCTGATGAGACCAAAACATGGTCAGCATCAAAATTATACGCTGAAGCAAAAGACGAACTCTCTAATGGCGGCTACGAAAAAGCGGTCCAGTACTACGAAAAATTGGAATCACGCTTTCCTTTTGGTACCTACGCGCAGCAAGCGCAAATGGACACTGCTTACGCTTACTACAAACAAGGCGACCAGGCGCAGGCACTGGCTGCGGTTGAACGTTTTATCAAGCTGCACCCAAATCATCCCAACGTTGACTACATGTACTACTTGCGTGGATTGATTAATTTCAATGATCAGCTTGGCATCTTGAATTTCATTGCACGCCAAGACATCACTGAACGCGATCCAAAGGCATCACGAGACTCATTCGACGCCTTCAAACAGTTAGTAACGCAGTTCCCAGACAGTAAGTATACGCCGGATGCGTTAGCACGCATGAAATACCTGGTCAATGCACTGGCTCAATACGACGTTCACGTCGCCCGCTATTATATGCGCCGCGGGGCCTATCTGGCAGCTGCAAATCGTGCTCAATCGTCAATCAAGGAATATCCTGACGCACCAGCAAACGAAGAAGCGCTGTTTATTCTCGTTAAAGCCTACAATGCGATGGGCATGACAGACCTTCGCGACGATGCCAACCGCGTCTTAGTCAAAAATTTCCCGAACAGCAGCTTTGTGACAGGAATTGAAAAAAACAAAAGCGCTTGGTGGAAAATCTGGTAAATGAAGTGACGCCAACAAAGAAAAACCGATCAATTGATCGGTTTTTTATGTGCACGTTCATTGCGAAACAAACCCGCCAACTCACTCAATGCGGCGACGAAACACCCAGTGTTTGTCATCAGACTCTTCTTCGCAAAACGCATACTGCTCGATATCAAATGCTTTGATATCCTGAACATGTGTAATGGCATGTTCAGCACAGTAGCGCGCCATCAATCCCCGCGCGCGTTTGGCATAAAACGAGATGATTTTGTATTTGCCGTTTTTCCAGTCTTGAAAAATGGGAGTCACTACTGTGCCATTTAACAACACTGGCTTCACAACCTTAAAATATTCTTCTGACGCCAGATTCAACAAGGTCCCTGCCCCAGTCCTCTTTAATTGTCGATTGAGCGCATCAGTGACCTTCTCGCCCCAAAAAGCATACAAATTTTTACCCCGCGGGTTAGCCAGCGCCGTTCCCATTTCGAGCCGGTAAGGCTGCAAGATATCAAAGGGTCGTAAGGCACCATATAATCCCGATAATATTCTCAAATTTGTCTGTAGATAATCGAGTTGCGTCTCTGTCAGGCTTGATGCCCGAAGTCCCTCGTACACATCGCCATTAAAAGCAAAAATGGCCTGCCTATTTTTTTTACTTCTTGGCTTTTTTTTCCATTCTTTAAATCGCGTAACATTCAGTTCCGCAAGATCGGCAGAAATATCCATCAGCGCACTTAAATCCGCTGCTGAGAGCTGGTTGGCGACACCGACAAGCTGCTCGGCGTCGTCTAAAAATTCTGGGTGGGTAAAAATAGTTGAACTGACTGGTGTTTCATAATCGAGACTTTTTGCTGGAGATAATACAATGAGCATAGTTATTGACTTCTTAAAACATAATGAACTCCATCATACCTAAGCGCATCATCCTTGACACCAATGTTTGCCTCGATTTATTTGTTTTTCAGGATCCACGTTGGGAGCGACTGCTTGCAGGGCTGCAAAATGGCAGTTTGAAAGCGTTTACTCGCCCTGAATGTAGGGATGAATGGCTCGCTGTTCTGAAATATCCGCACTTACCAATCACGGCGGAAAACGTTGAGAGTATCAAAATACAACACGATCACTATATTGAGTGTGTTTCTCCCGAGTCTCGCGCCGAGATCAAATTGCCGATTTGCACAGATAAAGACGACCAGAAATTTCTCGAAATCGCACGAGACACAGAATCTCATTTTTTAATTACGAAGGACAAAGCTCTGCTTAAACTGGCGAAAAGAATTCGCAAACTTGGCTTGTTTAGTGTGTTGACCCCTGAGGCTTTTCTGGCGAACGACGATGGAAATTCACCTCAAACTGTATTTAATCAATCAAAAGAATGACAATTTTTAAAAGCATAGGTTACTCTTTCCGAAAGTCCTGCTAGTATAGAGCGAGACCCAATTTGCACATTCGATGAAAAAGAATGTCATAGGTTAATGAAAATAAAATTTCAAAATCTCCGTTGCTTTAAAAACCACTCTTGAGATCACCTTTTCTCACTTTTTTTGCTTAGAAGTAACGACAGACCATGATATTTGTGGAAAAATGCACAAAAGTCACAGCGATTATGGAGAATGAAGAACTATGACCGATTCAGCAGATGATCTGGATGCATTGTTTGAAGAGATGGCAACCCAACGCCAAGAAACAACTGCAGCCCCCGCACCGATTGCCCAATCTGCTCAAGAAGCAGTCGCCGATACTTCTGCAGCCGTCGGCGAACCCCTAGCAAAGCTTAACCCCCACAATACTGACGAAGATGCTACGAAGCCAATGTTTGATCGGCTCGGTAACGTCGTTCGCATGTTGCACGATTCGATGCGTCAACTTGGCTACGATCGGTCCTTGTCAGATGTCGCTATCCAGGTTGCTGACGCAAAAGACCGTCTCGAGTACGTCGCTACTCTGACCGAACAGGCGGCTAATAAAGTATTGAACGCGACAGATCTCGGCATGCCTGAGCAAGATGAGTTGGCAAAAAAAGCCAAAAGCATGGATGCCCGTTGGGATGACCTCTTCGCGGGCAAACTCAGCATCGATGAGTTCAAAGCCCTCGCTGCAGACTCAAAAGCCTTTGCCAATATTGTGATGAGCGCCACAGATGCCGAAAAAGCGCGCCTCCTTGATATTATGATGGCGCAGGACTTCCAGGATCTGACAGGTCAATTAATCAAAAAAGTAGTCGCAATTAATAAAACGGTTGAACGGGAGTTAGCGCAAATCTTGCTCGACAACGCACCGTCAGACTTAAAAGAGAAAGCAGTAGAATTGATGGAGGGGCCATCCGTTCCTAATGCAGCACTGGAACAGGATGACGTCGATAATCTTCTTGATAGCTTGGGTTTCTAATGGATGACATGCTCAAAGAATTTGTCGTCGAGGCGCTCGATCTGGCGACAAATGTAGAAGAACATCTGCTCTCACTTGAGCGCAACCCTGGCGACATGAATACGCTCAATGCGGTCTTCAGGTCGTTTCATACCATTAAAGGCGGCGCAGGTTTTATGAACCTGACCGCGATGGTCTCTGCATGCCACCTGACGGAAAATTTATTTGATGCATTGCGAACCGGACAAGTGGCTGTCACACCGGAAGCAATTGAAGCTGCACTCGAAGCAAGCGGGTTTGTCGCAGACCAATTAACAGCGCTCAACAACGGCGTTCCACCTGAGCAGCTCTCAACGATGCCAAAATCGTTGGAAACCATGCTGACCGATGCGATCGAAAGTAAAGGCGTTAGCAAAAAATCCGCAGAGCCTGCAGCCAATCCCGCAAAAGCACCAGCACCTGCACCTGCCGCACCGGTTGCTGCCGCTGTCACTGCAGCACTCGCAGCGCCCGCTCAAGAACAAAATGACAATGTCGACTGGGAAGCCTATTACCGTGCCGTAACACCTCCAGGGACACTACCCGAAGTCAAGGCGGCGCCGGTTTTTGAAAGTGCACCGATGCCGGCGAGTGTCCGCGAAGAGACCGAAGCAGTGAAAACGTCGCTCTCTAATGCTGACATTAAACAAAATGCACCGGTAAAAGAAGAAAGCATTCGTATTGATGCCGTGAAACTCAATGTCTTGCTTGAGGTCGCGGGCGAATCAGTACAAGCAGCGAACCAAGCGGCAGTGCTCCTGGAAAAACTCGGTCAATTCAAATTTGAAGGCCAAGCTGCTCCATTAATGGCTGCACTGACAGAGACACTGACGCGCGCATCGCGATACTCCACCGAACTGCAACGCGCCACACTGGCGACTCGCATGCAGCCTGTTGGTCGCTTGTTTCAAAAGTTTCCCCGATTGGTGCGTGAATTAGCACGTGACTTGGGTAAAGATGTTGATCTGAACATCACAGGTGCTGAGACTGAGGTTGATCGTGTTGTGGTTGACAGCCTATATGATCCGTTGGTCCACATGCTTCGTAACGCACTTGATCACGGTATTGAGACATCCGAAGAGCGTCTCATTGCCAATAAGTCCCCACGCGCAACCATCTCTTTGAAGGCTTGGCAAGAAGCCAGCAGCGTCATGATCGAAGTCTCTGACGACGGTAAAGGCATGGACGCACAGCGACTCCGCGATAAAGCGATTTCAAAAGGCTTGATCAATTCTCACGATGCGCGCACCGATGATGAGGCCTTCCAGCTGGTTTTCCTGCCTGGTTTCTCAACAAAAGAAGTGGCATCGAGCGTGTCCGGACGTGGCGTCGGCATGGACGTGGTCAAAACAGCCGTGGAGCGCCATCGCGGGGCAATTCGTATCGCCTCAGAACTCGGAAAAGGAACAACGTTCTTGATTCGACTGCCAATCGAATTGTCCATTGTACCAACCATGGTCGTTCGTACCGACGGTGCGTCTCTCGCCTTGCCAATGGCAACTGTGCAACGTGTGGTCGAGCTCCCGGAAACATTTGAAAGCGTGGGTGGTCAGCCTGTCCTGCGGGATCTGGGTCGTCCGTTACCGATCAAATCGCTGGGTAAAACACTGGGTTATTCTCCATCATCAGAACGCGTTGGTATTGTTATCGCAGCGCCGAACCCTTACATTTTGTCGGTCGACTCTGTTGATGGCACTGCCGATCTCGTGATTAAACCTCTGACTTGCATCAGCACGCCAGGGATTACTGGTACGGCGCGCTCTGCTGAGGGTGAGCTCGTTCTTGTGATCAGCCTATCTTTCCTCATTGATGGCTGTAAAGTGCGTGAACTCATGACAAATTAAGCATCAGCGAAAACGTCATCTAAAAAGGGTTTATTTCGGAAGGAATAAGCCCTTTTTCTTTGGCAGCGACAGCCCATTAAGAAAGCGGATATCGCCAACAAGAGTGCGTAGCATTGCCCTGATTTACCCATGTTTTTTTCAAACGATGGGGCTGGACAACACAAGTTGACATACTCTGGCAGAATGAACGCCATTCTCACTCAGAACTCGTTCCCATGTCAGCAACAACACCTTTGATTTCAGACGACGCCTTGGACATCGACACTTTTTTAAAAACGAGTCGTTTTGCCGCGCTTCCACCTGCTTTTTATACGTATTTACAGCCCACGCCGCTTCCCTCACCGTATCTTGTAGGTCTGAGCGTCGCACAGGCTGAGGCGCTCCACATCTCGCCAATGCAATTTGATCGCTCTGACGTTATTGGATTGTTGACCGGCAGCCTTGTCCCAGCAACGGCATCCCCCTTAGCGAGCGTCTACTCGGGACATCAGTTTGGTGTGTGGGCGGGACAACTCGGTGATGGTCGCGCGATCCTCTTGGGTGATGCCATCGACAAAAACCAGCAACGACTGGAGGTTCAACTCAAAGGAGCCGGTCCCACTCCGTATTCTCGATCGGGAGACGGACGCGCTATTCTCAGATCGTCAATTCGGGAATTTTTGTGCTCCGAAGCGATGCATGCGCTGGGCATCCCCACCTCAAGAGCATTGTGCGTGACTGGTTCTGATCATTACGTCTTCCGTGAAGCACCAGAAACCACGGCAGTCGTCACCCGTCTCGCCCCTAGCTTTATCCGATTTGGCTCGTTTGAACACTGGTATTACAACCGACGCCATGAAGACCTGAAGACATTAGCTGACTTTGTCATTGAACATTATTACCCAGAATGCAACGACACCGACAACCCTTATCAGCAGTTACTGGCGGCCATCAGCCTTCGTACCGCAGAATTGATGGCTCAGTGGCAATCAGTTGGGTTTATGCATGGCGTCATGAACACAGACAATATGTCGATTCTGGGATTAACGATCGATTACGGTCCTTTTGGCTTCATGGAAGCATTCGACGAGAACCACATCTGCAATCACACAGACCAACAAGGCCGCTACTCATACAGAAATCAACCCAGCGTCGGTAACTGGAACCTACATGCGCTTGGACAGGCGCTACTGCCACTAATCGGCTCAGTTGAAGACACGCAAGCGGCGCTGGCAAACTATGCGAAAAGTTTTACGACAAAGTGGGCCGAGTTGATACGCAAGAAATTCGGGTTCATCACGCCCCACGAGACAGACAAAGCGCTCACAGATGACTTCTTTACGTTATTGCAAAATAATCATGCCGACTTCACGCTAAGTTTCCGCGCATTATCTGCCGTTGACAATCATTCGACGACGAACGATAACGCCCTACTCGATCTCTTTATTGACAGAGAAGCATTAAAAGCATGGTTAGAACGATATAGAGAGCGGCTCAACTTGGAATCAAGTGATGCATCCGATCGGCATGCGAGGATGCGGGCGACCAATCCGAAATATATTTTAAGGAACTATTTAGCCCAAAATGCGATCGAAAAGGCGCAAAACAAAGATTTTTCTGAAATAGCCAAATTATTAGCCATATTAGAGAAACCCTTTGATGAACAACCAGAACACGAAGCCTATGCAGCACTACCTCCTGACTGGGCAAAGCACCTCGAAGTTAGTTGTTCATCATAAATGTTCACAAAACCTCACTAACGTCCGCTAAAAACTAGGCATCAACACATGACGTACATCAGAATATTGTGTACCATCTGCGACGCTCAGTTGTGCGGCGTCAGTGAGGTCGCTGGTCACACACGCCAGCAACCCAATTCGCTATTTAACTCATCAACGACGTCTGCATTGAATGAAATTTCTTTTTGATTTATTTCCAGTAATTCTGTTTTTCGTGACTTTCAAGTGGGGCGAAGGACACGTTCCCGCCGCGCAGTCTCTGGTGGAAAAATACCTCTCAAGTTTTGTGTCCGGTGGCATCAGCGATCCGGCTTTAGCACCAATATTGATCGCAACGGCCGTCACATTAATTGCCTCGATCGTTCAGATCTCTTCATTGCTGATCAGACGAAAAAAAGTGGACGCTATGTTGTGGATCTCCTTCATTATCATCATGGTCTTTGGTGGTGCAACCATCTACTTCCATAGTGATACGTTCATCAAATGGAAACCCACGGTTTTGTACTGGTGCTACTGTGGTGCATTTGTACTTGCACAGTTTGTTTTCAAGAAAAACCTGATTCGTACCGTCATGGAGGCGCAAGTCAAGTTACCAGAACAGGTTTGGAGTAATTTGAGTCTTGCTTGGGCTGGGTACTTTTTCGTTATGGGCTTACTCAACATTTATGTTGCGTTTCAATTTTCGACTGATACCTGGGCCAACTTTAAACTGATTTCCATGGTGGGGATTACGCCAGCGTTTATCGTTGTGCAAAGTTTGTTTTTATCAAAATACATGGAGGAGACGCCATAATGTCGCGCTTAGATCAACTGCAATCACGACTGACACTTGCCCTAAAACCCTTGGTGTGCGAGCTTCAAGACGATTCCGCAGCACACGCAGGACACGCTGGCGCCGCATCTGGAGGGGGGCATTACAATTTGAAAATAATTTCTCACGATTTTGAGGGGTTAAATCGCATTTCTCGTCATCGACTGGTGTATGATGCCATTGGCGATATGATGCACACGGAAGTTCACGCGCTAGCAATTGTCGCGTTGGCACCGTCAGAGATACCGACCTAAGCAGTTTACTTACAATCCGTTTTTTTTATTTTGTTATTTAGGAACAGACAATGACTTTTAAACCTGCTCTTTTGCTGGTAGCACTTCTTGCAACTGCTTTGCCAGCAATGGCCCAAAATCTCGCTGTAGTGAATGGTAAAGCCATTCCTTCTTCTCGCGTTGATGCACTTGTCAAACAATTGACATCCCAAGGCCAACAAGACACCCCAGACCTTCGCGCTAAAGTAAAACAAGAACTGATCAGTCGCGAAGTGTTGATGCAAGAAGCTGAAAAATCCGGCTTAGCATCTAATCCAGAAGTCAAAAACCAGTTAGAAATCGCACGCCAATCTCTGTTGATTCGCGCATTGATGATCGAACACATCAAGAAAAACCCAGTAACAGACGCTGAAATCCAAGCGGAATACGACAAAGCAAAAGCACAAGCTGGCGACAAGGAATACCACGCTTACCATATTCTGGTCGACAAAGAAGACGACGCAAAAGTCATCATTTCCAAGTTGAAAGCAGGCGCTAAATTCGAAGAACTGGCAAAACAGTCCAAAGACACTGGTTCTGCAACAAAAGGCGGCGATCTTGATTGGGCAACACCAGCCACTTTCGTTCCTCAGTTCTCTGAGGCAATGGTTGCACTGCAAAAAGGTCAATTCACAGAAACACCTGTGAAAACCCAATTTGGCTTCCACGTCATCAAGTTGGATGATGTTCGCCCATTGAAATTCCCTACGCTGGAAGAAGTAAAACCACAAATTATCGATGGTTTGCAACAGCAAAAAGTACAAAACTATCAACAAGCATTGTTGAAAAAAGCGACAATCAAATAAGCTGACTCAGTGAAGCTGATCTAATGAAGCTGATTCGCTGAATAAAAAAGGGTGTACGTTGTTAGACGTACACCCTTTTTACTTTGGTGCGCAAAAAGTAGGCAGGGCAATGTCACTTCTCTTGCCCTGCACAAGTTTTACAAGCCCAAATCGGGCCAAAGCGCGTCTATCCGCCCTTTTACCTCATCACTCATCACAATCGTCGTTCCCCACTCTCTATCCGTCTCACCGGGCCACTTATTTGTCGCATCAATCCCCATTTTGCTCCCCAAGCCACTCACCGGCGACGCAAAATCAAGGTAATCGATCGGTGTGTTATCGACCAACGTGGTATCACGGCTAGGATCAACACGTGTCGTAATCGCCCAGATCACCTCTTTCCAGTCGCGAATATTCACGTCTTCATCGACCACGACAATAAATTTGGTGTACATGAATTGGCGCAGAAAACTCCACACACCAAACATGACCCGCTTGGCATGGCCGGGATATGACTTTTTCATCTGCACGACCGCCATGCGGTAACTACATCCTTCAGGGGGCAAATAAAAATCAGTAATCTCACTAAATTGTTTTTGCAAAAGAGGAATGAACACCTCATTTAATGCAACCCCCAGCACTGCAGGCTCATCAGGTGGTTTGCCTGTGTACGTTGAGTGATAAATCGGGTCACGACGCATCGTAATACGATCGATGGTAAATACAGGAAACCAATCTTGCTCATTGTAGTATCCAGTATGGTCACCGTACGGCCCCTCTAAGGCATGTTCATAGCCGGTCGGATGGGACTCGTCAGGATAAATATGCCCTTCCAAAACAATCTCGGCCGACGCTGGAATGCGTAACTCGCTCCCGATAGCCTTCACAAGCTCAGTGCGACTTCCGCGCAATAAACCAGCGAACTGGTATTCAGACAAACTATCAGGGACCGGTGTGACAGCACCCAAGATCGTTGCTGGATCAGCACCCAATGCGACTGCGATGGGGTACGGTTTCCCTTTATTCACGATGCAGTGCTCACGAAAATCTAACGCGCCTCCGCGATGCGCCAACCAACGCATAATCACTTTATTTCGCCCTAACACCTGCTGACGATAAATACCTAGATTCTGTCGCTTCTTATTAGGCCCTTTCGTAATAACCAAGCCCCAGGTAATCAAAGGTGCGATGTCACCAGGCCAGCAGTGCTGAATAGGCAAGCGCGCCAAATCAACATCATTTCCTTCCCAGACAATTTCTTGACATTTCGCACCACGTAACTCTTTGGGTGCCATATCCCACACTGCTTTGACCAAGCTTCCCATACCGAGAATATCTTTAAATCCTTTCGGTGGTTCTGGCTCTTTCAGTGCAGATAAAAGATGTCCAATCTGCCGTAACTCCGTGACATTATCAGCCCCCATTCCCAGCGCCACACGACGCGGCGTGCCGAATAAATTTCCTAAAACAGGGATGGAATGTCCTGTCGGTTTATTAAATAACAGGGCAGGTCCTTCGGCACGTAGAGTGCGATCGCAGATCTCAGTCATCTCTAGATGCGGAGAAACCTGAATATCAATCTGCTTTAGTTCATTCATCTCTTGCAATTGAGAAATAAAATCTCTCAAATCGGAATATTTAATCATTTTTCTCGTTTTCGTATGTCTAAACTAGTTAGTGAAGCTTTTTTATCTAAGTATTTGATTTTATTGAACTTTGATGTGAAACCAGGCAATTCTTTATATTTAAAAGTAATGATATTTCATTTTGATAGTATTGACGTGATATAAAACCGCCCCTACAATTCGCCCAACTTGATGAAGAGACGTAGGGTTCAACCGCCTTAAGTGCGAAGAGGGTCTCACCAATAACGGTAACATCATTCACGGGGATCGGGCCCCACATGACATTGTAAGGATTGTTTTCAAAAGGCGTCTGCCTTCACCCGAAAAAAAGTTATTTATCGCTGGAGGCTCCAGTACCAAGTGTGACGAACTTAAACAGATAAATAACTCCGGCGTCTTCAGATCGCGCCATGCGACGAGGACGATGTTTCTGATTCGTGAAGTAGTTTTTGTATGTCGCTTGAGTTTAGGTACGTACATCGCGATGATTCAGGAGGTTACATGATTCAACGTTTTATTTTAGCTGTACAACAAAGCGGATTATCCGCTGAACAAAAACGCGCTGCGCTCAATGCAGTTGCACGTGATACAACAAGTGGCTTCATCACAATTTTGCGCCACTTGCTGGTAATGACAGGCGTCACAGCCATCGTCTTACTAACACTGATGTTTATCAAACCAGAGTTAGCAGATAAATTTAAAAATTTATCCCCGTTTGCAGAGCCAGAACAACTGGCTGAAGCTGAAGTACCGCCACCAAGCCTGGCAATGCTGATGCAAGCACCAAATCAAGCCGCACAACCTGCGACGATCCGCACCGCGAGCACAAGTGAAGACGATCTTAAATTGGTCGGCACACAACGCCAACAGCAATGGGTAACAAACTGGCTTTCTAAGCGCTATCGCGTTGCCACAGATGCGACAAACATGCTGGTTTCAGCTGCTTATCTGACAGCCAAGGATATCAAACTCGACCCGCTGCTGATTTTGTCCGTCATGGCCATTGAATCGGGTTTAAATCCTTTCGCAGAAAGCCCTGTCGGCGCACAAGGATTGATGCAAGTGATGTCAAAAGTGCATCAAGAAAAATTTGAAGACATGGGTGGCATCAAAGCCGCACTCAACCCAGTCGCCAACATCAAAGTCGGTGCCTTAATCCTCAAGGATTACGTCTCTCGCGCTGGATCGGTCGAAGCGGGTCTAAAACTGTATGTCGGCGCAGGCGCCTTTGACAACGATGCAGGTTACGGCACACGTGTCATGACTGAGTACAAACGTTTAAAAGACGTATCAGCTGGAAAAAACGTGCCGACCGTGTTTGCTAACCCCGTTACGACAGCACCAGCCGCACATCCTGCTGTTCCTGTTATCAGAAATGACCCTAATGAGGCAAAACTGAAGACGGAATCAAAAGATCAAGTTGCCGCTCTTTGATGGACCCTCAATAGCCCTCGTCATCAACGTCATATAAAAAGCTGCCACGACATCACGTCATGGCAGCTTTTTTTACATCCTCAATACAGACAACAACTGATCGAGTCCGATGTTACTGGCGTCATCCCCTTGCAAGCAGAAATTTTCTCAGACGAGCGACAGCCTCCTGAAGATTCTCAAATGAGTTGGCATACGACAAACGTACATATGATGTGGCTGTGGCGGGCCCAAAATCGAGACCCGGAACAATGACAACACCAACATCTGTTAAGACCTGTTTGGCAAACGCGTCCGCATCCTCTGTGAATCGTGAGCAATCGGCATAAACGTAAAAAGCACCATCAGGCATGACAGGGATCCCAAATCCTAATTCTCGGAGTGCAGGCACGATAAAGTCACGACGACGTTTAAACTCTGCTTTTCGTTGCTCATAGATTGCGATTACATCCGGAGAAAAGCAAGCCAGCGCGGCATACTGCGCCACAGACGATGGGCAAATAAAGAGGTTTTGCGCCAACTTCTCAAGCGCTGGCACCATGCGCTCTGGGATGACGAGCCACCCCAGTCGCCACCCGGTCATATTAAAATATTTACTGAAGCTATTAATCACAACGACATCGTCATCTAATGACAGCGCAGAAAATGGCGCAGCATCATAAGAAAGCCCCTGATAAATCTCGTCCACGATCGTAAAACCACCACGCTCTTTGACACTAGCGATAATTTTTTTCAACTCACCACGCTCGATCGAGGTACCGGTTGGGTTGGATGGCGAAGCAAGTAAAACGCCAGCGGTCTTTTCTGTCCAGTTGTCACGCACCATATCATCCGATAATTGAAAACGGTGTGTAGGACCACTTGCCACCAGCCTCGCCTGCCCTTCAAATGCAGCGACGAAATGTCGATTGCATGGGTAAGACGGATCTGGCATCAGCACTTCACTACCGGCTTCCACCAGCGCCGCACATGCCAACAGCAGTGCCGCTGACGCACCGGCGGTCACAACAATACGCGACGCAGGCACATGGACCCCGAATTGATCGCGATAATGTGCTGAAATCGCTTCACGTAATGCGGGCACCCCCAATGCTGACGTATATTGAAGTCGACCATCCGCCATCGCCTTTGCTGCTGCATCGATGACTTGTTGTGGTGCAGTAAAGTCCGGCTCTCCAATTCCCATATGAATCAAATGACGTCCTTCCGACTCAAGGGCGGCGGCCATTTTCATTAACTCCATAACGTGAAACGGTGCGATGTGATCTAAACGTGAGGCGAGTTGATTTTCCATAAGCATTTCTTAGTCACCAGTGGTACAAGGCGACAATCAATATTGATAAAAAAACCGCCAGTTTTCTCAAAGAAAAAAGGCGGTATCGTCTGTGATACAGAACTGCGAGGACGGCGCGGTTTATTTCGCACCAACCTCTTGTGGACGCAGCTTGACGGCTAGCTTATCCAGTACACCATTGACGTATTTGTGTCCGTCGATACCACCGAATGATTTAGTCAATTCAACAGCTTCATTGATGACGACGCGGTAGGGAATTTCAATATGATTTTTTAATTCATAGGCACCGATCAGCAATGCTGCATGCTCAATCGGTGATAATTCTTGAATGCCACGATCGATCAAAGGAACGAATTCTTCGCGAAGTGCGATGGAATGATTGATGGCGCCGTGCAATAACGCATCAAAATGCTCGCGATCAGCTTTATCAAATCCGTGCGCCTGACGAATATGCGCGTCAATCACACCAGAATCTTCGTTATTGAGCAACCACTGATAGAGACCCTGCAGCGCGAATTCGCGGGCGCGGTGGCGCGGCGAGCGGCTTTTACTTGGATTGGCGTGTTGCGTTTTATTATTCATTGTTTTCTCTTACTAAATTATTTCCTGCAAGCATAACTACTTTGCGCCGACTTCGCTAAATCTTGAGAACGGTTCGCGCTTGCGTTTTTCATCATCATTGCCGAGTGGTGGAACCTCTCACTCAGCAAGATGCTACCCTGATTTAGGCGTCGTAGTCGACATCCTCTGTCGCTTCCGCCAATTCCTCCAGCGCCAGCGTCAAATTCGCCATTTCTACTGCCACACGTGCAGCGTCAGCGCCTTTTTCATGCATACGCACTTCTGCCTGCTCATCGTTCTCGGTCGTCAAGATGGCGTTAGCAATCGGAATGCCTGCATCCAGACCAACACGTGTAATACCAGCACCAGATTCGTTCGATACCAACTCAAAGTGGTAAGTTTCACCACGAATCACTGCGCCAAGAGCGATCAAGGCATCAAACTGATTGGTTTCTGCTAATTTTTGCAGCGCCAGAGGTACTTCTAACGCACCAGGTACCGTCACATGGAGGATGTCCTCGTTCATGACACCAAGACGTGTCAGTTCCGCCAAACACGCAGACAAGAGGCCATTGCCAACTGTTTCGTTAAAGCGTGCCTGTACGATACCGATACGTACACCTGCGCCATCCAGATTTGATTCGTAGTGTCCAACTGTCATCATATTCTCTCTTCTGCGCTCGTGCGCCTCATTCTATTCAAAATTATGTGTATTTTTATTCAATTGAAACGGCATGCACCGCAGCGATGTCATGCTATCAATGCAAAGTGCAATGCCAAAGTTTCAATAAGCAAGCTTCTTATTGATTGCAAGGCTTATCGAGGTAGCCAACGACCTCCAGATTAAATCCCATCATCGATGGCATCTTACGTGGATTTGCCAGCAATTTCATTTTACCGACGCCAACATCTTTCAAAATCTGCGCACCAATGCCGTAGTTGCGCAAATCCATGCTAGCAGCACGTCCGACCGGCTTTGTTTCAGGTGCATTCAGCGCCTTAAACTGGTCAAACATCTGCTCAGCCGTTTCTTCGCAATTTAATAAAACAATCACGCCCGATTCTGCGGCTTGCACAGCTTGCATTGCAGCAGCAATGTTCCATGAATGGGTGGTCGCTTTGCTTTCGAGCAAATCTAAAATCGACACAGGCTGGTGAACGCGGACCAAGGCTTCTTTTTCTGGCGAAATAGCGCCATGAATTAATGCCAAGTGTGCCGAACCACTCGGCTTGTCACGATATACCACTGCTTTAAAACTACCGTGTACTGTTTGCATTTCGCGTTCTGCGACACGATCAACAATACTCTCAGTTTGGCTGCGATAGTGAATTAAATCGGCAATCGTACCGATTTTTAATTGATGTTCTTTGGCAAATTCGATCAGATCCGGCAAACGTGCCATCGTGCCGTCGTCTTTCATGATCTCGCAGATCACGGAAGCCGGTGTTAAACCAGCCAGCTCTGCCAGATCACAGCCCGCCTCAGTATGACCAGCGCGCATTAACACGCCGCCTTTTTGCGCCTTTAAAGGGAACACGTGACCTGGCTGGACGATATCATTCGCCGTTGACTTTTTATTAACAGCAACCTGCACTGTCCGCGCACGGTCGGCTGCTGAGATCCCTGTCGTTACGCCTTCAGCTGCTTCGATCGACACCGTAAAGTTGGTACCAAACGACGTACCATTACGTGTCGTCATCATCGCGAGATTTAACTCATCGCAGCGTTCTTCGGTTAAGGTCAGACAAATCAGTCCGCGACCAAACTTTGCCATAAAATTAATGGCCTCAGGTGTCACGAACTCGGCGGCCATAATCAGGTCGCCTTCATTCTCACGATCTTCCTCGTCAACCAGAATGACCATGCGGCCAGCCCGCAGCTCTGCGACGATTTCTTGGGTATTAGACATGCTCATAGGGGGTATCCTGAAGGGTCTTTGCTCAAGTGCTTTGCACGAGCACTGCCAACTGCATTTGAAAGAAGCCGTTATTTTAAAGGATTTCGCCCTACACTTCCCGTGCTTTCTGTTCTTTTAAAGCGTTTTTCCTAGATTTGGATCATGCCGCGCCCAATTTCTATCACTTTACCCCCGACTTGTATGGTCTTATTACTCAGCAATTCGAGATAAAGCTGACTTGGGCGTTTCATTTGAACACCCTGCGTTACCGTCATTTTGACGGGAATAGCACGGTGATGATGCAACCACCAGCCACCCAAATTGGCGCAGGCAGATCCCGTTGCTGGATCTTCTCCACAGCCACCATGACGAACAAAAAAGTATCTCGCCGTCACCTGAACTGCCGACGTGCTTGGCGACGTCCCTTCTGTTATCGCAAAGACATATCCCGTTTGTCGCCCAAGGCTACTTTTCGGCCACTTATCCATCAGGTGACTATTTAATTTTGCCCGATGAACCGCATCAACGCTCACCAGCGGTATAAGCAATTGGTCAGATCCCGTATTGATCCAAAGAGGCTCTCCCGCTATATCTTCCCTCGACAAACCAAGCATCGGTGCCAGTTCGGCGCTACTGATCTGGCAAGGGGCCACTTGTGGGGCCTTCGGCGCTGCAAACGTCCATATCCCATCGTTGAGGTGTAACGGAACAATTCCAGCCTGACATTCGAGTGTCAATGCATCTCCCGTTTGGAATAACGCTTGAACGACAGACGCCGTTCCGATACTTGGATGTCCGGCAAACGCCATTTCTGTCTCGGGGGTAAAAATACGCATCCTCGCCGTGGCTTTTTCTGAGGGAAGAATAAAGCAGGTTTCAGACAAATTAAATTGCAATGCTAATGCCTGCATTTCTTCGTCAGATAACCCCTCCGCCCGCTCAACGACGCAGAGAGGATTACCACCGAAGACAGACTCAGCAAATACATTCAAAAGACGGTAAGGAAAAGTTCTTTTCAGATCCATGGGGGTAGTTTGACGCCAAATGTTTGACAAGGACGCATTGTATGACGATTTTATTTGCCATATCGCCAACATTGAAAGTTTCGCGTCAAGTTTTCAGTTCACAATACAGAAAAATGCCGTTTGCCCCAGCAATAACGATCGGACAAAAAAACAAGGGACGCAGACTGCGACGACAGATCACTGGTAAGCTAAGACCATCCAACACCATCGAAAACAATCAACAATGTCCGAGCAAACCCTGACCCCACGCCACCTCATGACCGCCCTTATCGTCGTTCTTTTATGGGGGATGAACTTTGTCGTGATCAAGATTGGTTTAAAAGGCATTCCTCCGTTGTTGATGGGTGGGTTGCGGTTTTCGCTTGTGGCGATTCCGTCGATTTTCTTTATCCCAAGGCCAACAGTGCCTTGGAAACTGCTGGTGACTTATGCGCTCACGATTAGTCTCGGACAGTTTGCTTTTTTATTTTCTGCAATGTCTCTCGGCATGCCAGCGGGACTGGCGTCGCTTGTGTTGCAGTCACAAGCATTTTTTACTGTTGGGCTATCAGCAATGGTCTTTGGCGACAGATTACGTACAAGCAATCTCATCGGCATGCTGATCGCGAGCCTAGGACTGGCGCTATTGGGGAGTATCAGTATTCATCAAACAGGCAGCCATGTAACGCTCATCGGTTTTTTGTTGACCCTATGCGCGGCGGCTTCTTGGGCCACGGGTAACGTGATCAATAAAAAGATCGGTCCAACGGCGGTACTCAGCTTGGTATCGTGGAGTGCCCTTGTCCCTATCCTCCCCTTTTTTGCTCTTTCTTTCTATTTTGAAGGCGAAGACGCCATTGCCTTTAGTCTTCGGCACATGACCTTACCGTCGGCATTGTCGCTGGCTTATCTTGCGTTTGCTGCCACCCTGATTGGGTACACCTTATGGGGCAAGCTGCTTTCCGCGTTGCCGACGCATACCGTCGCCCCCTTGACCCTGCTTGTGCCCGTCGTGGGACTCACAACGGCATGGGTAATTTTAGGAGAAGCGCTAACGTTTTTACAGGTCATCGGTGCCATGGTTGTCATGGGAGGTTTATTGGTCAATGTGTTTGGTCTGAAGTTATGGAATGCCATGATGAATATCAAAGCACATCCCTAGAAGGCTCCAGCACTCGCAAAACGACGAGAAAGCGACATCGGTATATCTACGTAAAATAACTTCGCATATGATGGAATGATTCCACCATTGAACAACGAAAGCCTTACCAACAGAACTTGTTATTACTGACTTTTGCAAAGGGACACTTGCATGCAAACACCGCGTTTAAGCATTGACATAGGTAGTACCGAACAACCCCTCATCGAGCAGTCGTTAGGACATTTTTTTGACGGCATGGTAGAACGCTACCCAGAGCGTCCTGCACTGGTTTCGTGTCATGAGGGCATTCGCTGGAGTTACCGTGAATTGCAACAAGAATCAAATCGCTTAGCGAGTGCATTGCTTGAATCAGGTCTCGAAGTGGGTGACCGATTGGCGATCTGGTCTAATAACAACGCACCATGGCTATTGACGCAACTTGCAACAGCGAAAATTGGCGTCATCCTCGTTAATATCAATCCCGCCTATCGCGTCTCCGAATTGGAATACGCGTTAAATAAAGTAGGTTGTAAAGCGCTTATCACCATGTGCGATTTCAAGGGAAGTAATTACCTTGGAATGATCAATGAATTAGCACCCGAATTATCTCAATGCGCAGTAGGCCACTTAACTGCGGCGCGACTCCCTGCATTAAAAATGGTGATCCACTTGGGCGAACAAGAGGTAACTGGCATGCTTCGTTTTGCGGATTTGATGCAACGTGGATCACCAAGCGATACGCGCCTCACAACCATTGGTGCTTCATTGAAAAATGACGATGCGATCAATATTCAATTTACTAGTGGCACGACGGGGTTCCCCAAAGGGGCGACACTTACTCACCGCAATATTCTGAATAATGGTTTCTTTGTTGGGGAAGCAATGCACCTCACAGAGCACGATCGCTTATGCATTCCGGTTCCGCTTTACCATTGCTTCGGGATGGTCTTAGGCAATCTCGCATGCCTCACACACGGTGCTTGCATCGTTTTCCCGAACGCCTCTTTTGATCCCTTGCTGGTGTTAGAGGCTGTGCAAAACGAACAATGTACGGGTCTACACGGTGTGCCAACAATGTTTATCGCCGAGCTCGACCACCCTCGTTTTGCAGAATTCGATTTATCCACGCTGCGCACCGGCATCATGGCGGGTTCACCATGCCCCATCGAAGTGATGAAACGTGTCGTTCGAGATATGCACATCAGCGAAATCACGATTGCCTACGGCATGACCGAAACCAGTCCTGTTAGTTGTCAAAGTAATGTTGAAACCTCATTAGAAAAACGCGTCTCCACCGTCGGTCAGGTGCAACCGCATTTACAAGTCAAAATCGTCGATCCAAATACAGGCAATGTGGTACCGAGGGGAGAAACTGGCGAACTGTGCACCTTAGGCTATTCGGTCATGAAGGGCTACTGGGGCGACCCAGCAAAGACAGCGGAAGCGATCGATACCGAGGGCTGGATGCATACAGGTGATCTTGCTACGATGGATGATGAAGGTTACGTTAATATCGTTGGTCGCATGAAGGACATGGTGATTCGTGGTGGTGAGAACGTCTATCCACGTGAGATCGAAGAATTCTTATATCGTCACCCTCAAATTCAAGATGTGCAGGTGATTGGTGTTCCGGATAAAAAATACGGTGAGGAATTATGTGCGCTCATCATTGTGCGACCTGGTGAACAAGTGACGGAGCAAGACATCCGTACGTTTTGCCAAGGTCAAATCGCGCATTACAAGATCCCTCGCTATCTCCGTTTTGTTGATGCATTTCCGATGACCATCACAGGAAAAGTGCAGAAATTTAAGATGCGTGAAATGATGCGAGAGCTACTCAATCTAGAAGAAAGCAAAACTGCCTAGAAGAGCGACTTTGAGCCGTAATCGTAAAACATTCCACTCCTGTATTAGTAGGAGTGGAACTGCACAAACGGTGCTCCGCTAAGAAATTAAGGCGTGTCGCACGGCACCAGGTTTTCCCATGGCATGTGAAAAGTACCCGGATGAATGCTGGCACAGACGCTGTTGCCTATTGGAGTAGCGTCATAGGCGGAACGTGAAACCTTGAATGAGGTGTCACCCCGATAGGTTTCATCTCTACTTCTCACGTCAAGATAATTCGCCGCGCCTTTTCCGGTTGTCATGTGTTTCCCGACGACCACGAGCTCATAGCGTGTTGCTTCATGATGATCGAGCGTGGTATTGAGCAAAATAACGGCCCCACCCGCATAGATCACCAATGATGGGAAAAATCCGAAGATCCCTGTCCACGTGAGCTTGGCACCACGCGATAAGCAGATCACCAAGAAAAGCATCGATAAACCGCCCGTTAAGCCCATGATCAGCGGTTTTTGCCAATGCAGCGGAAAAGTCGCCAAACCCGGACGAATGCCAAGCAAAAGCATGTAAAAACTGACCGATGAAAACATCATCAGTGGCTGCAAATTCAATTTACGCAGCAAATTCACTTTATCCAATTCAATTAAGGTAAAGTGGCGCGACTTTGCAAGTAGTCCGATACACAGCCACGGGCCGCTGAGCAGAAAAAGTATCAACATGGACGATGGCACGGGCAGAAAAAACATGCCGATGCTGAGCGCAATAAATCCATAGCCAACAACATTGAGCGTACGGCGCCAATTTTTAAGCGTCAACATGCGCTCTTCCGGCGTAGCTCCCAGATCAACATCATGTGCTATCTCTTGTTGCGCCAAGCGTTCATCGATCTCGTCGAGATTACGTAAGTCCATCAACCATGAAATAAATTGTGGATCAGTCGAGAAAGGCTTGGAAACAGTGATTTTCTTTTGGCTCTGATGGAGTGGCATCACATCGATCATTGTGGCGTTTTTGACGATGCGACGACGATAACCGTCGATGTCATGACGATACAATTCTCGCTGCCCAAACGCGCTCGACTGCGCAATCCTATCGTGATACAGCTCCAGTCTAGATGTGATGGATAAAAGCGGCAATACTACGCCAAGGATAAGGATGACCAACCCAACGATGAGGCCGACACCACTATCATGGCGCAACAGAGTGAGCATCACCGCACCCACAAAGCAGAGGAAAATGCCAACGCAAATAATCACCAAGCGTTGCCAGACAGGTGTGCGAAAAACGATGGGGTAAGACGGAAAATTCATGGCAACCTGTTGTCGAGGGGATGAGGCATTATGCATGGAAATAACTTAAAAATAAAAAAAGGCGACCACTGTCGCCCTTTTTTCGTGATTCGTCTAATCGATAACACGAAGATTAATTTAGAGTCCCGTTTTTTCTGCGATGAATGCCTTCATCGTCGCGACATCGGTTGACATGACCTCAAAACGCTGCGGCAGCGATTCAATTGCTTCAAACCCTGCTGGACGTTCAGCGTCGCGCCCCAGGGCTTCTTTAATGGTTTCATTAAATTTAGCAGGCAATGCGGTCTCCAACACAATCATTGGAATTCCTGGCTCCACATGTTCCAGTGCGACTTTGATGCCATCTGCCGTATGGGTATCGATGGTGATGCCGTATTGCTTTTCGACGGCTCTGATTGTTTGTAAGCGATCGGCATGAACTGATTTGCCAGACACAAAACCAAATTGAGCGACTTTTTTAAATTCATCGCCATCACTACCTGGCTGACCAGATAAATCAAAGCCCCCTTCTTTTTCCACCTTATTGAACAAGGCTTTTACACGCGCAGCATCACCATCAAGTAAATCAAAAATAAAACGCTCAAAATTAGAGGCTTTAGAAATATCCATCGATGGGCTTGTCGTATGCCAGGTCTCAGCGGACTTACGAACGCGATAGATCCCTGTCCGGAAAAATTCGTCTAACACGTCGTTCTCGTTCGTCGCCACAACCAGCTTAGCAATCGGCAGTCCCATCATACGAGCGATGTGTCCGGCACAAATATTACCAAAATTGCCAGAAGGAACCGTAAATGAGACACGTTGACTATTGTCAGTCGTTGCACTCAGATAGCCCCGGAAGTAGTACACCACTTGAGCCACTACGCGCGCCCAGTTGATGGAGTTGACGGTGCCGATTTTTTGATACTGTTTGAAGGCTAGATCATTGGATACGGCCTTCACCATATCTTGGCAATCATCGAACACACCTTCGACGGCGATGTTAAAAATATTAGGATCTTGCAAACTGAACATCTGCGCTGTTTGGAACGCGCTCATTTTTTTATGCGGTGATAGCATAAAAACACGGATGCCCTTCTTGCCACGCATGGCATATTCTGCCGCGCTACCAGTATCACCCGAGGTGGCACCAAAAATATTTAACTCTGCATTATTTTTCGCTAAGGTATATTCAAACAAGTTACCCAGCAACTGCATTGCCATATCTTTAAATGCTAATGTGGGTCCGTTTGAAAGCGCCTGCAATACCAATGTGCGGTCAGCTGTTGATTCAAGGGTGCGCAACGGCGTAATTTGCGCTGCATCCTCGCCAGCACGGGCATTGCGGTAAACAGCGGCGGTGTACGTTTTATCTGTAATTGCTTTTAAATCTGCGGCTGGAATATCGGTCGCAAATTTGCTCAACACTGCAAATGCAAGATCAGCATAAGACAGCGTGCGCCATTCGTTGAGTTCTTCGTGAGTAACTTGAGGGTACACTTGCGGTAAATACAAGCCACCGTCCGGCGCCAGACCACCTAACAAGATTTCAGAAAAAGACTGCGCTGCGGTATGCCCGCGTGTAGAAGCGTATTGCATAAGATGACAGAGAAGAATGAAGGTGAAAGTCGAATATTCTCTCTATTATATCGTCCTTAAGGCCTCAAAACCAACGCAAATTCGGCGCAATCCTATTAAATTGCGAGTTTCATTCGGCAATAAGGCGATCTGGATGAGTATAGACGACAAAACCAGTGCGTCGCACAAACCCAATGAGACAAATTCCGGCATCACGCGCCATTGAAATTGCCAGACTCGTTGGTGCTGACACCGTCGCCAGCACCGAAACGCCGGCCCGAGCGCACTTCTGTACCAATTCATAACTGGCACGACTGCTCATAATGACGAACCCTGCACGATCAGCAAGTGCTTTCCTTTGTGCGATAGCACCGATGAGTTTATCCAATGCATTATGACGCCCCACATCTTCGCGCAGCAAGACAATATCACCTTGCAAATCCACCCACGCTGCCGCATGCATGGATCCAGTCATTGCATTAATCACCTGTTTTTCATTGATGTGTGCAAAGGCGCGCTGCAACACTGATTTTGTGATCGTTAAGGTTGTCGGTATCGATTGACAAGAACCAGCCGTAAGATCGAGCGCTTGCAAGCTCTCAATGCCACATAAACCACATCCCGTCGGGCCGGACAATGTACGACGCTTTTCCTTCAGTCTCATGAAACAAGCTTGCGCAATCTGCAGATGCACTTCAACGCCCACGGCTTGACCACCCTCGTCGGCGGCCGACTGCACGACTTCCATATCGTAAATTTGTGCGAGAGAATCGACAATGTTTTCAGAGAGCGCGAAACCATAAGCAAAATCTTCAAGATCAATGGGACTTGCCATCATGACCGCGTGGGATATCCCATTAAATACCAACGCAATCGGTACCTCCTGAGACACCACGTCAGATTCAACAACTGCATCCTGAGAGGAAAAAGAATGCCGCTCAATATCAACGTTAGTAATGGCGATGGCAACGTGTGGCTCCCCGCCCGCCTCTGAAGGGACATCGGACGTTGTCGCTGTAGGTAACTTCATGACTCAATGATTCCGGTTATTAGCGATTTCTTCGAAAACCAGCTGTCCTTGGCGGCTCAGACGCAACAATAAACGATCACCGTCTTGCTGCGACACGACCCATCCCAAGGCTGGATACCCGCCAATATTACCATCTCCCAGAAAAGCAAGGCAGCGCAGCAAAGTACTCATCCTGACACCAAGACGCTTGCTGACCTTCAGCGCCGACACAGGCTCTGAACATAATGCTAACTCGCGTACGACTCCTTCGACCAACGGCATCAGCGCTGGGTCATTTGCCAAGATCTCAAGAATCGTTGTTGCCATCGTCGCTCACGGTGTCTCAGGATGGTGCGGTGACAACACCACAGGAATCGACTTTGAGGTCGGCGTTCTTGCAAAATCAGCATAACTCGATAAAGGAACCAAGCCATTTGTTTCTGGAAAATAGGCCGCCAAACACCCCCGAGGAATATCATAGGCGACCAGCATAAAGCGCTTCACGCACCGTTTCACGGGGTCATCACTGATACTCGATATATCAACCCAATCACCTGCCTGCATACCAAGCTCGGTAATATCCCTTTCATGGATGAACAACACACGGCGTTCTCCAAAAACGCCGCGGTAGCGGTCATTGAGACCATAGATTGTTGTGTTGTATTGATCATGTGATCGAATCGTTGCCAAGGTAAATACCGGTGACGACAGCGATTGCGCTGTGTGCGATGGAGACGCATTGACTGGTAGAGGGAAAGCAAAAAAATTCGCTTTTCGTGTTGGTGTATTCCAGACACGCTCGCGTGCTGTGTTACGCAAATGGAATCCACCAGGTACATGCACCCTTGCATTAAAGTTCGCAAACTGTGGAAACACATCCGCAATCTTGTCACGAATCACATCATAATGCGCCACCATTCCCATCCAATCAGTACGACTTCTATGCTTGAGTGTTGCAGACGCAAGACGGGCAATGATCATCGGTTCTGAGAGCAAATCCGGCGAGGCGGGAGGATTAATGCCGGACGACAAATGCACCATACTCATGGAATCCTCCACCGTGACAGCTTGGGGTCCGGATGCCTGCATATCAATTTCCGTTCGACCTAAACAAGGCAGAATCAACGCATCGCGCCCATGCACCAGATGGCTACGATTAAGTTTCGTTGTCACATGCACCGTCAACGCACAGTGACGCAAAGCGCGTTCGGTAACCGCAGTATCCGGAGCCGCCACGGCAAAATTGCCGCCTAAAGCGAAGAACACTTTATCGGATGATGCAAGCATCGCTTCAATAGCACCGATGGTGTCATAACCATGCTCTTGAGGTGGATTGAAATCAAAGACAGCGCCTAAACGTTTTAAAAATTCCGCTTTCGGTTTTTCGTCGATACCCATCGTACGGTCACCCTGCACGTTGCTGTGTCCCCTGACAGGGCAAAGCCCCGCACCCAGACGACCAATATGACCACGAATAAGCAATAAATTGCTAATCATGCGTATCGTCGCTACGGCATGCTTGTGCTGCGTAATCCCCATCCCCCAACACGCGATCACTTTTTCGGCACGAAGATACGTCGTTGCAGCGGCTTCAATTTGCTCTCGACTCAAGCCCGACCCAGCAGTGATCGTCTCCCATGGTTCTGCTAACACATCATCGGCAAACGCATCAAAACCTGCGGTATGTGACGCGATGAACTCGGTGTCAAGTAAGCGAGGCTGTCCTTGCTGCTGCGCGAGCAAATCTTGTTCAAGTACGTATTTGATGATGCCTTTGACCGCAGCGAGATCCCCGCCGATCTTGACTTGCAGGTATTGTGAAGAAATGACCGTTGATTGCCCCGATAGCATTTCTTTCATATCTTGAGGATTTTGAAACTTCTCTAGACCACGCTCACGTAGAGGATTAAAAGAGACGATGGCCGCGCCCCGTTTTGACGCCGCCCGCAACTCTCCTAACATGCGAGGGTGATTTGTTCCTGGATTTTGACCGAAGATAAAAATGGCATCGGCGTGTTGAAAATCCTCAAGCAGCACCGTTCCTTTCCCAACACCGACGGCTTCGCGCATCGCATAGCCAGACGGCTCATGACACATGTTAGAGCAGTCAGGAAAGTTATTCGTACCAAACTCGCGCACAAACAATTGATACAGAAAGGCAGCTTCATTGCTGGTTCTGCCAGATGTATAAAATATCGCATCGTTTGGCGAAGGAAGTGCATTGAGATGCGTCGCAATGATCTCAAACGCGGCATCCCATGATAGCGGTTTGTAATGATCTGTTGCGGGATCATAGCGGAGCGGATGGGTTAATCGCCCCTGCCCTTCCAGCCAATGATCTGTCTGCTCGGCAAGCTTGGTTACCGACATTTTTGCAAACAAGTCCGGCGTCGCGCGGCGTCCTGTTGATTCGGCAGCAACTGCCTTTGCACCGTTTTCACAAAACTCAAACGTCGATGTATGGTCCGCATCGGGCCATGCGCAGCCGGGACAATCAAACCCGTCAGGCTGATTAGCGGCAAACAAGGTGCGCACCCCTTTTGCGGGAATACCCTGCTCAAAAATCTGCTGAGCAACGCTTTTCAATGCCCCCCAACCACCCGCAGGACGGTCATAGATTTCAATCGTCTTTTTACTCATTGCTTATTCTTTTACCCTTCTCTTTTACCGTGATAGCAGCCTCGTGACAGGCTTTTATTCACGCCATCGTCTCACTTTTGGATTTGACGATGATCATGGACGGAATAGGATAAAAGTGCAATACAGACAACATCAAAATTCACTGTTCACTCGACGGATATTTGTGAGTAGATGTAACAACGCCGCCTTCCACGACAAGCAAACCCGCAATGGCGAACCAGACGGCGCAGATCTTGAGCTTACTTTCGGCGACTAGCGGTGAATAACGACCAACAATGCTTTTGCTTCTGTTTTACCAGTGTTGCGAATGGCATGGTTCTTATCCGCATCGTAGCGCGCTGTTGCACCAACCTTCACTTTTTTACGACTTGCCTCCACTTCCACTTCAATACTGCCATGCAACACAGTCAAGTGCTCCACCGCACCTGGATCATGCGAATTCGACACCAAGGCACCACCTGGTGCCAATGTGACTTCATACCATTCATATTTTCCAGCCAACTCCATCGGGCCCAATATCCGCAGCGTGTATCCAGCGTGTTCACCGGGTAGCGTCGGTGTCTCGTGTGCTTCTAAAATGCGAATATCATCGAGTTTTGGCCCTTCGGACGATAACAATTCTGCAATAGACACCCCTAGCGCGTTCGCCAAGCGCCATGTAACGGCAATCGTCGGATTTGCTTTCTCTCTTTCAATTTGTGACAGCATTGATTTAGAAACACCCGCTGTTCGAGATAAATCCTCCAACGTCAGTCCCCGCTCCAGACGCATTTTTTGCAAAGTCGCGCCCACTTCCGGCGGCGTATTGGACAAAACTTTTTTCATAAAGACTATTGCACCGTTAAAAAAGTAAGATTAATATTCGATATATCGAATTTTAGTTCTAAATATCGAATATTCAAGAATGATTGAAACTTTCTGACATTAGTGTAACAGCAGATAGTTCAGACACCTACACTCCGGAGATCAACATGAGCGCAACGACGTCAAGACAACAATTTATCAATAAGCTTGCGGGAAATCTCGATCAGTTGCGCGATCAGGGATTGTTCAAAAAAGAACGCATTATTGCCTCCCGCCAAGGTGCTGAAGTTGTTTGTGATGACGGCCGTACACTCATCAATTTGTGCGCGAACAACTATCTGGGTTTGTCAGGCGATGAATCCATGGTGCAAGCGTCTATCGAGGCGACGGAAAAATTTGGTTATGGCCTGTCGTCGGTCCGCTTTATCTGCGGCACACAAACCGTCCATAAGCAATTGGAACACGCAATTGCGACTTTCCTAGGTACAGAAGATTGCATCCTGTACGCAGCGGCATTTGATGCCAATGGCGGTGTCTTTGAGCCATTATTTGATGAGAACGATGCCATTATTTCTGACGCATTGAATCACGCATCGATCATCGACGGGATTCGCCTTTGTAAGGCAGCGCGCTTCCGCTATGCGCACAATGATATGGCGGATCTAGAGACACAATTGCAAGCGGCAGCCGATAAGCGTCATCGCATTATTGTGACTGACGGCGTGTTTTCAATGGACGGCACGATCGCTCAGCTAGATAAAATTTGCGCATTAGCAGAGAAATACGACGCATTAGTCATGATCGACGAATGCCATGCCTCCGGTTTTATGGGTGCAACTGGTCGCGGAACACACGAGCACCATCATGTGATGGGTAAAATCGACATCATCACTGGCACATTGGGCAAAGCGCTCGGTGGTGCTATGGGTGGTTTTACCGCTGGACGCAAAGAAGTCATCGACACATTGCGTCAAAAATCACGCCCTTATTTGTTCTCTAACACCTTGGCACCATCGATTGCTGGCGCATCACTCTCGGTGCTGCAGCGTTTATCTTCATCAACAGAATTACGTGATCGTCTCCATGCCAATACGGAACATTTCCGTCGCGAGATTGTGGCACTTGGCTTCACGATCAAGCCAGGCACGCACCCTGTCGTCCCTGTCATGTTGTTTGACGCACCCATTGCACAACAATTCGCAGCACGTCTCTATGAATTAGGTGTCTTTGTTACTGGATTCTTTTATCCCGTGGTACCGATGGGTCAGGCGCGTGTACGCGTGCAATTGTCCGCTGCGCACAGTATCGACCAACTCAACACCGCCCTCGCCGCTTTTGCTCAAGCAGGTCGCGAACTGGGCTTGATCAAGTAATTTGAATGCAGCAACGAATTATCAAGAATTATCAAGAATCATCAGGAATGAACATGGAAAAAATTTTAGTCATCGGCGCGAACGGCCAAATCGGTAGTGAGCTCGTCGAAGCACTCGCGCTTCAGCATGGCGCAGCCAATGTGATTGCGGCGGACATTACGCCAAAAAGCCTGTATGGCGCTGCGATCTACGAGGTCATTGACGTTCTCAATGCGCAACGTATTGCCGACGTGGTTGAACAATATGAAGTAACACAAGTGTATCAACTCGCAGCATTGCTATCAGCAACCGGCGAAAAAGCACCATTAAAAGCCTGGGAGCTGAACATGGATGGCTTACTCAACATTCTCGAACTCGCTCGCGTTCGTAAGGAAGCTGGGAAACCGTTGAAAGTATTTTGGCCATCTTCGATTGCCGCATTTGGTCCTAACACACCTGCCGTCAACACACCGCAATATACAGTGATGGACCCAAGCACCATCTACGGCATCAGCAAATTAGCGGGCGAACGTCTGTGCGAGTATTACTATGAAAAATATGGTGTAGATGTCAGAAGTATTCGTTACCCAGGCATCATCAGCTTTAAATCACCACCAGGTGGCGGTACCACGGATTACGCGATCGCCATTTTCCATGCAGCTTTACGTGGCGAAACGTACAACTGCTTCTTGGAAGCGGAAACAACATTGCCAATGATTTACATGCCAGACGCCATTCGTGCCACGATTTCCCTGATGGATGCGCCAGCAACCAAACTTTCTATACGTTCTTCGTACAATGTCGCTGGTTTAAGTTTTAATCCGCGGGAATTAGCTGCTGCAATCAAACAAAATTTGCCTGCATTTGAAATACACTACGCACCTGATAGTCGTCAGGCGATTGCTGCTTCATGGCCGCAAAGCCTCGATGATAGCCAAGCCCGTGCCGATTGGGGTTGGGAAGCGCAAGTTGGCTTAGCGCACTTGGTATCGGACATGTTGAAAAACGTCCGTGTCGAAGCGAAGGAGCTCAATAAAGCAGCCTAACGGACGATCAAGGCAACCATGCCGCTGCGATTCAAATTCATTGATTTACAATAAAAACAGAGACAAAGAGGAACAAACGATGGACATGCGTGTATTCGATTTATTTAAAATAGGCGTGGGTCCATCGAGCTCCCATACGGTGGGTCCCATGTTAGCGGCTCGTCGTTTTTTGCTTGAATGCAAACAGCTTCCTCACGCGAAAAAAGTGCAAGTCGCACTCTATGGTTCTCTCGCGTTAACAGGCACAGGCCATGCAACCGACAAAGCTGTCATGCTCGGCCTCATGGGAGAAACACCACAAGACGTCGCACCTGAAACGGTAGAAGAAAAGCTTGCCAACCTGAGCAGCACACGCCAGATGCATTTACTCGGCGAGTACCCTGTCACTTTTGACCCAGCAATCGATATTCTTTGGCACAAGCAAGAAGTACTGCCCGGACATCCCAATGGCATGAAATTTATCATGACTTACGATGACGGCACAACCGAAGAACAAGCCTATTACTCCACTGGTGGCGGTTTCATTTATTCCGCCGACGAGCTCGGGCAACCTACAATCGTCAAAGATGATGGAAATAAAAAGGTCCCTTTCCCCTTCTCGACGATGGCAGATCTATTGGCCCACGGACGGCGAACCGGATTGTCGATCACGACTATGTTGCGCGCCAATGAGATCACGCATTGCACAGATGATGAATTGAATGCGGGCCTCGACAAGATCTGGGAAGTCATGAAAAACTGCATTTCCCGCGGTTTGCAATTAACGGGCGAATTACCCGGTGGTCTTCACGTACAACGCCGAGCGGCAAAATTATGGCGTACCGCCAACGAAACAGCGGATGTATTACCTCATGATGGCTTACATCGCGTCAGCTTGTATGCAATGGCAGTCAATGAAGAAAATGCGGCAGGTGGTCGTGTGGTTACTGCACCAACCAACGGCGCGGCAGGCATTATTCCTGCTGTGCTACGCTATTATGCAGAGGACTGCAAACCCACCAATCCCCAGCAAGGCATCAGAAACTTTTTATTAGCGGCATCAGCGATCGGTATGCTGTGCAAAAAAAATGCATCGATTTCCGGTGCGGAAATTGGTTGCCAAGGGGAAGTTGGCGTTGCCTGTGCCATGGCAGCAGCCGGGCTCACTGCGGCACTCGGTGGCAGCAACGAACAAATTGAAGCCGCCGCCGAAATCGGTATCGAACACCATCTTGGTATGACATGCGACCCAATTGGCGGTTTAGTACAAATTCCATGTATTGAGCGCAATGGCATGGGAGCGGTCAAAGCAATTACCGCAGCATCGCTCTCGTTACGGAGTGATGGCACCCACAAAGTCACACTCGATGATGCCATTGAGACTATGCGTCAAACGGGGCATGACATGCAGGCAAAATATAAAGAAACGTCGCTGGGTGGATTGGCAATCCACGTTGTCACAGTCAACTACGCCGCCTGCTGATTTCAACTCAAAATAATGCAAGGTACGCGAGCAATGCGCGTACCTTGTCAACTGTATCTGCTTTACCTATCTATGTGATTATTCGTTACTAGGTGATAGCATCCATTTTTTCTCACCAAGCTGCCAGAAGAAAAATCCCCAACGATACGCCGTTCGCTGTATCGCATCATCTGGATTGGTGGACGAAAACGTCTTCAACAAAATCGGTTTATTTTTGTTCGTAGAAAGAATTTGCAGTGCGGCTGCAAGTTTGGCAGACATCCACGCCGGCGGCGACGTCGTTGCCTCATTGGCTGTCAGGTAGATCGCTGGATAGGCAACACCTGCACGCAAGTCGTTATACGGTGTTTTCGAGGTGGTTGGCTTCATTGCTTGCAGTTTGCGTTTTTCAATCGGCATCTCACTCGCAACGTCATGAATAGAAACGGCTGCAAATAATGCTGGTTGTTTCATCACTGCTCTGATCAATGCGCTATTACCGACCGATAGTTCTTCGGCGACCAAGGTTTTAGGTGTCGCATAATGCTGAGTAACCAAAAAGTTCGCCACTGAAACGACATCATCAGCAGGGTCAATCGCCTTCGTCTCTTTTTTCACAGAGGGTGTTCGTAAGGTCATATCAACGACAATCCCATGTTGCTCTGCCCATACTTGCGCATAAATATCATCGTTCGGTACGTCGATTGTTGACACACGGAGCAAGACAGGATGTTCGCCACCCGGCTCCACTCCCAGTTGAGTACTGAGTCTGACACGTAATGCACTGCCGTCCGCCAGTGGAACAGACAATTCCTTATGCAACACAGAAGGCCGTTTATTGGCCTCTGTATCCGACTTGGATGACGAGGAAGCAGTTGAGCTCGCAACAGCTTGCTCTGGCTTGACTGGCGTCAGATCTGTGATTTTTCCCTGCGCATCGACCGCATAAATACTTACCACAGCATCGAGCGCAGCAAGTTCAAAAGAAAGACGATCTGTGGCGACGTCTGCAGCAAGGTGACTCAGTTTCCCTTTTACTGGCAGGCGCACTTCTTCTGTCGCACCACTATTCACATCGAATCTGAATAGCTTATTGACCCCATTTGCTTCCGTGGTCCAATACAAGCTACTTTTTGTCGCAATCAATTCGCGAATCTTTTCATTCCCCGACTTGATCAGCTCTTTAGCCTCATTGAGCTGCAACTGCGTTGCTGAGCTACTTAGCGGCAATTTCAGGATCTCGCCTTGCTGGCTTTTTTTGTTCGACAAGAGGAACAAGGCATCACCGACTTGCGCGACCGCTTGTAGCTTATCGGCTGGCACAGCGATGGGTTTCCATTTTGTCGCGAGCCCCTTGAGATCCGATTGTGGCGTATAAAAATACCGTTTTGAGCCCTCATCAGCAGGTGCGATTGAAAGCATGACCAAGGAAGTCCCTATGATACTGCTCAGCGATACACTCTCAGAAGGTTGTAATTTCAATGCCTGGACCGTGCTCGCTCGTAGATCAACACCAATAATGGCGCGGTCAAACTTCTCCGGTTTATCCAGCTCGTGCATCCATATTTCAGATTTCTTGAATTCTCCGACGTGGACGTTGCGACTGTACAGTAATGCGTTGCTGTCACCATTCCACTGCAGACTGACATCGTCTGGCTCATCGACTACCAGTGCATGAATGCCGTCAGGCAAGAGTTCACCATTCTCCATGCGCACAAAACGTACCGACATCGCGCCATCACTCTGCGCAATCAACATCCCTATCTTTTTCATATCGGGCGACACGAGCAGTTGCGCAACACGTTCACCTGCATTAGTAAGGTAAATCACCTGCTCGCTGCCGATCGACAGGTTTTGTTTTATGAGACGAATGCGTTTGTCGGCACCGCTATAGGTATAAAACAATGCTTCTTTCGTTCGGAATTCAACGGGTGCCTCTTTTGACGGCTTGAAAGACGGTCTACGATGCGATGCGGCAAGCGGCGTTGTGGTGCCAGACATCATGGAAACGTTTTTTTCCTGATGTTGTCGCTGGAGTTTTTCAGCACTATCGAGTTCCCGGAGCCGGGTCGCTAATGCTTGGATACCCTGCACGCCTGAGAGCACGCGGTCGGTCACTCCGTTCTGCTTTTTCAGCCATATCTGCACCTGGGTATCATTGAACCGTTCTAACGCGCGCAAAGGATCGATCTGACGGAGATCTTGAAGACCCGTTTGAACGCCCTCCGCTTCCGCCCTCGGCACAGGAGGATAATCGCCCCATACCTGCAATTGGGCATGCGCCGGCAGACTCATCAACCATAGCGGCAAGAAAAGCGATAAACGGAAAGGTAATTGCATTGATATCCTTCGGTAGAATTGAACGAAGCGTTCACAATCAGAACGTCAATGATCAAAATGATAAGACAGATTGCCACACCACGTCTGGGCAACAGCCATCGGCTAACTCCACGACTATTTTAGCGTCACCCCATACAATCAAATGCTTGAAAAGACGGGACTAACTGCATTACAAGCCCATTTTGGATATTTTCATCCCATCATTAACGCATTTCATCGCATAAGGATCGACTTGCCACCTTTGCAGGATTACAGTACGCCTAAGAAACAAACAGTTGAAAAAAACAGTTAAAACACTGTCAATACAAGCGAAACGACCACTGTGTGGAGAAGTCCGATGGACAAACGACCAAAAGATGACTTAAGTGCAAGCCAAGTAACCTAAGAAAATGGTCTTAAACCTGAACAAAACCTTGCAAACAATCAGGTTGATAGTAAAATCTGGCGTACCGCCACGAATTAACACGGAAAACATGCTCTTTTAGCTTAAGTCTTTTAGTAGAGGACGAAGTTAAAGATTGCTCAATTTCAGGGATAGAGAGTGCGTTCAACAACACAGCAATCACCTTGCTACGCTCTCTGAATTTAGTCGCTCATACATTTAAAAACGCAGGCAATCATGCACATCAGATCAACATTTTCTGGCCTCATCACTACCGCTTTATTGGTGTTATCTGCCTCTTATTTTGATAATGCTTGTGCGACCGCCTCTCTGTCGATCCCGCAAGGCCAGCAAGAGAAAAATCTACCTGAAACACCCCAAGTACCGACAACCAGTAGCGAAAACCAGCAGCCAGTAGCCTACACGTGGGATCGTAGTGGCGTTGATCGTGCGTCTGTCCATTTGCAAATTCTGATGCAGTCAAACACCTTATTTAACGAGTCAGCTGCGGCATCGAATGCACAGAAAAAATCAAATGTCGCTGCTAAAAAATCGATGCAAAAAGCGGCCAGCAATACCTAGGCTGCGACATACACCTTCCTCTGTTACCCCCGCCCTTTGATGGAGCTTGAGGCATGGCAATCAAGCTCCACAGCAATGCCAACAAGATCATTCGATCACTGCATCCTTACCTCATAGCGCACTACGGTCGATCCTCTTACTCAAAATGATCGATGTCGACGTCTGTCGAACGCCATCCATCGCACCAATACGATCTAATAATCGATCCAGGGTATCCGTCGTATCGCAGCGTAACGTCAACATATAATCAATCGCACCACTGACTGCACACAAGGTTTCTGTCTCAGGCAATGACTGCAAGAATTTAATCAACGCAGTCGCATAACGCGCTTCGACAGACATCCCCACATAAGCCCGCACCCCCTGCTGTACCATTTTTTGGTTGAGTTTAAGGCCATAGCCAGCAATAACACCTCGTTTTTCAAGCGCAGCGATCCGGGCGATGATCGTCGTCCGTGCTACACCAATATGCTTCGCAATGGTGGTGACAGGTAAACGGGCGTCGTCCATCAATAGGGCGAGTACTTTGTGATCAATCTCATCGAGCTCTGGCTTCATGGCTACACTTTGCTTAATTAGTTCGTCAATTTGTCGTCACTTTGAGCATTATGACGATATTTTACGTACTATTATCTGACAAAATTTCCATCTAGACTTGTTTTCCGGTACTGATTAACAACACTATTTTCGGAGACACTGTATGGCAACCAAACTTATCCTTCTCGGCGCCGGCAAGATCGGTGATGCGATTCTTAACTTGCTCTCCCACACGGGCGACTACGAAATTACGGTTGCAGATCGTGATCCAGAGCGTCTGAAATACGTTGAGCAGGCAGGCTTTCCACGGACACGTGTCGTTCAGGCTGATCTCGGGAATCAGTCAGCAGTGACCGAATTAATCCGCGGCCACAAAGTCACCCTCTCCGCTTGCCCGTACTTCCTGACGCCGATCATCGCTAGTGCAGCCCGTCAGGCGAATTCGCACTACTTTGACCTGACTGAGGATGTGGAAAGCACACGCATCGTCAAGCAATTAGCAGAAGGAGCAGACTGTGCATTTGTCCCACAGTGTGGCCTAGCACCCGGTTTCATTTCGATTGTGGCTAATGATGTCGCGAAAAAATTTGATTCTCTGCGGGATGTCAGCATGCGCGTTGGTGCGTTGCCGACTTTCCCTAACAATGCGCTGAAATACAATCTGACATGGAGTACTGATGGATTAATCAACGAGTATTGCAATCCATGTGAAGCCATTGTCGATGGTCATTTACGCGAAACTGCTGCACTGGAAGAGATCGAACATTTCTCACTCGACGGCATTGACTACGAAGCCTTTAATACCTCTGGCGGACTGGGGACACTGTGTGAAAGCCTCGAGGGCAAAGTACAGAATCTCAATTACAAAACTGTACGCTACCCTGGTCATCGTGACATCGTCAAAATGCTTATTCGCGATCTTGAATTAGGTAAATTAGAACGTCGCCCCATTTTGAAGGATGTGTTGGAAACGTCAATTCCAATGACAAAGCAAGACGTTGTGTTGGTATTTGTCAGCGTCGTTGGTATGCGCGCCGGACGTCTGGAACAGGAGTCCTACGCGAAGAAAATCTACGCACAAAATGTGAACGGCCAATTGCTCTCCGCCATTCAACTGACGACGGCGTCCGGCATCTGCGCCATGGTTGACTTAGTCGTCAACGGTAAATTGCCACAACACGGTCTCGTCCGCCAAGAGCAAACCAATCTCTCCGACTTTCTTTCCAATCGGTTTGGTCAATATTACGCCGTATAATAAAAAGACGGCGCGTCAGATAACAGAAACCAGGAAGGTCGACGAGCAATCCGCCTTCCTGTTTCTTCGTGAAATGGCACGAGATAATTTCATCCACTTTGGCACATACCCAAACGACACAATCGTTCAACAACAGCCATACCACTTATTGATAAGCGATGATCATGGATAACTCCACACTTCAACACTTACTTGCAGACCTTGGCGTCCAACTCGCGGATTACCAAGGCGCGGACATTTTCAGCAAATCACCCATCGATGGAAAAACACTCGCTAGCTTACGGGAGAACGATATCGATGAGGTCAACACACGAATTGATCGTGCGCACGCGGCCTTTCAACAATGGCGACAAGTTCCTGCACCGCGACGTGGCGAGTTAGTGCGTCTCTTCGGCGAAGAATTGCGTATCCACAAAGAAACGCTCGGTAAAATCGTGACGCTAGAAGCAGGTAAAATTTTGCAAGAAGGTTTGGGTGAAGTACAAGAAATGATCGACATTTGCGATTTCGCCGTCGGCTTGTCGCGTCAACTGTATGGACTGACGATTGCATCAGAGCGTCCTGGTCACCGGATGATGGAACAATGGCACCCAATCGGGGTTGTCAATGTGATTTCGGCCTTCAATTTCCCTGTCGCCGTATGGGCATGGAATGCGGCTCTCGCGTTTGTTTGCGGCAACAGTGTCATTTGGAAACCCTCTGAAAAAACACCGCTCACCGCAATCGCCACCCACGCTTTATTTTTGAAGGCCGTTGCCAAATTTGGCAATGATGCCCCCGTGGGATTGGCAGAATTAGTTATCGGTGGTCGTGACATCGGCGCACACATTGTCAATGACAAGCGCATCGCGCTGGTGAGTGCTACCGGCAGCACCCGAATGGGTCGTCAAGTTGCAGAGGCCTGTGCTAAACGCTTGACCAGGACAATTCTTGAATTGGGTGGCAATAATGCGATGATCGTCGCACCAAGCGCCGATCTCGAGATGGCTGTTCGTGGCATCACTTTCTCTGCGGTGGGTACAGCAGGACAACGTTGCACAACACTACGTCGACTATTTGTCCATGACAGCATTTACGATGCACTTATCCCGCGACTAAAGAAAATTTATGCAGGATTGCCTATCGGTAATCCACTCAACAAAAACACGCTCGTCGGCCCACTGATTGACAGTGCCTCTTTCGACGCCATGCAAAGTGCGCTGACGATCGCAAAAAACGAAGGTGGCCAAGTATTTGGTGGAGAGCGCGTCACCGTGGCGAGTTGCGAAGAGGCGTACTACGTCAAACCGGCATTGGTCGAAATGCCGACGCACACAGCATCGATGCATCACGAAACCTTTGCGCCGATCATGTATATCGTTCGCTACACTGATTTGCAGCAGGCAATCGAATGGAATAATGCTGTACCGCAAGGTCTCTCTTCGTCCATTTTTACGACCGATATGCGTGAAGCTGAAAAATTTGTCTCAGCGATTGGTAGTGACTGCGGTATCGCAAACGTCAATATTGGCCCTTCAGGTGCTGAAATTGGCGGTGCATTCGGTGGTGAAAAAGATACAGGTGGAGGCCGAGAGTCCGGCTCTGACGCATGGAAAGCCTACATGCGCAGAGCAACAAATACCTTCAATTACAGCAATGCACTCCCCTTAGCACAGGGTATCAGCTTCGATATTTAGTATTTCTGTGCACGAATGCTTGTTCACATAAAAACTGCCATATCACCATGGCAGTTTTTTTTATTTTCGGTAGCAGGCTGAGTTGGAGTCACATTGGGCTAAAATAATTTTAATATTTTAGCCAATGGTGCATACCAGTTATCAATGTGCAAACATCTGATTCAATCTTGTATTCTGACAATATTCCTGATCCTCTGCGGGCAATATCAAAGCGCATGGTGCGCTGAAACAATTTATTACCCACGATCAACAGCGGCAATTGACCCTCATATTGATTTTATCTTAGAGGTGCTCAACGCCGCATTACGAGAATTTCCAGAGAAATATCACCTCATACCAAGCGCTGAAAATTACCCCCAAACACGCGCGATCAATGAGACCACTTCTCCAAATGGGCAGCTCGATTTGATTTGGAGTATGTCAACGAATGAACGTGAAAGCAAACTCATTCCCATCAGAGTTCCACTCGACAAGGGAACGCTTGGATGGCGCATTGCGTTTGTCACTCAACAAAATCGCGACCTGCTCCAGCATGTAAAAACGCTCAACGATTTGCAGAAATTTAGTGCTGGCCAAGTCCATGATTGGCCGGACACCGCCATACTGGAGAGTAACCAGCTCAAGGTCGTTTCTTCATCGACCTATGAGGCATTATTCAAGATGCTCACCATGAACCGATTTGATTACTTCCCGCGCGCTATTTTTGAGATTTGGGGAGAACAAGCGACCCATGCGCAACTACCGCTTGTCGTGGATCGATACATCGTACTTCACTACCCAACGGCATACTATTTTTTTGTATCACCTCGACAGCCGGTATTTGCAAAGGATCTTCAAACTGGGATGGAGCATATTGTCGCCACTGGTGAATTCGAGCGAATTTTCCAAAAATACAATAAAGAAGCAATTCAAAGAGCAAACATAAAACGGCGTACAATTATCGAGTTAAGCAATCCTCAGCTCGACAGCCGAAAATTACCACTCCATCGGCAAGAGCTTTGGTTCAAACCGTAATGAGAAAACGAATTCATGCAAAAGAAATCCCTCGATGGCATTACTCTGGAATCCATCCTTCTACAATTAGTTGAGCACTATGGCTGGGAAGAGCTCTCCTCCCGCATTCAGATCCGCTGCTTCAGTAGTGATCCTAGTATAAAATCGAGCCTGAAATTTTTACGTAAGACACCGTGGGCAAGGCAGAAAGTGGAACAATTGTTTCTGGAAACGCCGGCCATCTAACGCGCTTAAGCCCCTTCCCCCCGCTGTTGGCACCTGCATTCCGCCTCTGAAAAAGCCAAAAAACCCAGTACCTGACAGAATCACTCAAGTTTGTTATACTTGATCAAAATGCTCAACAACTCAGGGCATAAGATTTTTAGCCACAGGCACCGGAGCAACAACATGCGCCTTACAACCAAAGGAAGATTTGCTGTCACAGCGATGATCGATCTGGCATTGCGTCAAGACAAAGGTCCTGTCACGCTTGCCGGCATCAGCCAACGCCAGGATATTTCTCTATCCTATCTCGAACAGCTTTTTGGAAAACTGCGCCGTCATGAAATCGTGGAATCGGTGCGTGGACCAGGAGGCGGCTACCATCTCGCCCGTAAAGCACAAAATGTAACTGTCGCCGATATTATCATCGCTGTTGATGAACCTCTTGATGCAACGCAATGCGGTGGCAAAGGAAATTGTCATGGTAGCGACGTCAGCAATGGCCTGCATTGCATGACGCATGACTTGTGGGCAACATTAAACGCAAAAATGGTCGATTATCTAGATTCCGTCTCCTTACAGGATCTGGTGAATCAACAAAAACAGAAAATCTCGGAAAACCAAGTCATTGTCGTGCATCAGGCGCATGCCAATCACACTGCTTCTTGAATATTTGGAGTCTTGAATGAACGCACCACTAGAACAAAGTCTGTTGGATACACTGAAGTCCCCACACTTCCCTATTTATATGGACTATTCCGCAACGACGCCGGTTGATCCGCGCGTTGCCGACAAAATGATTCCATTTCTGCGCGCCCAGTACGGCAACCCGGCGTCTCGTAGTCATATGTATGGTTGGGATGCAGAAGCGGCAGTCGAAGAAGCACGTGCAAATGTTGCTGCCTTGGTCAACGCAGATCCACGTGAAATCGTCTGGACATCGGGCGCAACAGAGAGCAATAACCTCGCTCTCAAAGGCGCAGCGAACTTCTACAAAGCCAAAGGTAAGCACATCATTACCGTCAAAACTGAACACAAAGCAGTTCTCGACACCGTGCGTGAATTAGAGCGCCAAGGTTTTGACGCAACGTATTTGCAGCCACAAGACAATGGCTTGATTACGATTGAACAGTTAAAAGAGGCAATCCGTCCTGACACCATTTTGGTGTCTGTGATGTGGGTCAATAACGAGATCGGCGTCATTCAACCGATCGCAGAAATCGGTGAGCTGTGCCGCGAGCGTGGCATCGTGTTCCATTCTGACGCTGCACAAGCAACCGGCAAAGTTGACATCGATCTTGAAAAAGTCAAAGTCGATTTAGTCTCCTTCTCTGCTCACAAATCCTACGGACCAAAAGGTATCGGCGCGCTGTATATTCGCCGCAAGCCTCGCGTGCGTCTGGAAGCGCAAATGCACGGTGGCGGTCACGAACGTGGATTCCGCTCTGGCACATTAGCACCGCACCAATGCGTTGGTATGGGTGAAGCATTCCGCATCGCCAAAGAAGAAATGGAAAGCGAACTGACACATATTCGTGCAATGCGCGATCGTCTGGCTAATGGTTTGAAAGAAATTGAAGAAACCTACGTCAACGGCGACATGGATCACCGCGTGCCACACAATCTGAATGTCAGCTTCAATTATGTCGAAGGCGAGTCATTGATCATGGCGATTAAAGATATCGCTGTCTCTTCAGGATCGGCATGTACCTCTGCAAGCTTAGAGCCATCCTACGTTTTACGTGCGCTTGGTCGCAGTGATGAATTGGCACATAGCTCCATTCGCTTTACCATCGGTCGCTTTACGACTGAAGAAGACATTGACTTCACGATCAATTTGTTGAAAACCAAAGTTGAGAAATTACGTTCTTTGTCGCCTTTGTGGGACATGTACAAAGACGGCATTGATATCTCAACCATTCAATGGGCAGCACATTAAACATCAGTGCTGGGTGAATAACCCTTCGCCCAGCGAACACTGACACAACGGCAGTACATAATTTTTTGGAGCATCAAAATGGCTTACTCAGACAAAGTGTTAGATCACTACGAAAATCCACGTAACGTTGGCGCCTTCGAAAAGGGTGACGACAGTGTTGGTACAGGCATGGTTGGCGCACCAGCGTGCGGCGACGTCATGAAATTGCAGATTAAAGTAGGCGCTGATGGCGTCATTGAAGATGCGAAATTCAAAACGTATGGCTGCGGATCTGCGATCGCTTCGTCGTCACTCGTCACAGAGTGGGTCAAAGGTAAAACACTGGATCAAGCGTTAGAAATCAAAAATACCGCTATTGCTGAAGAATTAGCTTTACCTCCAGTCAAAATCCACTGCTCCATTCTGGCAGAAGACGCGATCAAAGCAGCAGTTTTGGATTACAAAAATAAACACAACGCAGCGTAAGAAAGCAGCGAAGAATTGATGCAGTAAGGATGGGGAGCAGTATGGCAATCACACTCACAGAAAAAGCAGCAAAGCACGTCACACGCTATATGGAGCGCCGCGGCAAAGGCATCGGCCTCCGTTTTGGCGTGCGAACGACTGGCTGTTCTGGCATGGCTTATAAGCTGGAATATGTCGACGAAGCGGGCAATGATGATTCTGTCTTTGAATCCCACGGTGTAAAGGTTTTCGTTGATCCGAAAAGCTTGCCGTACATCGACGGCACAGAGCTCGACTTTGCCCGTGAAGGATTAAATGAAGGTTTTAAATTCTACAATCCGAACGTCAAAGATGAGTGTGGTTGTGGCGAGAGTTTCCGTATCTAAGCAACCAGAATACCGTTATGCAAAACCATTTTGAGCTATTCCAGTTGCCGCAACAATTCTCGCTGGATATGCATGAGCTGGACCGCGCTTATCATGAAGTGCAAAACAAGGTACATCCAGACAAGTTCACGCAATCAAGTGATGCTGAAAAACGGGTAGCCATGCAATGGGCGACCCGTGCCAACGAAGCATATCAAACGCTGAAGAAACCACTCAAGCGTGCAACTTATCTGTGTGAATTGCAAGGCGTCGATTTAGAGACTGAGTCGAACACCAGGATGCCGGCGCAATTCTTGATGCAGCAAATGGAATGGCGAGAAGCATTCGACGACGCACGTCAATCAAATGACCTCAACGCACTGATGCGTCTTGAAAAAGAGTTACACCAAGCGCAGAAAGAGCAACTCGCGCTGGTTGGGAAGTCACTTGATGAGAAAAATTATCCAGCAGCGGCGCAACAAATCAGAACGTGCATGTTCTTAGAAAAATTCATTGCTGACATTGCGGCACTAGAAGAATAAACTCGATTAACCTTGCGCCTCATCGCGCTTATCTGATGGTTCGCCATCCACCCAAAATACCATGGCTTTATTGCAAATCTCAGAACCAGGCATGTCCACCGCCCCACACCAACATCGTCTGGCGGTTGGGATTGATCTGGGTACGACGAATTCATTAGTAGCGACTGTCCGCAATAGTATTCCAGAAGTGTTAAATGACGAAGAAGGTCGCCCTTTACTGCCCTCCGTCGTCCGTTATCTGCCGAATGGTCATGCACACATCGGATTCAAAGCACAGGCAGAGCAAAGCAACGACCCCAAAAACACGATCGTTTCCGTCAAACGATTCATGGGTCGCGGTTTAAAAGATATCGCCTACACAGAAAATCTTCCTTACGATTTTCATGACGAGCCAGGCATGGTTCAATTGAAAACGGTTGCCGGCATTAAGAGTCCAGTAGAAGTATCTGCACAGATCCTCGCCACCTTACGTCAACAGGCGGAAGATGCGCTGGGCGATGATTTGGTCGGCGCCGTCATTACTGTTCCTGCCTATTTCGATGATGCACAACGTCAGGCAACGAAAGATGCAGCGAAACTCGCTGGTCTCAATGTATTACGATTACTCAATGAACCCACTGCAGCAGCGATTGCCTATGGACTAGATAATGCTTCTGAAGGCACCTATGCTGTTTATGACTTAGGCGGTGGCACCTTTGATATTTCTATTTTGAAGATGAGCAAGGGTGTCTTCGAAGTACTTTCAACGGGCGGTGACTCCGCACTCGGTGGTGACGATTTCGATCACCGACTGTTTTGCTGGATCTTACAAGAATCAAAGCTCTCACCTCTGTCTGACGAAGATACGAGCTTGCTGATGATGAAAGCGCGTGAAGCCAAAGAGATCCTCTCTAGCAAACCAAGCACCTTCATTGATGCGAAATTAAACTCTGGCGAAAGCGTCCACCTGCAAATTACCGCCGCGATTTTTGCCGAAATAACGCAACACTTGGTCGTCAAAACCATCACCCCATGCCGCAAAGCGCTTCGTGATGCTGGGTTAACTAGTGACGATATCGACGGTGTCGTTCTCGTCGGTGGCGCAACACGCATGCCTCACGTTCGCAAAGCGGTGGGCGAGTTCTTTGAAACGACACCCCTCGCCAATATCGACCCAGATAAGGTCGTGGCACTGGGCGCAGCGATCCAAGCGAATTTATTAGCCGGCAATCGCGCTCCTGGCGATGATTGGCTCTTATTAGATGTCATCCCGCTGTCACTCGGTGTTGAAACAATGGGCGGACTGGTCGAGAAAGTTATTCCACGCAATTCGACCATCCCCTGCGCAAGAGCGCAAGAATTCACGACATTCAAAGACGGTCAGACCGCGATGGCGATTCATGTTGTTCAAGGTGAACGTGAACTGGTGAGTGACTGCCGATCTTTGGCAAAATTTGAATTACGTGGCATTCCAGCAATGGCTGCGGGTGCCGCACGAATTCGGATCACCTACCAAGTGGATGCTGACGGATTATTATCTGTCTCGGCGCGTGAATTACGCTCCGGCGTGGAGGCAGCCATCACCGTCAAGCCCTCTTATGGATTGGCTGACGACGATATTACTCGTATGTTGCAGGATTCATTTAGCTCGGCGGATGAAGACATGAAGCTACGCGCCCTTCGCGAAGAACAAGTCGAAGCGGAGCGTATTCTGCTTGCAACGCAGTCCGCGTTAGATGCAGATCGCCAATTGATTTCAGAATCTGAATTCAGCGTCATCGATGGCTTGATGCAAGCTGTACGAGCGCAGATGCAGCAGGATGACCACGAAAAGTTGCACAGCGCGATCACTGCGCTTGCTAACGGAACGGAAGAATTTGCAGCACGCCGGATGGATCAGAGTGTACGTACTGCACTCGCCGGAAAGCGACTGAACGATATTGAATAAGCGCTATCTGAACAGCATCGACTTGCGACAAACGATGATGCACAAAAAATCAAGACAGTATCCCTCCGGTTGAGGCCACTGTCTTGAATAGCACAACACTTGAAAGAAAATGAGATCCACATGCCTAAAATTATCGTTCTACCCCACCCCCAGTTATGTCCGCAAGGAACCGTGATTGATGCGGAAGAAGGAAAGTCTCTGTGTGAAGCCTTGGTTGAAAGCGACGTAGAAATTGAGCACGCCTGTGAGATGTCCTGTGCATGCACCACGTGCCACGTTGTGATTCGCGAAGGTTTTCGCTCATTAAACGAATCGAGCGACGATGAAGAAGACTTGCTTGATGCTGCATGGGGCTTGGAAGCCACTTCACGACTTTCTTGCCAAGTCAAACTTGGACAAGAGGATATCACGATTGAGATTCCTAAATATACGATCAATCACGCCAGAGAACATCATTGATTTGCCTCACATCGGCATTCATCGTTGAGTGAAAAATATGGGGTCGCGTTGTGCGCCCCATTTTTTTGACGATATCGATGACACAATCCGATAAACCGGATTCGTTCACCACGTTCGCTCCATAGGATTCATTTGCATCGAAGCGCAAAAAGTTGATAACTGTGGCAATTAGTTATCAATATTACATGTAAAAATATTTTTATTGTTGCAAGTAAGTCCAAAGCCAATCAACTCCTTGCTCAAAGAGAAAAAAACTCTTAGTATTTATTGCTTGTCCACAAATTCACTTTCAATTCGGTCGTAGACAGGGACGAGTTCCGGCAGGATGGTTAATCAAAAAACGCATAGCTTGCCCTACAGCATCACCACTTAGAACAGCGAAGCACAAGGATATTGCAATGCGGTTTAGATCTCTTTTCTCAGCCATACGCCGCCGTATTACACTAAGACTCGCGATCATTCTAGCGGTTGTCTTCGGACTCACCGTACCTGCTACCTTTCTGATCCCTTACCATATCAACAGCATCGAAATCGCTGCACGCGCGCGAAATGCTGAGGATCACAATCGTCTCGTCGAAATTCTCTCAGTCATTTTGAGCGAACCGCTCTGGCAAATTACGCCTGAGATTGCCAATATCTCAAGTGAAGTTGTCTACTCCGACCCGAGGGTAGCAACAATTGAAGTCATTACGCTCCCTGACAAAAAAGAATTTATTAAAAACAGTATTCGTCGCCAGACGCAAAAAGGTCCCTTTACGACCATGTCGAGAGAAATCAAACATGGCGGACAAGTAATCGGCGAAGTACGTCTTACATTGGCAGAAGATCTGCTGCAAGAAAGCTTGCGATCCGATTTTCGACGTTACGTCACTACAGCGGTCCTTTCGCTGTTTATGGCGATTTTCTTCATTTTATTGGTTCTACAATGGCGCCTAGTGCAACCTGTTCGAATCCTCATGGACGAATCAGACAGACTTGCCAATGGCGAGCTCAATGATCCTATCGCGCTCAATCGCGAAGATGAACTCGGCCACCTCGCCAATAGTCTTGAAGCAACAAGACAAGCACTTAAACGTTCTTTTGGCGAACTCGAGGTAAAAAATCATCAACTTCTCGAATACTCCGGCACACTCGAATCCAAAGTCCGCCAGCGTACACAAGAGCTTGAAAGCGTTAACCAAAACTTGGAAGCCGCCCTCCATAACGTCAACTCGGCGCAAACCGAACTCGCCCGCGTCGAACGTATGGCTGCTTTGGGTTCGATGGTTGCCGGTGTCGCCCATGAACTCAATACACCGCTGGGAAATTGCCTTTTGGTTGCGAGTACGTTAGAAGAAGAGACGCGCCACCTTCTTCAAATGGTGGAAGCTGGACAGATACGTCGCTCCGATCTCACACGCTACGCAGTGACCGCACTTGATTCAACCAAGCTACTGCTCCGCGGCTTGCAACAGTCCGCTCACCTCGTTGGTGACTTCAAACAAGTGGCCGTCGATCAATCAAGCGCCCAACGACGCAAATTTGGCCTATTGGTCATGCTCCAAGAACTGAGTGCCCTCCTTCACTCTAGCTTGCGTAAAACGCCCTACACACTGGAATTAGATATCCCAGAGGACATTCAACTCGACAGCTATCCTGGCTTATTGGGTCAAGTATTTACCAATCTGGTCAATAACTCGGTCATTCATGGTCTCGAAGGACGGACTGAGGGACACATGCTTTGTAAAGCAGTGAAGATGGGCGATCACGTTATGGTCATTTTCAGTGATGACGGTAAGGGGATTCCCGCTGAGATTATCAACCGCATCTTCGAACCCTTCTTTACAACGAAGTTCGGTCAAGGTGGTAGCGGTCTTGGGCTCAGCATTACCTTTAACATTATTACCAACGTACTGGGTGGTACAATTCATGTATCTAGCGTGCCAAATCGCGGCTCGACGTTTGAAATCAAACTCCCGCTCGTCGCACCAGGCGATCCCGAGACAAAAGACCCGCTTCTCAACAATCGTTAGTACCTTCGTATCCAGAGATAGATGCGAAACAGGGACACATTAACACCAATCTCCTGCCCTGCCATTTTTCGGTATCGTCCTTGCTAAACGATGGATTGAACGCTGATCGCTTGAGACATGAGACCGCCGCGAGCAATATTGTGAAATGGCATTATTGCACTGCAAAAAAAGTCTCGAAACGAGGCTTTTTTGCATGCAATACAACAGGGAGCGCCGCCGAATAAGGTATACTACCGCCTCATTTCTCTCCGCAATATTTCCTCAAAGCAAGCAACTATGCGCCAATACCTCGACTTTATGCGTCACGTTCAACTGAACGGGACAAAGAAAACTGACCGCACTGGTACTGGCACAGTCTCCGTATTTGGCTATCAAATGCGTTTCGATCTGAACGAAGGATTCCCTTTAGTCACAACGAAAAAGTTACATTTGAAGTCAATCATCCATGAATTAATCTGGTTCTTGGCTGGCTCGACCAACATTAAATATCTCAAAGACAACGGCGTCTCTATCTGGGATGACTGGGCAGACGAAAATGGTGACCTCGGTCCCGTTTACGGCTCACAATGGCGAAATTGGCCAACACCCGACGGCAAGCACATTGATCAAATTTCACAACTTGTAGAACAGATCAAGTCGAATCCTGATTCACGACGCCTGATCGTTTCAGCATGGAATGTCGCAGATATTCCACAAATGAAGTTACCACCTTGTCACGCATTGTTTCAGTTTTATGTCGCCGATGGCAAGTTATCTTGCCAGTTGTACCAGCGTAGCGCCGATATTTTCCTCGGGGTGCCGTTTAACATCGCGTCTTATGCCTTACTAACGCATATGATCGCGCAACAATGCAATCTCGGCGTCGGTGAATTTATCTGGACGGGTGGTGATTGTCACTTGTATTCCAACCACATGGAGCAAGTGGCGGAGCAGTTATCACGCACGCCGCACCCTTTACCGACGCTCAAGATAAAGCGCCATCCAGCGAGTTTGTTTGATTATCAATATGATGATTTTGAATTCGAGAACTACGAATTTCATCCACATATCAAAGCGCCTGTTGCAGTTTGATACAAGGGATTCGTTATCATGTCATTATTAAGTATTATCGTTGCATTTGACCAACAACGAGGTATTGGGATCAACAATACCCTGCCCTGGCACTTACCTGAAGATCTTGCGCATTTTAAAAAAATGACGAGCGGACACCCCATCATTATGGGTCGCAATACCTTTGAATCGATCGGACGGCCGTTGCCGAACCGACGCAATATTGTTGTGACTCGTAACACAGCGTGGCAGCACGATGGCGTTGAAACAGTGAACTCTTTAGAAGATGCGCAGTCTCTGATCAATGGAACAGATGCATTTATTATCGGAGGAGCACAGATTTATCAGCAAGCCTTAATGCTTGCCGATCGCCTTATCGTTACCGAGATTCAAGATCGTTTTGATTGCGATGCGTTTTTCCCAGAAATCGATTCGGCAACTTGGGTGGAAACCACGCGCGAATTACACACATCAGCAACAAAACAAGTGCATTACGCATTTGTAACATACGAAAAAAAATAGGAACTACTATGTCTAGTGATGAATTTCATGTCCACGGTCCTCATGACCACGAAGTAGAGCATGCCGCAGCGCACGGCAACGATCAGTTTGCAAGCCGCATCGCCGTCATGACGGCCATCTTAGCGACCATTGGTGCCCTTTTCGGCTACGAAGGCGGCGCCACGCAAAATAACGCTGCCATGTACAAAAATGAAGCCGCTATCAAAAAGACAGAAGCGTCTAATCAGTGGAACTTCTATCAGTCAAAATCCAATAAGCAAAATCTTGCGGAACTGGCAATAAGCCTGCCAGGTACCGATCAAGAAAAGTATAAGTCTGAGGTAGCACGCTACAAGACAGAAAAAGAAGAAATTAAGAAAAAAGCGGATGAACTCGAGGCAGAAGCCACGAAATGGGAAGAAGCATCTGAATTGGAACTTCACCAGCATCATCGTTGGGCACAAGCAATGACTGCGGTACAAATCGCCATTTCTTTAGCTGCGATAACGCTATTAACCAAGAAAAAATGGCTTAATGTTGTCTCCTACGGTGTCGCGGGAGTTGGCGTTATACTGGCAGCACTCGCTTGGTTTCACATCTAAAATAACGAGAAATGATTCGAGAAATCAAAATGAAAAAGCTCCTTTGCCTCCTGCTACTCGCCGCCTCGTGCGGTGCGCAGGCACAAACCTCAGAATTTGTGCAAACCATCCCTGAATATTATTTACCAAAAGACATTAATTTCTCTTTGGGTGGCGCTGTATTGTTCACGCCAAAATATCTTGGATCGGACGAGCGAAAGGCGAAGGTCTACCCCTTATTTGATGCACAATGGAAAAACGGCGCCTTCTTCAGCGCTGTGAATGGACTTGGATATAACTTTTCCAAAGACCCTAGCTTGCAGTATGGCGTTCGGCTGTCATTAGAAGCCGCTCGTGATGAATCATCCTCCTCCAAACTGCAAGGTTTAGGGGATGTGGACACAGCAATTGAACCAGGCGCTTTCCTCAACTACAACATTAATCAAAATTATTCCCTGTTGTCGTCCATCCGTTATGGTTCGGGCGTTGGACATAACGGCTTGCAAACGAGTGTCGGTGCGCGTTTTACCACTGCAATTAATGATCAACACCGTATCACAGCAACATTGCGCGCAAACTGGGTGAATGCTTCGTACATGCAGTCTTATTTTGGCGTCACCGAGCAGCAATCAATGGCCAGCGGCTACTCACAATACACGCCAGGATCTGGTCTTTCCGATATTAAGTTGAGTACAAGTTGGCATTGGACAATCGACGCAAACTGGTCGCTGACAACGGGTGCCTCTGTCAGCCGTTTCTCTTCAGATGTGACGAAGAGTCCGTTCGTGTTTGAAAAAACACCAATTACTGTTTATTCAGCGGCAAGTTACCGATTCTAAGAGTCCGACAGTCTCAACTCTCATCAAAGAGTATCTAAAAAATGAGCGCACTTCGCGCTCATTTTTTTATTGTCAACGCGATCAATCACCCAACAAAGTCTGAATAAAATTTGCTCTCTGGAGATTTTCGCAATGCAACATACGACCATCTCGGCAACTAAATGACAATCCCATGAAATTATCATTTGAATGCAAAAATTGCCCGTTTTTTTTCACATAGAGCGCCCGTTATCTGAGAGAATTCGGTTCGTTTAGGATCAGTAGAGATCTGGGCGCACTGCGCTTAAGCCCCCCGTTCTTTTTACGCATTCTTTTTTGAATTTTTCGGCGCGCAAGCGGTTGATTTAACTTGCCCAGGCGTCTCCCTTGTACCACGTCTTTTGGAGACCACCATGAAATTCCGCTTCCCCATCGTTATTATTGACGAAGACTTTCGCTCAGAAAACACCTCAGGCTTAGGCATCCGTGCTTTAGCAGATGCCATCGAAACTGAAGGCATGGAAGTGTTGGGCGTTACCAGCTATGGCGACTTGTCCCAATTCGCCCAACAACAATCCCGCGCCTCTGCATTTATCTTGTCGATTGATGATGAAGAGTTTGGTGGCGGCACCTTCGAAGAAACAGACTACGCACTCAAATCTCTGCGCGCGTTTGTCGAAGAAATTCGCTACAAAAATGCGGATATTCCTATCTACCTTTATGGTGAAACCCGTACTTCGCGCCATATCCCGAATGATATTTTGCGTGAATTGCACGGCTTCATTCATATGTTTGAAGACACGCCAGAATTCGTCGCCCGTCACATCATTCGTGAGGCCCGCTCCTATTTGGACAGTCTTGCACCACCATTTTTCAGAGCATTGGTGCACTACGCCAATGATGGCTCCTACTCTTGGCACTGTCCTGGGCATTCCGGTGGCGTTGCTTTCTTAAAATCGCCAATCGGTCAAATGTTCCATCAGTTTTTTGGTGAGAATATGCTCCGTGCCGACGTCTGTAACGCCGTTGAAGAACTCGGTCAATTACTTGATCATACGGGTCCTGTTGCCGCATCTGAACGCAATGCTGCGCGCATTTTCAATGCGGACCATTGCTACTTCGTGACGAACGGTACGTCCACCTCCAATAAAATGGTATGGCACTCTACTGTCGCGCCGGGCGATATCGTTGTCGTTGACCGCAATTGCCACAAATCGATTCTGCACTCCATCATCATGTGCGGCGCGATTCCTGTCTTCCTCATGCCGACACGTAATCACCTCGGCATCATCGGTCCTATCCCGCTGGAAGAATTCAGCATGGAAAGCATCATGAAGAAAATCGAGGCCAATCCATTTGCACGCGAAGCCAAGAACAAGAAACCGCGCATTCTCACCATTACACAATCGACGTACGACGGCGTGCTCTACAACGTCGAAGTACTGAAAGATTTGCTCGACGGTCAGATTGACACATTGCACTTTGACGAAGCGTGGTTGCCACATGCGACTTTCCACGACTTCTACAAGGACATGCACGCCATTGGCAAAGATCGTCCACGCGCTAAGTCATCGATGATTTTCTCGACCCAATCGACACACAAATTATTGGCCGGTATTTCTCAAGCATCCCAAATTCTGGTGCGTGAGTCCGAGACACGCAAACTTGATAAAGACAGCTTCAATGAAGCCTATCTGATGCACACATCAACTTCACCTCAGTACTCCATCATTGCCTCCTGCGACGTTGCTGCAGCGATGATGGAAGCACCTGGCGGTACAGCATTGGTGGAAGAGTCTATCTTAGAAGCATTGGACTTCCGTCGCGCCATGCGTAAAGTCGATCAAGAATGGGGTAAAGACTGGTGGTTCCAAGTCTGGGGACCTGAGGAATTTGCTGAAGATGGTATCGGTTCACGCGAAGATTGGATTATCCGCGCAGAGGATGATTGGCATGGCTTTGGCAAGTTAGCCCCTGGCTTCAACATGCTCGATCCAATTAAAGCAACAATCGTTACACCGGGTTTATCCTTGGAAGGTAAATTCGGCGAAACAGGTATTCCTGCGTCGATCGTGACCAAGTATTTGGCTGAGCACGGCGTTATTGTTGAAAAATGCGGCCTCTATTCATTCTTTATCATGTTCACCATCGGCATTACCAAGGGCCGTTGGAACACGCTTTTGACGGCGCTGCAACAATTCAAGGATGATTACGATAAGAATCAGCCAATCTGGCGCATTTTGCCTGAGTTTGCAGCCGCCAATCCACGTTACGAAGGTGCCGGACTGAAGGATCTCTGCCAAGGCATCCATGAGGCTTACAAAGGTCATGACGTTGCCCGCTTGACGACAGAGATGTACCTGTCTGACATGCAGCCAGCAATGAAGCCATCCGATGCCTTTGCCATGATGGCGCATCGTGAAATTGAGCGCGTATCTATTGATGAATTAGAAGGCCGCGTGACTGCGATCCTACTGACGCCTTATCCACCAGGCATTCCACTGTTGATTCCAGGTGAGCGCTTCAACCGCACCATCGTTGACTACCTGCGATTTGTACGTGATTTCAATGAAAAATTCCCTGGCTTTGAAACCGACTGCCACGGCTTGGTCAAGGCGGAAGTCGATGGAAAACGTGGCTATTTCGTTGACTGTGTCAAATCAGAGGCGGAAACAGGTAAGTAACCGTATCTAACTATTTCAAATTGTTGTAAAAAAGTCTGAAATTGATAAATTTCAGACTTTTTTTATTTTACACTCGCATTAATCAGTCATTAGTAGCACATTGTTCACGATTATCAAGACCGAACTCAGTTAACTATGCTACTTTCGGCGCGATCAGGCGTAACATCTGACGCTGGCAACAGGTTCTCAACCATAGAAAATGGAAAAAAAAGATGGGTGAAGTACTGGGATTAATGCCTTTGCGGCATACTGAAATAGCAATTGGACAAACGATTCATTGGACGATCTATAACCAGGATGGACAAGTTTTATTTGAACCTGGGCTGCATATCGAAGATCAACAACAGCTGAACCACCTGATGGAAGTCGGCTATTGTGAAGCCGATATGTTGTGGGACAGTATTCCATCAAAAATCGAGATAACTGAAACATCCTCTACCGATGCTCCCTCTGAAGCAGGCGCTTCACTTCCGGCATCAAAGCCGACCGCACAAAAACCCGCAGAAGAGTTGCACAAAGAGACGGTGATTGAGCTCGATAGCGTGCGCTGGACGGTCGGAGAAAATGTTTACCTTCAAACGCACGATCATACGGCGACTAGATATACCGTCAAATTAATCGGTTTTGTAAAGAATAAATCCCTGTTGGTGACAGCGCCCGTAGCAGGTGGTAAATCAGTGATGCTGCGAGAGGGACAAACGTTTATTATCCGGGCGTTTCCAGGCAAGAAAGCGTATGCATTTACTGCATCGCTGGTTAAATACGTCTATTCTCCGCATGATTATTTACATCTCAGCTACCCAAAACAGGTTCGAGCGACAACCATTCGGCAAGGCGCACGTGCAACGGTCAAAATCATTGCGTCTGTGAGTATTGGCGACCCTCCACAAACCGCAGCGGCGACCTTAGGCGATCTGAGCATGGGTGGCACCTCGGGAATCATCAAAAAACAACTTGGTAAAAAAGGAGATACCGGCGTCATTAAATTCAAAGTCAATGCAGCGGGAACGGATGAATACCTGACGTTGAATACCATTCTACGCTCCATTGCACCGACTGAAAGTGGAACTGAGTTCCGCCATGGCTTTGAATTTATCGACGTCACTCCCCAAGCACGGCTTATTTTGTCGGCTTTCGTGCATCAAACATTAGCGGAAATGGACTAAGACTAGCGTAGATCGAAATCCACTCACAGCACACGAAAAATCAGCTTTCGGCATCCGGCGGTAAGCTACCTTGCTCTTTTGCGAGAGCCCGTAACTTATCTTTTTTACTTGGGCGACGACCCTTAACACCACCATGTACATCCAACGGTGCAGTAACCACAGGCGCTCTTTCCTGCGCCTCAAATCCGGAGATGGTCTCAGTAGCAATCCGCAACTGATTTTTACGTAAAATCGTCGTAAAGTGTGCCGACGTTTCAGACGTAACAAAACTCAGGGCTAAGCCGCGAGCGCCGGCACGGCCAGTGCGACCAATCCGGTGGATATAATCATCCGCAGAGCGTGGTAAATCATAATTAACAACCACTGGCAGATCGAGGATATCGATCCCCCGCCCAGCAAGATCCGTCGCCACGACAACCTTCACCCGAGACGCTTTAAAATCAGCCAACACCTGCTCACGCTTTCCTTGACTCAATTCGCCATGAAAAGGCTCCGCAGAGATATCAAGACGGCGTAGTTTGGTAGATACTAAGTCTGCGGCATACTTGGTCGCAACAAAAACCAGTACGCGCTTCCACCCTTCCGTTTTCATGAGATGCCGCAACAACTGTGTACGCTTCCCAGTATCGACCAAGACAGCGCGCTGAACGATATCGGGCTTTCCAAGGTCGGTTTCAGGGATATGTACTCGCACTGGATTCTGGCAAATTTGCTGTGCCAGCGACTCGACATGCGGAGCAAACGTGGCTGAAAATAAAAGCGTTTGCCGCGATGTCGGCAAAAGCGCCAAGATCCGCTGTAGCTCGTCTGCAAAACCAAGTTCGAGCAAGCGATCAGCCTCGTCCAAAACCAACGTATCAACGTGACTAATTGATAGTGCATTTTGACTGATCAAATCGAGCAAACGCCCAGGCGTTGCGATAATGACGTCCGCACCGCCTCGCAAATGCATCATTTGCGGGTTAACAGAGACACCCCCAAATAACACGCCGACTTTCACAGAACGCGCCATGCCTTTTGCCATTGCAGTCACTGTGTCCGCGACTTGAACTGCCAACTCACGTGTTGGAACAAGTATCAGCACCTGAACGCGACGAGGTTGCTGCGATGGCTGCAACGCCTGCAGTAGCGGCGCGCAAAAGGCCAGTGTCTTACCGGACCCGGTCTGCGCTTGTGCAATCAAATCCGTGCCATGCAGAACAACTGGAATCGCCGCCGCCTGGACTGGTGTCGCCGTCACATGATTTAGCTTGGCAATCGCGGATAATGTTTCGGGCAGCAAACCGAGGGAAGAAAAGGACATAGAGACGATCTTTAAAAATAAATGGCAAGAAGAACTCGTCTATCAACAACCGCTGAATCGACAATCATTCATCACAATGGAGGAGAAATAGAAACTATCAGCGCAACGCAGTAAAAACGCACTGACCAACTACTTAAGCCCACCTTCATGGGCTAAACGTGATACCAGGACGAGGTATCACGCTCATCGCTAGCATGAAAAAAACAAAATTACTTCGCTTGTTTTTGCGCGGTTTCCCGATCACGCTCCATCACTTTGATTTGTCGCTGAAGAGCTTTCGCTTCTAATGAAATCCGTTGGAGCGTCGGTAAATATTCTCGACGCTCGACTTTTATTTCCTTAAGACAATCATTAACAAAGAACGTGTTATAGCAATGATGTTCCGCGACGACATACCAATTTTGTAATCGCTCTTGGGCTTCAGCACTTTCTTTGATCGCGACATCTGCAGCATCGTTGGTTTGGATGCCTCCTGCGGGAAAACGCGCATCGAGTGCATGCACCACAGTCGCAATTTGCGCTAGTTCTTGCTTACCGTCGTCGGCAAATACGCTCAGTGGAGCAAACACCAGTGCAACGAAGGTCGCGTAACGCGCCATCTTCGTTGAGAGAATGGGACTCATAGTAAACATCAGGTAAGTGACTCTGCAAGTTGGCGTTGATCGGTTTCCATATACTCTTTCGATTGCATTTCAATAATCCGCGACACAGTACGATGAAACTCGTTTGAAAGTGTCCCTTGAGTATAGAGCAACTCGGGCGCAACTTCAGCCGACATGATGAGTTTCACTTTATTATCGTAGAACACATCGATAAGCCATGTGAACCGTCTCGCTTCCGAAGACATGGCAGCAGACATTGCTGGAATAGAAGACAAGATCACGGTATGAAAGCGACTTGCAATTTCAAGGTAATCGTTTTGTGAGCGAGGACCGCCACATAAAGTGTTGAAATCAAACCAGATCACACCACCGGCTCTTCTTAAGGATTTCAACTTACGACCTTCGATGTCGACAATCGGCTCTTCGTCCTTTGTATCAGCGATACGCGCAAAACTATCTCGCAGTGCCTTATCCGTCGCCGCACCTAACGGTGACAAATAGGCTTGCACTTGTTCCAGCGCGCGCTTCCGATAATCATTGCCAGAATCCACGTTTAAGACATCGAGTCGCTCTTTCAACAACGCGATTGTTGGGAGCATCCGGTCGCGATGCAACCCATCTGGATAGAGTGTCGAAGGTTCATAATTAGAGGTCATCACGAACGACACACCGTTATCGAATAAGGCTTTGAGCAAGTTATAGAGCAACATGGCATCCGCAACGTCAGACACGTGAAACTCATCAAAGCAGATCAGACGGTATTTTTTTGCGATTTGTCGCGCTACCTCATCCAACGGATCGGCAACGCCCTTGAGCTCATCTAACTGCCGATGAACCGACCGCATGAATTCATGAAAATGTAAGCGTGTTTTACGGACAACTGGCACAACCGAATAAAAGCTATCCATCAAGAACGATTTACCACGCCCTACCCCGCCCCACATATAGACACCACGCGGCACCTCGGGGCGAGTAATCATCCGTGTGAGTCGGTTAGCGCGCTTACCTTTATAGAAAACCCACTCCTCATAGGCTTTCTGCAAACGATCTACTGCGCGTTTCTGCGCTTCATCGGCCTTAAATCCACGTTGCGTCAACGCATCTTGGTAAAACTCTTGAACATCCATGGTCTGTATTTCTCTAGATGCCCCACCTGACATAAAACGTTCGCAGGTAACCACATCATTAGTGTGCGATTTTCACGCATTGATCTCGCCGCAGCGCTTACATCTGACGGCACAATTAACAACCAGCATCCCACACAAGCGGCTCGCCGATATGCAGTATCGGGTATTCCTACTAAATAAAAATGGACGAGTACCCGACTCGTCCATTTCATCAAGACTTATTCGCTTGAACGCTGCATGCAGACAAGTTTCAGTGAATTAGAAATTCAATGAACGCTTATCAACAGCCAACGCTGCCTCTTTTGTTGCTTCGGACAACGATGGGTGTGCATGGCAAATACGTGCAATATCTTCAGAAGAAGCACGGAATTCCATTGCCACAACGGCTTCAGAAATCAACTCAGATGCCATTGGACCTACGATATGAACACCCAAGATTTCATCTGTCGTTGCATCAGCCAAGAATTTCACCATACCCGATGTGTCACCCAAAGCACGTGCACGGCCATTCGCCATGAATGGGAATGTGCCAGCCTTATAAGCAACGCCGTCCGCTTTCAATTGCTGCTCGGTGCGACCAACCCATGCGATCTCTGGGGAGGTATAAATAACCCAAGGGATCGTATTGAAGTTGACATGACCGTGTTGACCAGCAATACGCTCAGCAACAGCAACGCCTTCTTCTTCCGCTTTGTGCGCCAACATTGGACCACGAACAACGTCACCTACTGCCCATACGTTCGGCAGGTTAGTTTTGCAATCGCCATCAACAGCAATGAAGCCGCGTTCATCGAGTGCCAAACCAACGCCTTCAGCGTTTAAGCCGTTAGTATTTGGTGTACGACCGATCGAGATGATCAGTTTATCAAACACCGCTTTGTGCTCAGCGCCTTTGTCATCTGTGTAATTAACTGTGACGTCTTTACCACTGTTGACGATCTCACCGATCTTCACGCCTAAATTAATAGACAGACCTTGCTTCACGAACAGTTTGTGCGCTTCTTTGGCGATTTGTTCGTCAACTGCACCCAAGAACGTTGGCAATGCTTCGAGTACCGTCACTTCAGCACCCAAACGACGCCATACGCTACCCATTTCCAAACCAATAACGCCAGCGCCAATCACGCCCAGTTTTTTCGGTGTTTCGGCAATGTTCAGTGCGCCTTCGTTGGACAATACGTTGACTTCATCAAACGGTGTTCCTGGCAATGCACGCGCGTTCGAACCAGTCGCAACGATGATGTGCTTACCTGTAATTGTTTCTTCCGTTTTGCCAGCAACTTTGATTTCATAACCAGCTGCGTCTGCCTTGACGAAGGAGCCATGACCGTGGAAGAAAGTAACTTTATTCTTTTTAAACAAAAACAGAATACCGTCGTTGTTTTGTTTCACGATCGTATTTTTGCGACCCAACATTTTAGCAACGTCAATACCCAGACCAGACACTTGAATACCGTGATCAGCGAAAGCGTGACCCGCGTGTTCGAAATGTTCAGACGATTGCAATAACGCTTTGGATGGAATGCAACCTACGTTGGTACAAGTACCACCTGGTGCAGGACCCCCTTTATCGTTGCTCCATGCATCGATACATGCAGTAGAGAAACCAAGTTGCGCAGCGCGAATTGCTGCAACATAACCGCCTGGACCGCCGCCGATAACGACGACATCAAATTGTTTACTCATGAAATTATCCTGAATTGTATTTAAAGCAGACTATCTTTTAATCATCTGCAGACACTACTAGAGCGAATCTGCAGACAAGTGAACATCACTCTTCTACTGGCACGAAGATCCACGCCAATAAATAAGCCAGCATACCTGTGCCAACAAACAGCGCGAAAAACACAAAGATCAAACGCCAGATCCAAGAATCCAACCCTGTGAACTTGCCTAAACCACCGCAAATACCACCCAACCATCGGTCGTTTATGGAACGACGGAAACGGTTTAACTGATTGATTCCATCGCCGTTATTTGTGTACGACGCAGATGTTGATTGTGCAAAGGAAGCGCCCGAAGGATCTTTCTCAAGAAGCTTTTCTTTCGCCTGCGCGAACTCCGCATCAGTCAGAGCACCTGACTGATGCAGTTCGTGCAAACGCTGGATGTCGTCAGCGATGTTCACGTTGATAGCCGTTGACAGTGATTACAGATCTAACAACAGACGGGATGGATCTTCCAACGCGTCTTTCATTGCAACCAATGCCAATACCGCTTCACGACCGTCAATAATACGGTGATCGTAAGACATTGCCAGGTAGTTCATTGGGCGAATAACGATCTGACCATTTTCAACCACAGCGCGATCTTTCGTTGCATGCACACCCAAGATAGCGGATTGTGGTGGGTTAATGATTGGTGTAGACAACATCGAACCGAAAGTACCACCGTTGGAGATAGAGAATGTACCACCAGACAAATCATCCAGCGTCAACTTACCATCTTTTGCTTTTGCACCGAATTCACCGATTTTTTTCTCGATGTCAGCGATCGACATCTGATCAGCATTACGCAGAATAGGTACAACCAAGCCACGTGGGGAACCAACAGCGATACCGATATCAAAATAACCGTGATAAACAATATCGTTACCATCAACGGATGCGTTAATGATTGGGTATTTTTTCAATGCAGCAACGGCCGCTTTGACGAAGAAAGACATAAAGCCAAGCTTCACGCCGTGCTCTTTTTCAAATTTGTCTTTGTATTTGTTGCGCAATTCCATCACTGGAGCCATGTTGACTTCATTAAATGTCGTCAAGATGGCATTCGTCGATTGGGATTGAACCAGACGCTCAGCGATACGTGCACGCAAGCGGCTCATCGGAACGCGCTCTTCTGGACGATCGCCCAAGTTTGCCAATGTAGGCGCTGCCACTTGTTGTAACGCTGGTTTGCTTGCCACTGGCGCTGCCAAAGGTGCAACAACTGGAGTCGCTTTGGAAGCAACAGCAGCCAATGCATCGCCCTTCGTTACGCGACCATCTTTACCAGAACCATCCACTTGACCGGCGGACAAGCCGTTTTCTGCCAGGATTTTGGCAGCTGCTGGCATTGCAACGCCAGCAGATGATTTCGCATCTGCAGCAGCAACTGGGGCAGCGGCGACGGCTGCAGCAGGCGCAGCAGCAGCGGCACCAGCGGAAGCGGAAGCTTCTGTATCCAAAATAGCGATCACTTCACCAGCAACAACTGTGCTGCCATCGCCTTTGATGATTTGTGTAATAACGCCTGCTTCTGGTGCTGGCAATTCCAACACCACTTTGTCTGTTTCTACGTCGATCAGATTTTCATCACGACCAACGGACTGGCCTACTTGCTTGTGCCATGTCAACAAGGTTGCTTCTGCTACTGACTCAGATAACTGAGGAACTTTTACTTCGATAATTGCCATTTTTTTTCTCTCCGATTCGGGTAACTGCGTGCTGCATCAGATCCTGATGCAGCACTGTGTTAATTATTTAGTGAGGACAAAGCCTTTGAGTTTGGAAAATGCCGTTTCCAACAATGCTTTTTGTTGTGCATAGTGCTTGTCGTAGTAACCGACCGCTGGCGATGCACTTGCTGGACGACCTGCGTAGGCCAATTTCTGACCTTCTTCCAGACTTTCAAAAATATTGTGTTGGATCTGGAACCAAGGTCCCTGATTTTGCGGCTCATCCTGCGCCCAGACTAATTCCGTCATTTCTGGGAATTTTTTCAATTCAGCAGCAAAACTCTTATGTGGGAATGGATACAGCTGTTCCACACGGATAATTGCTGTGTCTGTCTGACCGCGCTCTTTACGCGCATTCACTAAATCGTAATAAACCTTACCGGAGCAAGCGATAACACGTTTTACTTTCTTCGCATCGATTTTCTCATCGACTTCACCGATGACCGTGTGGAAGCTGCCTTTAGACAATTCGGACAAGGCAGAACCAGCATCCTTGTTACGCAACAATGATTTAGGTGTCAAAATCACTAACGGCTTGCGGAACTGACGAATCATTTGACGGCGCAACAGATGGAAAATCTGTGCTGCTGTTGTCGGCTGAACTACCTGCATATTGTTATCAGCGCACAACTGCAAGAAACGTTCTGGACGAGCAGATGAGTGCTCTGGACCCTGACCTTCGTAGCCATGTGGCAACATCATCACCAGACCAGATGCACGACCCCACTTCACTTCACCGGAGCTGATGAACTGATCGATAACAACCTGTGCACCGTTAGCGAAGTCGCCGAACTGCGCTTCCCAGATCGTTAATGTGTTTGGCTCTGCTGTTGAGTAACCATATTCAAAGCCCAATACGGCTTCTTCTGACAACACAGAATCAATCACCGTGAACGGTGCTTGATTTTCTGAGATGTTTTGCAGAGGGATGTATGTACCCGAATCCCAACGCTCACGGTTTTGATCATGCAATACAGCATGGCGGTGAACGAAAGTACCACGACCCGCATCCTGACCCGTCAAACGAATTGCGTAACCGGAAGACACCAGAGATGCGTAGGCGAGATGTTCACCCATACCCCAGTCCAGATTCATTTCACCACGACCCATGGTCGCGCGATCGCTCAACACTTTTTCTACGAGGCTGTGTGGCTTGAATCCTGCTGGAATCGTTGTGATACGCTCAGCAAGACGTTTCAGTTCTGTTGTTGGAACAGCAGTATCCGCAGCGTCAGTCCATTTACGGTTCAGGAATGGAATCCAATCGACAGCGTATTTGTTTTTAAAGTTAGAGATGACTGGATCATGCGTGTGTTTACCCGCATCCATCGCATCACGGAACTCTTTTACCATCGCGTCGCCGCCATCAGCTGGAATCGTGCCTTGTGCTGACAACTTGTCTGCGTACATCTTACGTGTACCAGGATGTTGACCGATTTTTTTGTACATCAGCGGCTGAGTCAGTGCTGGTGTATCTTGCTCATTGTGACCTAATTTACGGTAGCAAATGATGTCAACAACAACGTCTTTCTTGAATTCCATACGGTAATCAAGCGCGATCTGTGTTGCCAGAACAACTGCTTCTGGATCATCCGCATTAACGTGCAATACTGGCGCTTCAATCATCTTCACAACGTCGGAGCAATACAGTGTCGAACGTGAATCACGTGGATCAGATGTGGTGAAACCGATCTGATTGTTAATCACGATATGCATCGTACCGCCAGTACCGTAGCCACGAGTTTGCGCTAAGTTCAGCGTTTCCATCACAACGCCCTGCCCTGCAAACGCTGCGTCACCGTGTACCAAGATTGGCAATACTTGTGAGCCATCCTTGTCGCCACGACGATCCATACGTGCCTTGACAGAACCCTCGACCACCGGATTAACGATTTCCAAATGGGATGGGTTAAATGCCAAGGACAGGTGGACTGGACCGCCTGGAGTAGATACGTCGGAAGAGAAACCTTGGTGATACTTCACGTCACCAGCTGGCAAATCATCACCGTGTTTACCTTCGAATTCAGCAAACAAATCCTGTGGCATTTTACCCAATGTGTTCACCAAAACGTTCAGACGACCACGGTGGGCCATACCGATAACGATTTCTTGTACACCGCGCTCACCAGCGCGTTGAATTGTTTCGTCCATCGATGCGATAAAGCTTTCACCGCCTTCGAGGGAGAAACGTTTTTGACCAACATAACGTGTGTGGAGATAGCGCTCCAAGCCTTCTGCTGCTGTCAAGCGATCAAGAATGTGTTTTTTCTTTTCTGCAGTAAAACTCGGTGTAGAGCGGATAGATTCGAGCTTTTGTTGCAACCAACGCTTTTCTGTCGGATCGCTGATGTACATGAACTCAGCACCGATTGAACGGCAGTAAGTGTCACGCAGAGAGTTAACCAGATCACGCAAAGAGGCTGTTTCAGAACCAAAATACGTATTGCTAATATTGAACTGGATGTCCATATCAGCATCAGTGAAGCCGTAAAAACTTGGCTCCAACTCTGGCAAACTTGGACGCTCTTGGCGTTGCAGTGGGTCGAGGTTCGCCCAATGACTACCTAAGAAACGATATGCAGCGATCAACTGCTGAGCAGCCACGCGCTTACGACCCATTTCGGCATCAGCAGTCGCGCTGACAGTGCGAATTGGACCTTGTTTAGCACGTTCTGCAAAAGAAGCGATGACCGGCGCGTGCGCTACGTCAGGCTTAGAAGAACCGTCAACTGCAGGCACATGTTGCATCGCATCGAAATATGCGCGCCAGTTGTCAGGTACTGAACCAGGATTGTTCAGATAGGATTCGTACAGTTCTTCTACGTACGGCGCATTGCCGCCGAACAGATACGAGTTAGCGTTATATTGTTGCATCATCTTGCTCACCTTTCTTCGCGTTTCGCGAGATTAGCGGGTTAATCTAACCTTCCGCGACACGGCCTGACCGGTTAGCGGATCGCACATCAAGTTGTGGGGAAGGGCTTGTTTCAAACTATTCTCGCATCAAAATCAAAACACACATTGGGAACAATATACCTTTTGAATCAGAAACAAAAATACATCTAAAATTTACTTTCGAGCCGAAGCATAGCATATTTACTGCAAAATAAAAAAGCGAGTCGTAATGACTCGCCTTTATTTAATGCCGCGATCCGCAGTTAAACATGAATGATTTCGACATTTGTAACATCTTGCTTCTTAGCGCTTGTCAATCGCGACGACGTCACGCTTAGGAGCACCAACAAACAATTGACGAGGACGACCAATTTTTTGCTCTGGATCGGAGATCATTTCTTTCCACTGAGCAATCCAGCCGACCGTACGTGCCAATGCAAAGATACCTGTGAACAATGCGGTTGGGATGCCCAGAGCGCGTTGAACGATACCAGAGTAGAAGTCAACGTTTGGATACAGCTTACGGCTAACGAAGTATTCATCTTCCAACGCGATTTTCTCTAATGCCATCGCCAGTTTGAACAGTGGATCGTCTTGCAGACCCAACTCTTGCAATACTTCGTAGCATGTTTCACGCATCAATTTAGCACGTGGATCGTAGTTTTTATACACACGATGACCAAAGCCCATCAGCTTAACGCCAGAGTTTTTGTCTTTAACTTGTGCGATAAAGGAAGGAATGTTGTCCACGCTGCCGATTTCTTCGAGCATGCTCAGCGCTGCTTCATTCGCACCACCGTGAGCAGGGCCCCACAAGCAAGCGATACCAGCAGCGATACACGCAAACGGATTTGCACCTGAAGAACCAGCCAGACGAACTGTCGATGTTGATGCATTTTGCTCGTGATCAGCATGCAAAATCAAGATACGGTCCAAAGCGCGCACTAACACGTCGTTCACTTTGTATTCTTCACATGGTGTAGAGAACATCATGTGCATGAAGTTTGCGCTATAGGACAAGTCATTGCGTGGATACACGAATGGCTGACCGATAGAATATTTGTATGCCATTGCGACCAATGTTGGCATCTTCGCGATCAGGCGAATCGCAGAAACTTCACGGTGATGAGGATCGTTGATGTCCAAAGAATCATGGTAGAAGGACGACAATGCACCGACAGTACCAACCAATACAGACATTGGATGCGCATCACGACGGAAGCCACGGAAGAAGAATTGCATCTGCTCATGGACCATTGTGTGTTTGGTCACTGTGGAGACAAATTCTTCTTTTTGCGCTGCGTTTGGCAATTCGCCATTTAACAACAGGTAGCAAGTTTCGAGGAAGTCACCGCCATTCACCGCCAGTTGCTCGATTGGATAACCACGATACAGCAACTCGCCTTTATCGCCATCAATGTAAGTAATCGAAGAATTACATGCCGCAGTCGACATAAAACCCGGATCGTAAGTGAACATGCCGGTCGCACCGTACAATTTACGAATATCAATTACGTCAGGACCGATAGATCCTTTGTAAATTGGCATCTCCAGCGATGGGGAACCATCGGAGAATGAAAGGGTTGCTTTTGTTTCAGAATTAGTCATGGCTCTTCCTTCAGATAAGAGGTGAGTCGTTAATCAAAAAAACACAAAAAAAAACTGTACTTATCAAGCTACGCGCAGACGAGCCAAGAGAGCATGGACGTGAGGCAGATCTACTTCATCAGCAGGCTCTTTTCTCGCCATAATCAGATCCATCAGGACATTGTCAGACAACTCCATCAAACGACTAAAAGCATCCACTTCTTCGTCGCTCAGAATTTCTTCGTTTGCATCCAGAAACCGCGTCAATATCAGATCATTTTCCAACAAACCACGTCTTGCACGCCAGCGCAAACGAGCGCGCTTAACTGGATCACTTTGGTGAGACTCTTCCACTAGCTTTGACATTTTCATTTCTCTTTTAATGCTTTCTATTTCATGCAACTCTTTAAACGACATGAAGAGTTGCATGAAATAGAAGCGGCACATTGTGCGCCGCCTCTTTTTCTATTACACGGCGCGACGAACCATCAACTCTTTGATTTTGCCAATAGCACGGGTCGGATTCAGACCTTTTGGACAAACATCAACGCAGTTCATAATTGTGTGGCAACGGAACAAACGGTAAGGATCTTCCAAGTTGTCCAAGCGCGCGCCAGTTGCTTCGTCACGAGAGTCAGCAATAAAGCGATACGCCTGCAACAAACCTGCTGGACCGACGAATTTATCCGGATTCCACCAGAACGATGGGCAGGATGTTGAGCAGCAAGCGCACAGAATACATTCATACAAACCATCCAACTCTTCACGCTCGGCTGGCGATTGCAGACGTTCTTTTTCCGGAGGAATAGAATCGTTCATCAAATATGGTTTGATCGAATTGTATTGCTTGAAGAACTGCGTCATATCGACGATCAAATCGCGGATAACTGGCAGACCAGGCAATGGACGCAAGACGATAGGCTCTGTCAACTCATTCAAGTTTGTTGTGCAAGCCAGACCATTTTTGCCGTTGATGTTCATTGCATCTGAACCGCAAACGCCTTCACGGCATGAGCGACGCAATGCGAGAGAATCATCCACGTCAGCCTTGATGCGCTGCAGCGCGTCCAACAACATTTTATCCGTGTCTTTGAGCTCGACGGTCAGGTCTTGCATGTAAGGCTTTGCATCCTTGTCCGGATCATATCGATAAATTTTAAATTTCAGTGTACGTGCCATGATATCTTCCTTGTGTATCCGTAGGGACACACGATAAATAGACTGCCTAGTAGCACTAGGCAGCGCATTTTCTCAATTTAGAATGTACGAGCTTTCGGCTTGAACGTCTCTACTGTCAGCGGTTTAGTGACAACAGGTTTGTAGTCAAGACGATTGCCTTCGGAATACCACAGTGTGTGCTTCATCCAGTTTTCATCGTCACGTTTTTCGTAATCACGGTGCGCATGTGCACCACGTGATTCTTTACGTGCCGCTGCTGAAGTGATCGTTGCTTTTGCTGTTTCGATCAAGTTATCCAATTCCAGTGCTTCAACACGTGCTGTGTTGAATACTTTGGACTTGTCTTTGAAAGAAACGTGCTTGCGACGCTCGTCGAGCTCCATAATTTCTTTGTAGCCTTCTTGCAGCAACTCATCAGTACGGAATACGCCGCAATGATGTTGCATCGTTTTACGGATCGCATTCGCAACGTCCTGAACACGTTCAGAGCCAGTGCTATTTTCCAACTTGGACAAGCGAGACAACGCCAGATCAGCCGCATCCGCTGGCAAATCTTTATTGCTACGTGCTTTGAGATTGCTTGCAACGATGTGGTTACCAGCAGCACGACCAAACACCAACAAGTCGAGCAATGAGTTAGTACCCAAACGGTTAGCACCGTGTACGGAAACGCAAGCGCACTCACCAATAGCGTACAAGCCGTTAACCACTTCACTTGATCCATTTTTAGGCGCAACAACTTGGCCATAAATGTTGGTCGGAATACCGCCCATTTGGTAGTGAATTGTTGGAACAACAGGAATTGGCTCTTTCGTTGCATCAACGTTGGCGAACTTATGCGCAATTTCAAGAATCGAAGGCAAACGCTTTTGAATCGTGTCTGCACCGATGTGGCGCAGATCGAGCATCACGTGATCTTTATTTGGACCGCAACCGCGGCCTTCTTTAATTTCCTGATCCATTGAACGGGAAACGAAGTCACGTGGCGCCAAATCTTTCAATGTCGGCGCATAACGTTCCATGAAACGCTCACCTTGGCTATTCACCAAGATACCACCCTCACCGCGCACACCCTCAGTAATCAGCACGCCTGCACCAGAAACACCGGTTGGGTGGAACTGCCAGAATTCCATGTCTTCCAGCGGCAAACCAGCACGCGCAGCCATACCCATACCGTCACCAGTATTGATAAATGCGTTTGTTGATGCAGCCCAGATACGACCAGCACCACCTGTTGCGAAAATAGTTTGCTTCGCTTCGAGCATCATGACTTCGCCAGTTTCCATCTCGAGTGCAACAACACCCAGAACGTCGCCTTCTTGATCACGAATCAAGTCGATCGCCATCCATTCAACGAAGAAGTGCGTACGTGCACGGACGTTGCGTTGATAGAGTGTATGCAACAGCGCGTGACCAGTACGATCAGCAGCAGCGCAAGCACGTTGAACTGGCTTTTCACCGAAGTTTGCAGTGTGACCACCGAACGGACGTTGGTAAATCGTACCATCCGCATTACGGTCAAACGGCATACCGAAGTGTTCTAACTCGTAGACCACTTTTGGTGCTTCACGACACATAAATTCAATCGCATCTTGATCACCGAGGTAATCAGAGCCTTTGACTGTGTCGAACATATGCCAGTACCAGTTATCTTCGGACATATTACCCAAAGAAGCACCGATACCACCCTGCGCAGCCACTGTATGTGAACGCGTTGGAAAAACTTTAGAAAGTACAGCAACGTTCAAGCCAGCTTCAGCCAATTGTAGCGAAGCACGCATACCTGAACCACCTGCACCAACGATAACCGCATCAAAACGACGGGTAGGGATTGTGGATTTAATCGCAGCCACTTTTATACTCTCCACAAAATCTGTGCGGCATAGCCAGCACTAGCAACCAGCCACAAAATGGTGGCAACCTGAAAAACCATTCTTGCTACAACGCTGTGTGTTACATAATCCATCCATACATCACGCATACCAACCCAAGCGTGGTACAGCAAGCAGATCACTACAGAGAACGTCGCCAATTTAAACCACTGGTGAGCAAATACGCCTGCCCAGCCTTCGTAAGTAAAATTACTACCAGTCAAAAACAGGACTAACAACAACACCGTGTAAATCGCCATCACGATGGCAGTTACACGCTGAGCCAACCAGTCGCGCAATCCATAATGTGCGCCAACAACAAGGCGCTTTGGTCCAATATTGTTATTTGCCATTTAGAATACTCCAAACAATTTCAGGGCAACCAACGCTGCCAATGTGATACTGACAGCCAACACACTCACTGCTGATTTGCGTGCTGAATGCTTATCCAGACCGTAGTGAAGGTCCATAATCAAATGACGGATACCTGCGCAAAAATGGTGCAAAAATGCCCATACCAACGCGAGAATCACCGATTTGACGAATACGCCAGAGGTCAACGCCTGCAACTCTGAAAAAGACACTTCAGAAGTCACACTCTTGTCCAACAAAAACAAAATGAAGGGCAACAGCAAGAACATCAACATCCCGCTAATACGATGCAAGATGGAAACGATGCCTGCGAGCGGCAGTCGATATCCAGTTGCATCAATCAGGCGCATCACACCATAGCGTGGCCTGTTTTTCACTACTTCAGACATAAATAATCTCCCCATTAACTAGTCTGTACACAAAATCATGCAATTTTCGCTCATTTTGGTGCGTCGCACCAACAAAAATTGATCCCAATCTTTCAAAATACCACCATCTTAATACCAAATCTGAATATCTGCCGAAGGTCAATCAGGAAAACACCAGCAAAAAGCAATCAGAAAAAGACACTAAATGGATCAAAACTGAAAATAATGTGCTATTGCACAACTAACATCACCAATCATTAACTCAATTCATTCCGATAATGATGCTGGGATGTCAGGTATAGCCCGCGCCGTAATTCAACCGGCTTATCGCCATAGGTGTACGACACGCGCTCCACATTCAACAACGGCGTACCCGGCGCAATCGACAGCAATTCAGCCACAACCGCATCAGCACAAACCGCCCTGATTTGCTCCGAGGCGCGGATCATATGCGTCCCAAATTCCGTTTCGAACAAGCCATACATCGGGCCTTTGTATTCATTTAAACGTTCTGCAGTGAGGCCTTTGAAAATCACACCAGGCAACCAGAGATCATCAAGAATCGTTGGCACACCACTAAAAGACTGCACGCGGCGAATGAAAACGACGGAGTCGCCCGATTTAATTTCTAACAGACGTGCGACTTCTGCAGGTGCGCGAAGCCGGCGCACCTCAATAATTTTATTTTCAGGATAGTGAGGGACACCCTCATCCGGTGCCAATCGCAAAAAACGGAATTGCGCCCTCGCCTCATGGTGGGTAGCAACGAATGTCCCCTTCCCTTGGCGGCGCACGACGAGATTTTCAGCAGAGAGTTCATCAATCGCTTTACGAACCGTGCCCTGACTAACCTTAAACCGCGCCGCGAGCTCCATCTCGCTCGGAATCAATTCACCCGGCTTCCACTCTCCCGCCTGCAAACTCTGCGTGATGAGTGATTTAATCTGCTGATATAAAGGACTGAACGTCGGGGATACGTTACTGGAGGAACCAACAACACCTGTACCGGAACTCGGCGAGTTCGCAGGCAAGATATTTGGATTTGGCGTGTTTGAAGTCATAGTTCGCAATTTCACCACAAAAACACCCTTGCCGTCTACAACTAAAGCTAACTAATATGTCTTATATAAGACATAAGATAGTCATTGACACACAACACCACAACACCTAAACTTCGTAAAAATTACGAAAAGCGAGCGCGGGTTAATGAATGCGACATCATCTACCTACTCCAGCAATATAGCGCGAACTTACGCAATGTAAAGTTGTAAAAGCGGCTTAATTCGATTTTACAGAAAAAATCATTTGAAATTTGGCTGACGAGCAGAACGTTAGGCGCTATCATTCAGCATCGTTAGCTGGTGTGTTCTTAACTCAGCAAAATTTGAACATCGTTTTTTACCTCACTTCGGAGATGTATCATGGCAAAATCCCCTATGCGCGTAGCAGTCACCGGCGCCGCTGGCCAAATCGGTTATTCACTGTTGTTCCGCATCGCTAACGGCGACATGCTGGGCAAAGACCAACCAGTCATTTTGCAATTGCTCGAAATTCCTGACGAAAAAGCGCAAAAAGCGCTCAAAGGCGTCATGATGGAAATCGACGATTGCGCATTCCCACTGCTGGCAGGCATGACTGCACACAGCGATCCAATGACTGCATTCAAAGATGCTGACGTTGCTCTGCTGGTTGGCGCACGTCCACGCGGTCCTGGCATGGAGCGTAAAGACTTGCTCGAAGCAAATGCACAGATCTTCACGGTACAAGGTAAAGCGCTCGACGCAGTTGCTTCTCGCAACGTTAAAGTACTGGTTGTTGGTAACCCTGCTAACACCAACGCTTACATCGCAATGAAATCCGCTCCATCATTGCCAGCGAAAAACTTCACAGCCATGTTACGTTTGGATCACAACCGTGCATTGTCTCAAGTTGCTGCGAAAACTGGCAAACCAGTATCCGCAATCGAAAAATTGTGCGTTTGGGGTAACCACTCTCCAACAATGTACGCAGACTACCGTTTCGCAACAGCAGACGGTCAAGCTGTAAAAGATTTGATCAACGATCAGGTTTGGAACAAAGATGTATTCCTGCCAACAGTTGGCAAACGTGGCGCAGCGATCATCGAAGCACGCGGCTTGTCCTCTGCTGCATCCGCAGCGAACGCAGCGATCGATCACGTACGTGATTGGGTACTGGGCACAAACGGCAAGTGGACAACAATGGGCATTCCATCTGATGGCTCCTACGGCATTCCAGAAGGCACAATGTTCGGCTTCCCAGTAACAACTGAAAACGGCGAATACACGATTGTTCAAGGTCTGGAAATCGACGAATTCTCTCGTGAACGTATCAATATCACTCTCAAAGAACTGCAAGAAGAGCGTGATGGCGTTAAACACCTGGTAGGCTAATAAACAAGGCAAGGGCGAATAGGAGACTACTGTTCGCCCTCCTTTACCGTATTATTCAAACCTGATGCATCCATCCCGCGCCTTATTTCAAGATCAGTTAACGCCGGCATTTTTACCGGTTTGTGATCACTATGCAGGCTCGGAAAAGTTAATGCGTAAATCAATGGAACTACAGCAACAGCTGGGTCCCACTTTTGATATTACCTTTGACTGTGAAGACGGCGCAGCAACTGGCAATGAAGCTAGCCATGCCAAGTTGGTCAGCGAACTTCTTAATAGCGACAACAACCAATTTTCACGCATTGGCGTTCGCGTGCACGATATCCAGCACGACGCCTTTGAGCAAGATTTATCCCTCATCATCCCAGCGACCGCTCAACGTTTGGCGTACATCGTATTGCCCAAAGTAAGCTCAGCGGTGCAAGTGGATCATGCAATCCGCCAAATCAACGATTATGCGTTCTCAGCTGGGAGAAGCAACTTACCCGTCCATGTATTGATTGAAACGCATGACGCACTCGCTGATGTGATGGCCATTGCCGCCCTGCCTCAAGTTGAGTGTCTTTCATTTGGCATTATGGACTTTGTATCATCGCATTATGGTGCGATTCCTTCGTCGGCAATGCAATCTCCTCATCAGTTCGAACATCCGTTAGTTGCGAAAGCAAAGCTCGAGATCGCTGCTGCATGCCATCGATTTGGAAAAGTGCCATCACATAATGTCACTACCGACATCCGCGATTTTTCCGTCGTCAGTCAAGACGCCGTCCGTGCAAAAAACGAGTTCGCCTACACACGCATGTGGAGCATTCATCCAGCACAAATTAATCATATTGTGCAGGTCATGGCTCCACAGCATGACGAAATAACCTCCGCCATTGAAATTTTGACGCATGCCCAACAAAACAATTGGGCGCCGATTCAACACGCTGGAAAATTACACGATCGCGCCAGTTACCGTTATTTCTGGACGATTTTAAAACGCGCTCAATCCTGCGCATTGACGCTGCCAACAACAGCAACTGCTTTACTTGAAGGAGACCTCGAATGAACCACTTTTTTTCCCGCCTTGCCGGCATCATGGTAGCGGGCAGCTTTGTTTTTGCACCACTCGCTGCAAATGCAGACAACGCGCCTGCACCGATCAAAACAAAAACATCGAGCAAAGCCAAAAAAGCGGTAGCTCCCGCACCTCAAGAACCTGACGAAATCGAACCAGACGTTCGCGAAGATAAAAATTACGAATACACTTGTGAGCTCGGCAATTCACTCACAATGTACACACACGGCGATAATATTGATCATATCGCCATGCGTTGGAAAAAGCATTTGTACATCATGCACCGCGTAGACACGACGACAGGCGCATATCGATTCGAGAACCCGAAAGCGGGATTTATCTGGATTGGTATTCCAGCCAAAGGTTTGCTGCTTGACTCTCGTAAAGGTCAGCAACTTGCCAACGAATGCACTAGCGCAGTACCAATGATGGCAGATGCAGCAACCGCAGCAAATAAGGCCGAAGCACCCGCAGACGCCACCCCTGTAACAAAATAAGTACGACCTTGAGCAAAAGCATTTACACCACTTACCAAAGATGTCGACGGTATGAGGATGTAGAACTCAACAAGAAGTAACAGCAAGCATTCATTTGATCATTGATTTTTGTAAATAAGGAATAGCCATGAGCCAAAATGCGTATCACGATGCATTCAAAACCCTGAAAGATTTTAAAATTTCAGAAACAAAGAAAGGTAAATTCTTTTCTTTGCCAGCGCTGGAAAAAAATCTGGGTGTAAAAATCTCTCGCCTGCCAGTTTCCATTCGCGTGGTTCTGGAATCCGTTCTGCGTAACTGCGACGGCAAAAAGGTTACTGAGGAACACGTCAAGCAGTTGGCTAACTGGGGTGCAACTGCCACTCGTACGGATGAAATTCCATTCGTCGTTTCTCGCGTGGTCTTGCAAGATTTTACTGGCGTTCCTCTGTTGGCTGATTTGGCTGCGATGCGTAACGTTGCAGCGAAAGAAGGCAAAAATCCAAAAAACATCGAGCCATTGGTCCCAGTTGACCTGGTCGTTGATCACTCCGTTCAAATCGATCATTTCCGTGAAAAGAAAGCACTCGATCTGAATATGAAACTGGAATTCGAACGCAATAACGAGCGTTATCAGTTCATGAAATGGGGTATGCAAGCATTCGACACATTCGGCGTTGTACCTCCAGGCTTTGGTATCGTTCACCAAGTTAACTTGGAATATTTGGCACGCGGCGTTCACAAAGTCAAAGACGCGAAAAAGAATGACGTTTACTACCCAGACACACTGGTTGGTACTGACTCCCACACGACAATGATTAACGGTATCGGCGTTGTAGGTTGGGGTGTTGGTGGTATTGAAGCTGAAGCAGGCATGCTGGGTCAACCAGTTTACTTCCTGACACCAGACGTTGTCGGTGTTAATTTGACTGGTGCACTGCGTGAAGGCTGTACTGCAACGGATCTGGTTCTGACGATTACTGAATTGCTGCGTAAAGCAAAAGTAGTTGGTAAGTTTGTTGAATTCTTCGGCGAAGGTACACGTTCCCTGTCATTGACAGACCGCGCAACCATTGCGAACATGGCACCAGAATACGGCGCGACAATGGGCTTCTTCCCAGTTGACGAAGCAACAATCGATTACTTCAAAGGCACTGGCCGTACTAAAGCAGAAATCGACGCATTCGAAGGCTACTTCAAAGCCCAAAAAATGTTCGGTATTCCGAAAAAAGGCGACATCGACTACACGACAGAAATCTCTCTGGATCTGTCCACTGTTGCGCCTTCCTTAGCTGGTCCTAAGCGCCCACAAGATCGTATCGAAATCGGTAACGTTAAATCCACGTTCGCTGATCTGTTCTCCAAACCAACATCCGAAAACGGCTTCAATAAAAAAGCTGAAGATCTGGAAGCGGTTTACACTAACAGCGACAACGTGAAAGTGAAAAACGGCGACGTACTGATCGCAGCGATCACTTCTTGCACGAACACATCCAACCCAAGCGTATTGTTGGCAGCTGGTCTGTTAGCGAAAAAAGCTGTTGAAGCTGGTTTGAAAGTTGCTCCACACATCAAAACATCCTTGGCGCCTGGATCTCGCGTTGTCACGAAATACCTGGAAGCAGCTGGTTTGTTGCCATACTTGGAAAAACTCGGCTTTGGCGTTACTGCTTATGGTTGCACTACCTGTATCGGTAATGCAGGTGATCTGACTCCAGCAATGAACGAAGCAATCGTCGCTAACGACATCGTTGCTGCCGCTGTATTGTCTGGTAACCGTAACTTTGAAGCGCGTATTCACCCGAACATCCGCTCTAACTTCTTAGCGTCTCCACCATTGGTTGTTGCCTACGCCATCGCTGGTAACGTGACGAAAGATCTGATGACTGAACCAGTTGGTCGCGTTAAAGGTAAAGATATTTTCTTGGGCGACATCTGGCCAACAAGCGCAGAAATCCAAAAACTGATGAAGTTCGCGATGAACTCCAAAACGTTTAAAGATAACTACGCTGACGTTAAAGGCGCACCAGGAAAACTGTGGGAAAACATCAAAGGCGTGGCAGAAGGCGAAGTCTACAACTGGCCTACTTCCACTTATATTGCTGAGCCACCATTCTTTGCTGACTTCACAATGGAACCAAAAGCAGCAGCGACTGGCATCACAGGCGCACGTGCATTGGGCGTATTCGGCGACTCCATCACAACTGACCATATTTCTCCAGCAGGTTCAATCAAAGAATCCAGCCCAGCAGGTAAATGGTTGAAAGAAAACGGCGTTCTGAAAGCAGATTTCAACTCCTACGGCTCACGTCGTGGTAACCATGAAATCATGATGCGCGGCACATTCGCTAACGTTCGTATCAAAAACTTGATGATCCCAGCGAAGGAAGATGGTTCCCGCGTTGAAGGCGGCGAAACATTGTTCCAACCAACTGGCGAACAAATGGCGATCTACGACGCAGCGATGAAGTATATTGCTGAAGGTACACCGACCATGATCTTCGGCGGCGAGGAATACGGTACAGGTTCTTCACGTGACTGGGCAGCGAAAGGCACACAACTGTTGGGCGTAAAAGCGGTGATCGCTAAGTCCTTCGAACGTATCCACCGTTCTAACTTGGTTGGTATGGGTGTATTGCCTCTGCAATTCATCGGCGCTGACAGTGTTGACTCCTTAGGCATCACTGGTACAGAGTCTTTCGACTTGAAAGGTATCGAAAACGATATCAAACCACAGCAAGAAGTTACTTTGGTTATCCACCGTGCTAACGGCGAATCACAAGAAGTGAAAGTATTGTTGCGTATCGATACACCAATCGAAGTTGACTACTACAAACATGGCGGTATCTTGCCATTCGTTTTACGTCAATTGTTGTCTGCTTAATCGCTCACATCAAGCATCGATGAAATAACCTCAGATGTACGTACCACCCTCGGTGGTACATCATTGAGAAAATAAAAGGGAAGTGACTTAGTCATCTTCCCTTTTTTATTTTTTACGGCTTCAGTGACAAATTTAATGGCGAATTTAATGACGAAGGTAGTGACGACGTTATTTCATCCCATAAGCTCTCATACCGTCCAAAGCGTGTTCGATATCCTTGATCAAATCCTCTGCATCTTCGAGACCTATATTGAACCGAACCAAAATACCCGTATCTCGCCATTGATCGCGCATTTTGTCGATTCTGTATGGAACACATAAACTATGCGCCCCGCCCCAGCTAAATCCAATTTTAAAAAGCTTTAGACTTTCAACAAAATAGTCCGTTTGTTCCTCGGTATACTGTGGATGAAAGAGTACGGAAAACAACCCACCTGCGCCACTGAAGTCACGCTTCCAGATATCGTGTCCAGGGCAATCTTCCAATGCCGGATGAAGCACCTTGCTGATCTCAGGCCGCCCCGATAGCCATTTCGCAACTTGTCTTGCAGATCGATCGTGCGCATCAAACCGTAGCTTTAAGGTAGGGAGATTACGCAACACCATGTAGACGTCGTCCATCCCGACGCCTAATCCAAGGCGCATATGGGCGGTCTGCAATTTGGCGTGCAAGGCGGCATCTCGCGTTATTACAGCGCCCATGAGCACATCGGAGCCGCCACTTTGGTACTTCGTAAGAGCTTGCATAGAAATGTCCACACCATGTTCAAAAGCAGGAAAAGCAATTCCACCTGACCATGTGTTATCAAGCGCCACCAGCACACCCTTTTCGTGCGCTGCCATGCAAATTCCCGGAATATCTGGCACTTCCATCGACACAGATCCAGGTGCTTCAGTCCAAATCAAACGCGTATTCGGTGCAATCAGATCTCGAATGCCAGCACCGATCATCGGATCATAGAAACGGGCGCTAATGCCAAAACTAGTCTTGAGCCAATTCGCCAGCTCTCTATTCGGATGATAGACGTTGTCTGGGATCAGCACATCATCACCGCTTTGCAATAGCGCGAGATCAATCAGGGTGATCGCAGACAGTCCACTTGGAGCGAGGAGGCAGTGATTACCTCCCTCAATGTCAGCTAGGCGCGCCTCCAGCGTGAAGCTCGTTGGCGTACCATGTAATCCATAGGTGTAGGATGTCTTCTCTAACCAGCTCCGAGCGCGCATCGCTTTTAGGTTATCAAACAGAACTGTCGATGCATGATGAATAGCGACAGGAAACGCTGAAAACCCAGCAGGTGCAGTGTAATCATGGTGAACCAACTGAGTGTTTGGCCCCATTGCTTTGTCAATCTCATCTTTCATCTAAATTCCCCATTGTTTAACATTGCTGACGATAAAATCACAGTAAGATATGATAGCAACGAAGTTGACGTACGGTATTATTTTATAAATGCAAGGTCATACGCTTGACACAAGTGACCAGCAATATTGCCGGTTCCATAGTACATCTGCTTTCGATAAAAAGAGAGAGCAACTGTTCTATTGAAGGTGTGCACCATCCTTATTTTATTTTTTGATGAATGGTTGCGGGGCTGATCGTTCGTTTGTTTCTTATTTTATATTTTTCTACGACCAAAGATGATGCATTTACACGAACTCCGCCGTTGGACATGGAGTTAAAATGAAGCCCGAGCAGAGCCTCATCAAGTTTTTCTTCATCCTATGCATCGTTGGCACCGCGCTACCTATCTTTGCTACGACGACAAAGGTAATCTACCCTGCTGGCGAGGTAGAAAACGACGCGCGTTTTAATGATGTGATTGAAATTTTACAAACGGCGCTAGAGAAAACGAAAGCCAAGTACGGCGCGTTTGAGTGTGGGCCAAGCGATAGTATCGCGCCTAAAAAGCGTTCGATCGAGGAGTTGGCGCGAGATCATCACAACGTGAATATTATTTGGAACCCCACATCCGAAGAGCTAGAGAAAAAATTCTCCGTCATTCGCATACCACTCAGAAAAGGTCTTCTTGGATACCGTGTAGCACTCATCAGAAAACAGGACCAAAGCAAATTTGATCAAATCAAGTCGGAAGAAGACTTGAGGAAATTCACCGTGGGTCAGGGAATCGATTGGTTTGACAATAGCATCTATCAGGCCCATCACATCAACGTCGTTCAAGCACCCTATGGGCAGCTCAGCAAGATGCTCGCGGGTGAACGATTCGACTTTTTCCCGCGTGGCGTTGGTGAAATTCTGGGAGAGTATGAGCGGTTTCGCATCGCCTACCCAGATTTGGTCATTGAGAAAAATTTATTACTCTATTACCAATTTCCGTTCTATTTCTTTTTCAACCAAAAAGACCAGCTTCTTCGAGAGCGAATTGAGGCGGGCTTACAAATGATGCGCAAGGACGGCAGCTTTGACGCCATTTTTTACAAATACAACATGCCCGCCATTGAAAAGCTTAATCTGAAAGGCCGACGTTTAATTAAACTGAGTAACCCTTTTGTACCAACGATGACGCCAACCGATGATCCGAGCTTATGGTACACGCCAAATAAGATGTGATTGGCGACGTAAGCAATTAATCAACATGTCGTTGAACAAAAAACCATAAAGCAGCACTACACACCACCCAAGCCCCGCCCCACATACACATGGACAAGATCGACGTTTCGATCTCCGGCGTTACTTCGCGGATCATCGGATAAGCCACCAAGGGCATCGCGGCCGTCCCACTGAGCCACGCGATTAATTTTTTCCACACCACTTCGTCACCCTACCTCTATTCACTGGTCATGACAGATGTCAAGACAAGGCTCATGACCCAACACCGTCGTCAACAAGGCGACAGGAGTATTTATAGCCACGCATAAAACGCTTTGATATCGACGCCTGGCTCTACATACCACGCCTTTCTGGCCAGATCGAAACGCGCACCCAATGCCTTCGCCTGATCCTTCTCATGGAACGGCACCTTCAGATACTGCCGCACCACTGGCGGTGGCGTATTGCCTTGAGCAACATTGCGAGAAAGAGCCGTCTTCGCTTCCGCCTTCGATTCATTCAAGCGCATCGCAGCAATGAAAGGACTTTGTTTTACTGGATCAGCGGGTACCAGGAGGCTTAAACGAGACTTTGTCCTCGTCGCAGCAACATAGAATAAATGACGCTCATCCTGCAAATCAAAAAGTGGATTGGGAAATCTTCTCACTTCCAATCCAGGCATCACAACATATTCAAACTCTCGCCCTTTCACATTAGAAACGGTATCAAGCGTCACGACATTTTTTTCACGCTGGCGTGTCGCAAATGTTTCTGCCTCATTCAATCCATGGGCGAATTGCTGCAGGTTCATTCCGGTTTCCCGCGCAAATGAAATCAGTCCTGAAATCGCTTTTTCCACAACACTCGCGTCATAAGGGCGCAAAAAAATCCGCCTCGCGGCAGCGTACAAATCCATCCGCTGAACAATCTGCTCTAACAGTGCTGCTGCCGTCAATGCTTGCACGCTCTTTTTCAGATCCACTAGCAAGTCCGCTAACACTCTGACATGAGATAACGTCGACTCATGAATGTATTTATTGGCAAAGTCAAAAATAAGCTCGGGATTTTTTGCCACCGTGTATTTCGCACTCTCCAAATCACGATCAGGAATTCGGAGATCGCCGAATGTCGCCAATGCGTCCAATACGCCTGAGCGTACCTCATAACTTTTTATCGATGTCAGGTCATTGAGAAGAATCGCCATGATTCCACGTAAGAAGAGCACTTCATCCCATTGTAAATAACTTGCCATCGCGGGGGTTTTGTAGGCAAGCTTGGCCATGCGCAAGGCATTCTCGATCTCGATAGACTGATCTTTATCTCGCATTAAAATGGCGCAATCATCGAGCGAGTGCCCATCTGTTACCCATTTTTGCAAGCAAGAGACAACGCGTTGCGCAACAGAGTGCGGAAGATCATCGTAAGTTGGTACATCGATTTCTGTGTTGATCGATACAAGTGAATCAATCTTCTTACCCGTAAATTCACGCATTGCATACGCGAGATGAGGCCCATGGCGATAGGTCATCGATAGTGGCAACACCTTCAGCGACGGGAAAGCCGCTTTGAACCGTGTTTCTAAGAATTCTCGACTCGCTCCCAGCGTGGCATGAATCACTTGATGTTCATCACCCGCCCCAACAAAGAAACACCGCCGTTCAGCAGCAATCACGTGCCTCAATATACAAAATGCCGCTTCATTCAGATCATGTAACTCGTCACAAACGACCAATTGGTAATCGGGCAAATACTGCCCCATCCCGGGATCACTCTGTAAATACTGTGCGAGATCATAGGTCGCATCGAACTCCGCCCGAAACACGGGATTGTCTTTTTTGCCGCGACGGATTCTTTCGTATTCTATCGCGGTCAAATAAGCTGTCGCTGTCACACCCCATTGGATATAGACACTCTCTAGTTCATCGAGATCAAAGTAGGGATCCAGAACCATCATTGCCTTGAGCTTTAACTGTGCCTCGATAAATTGGGCAATGGCAATGTTATGTGTTTCAATTTGCAGAAAATCTAATTTGTGCGCATAGAATTGAGCCACATGATGCAATGCCTCGACAACGTAGGGTTTGACACGACGGCTCTGGCCGATTTTTTTAGTTTCACTCCCCTCTTTTTCGCCCTCAATGCGAGCTAAGATCGCTGACGAAAACTCTTCAAAGGTGAAAAGTTGAATGTCATTGACGATCTTATAATTAACGCCAAGCTCCAAAAGACGCGAACGCATTACATCGCGCGCCGCAGAGGTAAATGTGAGGGCAAGAATTTTATTCGGAGGCACGTGATTGGCAAGTGCCTCACCTATTCGTAGCGCCAACGTGGTCGTTTTTGCAGCCCCAGCGTTTGCTTGGACAACGATGACACGGTTCGTTGCGACCTGAATCGCGGTCTGTTCCTGATTTCGGACGATTTTCTTGGGAAAAAACTTAGAAACAGTATGTTCTGCCATGGCCTGCCATCAGAAAGTGTTAGAAAAAAACGACAAGTCTATCTTACATAAATCATAAGAAGGATACGTTACGAAAACTAATTTGATATTTCGTTTAAAAGAATAACAACGTCTCGCCTATAATGTGCGCCAAATCGGTCAACATTGGATTTATCTACTGACAGCGACGGGGAAATCATACACGTCCTCCGTTTCACGCATCGCGACGTGAAAACGACGCGATAATATCAACTTGAATTCGAAAAGGCAGTACCACAGCTCTTTTTATGTCATCAACAAGTCAAGGAACTACTCTACATTGGTAACAATGTGCAAATTTTAGTTTCAGGGGCTTTGTTCCGATGAACACAAGAAACACATCAGCATCATCCTTATTTCTGCTTGGACGCGGGGAAGAATGATAAATAAGGCGAGTATTTAACCAGGAGTCATTGCATGCGCAACTCTGCAATCAAAACCATAAAAACAACGTTCTCTTCTTTGCACACACTCCCCCGCAAAAGTTATATTAAAATAGCCAGTTGGGTACTCATACCGACGATCAGCTTATGCGCATTGCTCAGCGTCTCGTCCGCCATTGCAGAAAGCAACAAAGGCGCGACACCAGAACCCCTCTTGGTGCGTCAAGGTGAAAAAATAGTCGTCCCTGAAAAATCGCCTTTCCGTACGCGATTGAAAGTGGCCACAGTAGCAATGGCAGACATTCCACATCTGGTCACCTTCCCCGCCGTTGTTGAAGCTGATCCCAGCCATACCGTCAATGTCTTGCCGCCATTAACCGGACGCCTGTCCGAGGTGAAAGTCAAATTGGGTGATGTTGTCAAAGAAGGTCAACTGATCGCTGTCATTCATTCAGGAGACGTGGCCCAAGCTTATGCGGATGCTGAAAAGGCAAAAGATGCGCTTGAATTAGCCAAAGCTGCTCTTACCCGAGGAAAAGGTGTCAACGCGGCAGGCGCCAACGCAGCGAAAGATTTGGAGCAACTCGAAAGTAATTACGCGCAAGCGGCAGCAGAAGCAAAACGTGCAGAAACTCGCCTATCGGCACTGGGTGTTGACAGTAAAACCAACGATAAATCACATGCATTAAAAATCGTCGCTCCTGTCAGCGGCACGATCACTGCGATCAATAATGCAGCAGGTGCCTACATCAACGATGCGACGGCAGCCATTATGACGATATCAAACCTCGACAGTGTATGGGTTACTGCGAACGTGCCGGAATCACAAATTCAATCCATCGCCAAAGGACAGTCTGTCGATATCCGGCTTGCAGCCTATCCTGGAAAAATCATCAAAGGAAAGATCGATATCGTCAACGCGATGTTGGAAGCCGATACGAGGCGCAATAAAACACGGATTGTCACCGCCAATAAAGACGGTTTACTCAAACCAAACATGTTTGCCACGGCATCGGTTGCTATTCCACAAGCCAAGCAGGTTCGCGTTCCTACGTCCGCCTTACTGATGAATAACGATAGCATTACCGTTTTCGTAGAAACAGCACCATGGACATTCATCCGTAGAACCGTCATCGTAGGCAACGAAGAACCTGATTCCGTCGCGATTATCAGCGGCTTGTCTCAAGGCGACAAAGTAGTCGTCAGCGGAGGAGTGCTGCTCAATGATTAATCAGTTACTTGCTCTCTGCTTCAGAAGGCGTCACCTTGCTTGGGTGATTGCGATTCTGGTAAGTATTTACGGTTATCTGTCTTGGACAAAGATGGCAGTGGAAGCCTATCCCGATATTAGTGATGTGACTGTGCAGGTGACAACGCAAGTACCGGGACTGGCTGCAGAAGAAATCGAGCAACAGATTACGATTCCTTTAGAACGTGCGTTAAGCAATACGCCCGGCGTCGTGGCGACTCGTTCGAGTAGTACATTTGCGTTGTCGTTAATTACGCTCGTCTTTCAAGATGGAACGGATGACTATTTTGCCCGTCAACGGGTCAATGAGCGCATTGCGCAGGTAACACTCCCCACTGGGGTCCAGGCAACACTCGGTCCGATATCGAGCCCGGCCGGGGAAATTTTCCGCTACACGCTCGAATCAGATACGAAAAATCTGATGGAACTGTCCGAAGCCCAAAAATGGATAGTCACACCCGCATTTAAGCAAGTCGCCGGTGTTGCTGACGTCAATAATTTTGGCGGATTCACCAAGGAGTTCCAATTAGAACTCGATCCTAGCCAATTACAACGGTATAACGTCGTTCTGAACGACGTCGTGAATGCCATCAACGCCAATACCGCTAACGCTGGCGGCGGACGTATTGCCCGCGGTGAGCAAAGCTATGTGGTCCGTGGTATTGGACAGGTTCACTCACTCGATGATTTAGGGGCAGTCGTCGTTACGCAGAGCAATGGCGTTCCTGTGCTTGTGCGCGATCTCGGCAAACTGCAATTTGGCCATCAAGAACGCGAAGGTATTCTCGGAAAAGATGCCAATCCCGATACCATCCAAGGTATCGTGTTGATGCTGAAATACGAAAACCCTTCCAAAGTGCTTGAGCGTGTTCACGCGAAAGTGGAAGAATTACAAAAACGTCTCGATCCGATGGGCATCAAGATCGTGCCTTACATTGACCGTGACGATCTCGTGAAATTAACTGTTCACAAGGTCTCACATACCGTCATCGAAGGCATTGGTTTAGTTTGTATCGTCTTGATTCTGTTTCTTGGGAGCCCTCGCAGTGCCATCGTGGCAGCGGTTGCGATTCCGATCGCACTGGTCACCGTTTTCATCATCATGTACGCCACCAAAATGCCTGCCAACCTCTTTTCGCTTGGGGCGATCGACTTTGGCATTATTGTTGACGGTGCGATTGTCGTCATGGAGGCTATTCTCAGGCGTCGCGAAGAAGCACCTGATGTGGAACTCAATGAAGAGGATATCCTCGAAACAGTCAGTCAGGTCGCAAGTCCGATTTTCTTTGCGACATTGATTATTATCACTGCCTACCTGCCACTGTTCGCCTTTCAGCGTGCTGAAGGCAAGCTATTTACGCCCATGGCCTATACCGTCGGCTATGCATTATTAGGCGCTTTAATTTGCTCTATCGTTTTAATCCCGGGCTTAGCGTTTGCTGCGCTACGTAAACCGCAAAAGATATTCCATAACAAGCCGCTAGTCTGGCTCACTGAGAAATATAGCGCGACACTGGATGTGCTCTTACACAGACCAATCATCGCCTATGTGTCCGCAGCAATCGCACTGGCAGCTGTTCTCGTGCTTGGGGCAAGTGCCGGACGGGAGTTTTTACCGGAGCTAGACGAAGGGGCGTTGTGGCTTCAGGTGCAATTGCCTTCAGGACTATCGCTAGACAAAGCCAATGACATGGCGGCCGAGTTGCGTCGAACATTGCGTGAATACCCCGAGATTTCTTATGTGGTGACGCAACTCGGACGCAGCGATGATGGTACTGATCCTTGGACGCCATCCCATATTGAGGTTCCAGTCGGCTTAAAACCCTACGAACAGTGGCCCGATCACGAAACTAAGGCCGAGTTCATCGACAAATTGACAAAACGCTTCGCGGCGATGCCGGGGTTTTCGATCGGTATCAGCCAACCGATTATTGATGGTGTGAACGACGCGATCGGCGGCGCGCATAGCCCGTTGGTACTCCGGGTGTATGGCGCGGATTTGAAAGAAAACCGTCGGATTGGCAATCAAATCGTCGATATTTTGCAAACGATTCGAGGAACAGCGTCCGCGTCACTCTTTCAAGAACCACCGATTCCACAAATCGCAGTAAAAGTGGATCGTGAGGCTGCTGCTCGTTTCGGGATCAATGCACAAGATATTGCCAACCTGATTCAAACCGGAATCGGCGGCACACCTGTCATTCCTGTTTTTGTGGAAGATCGCACCTACAATGTGACCGTCAAATTCCCGAAAGAGAGTAAAAATACCATTGAATCGCTGGGGAACCTTTTCTTGAACAGCTCAACAGGTGCAAAGATCCCTCTTTCTCAGGTTGCTAAAATTCAGATGCAATCGGGCGAAAGTACGATTTCGCATGAGTTTAACCAACGTCAAGTCACTGTGCGAATCGATAACCGTGGTCGCGATTTAACGTCGTACCTCGAAGAGGCGCAAAAACGCATCGATACCGAAGTCAAATTCAATAAAGAAAAGATCCACCTCGAATGGGCTGGCCAATTTGAAAACCAGCAACGGGCGCAACAACGTCTGACGGTGATCTTGGGCGTCGTGTTGTTGGTCATGGGCGTGCTGCTGTTTTTCCAATTCGGAAAATTGCGTCAGGCGATCCTCGTATTAGGCGTCGTTCCTTTGGCTGCACTTGGTGGTTTAATTGCCATTCACTTGACAGGTGAGACACTCAACGTCGCCACTGCAGTGGGGTTCATTGCACTGTTTGGCGTGTCCGTTCAAAACGGTATTATCATGGTCGCCAACTTTAGACGTGTTCGCGGTAGCGGCTTCTCACTTCACGATACAGTGATCAAGGGCGCAGCCGAGCGTCTACGTCCAGTGCTCATGACGGCGACCGTCGCTTCCTTTGGTATGCTGCCTGCAGCGTTAGCAACCGGCGTGGGTACAGACGTCCAACGCGATTTAGCAACCGTCGTCGTTGGAGGACTGATCATCTCCACCCTGTTGACCTTATTCATTTTGCCGACATTTTATTTTGCGTTAGAACGCTTTGTCGAAAGCAAAGAAAATAAAAATTCAAGGCACCGTCGATAATGAAGATCCTCTCTTTACCTGTCATGACATTTCATCGGACGCCCTGTGCGGCGGCATTATTGATCGCCATTTCTACTGGCATGAGTGGATGCGCAGTGGGTCCAGACTATCAGCGCCCTTCACAGACGCTACCAGCCACTTATGTCCCAGCGAATGCTGAGGCAAAACGCGACGCCGGCGTTGAACGCCAAGCGCTGGTGGTTGGCCGAGATATTCCCGCTGAATGGTGGGAGTTATTTCACAACCAAGCATTAAATGCCCTTGTTGCCGCGAGTCTGAAGAACAACCCCACCATTGAAGCAGCGAAAGCAGCATTAAGAGGTGCCCGAGAAGCGACAGCTGCGCAAGAGGCTGCTTATTTTCCGAGCATCACCGGTTCGTATTCGCCCACCCGGCAGCGCGTAGCAAAACCGCTTGCCAGCCCTGCTGCCTCTGGGGCGACGTACTACAACGTTCAGACAGCCGAAGTATCTGTCTCTTACACCATCGACGTTTTCGGTGCCAATAAACGCCAAGTCGAATCGGATGTGGCATTGGAACAGAATCAACGGTTCCAGTTAGAGGCCGCTTATCTGACGCTCGCAAGCAATGTGACAAACGCGGCTATTCAAGAGGCCATGTTGCGTGGACAAATACAGGCAACAAAAGAAGTCATCGCCAGTCAGAAAAAGTTGTTAAGCATGTTTGAGCGCCAGCTCGCCCTTGGTCAGCTTGGGCAAGCGGATGTGGCGGCGCAAGAAGCCACGCTTGCAGCCAGCGAAGCACTGCTTCCGCCATTAGAAAAGCAACTCGCTATTCAACGTGATCTGATTTTCGCTCTTGCCGGTCGCTATCCGAACGAAGAAGGCATCCCGACGTTCGAATTAAACGAACTGCAACTGCCATCAGAACTTCCGCTCAGTTTGCCATCCGCTCTGATTGAACAACGTCCCGATGTACGTGCAGCAGAGGCACAAATGCAAGCAGCGAGTGCGGGAATTGGGATTGCCACAGCGGCGCGGCTCCCTAATTTTTCGATTGGAGCGACCAACTATGGGTCTGCAGCAGAGAAATTCTCGGATATGTTCAAGGCCAGTGGCGCATTTTGGAATCTTGCAGCCAATGCCACGCAGCCAATTTTCGATGGCGGCGCATTGAAACATAAACAAGCGGCAGCACAAGCAGCGTATGACCAAGCTGCTGCACAATATCGTTCTACGGTACTCGGCGCATTTCAGAACGTTGCCGATTCGCTGCAAGCCATCGACCACGACACCAATGCTTATGCAGCGGCATATAAGGCAGAACAGGCGAGCCTCAAGAGCGTTACAATCGCTCGAAAACAATTTGCTTTAGGCGACATCAGTACAGCAACGCTCTTGGTAGCAGAGCAAGCTTACCAACAAGCAAGAGTGAATGTGGTTCAGGCACAGGCGAACCGATTATCTGATACTGTGGCGCTTATCCAGTCGCTCGGTGGCGGCTGGAAACATCGAGACGATCAGGCTTCCACATCCAAAGCCGCGTCCTAAGCAATTGAAATAACGGAGAAAGTATGGAAATCGTCAGGCATGAAGTCGGCCCGCGTTTCAGCGAAATGACCGCTGTACATTTGGGAGACGCAAAGTTACTCTATCTTTCAGGACAAGTGGCCGAAAACATGTCACTTGACATTACTGGTCAGACCCGTGAAATTCTGATGTTTATTGATCGTCTGCTAGAAAAAGAAGGTGGCGATAAGCGGTCCGTTGTCTCAGCGCGAATCTACCTCGCCTCTGTTGGGGATTATGCATTAATGAACTCCGTATGGGACGATTGGGTTGCCCCAGGCTTTACGCCTTCCAGAACGACCATTGGCGCAAAATTGATCCGACCAGAATACAAAGTCGAAATCGAAATACATGCAGTGATCAAGGTCTGAGTGAAAACTGAGTAAATGCAGAATGAATGACACGACTTTCCCAGTAGCGAGTCAATTTGCTTGGGATTACCCGTCCCCTTTTTTACGTCAATGCACTCCCGATGCAACGCACATCGATGGTCTTCATCACACGAATAATGCAGTGTATGTGCAATGGTGTGAAGCGATTGGCTGGGCCCATTCTGAGGCACTAGGACTCGGATTAGCCGATTACCAGCGTCTCGATCGCGCAATGGCCATCCGACACGCCGCATACGATTATCTTCTTCCATCGACCTTAGGGGAAAAGCTTTTACTCGCAACATGGCTAATAGATACCGATGAAAAACTGAACATGCGCCGGCGCTTCCAACTGATCCGCGAGACTGATCAGGCCGTTATTTTCAGAGCCCAATGGGATTTGGTCTGTATTGAAATCAGCTCAGGTAAAGCGAGAAGAATGCCGCCAGAATTTTGCGCAAAATATCTACCTGCCGTTATCCGCCCTGTTTCTTGATTTTACGCTAGGTGGCTATGTCATCGGTTCCGCCGCAGATCTCCTCAAGTCAATGCGTTGTAGCGGATTGATCATGTTGCTATTGTTGACTCGCGCAAACTGTCATTTCATGACGATGTTCTTCTGTACCCGTGTAGTAAAATAGAAAATAACATTCGTGTAGGCAATTTGCTCGCTCGCATTTTTGAAAAGTGTCGAGACACCTGCCTACGCATTTCCTTCTACTTTTTTAAATACCTGACTATGTTCACTTGGTTTGATGCAACGGCAGCAAAAGCATTTGGCGTCTCACTCGCTGAGTTTATTATCGAGAAAATGCCGCAAGAAGCGGTGAAGAAGAACAAATTGATGCCGAAACGCAAAGAAGTTCTGGCCAAGGTTCTGACAAAAGTAGATGCTTTCAGACAAACAAATACATTGAATATTTACAAAAAAGCCCAGCTTGGCAATGCTTTTAAATGGCGCTTGATTGAAGCAGATTTTGATCGTGAGTTTGCCGATGAAATGACGACCATGATCATGACTAGGCTCTAACAAGATAAATGGTCACTATGTTGAAATTTTTAAAAAAGTTAGTTTCTTCAACCAGCCAGCCCTCGCCTGCAAAGGCGTCACAACAACCTGACGCAGCAGCCATCAAACAAGAAGCTGATACCGCCATCCGTGCTGGCAGCGTGATGAAAGCGCTTGATTTATACAAGCAAGCGATCGCCATCGATCCGCAAATGGCAAAAGCCCACGTCATGTGTGGCCATATCTACTGCGGTTTAAAACAATACAAATTGGCAGAAACTTACTTGACGACGGCGATAGAACTGGCACCAGAGGTGGCAGATTCTTATTACCTACTTGGTACGATTGCGTTGAATGAAAAAGATTATGAGAACGCGATTTCACTCTTTGAAAAATCGATTGAACTCGATCCTCAACAGCCTTTCGCTTATCGTGATCTTTGCATGGCTTTTTTTTCCAACCGCAATCTTCCAAAAGCAGAGGCCATCGCGCATCAAGGCATTTCACTGTATCCCGACTTTCCAGACTTGCATATGCACCGCGGAAACACTCTCGCTTTTTTACAAAGGGCGCATGAGGCGCTCGCTTGCTACGATCAAGTTGAGGCGTTAATCAAAGAGACTCCTGGACTGTGTTACAACCGTGCTGCAGTCTATTTGTCTATCAACCATTTCGATAAGGCACTCCAACTCCTAGAACGAGCACAAGAACTTTCCCCAGGTTATATCGACGCAGCGTTCGAAGAATCGATCATACGTCTTTTGAAAGGCGATTTTGAACGTGGCTGGCCAAAGTTTGAAAGCCGTTGGCAGGTAGAGCGATTGGGTCTTGGTAAAATTAATTCAACAAGTCCGCGATGGAAACGGCTTGATAGCCTCACCAACAAAACCATTATGCTTGCTGCGGAACAAGGTTTTGGCGATACGTTCCAATTTATCCGTTATGTGAAGCTTGTTTCCGACGCCAAGCCAAAAGGAATTATCGTCGTGGTGTTTAGCGCGCAGGTTGAACTCATGCAACAGCTTAAAACAATTCCTAGCGTAACCCATGTCATCACCGAGTATGTCCCACCACCGCCGCACGATTATTACTGCCCATTAATGAGTCTTCCCCTCGCGTTTGGCACAACGATTGAGACGATACCAAACAAGGTTCCTTATTTACACTGCGATAAAGCGTATCTAGAAAAATGGGATCGAGAACTTGGAGCACGTCGTCGCCCATTACGCGTAGGGCTCACTTGGTCAGGCAATCCAAAACACACCAACGATCACAACCGCTCGGTGCACATTGAACACCTAAAGAAAATTGTTGAGTTTGATGCGGAGTTCGTCGTACTTCAAAAGGATATCAACGAAGAGGGTCGTTTGTTCCTTGATCGCCTTGAAAATACGATTGTGCATCGCCCTGACATTAAAACTTTTAGCGATACTGCTGCCTTAATTGAACTCGTCGACGTCGTCATCTCGGTCGACACCTCGATTCTTCACCTTGCCGCGGCGATGGGTAAACCCGTCTGGGTCATGCTTCCATTTGCCCCTGATTGGCGGTGGATGTACGACACTGATAAGAGTCCATGGTATCCGACTGTCCGATTGTTCCGGCAAAAAACACAAGGTGATTGGGCATCTGTCATTGATCCTATTGTTATCGCCTTATCTGAGTTTAACAAAGTGTGATCACCATTGACACATCGCAGCCGTCCTAACGTTCATCCAGACGTCGGACGGCAGCCGTCAGTGTAAACCAGAACACACTCCCCTCTCCCTCTCTACTTTCAAATCCAATCTGTCCGCCCATTTTTTCAATAAATGTTTTAGAAATATTGAGACCTAATCCTGTACCGCCCTGCTTCCTCGTGTTGCCACCATCGGCTTGCGCGAATTTAGAAAAAATTTGATCGTGAAAGTGCGACGGAATACCTTGTCCGTGGTCTTCAATCTCTACCCTGAACATGTCGTCCCGATCGAGAATCCGGATAGCGACCATCCCTGATGGATGAGAAAATTTTGCTGCATTCGACAATAGATTCGCAAAAACTTGCATCACTCGATCGGCGTCACAGATAACCCACGCACTCTTGGGGTGATCTTCAATATAGTAACGAACGTCAAATTGCTGCGCATAAGCACTGTTGAACTCCATTGCCTGTTGCGCCAAAGCAACGAGGTCAACCCTATCACTGCTTATACTCATTTTCCCCGAAACGAGTTTCTCAATATCAAGTAAATCATTGACTAAGGCCCCGAGTCGTTGACTATTTTTATGGGCGATTTTTAATAACTGCATTAACTTCGGGGGTAAATCTTTTCCAATACTATGTTCTAACAGCCCAAGTGCGCCGCGAATCGACGTCAATGGCGTCCGCAACTCGTGGCTAACAACGGCAATAAACTCCGATTTGATTTTGTCGGCCTTCTTCTGCTCGGTCAGATCTAGAACAAAACCAACCCAACCATGCTCCGTCCCTTCCAACCTCGCCAAACCGATCATTACCGACACCAGACTTCCATCGGCACAGATGAGTGTCGATTCAAAAGGCGTCGCCTGATAACCAACATCGATTTCATGAAACGCAGCATGACACACGGCATGCGACGCTTCTAGCATCATCGAAAATAGATTTAACTGGCCTCTTTCCAGCGTTACTCTGTCGTAACCAAGTAAGGTCAATAACACCTGATTGGCTTCAATGAGATGTCCCTGACCACTTCCTTCGATAATACCAACCAAACTCGCATTCACTAGCCGTCGCAAGCGCGATTCGCTCAAGCGCACGGCATCAAGCATTTTCGACTTTTCCTGATTGGCTAACTCGGCAAGGTCGCGCATCTCTTTGAGATTGTGTTCGACTTGCTTCATCGCCGTAATGTCACGCACGCTAATTACACGACCAATAAGCTGGTCGCGGTAGTATTCTGGCTTAGAGACCACATCAACGTAGCGGCCATCGAGTAATGCCACTTGATCGGCCGTTTCGACATCTGGCTCTGCGTTGACTCGTTCTAAACTTGTCGCCACCACCGACCCGTTCACGCTTTGCGAAATGATTGATGAAACGATAAGATCAAGGTGACGCCCGATGAGCACCTGATCCGTTAAATGCCACATTGAAATAAAGCGGTGATTGATATTGATGACGTTACCACGCAAATCGACCGATAAAATGCCCTCTGCCGTCGCCTCCAATGAGCTCTGCAACTGGGAAGCGAGATGGATTTGCTCTTGGTTGACACGGATCCGTGCAGTAATGTCTTCGGCATGGATGATCCAAAAACCCCGAGCATCGGTCCCAAAAAAACTGACGCGCTTTTCCATCGGAATCACAACACCGTCCTTCGTAAGCCACTCGCTATCCGCGATCCTGTTCCCCGTACGATCGGATGTTTGCTGCATATCATCCCAAAAAAAGACATCTTGCAAAGAACACTCAATCAGAGAAATTTCTTTTCCTAATAATTCTTCGCGCGAATAACCCAACACCTGACAAGATTTCTGATTCAATTCAACGATCACAAGTGAATCTTCAGACAACACGACAACGGCCTCACGCGAAAAATTGATCACGTGATGTAATAATCCAACATCTGCCAATGTGGAGAGTTCGGTGGCGTTGCCTTGCTTAGTCATGGGGATCAATGATTTCTTTCACTAAGTCAGATGAGTTGCGGTGGTGCTTTTGGTCTTTTTATTTTTAGACTCAGCATAGTAGTTAATGCGTTTTTTGGGGTTCAGGTAGTCATAGATGTGCCGAGGTAATAAGCCTGGCCGAATGCTACTACTGATGCTGATATCGGTGGACTCCTCTGATAAATCCAAAATAATAGCCGCCTCTTTCGGTATCTCTGAGTCATAGACCAGTACCAAGGGACGCAACGGCTTCCCAATATTAACGTTCATCACGAGACCAATCACCTCATTCGATAATTTAACGATCGTCCCCGGAGGATAGACACCTAAACTCTTCACCATAGTCGCAATCACCGCAGGATCGTATTGACCCCGTTTATGTGCGTATAAAAAGGATAAAGCCTCGTGCGGTGTCATCGCCTGACGAATATCAACAGGATTACATAGATTGTCATAGATGTTGGCAACACTGACGATACGCGTCGCCATACTCAATGAGGCCCCTTTACGTCGCTGGGGGTAACCACTACCATCGATCAACTCATGATGATTGGCGATAACGTCAAGCGTCACCGGCGACAAGCCTGCATTGCGTCCAATCTCCAAGCCGTATTGCGTATGGAGCTCAAAAAAAGTCTGCTCCGCTTTATTCAATGGACCAGGATTCATCAAAATTTTGTCGGGAATATTTGTTTTGCCAATGTCATGAAATAACGCCGCAATCCCAATTTCCTTGATGAGCAACTCATCGCACTTCATTTCGTTTGCCAACATCATTGCAAGCACAGAGACATTCAGTGTATGAAAATACACGTCCTCGTTGGTACCCGACTGCTGAATCAAATGCATCACGACGTCATTCGCATTCTTAAACACTTCAGCAATACTCTCCACCAATTTTCGCGCCTCTTGCAAAGTCTCTTTGGGGCGAGAAAAAATGTGCTTATTGATATCCTTGACGATGGTCGCTGCACGGACAAAACGCTCTTCGCACAAGGCAATCTCGGCGCGCTGCTTCGCGAGTCGCTCAGCGCGAGCACGTTTCGCTTCAATGAGCGTGTCATAGACTTTCATCGCCTGATCCGGCGATTGTGTTTTTTCTGGAGGTGAAGGATGCCGATGAGTCGACGCATCCGGATGGACATCAGACTTCGAGGGAAAATAACGAACCTGCGTGAGCCTTAATGCTCTTAGCTCATCGAGCTGTTGTTGATTTGTAATCTTAAAAGAACTCAGAGGAAAAGAATGTTCGAACCAACTCAGATCGAGTTTAACGAACATACCTATTCTGACTTTCTCTATCTCGATTAACTTCGCTTCTTCTGGCATATCTCTTTTTTTTGCTCAATTCAGCTCAGGTGTGATTGCGTCAACCATTGGTCACCGGTTGCGCTTGGCAGGATATAATTTCTGTCTCCGTGATACTTATCATCCAACTCCTTATGATCCCCACTGCCCTTCTGAAAGTCAACACAGTCAGCTTTGATTATCCAAAAAGATCTGTATTTACCTCATTTTCTGTTGATGTTTTACACGGTCTGACGATCGTAACAGGGGAAGAGGCTTGTGGTAAAACGAGCTTACTAAAACTGATGGCAGGTCAGTTCATTTTGAAAGAAGGCGACATCCTACTCAATGGGTGCAGTCTAGTCCGTGATAAAACGGCATATCAAAAAAACATATTCTGGATCGACACGCAAGATGCACAGGTAGACCAGATGCAGGTCAACGCGTTTTTATCAGGTTTGTCGGGCACTTACGCGAACTGGAATGCGTCAATATTGAACGATGCGATAGACGGACTAGCATTACGGCCCCATATCGAAAAGCAGTTCTTCATGCTATCGACAGGAACGAAGCGGAAAGTCTGGCTGGCCGCCGCCTTAGCGGCGTGCCAGCCATTGACGTTGATTGATGATGCATTTGCTGGCGTCGACCAGCAATCGATACGGTTTTTTACCCACGCCTTACACCTGCGTCTAGCGGAGAGCCAAGACGCTTGGGTTATTTCAACCTACAATGAAGTACAGGGAGTCACTCCCCTCCATGTACTGGATTTAGGTGCTGGCCAAGCGTAGGCAATAGCACCTTGTTGATTGGGTTCGTCACGCCATTAACTCGCTGCGGAGGCCTCTGGAGAAGCATCGCCGGGGTGACGTTGTCCGTGAATGCGGAGCACCATGACAGCTGCAATGATGCACGCTACTCCCATCATCATTGATGAAGCGGTGTAACTTCCCAAGCTATTACGCATATAGCCGGCAAGTAGCGCGGCACTCGCCGCACCGAGCTGATGCCCTACAACGACCCAACCAAAAATAATAGGTGCCGCTGCTCTACCAAAAACATCATTCGCGAGGCGTACTGTAGGCGGCACTGTCGCAATCCAATCCAGACCGTAGATAATCGCAAAGATTGGCAATCCAAAATAGCTAATGCCAAACGCCTGCGGCAAAAATATCAATGCAATTCCGCGCAATCCATAATACCAAAACAGTAACACGCGGGCATTGTAACGATCGGATAACCACCCTGAGAGGGTCGTCCCTACTAAGTCCAACACACCCATGGTGGCCAAAATACTTGCACCACCGACCGCTAAAATTCCGTAATCACTGCACATGGCGATAAAGTGCGCACCGATATAGCCATTGGTGCTCATACCGCAGACAAAAAAACTAAAGAAGAGTAGCCAGAAATCTTTGATACGGATTGCTTTTTTTAGCGCACCAATCGCCGCAACGAAAGGATTGGCACCTGTCATCGTGCTGTGTACAGTGTCATCGATCTGACCATAACGACGCATCCCAATATCCGCAGGCTTCTCTGGCAGCAAGAGGGCAATCACTGGAATCGCTAACGCCGCAACGCCTGAGACCATTAATGCAACTGACCGCCAACCCACATGGTCGACCATGTAGGCCATGAGAGGTAGAAAAACCATCTGCCCTGTCGCCGCGCTGGCAGTCAGTATGCCCATGGCAAGTCCACGCCGTGTTTCAAACCATCGTCCAACGATCGTGGCAGCAAGCGTGTTAGCAACGACACCACTACCCGCACCGACGATTACGCCCCACGCCAACATCATGTGCCATGGCAAAGTCATAAACGTGCTCAGCAACGTGCCGATCGCCAACAGCCCCATCGCACCGAGAATCATGCGACGGATGCCATAGCTTTGCATTGCTGCTGCCGAAAAAGGACCAATCAATCCATACAGGGCGATATTGACTGAAATGACAAAAGAAATCGTCGTCCGACTCCAGCCGAATTCATGCTCAAGCGGCAAAATCATGATGGCCGGCGTTGCCCGAATGCCCGCGGCAGACAGCAACGCAATGAAAATAATACCAACAATGATCCACACGTAATTGAACGGTAGACGATGGGATAGCGCGTGAGCAAATTTATTCATCACAATATCTTTTTAGTAATTATTGATTGGTCGAACGGAAAGATCATTGTTTAACTGACACTACACGTTAATGGAACTTGCTTCGATTAACGATATTTTCTGGTGCAATCTCGTAACTTATCACATTTGGTTCTCTCTCACATTGCGTACCCACTCCGCCAAATAAGCTTCTTAACAATAACCAATCATCGACATTGATCCGCAAAAAAAAATCGCTATCGATTAAAGTCGACCTTCTTGATGCCGATAACGTATCAGACACGGGAGATTGTCAATGTCACTAACGTCCATACAGAGCACCCCATCGGCAGGCCAGAACACCACTACTGGTGGTGTCTCAACCAACACCCCGAGCGTCACAACAGCGACCGAAACGACCACTGCGCCAGCATCGGTCTCATCCGCTGCGAGCGCTTCGTTGGTTGGCACAGCCGTCAATCTGGCGTCTGAAGCCAGTATTGTGTCGATTCTTGGTGGAAACCAGACATCAGCAACAACCTACACTGCCGCGGGCTTACTCAGTGCGTTTAATAGTGCGGGTCAAGCGCCGAGCAGTTCCTCTACCGCCGCTACAACGAATTCATCCGCAACATCTTCTTCAACCTCCCAAAATACGACGCAAGCGAACTCGCAACTGGCAGAAGACAAAATTATTGTTAGCAATATTAACAACGGAACAACTTCCCAAATCAATCCAAACGCCGCCCTATACAGCGCGATTAGTGCATTCAATGGCACCAACAACCAGAGCGATCTGAGCTCGCAGTGGGCAGCAGCGTTAAAAAATAACCCGTCAGCGGTAGCAACATTGGATCAAGATAATCTGAATCAGCAGATCGTCAGCACGATTTCAATCAACGTATAACCCTGTTAACTACTGGCGCACCTTCAGAGGGAAAAGAAAATCCCTCGTCAGCAAGCCACGCCAATTTCCCTTATGATGTAAAGCGACCGCCTTCGACGGCCGAGATCTCAACATCACAGGAAAATTATCAATGAGTGCACTTTTCACGCCCGTTTCATTAGGGAAACTAACGTTAAAGAACCGAATTATTATCCCGCCGATGTGCCAATATTCGGCAGTCGATGGAAAAATGACGGACTGGCATTTGATCCACCTCGGCGCGCTTGCATTGTCTGGCGCTGGACTATTGATTATTGAAGCCACGGCAGTCGAGCCGATAGGTAGAATCTCGCCCGCTGACGTTGGATTATGGTCGGACGACACCGAAGCAGCGATGGGAAAAATCTTGTCAGCCATCCGCCAATATTCAACGATGCCCATCGCAGTCCAGCTCGCCCATGCAGGTCGCAAAGCATCGAGTCAAACCCCTTGGGATGGTGGACAGCTGATTGCACCTGAACACGGCGGCTGGGAAACAGTCGCGCCATCCGCAGTTGCGCACGGTGCGCATGAAGCACCGCCACTGGCCCTCGACGCAGCAGGACTCGCTCGGATCAAACAAGCTTTTGTCGATGCCGCCCTACGCGCTCATCGTTTAGGTATTGATGTCATCGAACTCCACGCAGCGCATGGTTACCTCTTGCACGAATTTTTATCTCCACTCTCCAATAAACGCGAAGATGATTACGGTGGCAACCTCGCACATCGCATGCGTTTCCCGTTAGAGGTATTTGATGCGGTCAAAGCAGCACTGCCAGACGACTACCCCGTAGGCGTACGTCTTTCGGCGAGCGATTGGGTCGAAGGTGGCTGGGATGTCGAGCAAAGTACCGTTTTTGCCAAAGAGCTTGAGCAACGAGGCTGCGCTTTCCTGCACGTCTCAAGCGGCGGCGTATCACCCTTGCAGCAAATCCCATTGGTGCCGGGATATCAAGTGGGCTTTGCGGAACACATCAAGCAATCGACCACCATGCCAATTATCGCCGTTGGATTGATCACGGAGGCCGAACAAGCAGAACATATCGTTGCCAGTGGCCAGGCGGATATGGTCGGCATCGCACGTGGCATCCTCTATGACCCACATTGGCCATGGCACGCGGCAGCGGCATTGGGAGCCACCGTCGATGCCCCCAAACAGTACTGGCGTTCGCAACCGCGCGATCAAAAGGCATTGTTTGGCGAAACCAAGATTGGCGGAAGATAATTCCCTAATCACAACGATGCAACGATGCAGCGACGTTAAGCAAATAAAAAGCGACAACCGTTTTTGTTGTCGCTTTTTTTCTTACCGAACACTGTGCACAGTAAATGCCGTTTAATTTACACGTTTAGCCACTTCAGGCACGGTCGCTTTTTGTGATTTAGCAACTTGCATCGCAGTGGCAATCAAGCCACTCATGTCCCCGAGGTTCGCTGGCACAATAATTGAATTATTTGTTTTCGCCAAATTACCAAAGGCGGCAACATATTGCTCCGCGACCTTCAAGTTCACCGCATCCTCACCACCTGGCGATTGAATTGCCGCTGCTGTTTTACGAATGGCCTCAGCGCTCGCCTCAGCAATCGCTAAAATCGCAGCAGCCTGACCTTGAGCACGATTGATCGATGCCTGCTTTTCGCCCTCAGATTTAGCAATCGACGCTTCACGCTCACCGGTAGCAATATTAATTTGTTCTTGCTTACGTCCTTCAGAGGCGGCAATCAAGGCACGTTTCTCACGTTCAGCGGTAATTTGCGCTTGCATCGCATGCAAAATTTCTTTCGGTGGCGTCAGGTCTTTAATTTCATAACGTAAGACTTTCACCCCCCAATTCGCAGCCGATTCATCGATAGCGCTTACGATCGTTGTATTGATATGATCTCGCTCTTCGAATGTTTTATCGAGCTCCATCTTACCAATCACAGACCGCAAAGTCGTCTGCGCCAATTGCGTAATCGCCGCAATATAGTTAGATGACCCATACGATGCACGCATCGCATCGGTAATCTGAAAATACAAAATACCGTCAACCTGTAACTGCGTATTGTCTTTGGTAATACACACTTGCGGCGGGACATCCAATGGAATTTCTTTGAGGATGTGCTTATAGGCGATGCGATCGATAAATGGGACAACAATATTGAGACCTGGTCCCAATGTGCTGTGGTACTTACCCAAACGCTCTACGACCCACGCGTGCTGCTGCGGTACAACATTAATTGTTTTAAATACAAACACGATCGCCAGTACAAATAAGACTAACGCAACGCTGCCAATACTTTCCATATTTTCACCTTCAAATAGTTAAGAACACATCCTGAGGTCACTGTTGACACTCACCAACCCTACACAGTTGATGGCTTAACGATGAACTTACTGCCTTGCACTTCCTGAATAAGGTAACGTCCCGGCTCGCCTACTCCGTGATGGAGTTCAACATCCCACATTGCTCCCCGATAACTAACACGAGCCGAAAATCGTCCATGACCATCCGCATTCCACTGACCAACTTCAATCAACTGACCAATATCCATATTGACGTTAGGATCTCGTCCAGCGTGGGCGTTCCCTTTCCAACCATATTTACTACGATGTAACAAAACGGTAGCGAGACAACCGACAGCGCCGGCAATCACCAACTGCAAAGCACTCGCGCCACCTATGGCAGCGACCAATGCGCCCGCCACCATTCCGATCGAAATCATTAATAGGTAAAAGGTGCCGGAAAACAGCTCCAATATGACAACAATCCCTGCCAATGCAGCCCAGATCATCCATGCATTCATTCTGTTTCGCTCCTGTCGTTGTTATTTCGCCTACGTATTGTGATCCAAATGTCATTGAACGTCATCGGTAAAATAAACAATATTTCGCCGACGTCTGTGTCGCCCGTCTTCTTCATTCAACAATGCGAAAGCAAAAAGCAAAAAAGCCTGCAAACCGTGGATTTGCAGGCTGTTAGTGATGTGCGCCATCAGTGTAGCGCAATCAATAGAGATGGCATCGATGATCGTTAAAATTAAGCGCTCGCGCTAAAAAGACTACCAATCGAATTACTACCTTCAATATTGGCGGCAACGAGCTTCAAGAATGACTGAAGACTTGCTTGCGAAGGATTGCCTCCACTGTTGCTCACCAAGGTATTAAAGGAGGATTGTAGCGAGCCAGTCAACGAATCTGAGGTACTCGATGTATCGCCAAACATAGTGCTAAGACTGCTCGAATTACTCCCTAGCGTCGTAATTAATTGCTGGATGCTGTGTTGGAGATTAAAGGTAGCGCTCGATTTATCCAATGTCACGGGCGTCGGCGTGGATGAACCTGACGATCCCTTCGACGACTGCCCCAATGCGGATGATAAAAGTTGCGAAATATTTCCACTACTAGAGGAATCTGAGCTACTCGACGAGCCGTCAAGCATTGAGAACAGATCCGAGGTCGTTGAACTTTTAGCGTTCAAGCCAGGCAGTGCGTTGAGCAGTTGCTGCGTAAAGGCAGAAGAGGACTGTTGTCCGCTGGTAGAGAGTAAACTCGTTAAGTCGATGTTGGGATTTATCTGCGATAACGCTTGTGTAATGGCCGCGTTTAATGCGCTGGTATTGCTTGTGGCGGACGTCGATGTGACTGCCGCAGCTGCGCTCGACGACGTAGCGCCAACCTCTGATGTTGAGTCTGACGACGCCACGGTCTTCGTTGTCGACGAACCCAACGTACTCACAGATTGATAGCTCCCAGCACCCAACGAAGAAATTGACATGACGCACTCCTTATTGACTCAGCAACTTTTGCCGACGATCTTCTATTGTGGCTGGCGACCAACATAAATGAAATATCATTTTGCCTACTTTTTACATTTTCATCCAATTTTGTAACGTTGAAAGAAATCACGGACAGATCGACAAGTGTGCTGCGGTTCCTCAAGCATGGGCACATGACCGATACCATTCAATATGATTTTCTCACTGCCATTGATTCTTTCGTGAAGAAATTGGGCATCCGCCACATCCAGCACCAGATCTTTGTCGCCCCAGATAATGAGAACAGGCAATTGAAGTTGCGCCAGATAGGCGCTTTGATCTAGATCCGTCACCATATCGCTGAAGATGCGTTTATCCATCTCAAATCGAGCGATCTTCTTTTCTGCCAGTACGTTAAATGCAATACGGGGCAGATAGGGATGTTTGTGCATACAGACATCAAGCAAACGCTGAAAATCCGCTTTGTTTTGTACATCGACCAGCGGATTTAAATCCCGGGAATCAATCACATTTCCAACCCGCCCTGGCTTAATCTCTGCGCCAGCAGCACTAATGAGAACGAGAGAGCGAACCATCTCTGGGTAAAGATGCGCGAGTCGCAAAGCGATTGCGCCGCCCATCGAGTGCCCAACAATGTGAACAGCCGTAATGCCGAGGTTGACTAACATCTGATGCACCCGATACGCTTGACTATGAATCGAGTAATCTTGCTCACTGTCCCAAGTACTTTCCCCATGACCCGGCAAATCCGGTATCACCAAAGGCAAAGGAAGATGGAGCAATTCAACAAAACGAAGCCATGTATCTTTCTCTGATCCAAAGCCGTGCAGTAATAGCATGACTGGCTCGGTGGGTGCGGACACGCCTGCGCCTGAACGAGTGAGCATAGCGATTTCCCCAAAATCAATCGCTACTTTTTTCTTTTCCAATCGAGCCCGCTGATAAGACAGCCGAATCACATTGTCATAGATATTGAATTGAAACTGCCGAAATTTATCCCTGATCTGATCAAACATTATTTTTCTCACGAGTAAAACGCCACATATCACAACGATGAAAGGCTGACAATGAAGGACTCTGAGCGATCATCAGCCTGAATCATCCCTTATCAGCCATAATCACATGATCAACCATCTATCGTCATATTAATCATATTGATCATATTAATCATACAACTTTTATAAACGTTCACCTACAGCTCAATTGAATTCCGTATTCCATGCCACCATCCAGTAAAAACAAAGATCCTTTTTCCGATGCAGATTGGCTTGCTTGGTTCGACGGCTCCGCGAAACCCAATCCGGGCCAATGCAACCTCGCCTGCATACTCAAAGGAAAAAATAACGCGCTTTACCGACACACCACATCCATCGGCTATGGCGATAGCAGTGACGCAGAATACCAAGCACTCCTCGCTGCACTTCAATTAATCACGGATAAAGTGCCTGACGTTGATCGCACCAAGGTTCTATTACGTGGCGATAGTCAGGTTGTCATCAATGATGTACTCGGTCCGGACCATAAAGCCTCTGCACGACTTACCCATTACAGACTGCAAGCACGATCGCTCATGGCAGCCCTGCCAGGGCTCACGCTCAAATGGGTGCCTCGACACAAAAATACGGAAGTCGATGCATTGATGCGTAGCAATGTTGACATCAAAATGACGGATACCGCAGCTTGAGGTCAAATGACGACGGTTTTTGGGTGCCGCGATCGCACGATTTTTATGCAAGCTTTTGATTATTCAGCATAATTTCAGACTCCTCCAAGCAGAGGCAACTGCTTTCCGGTAAAATTGCGAGCATGAATCCTTTGCCTAAAAATCTTTTCTCTTTCCCCCGCTTCCGTGAGGATGTCGGTGGTGCTCATACTGCCCCTTTTCTTCCTATGTCTCGTGCCGAAATGGACAAGCTGGGCTGGGACAGTTGCGACGTCATTTTAGTCACCGGCGATGCCTACATCGATCATCCGAGCTTCGGGATGGCGCTCATTGGTCGTCTGTTAGAACACCATGGTTTCCGCGTTGGTATTATCAGTCAGCCAGACTGGCACTCAGCAGACGCGTTTCGGGTACTTGGTAAGCCCAACTTATATTTCGGGGTGACGGCGGGTAACATGGACTCGATGGTCAATCGCTACACCGCAGACCGCAAAATCCGTTCTGAAGATGCCTACACGCCAGACGGCGATCGCACAAAGCGTCCTGACCGTGCATTGGTCGTCTACGCCCAAAGAGCCCGCGAAGCATTTCCGGACGCGAATGTCGTTATCGGCAGTATCGAAGCGAGCCTGCGCCGTATTGCGCACTACGATTACTGGTCGGATAAAGTCCGTCGGTCTGTTCTGCCGGATTCCAAAGCAGATATTTTGTTGTTTGGTAATGCAGAACGCGCGTTGATCGATCTCACCCACCGATTAGCACAAGGTGAGAACATCAAAGATATTCGCAATTTACGTGGCACTGCCTTTATGGTGCCACAAGGCTGGTTACCTGAGGACGAATGGACAGTCATCAACTCGGTCAAGATTGATACGCCAGGTAAAATCGAAGCGCACACCGATCCCTACGCGATGACGCCGGAAAAGGATGCAAAGTGCGCCACGGGCGACAGTTCCGCTGCAACGGCAACAGGCAATACGCCACCGGAAACAACCATGGCGCCCGCAGCTGACGTCGTTAAGCAGCAAGCGATTCGTATCATGAGTCGCGAAGAGCGTCAGCTCATGCTCAAGAACAAGCAGCACAAATCGGTCATTCGTCTCCCCTCTTTTGATGAAGTGAAGGACGATCCGGTCATGTATGCACACGCCTCCCGCGTATTTCATTTGGAAGCCAACCCCGGCAATGCAAAAGCATTAGTGCAAGGTCATGGCGACCGCGATGTTTGGCTCAATCCACCCCCGCTGCCGTTAGCAATGGATGAAATGGATGGTGTCTATGACCGTGCATACGCACGCGCTCCGCATCCGTCCTATGGCAAAGCCCGTATCCCTGCATGGGAAATGATTCGTTTCTCGATCAATATTATGCGAGGATGCTTCGGAGGCTGTACGTTCTGCTCCATCACTGAACACGAAGGCCGGATTATCCAGAGCCGTTCAGAGCCATCGATTTTGCGTGAAATTGAAGAAATCCGCGACAAAGTGAAAGGCTTTACGGGCACGATTTCCGATCTTGGCGGTCCCACTGCCAACATGTACCGTCTTGCTTGCAAAGATAAGAAAATTGAAGAATCCTGCCGCCGCTTGTCGTGCGTATATCCTTCCATTTGTTCCAATTTAGGCACAGATCACAGCAAATTGATCTCTATTTACCGCAAGGCGCGAGCGATTCCTGGCGTGAAGAAAATCTTGATCAGCTCCGGTTTGCGCTATGACCTCGCGGTAAGATCCCCAGAATACGTGAAAGAACTCGTTACCCATCACGTTGGTGGCTTGCTCAAAATTGCACCCGAGCATACGGAAACCGATACCCTGTCAAAAATGATGAAGCCGGGCATTGGCAGTTACGATGAATTCAAACAAATGTTTGAAAAATACTCCAAAGAAGCCAATAAAGAGCAATATCTCATCCCGTATTTCATCGCCGCTCATCCGGGGTCAACGGACGAGGACATGGTCAATCTGGCGATTTGGCTCAAGAAAAACGATTTCAAACTAGATCAGGTGCAAACGTTTATGCCGACACCAATGGCGTTGGCGACCACGATGTATCACACCCGAAAAAATCCGCTCAAGAAAGTGACGGCGGATTCTGAAGTTGTCGAAACCGCACGCTCAGGCAAAATCCGTAAATTGCACAAAGCGCTGCTCCGCTATCACGCACCAGAAAACTGGGAAATCATCCATGAAGCATTGGTAAGGATGGGGCGTCGAGATTTGATTGGCAGTGGACCTCGTCACTTGATTCCAGCTCGTCAACCATTTATCCCCATTACCATTGAGGAAAGTGGCGTAGCCAATGGTAAGCGCGTTGCGGCACCGAAGATTAACACTTACGGAAAAAAACCAGCGACACGTACCGCAACACCGTCAGCCGCAAAGCCTACTGCAAAACCCGCTGCTGCAGCTACCCGCTCAGGACTGGCATACAATTCGCCGAAAGCAAAATCAACCTCCGTGAAAACAGGTCGTCGATAAACCATCCCCTAGCGAGAGGGTGCGCCTGTCCTAATGCATCCTCACATCAAGGCGAGTACAAAGAGCCGTGCACGAAGCACGGCTTTTTTTATGATCAGCCTCCGATCAGAAGACGTCCTGAGGTAGAATAAATCATGCGGTGAACATTCTTACGACGTAGCAATCCTTGGAGGAACTATGAAACACATGAAAACCGTTTTAATTCTCGAACATACCGAAGAAGTGTTCGATAAACTCACCTGTGATGTGTGCGGTGCCGAGTCACTCTGGGACGAAAACTGGAGTAGCAAAGAGCACGAAAAGGTCAACACAACGATCACTCTCGAAGAAGAAGAATCTCTACCAAGTGGTGGTTCCGCCAAGATTACGCAATACCACATCTGCCCCACCTGCTTTAAAAATCATTTAGCAACATGGCTAGAAAGCCACCGTAACGCGAAACCGACGATCTTAAATTCTGTCTGGTAGCCGAAAAGTTGCCTGTTTTTCACCATCACCGTAGAACATATTGACGAAACTAACGGCAGCCGGGCAACTATAGAGGGGCGGCTGCGGTTATAATGCAAGGTTTTATTGCATTAGAAAAGCGACATTATGGAAGCCGAACGCCTCAATAGTCTTTCCTCCCTGCTTGCCGACCTCACGGTCCGTGAAGCTGAACTTCGGAGGTATCTTTGACTTCGATATCAAGTCAGAGAAACTCGAACAAGTTAACGCCGAATTAGAAGACCCCAAAGTCTGGGACGACCCTAAGCGCGCGCAGGATCTGGGCAAAGAAAAAAAATCCCTCGAAGCGATTGTTGACACACTGAACAAAGCGAATGCAGGTCTGCGTGACGCCACCGACTTATTCGAGATGGCGCGCGAAGAATCCGATGATGACACGCTCGAAGCGATCGAATTAGATACGCAAGAATTGCGCGGTTTAGTCGAAGGCATGGAATTCCGTCGTATGTTTAACAACCCGATGGATCCCAATAACTGCTTTATCGATATTCAGGCAGGTGCGGGCGGAACGGAAGCACAAGACTGGGCATCGATGCTGTTGCGCCAATACTTACGTTATTGCGAACGCAAAGGGTTCAAGGTTGAAATTCTTGAGCAGTCAGACGGTGACGTCGCGGGCATCAAAACGGCAACCCTCAAAGTCGAAGGCGAATACGCTTATGGCTTTTTACGGACAGAAACAGGTGTCCATCGCTTAGTTCGTAAATCGCCATTTGATTCGAACAATGGTCGCCACACCTCATTCTCCAGCTTGTTCGTTTACCCAGAAGTGGATGAGTCGTTTGAAATTGATATTAATCCGGCTGACGTGCGGACGGATACCTATCGCGCCTCTGGTGCGGGTGGTCAGCACATCAATAAAACGGATTCTGCGGTACGCTTGACACACGGTCCGTCGGGTATCGTTGTCCAATGTCAGAATGATCGTAGCCAACACCGTAACCGTGCTGAAGCATGGGAAATGTTGAAGGCGAAATTATTCGAACTCGAATTGCGTAAGCGCATGAGTGAAAAGCAAAACCTTGAAGACTCTAAAACTGATGTCGGTTGGGGCCATCAAATTCGGTCGTATGTTCTCGACCAATCACGCATTAAAGATTTGCGTACAGGCTTTGAAACCGGCAACACAAAAGCGGTATTAGATGGCGACATTGACGAGTTTATTGCTGCATCACTCAAACAAGGCGTCTAAGTCATCAACGTATAAAACGTGTTGCGTCGATCGATACTGCTTTTATTTTTATACGCCGCACTGAACTAAAAACAAACGGGTCACGTACCCGCAACAGTGAGAGAAATCTTATGTCAGATATGAATAACCACAATGCTGCAAGCGAACTACCAGTTGATGAAAACTCGATCATCGCTGAACGCCGCGCAAAACTCGATGCGATTCGCGCCAAGGGCATCGCATTCCCTAACGATTTCCGCCCAACACACAAGGCAGCGGACTTGCAAGCACAGTATAGCGGCATTGGTCGCGAAGAACTCGAAGCGCTCAATGTAGAAGTGAGTGTTGGCGGCCGTATGATGCTCAAACGTGAAGCAGGCAAAAAGGCAGCGTTCGCCACATTGCAAGATGCATCGGGTATCCGTGCAGATGGTCGTATTCAACTCTACATCACCACCGATAAGACTGGCGAAGCAGAAATGGAAGCGTTCCGTCATTACGATCTGGGCGATATTCTCGGCATCGAAGGCGTCTTATTTAAAACCAAAACAGATGAACTGACGATCAAAGTCACCACACTGCGGTTGCTGACGAAGTCCTTGCGTCCACTGCCAGATAAGTTCCACGGCTTAGCCAACCAAGAAACTAAATATCGTCAGCGTTACGTCGATTTGATCATGAGCGAAGATACTCGTCGCACATTCAAGGCACGTACCGCAGCGATGAGCTCGATCCGTAATTTCATGGCGAGCCATGAATTCATGGAAGTTGAAACACCGATGCTGCACGTTATTCCAGGTGGTGCTGCGGCAAAGCCTTTCATCACGCATCACAACGCGCTCGACATGGAAATGTACTTGCGTATCGCCCCAGAGCTGTATCTGAAGCGTTTAGTTGTTGGTGGTTTTAACCGCGTATTTGAAGTCAACCGTAACTTCCGTAATGAGGGTGTCTCTCCGCGCCACAATCCAGAATTTACAATGATGGAATTCTATGCGGCCTACGTCGATTACAAATGGCTGATGGACTTTACAGAACAGGTCATCCGCAAAGCTGCCGAAGATGCACATGGCACAGCCGTATTGACCTATCAAGGTAAAGAACTCGATTTATCAAAACCATTTGAGCGCTTGACCATTGTTGGTGCGATCAATAAATATGCACCGCAATATACAAACGAACAATTACACGATGCGGAATTCATCAAAACAGAATTGTTGAAATTCGGCGTAAAACCGTTCGCTACAGCAGGTTTGGGCGCATTGCAATTAGCACTGTTTGAAGAAACAGCAGAAGCGCAGTTGTGGAACCCAACTTATATCATCGACTATCCAGTAGAAGTGTCTCCATTGGCGCGCGCCTCAGACACAGTCCCTGGCATCACCGAGCGTTTTGAGTTGTTCATGACTGGTCGCGAAATTGCGAACGGCTTCTCCGAATTGAACGATGCAGAAGACCAAGCAGCACGTTTCCAAGCACAAGTGGCTGCGAAAGAAGCTGGCGATGATGAAGCGATGTTCTTCGATGCCGACTATATCCGCGCTCTCGAATACGGCTTGCCGCCGACCGGTGGTTGCGGTATCGGCATCGACCGTCTGATGATGTTGATCACCGACTCTCCAAACATCCGCGACGTTATTTTGTTCCCGCATTTACGTCGCGAAGACTAATTGTCTACGACAAGCGTTGACACTGTAGTGATCGATCGTTAAACGCATCACTACTCACAAAACACCCGCATTATCTTCTGATAAGCGGGTGTTTTTTTATGTCGGGGGATATTAAAGCGGTCATAGCGCAGCGGTTACCTCTCAGCGACTATCTATTTCCTGCACGCAAACAGGAGCCAAGGTAGAATCTGCGCTTCAACGCGCATCGACGATGACGACCAACGCTTTCTCTTGCAATCACTATGACAACCACGCATCCGCTTAAGAAGCTCCTGCACTACGCTCAACAATACCGCACAGATTTTCGCTTAGCGGCCTTGTACTCCGTTCTCAATAAATTTTTCGATATTCTGCCTGAGGTCTTGATTGGCGTCGCCGTCGATATTGTCGTCAATGGCGATAAGAGTTTCCTCGCAAGGCAAGTGCTGGGTGGATTGGGGATCACTGATACATGGCATCAGTTGCTGGTACTGGGTCTCGTCAATACTCTCATCTGGGGCGGCGAGTCGTGGTTTGAATATTTGCTAGAACTAAAATGGCGCAAACTAGCGCAGAACCTACAGCACGATTTAAGGCTCGACACCTACGACCATGTGCAGAAGTTAGATATGGCGTATTTTGAAAATCAGCGCACAGGAAACCTGATGTCTATCCTCAACGAGGATATCAATCAAATGGAACGTTTTCTGAATGGCGGAGCAAATCAAATTATTCAGGTGATCTGCTCCTCAATCATGGTGAGTGCCGTCTTTTTCGCACTACAACCAGCGCTTGCAATCATCTCATTGCTCCCCGTTCCATTGATTTTATTTGGCGCTTTTTGGTTTCAACGACGCCTTGCGCCCCGCTACGCAGAAGTGCGAGAAGCGGCTGGCAATGTCAGTGCACGTCTCAACAATAACTTACTTGGGCTGGCGACAATCAAAGCATTTGCGACTGAACATATCGAGAAAAATCACATTGCCGAAGCGAGCAACCAGTACCGCGAAGCCAATGCGAAGGCCATTGCCATTAGTTCCGCGATTACGCCCATCATTCGCATGGCCATTCTGGCGGGATTTACCGCAACACTGGTTTACGGGGGCTGGCTGACCTTGCATGGACAATTGGCGATCGGTGCTTACTCAGTCTTGGTTTATTTAACACAGCGCCTGTTATGGCCGATGACGGGTTTAGCGGAAGTGACGGATATGTATCAGCGATCCATGTCAGCCATTGACCGCGCCATGAACCTACTCGATACAAAGATCACCATTAACTATGAGGGTCAGCATGTATCGCCAGCGCAGGTGCAAGGAAAAATTGAATTTAGCAATGTGCACTTTGGCTATGGTACGCAAACCACGTTACACGGCATTGATCTACTCATTCCTGCCGGAAAAACGGTGGCGTTCGTGGGATCAACTGGGTCTGGGAAATCAACATTAATTAAATTACTCTTGCGCTTTTATCACCCCCAGCAAGGTCAAATTTTGCTCGATGGTACGTCAATTGACGATCTTCACTTACAAGACCTACGTCGTTTGATTGGCTATGTAGCGCAAGATAGTTTTCTGACCGACGGTACCATCGCCGACAACATCGCCTATGGCATGGACAATGTCAGTGAGGAAGCCATCGCCGCCGCAGCAGAGGCCGCTGAAGCGACTGAATTCATTCAGCAACTACCACTGGGATTTGCAACACGTATCGGCGAACGAGGACAAAAATTATCTGGCGGGCAACGCCAGCGCCTCGCATTAGCCCGGGCAATCCTCAAAAATCCCCCTATTTTGATCTTAGACGAGGCAACCAGTGCCGTTGACAACGAAACGGAAGCGGCAATTCAGCGCAGTCTCGATATTGTGAGTCGCCACCGGACAACCATTGTCATCGCCCATCGCCTGTCAACTGTTCGTCAGGCAGATTGTATCTATCTTCTGGATGCCGGCAGAATTATTGAAGCGGGTACCCATGATGAGCTTGTGAGTCGCAATCAAGGATATGCCAGCTTATGGAAGCTACAAACGGGCGAGCGATAAATTAACCTATAGCAAAAAAACTATTTTTTATTTATTATGTCACGTTTGATTACACTCCGTTACATTGAGAATGAAAAGAACAATAAAAGCAGCAATCCTTGGTGGCATCGCGAGCATTTTCTTGTTCAAGGCCTATGAGGCGATATGCCACACGTATCAAACACCGGCCCCAAGCACGGAAGCGACACAGTTACATTTAAAACCATTGAGCGTTGATCCGACGTGGATCAAATCGGGCACACCCAACTTTCGGGCAAATGAATTTTTCAAATCGGCTGACGGAAAGACCAGTTCAGGCATTTTTGAATGTGATGCCTCGACGTTTGAATGGCATTACTTCGTCGATGAGGCTGTCTACATCCTTGAGGGAAGCGTTACTTTAGAGTATCAAGGTAACGAGTTCACGTTAAAAGAAGGGGAAACAGCATTATTCAGAGCCGGTACCAGTGCCATATGGCATGTACCTTCGCATTTAAGAAAAAGTTGGACCATGTATGATGCTGGCAAGCCCGCTCGCGGACTTGCCAAGATACTCCAATAATGTTTAGCCGATTGTCTTAGCTAAGGCTAACGCACTTAAAAAGGCATTTTCAATCCGCCCTCCACCCTCGACACCTGCGGCGAACCAATCGCCGCAGACGCCCACTTTTTGATTTTTATCCCACAAACAATCCACTGGCAGCGGATGCTCCGACTGCGCAAAGCGCCAACGATGGACGACCGCATGAATCGGTTGAATCCATGATCCTGTCGCCTCATGAAACGCTTTCAATAATTTCTCTTTTGCGCGCTCGGGATCTTCTTCCAGATGCTCAATACTCCATGCTGGACTTGCCTGCGCCACCCAACGCTCTCCTGACCTGCGTTCGGGCTTGGAATTATCTTTGGCAATCCAGGACAAACGAGATTGATTCACCCACGCGCCGCCGTAAGGCAGCTCCAGAGACGTCTGAAAACCAAGCATCAGCGTCCAGCAAGGCAACATCTTGGCATTCTTCGCTTGTTCTGCAAAAGCAGGAAGCGCACAAAGTAACGGCGCGGCCTGATCGGCTGGAATTGCCAATAACACTGCATCAAACGGTCCTGCAGATGCATCGATCGCGACCGTCTCTGATTTTACTTTCAGCAACCATTGCTCACCGTATGCCTCTAAGGCGACGACTTGCTGCGTTTTTCTGACATCCAAACCATGCGCTAATTGCTTACCCAGTGCATTCATCCCGGGGATGGCGACGTAACGCGTTCCGCTTTTACCCGCGGACTTGAACTGTCCGTGATCAAGGCTGACTAATTTTTCATTCCATGGCGCAACCCAGCCGAGTTTCTTCCAATCACTCACCTCTTTTTTGAAGCGATCAGAACTCGCCGTAAAATATTGAGCGCCATGATCAAATCCACCGAGTTCTGTCTGGCGTGTACTCATACGACCACTGACCCCTGCGCTCTTTTCAAACACCGTCACATGATGGCCTTGCGCTTGTAACTGGCGTGCCACTGTCAATCCTGATAAACCTGCCCCAACGACGGCGATATGCATGTTTTTTCCTTTTTAAAAAATAAAAACGCCCGCAATATTTTCTGTGCGGGCGTCATCTTAAATTAAGTCATTCTTCTTTGCTTATTCTTCATTTTGTTCTGCAGGCCAATCGCGGATATAGGCTTTCAGCATTTTGTTTTCAAAGCTCTGCGCCTCCAATACCGCTTTCGCAACGTCATAAAAAGAAATGACGCCAAGCAAAGTTTTTGCATCCATGACGGGCAGATAGCGAGAATGTTTTTCCAGCATCATACGACGTACTTCATTTACCTCGGTTTCAGGTGTGACAGTGATCGGATGATCATCCATGTATTTCCGCACCGTGCCGTTACCCAACGCCCCCTTGTTTGTATGGATCGCGCGGATGACTTCGCGGAAAGTCAAAATCCCTGCCAGGTCACCATATTCCATCACAACCAGTGAGCCAATATCTTTTTCTTCCATCACACTCACTGCATCAGCAATCGGTGTATCAGGCGTAATAGTAAAAAGGATATTGCCCTTTACCTGGAGTATTTCTGAAACTTTCATGGCCTGCCCCTCCTGTTATCTATGTTTTACAAAACTGTATTCCAATGTATCGTAAGCGATGCAAAAAATCCAGCATGTTCACACTTTTTACGACTGAAAACGCAATTTCATTTTGCAACGTTAGTGGTAGCATTGCAGCATTATTCTATGGAGACACCCGTTTATGAGCGGTCCACATTACCCTGGCTTTGACACACTCTCTTTGCACGCAGGTGCAGCACCCGACCCAGCAACAGGTGCCAGAGCGACACCGATTTACCTCACATCTTCTTACGTTTTCAAAGATTCAGATCACGCTGCATCGTTGTTCAATATGGAACGCGCCGGCCACGTCTATTCACGAATTTCCAACCCTACCAATGCCGTTTTAGAAGAACGCATTGCAGCATTAGAGGGTGGTATCGCTGGCATTGCCGTGGCAAGTGGACAAGCGGCGTTACATCTAGGACTTGCAACGATTGCCGGTGCAGGTTCCCATATTGTCGCTTCACGCGCTTTGTATGGCGGCTCACAAAACCTCCTCGCCTACACGATGAAACGGTTCGGCATCGAAACTACCTTCGTCGATCCACGCGATCTCTCGGCATGGCGCAGTGCAATACGTCCTGAAACCAAAGTATTGTTTGCAGAGACGCTCGGCAATCCTGGCTTGGACGTTTTGAATATTCCAGAGGTTGCTGCGATCGCACATGACAATTATCTGCCGTTAATGGTCGACTCGACCTTTACCACGCCCTATTTAATTCGTCCTTTCGATCTTGGGGCCGATCTCGTCTTCCATTCAGCCACCAAGTTCCTGTGTGGACACGGAACGGCCATTGGCGGATTGTTGGTGGACGGTGGTACATTTGACTGGCAAGAAGCCTACGAAAAAACAGGTCGATTCGGTGAACTGTGCGAGCCGTATGAAGGTTTCCACGGCATGGTATTTAGTGAAGAATCCACCGTGGGCGCTTTCTCGTTACGTGCTCGCCGCGAGGGATTGCGTGACTTTGGTGCCTGTATGAGCCCCCATAACGCTTTTGCGATTCTGCAAGGTGTAGAAACGCTGGGATTGCGTATGGAAAGACACGTTGCTAATACACGAAAAATCGTCGAGTTTTTAGTTGCTCACCCTGCCGTTGCCTCGGTATCCTATCCTGAGCTACCAAGTCATCCAGATTACGCATTGGCCAAAACGCTGTTACCAAAAGGCTGTGGTGCGGTTTTCTCATTTAACCTCAAGGGAGATCGGGCAGCAGGTCGGCGGTTTGTCGAATCATTGACTGTCTTCTCCCACCTCGCCAACGTCGGCGATGCGAAATCACTGGTCATCCACCCTGCCTCCACGACGCACTTCCGCGTTCCTGCGGAACAACTTAGCGCCTCCGGCATTACCGAGGGCACCATGCGCTTATCCGTTGGTCTAGAGAATGTGGATGACCTCATAGAAGACCTGAGCCGCGGTTTAAAAGCCGCGCAGAAAGGAGCTTGAGATGCTCATCAACGTTCATCAACAAGCGGTGTACTGCTACACAGGTGGCAAGGCGCTGACATCGACATTGCCCACGCTTGTGTTTATTCATGGGGCACAAAATGATCACTCAGTATGGGGATTGCAGAGTCGCTACTTTGCCCATCACGGCTATAACGTCCTTGCCGTTGACTTACCGGGACATGGTCGCAGTCAGGGACCTGCACTTCGCTCTGTAGAGGCGATGGCAACTTGGCTTCTCGCCTTGTTAGATGCGGCAAACATTGCGCAAGCAACACTGATCGGGCACAGCATGGGCTCATTAATTGCGCTCGAAACTTATGCCCAAGCACCGCAACGGGTCAACAAGTTATGTCTCATCGGCACTGCATACCCCATGAAAGTGTCGGATATGCTTCTCAACACCGCACGAGATGAAGAGCACACCGCGATTGACATGGTAAATATTTGGTCTCATACCTCGATCTCACATAAACCCGCGTTTCCGGGACCGGGATTTTCAGTGCTTGGTGGAAGCAAACGTTTAATGCAACGCCTCTCCAAAATCAATCCAGATCAGCTCTTTTATACCGACTTCTTTGCCTGTAACGCGTATGCAAATGGCGAAGTGGCAGCGCAGATGGTGCAGACTCATCAATGCCCCACGTTATTTGTCATTGGTAAGAAAGATATGATGACACCGCCTAAAGCAACCACGACGCTCACCAAGACCATCTCGCACGGCACGATCGTGCATATTGACAACTGCGGTCACTCATTGATGTCGGAGCAACCAGATGCGGTATTGGACACGTTGATTTCCTTTGTGAAAGCATAAATCCATGACGATGACATTGGAAAGTTGGGCACTTTTTACAGCAACAGAGGCGGCGATGTCGTTATCGCCTGGCCCGGCAGTCATGATGGTGGTTGCCTACGGCATTGCGCGGGGCTGGAAAACGTCTTTGTTTGTGACCTTAGGTATTTTGTCCGGCAATGCTATTTTCTTTGCCTTGTCAGCAACGGGTTTGGGTGGTGCATTATTAGCGTCACCCATGATCTACATGGGGATCAAATATCTGGGGGCTGCTTATTTGGTCTATCTGGGTCTTTCGGCGATCTTTGGCAAACCATCGCCGATCACACTGTCTCGACTCGACGATCAACCTGAGAGTGGAAAAAAGATCTTTTCCAGAGCGGTGATGCTTCAGCTCACCAACCCCAAAAGCATGTTGACGTTTGTGGCCATTCTGCCGCAATTTATTGACCCGTCTCAGCCCATTGGCATACAAATGCTGATCTTAGCTGGATGTTCGATCATTCCAGAATTTTTTATTTTGCTGGGTTACGGCATGCTCGCAAGTAAAGCAAGTCATCTCGCAACACAAGAAAAATACGCCCTCATTACAGAGCGGATTGCTGGCGCACTCGTGTTGACAGCAGGCGTATTGGTGGCGATCGTATAAGGCCTATCTGCGGATCGAAGTGGACTATGAGGACTCGAAGTAATCAAAAAAACGCTGTACGAAACCACTCACCTTATCAGCCCCCAGATGATTAATACCAGCAGCCATATGGCGTCCACCTCCCGTCGGGAACTGCGCACAAAACCGACTTGCTGGCTTTGACTCAGGCAACGATGATCGAATACTGACCACGTAGCCTCCAGTCGTTTTCGGTGTCAGGACAGCGAATGAAAAATCTCTTTTTTCTTCGTACAACTTATTCGCCAATAAGCCTGAAATACGTCTTGACCATGACGCCTCCGGCAACATGTACACCATGCTGCGTTCACGGGTCTCCATCGGATGCAAATCGTTGAGGTAACTGAGCTCTTCTGTGTAGGCAAACTGCAACGCAAGAAAATGCGGCGAACTCCGAATAAAATCAAAGGGATTCACAAAGCGATGCACTTCCCGGTATAACTCAGCTGGATGTAAATGCAAATCCGATAGTTGCTCGCCGTAGGCGTTGTAGTTCATTAACTTACCCAACTCTTGCAATGAAGCGCGATCACTCCATCCCAACCCTTGCTCCATGCACATGCTATTAGCAACTGAGGTGAGATTGTCACCGAAGGCCGCCACAATTGCCCACATCACATACCGGTGGTCTAAAAAACGACTGACTAAAAGGCTGGTACATACATCTTTTGAGTCAGACCAATGAAACTCCAAACGAGGGTGTTCAAAGGCATGACGTGCATCGTGATGGTCAAAATAGCTGACAGTGGCGCCTGCGTCGAGATGTTGTTTAAGAGGAATTACATTGGCGTCTAAGGAAATATCCAACACCGTGACATGATCACCAGGAGCGACTTGAACCCGATCAAGGAGCACAATATCTCGTTTCACCCCTGTGACTTCAATCGCTTCCCTTGGAAATGCCATCCTCAACTGGTGTAACGCGCAGATACCATCGGCGTCGCCATTAAATACATCGACATATTTCTGCTGATCACTGGAAACACGATTCATGACACGCCTCTCTTCGCAATCAAGATCATATTGCTGCTCATTGCCTTTGTTAACAGGGAGATCAATAGCGGGCGATAAACCCCACGACCGATGCTATGCACACCCACATGATGCCATTTTCCATCATTAAATAAACAGCTTCTCATGTGAACAAGATGATTTATCACCACTTTGTCGCTGAAAAACAAAAGATAAAGATAAAAAAAGCGCAGCACTCTCTCAAAGCGAGGTTTAAAACGCCGTCCAATCTTCTCGGCTGTCACTGTTGGTTGTTGCTTCTTTGCCTAATCGTTTCACATTCGACAAGCCATTGGCGTGTGGTCGCGTTTGTGGCGCTTTTCTCACCATGGGAACAACCTTAGCTTTGACATGGCTTGATTCATGGGAGCGTTGTAAAGAGGGTGCCACCATGTCTCTATGCTCGCTAGCGAGGTGAAAAGCAGTGACTAAACCATTTAATTTGTCGGCTTGGTCTTGCAATGCCGATGCAGCAGCAGCGGCCTCTTCGACGAGAGCCGCGTTTTGCTGCGTCACATCATCCATTTGCACAATCGCTTCATTGATTTGCTCAATCCCAGCAGTCTGCTCTTGGGTCGCCAACATGATTTCACTCATAATCCCCGTCACTTTTTGAATACTAGTGACAATTTCACCCATCGTTGCTCCCGCCTGATCAACCAAACTCGTCCCTGCCGCTACCTTCGTCACGGAATCATCAATGAGCCGCTTAATTTCTCTCGCTGCCTCTGCAGAACGCTGCGCAAGGCTACGGACTTCCGACGCAACGACGGCAAATCCGCGTCCCTGCTCTCCTGCTCTCGCAGCTTCTACGGCAGCATTCAATGCAAGGATATTCGTCTGAAATGCAATACCGTCGATGACCCCGATGATATCAACGATTTTTCGTGACGAATCATTGATCGACCCCATTGTCTGTACTACTTCATTGACGACATTACCTCCTCGTATCGCAATATCTGAGGCAGACATCGCAAGTTGGTTGGCTTGGCGGGCGCTTTCTGCATTCTGTTTTACTGTGGAGGTCAACTCTTCCATGGATGAGGCTGTCTCCTCCAAAGAGCCCACCTGTTTTTCTGAACGAGACGATAAATCCATGTTGCCAGACGCGATCTGATTAGACGCGGTCGCGATCGTTTCTGTCCCTAATCTGACTGTACCTACTAATTGTGATAAACCATTCCGCATCGCGTTCATTGCAAACATCAGACTATGCTCATTCGTTTTGTCAAAACGAATGTCCATACTCAGGTCGCCAGCAGCAATTTTTTCAGCAATCGTGACCGCATAGCGAGGTTCACCACCCAACTGATTCAGCAGGCTCTTGACAATGAGCCAGGAACCAACGAGTCCAATAATAAGCGCTGCCAGCCCGCAGGAAATCATGATCGTTTTTGCCGTGGTGTATTTTTCTTCCGCATCGGCCACAGCAACTCTGTTTTGATGCTCTTCATCTTGAATAAAAGCATCTAGCTGCTGCCACCATTTTTTCTGCAATGGGCGAAATTCACTCCGTAAAAAGTGGAATGCTTCCTGTGCATCACTACTCATCGCAAGCGTTAATGCCTTCGCTGCCATGGGCTGCACGGTTGCTGCGGTGTCTTTGATCTCTTTAATCAGTGTCAATTGCGTTTGCGTTGGATCGGGATCGATTTTCAATAAGGCATCTAATTGATCGGCGGCTTCTTTATATTTTTTTTCCTGTACCGCGATACGTTCGCTCTCCAATTGGCGCTCACTTGGCTCGGTCAAAAGAATAATATTGCGAAACGCCAGCGCTCTCTCTGTCACGGATAGATACATCACCCGAGCCAACCTCGCGTCTTCTACATTGAATTTGACCATCTGCTGCATCTGCTGATGGAGGTGCTGCATGTTTAAGACACCCTGCACCAAAATAAACAGGAGAAAGGCTAACACCACACCAAATCCGGTAATCAGCCGAGTCGACACTTTTGTATTTTCGATTTTCATTTTTCATCCCAGGATAAAAATTGACGAACATGCCACTCCTTGGCGAACATCGCGGTGTGGACGGAAAGCGACTACAACATACTTTGAACAGAGAGAAACTAATTAAATTAAATGCAATTAGTTTCCAAATTAACTAATTTATTGCTTATCTTACAAAATTGCAAATTTTAAACTTTTGAGTGCATTCAGCTTGATGGGTCATGAAGCCGCGATTCATACAGCGATAATTGAAAATAAATCATGCTTGCTTCTTTATAAAGATAGACTACCAAGAAACAATTTTCAACATTCTTATTTTTAAGTAATGTTTTAGAGATGGGCCAATATTGATCGAGATACGGAAAAATGCCCTGCACGACAGATCACCTGGGTGCAGCAAAAACAAGAATAAACACCGGAAATGAGAAGGAGATTGTCGCGAAAACAGGGACAGAAAGCGACAACAGATTCAACACATCCAAGACGATCAACCGAACAAGATGACTGCTCGAACACTATCTGCGGATTGAGAACAAAATGAGGTCGCTCTGCGATGAGAGCGGTGCCGTTGAGCCAACGCCTGATAGGCGCTGGACTCTATGCAATGATTGGCAGAATCAAGAAAAGTAATTATTAATCAAAGCGGTATGCCATCGAAATATGCGCAATACCCGCTTCCATGAAGATATCGCCATCTCGTGCAAAACCTTCGCGTGCATAAAAGGGTTCTGCCGACTGCTGCGCATTGAGCTGAACCAGCTTGTCGCCACGAAGTTTGGCCTGCTCCATCAAAGTGCGCAAAAGATCAGCGCCAACACCGGAATGACGGGCACTTGCCAATACTGCCATCCGTCCGATATGACCATCTGGTAATAGACGCCCTGTTCCGATCGCGCGGTTCTCACTATCATAGGCGACGGCGTGGAGGCATTGTGCGTCCATGACATCCCATTCAAGTTCGGCGGGAATTTGCTGTTCTTGCACGAACACGGCATACCGTACAGCGTGCGCGTCTTTTTCCAGCGTTGCCCAATCGCCTAACACAATCTTCGCGCTTGATTTTAAGGTGACCATCTCAATTGACTCCTAACGGTTTGATTTTTTCGAAGCGGTGTATTGTCTCACGCCACAAGGACGGCACTGGAACTCCTTTGGGCGTTCCCCCTGGGAGTTGCGTATCAGCATAGACATAAACCAATTCACCTGAAATCAAATGTTGCCCATTTCGGAATATTTCAAGTACAAATTGCATTGAAGATTGCCCTATTCGATGGCATCGGACCCCAATATCCAACAGGTCATCAAATCGTGCAGGCGCTAGATATTCAACAGACGATTTTCGGGCGAATAGTTCTTTCCCCTCTGCCGCCTGCATCAGCGCATTAGGCAGTCCGGTTGCACGCCAGTATTCAGTAAAAGCAACGTCAAAATAATTCAAATAATTGCCATTGAATACGATTGCCTGCATATCGACTTCCGACCACCGAACACGTAACGCATGTGAAAATGCAAAATCCTCTACCGCCACAGACTCGTCTCCCGCCTACCAGGTTGAATGCCACTTTGTATCATCAAGTGTCCCCTTATCTTGTTCCTTTTTTTATTCGGCATCTGTTAGGAATTGTCGTAACAGGCGATTCACACGGTCAGGTTGCTCGTGGATAATCCAATGCGAGCCTTCCGGAATACGCTCAATCTGGAGATCGTTGATAAGATCACCGATACCATCTAATAGTGTTTTGGGTAAGGCTTTATCATTCTCACCCCAAATGATGCGGGTAGGAACGCGGACTTTAAAATCGTTAGGATTGAGCTGTAACTTCGACGGCCCCTCCTTGCCCTCCAGCGGTGGATGCAATGGTGAAGCGCGGTAATAATTAACGCCCCCTGTTAGCCCCCGTTCCCAGCAAGCATGATAGGCAGCACGGGTTGGCTTATCGAACCACGTTGCCTCCCCTTGACCCATGCCATTAAAAAAACCATCCATTAATGCAAAATTATCCTTTGCGAGCGCCTCTTCCGAACCAGGATTCCGTAACCAATTCATGTAGGCACTAGCAGACTGTTGCGCAGGATCTTTGCTTAACGAATCCATAAACAAATACGGATGCGGCGAGTTAATAATGATCAGTTTCTCCACCAGCGATGGCAATGTAATGGCCAAGTTCCAGCAGATCGCACCACCCCAATCATGCGCCACAATGATTGCCCGCTCATAGCCTAAATGCGCAATCAGCAAACGTAAATCGTCAACGATATGCTTTGCTTTGTACGCACTTAAATCAGCAGGCATGTCCGATAAGTTAAATCCGCGCAAATCAGGTGCGACCGCAAAATAATCGCCACCAAACTCGGCAAGCTGCGCCGACCACTCGTACCAAAACTCTGGAAAACCATGAACAAATAAAAGCAATGGTCGCCCCGCCTCCCCAGCGCTAGCGTAATGCAGACGTGTGCCATTTTCTAGGTGGGCAAACTGTCCAGGCTTGATACTTGCAGTCATTGCGGCATCCTCTTAATGAATTACACAAAAAATTAATGAAGATGATTCGGTCACACCTTAGGCTTTAAGTTTGGCACGCAACATATCGCGGATATGTGGTGCAGCCTTATAAGGATCACCCGGGTTTCTGATCATCATGATGTCTTCCATCCGCTCTTGAACATTACTCAGCGCACCGGGATGCGAGAAAATATAGAACTGTTGCTCGCTAATCGCTTTGAAAGTGTTTTCCGCTACTTCTTGCGCCGTGACCTTTCCGGACGTCACTGCTTTATCTGACATCGCTTGCGCCGCACGCTGGCTCGCAGTCGGGGCGTCGCCTTTGAGATCGGCGGGACGATTGCGATGCGATTGCGAAATCCCCGTTGGAACGAAATAAGGACAAAGGACCGAGGCACCAATAGGCGCTTCCACTAATTGCAAGTCTTGATACAGCGATTCGGACAGCGACACGACCGCATGTTTCGATACGTTATACACCCCCATCGTGGGTGCATTTAAAAGACCTGCCATCGATGCCGTATTAACGATATGCCCTTCATAATCCGGATCAGCTTTGGCACAAGCGAGCATGAGATTAGTGAAGATACGCGTACCATGGATGACGCCCCACAGGTTCACCCCTAACACCCACTCCCAGTCCGCTTGTGTGTTTTCCCAAATCAATCCACCAGAACCAACTCCTGCGTTATTAAAGACAAGATGCACAGCGCCAAATCGTGCCATGGCCGCATCCGCCAAGGCCTGCACTTGGTCAGCGTGACGCACGTCGCATATCATCGCCACCACTTGTGCGCCTTTTCCTTCTAACTCCGCCTTCGTCGCATCCAATGCATCTTGCTGCACGTCAGCGAGGACGAGTTTCATTCCAAGGCGGGCACCGATTAACGCAAATTCACGACCAAAACCACTTGCAGCGCCGGTGATCACGGCAACTCTGTCCTTAAATACTTTCATGTTGTCTCCTGAAGATTTTTATATGTAATGAATAACGGTATGATTGGTCTCTGCTGATGTGCTGAGTTGCACTCAGATCAGCTTGACTAACTGCTTACCAAAGTTCTGGCCTTTTAATAATCCGATAAACGCTTGGGGTGCGTTACCGATACCATCGGCGACTGACTCGCGGAATTTGAGTTGTCCTGTCGCGACCTTCGTGCCTAACTCTTGCAATCCTTGTGGCCAGAGATCCATATGCTCAGAGACGATAAATCCACGCAATGTGAGACGCATTGTCAGGAAAACGCGCGCATTCTTAATGCTAATTTGCTCGCCGTTATAACCAGCGATCATGCCGCACAGCGCAATTCTGCCAAAGGCGTTCATACGTCCAAGACTAGCGTCGAATACCTCACCACCCACATTTTCAAAGACCGCATCTATGCCTTGAGGTGTTGCCGAAGCGAGGTCTGCTTCCAGTTGCCCTGCTTTATAGTCCACACAAGCATCAAAGCCCAATTCGTTCACGACATACGCACACTTTTCTGCACCGCCAGCGATTCCAACAACGCGGCAGCCTAATTGCTTGGCCAACTGACCAACCACACTTCCCACCGCACCACTAGCAGCAGAAACCACAACAGTTTCACCAGCCTTTGGCTGCATGATTTGTGTCAAACCGTACCACGCAGTCAACCCTGGCATCCCCACCGCGCCCAGATAAGCCGACAAGGGAATATGTGTCGTATCAAGCTTACGCAGCAAGGTACCGTCAGAGACGCCCATCTCCGTCCAACCTAACATCCCAATCACCTTATCGCCCACCTGAAAACGCGCGTTTTTACTGGCAACAACTTCCCCGACGGTGCCACCAATCATTGTCTCGTTGAGTGGTTGAGGTGCCGCATAGCTTTTTGCATCTTCCATGCGTCCACGCATGTAAGGATCAAGCGACAAATAGTGATTGCGGATCAATACCTCGCCCTCGTTGATTTCGGGGACAGGTAGTGTTTCGATACGAAAGTTATCAGGTGTTACTTGCCCATGCGGGCGGGATGCGAGAACAATACGTTGATAATGGTTCATGATGACTTTCTCATTTCATTAAAAAATTAGCGAGGGCGCCGAACCCGCGGTAGGTAACGGCGTCGCTCGCACCATTGGCTGCCACAGGATGGGATGAAAATTTCACGATCACCATTTCTGCGACGGGATCGATATAAATGCGTTGGCCATGAATGCCACGCGCCTCAAATGTCTGATGACTGTTGTGCGATACCCACCACATATCTTTGTACGAATAGCCATTGAGCAAGGTAAAACCTGCTTTGGCAAACTTGGCTGGATCACCACCACCCCGAATTTCATCAACGACTGATGCTGGAACAATCTGCTGATGATTAAACTGTCCCCCAAGTCGCATCATTTCGCCAAACCGAGCCATATCACGCAGGGTCAGGTTAAGTCCCCCGCCACCTTGTTCAGTACCAATGCGATCAACAGAAAAATACGCATCGTTTTCGGTACCCAATTTTTGCCATAACCGCTCGGACATCAAATCAGCAAGGGATTTACCCGAAGCCCGTCGTACAATCCACGCCAACACTTCCGCATTAACGGTCTTGTACGCAAAGGCTTGGCCATGCTCACCTTCTTTTTGTAACTTCGTCAGAAAATCGTAGTAACTACGCGGCCCTTGATAATCTGCTGCGGTAGGCAACAAACCACCTGCCCTCGCATAGTCCCAAATTTCTGCTTTGGGATCGGCATAGGCTTCGGAGTATTTCACGCCGATGGTCATATCCATCACCTGACGCACCGTTGCATCGCCATAGGCTGATGCTTTAAGTTCAGGGACATATTTCGTTACAGGCGCTGTCGTGTCGAGCGTCCCGTCCGCAGCGAGCATCGCCGCCAAGGTGCCAACAAATGATTTCGTGACCGACATCGCGATGTGCGGCAAATAAGGACGGCTGATTCCGAAGTATTTTTCGTAAATGACCTTCCCTTTGTGCATTACCAAGACACTATCGGTATAGGTTGTGGCAAGCATTGCAGCCCACGTCGTATCTTTACCAAATTCATCTTGAAACACTAATTGATCAATCTCTTTCGGGGCAAAACTGAGGGGTGTAGTCACGCCGTTGCCGTGCCATACATTGACCGTAGGCCCGAGTTCACGTCCATGGGAAAAGGCCCAACGGGTGCGAGGAAATTGATAATTGCTGCCATTCGCGAACTGGATGATTTTATCGGGTGGTGGCGGAAAACCTTGCATCCATCCTAGCTTTTGCGGGTCGCTTGCAGCAGCATCCATGGGGCCAGACTGCGCATAACAAGCCCCTGCCAAACTCATGAGCCCGAGTAAGAGAGTGAGAGATTGAGGGAGGCGAGGAATACGCTTCTCCAAAGATTGCTGAATACCGTGTCGCATGTTGTCTCCTTGTTTTTTAGAATGCACGCTTTTACTGATCAGGTATCAAGGCAATGTTTAATCACTGCCATAGAGCTTTTTCATATTTTCTCCCGAGGTTAAACGGCGCAAATATTTAAATGTACCCATGGCCTTAGCGACTAAGCGATCACCATTCCACACTTCGCCTTCACAAAAACACATCGTCGACGATTGGTGAAATGCTTTACCTCGCGCTTCAATTCGCCCGCCGGCCACACCGCCGGGCTGCAAAAAACTGGTTTTCATTTCAACGGTCACAACGCCTTTCAGGTCGGAATGCAGCGACCGACCTGCCATTGCCATCACGACATCGAGCATTGTCATAATGACGCCGCCATGCGTGATCTGCCAGCTATTCATGTGCTTTTCAGCGAGATCAAGAGACAATTTTGCTGTGCCATTTTCCATCTCAAGAAATTCGACACCCAAGTCATGCAAAAATGGATTAATGGTTGGGGACGGTTGCTGTATGACGGGGGATTGAGAGGTCTCCATCATTACACCGCCGAAACACCGCCATCAATGGCCAAGGTTTGACCGGTAATATGCTTGCCAGCGTCCGACGCAAATAACAACGCAGCACCTTTTAAATCTTCATCGTCACCGATGCGCTGTAACGGTGCCTCTTTCGCGAGTTTCTCTTCGCCAAGGTGATCTAAAATTCCTTTGGTCATTTTAGATGGAAAGAATCCCGGCGCGATAGCATTCACTGTGATGCCGTGCACACCCCACTCACCCGCTAATGTGCGCGTGAAGTTAATTACCGCTGCCTTGGAAGTATTATAGGCAATGGTCTGCATCGTCCCCGGTGCATTTCCTGCCAACCCAGCAATCGAGGCGATGTTGATGATACGTCCACTGCGACGTGGAATCATACTTCGCTTACCGACGGCTTGGGATAATAAGAAAATACTACGGATGTTCAAATTCATGACTTTGTCCCACGCCTCAACGGGATAGTCCTCGGCCGGTGCGCCCCAAGTAGCACCGGCATTATTGATGAGGATATCAATGTGTCCCAACTGGGCCAATGCTGCATCAAGTAAGGGTGTCACTGCGGACTCTTTGGATAAATCAGCGGCAACGGCACTCGCTTCAATCCCTCGGCTTTTCAGGTGGGCAACGGCCTCATCCAAATCAGCTTGTTTGCGAGAGGAGAGAACGATTTTCGCTCCTTGCTCACCCAAGGCTTCGGCCATTTGCAAACCGAGACCGCGCGAGCCTCCTGTGACCAGTGCAGTCTTGCCTTGGAGGTTAAACAGTTCTTGAACAGTGCGTGCATTCATAATTGTCTCCGGATTGGATGATTAATGAGAACATTAATGAGAAGATGAGTGAGATGAATCTCTATGATGATCTCAATGATATTCATTGTTTTATTTGCCGACCTACAGTCTCGAACTCAGACAGTAACAACGCAGAAATGCCATCACAGACGTCATCTGCCGTTGTTACTGTCCGACGTCATACTAAAACCAGTTATCCTGCATGTCGTAGGTGGTGGTATCGATATTGCCCAGCAGATCGAGTTGCGGATGTACTTTCGGCAATTCCCAGTGGAAGAAATATTTACATGCTTGAAGCTTGCCTGCGTAGAAGTCAGCGTCATGATGATGGGTCTTGTCCACACTGAGCAATGCTTGTTCAAGCCAAATCCAAGCAACGACAGCATGTCCAAATACTTCAAGATACGCTGACGCGTTCGCCAATGTTTTATTCGTATCACCGCATGTATGCAATTGCTTTGTGACTTGCGCCAAGCGCTGCAATACGCGTGCAAGCGCTCTGCCGTACTCCACCAATTGCGGCTGGTTGGCGGCTAAGCGCAATGTCTTGTGCATCAACTCACCCATTGCTTCTAGTGCAGCACCCTCACGCATGACCACTTTTCTACCGAGTAAATCAAGCCCTTGAATCCCATGTGTTCCTTCATGAATAGGATTGAGGCGATTGTCACGATAAAACTGCTCGACGTTGTATTCACGGGTATACCCGTAACCGCCGTGCACCTGAATCGCCAAGTTGTTCGCTTCGAGGCACCATTGGGATGGCCATGATTTAGCAATAGGCGTGAGAATCTCTAAAATTAATGCCGCATGCTGACGGGCTTCGGATGTTGTCCCTGTGCGTTCCTCGTCGACCAAACGTGCACAGTACAAGTTGAGTGCGAGACCACCTTCCACGTAGGCTTTTTGTGCCAGCAACATGCGCTTGACGTCCGTATGCTCAATGATCGGCACTTGGGGTTCAGCAGGGTCTTTATTGAGAGGTGGACGACCCTGAGGACGATTACGTGCATAATCTAGCGCATGCAAGTAACCCGTATAACCCAGCATCACCGCACCAAGGCCAACACCAATCCGTGCTTCGTTCATCATGTGGAACATGTTTGCCAGTCCACGGTGCAAGGTGCCAACTAAATACCCCACCGCCCCCGGGTTACCCAGAGGTTTAAACTTGCCTTCACCAAAATTGAGAAGACAGTTCGTCGTCCCACGGTAGCCCATTTTGTGGTTCAGTCCAGCGAGCACCACGTCGTTGCGCTCGCCACAAGAGCCATCCATGTTCAGCAGATATTTGGGGACAATAAACAGCGAGATACCTTTAACACCAGGGATCAATTGACCATTCTCATCGGGCACTTTCGCAAGCACCAAGTGCACGATATTTTCAGATAACTCATGTTCACCGGCAGAGATCCACATTTTGTTGCCAGTCAGACGGTAAGAACCGTCAGCTTGTGGTTCTGCACGGGTCACGATATCAGATAAACTGGAGCCTGCTTGCGGCTCTGAAAGGCACATCGTGCCGAAAAAACGCCCCTCCAACATCGGCTTGACATACGAATTAATTTGCTCTGGCGTACCGCACTTTAGCAAGGTATTGGCATTACCAATCGTCAAGAATGGGTAGGAGGCAGTACCAACGTTAGCCCCTTTAAAATAGGCAAATCCCGCTTTTTCAACAACACACGGCAATTGCATGCCGCCAAAATCATAATCCTGACCAGCGGCAAGCAACCCAGCATCACAAAACGCCTTTAATGCCTGCTTCACTTCGGGGATCATGTGGACCACTTCACCGTCAAAATGCGGTTCATTCTGGTCACTCTTTTTATTGTGGGTTGCAAACAGATCGGTGGCAATTTGCTCGCATGTATCGAGCGCCGCATTGAAGGTCTCACGATTGTGATCCTCAAAACGGGGGCGCTGATTCAGGGATTCAACATCAAGCCACTCATAAAGTAAAAATTCAAGATCACGGCGAGATAGGATTTTTGATTGCATGGTTGTACCGGAAAAAGTGAGAAATAAAAAAGCCTCAGGCGTTTGACTTAGAAGCCATACGAACCCTGAAGCTCCTCTTTAACAACACACAGGTCGACGTTAAACCACTTCAAACAGGCCAGCTGCACCTTGACCGCCACCGATACACATTGTGACGACGACATACTTTACACCACGACGTTTGCCTTCAATCAAGGCATGTCCCGTGAGGCGAGCACCAGAAACACCATAAGGATGTCCAACGGCGATCGCGCCACCATTCACATTAAGACGATCCATTGGGATACCAAGCGTATCTGCACAATACAACACCTGAACGGCAAACGCCTCATTGAGTTCCCACAAACCGATATCTTCGACTTTTAAGCCTGCTTTTTTGAGCAACTTTGGAATCGCATAAACAGGACCAATACCCATCTCGTCTGGTTCACAACCAGCGATAGCAAAACCACGGAAAATACCCAGTGGTTGCAAGCCTTTCGCCTCTGCCAGCTTACTATTCATGACCACAGCAACGGATGCACCATCAGAAAACTGACTAGCATTACCAGCAGAAATCACACCACCAGGCACAGCGGAACGAATTTTAGAGACGGCTTCTAGCGTTGTGTCAGGGCGGATACCCTCGTCCGCAGCGATCGTTACCTCACGACTAACCAACATGCCCGTCGCCTTGTCTGCAACACCCATGATCGTCGTCATTGGCACGATTTCGGCATTGAATAACCCTGCTGCTTGCGCTGCTGAAGCGCGCAGTTGGCTTTGTACGCCGTATTCGTCTTGACGTTCACGCGAGATATTATAGCGTTTAGCAACTGTCTCTGCGGTTTGCAACATTGGCCAGTAAACCTCTGGCTTGTGTTGCTTTAACCAAGGTTCAACAAGCATATGCGTGTTTGCTTCGTTCTGAACACATGAAATCGACTCAACGCCACCAGCAGCATAGATGTCACCCTCGCCTGCGATAATGCGTTGTGCTGCCAATGCGATGGTTTGCAGGCCAGACGAACAGAAACGATTCACCGTCATCCCTGCCGTTGTCACTGGGCAACCTGCACGCAATGCAATTTGGCGCGCAATATTACTGCCAGTGGCGCCTTCTGGTGTTGCACAGCCCATGATCACGTCTTCAATTTCACCCGCTTCGATGCCTGCACGCGCGATTGCAGCCGCCAAAACGTGCCCTCCCATTGTGGCACCATGGGTCATATTAAATGCGCCCTTCCAGGATTTAGCGAGGCCAGTACGCGCGGTAGAAACAATGACAGCATCAGACATGTGGGTCTCCAATATTAGTATGATTAAAAGCTACATGAGTTCTAGGTCGATGTTGTAGCAAGTCATTGATGCTGATGGACTTCCTCTTTCGAGGACACCAACGTCATCACATGCATGCACAATCTACGCATCCACAACACCGTGATCAACACAGAAAAACATAATATAGCACGACCGTTCGAAAATAATTCATTTTTTTAAAAAGACAAAAGAAATTCAATATCGCTCCCCTCTCCACTCTCTTGGATTCATCCAGATCACCCGAAAAAATTGATAAGGGTGATCGACGATGACGCCAACAAGAGACAGGCTAGTGCCTTTTCTACGAATAAAAACTCATCAATCCGAAGGAGGAATGCCTACAGCGACAATCATGGCGTGGTTTTTCAGCAAATAAAAATCCAAAAAGGCAAAAGAATGCCTATATGTAAGTTTCTGTAAGTTTCATGACAGTATGACGTAAGGTTCAACTCGCACACTCAAACTGTGCAAAAAATGCAGTCAGTATTTTTAATAAGCACGCTTTGCCAACATACTTTAAAACATAATCAGGAGACAAGCATGGCGACAGCACCTAACGCAGCGTCAAGCGGAATGACCGCGGAGGAACGCAAAGTAATTTTTGCTTCTTCACTCGGAACCGTTTTTGAATGGTACGACTTTTATCTTTACGGCTCTTTAGCAGCGATCATTGCCAAACAATTCTTTGCAGGCACAGATCCCAATACCGCTTTCATCTTTGCTTTGCTGGCATTTGCGGCAGGCTTTATTGTTCGTCCATTCGGCGCATTGGTATTCGGTCGACTGGGTGACATGATTGGACGTAAATACACGTTCCTCGTCACCATCTTGATTATGGGCGGCTCAACTTTCTGTGTGGGTCTCTTGCCAAACTTCGCTACGATCGGCATGGCCGCACCGGTCATTTTGGTATCGTTGCGTATTTTGCAAGGTCTTGCATTGGGTGGTGAGTACGGTGGCGCTGCTACTTACGTCGCTGAGCATGCACCGCACGGCAAACGCGGCGCCTACACCGCATGGATTCAAACGACCGCGACTTTAGGTCTGTTTTTATCCCTGCTGGTCATCCTGGGCACTCGCCAAGCGATTGGTGAAGAAGAATTCAGCGCATGGGGATGGCGTGTACCTTTCTTGGTATCTGTCTTCTTGTTAGCAGTATCCGTTTGGATCCGCTTATCGATGCACGAATCGCCAGCTTTTGCGAAAATGAAGGCAGAAGGCAAAACCTCCAAAGCACCTTTGACAGAATCTTTTGGTCAATGGAAAAACCTCAAAATTGTTATCTTGGCGTTGATCGGTTTAACAATGGGTCAGGCAGTTGTATGGTACACCGGCCAATTCTATGCCCTGTTCTTCTTGCAGCAAACGCTGAAAGTAGATGGCTCGACAGCGAACTTATTGATCGCTGCATCGTTGGTCATTGGCACACCATTCTTTATCGTCTTTGGCTCTTTGTCCGACAAGATCGGCCGCAAAGCGATTATTCTGACTGGCTGCTTCCTTGCCGCTGCAACTTATTTCCCGATCTTTAGCGCATTGACTCATTATGCTAATCCTGCGTTGGAAGCTGCACTGCAAAATTCACCAGTTGTGGTCACTGCTGATCCTGCTGATTGCCAGTTCCAGTTCAACCCAACTGGCACGAAGAAATTCAACTCTTCCTGTGATATCGTCAAAGCAAAATTGGCAGCAGCATCCGTCAACTATGCAAACGAAGTAGCACCTGCAGGAGCTGTTGCCTCAGTCAAAATTGGTGACAAAGTATTGACATCGTTTAGCGCTGTAGGCTTACCAAAAGAAGAAGCAGCCGCGAAAGACAAAGCCTTTAGTAAAGAATTGGCTGATGCCATCAAAGCAGCAGGCTATCCACCAAAAGCGGATCCAGAACAAATCAACAAACCAATGGTACTGGTATTGCTGGTCATTCTCGTGATCTACGTAACGATGGTGTATGCGCCAATCGCTGCAATGCTGGTTGAAATGTTCCCAACACGTATCCGTTACACATCCATGTCCTTGCCATATCACATTGGTAACGGCTGGTTCGGCGGCTTGTTGCCAACCACTGCGTTCGCACTAGTAGCGTTTAAAGGCGATATCTACTACGGCCTGTGGTACCCAATCATCATTGCTCTGGTGACTGTGGTAATCGGCGCGTTGTTCATTCGCGAGACAAAAGACAATGACATCTACGCTGGTGATTAAGTTTCCGACTTAAGTTCACCCCTAAAAAGCCGCTTACAGATGACGTAAGCGGCTTTTTTCTTATGCTCAACAACACAAAAGGTAGAGATAGCGCAAGTCAAAAAACCGCATCACGACCATCTCAAAAAAATAGCCCGATGGCGTTATACCATCGGGCTATTTTTACGACCGAACCTCGTAAGACTACTTACCAGCTACCGCCAATAGCCGCGATAAAAGCGACACTATTAGCGTACTGGCGATTTCTAATCGTCCACAAACTAGCCTCAGCATTGATGCGTGTCGTTTGCGCCGTTAAAACATTGATGTAGCTTACCGTCCCTGCCGCATACTGATTCTTGGTGATGAGTTCAGAACGCTGAGCAGCAACCAAGGCTTCTGTCTGGAGTTTCTCTTCTTCTGCCAATAAACGTTGCGCAATCAGGTCATCTTCGACATTTTGAAATGCCGCGAGCACAGTCTGCTTATAGGTTGCGACGTTCTGGTCATAAACAGCGACCGCCTGTGCCTTTTGTGAACGATGAACACCCGCGTCGAAAATCGTACCAGCAAGCTGCGGCCCCAGCGACCAAAGGCGATTCGGTGCACTGATCAAATTAGACCAAGCATTTCCTGTATAGCCACCGGACGCTGACAAATTGATTGTTGGGAAATAAGCCGCTTGTGCGATACCAATCTGGGCATTCGCGACAGCCATATTGCGCTCTGCCACCGCGATGTCTGGACGACGCTCCAGAAGTGCTGATGGCAATACCGCTGGTAATTGTGGCAAATGCGGAACGGCTTTAGACACATCAAGACTAAAACTTGCTGGAGGTTTTCCCAACGCGACAGCGATAGCGTGTTCCAGCTGCGCTCGTGTCAATGCCTTATCTACCGTCGCTGCTTGCGCTGTTTTTAGTTGGCTTTCTGCTGCTGCCACATTCGCATCAGAGACCACACCAGCGCGAAATTGGTTAGTCGTCAAGGTAAGCGTTTCGGCGAGTGCCTTTTCGCTCTCACGTAGTTGTCGCAGCTGGACATCGGCAACCACCAATTGCAAATAAGCCGTAACCAATTGTGCTTGGCTACTTAACTTAATTGCAGCCAATTGCGCCGCACTCCCCTCTTCCTTGGCCAAACCCGCCTCGACTGCACGTCGGACACTACCCCAGATATCAGCCTCCCAGGTTGCACCGATATTGGTGGAATATTGCTTTGAGATAGGCGCACCCGCGTTAATCTCACCGCGCTTCGCACCAACCGTGGCCGTAATTTGCGGAAACAAACTACCCTCGGCTTGGTTCAGCAGCTCTTTCGTCTGGCGATATTGCGCCTCCGCTTGTGCAATCGTCGGACTTTGCTGATTTAAAATACTAACCAGATTGTTGAGTTGCTCATCCCGATACACTTCCCACCACGCCCCACGGGGACTCACATCCATTGGCTGCGCTGTTTTCCATTCACCATTCTCTTTGAAGCTTGCTGGCGCATCGATCTTTGGCCTCACGTAATCAGGGCCAATCGCGCACGCGGACAAGCCCAGAGCTAACAGGCTGACCATCAATTTAGGGTGAAACATTTTTTTTGACATAACAATGAATCCTAGTATTTTTCAACGATAGCCTGACCGCCGTTACGGAATGACGCACACCACAAACGGAAACGATCGAGATATAAATAAACCACCGGTGTTGTATATAGCGTGAGCAACTGACTCAGAATCAAACCACCAACAATCGAAATCCCCAGCGGCGTGCGCATTTCCGAACCATCACCGTGACCGAGTGCCAGAGGTAATGCGCCAAATAACGCGGCTAGTGTTGTCATCATAATCGGGCGGAATCGCAACAAACACGCCCGCAAAATAGCATCCTGTGGCGACAAATGCTGTTCACGTTCTGCGGTGAGCGCGACATCAATCATCATGATGGCGTTTTTCTTTACGATACCGATCAACAACAAAATACCGATTAACGCAATGATGTTGAATTCTGAATCAACCGTCATGAGTGCTAACAAGGCACCTACACCCGCGGAAGGCAGCGTCGACAAAATCGTTAGCGGGTGCACGACGCTCTCGTACAGCATGCCCAACACAATGTAGACCGCGATTAACGCCGTCAAAATCAAGAACGGTTGACTACTCAACGAATCCTGGAAGCCTTTTGCGCTACCTTGAAAACTCCCCTGCACTGAGGTCGGCAAACCAATCTCAGCCAATGCTCCATCAATTGCTTTTGTCGCATCTGAAAGGGATTTACCTGGCGGCAAATTGAACGAAATCGTTGTTGCCGCAAATTGGCTTTGATGATTCACGGCGAGTGACGTTGTGGTGGGTTCCCAACGGGCAAACGCAGAAAGTGGGATAGGCTGTCCCGCAGGCGTTTGCATATAAATACTCTTGAGTCCATCAGGATTCTGCCAATATTCAGGAGCAACTTCCATCACCACGTGATACTGATTCAGCGCGTTATAAATGGTCGATACTTGACGCTGACCGAACGCATCGTTGAGTACAGAATCAACTTGGTTTTGCGTCAACCCCAGTCGCGCCATCGCATCGCGATCAAAGACAAGATTCGTTTCAAGCCCTTTTGTCTGTTGATCTGTATTCACGTCAGCAAGAATCGGCAACTGGCGCATTGCCGCCTCTACCTTCGGAGCCCATGTACGCAACTCCTCAAGGCTATCTCCCTGCAAGGTGTATTGATACTGCGCGTTACTGGCTCGTCCACCGATACGAATGTCTTGAACCGATTGTAAAAAAAGTGTCGCGCCTGGTTCTTTTGAGAGCGTTTTCCGTAATCGCGCTATGACTTGATCTGCCGTTTCAGTACGCACCCCGAGTGGCTTGAGAGAGACGAACATATTCGCCATATTTCGTTGACCGCCACCAGTAAAGCCAATGACTTTATCCACCGCAGGATCAGCACCAACCACATCAATAAATCTCTTCAGCTTTTGCTGCATCGCTTGAAAAGAAATACTTTGGTCTGCCTGAATCATCCCGTTCAGTCGTCCCGTATCCTGCTGGGGGAAAAATCCCTTCGGAACGATCACGTAGAGATAAACGTTGAGGGCAATGGTTGCAAACAGCACCACCATCATAATAGGGCCGTGATTTAACGCCCATTGCAGCGATCGACGATACACCGAGAGCATCCAGTCAAATGCCCGTTCACTCAACTGAAAAAATTTACCTGGTTTCACTTCAGCATGAGGCTTGAGCCACAGTGCACTCAACATGGGAGTTGTCGTCAGAGAGACGACCAGCGATACCAAAATAGCGACAGACAAGGTCACCGCAAATTCGCGGAATAATCGACCAATAATACCGCCCATCAACAGAATTGGAATAAAGACCGCGATGAGAGAAATACTCATCGACAAGACGGTAAAGCCAACTTCTTTTGCGCCTTTGATCGCAGCCTGAAACGGACGCAAACCGTTCTCAATATGTCGTGAAATATTTTCAAGAACAACAATGGTGTCATCGACGACAAAGCCCGTCGCGATCGTTAAGGCCATCAAGCTGAGATTATTGAGAGAGAAACCCGCAACATACATCACCGCAAAAGTGCCTACCAATGACACCGGTACGGTAATCGCCGGAATCGCTGTTGCGCGACCATTTCGTAAGAATAAAAACACCACCATGATGACCAGCGCTACTGAAATCACGAGTGAACGTTCAACTTCCCGCAAGGAGGCACGGATCGTCGGCGTTCTATCCATCACAACGTCCATATTGATTGCTGCTGGGATAGAGGCTTTTAAGCTAGGCAATAACGCACTCACACGATCCACTGTTTCGATTATGTTTGCGCCAGGCTGTCTAAACAAAATGAGCATCACGGCAGGTTGCTTACCATACAGACCCGCATTGCGAACATCGAGCACAGAGTCATTCACAGCAGCGACATCCGAAATACGAACAGCATTTCCGTTTTTATAGCTGACGATCAGCGGAAGATAGTCTTTCGCCAGTTTCGCCTGGTCATTGGCTTGTACTTGCCAATGATGCGTCTCGTCCTCGATAAAACCTTTCGGTCTGTTCGCATTGGTCGTGGTAATGGCAGCACGAACAGTCTCCATACCGATGCCATAATGGTTCAATTGGAGAGGATTCAATTCCACCCGCACCGCTGGCTGGGAACCACCACCAACAATCACGTTACCAATGCCACTCACCTGTGCTAACTTTTGACCAAGAATCGTGTCGGCGGCATCATACATCTGGCCTCGCGTCATTGAATCAGACGTCAAAGCGATGATCATGATTGGCGCATCCGCTGGATTCACTTTGCGGTACGTTGGATTTGCCGGCATCCCTGTCGGCAGTAATGAACGCGCGGCATTGATCGCAGCCTGAACGTCGCGAGCGGCACCGTTAATATCGCGGTCCAAGTCAAACTGGAGCGTGATATTTGTCGAACCTAACGAACTCGATGACGTAATTTCTGATACCCCGGCAATGCGTCCTAATGCACGTTCGAGCGGAGTCGCGACGGTCGCAGCCATGGTTTCTGGGCTGGCACCAGGCAATCGAGCACTGACCTGAATCGTCGGAAAATCCACCTGAGGCAACGGTGATACCGGCAACAATCGAAATGCCAACATACCAGCGAGCAGTATCGCCAGCGTCAACAGCGTCGTCGCAATCGGGCGCCGGATAAACGGTCCTGATGACATCATGCTTCGGCCTCATCAGCAACGATTGGTGCGGAGACTTTTCCAAAACGACGTGCTAGGCGATCAAAAGCAAGATAGATGACTGGCGTCGTAAATAACGTCAACACCTGGCTCACCATGAGTCCACCGACCATCGTGATACCCAACGGTGCGCGTAATTCTGAGCCCATTCCACCGCCTAGCATCAGAGGCAACGCACCTAACAAGGCAGCCATTGTCGTCATCAGAATTGGCCGGAAACGTAATAGACACGCCTGGTAAATCGCTTCACGCGGTGCCATGCCATGATCACGCTCAGCCTCTAAGGCAAAGTCGATCATCATAATCGCGTTTTTCTTCACGATACCAATGAGCAAAATAATCCCGATAATGGCGATCACACTCAGCTCCGTGCCGCTGACTAACAATGCCAGCAGTGCACCGATCCCTGCGGAAGGTAAGGTCGACAAAATCGTGATGGGATGAATATAACTCTCATACAACACGCCAAGGACGATGTACATCGTAATAATCGCCGCCAAAATCAGCCACAGCGTATTACTCAATGAGGCTTGGAAGGCCATGGCCGCACCTTGGAAACGCGTTTCGATACTTGGCGGCATACCCAATTCGGCTTCCGCCTGATGAATCGCTTCTACTGCCTCACCCAATGAGGCGTCCTTCGACAAGTTGAACGAAATAGTCGCCGTTGGGAATTGCCCGAGGTGGTTGATCGTCAACGACGTAGAACGCTGTTCGATCGTAGCAACCGTATCCAAGGGAATTGGTCCGCCAGATAACGTTGGTACATAAATACCTTTCAAAGACAACGGTCCTTGTTGCGCTTTCGGATCAGCTTCCAGTACCACGCGGTATTGATTCGTCTGTGTAAAAATCGTGGAAATCAATCGCTGACCAAATGCGTCATAAAGCGCATTATCAATAGCAGCCGTAGTCACACCGAGACGTGAAGCGGTGTCCCGATTGATTTGAACATAAGCCTGCAAACCTTTATCTTGCAAATCACTCGCAACATCCGCTAACGATGGCAGCTTTTGCAGTTGCTCAATTAATTTCGGTGTCCACGTCGACAAATCCTCAGGATTGGTTGCTTGCAGCGTGAACTGATATTGTGTCCGACTGACTCGAGCATCAATACTCAGGTCTTGTACTGGCTGCAGGTACAACGACATGCCTGGGATTTCATTGACAACCTGCTGAAGACGCTCATTAACGATACGAATATTGTCGCGGCTTTCTTTTGGTTTCAGATTAATCAGCAATCGTCCACTATTGAGCGATGCATTGGCACCATCAACACCGATAAACGACGACAAACTCTCGACCGCTGGATCTTGAAGAATTTTCTTCGCTAAGGCTTCTTGCTGGTTCGCCATTGCTGAGAAAGAAATCGACTGCGATGCTTCACTAATCCCTTGAATTGCACCTGTATCTTGCAACGGGAAGAATCCTTTCGGGACCCAGACATAGAGCACTGCCGTCAACACCAACGTCCCTAGCGCCACCAACAACGTCAGTTTCTGATGATCCAGCACCCAAACTAATTTCTTTCCATAGTAGGCGATGATGTTATCAAAGAATTTTCCGCTGGCATGGTAAAAACGACCCTGCTTTTCTTCTGGCACATGCTTTAGCAAGCGAGCACACATCATTGGTGTCAGCGTCAACGAAATAAATGCTGAAATCAGAATAGACACGGCCAGCGTGATCGCAAACTCACGGAACAATCGCCCTACAACATCACCCATAAACAGCAATGGAATCAATACCGCGATCAGAGAAAAAGTCAGTGAGATGATCGTGAACCCAATTTGCTTCGAGCCCTTCAACGCCGCCGCCATTGGCGCTTCACCTTCTTCGATGTAGCGCGCAATATTCTCAATCATCACAATGGCATCATCGACCACAAACCCCGTAGCAATCGTTAGCGCCATCAAGGTCAGATTGTTGATCGAGAAACCAGCGAGGTACATCACACCAAAGGTCCCAATGAGCGACAATGGCACCGCCACTGCTGGAATAATCGTCGCTGGAACATTGCGTAAGAAAATGAAAATCACCATCACCACGAGCGCAACGGATAGCATCAATTCAAATTCCACATCTTCAACGGAAGCGCGAATCGTCACAGTACGGTCGGTCAGCACTTCAACATCCACCGCGCCAGGCATACCCGCTTTAAGTTGTGGCAACAAGGCTTTGATCTTATCCGTCACTTTGATGACGTTAGCGCCCGGTTGACGTTGGACATTCAGAATAATGGCAGGCGTTGCTCCAGCCCATGCAGCCAATTGGGCGTTTTCTGCTCCCTCAACCACATTCGCCACATCACGCAAACGAACTGGTGAACCGTTTTGGTAGGCGATCACCACATCTTTATATTCGTCGGCTGACTTTAATTGATCGTTACCATCAACGGTAGACGCTTGCAATGGGCCATCGAAGCTCCCTTTCGCCTGATTGACGTTGGCATTGCTAATTGCAGTGCGGATATCCTCTAAGGTCAGACCCCGATAAGCAAGGGCCTTGGTGTTCGTCTGCACACGAACCGCAGGACGTTGACCACCGCTAATACTCACCAGACCAACGCCAGGTACTTGAGAGATTTTCTGTGCCAGACGGGTATCGACCAAGTCCTCCACTTTCGTCATTGGCAAGGTTGGTGAGCTGATCGAAATCGCCATGATCGGCGTATCTGCTGGGTTCACCTTGTTGTAGATAGGCGGATTAGGCAAATCAGTAGGCAACAAGTTGCTTGCAGCATTAATCGCCGCTTGCACTTCCTGCTCAGCCACATCAAGGGTTAAATCAAGACCAAATTGCAAAGTAATGACAGAGGCACCACCAGAACTCGATGATGACATTTGCGACAAGCCAGGCATTTGCCCAAATTGACGCTCAAGTGGTGCAGTGACTGACGACGTAATGACGTCAGGACTAGCACCAGGATACAAAGTGACGACCTGAATGGTTGGATAATCGACTTCAGGTAGGGCTGACACTGGCAACAAACGCCAGGCCAAAAAGCCAGTCAGCATAATCGCGATCATCAATAATGTGGTCGCGACTGGCCGCAAAATAAACGGGCGGGACGGATTCATGCAATTTCCTTGCGTTTAATTTGGAGCGGAAGCGTGCGAAGTCGATGCGGAAGCGGAGGCAGAAGCAGGAGCGCGTCCACCACCATCGCCCTTGTGGGCGCGAGCACCACGACCACCTTCACCACCGGCTGCATCTGGCTTCGCATTACGATCAATGACTTTGACTTTGGCGCCATCACGCAGCTTATCGAGACCGTCAATGACCACTTTTTGACCTGGCTGCAGACCACTTTCCACAACGGTATTATCGCCAGACACAGGGCCTGGAACGATTTTAGTAATACTGACGGAGGTATCCTCATTCACGGTGTAGACATAACTACCGACTTTACCCAATTGAATAGCTGCCGTTGGAACGATAATCGCGTTAGCCCTTGCACCTAATTGCAAATGCACGTTCACGAACTGATTTGGGAATAAGCGCTGTTTGTCATTTGAAAATTTCGCTTTCAGACTGACGGTGCCGGTCGCTGTATTCAATTGATTATCAATCGCCAATAGCATGCCATCTGCGATCTTATGTTGATTATCGCGATCCCATACCTCGACTTTAAGCTGTCCTTTTGCCTCTTGGGACGCAGTCAGCACATTCGTTAAACTCGTCTCTGGAACAGAAAACAAAACATTGATCGGATCGGTTTGTGTAATCACGACAACACCTGTGGCATCACTGGCATGAACGATGTTGCCTGGATCAACCTGACGCAAACCAACGCGACCAGAAACCGGTGCAGTAATTCGGCTGTAGCTCAATTGTAATTTCGCGTTATCGACAACGCCCTGATCATTTTTGACAGTACCTTGATATTGCTGCTCTAACGCTTCTTGCGTATCGACCTGCTGTTTGGCAATCGAATTTTGAGCTAACAACTGTTTGTACCGCTGCAAATCTAACTGTGCGTTTTTCAATAACGCTTGATCGCGCAGTAACTGTCCCTCTGCTTGCGTCAACGACGCCAGGAATGGGCGCGGATCAAGTTCAGCCAGCAATTGCCCCTGTTTTACCAATTCACCTTCCGTAAAGTGAACCTTATCCAGTTGCCCGTCTACACGACTATGCACTGTCACGGTATAGGTCGAATTTACCGTACCCAAAGCAGCTATCTGCAATGGCGCGTCTTGCTTCACAACTGTCGCAACACCCACCGCTGCAGCCATACCATTTTTACCTTGCCAACCACCCGCTGCAGCGGATTGTTTGTGGGTTACCCACCAAATACCAGAAGCAACACCAACAAGCACAACCGTAGTAACGGCATATCGAATGCCACGAGAGAATTTATTATTAGAATCTGACATGATAATTTTTTCAGAGAGTAGTTTTGATTTTGCCTTAGCAAAATAACAATTTAGCAGATAAATAGCTGGCGGATAGCGCGCTTGAGGGGACCGGAGACTAATCGCCGAATCCCAACGGATAAGGGCTTACATCATAGGGTAGCCCTTGCTTGGATAGCAATCAGTGGTTTGTATAGATTTTGTTTCAGATAGGCGATTTTATTCATATTTCAATACAAAAATAAGTAAGCTGAAAACATGAAGCACATACAAAAAGGACATACAAAAATAAGGATTATTTTATGTATGCCCTCGAAACAACGATAACATCCGAACTTTGACGTCTTGATTCAAAAAAAGTTCAAAACGAATAGCGCATTTCAAGAATCGCTTGCTCTTGTGTGATACGCAAGCTGGCATCACTCCCGATCACGAGTGACGCTCGGTCTGGGATATGCCCAAAAGGTAACCCAGTAATAACAGGAATCGTCAATATACTGCGAAGAAATTGCAACATCTGAGAGAAATCATAGCCATTATCGTGAGGAGCGAGACGGTATCCCGAAAAATCACCGAGAACCAACGCCTTCTGCTTATCCAGCACACCCGTAGCGTGCAGTTGCAAAAGCATCCGCTCTACGCGATACGGATGCTCACCAATATCCTCGATAAACAGGATACCATCGTTGAGCGCAGTCCAATAAGGTGTCCCAAGCGTACTGACCAGCATCGCCAGGTTCCCACCCCACAACCGCCCGCGCAGATCAAGATCCGGAGAACCTGTCGCTTCAAATTCCACTTGATGCCCTTCCCCCTTCAAACATGCAGAGAATTGGGCCATGGTGTATTCAGAATGCTTTGTAGGATCACTAAAATCGCCCAACATTGGGCCAGCCACGCTAAGAACACCACGCGCCAACATGGCTTGATGCATCAAAGTGAAGTCACTGTATCCAACGAAGAGCTTCCCACTGTGTGCCAGAAGATCAAAATCAAGATGAGGGAGCAGCCGAGAGAAACCATAACTTCCCCGCAAGGCCATCACCACATCCACATCAGGATGACGCGCCGCGGCATGCAAGTGATCAATGCGGGATTGATCACTCGCGCCAAACCGGAGATATTTTTCTTCAGGATGATAGTAACTATGAACTGAATGACCTAATGCACGAAGCCGCGCGAGGCCAATAAGTACCCCATCTTCATCGAGTGGCGCGCCACTCGGGGCAACAATAGCAATACGGAGAGGAGAAGTGCGATTGAAGCGGGAAGAATGAGCAGAATGCATGTGAAATGATATCTAATGAGAGGAAAGATCTCGCTGTAACAACCGTTTTTTTTCAGCAAGCTCGCGACGCCGACTTGCAAAAAAATCTTTCAATAACTGAGCGCATTCTTCAGCTAAAACACCACCCACGACAGCAGTATGATGATTTAACTGCGCCTGATCGAAAATATTCAATACAGAACCTGCTACACCCGTTTTTTTATCCGTCGCACCATACACGACTCGCGAAAGCCGCGCATGCATCATGGCTCCCGCACACATTACACATGGCTCTAGGGTCACAAATAATTCGCAACCTGGCAAACGGTAATTTCCAATCACTTCGGCAGCCCTTCTGAGCGCCATGATTTCTGCGTGTGCAGTGGGGTCATGATCAACGATAGGTCGATTATACCCGCTTGCAATAATAACACCATCCTTGACCACAACAGCACCCACTGGCACCTCACCATCAACCCAAGCAAGTTGTGCCTGTGCAAGTGCTGCGCGCATAAAAAAAAGGTCTGAAGCTGCCAGACCTTCTTCATTCGAAACCGTATCCAAACGTGTGCTCTCTTCCACAAGATTACCCGTCAATCTCAGCCCAGCAATTGGGCGTTTCATAGAGCGTGACTTTCGTGAGCGAGAGGGTGCGACCAAATCGATCATGATAGACATCCTTGAGGATATCAAAGGCAATTTTCGCCAGATTTTCCACTGTTGGCACGCGATCAATCACGACCGTCTTATGACCAGGCAATTTCTCAAGGAAATTTTTGATGATGTAATCCTTCTCATACACAATGAAGGAATGGTCCCATAAATTGACCAAATGCTGATTGGCCAGCGCTTTGATATCGCCAAAGTCCATAATCATGCCATTATCGGATTCGCCGTCTTGTTGTACGACCTCACCGGTGAGCGTGATTTGCAAGGTATAGCGGTGACCGTGCAAATTACGGCACTGGCTGCTGTGATCGGGAATGCGATGTCCTGCATCGAATTCCATTTTTCGGGTAATCGTTAACATGAAAAGCTTACGGAATCTGTAGAAGTTTATGTGTTTGCAAGCTCAGCTTCCATTGCGGATGCTGCTTACAAAAGTCAATCGCGCGGCGCAGATTATCCGCTACCAACGGACCATCCATTGCCTGCACAAAGTAATGTTCAAAATCAAGATTTGCATATGACGCCATATCCTGACCCAATTGTGGAATGACGACTTTAATCTCATTCCCTTTACGTACCACCAACTCTGAACCCATTTTAGGACTGACGCAAATCCAATCCACGCCTTCCGGAACGGGCAAAGTACCGTTGGTTTCAATCGCAATTTCAAAGCCGACAGCGTGCATCGCCTCAATCAAGTCACTATCGAGCTGCAATAAAGGTTCACCACCGGTGAAGACCACATATTTACTTGCAGCATAGGACGTGGGCCACAAAGAATCAATCGTCGCGGCCAATTCTTGCGCCAGCTTAAATTTACCGCCGCCAATGCCATCTGTACCAACAAAATCGGTATCGCAAAACTGACAAATCGCCGTCGCTCGGTCTTCTTCGCGGCCGGACCACAAATTGCAGCCCGAAAAGCGACAAAACACGGCCGGACGTCCAGCGTGGTTCCCCTCGCCTTGCAATGTATAAAATATTTCTTTGACGCTATAGGTCACGCCTGATTCCTGCTATGAGTAAGAGTTGCCTTTGCCTAATCAAAATCAGAGACAAGCCGCGTCGACAATCGCTGGCGGCACAATGTGATTAAGGCAAGATGAAGTAATCCGCCTGCTGCATGGGAGGTAAATTACGATTAACCGCGTATCATACCATAGCCAAGCAAAAGACATCACGCGTGCTGGACAAGATAATGCTCGGCGCCCCCCCTGGACTGGTGAGCCCCCCCCGCCAAATAAGCCAACATCCACCATTTCAGACCAGATACTGCAGCAATAAAAATTCACCTATGTACTTCTACTTAGGAAAATATTAATTTTCACCCATCACCTATTGCACCGCACCAATCTATAATAGAACGCGTCAAGAGTATTTCAATGCCGTATCTAACACTGAGGCAAATAACAAAATCGTTATGCATAAGCTCATTTTCACAGGGTTCCATCACAGCCTAAACAACGACAGTGCTATCGCATTCCTCCAGCATATCCACGCTGGTCCTATCATCAACGTTACTGTTATCAGCGACGGCAATGCAGAACATCCCTACCTCATCGCCGAACTTGACATCGATGACATGCAAGCCTTCAACCTCACCACGCGCATCAAAGACTACTGGTACGACACACATCACGTCTCAGCCTGCGCGTTGTGGGCGGCGGACTGATGCGCTTTATTTTTTTCGAATCAGTGCATGGTTAAACGGATTTCGCTGTCTTGAAACGGCGACGGTCTGCGGTGCTTCCCAATGAAGTTCGCCGTGTAACTGAGGCGCATATCCATCGCACTGCTGCGCAAACCTGACATGTAAGACGGTCAGCTTCTCGCCTACATACACCGCATTATCCACAGCAAACCAACCAATCGAAGAGTCACAGCTGACTCCATTGGCACCCCATGATAATCCACCGAATGCCCGATTCTGGAACGGAACCCGAGCAACATGGTCATAGAAGCCCGTCTGGAACTTATTCAGTCCGATCATGGTCTGGAATTCACCATACCATTCTCCTGCATCGGTGTTGGAGGACTGCGCCGACAATGCAAAATACGGATCGGTGTTGGAAAGTGAAGCCAACGTAGCAGCAAACTTGGTATCCTTGTCAGTCATTAGTACGGTTTTGCCGCGCCCAATCGAATCTCCTTGGTCGGAATAGATATACAAATAACTGCCGCTAGTGGGTAAGGATCCCGTAGGCGCGCGCCACAACCCAGAGGGAATCGCGGCTGGTCCAGCCGGCTGCTGAACGTCCGACGCTAGCCAGCGAATTTCGCCACGTGCAGCACCAGGTTCGTTTTCGCAGTGCTGTTCAAAACGCAGACGCAATTCAATCAACTGACTCCCAGAATAAATCGCCTTATCGACAACCACACCAGAGATGGCATCGTTACAGCCCCTTCCATTACCGCTCCAATTAAAATTGCCACGTGAGGGATTACCACGCATAGAATTGCCTTGTCCCGCGTAGTAGCCCGGTTGAATTTGACTCATATTGCCGATTCCCACAAAGACACCTCGCCAACTTTCGTCGCCGTTCACTTCAACTGTAACGGAATGATCAGTACTGGTGACTTTAATTAAGCTGTTCAGCGGCGTATAAAGATAAGAAGACTGGTCAGTAAGATAGTCGCTGGGATCATTTTCCAGATAAATATAGCTTCCGGAAGATGGTGTATTGCCCGCCGCTGGCTTCCAGAACAGCGCCGGCACCACCGTCGACGGACCAGGAAAATTATCAGGCTGATCTGCTCGCCAATGTAACTGTCCGTGTAACAAACCACCATCATTAGCAACCCCGTTATGGCCGAGTTCTTCAAACCGCAAATCTAACGTTACGATCTTTCCTGCAGCGTAGCTAATGCTATCGATGACAACCCATCCATGCGGCGAAAACTGTCCGTAGTTACCAAGCAAAACGGTTAGAGCACCGTCACTCAGATTAGCATAGTCTCCCGCAACAAACTGACTTTGCCCTGCTTGAGGCGTCAGGTTCACATTCCAATCGTTAGCACCGTGAACGTTGATAGCAAGACGATTATCCTGCACATTGACACTGAACGCAGCTGTCGCATTCGTTTGCAGATCGATACGACCTTTAGCCAATGATTCACCGGGATCACTTTGCATGTAGAGATAGTTTCCACTCGTTGGCAGCGGCGACGGCGCGCGCCAAGAGCCTACTGTCGAATTGCCGACAACAGGAGGCAGCGGCGACGGAGCTCTCCAGTGTATCGCACCATGCAGCGCCGCAGTACGCCCCTCGCAATGTTGCTCGAAACGTAAGTCGATTGCTGACACGGTGCCGTACTGGTCACTCGCCATGGAATCGATAACAAACCAGCCTGTAGATTTACTGCACCCCCGCCCCGCGCCAGTCCAGCTCATACCACCTTTGACCGGGTTGGTGAATCGCGAACCTTGTATCCCAGGGTAGTAGCCAAGTGGCAAAGTGCTATACCTGCTCATTCCTCGCAACTCGGCTGACCAAAGATCATCTCCCTGAATACTGAATTTCATGTTAGTGCTTAACCCTGATACGACAATGCTGGCGCTTCGCTGATCATAACGCCACGTTTTGCCCAAGCCGACATAATCACCATCTTCACTCTCAAAATAAGCGTAGTTGCCAATACTGTTCGCAACATCTGATGGGGCTGCCAAAGCGTTGTCGGTGCTGGCATCACGGGAGCCGGAGGCTTGGTGGAATCGTCAGCATAATAGGTGATTTCGCCATGCAGTGACGGGCTTGCACCATTACAGTGGCGTTCAAAGCGAACTTTGACTTCACTAAGTTGTGAGCCGTTATATTTCACATTATCAATACTGAACCAGCCTGTTGAAGTTGAACACCACCGGCCTTCGCCGGACCAAGCGAGACCACTACTGCTCCAGTCCATGCCGTCGCTGAATTTAGGAACGTTTGTCACCATCCCGAGGCTGAGCTGGGTTTGCTCCGCGCCGCCAACTTGAAATATACCAATCCACGATTCATCACCTTCTACTTGTACGACTAACCGATTATGGTCACTGGTGACGGTAATATTCGAATCGCTTAAGTTGTACGAATAACTTTGTCCTAAGCCAATCGTGTCGCCCGCATCGCTTTGTAAAGTAATTTTGGTTTGGCGGGTTTCCACCGTGGGCGGCGTTACTGGTGGTTGTGTGGGCGTACTGCCTGCAGTACCCGTAGAATCGGTAGAGCCACCCCCACCACCGCAACCGCTAAGAAACACAAGAAGCGCGATAATCAGCAAACAACGTAAATTAATCATAAGATATATTGCGAAAATTAGTATCTTATTTTACATTGCCGACCACTCTGACGTCATTTATTTGCAAAAATAATAATAAAAATATTCCCCATTCGTTAAATGCGTATTTACCTCACATTTACTACCGACCGACAATGTGACGCCGCTTCAATGCACGGAGTGCTCTTATTGCCGGATAGTCATCCAAATCAGGATACTGTTGTCGGTTATATACATTCCAATAACTTATGGCACGACGTTCTAGCTTCTCAACATATTTTGTATTCTCGTGAAGAAAATTTGTGTATTCATTATCATCTGCCCTCTGTAGAAATTTCTCAATATGAACAGTGATTTCTACTACATACACAATGAGAAGTTGAACGTTGAAAGGGACTACCCAGTACTCATCTCGCAGGAGGAGTTCTTTGACACATTTTTCGCGTATATACCCATCACAATGCCGAGTACCGAGACAGAACACAACGATTTGCTCAGGCCCACGATATCCAATACATTTAATCAGTTGCTCTTTGTCGTAGTAAGCTCGGTAGGGCACGCTAAGCGTCTCACCCATTAAATTGACTTGAAATGTATCCGACGACGGCGGATGCTTTTGTCCGCTAGAGAGTCTAACGACGGTGGCTCGTGACACTACTGCGAGTTCATGTGGAAAGGCCCTTACCTCGGCAAACTCAGCGTAGGAATTTGCTGCGAGCCATTTATAGAGACGCGAAAATATAGAAATCACGGTTTGTATTTTTCTCGTTGTTGCCACAATCAAAATTCGCTCGGCGAGCCCGCGATCTCAGAGGCAGAAGCAGTTCATTTCGCCGACCTTCTCGAACAAAAACAAGGAAATCGTTCTGGGTCTTCTGATTGTCGGCCTGGAGGCCTCTAACCCCTTGCACATACCTGCGCCATTCTGAAAATAAGATTGCTTTGGGTCGACGTACAACGCTGTTAGATTGACAGCTTGCGCCCCAAAGCGGACTATCGCTCGGTTGCCGACTATTTTAGAGATTAGTGGTAACTCTTTTTTTGATATCACCTCGCGGCCATTGCAAGTATGGCAGAATTTCTTCTTTTTCCCGCTCAGTAAGAGGAACGCTCAACGCGCGCCCTACCGCAACAGCCTGAGGCCACGGCGCCGCCAAAGCAATGGGTGCTGCCCACATCATTAACTGCTCAATCGCCTTCACTCGATGTATTTTGGATAGCGCTGCCAAATCGAATAGCGTATCGTATTCAAAGGTATTTCCTCGCTGCCACCAGACATCCTGCTTGAACATCCCATCTGGTTTTTCGTAAAGAAAAAAGTTTATGATGTTCACACCTTTTACTTCCGGCCCGCGCAAATCCTCCCGAATCGGCTTGAGACGACATTCAAACCACTCAGCGAAACCCCAAAGTTTAGACGACAAGGTCTTTTTTCGGATGGCTGAGTTTGGGTAAAAATAGAACCTGACGCTTGTAATGGTCATACCAACTCCTCCATGTTCTGTTTGATCATCGCGTCCGGTCTTGGACGATTTAATTCTTAATGTCGACGCCAGCGCACTTTTAAAATTTTAAAACTATGCGAAAAGCTATCAATAAGCGTGTCATTGCAATCGCAATGCACTTGCTATTTTTCTTATTTTTTATGCTGGTATGTGTGTAATGGAAATTGCCGCATTGACTGTCGGAGAAATATTGAAGGTAACGGGTGAATTTAAAAGCTTTACTGCCTTCACTGTTAATTAAACCAAGCAAAAACAAGGTCGCACTATCGTTTTCGGTAGCAAGTTGATTGATGCCTTGAAACCTTATTATGTGCAAATGCAATTGAATCCGCAATCGGCTGCCACACCATATAGCATCACCCATACATTTAATAGACCAACTCTTGTTAATTTTACGGGCAGGTGACAATCCGTTGAACCATTTCAGTAATTGCCAAGAGCGTGCCGATTGACACGGGATGCTACTCTTGAAAGGAGTCAATCAAATTTGTGCCGATATTTGCTATTAGCGCGGCCGCAAATACGCTCTCACCCATTCCCAAAAATTGGCCTTTTCAGTTTCACCATTTGTTCTTGCTTCCTCAACATATTTATTGGCGTAGAAATGCGCTTCGCGCCCGACCCGAACAGACAATTCATGGGCCACTCGATCTACTTCAATTCGTTCTTCGTCTGTCATTTTCTGTATTAAATTGTCTGATTAACCGACAGACCGCAATTGTCCGATTGTAGCCAAAATAGCATTTTTCTTACCCAGAGGTGTCACGCTTTGTCGCGGCAAGCGGAAGTCGCCCCAAAGCGGACCTTGGCAATCATGCCCACATTCACTCAATAGCAAAGGTTTTGGCGAGCGAAAATCAAGACTCCCAGCCGCCTAGTGGAAAATCCAGCTCCGACTAATGAGATGTGCAATGAGTTGGCGAACAGATGTAATGCAATCCGTTAGATAGCGGTATGGGCCGCAGCAATTGCGCGGAACCTAGAAGGGAAAGTTGCTGGTCATTGACTATGTTATTTCTAAAGTGCCCTCGAACCCCTCCTTCGCCAATAGACGACAACCACTTCAAATGTTCGAAACTTACCTTGATAGAAATTGAGCCAAAAATGCTCCTTTTTATTTTGGTTTCAGTAAATACTGAATAACCGTCGGGGATGTCAATATCGAATCCGCATGAAGCGTTCAGAGGCTCCAGCAACGGTTCTACCAAATTAAGAAAATTCACGGTATAGGTTCGTGACGCATACCAAAGTATCAACTCTGAATAAACGAGCCCATCGATGTGTGCGCAAAGCAGAAGTCGAAATCCGAATTGGCCACCTGTCTCGCCACTCAAAGCGTAGTACTTCTCATGTCCCTTTTTTGTGAGCTTATTCTGGAAGGACTGATATCCGATAGTGCTCCCCTTTTTTACACCATAGGGGCCACCTATGTCGTATTCGTCGGGGAATGCGCCAAACGTGGTTTGCAGGGAAGTTAGGATACGAGATAGCAGCGCTTCTCTGTTTACAGGTTCGCCGATACAGTAAAGCTTTATCGCGGTAATCCTCGGCTCACTGTATATTTTAAACAATCTCATCTGACTCGTCTCAATTGATAAGCAAAGGATAGTAAGGGGCAACCTTAGTTTTCTCTAAAGGTCCGGCATTGGCCGATTTCGGCGCGTGCAATTTATCGAACCACTGTCACCCACAATGCTTCGAAATCCGCTTCGCATATTTCAACGCCCTCAAATTCACCAATCGCATTTATGTTATCAAGCGTTGGTGTTGGAGAGGAACCAAGCTCAACGCCAAGAGTTGCTCCAGATTCGCACGCAAAGCCACAACGCCCATCTCTGAAAAATTCCAGTTTTCGAATCTCATAACCATCCAAGCCAATCTCAGACACTAACCGAATTGGGTAGTTTCGATTTTCGTGCAACCACTTTACATCGATGTATCTCATTCTGGATTCCTGTAATAAGCGTCTGCTTCTGGCCGTTTAGCGCTATTACCGAGCAAATGTCTGTTGCATGGCTTCTATATCGTGCCTAAGCAACCAGCCGTAGTGCTTCTCGTACAGTTCCTGTAGTGCCGAAGTCTTTTGACAAATGATGTCCATTCCTCGGTCGTCGTATGGATGAACGATAATTCCCTTTTCTGGGTGAGCCAGATAAACCAAACAATGCGGATTCGGACGTATAGAAGCGAAATCAAAACTTAACGCACACCAAAGTAGATTCTGCAATTTCGATGCGGATACTTCAAAAACACAGTTTATCCAATACTCATCATCATCGTCCGCGTCATCTTCTGCACCTTTCTCCAGCCAGATTTCTCTATCTATCGGGACCACTACTCCGGCTATGCGGAGTTCTCGAACAGTGTCTCGCAACTGGAAACGACTTGAAGGCGCAAACTTCTGCAGATGTACGAGTATTGTGTCTTTGTCGCCGAAAATGTCTTGGCAAATAGCCGTCGCCTTATGCTGGGCAGTCAATACTTGGTCAAGTGGACTCCCACCCTCAGACAGTTCAAAGCGAAGGCCGCCCGGGAAATTATAGAACAGGGCATGCCGATAGATGCCAGCATTTGCTATTTCGCGAATTCTTTTTCTAAGTCTCATGGAGCCCAGTTAAATTTCGAGAGAAATCGCCGTTACCAGAAATTGGCACCGCGGCTTCAATATCTGTTGTTGGCCGCAAAGGGGCGGCCTACATAATAACGATGATAACGGCCTGTTCCTTTTCCGCAGCCTGCCGATAGAACTTAGACAGTTCAGCATAATCATCTAAAAGCCACTTCAGAGCATCTGTTCCTTCCCGCCGCCAAATAATCGTAGGGTATATCTCCATTTTCTCCATTACTTGGGGGTCGTATCGTGCAGATAGTTGCTGCGACGTTACCACGGAAAGCGCCTTCGCTAACTTCTTCACTTCTTCTGTGGATAATACTCTAGGGGGGCCGTAGCCCATATCAGTTCCAAATTCTTTACCTCCAAGAATAGCTTGGCCAGCTACGCTCGTTACCTCCCACGCAGTTCCATTGAGCAAATAGTGAATGCCATGCCAAGCCTTGTCGAGATTAATTGCCTTCTCGCCTTTGGCTTTCAACAGTGTATGGGCCAGTAACTCCTCATTCTTGGTGAACTCGCCAACTTGTTTGGCATCTACCGCAACGGCCATCCAAATCATGCTGGCGTGCACGGAAGAGGCCGCAAACATAAGCGCGATAATTGCAAGTAGTCTCTTCATTAATATTCAATCTTCCAAAAAGCCGATACGCGAACGTCCGTTGTTGGCCGGTTGTCGACCGAGTACCTGACTACGTGCACAGTCATCCATCAATCAAAATCGGAACTGGCAACTGACTTCCATCTTCAAAGTTACCCAAGTTTTTACGCGCAATCAAAACCAATTTTTCGACCAGCGGAAATGGTAATTCTTCGGTAAACGAGAAAAATTTTAATGTGTTGTCTGCATCGCATCGAAAAATCTCCGCGAGCACATTTCCGTCCGAGTCTATAAGTTCGACACCCAGGCCGTCGCGCATAACATCTGAGGCTACTTGAAATCTATGCATTATTCATTTTCCTCGAAACTTCGAATGTCAGCTTCTGGCCTGGGCAAGTCACTTCAGTTGACAATCCAATTTAGACAAAAATCAAGGAGCTAATATTTAACACGAATCTAAACGCCAAACGACGTCCCTGGCTTTATCTTTACTACTATAAAGAACAACCCGCCCGCCAAACCCGTCGCTTATTATTACTGCCGCAGTCGTGAATCTGTATGTTGTTGAGCTGCCGTCCACACCACTTGATTTTTCGATTGTCGCATCGCTAACTTTTAAACCCAAATATTTTAAGATTTTGTCGTTGTCCCACTCAGTTGATAATTTTATCGCCGCAGTAGCATCAGTACCAAGTAACTTACCTTCAACAAGCCGTGGCTTACAGTCGCCGGCAAAACAGGGAACAGAAGCCAAAGCAGCGACAAGAACTAAAAACTTCATCCACTTTTTCATCTACTGACCTCTCATGTCTCTAAGCAAGAATTTCGTTTCTTTCTGAACGACTGTTTTTGGTCGAACTCAGCTATCAAGCCCGGAAGCACCCAATCCTAAATCGCTTTCGCCACAACGGTGATGAGAAGGGCTGACGGAACAAGAAGCGCCTGCGCCAATAGGGTTCCGGATAGTCGACTCCCAACAAGCCATACTACAGCACGCTGGAATTGAGATTCGCTCACTTTTCCTTCTATCACGTCATCGGTCATCCCAGACATGTGCGGGTCAATGAATACTGCCATCATCACCGTGGCCCCGCCGTTAATAATTGACGACAAGGTGCTTGAAGTCACGCGGACAGACGGGTCCAACACCCCGGCGTATAACGCGGAGAATACTCCGACTGTCCAAAGAGCGGTAGCCAAAACATTCAGCAGCGTGACAGACAGAGAAACGCTTTTGGTATCGCGTAAACCAGCAATGTTAGCGGTTCGCGGCATGCTCACGTTGCCCTTCACATACGAGAGGCCACCCTTAAAGAAAGCATGCAATATCAACTTCGGCACAGAGCGATGTATTTGGAAGTGAAGAACTGCGCGGGAGAAGACACGCTGAAACGTCGGAATCAAAATAGCCCCGACAACAGTAGCGAGAGAGGCCGACACCAACAACCACCGAAAATCACTAAGCAAGCTTGGGCCCGAAAGCTGCATCCCAATAGTTGACTCAACACGCTTAGCAAGGAATGGGCCGAGGAAGGAATTGGAGGTCCTTGATACAAGCACGAGAATACTAAACAACGCCAACGATACAGCGATACGACGTGTCCTGATGCCTGCTATTCGAACTGAGTACGCAAGTGTTCCTATGATATGAATCACAAACGTCAGAAAGCAAATGAAAAACAGTTGGCGGTCCATCTCGGATATCTAGAATTGCAGTCAAAGTCTATGATGACATCGCATTAACCAATTAGCAAGTACAAGAAGCTGCCTATAGGTCCGCTTTTGGCCCAAGCTGTGTAAAAACGCAGAAAAATTCTGCGTGAGAAAAAATCGGCCTCTCAAACGGCCGCTACGCGATTTTCTCGATGCAGGGAATGGTCACACTACCCATGAAAATTTTGTATTTTTGCGTTTTTACACACCCTCGGCCGACCGCTGTCTATCGCGTTGCACGCATCGTCCCTATACGCTCCAGTATTGGAACCAGCACAAAAGCCGATAGCAAACAAACCGTACCCGCAGTCGCGCCGAACCAACCGGCCTCCGCTTTGACAAGCGTCATGCCCAGCAAGAATGAAGAAATGCATCCAGACCACAGGTAAGCGCGCATCGAACTATAGCCGCACTTGTTTACGAGCATCGGTACGACGGTAAGAACCGCAGCAATGAACATGCAATAGAATGGTAGCGCAACTAATACTATTATCATTCCATACTGCGCCGCAGGGTCGCCGAGAGCGGCTACGACAAAACCAGGTAGGGTCGAGATTAGGGCTGCCAAAACTGTCGCGGGTTCTCTTCGCATATGAATCGTCTGTCAATTTCCTATTATTAGACTTAGTTTATGTTGAAGGTCCGCTCCTGGCCGTTAGCCGAGAAGTTACGGTAAGTATGTTCCCGCAATGGACGCTCCGCATCGACCAGCACTATCTACGCCTGCATCGATGAAATTAAGCACATCCTGAACGGTATATTCAAGGTCATCCTGATTGCAGAAATAATTGTCTAGCTTACCAAATTCCGTATATGACGAGCGATTGAATCCATACTCGATGTCGTTGTACCAAACAGCAGTGCGACCAATTACCGCGACCACCCAGAATCCGCCACCAGCTTTACCATATGATTTTTCGACCCATTTTTCGGGAGTGACTTTGATGACCTCCCATAGCCGAAAAATCTGCGGCGACATGCGACCTTCTGCCTTGATAATTTTGTCCCATAACTCGACTTCTGAAATCGGCGCCCAATCCATAACTTCATTTCCTTAAGTTGACAACGACTGCTTTTGGCCGTCAGCGGGTTATGGTCGCCACAACTCAAACTGCCCTGTGCCGCTTACGGATGTAAGCACAAACTGCTGCCGCCAATCTACCAATATCAGTCCATATCGCTGATTCAGCTTTAAAAATGCATTTGACAGCAACATATCATCAGCACCTTGCAACGACACACCGAGCACCGTGATTTTTCCATTTCCTTGCAAGCCATAGAGGTACGCGTTTTTTCCCAGTTCGAGACTGTAACCATGCTGCACCTGCCCTAGAGTTCGTGACGACGTGGTTAATATGGGCGCAGGACGGATTTTGGCGTTCAATTCATGGCCCAAGTCGGCTGATGACAAACCTATCGAAGTGCGACTAATCTCGCGCCTGTAAATTTGCTTCCATCCGTATTGAGTTCGGTTGTTTGCCTCGAATGACTTGAGTTCTTTCAGAATTTTTTGAACTTCGGAAAGGCGAGTGCTTGGGAAAAACTCCAATTGCGCCCAATCATCTTCATGAAACTGAGGGGCGCCGTTGAAGAGATTCTCGGTCGGCATATCAAATTTGATTGAATCCATCGCTACGGTCGGCATGGAAAATTGAATCGATTCTGCTGGTACGCTTTCCACTTTAGGTGGCTCTGCTTCTACATGGGCGGAGGTAACACCAAGAGCTCCAAGAATTGCTGTAAATATCTTTTTCATCTATTTCGAAGTTTGTATTTTTTTCTCAAGTATCGTAGCATCAACGGCCGCTGTTGGCCTATTGCACGCAATTGCTACCCAGCGAAACCATTTAACCCTTCGCTAAAACTAAGATAGTGAAATTCACTGCGTTTCAGCATTGCCTTCAATTCCGCACTTATAAAATAATATTCGTCATTCATCGTAAGTATTTTCGGCCCATTAAGGTCAAGGTCCTTGATTTGCTCCGGTTTGAAGTACTGTCCGACTCTTATCCTGACATGCGTTCGAAATTCCTCTCCAGTCAATCGTTCAAATAGAACAGCTGGCACGTACGTCACGCGGTCTATCCCAACACTCTTAAGAAATGATGCCAGTTTTTCCTCCACTAACAAATATCCAGGCCCGGATAAAAATGGGCCGACGGAGCTACCTTCAAGTAGTTGGAACCGCCCGTCATTTAATTCATACAGTCTCACCGCTGGGATGCTGCTTTCAACAAGGAATGGCAGTTGCATATAAATCTGATTGGAAGAAAGTAATAAAGCTCAATTTTAAAATTGTGTACCAACGTCCGTTCGACTGCGAGCGGTCACGTCTCGTGCTTAGCAGAATCTCTTTATGAGATTCTGGCACACTAATTCTGCCCGCTTTCTAGCCCAAGCCTCAGCGGCGTCAATTTCTGGTTGAAGCCTATCCAGTGCTTGCCTGTCCCATAGTGCTCTCACCGAGCCCAATGGAAAATCGTCTGTTTCAGAAGCAATAGCGACGAACACCGTAAAGTCTTCATCATCATCTTTTACTGACGCGTCGTGCCGCAGACTTGCTAGTCGTCTTGCTCCTATGAGGTAGTCAATGTCACCGTTTAGCATTGCCCGCGCAGTTTCCACAATCTTGTTACGAACGGATTGGAGATACTGTTCGCGGCTCATTTTTTCATGCATTACCTGAACTCTATTTTCTTATGATGGATGCCTGCTCTTGGCCGATTGCGTCGGTAGGTGCCGCAAGCTGTTCCTCTGCGTTTTCCGCGCTACATGCGTAATGTGAGATTTCTACGCTAATGCCCGACGTCGCAGCAATTCGAATAAACTCTGGAGGCAGGTATGAACACTGGGCGACATAGCCTTCGTTGAGCGCAACCCCGAAATCAAGTCCCGCGAATTCAACTCCAGGGAACGAAGCAATCTTCGCGATAACCGCGCCATATTTCTCCAAAAATTCTGTGGCGTCTGCAACTTGCTGGTCAAAGTCATCTATTTCAGCGTCGCTGACAAGGACATTAGCCCCGGAGGTCGGACAGAATTTTCCTTTGAGAATGCGCGGCTCGCCCTTTTTCCAGACGTGGTCGAAATCAAAAGCGTGCTCGGATAATAAAGCATCGATGTCCAGCGATTCGCCGGAAATGTTAAGAACGCAGCTCATTACACGGACTCCGAGTATCGCATAAAAATGGAGCTATCCTGCCACACAAAAATTGGCAAAGCAATATCAAATTGGAGGTGTGTGCGGATGACTGCAATTGGCCGCTATCTGGCTTAGTGGTCAATGTAAGCTACTGGTTTTGATGTTCCAAGAATTCTCTGGCTGTTTGCCGAGACTCCTTTGATGCCAGGGGATGCTTCAAAACCGAACGCAGGACCTGAAGCCAGTTCGAGCGGGATTCAATAGAAATTTTCGAGTTCAAAATCCGATTCACCATCCAAATGTTTAGGTCTGTTGGCTGCCGCAAAACGGAATCTCGCAGGAATGAGTCGTAGCCGGGAATCGACTCGAGTTCATGAACCAGTGGACCGCCCCCCCCCTAACTCTGCTTCGGGGTAGTTTTCAATCAAGCGCAGTATCGCCGGTATGACTGGTGTGCGCAATTCGGGAGCGAGAGGTTTTATTTGCGCAAGGATTTCGTAGAGGTATCCTACGTTTTCACTTTCGTCAGCGGGCACGAAGGCATCCAGCTCAGCTATCACTTTTTCAGCAATCATATCTCCAGCCTACTCACTAATTCTTGGAAGTCTTCAGCTATGCGTATCGCAGAACTCGGTTCCATGCCAACCATGGGCAGCATGAAGACCGCCCCAGTTTCATCGAACACCAACAATTCCCCACCACCATCTCCACCAAAAGCAACGAATCCAGGCGCATACATTTCGATTTGGACGTCGTAATTATTTTTTGGAATTGCGTCAAATGACCACAACACCACATAGTCAGGCTCGACGTCCTCGCGTGTCAGGCATTCAAAAGGACCTGAAGCTTTGATGTACTCAGCGTAGTCGAGCGGAATAGACGGAAGCAATTTTTACCTCTGCGATAATTTAAGTTTCTTGCATGTAACGGCACCCGCTGGCTGGTGGTTCGCAGACGTCCGCCATTGGCCGCGACTCGCCAATTAAGTAGTCAAATTTCGTCTTCAGACAATTCAATAAAGTAGTCAATATGGAAGCCTGAATATATACGCCCGCTTGAATATCCAACAAAAATACCATGCTCTCGCATGTTCGGAATTTCACCAAAATAAACTAAAGGCATATCGTTTAGAAAAGGGAATTGATAAGACTCTGCAGCCGCCTTCCAAGACGGCTTATTTTTTACTAGGCTTAATGGTCTTGGATATTCAATCACGTACTTACTTCCAATTTTAAATATTCTATTAAATTTGCTTCTCGTCTCAGAGAAATATCTGGATGCATGATTAATTAAGAATTTGTAAATCTGACCGCTTGTGGCCGTTCTCAGACCATGATAATTCTCGGCTCACAAGCATCAATGGTCACGAATAGACGATATTGATAGCCATAGAAATTATTCACTACGCTGCGCATGAATCCGGGAAAAAGCACAAGCGGAAAGAGTATCTGTAAAAATAACAGCCAACCACGGAAGTTTTTCCCTTTTCTGAGTTCAATGCCGTTGCTCCACTCTTTATAAATAGAGTAGCCATCGGATACCAATTGTTCGACTTCTAGTCGTGTGGCAATCGGAATTTCCTGCCGAAACTGATATTTTTCCAAGCTCATAAATTTAGCGTAGCGTTTCAAGGTATGGAGGTCCGCTCCTGGCCGAACTAAGACTCTTCCCTGAAGAGTCTGACGGTTAGCTCATAAATTTGGCTCAGAAGCCACTGAAACCGTTCGTCATCTGGACTTGAAACCAACAATTTAGGGTTCTCTGGGGCCGTCATTGTTAGTCCTAAATCATTTAGGCTCCCCATCCCACCGAATGCCGAACGCAGATGTTCGATTCCATAAAAATCTCCGCTACGTATCCATTTAGAATCTTTACTAAGCCAATCGGCCCAGTGCTGAATCTCATGTTTCAGCAACAGGGCGGCAGCTTCATCTAACCAGTCCGCGAGACGTACCAGGTCTGAGTGCATTAAATTTCCTTATTCATTTGCCCTCAAGTCGACCGAAGGCGATTGCAATGTCCGCTTCTGGCTGCGACCTGCCGGATTGTGGTCTGAGCTAGACATTCAGTGGAATAAAACTAGGGCAATCAAGTGAATTTCCAGCAGCGAACTGGAATACTTTTTCTAGTTTGTCCATAGTCAATTGTGTGTTTCCTTGGATATGCTCGACTGGATACTGGTCACAGTCTCGTTCGCAGTGGAGATACCAATATCTCGAATTCGACAAGAGGGTTCGCACTGCACTTTCGAATTCGTAAAGTGCTGGCCGATCATAGTTTCGCTTAGCATCCAACTTTGGCAACAACGTAACGTGAGATGTTTTTGCATCCCAAAATTCCGAAATATCGGTTGTAGTGCACACCCGACCAATGAGCGTGCCTTCAAAGCTACAAAGCAGCCCATCAGTGACGCCCCATTCGCACTCGAAAAATTCCTGGGTTATACCAGACGTGGCAGTAGGGATGCTCAACATAAATACGTCTGGGCTATATTGGATTGGCGACTTAACCATCAATTTCAAACCTTTTTAGGTACTAAAAATCAAATTCACTTTAAGCTAATCTTGGCTGGCGTGCAATACATCATTGACCGTCTCGTCCTGGCCGATTTGAGCCATCAAAATCGCCACCATGATTTTTTTCGAGCGAACTGCATTAGCGGTATTTTTTCTGGTTCTACCTGCGACGAGTCCACAAACCCTTCAAGCTGGTAGCCAAACAACGAGAGCAACGCTGCTTCGCCTAGTTCCAGCGGATGAAACGGGAATGGATAGTCATCATCAACTTCCTCTGAATCCAAGGCAGAATGCTCTCCGCTCCAGTAGGATTCCTCGAAAGGTAGCCTGTCTCCCGTGTCCTCCAATATTCCGCTGTCCGGTGACAAACTAAGTGAACGCTGCAATTTCGCATCTTTCCACACCGCATATGCGAACCAATCAACTGTGCTGTGCATCGCGTGTAAATAAACGGTGTGTCCGGGACACGCATCAATAAATTTGGCAGGCAGCTGTGAAGGATGGTCGATACCAAACTCCTTGGCCGCAACGATGGTGAGTCCAGGGAAGCAGCCAACAACCAGCTCATCGTCAGCTGGACAGGTGAAAGTCAAATCCCCGACACCTGAAGGAGTTATTTTCTCGGACGAAAATAGCTTCTTCGCAAATTCGCTTGTGGCCGCTTGGTCAAGTACGGGATTGCTTTTTAAAATCGTTTCAGGATTGCCGTTGGAATAGACCAGCATCCAAGTCTTTGCACCCATTCAGTTCCTTTACTTTTTGTTCTTCCGCTGATGGCTAAGACCGGTAGTTTTTAGCGAAAATAGTTCACGATTTCCTTGTCATCTAATACCACATGGTCGGTGATGTGAAAAACTTCTTTGACCCATGGGTGAGCTAACGCCTCGCTACGGTCAAGAATGCGACTCAGAAAGGTGACATGACTCTATAGCGAATCGGCTGCACTGACAAGGCTGACTTGGAAGTTATCCTCATTCAACCAAAGCTGAAATGGAAATGCCAGCCTACCTTCGGGACCCTCCCCATTCGCCCAATCCAATAATACCGCTCAGGCGCTTCCCGGAATGACCCTCGGTAAATTGCGCATAGTAAACGCCGAAAGCATCGCTATTTTTATAAATGAAGCACGTCAAGCTTGTGCTTGCCTCTCCGCAGCATTGGCAGATTGAGCAGCGAGGTTCTTCAAATTCGAATCGAAGCATTTATTATTCCCTCAATGAACGGCAGCACTTGGCCGAAAGCAGACATCGATGGTATCAGCACAAGCGCTGCGATGCACTCGGTTGTTGATACCCTTGCCTATCCCAAATTGGTCAAATAACATCTGCTATATCGTCGATTCAGCATTGCCCCTATTCCATGAAAAATGCCATTGATAATGTAGTCAACATCATCAATGGCACATCATTAATTCAATAGATTTAGTGATTTAGAAGACAGCCTCATTCCCACTCGATGATCAATAACACATAAAAACGCTATAAAATCAAACAACTAGCGTTTGCACTGCTTGTCGATACCATACAAAATACCATGTTAAGAAAAGCTGTAAGCTGTACAGCTCGCGCAGCCCGACGAAAAGCGTTTTTCGAGTGGCAGCTTGGTGCCCATTAGAGACAGATAGGGCTCTTTAAACCGGACGTTCGATTGACCCATTTAGGCCGCTGTGCAAAGCCAATTTATTGTTAATTCTTACTTTTTGAAAGCGCACGAATCTCGTCAAGGTTTTTTTGAAATTGTGGGACGTTGAACCTGTAATGTGAAAAAGGAACGATGCAAGTATCGACAGCTCTTATATCTGGAGTTTCATACGGCTGAACATCTCCAAGAAAAACTAAATAGTAAACTCCAGGTGTTAGGCCAACGTAACCAGTTCCTATTCCTAGCATGTCTAGAAGTCTCGGTTTGTAGTTTATGTCTCCCTTGAAATCTTCAACAATCCGATACCCGGCGTATACTAATTTTACCGATTCATCATCGGCATGTTTGCCATGGTCCTGTTCAATCAATTTTTTCTGAAGTTCCTCTTCAAGTCTAGTTTCGAGGACGTAAATTAGAAAGACTCGTTTTGCTTCGTTGAACTGTTTCTCCGGAGTTTGATCCGGTAGACATGTATGAGCATAGCTAAGACTTGATAGGAGTGAGAACAGAACGATCGCTAGAGGGCGAAGAATATAGCAATAGAGTGAATCGGCTTTTACTGTACGCATTATCACTTCCTTCAAAATTTTAGACATCTTTACCATCCATATTCAAAAAGATCCATAGTGATGTTGTCCGTCCGCTACGTGCCGAAAACGGACATCGATGGCATCAGCACAAGCGCTGCAATGCACCCGGTTGTCGATACCATGTCGTTTGCCGATACGGTCACATAGTATCTGCTATATCTTCGATTCAGCATCGGCCCTATGCCACGAAAAATGCCATTGATAATGCAGTCAACATCATCAATGGCACTCACTAAACCCAATAAAATCAGTAGGTTAAATAATAGCCTTACTCCCACTCAATCGTCGCAGGCGGCTTCCCGGAAATGTCGTACACCACACGGTTAATGCCGCGTACTTCATTGATGATACGGTTAGAAACTTTGCCGAGCAATTCATGTGGTAAATGTGCCCAGTGCGCTGTCATGAAATCCTGTGTTTGTACAGCACGCAGAGCGACGACGTAGTCATACGTACGACCGTCACCCATCACGCCAACGGATTTCACTGGCAAGAAAACGGCGAACGCTTGGCTTGTTGCATCGTACCAGCTCACTGGTTTTTCCGCTTTCGGATCGACGACGTTATTGCGCAGTTCTTCAATAAAGATCGCATCGGCTTTGCGCAGCAGATCGGCAAATTCTTTTTTCACTTCACCGAGGATACGCACACCCAAACCAGGACCTGGGAATGGATGGCGATACACCATACCGTGTGGTAGACCTAAAGCAACGCCGAGCTTACGCACTTCATCTTTAAACAGCTCACGCAATGGTTCGAGCAATTTGAGGTTCAGCGTATCTGGCAAGCCACCTACATTATGGTGACTCTTGATCGTATGAGAACCTTTCTTACCTTTACCAGCGCTTTCAATCACGTCTGGGTAAATCGTGCCTTGGGCAAGCCATTTTGCATTGTTGAGTTTTGCGGACTCTGCTTGGAAGACTTCGACGAATTCACGACCAATAATTTTACGTTTTGCCTCTGGGTCGGTCACGCCAGCCAAGTGTCCCATGAACTGTGCGGTCGCATCAACATGGATCACTTTCACACCCAGATTTTTACTGAACATGTCCATCACCATTTTGCCTTCATCGAGGCGCAACAGACCATGATCAACGAATACGCACGTCAATTGATCACCAATTGCTCGGTGGATCAACGCTGCGGCAACGCTACTATCGACGCCGCCGGACAATCCCAAGATGACTTCGTCGGTACCGACTTGAGCGCGGATAGACTCCACTGCCTCAGCGATGTAATCTGGCATATTCCAATCGGATTTACAGCCGCAGATGTCATGCACAAAACGACCGATGATGGCTTCACCTTGTACCGTATGTGTCACTTCTGGATGGAACTGCACTGCATAAAAACGACGGTCTTCGTCAGCCATCGCTGCGATTGGACAGTTATCTGTCGAGGCCATCAACTTGAAGCCTGGCGGCATTTCATTGACTTTATCACCGTGACTCATCCAGACTTTGAGCATGCCATGACCCTCTGGCGTCACAAAATCATTGATGCCATTCAACAAGGCTGTGTGGCTGCGTGCACGTACTTCAGCGTAGCCGAATTCACGCACCAGACCATTTTCTACTTTACCGCCCAGCTGCTCAGCCATGGTTTGCATACCATAGCAAATACCCAATACTGGCACACCTGCCTCAAACACTGCCATTGGCGCGCGCGGTGTGTCGCCTTCGGTCACACTATTTGGACCACCCGAGAGAATGATGCCTGCCGCTCCGTAGTTGCGAATAAATTCATCACTGACATCGTACGGATGAACCTCAGAAAAGACACCCGCGTCACGAACACGACGAGCGATCAATTGCGTGACTTGAGAACCAAAGTCAAGGATAAGGATTTTAGAATGCATAGTTCAAATTATCAGGTCAGGTTGCCCGGGCATAGCCTGCACAACAGTATTGTTTCCCGCACTCCTTGCAGATAGCAGGGCTTTTTCAGCTAAGCTGATTAACATTTCTGGATCCGCATCAGGATACGTATCCGTAGAAACGACGCCAGCACAAATAGAAATGGTCGTTTCTGTTTCTTGAATCATTTCGGGATGCACTTTGATTGCTAAGCGAATCCGCTCAGCGACCGCCATCACCACCAAATGGGATGCACCCGGTAACACAATCAATAACTGATCACTACCGAACCGCCCCATCGCATCGAAGGGTCGAATACACGATCTGACCCGACTCACCGCCCGAATTAATAATTGATCACTGACAGCAGCACCAAAAGCAGCACGTACTTCGTCGATTTGATCGACATAAACGAACAAGAGCGACAGGGGTTTTTGCGCTCTCACGCAACGCTCCATCTCAATTCGTAGTGAACGAGCGATTGCCACCTTGTTCCACGTACCCAACAGTGGATCGATCAAGGATTCACGTTTGAGATTCCTGTTTTGCTTGATCAATTCAATCTGATTTTGATAAAGCACTCCGAGCGCCAATTCGCGCTCAATTAAGGTGGCAAAATCAGTCAATAACAGGTGTTCACGCTCTGAAAATGCTTTTGTTTGGTAATCAATCAAACGGATGCACGCCACGAGTTTTGAATCTTGCCCATAAATCGGATAAGAAACGTAAAACCGAATGAATGGATCACCTGCGACAAAGCGATGACTAGCAAGCGCTGAGTGGGTAATCAAATCAGGAATAATGACGAACTCTTCTGTTAGCGGCAAACTATCAGAAAAACCCGCCTCCATCTCCGTGATTGACCGTCCACTTCCCCCAGAACGCCCGCTGACGTGGCCAAATGTCACGAAACAATTAGCCACTGAGAATAACTGCAAGCCCAACCGCTCAAACCGACCTATCTTCGCTTCAAACTTTTCGGTTAATAGCTGCTCAAAACCAGCATTCACCATTAAAGTTTTGGTAGAACTAAAGCCATCCAAGCTATCAGACATGCAGCACTCCCAGCAACGCTAGCAAAGGTTAGTCAGCACGGTAATTAGGTGCCTCTTTGGTAATCTGCACATCATGGACATGCGATTCACGCATACCAGCAGACGTAATTTCAACAAACTCAGCCTTCGAGTGCAGATCGTCGATGGAAGCGCAACCACAATAACCCATGGAAGAACGCACACCACCCACCAATTGGAAAAGAATCGCGAGGACACTACCTTTATAAGGAACGCGGCCTTCAATACCTTCTGGCACCAATTTGTCTGCATTGTTGGCGGAATCTTGGAAGTAACGATCAGCAGAACCATCCGCCATCGCACCCAAACTACCCATACCACGGTAAGACTTGTAGCTACGACCTTGGAACAGGATCACTTCGCCTGGTGCTTCTTCTGTACCAGCAAACATACTACCCATCATCACTGTGGATGCACCGGCTGCTAACGCTTTAGAGACATCACCAGAGAAACGCACGCCACCGTCAGCGATACACGGTACGCCAGTACCCTTGAGCGCATTAGCAACATTCGCAATCGCAGAAATTTGTGGCACACCAACACCAGCAACGATACGTGTCGTACAGATCGAGCCTGGACCAATACCTACCTTCACCGCATCAGCGCCGTGCTCGACGAGCGCCAGTGCCGCAGCGGCTGTAGCGATATTGCCACCGATAACTTGGATATGCGGATAATTGTCTTTTACCCAACGAACACGATCAAGAACGCCTTTTGAATGGCCATGCGCCGTATCAACGACAATCACGTCCACACCAGCTTTTGACAACAAATCAACGCGCTCTTCGTTATCTGGACCGACGCCAACAGCAGCACCAACGCGCAACTTACCCAATTCGTCTTTCGACGCAAACGGATGCTCGGTTGATTTCTGAATATCTTTCACTGTAATCAAACCGCGTAATTCAAACGCTGCATTGACTACCAGCACACGCTCCAAGCGGTGTTTGTTCATCAAGCGTTTGGCTTCGGACAAATCAGCAGATTCGTCAACATAAACCAATTTCTCGCGTGGCGTCATTTTGGCGCGTGCTTCCGCATCCAATTCTTCTTCGAAGCGGAGATCGCGATTGGTAATAATACCGACAACGACATTACCTTCAACCACTGGGAAGCCGCTGATGCCGTATTGCTGAGATAACGCGATGACTTCGCGAATCTTCATGCTTGGCGGGATGGTGATTGGATCACGCAAGACACCCGACTCAAAACGCTTGACCTTTGCCACTTCGCGCGCTTGCTCTTTGGCGGTCATGTTTTTGTGAATAATACCGATGCCGCCTTCTTGAGCCATTGCAATCGCAAGACGGGCTTCAGTCACTGTATCCATCGCAGCCGAAACCAACGGAATATTCAAATGAATATTACGAGTCAATTTTGTGGCGAGCGAAGTGTCTTTCGGGAGGATGTCCGAGTAAGCCGGAACGAGGAGCACGTCATCGAATGTGAGTGCTTTTTGAAGTAAACGCATAGCATTTCCTATAGGCGCAAAAGCAAATTATACAGAAAACTTGCGAACTCGTCTCGCTACGTGTAAAACTCTTGCATATTTTTATTATTTCCCAGAGAACACCATGTTGAAGCCTCGATCCTTATTCGCTTTCATTTTGACTACGATGACGTGTGCAGGCGCGTTTGCGCAATACGTATGGGTCGACGAAAAAGGCGTCAAACAATTCTCCGACACACCGCCACCTACTTCCGTGCCTAAAAACCACATTCTCAAGGCTAAAAACTCCCAAGACGTAGGCGCTGACAGCAGCACCTCCGCACCGACGACCAGCCCAGACACACCAGCACCAAAGCAGAACACAGTTGAAAGTCGGAACGAAGATTACAATAAACGCCGCGCAGAACAGGCCGAAAAAGAAAAAAAGGCGGCGGATGCACAACAAGCAGCCAACGAAAAAAATAAAAACTGCGAACGCCTCAAATCGTATCTCCGAACACTTGAAGCAGGCGTACGCATTTCCAGCACAGATAGCAACGGCGAACGTGCATTCTTAACCGATGATCAACGCGCAAAAGAATATGCTGATGCCAAAAAGGCAAGTAGCGCTTGCCAATAAGCAAGTTCCAAGTTGTCACTTAAGACTTCTGTTTCGCAGCGCGTCGACGGCGCGCCTCCATGGGGTCGGCCAATAACGGTCGATAAATTTCTATGCGGTCATGCGCGTGCAAGACGGCATCAAGCGATTTTAATTTACCAAAAACACCGACCTTCTGTGTTTTTAAGTTGATATCGGGTGACAGTTGCAATATCCCACTCAGTTGTATTGCTTCAGATAAGGTGCTGCCTTGTGCAATGTTGACTGTCAAAGAAATAAGACCAGACGCGCCCTGGTAACATACTTGGACAAGCATCTCCCCACTATGAGGCATAAACAGCCTCCGCGCGAGCGCAAAATGCATCAACAAAGCTATTTGTAATCTTACTAAAGACAGGACCAATTAATGTTTCAAGTAATTTACTTGAAAATTCGTAATTCAGATCAAACTCTATCTTGCAAGCGTCGGCGCGTAATTCGGTAAATTTCCACCGACCATTGAGCTGCTTAAATGGCCCTTCCACCAAATTCATCTCCATCGAATGAGGCGCTTGGTTGCTATTTTTTGTCGTAAAGCTCTGCTTGATGCCATGATAATTGATTGATAGTGTTGCCATCAAATCAACATCTGTACGTTCAAGCAACTTGACTTCACCGCACCAAGGCAAAAAATCAGGGTAATTTTCGACACGCTCAACCAACGCAAACATCTGCGCGGCGCTATAACCAATAAAAACTGTTTTATGTACGACTGCCATCCAGGGTAACCATTTGGTAGAATCACAAGTTCGCATTTTAACCGAGTCATCACCGTATCGAAATCATCAGTCAAGAAATTGATGCGGCAAAGTAACCTATTTTCATCCTAATGAGCATCGCTGATAACAAAAAAGCCTTTCACGACTATTTCATCGAAGAACAATTCGAGGCAGGCGTCGTCCTCCAGGGATGGGAAGTCAAAGCCATCCGCGCGGGACGTCTTCAACTCAAAGAAGCGTATGTCATCGTCCGCGACGGCGAAATCTTCTTATTTGGCGCGCACATTGGTGCTTTACCAACAGCATCAACACATATCCACCCGGATTCAGTTCGCACCAGAAAACTTTTATTACATGCAGCAGAAATCAATAAGCTGATTGGCAAAGTGGAACGTTCAGGGTACACCATGGTGCCGCTGAACATGCATTTTGTAAAAGGCAGAATTAAGTGTCAGATTGGTCTTGCCAAAGGTAAAAAACAACATGACAAGCGTGACACAGAGAAAGAACGCGACTGGCAGCGTGAACAACAAAAGATCATGAAACAACACCGCCGTTGATCATAGAGAATATCGGGCTACTTTTTTGCCCGATGTAATTCCTGCTCCACATCTTGAACCTGTTGTCTCAGTGCTTTGCGCTCTTCGGGGCTAAGTTTTGCTTTTCCCGAGCCAGCCTGGTTTTTTTCGGCACCTCCTTGCGAAGCGCCAGACCTTCCCTGCCCTCCAAGTTCATTGCTGGCATTAGCAAACCCGCTATTTTTCGGAAGGCCAGCATTTTGACGCATTCTTCCCCCGTCTTTCGCCGCTTTACCGCCAGACGTTGACCACCCTGCATTGGCTGCACCGCAAAACAGCAACACCATTAAACTAATCAATAACCTAGCATCTGCTAATTTCATCGCATTATCTATGGACTTGAAATACAAAAGAGGAAAAAACGCTGCTAGTAGAAAGCACCAAAAGACGATCACCCCATTTCCTGGAATCAACATCAACTGTTTTTTTGCGCACATCGGACTAGACAAATAAATAGTACCTGAAGCAACTATTTTTGCTTGTGAACAATAGTTAATCTTCACAAGACGTTGCGAAAAGTAGACCGCATAGCGTGCTGCAGAACCATCCGCGAACGAAAACCCATAGGACAGTGTACTGGTGGTCGCTGACATTTATCTTTCACGAATTGAAATAGATGTAACAGTTTGTAAGTGCCATGGGTAACTGGTTTCCAAGCAGTGTCGATGCCAGTAAGATAAACATATGAACACACTTCAAACGAACGCAGAAAACACTGCCACACCTCCAGTCAGTAACGCACCAAAAGCAAAGATTTTGGTTGTCGATGATGACTTACGACTTCGCGAATTATTACGCAGATATTTGACCGAACAAGGTTTTCACGTTGTTGGCGCCGAAAATTCTCAAACCATGAATAAATTGTGGATGAGAGAGCGCTATGACATGCTCATCTTAGATCTGATGCTTCCAGGTGAAGATGGCCTTACTATTTGCAGACGTCTGCGCGGTGCTGGAGATCGCACACCGATCATCATGCTTACCGCAAAAGGCGAGGAAGTTGATCGTATCATTGGCTTAGAAATGGGGGCGGACGATTACCTGCCAAAACCATTCAACCCACGTGAACTCGTTGCCAGAATTAATGCGGTATTGAGAAGAAAAACACCCGATGAGATCCCTGGTGCCCCATCTGAAGGTCCGCAAAGCTTCTCATTTGGTGAATTTACATTAGATTTAAGCACTCGCACACTCAAGAAAAAGGACGAAATGGTCGGCCTCACAACCGGCGAATTTTCGGTTCTGAAAGTGTTCGCACGCCATGCTCGCCAACCTTTATCGAGAGAAAAGTTGATGGAACTTGCCCGCGGTCGCGAATATGAAGTCTTTGACCGCAGCCTCGACGTGCAAATCTCACGCTTACGGAAATTAATCGAACCAGACCCGTCTAATCCTTTGTATATTCAAACGGTCTGGGGTCTTGGATACGTGTTTATTCCTGACGGTCAAAAAGCGTAAGTACGCCTGTTCACATGCAAATGCGGTCCTATCTTAATAGTCTTGAATGGCTACGAAGTGGTCTGTTTTGGCGTACGTTTTTTATGCTGGCAGCATTAGTCCTTGCCAGCATGACTGTTTGGTTTGTCAGCTTTAAGTCACTGGAGCGCTACCCACGCGCTCAACAATTGACTGCGCAGATTTCCTCGATTGCAACAATCACGCGCGCAGCACTCACCCACGCCGCCGTCGAGCGGCGTAAAGAGTTATTACTCGATCTCGCAAATAACGAGGGCGTCAGAATCTATCTCTTCAACGAGAGCGACATCATCGAGCCACCTGACCCTAGTGCATTTTTTACAGAGCTCAACGATCTGTTAAAGATCAAGATGGGCAAACAAACGCGATTTGCCAAGGCGGTCAATGGCGTCGATGGTTTCTGGGTGAGCTTTGATATTGAAGGTGATCAATATTGGTTACGTTTTGACGAAGACCGCCTTGAACCACCAATTACACTTCCGATTGTGAGTTGGGCGACAGCAACACTCGTCATCACTTTACTCGGCGCTGCGGTGATCTCAACATTGATCAACGGCCCCCTCTCGCGACTCAGTAACGCCGCGCGCCTACTCGCACAAGGGAAGCAGCCACAACCACTGCCGGAGTTAGGTCCGAAAGAAATCCGGGAAACAAATGCGAGCTTTAATAGTATGGTCGAAGACTTAGCCCGTATCGAGGCAGATCGCACCATTATTCTTGCTGGTATTTCTCATGACCTACGCACGCCTCTGGCACGTATGCAGCTCGAAGTAGAAATGGCATCATTGGATGAACAAGCCAGAAGCGGCATGCAATCTGACTTGGTGCAGATGGACGCGATCATTAGCCAATTCCTCGATTACGCCAAACCGATTGATAGCTTACGATTTGAAAAAATCAATATCAGTGAACTGTTACGGCAAGTGATTCAGGAGTACTCACGCGTCAACTATCTCCATATCCGCTCAGCGATTACGCCGGGTCAAATTATTTCAGGAAACTCGACTGAGCTCAGACGTGTTTTTATCAACCTTATCGAAAACGCATGTCGGTATGGGAAAAACCCTGATCAACTCAATACGGTGATTGAGATTCAGTGCAGCTTTAAAAATAAAGGCAAAAAACAGGGCATACTCGTCAGTTTTCGGGATTATGGACCTGGCGCACAAAGCGATGATCTCAATCGCCTCCTCAAACCATTCACCCGCGCAGATGCATCACGTAGCCAAGCGAACGGCTCTGGACTCGGGCTAGCGATCGTGGACCGCATCGTGCGTCGCCACAGGGGAAGAATGCGGATTTATAACCATGATCACCAAGGATTTGTTGCGGTCATGGTTTTTCCTGAAATTAAATTCAAGTGATGGATAGGTAGTCTGTTCATTACATGGGTCGGATCATCGACTACATTCATCAACGACTCCCCATCGCAACAGCAATCTAACGATAATAAATTGCTATTTCTAAACTTTTAACATACTGTTCTCTTTCAGAAACAGAGGCGATGGATAGCCAGCAGTTACTTTAAGGAAGAGAATACTCAGGTGACCCGCCACCGATCAGGTTATCAAGACGCACCCCATTGATGTTCTCACGTGCCATCTAAACCCTTCGGATAGCACATTTTTAGTTCAGGAAGAGCAAATGAAACTATTGATCACCGAAGCGCAACAACATGAGATGTGTCACGCCTATTACGATGGTGCTCCTGGCGTTCTCGTTTCCGGTCTTGTTTGGCTTACCGCGACCCTTGTTTGTAGCTTAGTTGGACTCCACCAAGCAGTGTGGACTTTACTGGTTGGTGGTGCACTGATATATCCAATCAGCGTCATCGTCACAAAAATGATGGGGCGATCGGCGAAGATAAGTAAAACGAATGCATTGAACCAGCTCGTCATAGCGTCAACCATATGGCTCATACTGTGCTGTGCAATGTCTTACGGTCTCTTCCTTTTGCGACCTGCACTATTTTTCCCAGCAATGATGGTGACGATTGGGAGCCGATACTTGGTTTTTGCGAGCGTCTATGGCAAATCCATTTTCTGGATATTAGGAGCAAGTCTTATTCTTGCCGGAACGCTCTCCTTATTCGTCGCAATCACTCCAGCAATTTCAGTGGGGCTCGGTGGATTAATTGAAATGGTATTTGCCAGCTTTATTTTCTCGAAAGCAACGACGTCACCACGTCCCGCTGAGGAATAGAGATAAAAAGATTTTTTGTCTCAGGGCGGATTGCGACCAAGAGTGTGACCCACGGCAAAGCCGGCTGATAACGGCTTCCCGCACTGGCGGCATCATAAAAAACCCGCCACATCGAACAGCCCCCCCCTACGCAATAAAAAACCCGCTATGACATCGCATAGCGGGTTGACGTGAGTCGCTTGCGTTTGAGTAGCAATGCTTAGTTGACTTTTGAACCAATTAAGGCAACTTGCACATCGGATTTCGCCTTCTCTCCGTCCGTAGCATCCATCTCATTTTTAGGCGTTACATCTTGTTTTGGTGCAAACTTTACGACCTGTTTTGGCTTCACTGTCGGTGTTGCTGGCATGACCAATTCATAGCTCAGTTGCATGTTGGCATTGACCTTTTGGGGAGCAACCGCACTAGAAGACACCATTTTAACTGGCGCATTGAGTGTCGTTGCTGAAATCTGAGGCTGGTAACTACCATAACCAAGGACCGCAGCACCACCAGCGATGCCCGCACACATTAACAATCCTGCCAATACGGATGGACGAAGACGTACACGTTCAGAGGTCATCGGTGCCACATCATCAGCAACAGAATCGTTGACATCCATATTCAGCGGCGCGTGAGATAAGACTTCTTGCGCTTGCTGACGCCACGCTTGAACATGCAACTGTTTTTGACGGACTTTACCAATTAACTCATGCGCTAATGCTTCTGCTTGGCGATATTCGTTGTCCAAAGCCAATTTAGCTTGCGCCTCTTCTTGCTCCATGGCCAGCTTCTGATCCGCCATCGCTTTTTCCAAAGCAATGAGTTCCGCTTGTTGCTGTTCTTCTTTCAAACGCATTGTTTCTAACAACTGTGCACGCAAAGCGTCATATTCACGCTCGTCGGCATTCGCTTTCATCGCCTCCTCTTGCGCCTGCTCCAATGCACGCTTAGCCGCACTCTGTTCAGCACGACGTTTGAGTAATAGATCAGCGAAAGCAGCTTCCTCTTCCTCTTGTTTCGCCAAATCAGCTAACAAAGCTTGCTCTTCCTTGATACGCAAAGCACGCTCATCGGCGATTTTCTTCTCTGCTGCAATACGTTGTTCCGTCAACGCAATCAGCGTATTTTCTTGTGCAATTTTTTCGCTCAGTAAAGTGTGAGCAATAGCAGCTTGTTCTGCTTGCAATTTTGCCGCTTCGGTCAATGCGTGCTCGAGTGCTAATTTCTCTTTGTCCGCCGCAACTGCTTGCGCAGCTTCCGCTGCACGTCGCTTACTTTGTGCTGCCAATTCTTGCTCGATGTGGAGTCGCTCTTCAGCGGCTTGCATCAGCATTTTTTCAGCGTCCATTTTTTCGTTAATCGCTTGCAGGGCTAATTGCTTTAACTGAGCAGCTTGCTCTTCACGTGCACGTTGTTCTGCGATGGCAGCAATTTCACGTTGAACCATTTCAGCATGCTGCGCCTCGGCTTGCTGCAAGGACAGCAATTCATTCGCCTGACTTTGCGCCAACTCAGCAGCCTGAACAGCGATCGATGCACGTAAAGACGCAAGCTCCGTTGCTTCTTTTTCTGCATTTAATTTCGTCTGCATGGCCACATTAGCCTCTTGCTCGCACTGAGCGCGCAGTTCGGCTAAGGCGAGATATTCTTTCTCAGCACGTTCACGCTGTTCTGCCTCATCGACAGCTGCTTGTTCAGCAACAATTTTTTGCTGAACAACACTTAACTCTTCCAACGCTGCAGCAGCGCGACGATTTTCTAATGCAACCAACGCTGCTGTTTCACGCAACTTTTCTTCTGCTGCCTCGGTTGCCAAATGTTGCGCTAACGCGTGCTCTCTCGCATTAAGCAAAATTGACTGTTCGGCTGCAAGTTGCGATTGCAGAGCTGCATTGGCGCGCTGTTCTTGCTCACTGCGCTCAGCACTAGCTTGTGCCAATGCTTGCTCCGCAGCGAGACGCTGCTCAACGGCGTGGCGCGCTTGCATTTCTGCATGAAGCTTCACATCCAGTTCAATACTGAGTTGCTGTTCAATCGCCAAACGTTCTTGCTCTGCACGGCTCGAAGCCAACAACAACGATGTTTTTTGCTCTAATGCTGCGGCAGCCTGGCGTTTGATCAGCGCTTCTTCGTTTGCTTTTTCTAACCACCGTTTTTCAGCTGAATTGAGTTCCTCAACGGCTTGTCGTGCTGCCTCGTCGCTTTGTTGGCGAGCATAAATCAATGCAACGTGTTCTTGTTCAACAAGGAGGCGTGCCTGCGCAGCTTCTGCAGCCGTTTTTTCTGCTGCTTCTTTTTCAGAAAGCATCGCAATCAATGCTTGTTCAGCCTCGTTACGTTCTTGTTGTGCCGCAGCTAATTGCGCCTCTTGCTGTAGACGTTGTGTGACCAACTTTTCCATTAACTTCTGCGCTTCTGCGTGGGCTGAAAGCTCTTGGTGTAAGGCACTTTCGGCTGCCAACGTGGCATCAGCAGCAAGGCGAGCGACACGTTCAGCATGGGCATTTGCTTCTGCAAATTCTTTTGCTTGTGTTTCACTCGCCAACCGGCTACTCACTTCTTTTGCAATTGCTTGTTCAGCGAACAGTTTTTGTTCCGTCGTTGCGAGCAATGCCGCATCAGCCGAAGCGCGTTGCAAAATAACTTCTTCTAACTCAGAAATGCGCCGATTTTTTTCGACCAAGAGTTGATGTGCTTTATGTTGGCTTTCTGCGTAGGCCTTTACCTGCTCTTGGAGGGCTTTTTCTGCTTGTAACTTCGCAGCAGCCAACTCACTTGCCTCCTGCTCAGCTAACGCTCTCGCTGCGGCAATTTGCGCCTGCTCTTCCTCGGCTTTCGCTGCTGCCAGGGCCGCGGCATGGGCTAACTTCTCTGACGCCAGCTTCTCTTCGGCAGCTTGCGCCTCTTTGCGAGCCGCTTCGGTCTTTTCCGCTTCCAACGTTGCATGCAACGTGAGGGCTGCAACCATTTGTTGCTGTGACTTCACCTTTTCTTGCTCTAAGCGAGAGAGTTGTGCAGCCGCTTTTACGCGGGCTGCAGCCGCTTCAGCAGCTAACTGTTCAGCGTGTGCTTTGGCAGCGATTTCTTCTTCGAGCTTACGTTCTTCCGCCAACTTCTGTTCTGCTGCAGAACGCAGGCGGCGCTCTGTCTCTAGTAAAGCGAGATGTTGGTTACGCTGCTCTTCTTCGGCCTTCGCTTTTGCATGAAGCTCTGCAGTCAATTGTTTTTCAGCTTCGAGTTTTTGACGAATCGAATTCAAAGCAGTTTGCTCAGATTCAGCACGTAATTTCAGTGTCTTGCCTAACTCTTCTGCTTCAAGCACTTTGGCTTGCGCTGCATTGAGGGCTTCTTTTTGCAATTGCGCGTGTTCCTGCATCTTCAACAACCGTGCTTGCTCTGCCTGAATCATGGCGACGCGGGCTTGCCGTGTTTCTGCTTCTTGTTGTTGACGTGCTTGAAGGAGTGCAACATGTTCGCGATCCGCATGCGCTCTCGCAATCACTTCTTCTGCCGTCGCCTGCTCTGCCTCGAGCTTTTCTTGCGCAGCGTTAATGGCTTGCTTTTCTGCTTCATTACGCACCTGTTCGGCACGCGTTAATTCAACAGCTTGACGGCTTTTCAGCTCTGCCATCGCGGCGGCTTTACGCTGCATCTCCTTTTGGATTTCGGCATGCGCTAGCGCCTGCTTTTCAGCTTCTGCTGCAAGTTCAAGCGCAATACGCTGTTCGCGTTCAGCCTGCTCTTTCGCTTGGGCCAACGCTTTCATCTCTTCTTCGAGACGTTTTTTATTTTCAGCTTCTGCTTGTGCAGCCTGTTCGATCGCAAGTTTCTCTTCTGCTGTTTTCAGCATTTGCTGAACTGCTTCTGCGCGACGACGCTCAGCGTCAAGTTTTTCATCGAGTAACTCCATCGCCTTCGCCTCATCTTGAGCACGCTGCTGCTGAACACGTAATAATTCCGTCACGTCACGGCTTTTCTTTACCGTCGCCTCTGCCATACGTTGCTGCAAATCAGCCTGTTCCATGGCTTGTTCCAGGGCGATTTTTTCTGCTGTGTACTCGGTCTCTTGAGCAATTCTTGCAGCCCGTTCCGCCGCTTCTTGCATGCGCATTAATTCAGCATGGGCTTGGTCTGCCTTGGCACGGGCATCTGCCTCTTCAGCCTTCTTCCGCTCTGCCAAGAGTTTCTCTTCCAGCGCTGCGGCTGCCTTTTGTTCGGCTTCAACACGTTTTTGCTCTACCAGGATCAATTCCTGCGCACGTTTTGCCTTTAATTCAGACGCTGCATTAGCACGTCGCAACAATTCCGCCTGGAATGCACTTGCACTTAATGCTTGCTGTTCAGCATCAGCCTGCTGACGCGCAGCTTCTACGGCGACGCGTTCTATGTCGATTCTTTCTTGTGCTAATTTCGCTGCGCGTTGCTCTTCTTGTACCCGTTGGCGAGCGATCTCTGTCGCTTCTTGATCTGCAAGACGGCGTTGACGCGCTTCCTCTGCAGCCTCTGCTTCGGCTTGTGTTCTTGCTTTCGCTTGGGCGTCGGCCTGTTGCTCGCTCTCGATGCGGTTCATTGCGGTCGATTGCAACTCACGCTCGGCGCGGATCCGAGACTCCGTCACCTGACGAATTTTATCTTCTGCTTCACGGCGCGCTTGCGCAGTGGCCGCCGCGGTTAATTCAGCCTGTTCACGGCGACTTGCTGCCACCTGAAGATCGTGCTCTGCCTGCATCCGCAGTTGAATTGCTTCTGCTGCACGACGTTCGGACTCAACGCGTGCTTGTGCAATTGCATCATGTTCTTGTTCGATCGCGACGCGGGCGAACGCCTCTTCGCGTGCCCGCGCTTCGAGGGGTGCACGGTTAAGCGCAAACTCCAGCGCCATGGCTTCCGCTTGTTCACGTTCTTTGCTCGACTGCAACGATTCGGAACGAGCTTTCATCAACGCTTCTGCCGTCTCACGCGCCTCACGTTCACGACGTTCCCGCTCCCGAGCGAGTTCAGCGATGCGTGCATCCGCACGGGCGCGTTCCATCGCCTGCTGACGTGCATCCTCGGAAGCAGCAATTCGTTCCACTGCCCAACTACGCGCTACTTCCGTCTCTTTACTGAGCGTGACGGCGGTTGCCTTCGCCTTTGCAGCGATTTCCTGCTCGGCTTTGAACTGCATTTCTGCACGCGATTTTGCTTCTTGTTCTAGTTTTTGACGTTGTTCGGCTTGTGCACGGGCACGACTTTCCATCTCTGCCCGCTCTTGTAATTCTTTTGCAGCTTGTTCATTGGCTGCGATCCTTGCCATATTGGCGGCCTGAGATTGCTTTTCAGCCAATAAACGTTCACGGCTACGTTGTGCTGCTGCCTCTTCTAATTGCAAATTTTGCTGTGCCAATTCAGCGGTCTCTGCTTCGACTTGCGCGCGCGACTCGGCCAATACGCGTGCATGGGTCTCTGCTTTCAAACGAGATTCGGCGGCGACGGTTGCACGGGCCTCAGCCTCAACGCGAGCAATCGCTTCGCGGATACCTTTCACATCAATACGTGAATTAGACTCGAGCGCGTCAGGAGAAGATAAAAAATCTTCTTTCTGATCGGCATGACGATCAAGGGAGAATCCTCCCAAAGAAAATTTATTTAACAAAGTCTCATTGCTGTCCATACGTCACTCCTGATTTGGCAGTCGCTCCCGTGACGGCCGGCCTAGCCGCCCCGGAACTTCTTACCCTGAATTATCAACCAGGAAAAAACAAACAATCCCGCGAGCAAAGCGAGAAAAACCCCTCTATTCATACGTATTCGGTGGCAAACTGCCCCACAAATTTGCCGACAGTCGTAAAATAGCGGTCACTTTAACAATATGCGGGAGAAATACCTTGAATGAACTAGTCACTGAAATTAAGCATCCGCTGGTACAGCACAAGCTGTCATTGATGCGGAGCAAGGATACGCCGACCGACAATTTCCGCCGACTGTTGCGCGAAATCAGCCAAATGCTGGCGTATGAAGTGACGCGAGACCTTCCTATCGAATTCACAAAAATTGAAACACCGATTCAAACGATCGATGCGCCAACAATCAGCGGCAAAAAGTTATGCGTCATCTCTGTTTTGCGCGCTGGCAATGGTATTTTGGATGGCATGCTCGATCTGCTTCCAAACGCCCGTGTCGGACACATTGGCCTCTACCGCGACCCGACAACATTAGAACCTGTCGAGTATTACTATAAAGTGCCTGAAGATATTGCCGAGCGCCTGGTGATTGTTGTTGATCCGATGCTGGCGACGGGTAACTCTGCAGCAGCAGCGATTGCTCGTCTTAAATTAGGCGGCGCAACGACGATCAAATTTGTGTGCTTACTTGCAGCACCAGAGGGTATCAAGGTCATGCAGAACGCCCATCCGGATGTGCCTATCATCACTGCATCGATTGACCAATGTCTGAATGACCATGGTTATATCGTTCCAGGCTTGGGTGATGCGGGTGATCGCTTGTTTGGAACAAAATAAGTTGTGAAATTTACATAAAGATAATAAAAAAAATCCCGGTCGATCTGCATCTACCGGGATTTTTTGTTTGTCAAACCTATCGATCGTCATTGATCGATAGCAAAGCAACCCACTCAGGTTTTTGGCAAAGTCACGCCATGTTGCCCCTGGTATTTACCGCCGCGATCCTTGTAAGACGTCTCACAAACCTCATCGCTCTCGAAAAACAGCACTTGCGCACATCCCTCGCCAGCATAAATTTTTGCTGGAAGCGGTGTCGTGTTAGAGAATTCCAACGTCACATACCCTTCCCATTCAGGCTCAAACGGTGTGACATTAACAATAATACCGCAGCGCGCGTAAGTCGATTTGCCCAAGCAGATAGTCAGGACGCTACGAGGAATTCGGAAATATTCCATGGTGCGCGCCAACGCAAACGAGTTCGGCGGAATAATACAAACATCACCTTTAAAATCGACAAAAGATTTTTCATCAAAATTCTTTGGATCGACGATGGTACTGTTGATGTTAGTAAAAATTTTAAACTCGTCTGCACAACGAATGTCGTAACCATAAGACGAGGTACCATAACTTACAATTCGTTGACCATCACGTTCACGTATCTGCCCCGGCTCAAAAGGTTCAATCATGCCGGTTGACTCTGCCATGCGACGAATCCATTTGTCCGATTTAATACTCATGTAAATCTCCTGCCCAATTAATCTTGGTGGGATTTTACGCGAAAATGTGTTGATAATTAAGCCGGATGATCAAACAAGGCAGCGGTTTCCTACGTTAATCAATAAAAACTGCAGATATAAGACAATTTGACGGCAACAGCACACGAGCGCAACCAACTTAGTCGCTATCACACTTTCGCGCGCAGGTCGGTCGCAGCCGTTTTAATGGCGGCTTTAATTCTCGTGTAGGTCCCACATCGGCAAATATTGCCACTCATGGCGTTATCAATATCTTCATCTGTCGGCGCTGCATTGTTTGCCAATAAAGCTGCTGCGCTCATCAATTGTCCCGATTGGCAATAGCCACACTGGGCAACATCGTGCGTCACCCATGCTCGTTGTAACGTTTGGTAGACCCCTGACGACAGCGACTCTACGGTCGCCACCGTTTTGCCGGCAACGCTATCAAGCGGTGTTTGGCACGAGCGTACTGGAGCCCCATCGACATGCACCGTGCACGCACCACATAAGGCTGCGCCACAACCAAATTTGGTACCCGTCAATCCCAACTCGTCGCGAAGCACCCAAAGAAGCGGTGTATCTGCCTCCGATTGGCACGTCACCCGACTCCCATTCACACTCAGTGTTGTCGACATTCTGCTCTCCTGTTTGTTCTTATTGACCTCGTGGGGTCCTATTGTAATGAAAAATAGACGACCCGTTAATCGATGGGTGAGAACCGCTGGACAGCGACACCCCCAACGCTGATCGTTTCAAAAAAATTCGCTTTTGGGCGCGTCCATACGCTTCCATTGTGGGAGCGATACACGATCACCGGCGAGAGATCCGCTTCTTGCGTGGCCTCGCAGACCAATTCGTAAATACCGCCCTTGTAGTGTCTGAACTTTTTGCCCGATACGAGGTGCGCCTCCGCCGTCACCGCGACTGGCGCGGACGCAGTCCATGATGTCAGAAAAGGACCGATTTTGGCGGCGCTACGTTTGTTTATTTCGATAAACAATTGCGGATCAATTTTTTCAAACCCGTACTGGTGTCGTAAATGCGTTGCTGCGTGCAACAACACGCCTGCAGCCACTTCGGCATCCGCTTCAGCCCTGTGCGCAGCACCGTGAAACCGGATCCCTAATGACGACGCTAGCTTCCCCAAAGAATAACTTGGCAACCCCGGAAAGACTCGTCGGGCCAGCTTCACAGAACAGACCACACCATCATACGCAGGCCAGAGGCCGAGCCGATCGCTCTCGGCTTTCAAAAATTTTTCATCAAAACTGGCATTATGCGCAGCCAAGGTGTCAGCACCGATGAACTCGACAAGTTCAGGCAAGACTTCTGAAGCAGGAGGCGCGCCATCGACCATGTGCTGTGTAATGCCAGTCAGCTCGGTGATGTAATAAGGAATGCGAACGCCACAATTAATCAATGAGACGAAACGATCGACGATTTCATTCCCAACAATTCTCATCGCTGCGACTTCCGTGACCCGACCACCTTGTTCTGGGCTCATGCCAGAGGTCTCGAAGTCGATCATGACTATCGGTTTTTCAAACATATTTTTCGATTTTTTTTGAACTTATTACAAAACAAGCTATCTCTTATTATCTTACTTCAATGAGGTAACCCATCAACATCTGCTAAGCAAGGCTGTGGTTTGTTTTACAATAGACGACAAGGTATGCTTGATGCAAAGACTGTCTCAATACAACGCTCATTCGCCTAGCGGTGAGGAACAAAACCCCCTAATACCTTCAACTTAGGCCTTGATTCTCTCATAACGGTAGCAGAGATCAGTGAACTATCGCCAGTTCCTTGCATAAAAAAGTGGGCGCCGATTGCCTCAAAAAATAATTCCATGAAACAATTGATAAAAACTCGACTGCAATTACCCGCCAATGATTTATTGCGCGATCGAATCTATCGTCGATTATGGAGCTCCATACTCATTAGCTCGTTTGGTGCCCAAATCACCTTATTGGCACTACCTTTGACAGCCGCTGTCATGCTCAAAGCGAGCGCGAGTCAGATGGGAATTCTGACTTTCATGGAGACGTTGCCGTTTGTCTTGCTCTCCCTTCCGTCCGGGGTGTGGTTAGACCGTGTCCGAAAATTACCCGTGTACATTGCAGGAGAGACCGTCATTGCTATTGCTGTGGCGAGCGTTCCAGTCGCTTTCTGGATCGACGCAATTAATATGTTATGGCTGTATGTCGTCGCCTTCATTATCGGCATGGTGAATACGAGCGCTGGTACGGCGGCGCAAATCGTCTTAACACAGATTGTTCCACGCGATCGCCTTGTCGAAGCGCATGCAAAAAACGCACTTGCTACATCGGGTGCGGAAATTTCAGGTCCCGCAGCGGCAGGTGCACTCATTAAATTACTTGGTGCGCCATTTGCATTAATTGCGGATGCCTTTTTACTCATCAGTTCTGCACTGATCTTGCGTGGCATCAAGGTTGACGAGCAAGTGCAGCAGACGCAAGAGCCTCATTTTTGGCGCGATCTCAAAGAAGGTCTGCATTTTGTCTTCAGAAAGCCACTTTTATTGACCCTGGCGGCCACCGTTGGGGGATGGCAACTTTGTTATAACGCTGCCCTTGTTGTTCAGATTTTGTTTGCCACTCGGGTGTTGGGGTTATCAGAACAATCTGTCGGGTTTAGTTACATGGCCATGGGTGCGGGAACGATTATTGCAAGTATTTTCGGCTATCGAGTGAGCCGCTATCTTGGACCGGGCCCCTGCTTGGTCAGCGGTGTTGCTGTGTGTGGCATCGGCTGGACAACACTCGCTCTTGCACCGACAAATCACTGGGGTGTCATTGCCTTCGGGTGGATGTTGATGTGCTTTTCAGTGGGAGGGGTACTGATCTTCATTAACTTTCTGGCGTTACGGCAGGCGGTAACCCCAGAACCCATGTTAGGGAGAATGACAAGCACAATGCGGTGGCTCATTTTGATCCCCGCAGGTCCCGGTGCATTGCTCGGCGGATGGATTGGAGAGTACATAGGGCTTCGCTATTCCTTGGGCGCAGCGGGCGCATTCGCCTTGGCACTGGCAGTCATTGCGTGGAGAAATCCGATTATACGTGCGATCAAAGTGTTACCAAACTTACATGAGCAGAAGGAAATGCCACAGTCATAATTTGCAGATTGCAAAATAATGTGCAAAAGCGGGATAATGCGCGAACTGTAATATATTTGAAATAATCATCCCCCTTCCAGAGGATGATAGAGAGCCCGATCTTTTCCAGAGAACGACGGGCTCATTTTTTGAACCACTCAAGGGACACACATGGCAAAAGAAATGTCACCGTCAACATTCAAGCCCTATATTCCTGCTTCGGCTCAGCTTGCCGAAATGACGCCGCGCGCATTAATCATGGGCGTGATACTGGGAATGATCTTTGGTGCATCATCACTTTATCTGGTACTGAAAGTTGGCTTAACAGTCAGCGCATCGATTCCAGTATCAGTCATCGCGATCACCTTATTCCGGTTATTTAACAAATTAGGCGCCAAAGACTCAACCATTCTGGAAAACAGCATTACGCAAACCGCTGGCTCCGCAGGTGAATCACTGGCCTTTGGGCTTGGCGTGACCATGCCAGCCATTATGATTTTGGGGTTCGACCTTGAGATATCGCGTGTCATGTTGGTTGGTTGCTTAGGTGGCCTTCTTGGCATTCTGTTGATGATCCCGATGCGTCGCACAATGATTGTTGAAAATCATGGTGAACTGAAGTATCCGGAGGGTACTGCCTGTGCTGAAGTGCTCAAAGCAGCAGCAACAGACAGCTCACGTGAAGCAGCCGGAGAAGGCAGCGACCCCCATGCACAAGATGACGCCAACAAGCGTGCTCGCATTATCTTTAGCGGCTTTGGCCTGGGCTTGTTGTACAAAATCGTTAACGTCGCGCTGAAAGGGTGGAAAGATACCCCAGAGATCGTTTTCGGAGCGCCCCTCAAGAGTGGCTCTATTGGTGCCGAAGTTTCTCCTGAATTGTTAGGTGTTGGCTACATCATTGGCCCACGTATCGCATCGGTGATGGCCGCTGGCGGCGTCATGTCCTACCTGCTGCTGATCCCTATGATCAAGTTCTTCGGTGATGCGCTGAGCGTTCCTGTCTCGCCCGGCACCATGCTCATCAAAGACATGAGCCCACATGATATCCGCAGTGCTTACATCCTTTACATCGGTGCTGGTGCCGTTGCCACTGGCGGTCTGGTGAGCTTGGTCCGCGCAATGCCAACGATTTGGCGCAGCATGACTGCGGGATTGTCTGGTTTAAGTAAGGGTGCAAATGCCATCACGAGTGGCGCAGCGTTACGAACAGACCAAGATATTCCAATGAAATGGGTTGTGATTGGCGCACTGGCGATTATCGCTGTCATCACCTTTGCAGCACCTTTGCATATGAATTTGCTGGGTGCGTTGTTAATTCTTGTATTTGGTTTTCTATTTTCAACTGTGTCCTCTCGCCTCACGGGTGAGATCGGTTCTTCATCCAATCCAATCTCTGGGATGACAGTGGCAACGCTGTTATTCACCTGTTTAATTTTCTTATTAATGGGTTGGACAGGTGGTAAATATTACGTCACTGCCCTCTCTGTCGGCGCTATCGTCTGTATTTCTTGCAGCAATGCCGGAACAACCTCACAAGACTTGAAAACAGGCTTCTTAGTTGGCTCAACACCTCGATTTCAGCAATACGCCATTCTCGCTGGTGCCTTATCTTCAGCATTGATCCTTGGACCTATTCTGCTGAAATTAAATGATGCCGGCACGGTCTACGTCCCTGCAGCACAAGTTGCCCCGAGCTTAACAACAGACGCATCCAAACTAACTGAAACAGCGCAATTGCAAGGTCCACAAGCAGAACAGGATAAAGCGACCTATCGTGTTTGGCACAAAAATGACAGCGTTGGTGCACCGGCAGGCAAGTATCTCGTTGATAACGCAGGCAAAGTTGCCTACTTGGTCGATCCAGGTATCAATGGTGCCTATAAACAGCGCCCAGACGGCACCGCGGTGACAAAGTACGACGCGCCAAAAGCTGTATTGATGTCCTACATCATTAAAGGCATTTTAGATCGCCAATTACCTTGGACGCTTGTCTTGTTTGGCGTAATGATCGCGTTAGTGCTCGAAATGGCTGGCATTCCTTCCTTGGCGTTCGCTGTGGGCGTTTATCTGCCATTATCGTCCTCCGCCCCATTGTTTGTCGGTGGCATGATCCGCTGGTTGGTCGATCGCAGAAATAGCAAGCTGGACCAATACAAGGACTTGAACGAAGAAGAAATGCAAGCCGCTGGCGATCGCAGCTCGGGCGTATTGCTCTCTTCTGGCTATATTGCCGGTGGCGCATTAGCGGGTATCGTGATCGCGTTCAGCGCCGGTATCATGGACGATTTCGATAAAGCCATTGGAGATTGGTCAACGGCACACAATCCGTTGTTTGAAGGCCCCAACGCTGATCTACTTTCCTTTATTCCCTACGCATTCATCGCTTTCTTGTTGTACTGGGTAGCGAGAGAGAAAAACGCGACGAAAAGATGATCTTATAGGATCACACGCCTACCGTTATTAAAAAAAAGCTTACTTCAGCAATGAAGTGAGCTTTTTTTACCTTCAGGACCTGGCAAAGTTCTTGATCGTCAAAATAGCAAGTACAATGCCGCTTAACATCACTATTCCTTTCACCGTTCCTATCAAGATATGTCTATTTCCCCGATTGTAGATTGCAAAAATCAACCCGTCGCTGTCGGCGACATCGTTCGTATCGTCTCGTTGAGCCCTCAATTTATCAAAAGCTTCCCAGAAGATGAGCGAATTTTAATTGAGTCGATGGTTGGACAATTTTTTAAAGTCGTTGATCTCGATGAAGACGGATATCCTTGTGTTATCCGTGAGTGGCATGATGAACGCGGTCAATTACAAACGCACGTCATTGGCTTGGATTCTGAAGAAATGGAAAAAGTCTAACGTCAACAGTTAATGTTGAGACTAAAGTGAAGACTGAACATTTCTTCCGGATAATCAAGCGAAAGAAATGTTCGTTTTCAAGTCGTGGTTTAGTTACCGATGTAATTAAATAACGACAAAGCAGAGATTTTGACAAAGGACTGCTGAGCTGCCTGCAAAGTGGTCTGTTGCTGATTCAATGTCGTGATCGCCTTTGCGTAATCCAGATCTTGGATCGACGACAGTGATTGCGCATAAGCAATCTTTGTTGTTGCGCCCGCGCTATTGAGGCTATCAATCTCCTGCAAGCTTGCCCCCACGTGCGCTGACACCGTGAGCACGTTGCTTAAAGACGCATCAATATTGTTATTCGCCTGCGTGAGTGCAGCCGTTAAATCTTTTCGGGCGGCGGCATTACCTGTCGGCGCACTCAGTGCATTGATTGCGTCCGTGATAGTCTCGAAAATATTCTGATTACCAGGTTGAATCGTATATTTATCCCCGGGAGCAGGCGTCGTTGATGGAGGCCCTCCGGTGATTACCACACTCATCCCATCGAATTTTACTGACTGACCACTCACATACGGCGCAGGTTGTGTAATCGCAGCGCCTGTCGTCCCATCCGTCAATGCAACACTACCACCCGTTGTTGTATTAATAATACTGAAATTCGCACCGGTACTATCAAAAGTGACAGCGTAATTGTTGCCAGTCAGATTGGCTGCAGTGGCAGGGTCGATTGTCGCCGCCAGCGTAGCTGTGCCCGTATTAGAAGGATCTGCTTGAACGTTGAATTGATTCGCAGATGTCCGAATATTGCCGAAAATTTGCTCACCTGGTGCACTCAATGGTAATTGACGAGCGGTATCAACTTGCAAGTAACGCTGACCTTGATCGCCGTTATAAGTGGCACCAGACGCGGTCTGCGTGTAGGGCATGGTCGTCGTTGAGAAGCCAGAAAAAAGGTAATTTCCTGTCCCATCAGTCGAGTTTGCGAGACTGAGTAAAGAGGCCAAATTCGCTTTTAACGTCGTCGCGATTGCTGCACGGTCACTATCAACCAGTCCACCATTACCTGCACTGATGATCGACGTTCTTGTGCTTGTCAAAAGATTAGCAACATTAGTCAACACACCCGATGTAATTCCAAGGTTATCCTGCACATCCTGGCGATTCACGGTGTATTGATCGTTGATTGCTGCGGCTTGCGTAATAACAAGCGCGCGCGACGAGCCAATCGGATCATCAGCAGGCGTCAATATTTTCTTACCTGCAGAAACTTGCTGAAGCGTTTGATTTAACGAGGACTGCAGCTCTGAAATTTGTGAGCCACTGTTTTGGTAAATCATATTTGTACTGATACGCATGATTTTTCCTATTGACCAATGGTTAACAAGGTAGAGAACAATTGGCTCGCAATTTGCATTAGCTTACCTGCAGCTTGATAACTTTGTTGATATTTCAATAAATTGGATGCTTCTTCGTCCAAATTCACGCCTGATACGGATTGTTGTGCATTAGTAGCATTTTTCAGCATCGATGTTTCCGACGTACTCGTTGCTTGAACTTCGCTCGTTTTGTTACCAATCAGACTGACAAACTGGGCAAATGCCCCCTGAATCGTGGTTGTACCACCCACCATGCTATTTTGCGTTTGGATCGTCTGCATCAGTAATGCATTACGATTATCGCCAGTTCCTGTGGTGTTCGGTCCAACATTATAGACATCGCCCTTTGCTGGCGTACCTGACATGGTGAACGATACGCCACTATAACTATAGGTTGCACCATTCACGTAGGGCACGGCCGTTCCCGCTGGATACGTTGTGGAGGTCGTTCCGCTCTTTACCGTGACATTAGCCGTCGCTGGAAAGCCCGTGAGCGTATTTGCAGGCGTGTTGAATGTCAGCTTTGTCGCCGTCGCTGGAATGGAAGGTGCTACAGTAAATGTATCGTTATTCGCTGGCGGTGTTCCCTTATCGCCAATCGTAAAGCTCATACCATTCACACTGATTGTCGCGCCGCTAGTGTATGGCACAGACGATGACGCGGGAGCAGTACTCTTATAAGTTGTCGTTGTACCGCCATTCGTGACGGAGACAGTGGCACCGGCTGGGAAGCCGGATAACGTGTTCGTCCCAGAAGCAAAAGTCAAACTAAAACCAGCGCCAAACGCCGAAGCACTGAACGATGCATCCGTTGTTACGGCACCAATTGTCGCTGTTAAGGAATTACTACCAGAACCCACTTGCGAGTTAATCACACCCGACGTCATGGTCACGCTGCCTGTATTTGTCGATGGCACATTCGTCGAGAACGGCGTGGCCACCGCCAATTTGTTGGGATCGATAATACCAACGGCCAACGTTGCCGCCGCTGATGCAGCAGGTCGGATTAAAAATTGATCGCCGTTTCCTGGGACGGCACCCGCTGGTGGCGGCGCAAGGTCGAACTTCACACCATCGAAGTTCATTGGGAGGCTAGACGAAGTAAGCGACGCACCATCACTGACACGCGTCAGCGTGTAATTTCCGTTTGCATATTGCAAGTTGTAATCACTCGTTGTCAGTGCACTCGGATTGGTGATCGTTGCACTGATCTGCGAGGTACCAGTGTTACTGCTGCTCGATGAGCTGATCGTTGGGTTCATCGTGAACAAATTCGTCCCCACTGCCCCATTGAGATCCTGACCTAACGCCTGTTGTTGATTGATTGCGGACGCAATGCTGACGGCAACTCGACCAATCGAATTTTGCGTTGTTGTGAGCAAATTGGAACGAAAGTCTAATAGACCACCGAGCGTGCCACCAGGCAAGCTGTTTTCCGCAATTTGAACAACAGTGCCTTTCGCTTGGTAACCGATTTCGTTCCGTGAAGGATCTGTTGTCGATTGAATGACCTGCAATGGATTGCTCTGCGAACCAAGCACAAGCGGCTGACCGTTGCCGATAAATACATTGTACTGCGACCCTTCTTGGACCACATTGACAGAGGTCTGCTGACTCAATTGAGTTACAAGGTAATCGCGCTGATCAAGCAAATCGTTCGGCTGGGTGCCATTATTTGTACTTTGAGCCTTGCCAATCGCATCATTGAGCTGCGCCAATTGTGTGGCGTAGCCATTAATCGTTGTTACTGAGGAAGCGATTTGCCCGTTGACATCTGCGCTAATTTGGCTGACTTGGTTTTGCAATCCGTTAATACGACCAACCAACGACTGAGCAGCAGATAACGTTGCCTGCCTAGCAGCAGCACCCGCAGTGCCATTCGGACTAGAAGCAAGATTTTGAATCGACGTAAAAAAAGTCTGCAGCGTTGGAGAAATCCCGGTCGTCGAGTCAGCAATAATATTATTCAGACCGGTAATCTGTGACAAGTAAGCGTCAGCAGCCCCTTTTGACGTTGTCGCAGAGTTAACCTGCTGAGCGATAAAATCACTGTATTGACGCTGAACTTGATTAACATTAACACCTTGCCCGACGAATACGCCACCAATTTGCTGCGAAGCAGCAGCACTTTGGAGAACAACCTCGCGGCTATATCCCGGCGTGGATGCATTTGCAATATTTTGCCCAGTCGTGCTGATACCTAGCTGCGCGGCGGCTAAAGCCGACTGCCCTAGGTTGAGAATATTTGCACCCATGATTAAACCTATGTATTTGTCATCTTAACGACATGCCGAAAGCCAGCGATCTACCTTGTTTTCGGTAAAAAGCCAGAAAACTTTAATTTCCCTGCTTAGCCCCGAGAACAATCAAGCTGAGAGGTTTTGCTTAATAATTTTGCTTAACTTATTAGCATATTGGGGATCGGTTGCATATCCAGCTTTTTGCATACCATATGCGAAGCTCGCCGCATCTTTGGAATTGGCAATGACGTTCTCATAGCGTGGATTTTTGGTCAACATATTCGCGTAGTCTTTGAATGCATCGCTGTAAGAATCATACGCTTTAAACGTTTCGACTTTACGTTGAGCAACGCCATTCACATATTCCGTCGTCACTGCATTGACTGTCTTGCCTTTCCAACTACTATTGGCCTTCACGCCGAAAACATTGTGACTTTCGCTTCCATCGACCGTCTTTATCTGTTTCTTACCCCAACCCGTCTCCAAGGCCGCCTGTCCAAGCATAAATTTCGCGGGAATACCCGTGACCTTGCTCGCCTCTTCAGCATGGGCACCCAGTTTCTCTTGGAATTCACGCACATGGTTAGAGGTTGTAGCGTCAGATTTTGCAGCAGAAGTCGATGTGGACGTCGACTCTAATTTCAAACTATCACGATACGCATTGATGCCACGCAGATTTGCTGCAGGCGATTGAACCTCATCACCATTGGCCAACGCCTGACTCATTGCATTATTGGTAAGTTGCTTCACTAGCACGTCAGCCAAACCGATCCCTCGGTTTGACATATTCTGAGTGAGTTGCTGGTCAAGCATTGAAGTGAAAGTACGTGTTTGTTCGTTATCAAACACCCCATTCTGACCACCCGCCTGACGCATGGACTTCAGCATCATATTCATAAACAATGCTTCAAACTGTTTAGCTGCTGCCTTAATCGACTCTTGCGAATTGTCCTTGGCGGACATTTTGAGATTACCGAGAGTACGGGCATCAATCGCCAGTCCTTTGTCGGTGGTATCTGTCGTCGGAATCATGGTTCAGCCTTAAATGATCTCAAGCTCGGCACGTAATGCCCCAGACGCTTTCATCGCTTGCAAAATGGCAAGCAAATCCTGAGGTGTTGCACCGATTGAGTTTAACGCTTTTACAACATCGGCCAATGATGCACCTGCCTTGAGCAATTGCAATTGCCCTGCATCCTTCGCGATAGTAATTGTGGAATTAGCGACAGGTGTCGTTTGTCCTCCAGCAAGTGCATTTGGCTGACTCGCACTATTGTCGGTATTAATCGTGACTGAAAGATTGCCATGGGCGACTGCACATGCATCCAGTGTTACGGCCTGATTCATGACAATCGAGCCCGTGCGCCCATTGAGAATCACCTTGGCAACAGTTTGTGCCGGCGTGACATCAATATTCTCCAACATACCTAAAAACGCAACGCGTTGATCAGAACTAGTCGGTGCCTTTACTTGAATCGCACGACCGTCGATTGCTGCTGCTGTGTCTGCACCAAACCGACGATTAATGGCATCCACAACCCGACTGGCTGTCGAAAAATCGGACGTGTTTAATTCAAGCTGAATCGTATCACCTTGACCGATAGCGTTCGGCACTGCACGCTCGACGGTGGCCCCGCCCGAGATCCGACCAACATCAAGATGGTTAACTTGCGCCTTACTGCCGTTGGCTGACGCGCCTACGCCGCTCACGAGAACGCTACCTTGCGCCATGGCATAAATCTGACCATCGGCACCCTTAAGTGGTGTCATCAACAACGTGCCGCCTCGTAGGCTTTTAGCATTCCCCATCGAGGACACCGTGATGTCTAAGGTTTGCCCAGGCTGAGCAAATGGTGGTAACGACGTCGTCACCATGACCGCTGCAACGTTTTTGAGTTGTAAGCTTGTACCCGTTGGCAAAACCACACCCATTTGTTGCAACATGCTCACGATACTTTGCACTGTGAATGGCGTTTGCGTTGTCTGATCACCACTACCATCAAGCCCGACGACTAAACCGTAGCCGAGCAACTGATTCTGGCGCACGCCCTGAACTCCGGCCAAGTCTTTAATACGCTCTGCGTGGCAATCAGAAAAAAAAGCCAAAGACATCACAAGCAGGCAGCGGCTCGCAATTGTCAAAAGGCGGATATTCAGGAGGGATTTCATCGTTTAACCCAATATTTACACTGCTTCAATACACAAAATTACAGTGGAAGGAAGCTAAGGAAGAATCTCGTCAACATCGAATTAGCTTCCGCCTTGTCGACGTGTGAAGTGGATCTATATTCCAATCTTGCATCTGCGACCTGCGTCGAGGAGACTTGGTTTCCAGCGGCAATGGTTTGCGGATTCACAACACCAGAGAATCGAACAAACTCACTCGCTTTATCAAAGGCCATTTGCTTTTCGCCACTCACGACTAAGTTGCCATTCGGTAGCACTTCAATTACCGTGACGGTGATGGTGCCTGAAAAATTATTACCAGAGGATTCAGCGCCAGCTTCACCAAACTTGTTCGCCCCCGTGATACTCAAGCCACCCTGTCCAGTCGTATTGGTCGGCAAGCCAAAGACCGTTGGCGTCGCATAAGCGATACTTCCAGACTTGCTTGCGGACGACGCAGAGGTTTTGCCGGCGGATGTTTTTTCACTTAAGTTGATCGTCAATACGTCGCCGATTAAACGTGCTTTCACATCCTCGTAGAGCGGACGATACGACGCCGTTTGAAAAATCGCCCCATTCATTTCGCGTTGTGGCTTAGCGGACTGCGGCGGCAGTGTTGTTGGCTGATGAACAATCGTCGGTGGCGTCACTGCACAACCTGACAGAAACACCGCGGCAGCACTCAATAAATAGATATGACGTTTCATGTTTTCCACCTCAAGCTTCCATTACATCTGAGACAGCTTTGCTAGCATTTGATCGGACGTGGTGATGGCTTTACTGTTCATCTCGTATGCACGCTGGGTTTGAATCATATTCACCAGCTCTTCAGCGACGTTGACGTTTGACGTCTCTACATAATTTTGCTGCAAGGTACCTGCACCGTTCGAACCAGGTGCGTTTGTTGCAGGCGCGCCAGAAGCCGCTGTCTCTGCATACAAATTACCACCTAAAGACTGCAAACCAGCATTATTAATGAAAGTTGACAATTGCAAAGAACCGACCTGCACTGGATTCACCGAGCCTGGCTGCGTAATTGAAACGGTTCCATCGATACCGACGGTAATTGATTGAGCGTTGGCAGGGATCGTAATTGCTGGCTGAATAACAAACCCACTTGCGGTCACGAGCTGCCCTTGGTTATCCGTCTGAAAAGAACCATCTCGCGTATATGCCGTTGACCCATCAGGCATCAGGACAGAAAAAAAGCCATCGCCCTGAATCGCCACATCTTTTGAGTTACCTGTTTGCTGCAAGTTACCTTGCGTAAAAAGACGTTCAGTCGCCACAGGACGCACACCCGTACCCAACTGCAAGCCAGAAGGCAATTGTGTTTGTTGTGAGCTTTGAGCTCCAGGCTGTCTAATTGTTTGATACAGCAGATCTTCAAAAACAGCTCTCGATCCTTTGAACCCGGTCGTGCTGACGTTGGCAAGATTATTTGAGATGACGTCCATCGACGTTTGCTGCGCATCTAAGCCTGTCTTTGCAATCCATAATGAACGTATCATCAGTTTTCTCCTACGCGCCACTCGGGCTATTTCACGTATTACTATTATGATCCAAACCCGATTAAGCCAAAGCGAGGATCTGCGTCGCTTTTGTCGCGTTATTCTCAGCATCAGTGATTAATTTCATTTGCATCTCGAACTGCCGCCCTAGATTAATCATGGTCACCATCGAATCAACAACGCTCACGTTACTCGTCTCTAACATATTGGACGCTACTGATACGGTTTCATCCGTATCAGTAGTGGAGGCATCTTTCGTTTTAAATAAACCATCGTCGCCACGCACTAAGTTTGACTCCGGCGGATTCACCAACTTCAATCGTCCAACGATTTGAATCGCATTTGGCGCGGAACCAGATGGAATACTAGAAATGGTGCCATCTTTACCAATGGTGATTGACGTGCCAGGTGGCAAAGTGATCGTTCCACTCTCCCCTAACACACTGAGTCCGCTTTGCGTTTGCAGAACGCCGTTTTCATCAAGCTTTAAGCTACCATTTCGGGTTAAACCCTCGGTGCCATCGGCTTTTTGAACAACGAGCCACCCTTTACCTTGCAAAGCCACGTCGAGCTGATTGCCAGTCGGCTGCAAACCACCAGGGGTAAAGTTCGCGCCGACCGTTGAGTCAACGACAAAGGTACGCGTGGGCAGTTCACCGCCAATGACTGGCACAGCTCGGAAAGAATCCAATTGCGCACGAAAACCCGTCGTACTGGCATTGGCCAGATTATTGGATGCCGTCGCCTGCTGTTCAAGGATATGACTCGCTCCGGTCATGGCGGTGTAAACTAAGCGATCCATCGCAGTCCCCTAAGACATTAACTAAAGATTGATTTAAAAGTAGTACGCTCTACTATTAACGCAGATTGACTAAGGTTTGCATGATCTGATCTTCGGTCTTGATCGTTTGTGCATTCGCTTGGTAATTACGTTGCGCCGTGATCATATTGACCAAATCACCGGTCAAATCGGTGTTTGAATCTTCGGTAGCGGACGATGTCAACGCACCCAAACTACCTGTGGTTGGCGCGCCGACTAAGGCTTGTCCAGACGCGGACGTTTCGCTCCACTGATTACCACCCAGCGACTGCAAACCGTTTGAATCTGTGAACGATGCCAAGACCACCTGACCAAGCACCTTTGTTTGCCCATTTGTGTAGCTACCAACGATGGTCCCGTCTTTGCCCGTATTAAAACTTGCTAATTTACCGGACGCAAAACCATCCTGTTTCATGGTGCTAACGCCAAACGGTGAGCCGTATTGCGTGCTATTGGTGAAATCAAACTTAATCGCCAATGCAGCGGTATTGATCGGCGTAACAGCCTGCGATGGAACTGGCACCGTCATTTTGAGGGCATTAGGTGACGTTGCTGAATATGCTGCAGATGTACCTGTTGTGGTGTAAACCCCCACCTGCGCACCAAGGTTATTAAATCCAATGACGCCCTGTGCAACGGGCAACGCTGGTGGTGTGATGATATTTCCACTAGTGTCGAACGAGTTACCATCCACAGTGGCGTACACCGTCCATGCAGATGATGGCGTCACCAACGGCGCCGTCGAAGCGGGAATTTTTGTGGGGTCAACTTTAACGTAATATGTTTGTACGACATGCGAATTACCCAAACTGTCATACACGGTTGTCGATGTCGAGCTGTTATAAGTTGTCGCGTTCGTTGGATCAAACTGCGTTGGTGTGATCACTGGTGGTGTTGTCACCGGCAACTGAGTTCCAGGCACATTCAACGTCGAGTTAAAGTTAATCACCGCATTGACAGTCGTGGTCTGAGCGGGCGCCAAATCAGCGGTGTTGATATTGATTGGGGCAGCAGAGCCAGTAGAAAGAACACCGGCATTGTTGGCTGCGTAGCCAGTCAATTGCGCTCCTTGCGAATTAACTAAATAACCATTTTTATCCAGCTGGAATTGGCCGTTTCTCGAATAAGTAATCGCACCGTTAGTGCTCATTCGAAAAAAGCCATTGCCATTGATTGCAATATCTAATGGATTGGTGGAGGAAGAAATATTTCCTTGCGTGAACTGCTGAGCAATGTCAACGACGCGAACACCAATACCCACAGCACTAGCCGAGGCGCCATTTAGAGAATTTGCGTATACGTCGGCAAACTGCGCTTGTGCACTTTTAAAACCAACTGTTCCAGCATTGGCGATGTTATTACCAATCACACTTAACTGCTGGGACGACGCGTTCAATCCACTCAAACCTTGTTGAAAACTCATGATAATTCTCCGGCAAATACGAAAATGGGGTCAAAATTCTGGGGCACCAACATGCGAAAAATCAGAAAATCTGCACAACGCTGCTCATCGCGGCAGCGCCTAAATTCGCGAGGTTCAATGTCACACCCTGGGAACCAGAAGATACGCTCGACACCATACCAAACTCGAGTTTAGTCGGCGTAACAGCCGAAGCACCTGATGCAGCAGTCACTGAGTAGCTATATGTTCCTGCAGGGGCCGCACCTCCTGCATCTGTCGAACCGTCCCAACTCACTGTCTGGACGCCTTGTGACATCGAACCCAAATCAATCGTCTTCACCACTTGCCCTGCCGCATTGGTGATTGACACCTTGCCGCTCGTGATGTTCTGCGGCAAATTGAGCCCTAAAACACCAGCAGTTGAACTAACGCCGCTCGCATTGGTGGTGGTTGTCAATGCAACCGAGTTTCCGGGCACCAGAACGCCATGACCGATCATGTTTGCAGCCTGCAAACTTTGGCTTGCCTGGAAATTTGAGTTCATCGCATTAATCGATGCATTCACCTGATTAATACCTGTTACCGTGGACAACTGCGCCAATTGACTTGTCACTTGGGCGTTATCCATCGGATTAAGTGGATCTTGGTTTTTCATCTGCGTGGTCAACAACGTCATAAACTGATTTTGTGCAGATTGAATGGAATTGGTTGTAGACGGCGTGCCATTCATCGTTGTCATAAGACTAGTTGGAACCGTGTTGGTTTGTATCGTAGACATTTCACATCTCCTTTAAGAGTCTCACTGACCCAGCGTAAGTGTTTTCAATAGCATTGCTTTGGCAGAATTCATGGTCTCAACGTTATCTTGGTAAGAACGTGAAGCAGAAATCATGTTTACCATTTCCTCAACAACATTAACGTTGGGCGAGGCCACGTAGCCATTCTCATCCGCCAAAGGATGTGAAGGGTCATACATTAATTTTGGTGGTTTCGCATCCTCGACCACTTGCGACACCTTCACGCCAGTCGATGCTGCTCCAGTCATCGGTACCGCAGTAAATACGACCTGTTTCGCCTTATAGGGCGTGCCATTTGTACTCGTGACACTATCCGCGTTAGCTAAATTACTAGAGACTGTATTGAGACGTTGTGCCTGGGCACTCATTGCCGATCCAGCCACATTAAAAACATTAAATAGCGACATAATCATTACCCCTGAATGGCAGCCAACATGTTTTTGATTTGCATGTTAATCATTGTTAGACCTGCCTCATAACGCACACCGTTATCAGCAAACGCATTACGCTCCACATCCATATCAACTGTGTTGCCGTCGACGTTACCTTGCACCATCGTTCGATACATGGGCGTGATACCATCCATGGAACCACTCGCGTCTAAATGCTGATCGGCAGTCTTCGTCAACGGCGTCGAACTCTGGTTTGAGTTGAGCTGTAATTTATTGGCAAGCACTGCTGTAAAATCGATATCACGGGCTTTGTAGTTTGGTGTATCGGCATTGGCAATGTTAGAAGCCAACAATTGCTGACGCTGCCCGCGAACTGACAACGCAGTCTGTTGAAACCGCAAGAGATCATCAAGCTTACTCATCACTACACCTCCCTGCTCCGTTTGTTCAGTTGAAACTTCTCTGTTCATTACATGTTAGGCGAGAAGTAGGTCATTCAATCCAACAAGCAAAGGTGAGAAACACCCCTTATTTACGCATTCAAACAAAAACTGAGCGCCTAAAATGAGTGCATCGATTCGTTATAGCGATGAAAGCTCACCATGAAATTCTTTGTCCATTCTGTCCTCACCGCCCTCGCATCACTGGCGCTCGCGGGCATCACGAACGCTGCTGAAGTATCAGGCACCACGCAGGAACACGAGAAAATCAGACAGGTAGCGACCGAATTCCTTTTGCAAACGTCGACCGCTCAGCCGGGGGACGCTGAAATCTCAGTCGGCCCAATCGACACCCGATTAACGCTAGCATCGTGTCAGGCGCTCGTCCCGTTTTTGCCACCCGGCAGCAAAGCATGGGGAAAAACTACCGTTGGCGTTCGTTGCACGGCTCCTGTTGCTTGGACAGTGTATTTGAGAGCCAATGTCCAAATTACGGCTGATTATTATGTTGCTGCCCATTCGTTGAGCAAAGGACAAGTCCTCGCCATCGATGATCTCAGTAAAATAAAAGGCGAAATCTCTAACCTTCCGGTGGGTTTCATTAGCAACCCAGACCAAGCGATCGGCAAAGCGATCCAAAACTCCGTTTCGTCCGGAACGCTATTACGAATGGATGCGCTCAAGAGCCCAGCAGTTGTGCAGCAAGGTCAATCCGTACGAGTTGTGAGCATTGGCAACGGTTTCCAGGTAGCAACAGACGCGCAAGCAATCACAAATGCCTCAGAGGGACAAATTGCCAAAGCGCGAACAGCAAGTGGTGTCACACTCAGCGGAGTCGCAAAAGCGGGCGGAATTATAGAAATCAGTAACTAAATGGCAATGGTGGAAATTTTTTCGCTAGCAAAATTAAAGTTTAAAAATACCGAGCCGATAACTGGACTGAAGAAGTAGATAATTCCCACTATCGAGGGTATCGCTGTGAAAATTGATGACACACTAAATAAAACCGCTGCAGCACCTGCACTGACAAATCCCCAGTCAGCGCGGGCCGATACAGCGCAAGAAGCACCTGTAGCAACACCCGCAGCACCAAGCACGACTGTGCAGCTTTCGCCACTCTCGACGCAACTCCAAGCGTTACAGAGTACGCAAGCAAGCAGTTCTGTTTTCGCGACAAAAAAAGTCGAGGAAATTAAACTGGCGATCTCAGAGGGTCGATTCCAGGTTAATTCCGAAAAGGTTGCTGATGGTTTGCTTGAATCCGTAAAAGATTTGATCAACTCCAGAAAACGCTAACATGTTCCAACCTACTGTGCAAAATTTGTCCATAGAGCAATGCCTGTCTGACGAAGTTACTGCGATGAGTGAGCTTGCAAGCTTGCTTAAAAAAGAGCAAGCAGCGCTGGCAAGCAACGACATTGAAGCACTAGGTATCACTACTGCAGGTAAAACCGAACTTCTCCGCACCATTGCTGGCTTAGAAAAAATCAGATCGAGTAAACTTGTTGCGCTTGGATTCAATGGAAAACCGGAGGGAATGCAAAGTTATTTCTCTCAACATCCAACCGAAACAGCTCAAAGCAGTGTTTTATGGGAGAAACTGTTGTCCATCTCCGAGCAAGCAAAAGAAGATAACCGCACGAATGGCTTGCTGATCAACCGCCGCTTAAGTCATAACCAGGCAGCACTGACCGTGTTAGGACATGGAAGCAGCACGGGTTCTCTTTATGGCCCAACCGGACAGACGACCATCAGTGCAGGATCGATGAAGGGTATGATCCCACGTTAATTGAAAAACGCTAGCGTTAAAAAAGATGAAAAAAAGACCCACGAGTGGGTCTTTTTTGTTGGCGATGTTGGTATGGTCGCTCTTGTTGACGCTGTGAGCATTAAAACTCACAAGAACTAATAATGTAACAAGCAAATAACTGCCAAAAAGAAAAGCGCTTCATTTCGATCTCAACAATCTACAAAACGAGAAGAACTCAGTTAACACTTTGTTTGTCTGGCGAGACCGGAACATCAATGACAGGCTCTGGCAGCACCGCCAAAACAGTAACAGAAACGCGACGGTTACGAGCACGACCTTCCGGGGTTTCATTTGAAGCAACAGGTTGCTTTGCTCCTTGCCCAACAGCAGTGACTCTATTTTCATCAACGCCATTTTCCGTTAACAATCGAGCAACTGTACTCGCTCGACCCGCTGACAACTCCCAGTTCGACGGGAAAATGGAGTTCTTTATTGGAAGATTGTCCGTATAACCTTCGACTTGGATCGCGTGGTTATCCAACTTCAACACAGAGGCGATCGCGGTTAAAGCTTGAATGGAATCAGGACTCAGCTTCGCCTCCCCCGTGGGGAAAAGAAGACTGGCATTAATTTCGATAGTCACGCCTCGACTCGTCTGCGTCACGCGTACCTTCCCCTCCCTCACGAGAGGCTCGAGCACAGCCATGATGTCTTTGGCCACTTCGGTCATTTTTGCACGTTCTTTGCGCAACCCCTCACTCGCACGCTGTTTGACCAACGGCAAAGGTGTCAGCTTCACTACGTCGTCATTAACCGCACTCGTCAGGGCTGGCGAATTTGTTTTGACATTACTAAAGGCGCCGGTCAGCGAGCTGGATAAAACACGGTATTTGCCCTCATTGAGCGAGGAAATAGCATACATGACAACGAAAAATGCAAAGAGTAAGGTAATGAAATCAGCATAGGACACAAGCCAACGCTCATGGTTATCCGGCTCTTCGTGGTATTTTCTGCGTGCCATGGTGAATCAACTAGCCTTTGTGATTAGCAACGCGCTCTTCAACGACACGGGGGCTATCTCCCAGCGCAATGCTGTAGAAAATGTCCGCAAGCATCTCTCGGCGAACGATCTCTTTCGCGATGATTTCTTTTAACTTATAGCTGACTGGCAAGAAAAGTAAGTTTGCCAATCCCACGCCATAAATCGTCGCAACAAATGCCACAGCGATCCCGCCACCCAGCTTGGCTGGATCGGAAAGGTTTTCCATCACATGGATCAGACCCAAGACCGCACCCAAAATCCCAATCGTCGGCGAATACCCCCCAGCCGACTCCCAGATCTTTGCCGCCTGTCGTTGCTCCATTTCATAGAGACTAATATCCACATCGAGGATGTCCTTCAGTCGCAATGGATCGACACCATCGATCACTAAGCGCAACCCTTTGCTAATAAAAGGATCTTTTGCGGTATCCATGTATCGCTCAAGGCTCAAAAAACCCTCCCGACGAGCAACAACACTCCATACGAGTGCATCTTGGACATTTTTACGGCTGTTATCAGGTGGTTCAGACACGATCCACCGCAGCATATTGAGGCCGCGTCGGAAGGTGCTCATGCGGCTTTGCAATAAGACGGCACCCAGCGTGCCAATAAAGACAATGACGAAAGCAGCTGGCTGGAGCAGAGAACTAAGACTCCCTCCTTCCATTAATTGGCCGACGATAATGCCGACCATGACCAGTAAAAATCCCGCTAGGCTAGCCCAGTCCACGCCTTCTCCCTTAAAAACACCCTGAGTCTCGCCACGGCCTGACTATGTAACTGAGAAACGCGGGACTCAGAAACACCCATCACAGCCCCAATTTCTTTGAGATTCAACTCTTGCTCATAGTACAAACCCATGAGCAACTTTTCTCTCTCGGGCAAGCTATCAATAGCCCCAATGACAGCGTCGCGGAAGTCTTCGTTCAGCAAATCCTGCAGGGGGTCGCCAGAGCTATCTGAACAATAATGATCGAGAAAATGCTCTTTGGTATCTGCGTCGTGAAAATCTTCGTAGTAGACCAACTGGTGACCACCATTGTCACCAAGCATATCTTGGTACTCACCCAGCGATAATTTTAGGGATTTCGCGACTTCCGTTTCGGTCGGTGGTCGTCCAAGCTTTTGCTGAAGCACATTCATTGCTGCCTCAATTTTGCGCATATTTTGACGAACACCTCTGGGCAACCAGTCGGTGTTGCGCAATTCGTCCAACATGGCGCCGCGAATACGCTGAACAGCGTATGTCTCAAATTGCGCACCATGGGTGTCTTCATAACGATTCACAGCGTCAAGCAGACCAATCATGCCCGCTTGCACAAGATCATCCACCTCGACGCTAGGAGGCAAGCGCGCTTTCAACTGGTAAGCCAGACGCTTAACCAGTGGCGCGTGCTCCCTCAGGAGAAAATTTTTATCTGATTTTCCGCTCGCGGTGTACATAGTAAATTAAATTCCGAGACCAACACCAAGCTCAGGCACACCCTCAAAAGACATCACAGAACGCGCTGACTCAGCCAGCTGCGTTGCCAAACGAGAAAAAGCAACCGAAGCACGTGCCTTTGGAAAGGCATCAATCACCGATTGCCCTAAGGTGGCAGCCTTTCTGACGTGATCGTCTTCTGGTACAAATCCAATATAGTTCAAAGGTACAGCAAGATAGCGACTCGCGGCCTGCGCCATGTTTGTATAGATCAACATTGCCTCCTTCTCAGACACCCCGGAAACCAGAATACTAAAAGAACGACGACCAAGCCTTCCACTCATCCGCTTTATCATGCCATAAGCATTTTTTATTGCTGCCGGATCTGAAGACACCTGGATCACTAACTCACTATGATCGAGGGCAGAAAGCGGAAAAGCATTGTTATCATCGATATTGACGTCAACGACAACCAAATCGGCCCGCTGCGCAACAATATCAAAAATCTTCGACAACTGCCTCCCTGTTTCTGGGGACATCTCCGACAACGCACTTGCTTTTTGTGACAACATCGCCACTGACAAGCCAGCAGCCACCATTTTGATAGCCTCTCGCATTGTACGCTGTTGTCTCGCTACATCCAATAAGCTGATGTCATTTTGCGCACATAACCACGCTCCGATGCTGCTTGGCGTGGATCTAGCATCCAACATCGTGATCTTTTGCCCCTGTCTTGCTAATGACACGCCGAGATTGACCAGCATGGCACTTTTTTCTTCATCCTTGAGTGCAGACAAAAAAGTAAATACGCGTGGCTTCGGCGCTGCCAACATGCGCCGCAATCCTTCTGCCTGATCGATATTAGCCAAAGGACACCTCCCGAGAGGCTGATGCAGTGACATTAGCTGCGGCGGACATCAACAGCGGCAACTCATCATCCAAGTATTTAAACGCAGCAGTCTCCCGCTTGAGTTTAAATGCACGATCAATCAAATACTGCTTGTTGGCGACATGCAAATCCTCAGGCACGCGCTGACCACTCGCAACGTAGTACAACGTCAATTTCTGACGAATGGCGATATCAAGCGCCCCACCAATTGTTGCGGCCTCATCCAATTTGGTCAAAATACAGCCAGCCAAACCCGTACCTTGGTACGCCCGCACAACTTCGCTCAGCGTTTCACCAGTTGAAGTAGCGTTCAGGCACAAAAGACGCTTCACGCCCGTGTCGGCTCCAGACAACATGGCAACTTGATCTGTTACCATTTTATCGCGCTGACTGACGCCTACAGTATCAATCAAAACGGTATGCTTATTTTTGAGCTCGGACAAGGCAATACGCAAATCGCTTTCATCTTTGACGGCGTGCACCATGACGCCGAGGATTTTTCCGTAAATCCGTAATTGCTCATATCCACCGATACGGTAACCGTCAGTGGTGATTAACGCTAATTTGGATGGGCCATGCCGCATGACACAACGGGCGGCCAATTTTGCCGTGGTCGTAGTTTTACCAACACCGGTAGGACCCACTAGGGCGTAGACACCGCCTTTTTCCAATATTTCGTTTTCGTTATCGATAGAAGACAAGTTACGTGCCAAAATCGTTTTAATCCATTCGATACCATTCTGAACTGTCTCGTTCTCTGGCATTTTGGCTACCATAAATCGCGACAAACTCGCGCTCAAGCCCGTTGCCAACATCTCCCTCAACACCTCCGCTTTTTGAGGCTGACGTTGCTGCGTGTTGGTCCACGATAACTCCGCCAATTGCGATTCAAGCATGCTACGCATCGAACGAATTTCGCTCATCACATCAGACATTTCGTTTGCACGCATCAACTCTGGTGCTGATCGTGGCTGCGCAAACGAGGGCGACTCAAATCCCTTATTTTCAGTACGGAAAGGAGGTGTAATGATCGGTGCCTCGGGGACAAACTGGGGTGCCTGCTTGGGCGCCGCTGACGGAGGAATCGCATTAACAGCTTCACCCTCCATAGCAAGAATTTCGACTTTACCGTCCACATTACGGTTCGACAAAATAACCGCATCAGCACCTAAAGCCTCTCTCAGCATGCGAAGCGCCTCGCGCGACGTTTTGGCAGTAAATTTTCTTACGTTCATGACTGACCTCCAACAAGACTGGTGACTTTAATCGTTTTTGTTTCTGGTAATTCTGCGTGCGACAGCACTTTCAATTGCGGCAAAGTGCGGCGTAAGAAGCGGGATAACAAGGCGCGCAACGGTGCTGGTACTAACAACACTGGTGTTACCCCCATCTGTTCCTGATGTTTGGTCGCAATATCGGCTTGGGTCGATAAGGTATCAGCGAGCCCTGGCTCAATACCCGAGCCGTCAGCGCCACCGGTATTGAGCGCTTGCATCAACAGGCGCTCTAAGCGACTGTCGAGCGTCATCACGGTTAACTCGTTTGTGCCAGGGAAAATCTGCTGAACAATCGCCCGACCGAGCACGATACGAACGCGTGCCGTCAACTCATTTGGATCCTGGGTATGCAATGCATGTTCAGACAATGCCTCGATAATCGAACGCATATCGCGGATATGCACACCTTCGACCAGCAGGTTTTGCAACACTTTTTGCAACGTCGATAAAGGCAACAATTTTGGAATAAGGTCCTCGACCATTTTTGGCATTTCTTTCGCCAAATGATCCAGTAACAGTTGTACCTCTTGGCGACCTAACAACTCTGCTGCGTGGGTCGTAATAACGTGATTCAGATGCGTTGCAATCACCGTACTCGAATCAACAACGGTGTAACCCATTGTCTGCGCCTGCTCTTTCATGCCTGCATCAATCCAGACTGCTGGCAATCCAAATGCAGGATCCGTGGTCGCTGGACCGGGCAAAGGCCCAGCAACCATGCCGGGATTAATCGCAAGAAACTGTCCGTTCATTGCTTCGCCAACACCCACCTCGACGCCTTTGAGCGCGATTCGATAGGCCGATGGTTTCAGTTCAAGGTTGTCACGAATATGCACAGGTGGCGACAGGAATCCCACTTCTTGCGCAAACTTCTTACGCACACCTTTAATGCGACGTAACAACTCCCCACCTTGCGCCTTATCGACCAATGGAATCAATCGATAACCCACTTCCAGACCCAGCGTATCCACAGGCAATACATCCTGCCATGTCGCCTCTTCCATCTCTGCTGCTGGAGCCGGTGGCGCCTCTTGCTTGACTGGTTCTTGTGCTGCCACCTCGATACGTTTGCGCACCATATAACCAGCGCCACCCAAAGCAGACGCGAGGAGCACAAAAGCAATATGTGGCATCCCTGGAATAATGCCCATGCCACCAATAATGGCGGCCGTAATAAACATCACCTGAGGTTTAGCAAAAAGCTGACCAATCAATTGACCACTAATATCCTGATCACTCGCAACACGCGACACAACTACACCAGCGGCAGTCGAAATAATCAACGAAGGAATCTGCGCAACAAGACCATCACCAATGGCCAACAAAGTGTAGTTTTTTAACGCATCTGCAAAGTCGAGGTCATGCTGCACCATACCAACAACCAAACCGCCGACGATATTGATCACTGTAACCATAATGCCGGCAACAGCATCCCCTCGCACGTATTTACTCGCACCATCCATTGCGCCATAAAATTCAGCTTCTTGTGCGACTTCAGTACGACGACGACGCGCTTCTTGTTCTGCAATTAATCCGGCATTTAAATCGGCATCAATCGCCATTTGCTTACCTGGCATCGCATCCAACGCAAAACGTGCACCAACTTCAGCGATACGTCCTGCACCTTTCGTCACAACGGTGAAGTTAATGATTGTTAAGATGACGAAAACGACGATACCAACAGCGTAGTTACCACCAATCAGAAAGTGACCAAACGCCTCAATCACTTTACCTGCCGCGTCTGGACCAGTATGTCCTTCTGTGAGTACCACACGTGTTGACGCCACATTCAACGACAACCGCAGCATCGTACTGACCAACAACACGGTTGGAAAAACCATAAAATCAAGCGGCTTTACGGTGTACAAACTCGTCAGCAAAACGATGACAGCAATCGCAATATTGAAACTAAAAAAGATATCCAGAACAAATGCCGGGAGCGGCAAAATCATCATGGATAACATCAAAATAATCAGCAACGGCGCAGCCAATGCGCGACCATTGAGCCCGTTTAACCAGAGTGGTAGTTTCAGGCTGTTCATTCATTCACTCCTTGTTGATTATTTGGATCTAATTCTTTTGGTACTGGTAATTCACGTGGCACGTCTGGTCTGATGCCGCCATTGCTGCGGAAAGTCCGTAATTGATAAACGTAGGCTAAGACTTCAGCAACAGCACCATATAAGGCCTCTGGAATTTCATCACCGAGATCGGTGTGCTTATACAAAGCACGGGCCAGAGGTGGCGCCTCTAACATTGGTACGTTGTTTTCTTTGGCGAGTTCACGAATTTTTGCCGCGACTTCATCAGCACCTTTCGCAACAACGGTAGGAGCACGATTGCCTCCTTCGTTGTATTTCAGCGCAACCGCAAAGTGAGTCGGGTTCGTAACAACAACGTCCGCAGTTGGCACTTGCGCCATCATTCGACGACGAGCCATTTCACGCTGCTGCTGACGAATCTTGGCTTTGATTTGAGGATTACCGTTCGCTTCTTTTGACTCTTGAATTAATTCTTGGCGAGTCATTTTGAGCTTATTCGCGTATTGCCACATTTGGTAGGGCGCATCGATCGCGGCGATAGCAACCAATGCGCCGACAATATAAATAAAACACATCAATAACATCCGGCCGACGTGCGGAATACTGTTCGAGAGATCCTCAAGCGCAAGACCAAAAATGGCTTCCTTTTGATGAGAAACCACGATCCACGCAACAATACCAACCAGGATCGTCTTCACAACCGCTTTCAATAATTCAACCAATGCCCGCACTGAAATCATGTTACCTAGTCCCGAAATGGGATTCAGTCGTCCAAAATTTGGCTCCAAGGCCTTTGCACTGAATAACCATCCTCCAATCAGGACTGGCGAACCAAGCGCCACGATAACCAACACGCCAGCGATAGGCGCAAAGGTAATCACAACACTCAATAAATGCGACGCAATTTGCGTAATCAACAGATTGAAATCAAAGGCAGCTTCTCGCTCAAAACTCAGGCCTGCAACGAGATTTTGCTGTAATTGCGAGACCATATTGCCACCCATCGCCCAGAAAGCACCGCCTGCTGCAAACAAAATGGCGCAGGTAGACAGCTCGCGAGAACGCGGCACATCCCCCTCTTCGCGCGCCTGCTCAAGGCGCTTCGACGAGGCCGGTTCGGTTTTTTCGAGATCGCTTTCTTCGGCCATTGCCGACTCCTGTCATTTCCACAAAGCAATAATTGCTTTATCTACGCAACTACACAGGTGTCATTATTGAATATCGGAAGAGACTTAGATGCGACGAATAAGGGAGTAAATACCCGTTTGTTTAACGGTAGAGCGATGCTCGACAGGAAATGTCGGCAAGTGTTGGCAGCCTATCTTGCGATAACAAGCAAGAAGAAACACCCTGCCACATGACGAAAGGAGGAAAATTAACCCTGCTCGGCGCTGATCGCATCAGCCAATAGGGGCCAGACTGCTTGGTGAGATCGCCGAAACCAATCAATATGACCGAGCGTTTTCAACCCGAACTTCGCGGGATCGATTGAATTCACTTGCTTTGGCGCGTGGGGAAAGGTCGACATCAGATCATCGACCGTACCTGCGTTAGCAATGTCATCATCCGTTGCATAGAAAACACTGATTGGCATACGAACTTCATCATGAAAATCACGCGCTTTGTGGTGCCGAACCGCGTTTGTGGCATATTTGCCTGCAGAACACCATTCACCCCACTGCTGGGCAACCGCAGAAGGAAGATTCTCTCCTAAACCAATCGCCGCAGTCGGGCCATAGCCAAAGAGCTTGATCCCAATCGGAACAAATAAATGCAGCCCAAAACGGGCCTTTAAGGCAAATGCCGGACGCATACGAGAAAACCATCCTGTCGAAGTTGAGACGCCGACGACACGCGCAATTTTTGCGTGATTAGGCATGAGCCCCATCATCTGCCCACCAGCGCTATGCCCCACTAAAATCACCTTCTCTCTCGCAGTACGATGAAGTAAATGTTCCAATGCAGCAACTTGATCAAGTTGCCCCCAATCTGCAAGGCTCGCGCGACAATCTTTTAATTTCCCCGCAAGGGATAGACCAATGCCTCGGTAATCGAATACCAGCACGTCAAATCCTCGCTCGGTCAACCAGGAGGCAAATCGAAAATAAAAATGTTGTTTGACGCCTGTTGCCGGACAGATCAGCACCGGTAGCGCTTGCCGCGGCATACTCGCTTGAAAAAAATGACCGGCAAGATGAACACCGTCAGAGCAATGGATCGTCACACGTTCAGGTTCTTGAGCTAAGTGGGTCATTTGTGTTACGCAACAAAATAATGTGGAGAAGGAAATAAACAGCGAATGGAGAATTGATAGTAACTGAAGACGAGGGGCGATACATAGAGTCGTAACTCTAGGGACGTCAACGAAGGTAAGATTTTTTACCGAGGTGGCAACAGCAAACCCAATAACCTTACCAACAGAGAGAGAAGGAACTGCGCGTTATAATTGGCACATCAGATACACATAGGAGCCGCAATGAAGAAATTATGGATCGTACCGACACTATTAATAGCGATCGCTACCAGCAACGTCAGTTTCGCAGATGAAACCATTGTGATGGTCCGTCACGGAGAGAAACCAGCCGCAGGACTTGGACAACTCAACTGCCAAGGCCTTCACCGCTCACTCGCCTTACCTCGCGTACTTCAACAGAAATTCGGAGCGCCTGCCGCCATCTTTGCCCCCAACCCCGGCATCCAAAAAGAAGACCGTGGCACGCCTTACAACTACATCCGCCCCCTGGCAACGATAGAACCTACTGCCATTGCACTTGAACTCCCGGTCAATACCCAATTTGGACTGGAGGATATCGATGGTCTGCAGCAGGCGGTCATTACCTCTCATTACGCAAATGCGACTGTATTCGTGGCATGGGAACATCGCTTAGTTGAGGAATTTGCACGTCGAATCCTCAGCAGCAACCACGGTGATCCCGCATTAGTTCCAGTTTGGAAAAGTGATGATTTCGACAGTATTTATATCGTGACACTGCGAACAGATAAAAATGGTAATCGCACAGCGAGTTTTGCTTTGGACAAAGAAAACCTCAACGATCTACCAACCACCTGCCGCGAATAATCGAACAACGTCATGCCGCAACGCTGAGTGTTGCGGTGAAAACAAAAAACCCTGCAAAGCCTTGATTTCTCTAGCTTTGCAGGGTTTTCTGCGTTACGTCTGATGTCGATATGGTGCCCGAGGCCGGAATCGAACCGGCACGCCCGCTATTAACGAAGCGGCGGATTTTAAGTCCGATGTGTCTACCTATTTCACCACTCGGGCCCATCACTACAACATGCAATCAAAGATTGCTTGCTCTGTATCGAGGATGTCTAAGACATGCTCTTGAATATGGAGGCGGGGGTCGGGATCGAACCGGCGTCTACGGCTTTGCAGGCCGCTGCATAACCACTTTGCTACCCCGCCAAGGGTGCCATTAATCTCGCGCCAACTTCCACTCGACTAATTTGCGGTACATCAACTACTGTAACAAAAAAGGGAAGCTTTGCTTCCCTTCAGAATCTGGAGCGGGAGAAGAGTCTCGAACTCTCGACCTCAACCTTGGCAAGGTTGCGCTCTACCAACTGAGCTACTCCCGCAGATGCTGCGATACTTCAGGTACTACGCCAATTTGGAGCGGGAGAAGAGTCTCGAACTCTCGACCTCAACCTTGGCAAGGTTGCGCTCTACCAACTGAGCTACTCCCGCATTTGCACTACTTTATTCGCTGAGAAAACTTGGAGCGGGAAAAGAGTCTCGAACTCTCGACCTCAACCTTGGCAAGGTTGCGCTCTACCAACTGAGCTATTCCCGCATCAACGAAAGACCAGAATTATATAGTATTTCGAAAAACTGTCAAGTAAGCTACTTCAGATTCTCCGTCGATTCTTTGATTAACGGCCACGCTTTACGCAGGTAATAGAACATCGACCACACAGTCAACACTGCCGCAATCAACAACAACCAACTACCCGGCAATACCATATCGACACCAAACAATGTGTCGTAATACAAAAGCATCGGAATTGCCAACATTTGCGCTGCTGTTTTAATTTTTCCTAACGAGCTGACAGCCACTGACTTTGAAGCGCCGATCAACGCCATCCACTCGCGCAGTGCCGAGATGGTAATTTCGCGGCCGATGATCACAAAAGCAATCACCGCATTCACTCGATCTAACTGCACCAACACAAGCAATGCCCCAGCAACCATCAACTTATCAGCGACCGGATCAAGAAAAGCACCGAACGAAGAAGTCTGATTCCATCGCCGCGCTAAAAATCCATCAAACCAATCTGTCACAGCTGCAACAATAAAAATAAGCGTCGACGCCAATCCTTTTTGAAATGGATTCAACCAAGAATCGGGCAAATAAAAAACACCAACAACAAGTGGAATCAGCGCGACCCGCAACCAGGTCAATAAGATAGGAAAATTAAATGGCATGACTTAATTATTTAGAATATTTCTCTGCATTATATTGATCTAACGAAGGCGCTTGTAAATTTCTTCAGCGAGTTGTCTTGAAATACCCTCAACACTCGCGAGCTCTTCAACACTCGCATCACTAACACCCTTCAAACCACCAAAGCGGACCAATAATCGTTGCCGACGCTTAGGTCCAACCCCTTCAATTTCTTCCAACTGAGAAGTCTGTCTCGCTTTATCACGTTTTGCACGCATCCCCGTGATCGCGAAACGGTGCGCCTCATCACGGATATGCGCAATCAACATTAATGCAGCAGACTCTTTACCTAACTCTTTCTCTTCCCTACCATCGACAAAAACCAAGGTTTCAAGTCCGACTTTACGCCCCTCACCTTTGGCGACACCCACAATCAAACTTGTATCGAGACCCAGCTCAACAAATACCTGCCGCGCAATCTCTACCTGCCCTTTACCACCGTCAATCAATACCACATCGGGCATCGCAGCCACTGACGGATCCTGGTCGACCACTTTTTCATACCGCCGCGTCAACACCTGACGCATCGCGGCATAATCATCGCCCGGCGTAATATCTTTGATGTTGTATCGTCGGTATTCACTATTTTGCATCGCATGATGCTGATATACCACGCAAGACGCTTGCGTCGCCTCTCCTTGCGTATGACTGATATCAAAACATTCAACACGTAACGATTCCATATTTTCAGTATCAAGCTCAAGCACGGTCGCCAATGCACGCGTTCTGGCCTGCTGAGAGCCTTGCTCCGAGAGGAGGCGCGCCAACGCAAGCTCCGCCCCCTTTACAGCCATCTCCAACCATACCCGACGTTGCTCTTGAGGTTGAAATGATAAATGAATTTTATGACCGCACTGTTCTGCCAATACCAACATCAAGTCCGGCGCATCCAATGCAACGTTCATGACGATTGTTGAAGGAATAAACTGATCAACATAATGCTGCGCCAAAAAGGCTGCCATCACCTCAGCCTCAATCGACTCTTCGCTTACCGTGCGAACATCATCAACATGACTAGGGAAATACGCCCGATCTCCGAGGTGCCGCCCACCTCGTATCATCGCCAAATTAACACAAGCGCGACCGCCCTCAACAACAACGGCAATCACATCAAGGTCGGCATTACCCGTTGTCTCCATACTTTGTTGATGCAACACTTTTGATAATGCTGACATCTGATTGCGCACTAACGCCGCTTGCTCAAATTTCAACTCAGACGAAAAGCCGAGCATCTTCGTCTCGAGATTCTGCATCACTTCAAGTTGTCGCCCACGCAAAAAATCAGCCGCGTTTTTTACATCTTGCTGGTAATCCTCTGGCGAAATCAGATCCACGCAAGGGGCACTGCAACGATGAATTTGATGCAGCAAGCAAGGCCTTGTTCGGTTAGCGAACACACTATCCTCACAGCTACGCAATAAAAAGACCCGCTGCAATATTTGCATCGACTCCTTGACAGCCCAACCAGATGGAAATGGCCCAAAATAGTGATGCTTCTTATCAACCGCGCCGCGATAATACGTCATGCGTGGTGTTTTCTCGGAGGTGATTTTCAGATAGGGATAAGACTTGTCGTCGCGAAATAAAATGTTATATCGTGGACGTAGCGCTTTAATGAGGTTATTTTCAAGGATTAACGCCTCTGCCTCACTTCTCGTTACCGTCGTCTCAAGGCGGACGATTTTCTCCACCATCATCGCAATTCGAGGACTAGCGAGTGTTTTTTGGAAATAACTAGTGACACGTTTCTTCAGGTCCCTCGCCTTTCCAACGTACAGAACCTGATCTTGGGCATCAAAATAGCGATAAACCCCGGGCAGATGCGGTAACTGTGCCACGGCATCGAGGACTTGCTGACGACTATTTTCTGGGGACTGCTCCATATCCAACCCTATTTATTCCTGCGCTCGTTGCTCAACAATGACAAAGGCAACGACGTGATGCACCTCGTCACTCACAGACACATGTGCACTCAAACCGCGCTCCTTCATCCAGACGGCTAAATCGCCACTTACCACGATCATCGGACGTCCCTGATCACCGCTGACTGTCTGCATATTGCGGAGCGTCATTGGCAACCGAACACCCGTACCAATCGCTTTAGAAAAGGCTTCTTTCGCCGCAAAGCGCGTTGCAAGATAGCGAATCCCACGCACCGGCGATTGTCCTTGACGTTCAAAAAACGTCAGCAACTCCTGTTCACCGAGTACTTTTCTCAGGAAACGATCACCACCGCGACTCAATGCGCGCTCGATGCGTTCGATAGAAACGATGTCTGTACCAACGCCAAAAATCACAGGATCACCTTACCGCCAAACGCGACTTCACGATGAACGCCTTGATCTCTTGCACTGCCCCAGCCCAACCGGACCATACTGTTTGCGCCGCCACCACCTCATCGACATTGATGCAGCAAACTTCAGTAAGACGCGAAACGGAAGCAATATCTTGCATTCGCAGATGACCACCCACGCTCACACGAAGACCATGACGGACACATTCATCAACGACGACTGACAACGAAGCAAGGTACTGCCGCTGATCCTCCTCGCTCTCTAACTCAGACAGGCGAGAGCAATCCAGTCTGACAGCAGCGAGTGCCAACTGCGCTGCCGCTTGTACTTGTGCGACTTCAGGCAAGGTCACCGCACTCACCTGCCTACCATCAGCCAAAACGGGTTGAATAGCTAGCTGTATGTCCGACAATTGTCCAACGAGATCAACAGCACCATGTATTGCATGCGATGTCGACGACGATACGAGACATATCTGCGCCTTGGGCAAGGCAAGTAAGTGACTCAATACAGGATCTGTCGGAGTGACCTCAACAACAAAGATGCCAATCGTCATCTGTGCCAGGTGGTGCACATCAGCAGACATCCGCGACCATGTAGAGTCCTGCACATGACAGGTCACTTCATCCGCGCCAGCCTCTTCGGCAAAGAGCGCTAACTTCGACAAATCAATCAGATCGCTTCCGAATTTTTCGCGCATCGCAACAACTGAGTTCAAACTCACACTGAGCGTAATGTGTTGGCGCTGTTGATGAATATTCATAAATTCTGCAAATCAATCAAAATTTGGCGGGTGTTGAGAACAACACCATGTAAGTGATGAGCAAGCAAGCTCCGCATGAGCATCTTGCTCTGAAATTGTGTTTGTGGATCTTGGTAATCACCCGCAACCATGTCAAGCAGTGTTTGACCCAATACTACAGGCGCTGTATCAGAAATTAGCGATTGACGCACACCCGACTCAGGATCAACAACATATCGTGCGTCAGCCTGAATGCGCTCTCTCGTCGTAGTGCAAAAAGTCAGATCACTAAGCAATCCAGATTCACGGAGTAACGATAACTCAAATTGACGCAACACGGTGGTCGCGGGCTCATCGTGAGCGAGTTGATTTAACGTCGATACGTATTGATCGAACAAGGTAGGATGCGCCTCATCGCGCACAAGGAATTTAACGAGTAACTCGTTGAGATAAAATCCACACAGGAGAGCAGATTTTTCGAGTGGCAGCATACCACCAACCCATTCTGCGGAGGTCAAAATCCGTATTTCAGATTTTCCAGTCCAGGCAAAATTAAGAGGTTGAAAAGTCTGCAAGACGCTTCGCAATTGAGAGTGTGGGCGCTTAGCTCCCTTTGCAATCAAAGCGATACGCCCATAATCTCGCGTCAACACATCGATGATGACGCTGGTTTCTTTATAGGGCCAGGAATGCAGCACGAACCCTGGTTGACCGCCTACACGACGCTCCCTACTTGGTGTTTTTGACGCTGGTGACTTCACCTTCGCTGACGTCAACTTACTTGAGCTTAAAGAAGCAACGAGAGACGCTTCATCCTCCAGATCGAGGGCGGCCTCTTGTACTCGTACAGCAACAGTATCACCAGCACTCATGCTCGCTTATTCGTAACCGTACGCCCGCAAACCAGCCTCGTTATCAGCCCAACCTGATTTCACTTTCACCCATATTTCCAGATACACGGGACCGCCAAAGAGTTTTTCCATATCAACCCGAGACTGCGTCGAGATATCTTTGAGTCGAGCACCCTTGTTACCGATGACCATCGATTTATGTCCATCGCGGTCAACAAGAATGGCAATAAAAATTCGACGCAAGTTACCTTCTTGCTCAAATTTTTCAATCAGAACGGTACTTGTGTACGGCAGCTCATCACCAACGAAACGGAATAATTTTTCACGAACGATCTCAGTCGCTAAAAATTTCTCGCTACGATCAGTAATGTCATCTTCCGCAAACATTGGCGGATTCAGAGGCAGATATTTTCTCGTCTCGCCTTCCAAATTCTCCAACTGGAAGCGCAATGTCGCTGACACAGGAACGATGGCAGCAAATGGGAATAACGCAGCGATTTTCTGCGCGAACGGCATCATGACCGCTTTGTCTTTGACGCGGTCAGATTTATTGATCACCAAAATACAAGGGACGTTTTTTGGTAACAAATCGATGACTTGCTGGTCTGCTGGCCCAAATGTACCCGCTTCCACAAGAAACAGGATCACATCCGCAGCGGTCAGTGTGGTCGTAACTGTGCGATTTAAAGTACGATTTAAGGCATTCGAATGACGCGTTTGGAAGCCTGGCGTATCGACGTAGACAAATTGTGTATTGTCTTTTGTCTGTATCCCCGTGATTCTATGGCGTGTTGTTTGTGCCTTACGCGATGTAATACTTACCTTCGCACCGATCAGAGCGTTCATTAACGTCGATTTACCAACGTTGGGACGACCAACGATCGCGATGTATCCACAACGAAAATCGGGATTATCTAAAATTTCATTCATGGAATACTCAAGCAATCTTTGGGTGATGATTCGGGTTTACTGCTTCTTCTGACGTTTTTTTGGTATCAACGTCTGCCACGCTTTTTGCCTTTTCAGACGCAGTGTTTGCATCTGCAGGCGGTTCATTTTGCGGGGTTGCAATTCCAGCCAATTTTAACTGCGCCGCGCGTGGTTTTGCTTTGCGGGATGCTGGCGTGCGCGACAACACTTCAATCGCTGACTCTAACGCCAACTTAGCAGCCGCTTGCTCGCCTGCACGACGACTTCCGCCCGTACCAAACACCTGGATATCGAGCTTAGGAACGAGACATTCGATTTCGAATTCTTGGTTATGCGCTGCACCATGTGTCGCGACAACATTATATTGCGGCAAAGCAATTTTTCGACTTTGCAAAAATTCTTGAAGCAATGTTTTCGCGTCTTTACCTAAAGTAGTCGGGTCGACAGACTCTAAAATCGGGGCATAGAGCGCACGAATGACTTCTTTCGCTGCCTCGAAGCCAGCGTCGAGGAAAATACCACCAAAGAGAGCCTCAAGCGTGTCAGCGAGGATTGAAGGACGTCTGAATCCGCCAGATTTAAGCTCCCCCTCCCCGAGACGCAAAAATTGAGATAACTCAATTTTCTGAGCAATTTCATATAAGGTCTGCTGCTTAACGAGGTTTGCACGTACCCGCGACAGGTCACCCTCATCGATATTTGCAAAGCTTTCGAAAAGCAAGGAGGCGACTACGCAATTGAGAACAGAGTCACCTAGAAATTCTAGGCGCTCATTGTGTAACACGCTATGACTCCGGTGAGTCAGCGCCTGCTGCAATAAAGCTGGATTACCAAACTGGTGCCCCAGCCTCTTTTGCAATAATTGAAGATTCATACGTCAATCTAGTTATTCTGGCTTTTAGTGGCGATTCCACTCTTTGCCGTTGTACCCTCGTAGTCGAGCAACAAAGTTGCAGGACCAAACAAAGGTATCTTTTTCTGATAGGTAAAACTAACATCAATATCATCACCGTTTCTGGAAATCACCAGATCTTTACCAGTAATGGAAGTGATGTAGCCAACTTCCGCTTGCTTGTCGAACGCAATTTGGATTTCTCGCACCGTCGTTCCGGCATTTTTCGCTGAAACAATGGCTTTCTTGATGGAGAAATATTCGATAGCAGTAGGTACAACCTTCATTGCTAGCATCGCAATAAGTACGACCGCACCCAAAGAGAGTATAAGACCAATCAATGAGATTCCACGTTGAGATGTCAATGGGGGATGGCGACGGTTATTCATTGCTACTGAGCTCCAGGTTGATGTGATTAATTATTTAAAACTCCCGATACGCTTGATATTGCCAAGGTTCATCCAGATAAAGAACGCTTTTCCTACGATATTCTGATCTGGAACAAAGCCCCAATAACGGCTATCAAGGCTATTGTCACGATTGTCTCCCATCATGAAATATTCCCCTTGAGGAACGACACAAGCGAATCCATCGCTATTGTATGTACAATTTTCGCGTTTAGGGAAATTATGAGGATCACGAACATCAGCCGGCGCCTGATCACTATTGAGAATCTGGTGATTCACCCCCGTTAAATTCTCGGTATATTGCTTAAAATAAATTAAGTGTTCGTCATCAAGAAAGTCGGGTTTTGCCTCATAAGTCATCTCATTGCCATTGATGAGCAAGCGTTTGTTTTTATAAACCACCTGATCACCCGGCACACCAACAACGCGCTTGATGTAATCCACCGACGGATCTTCAGGGTATTTAAACACCATGACGTCACCACGTTGCGGATTACCCACTTCGATGACTTTTTTATTCAAAATGGGTAGACGAATGCCATAGGCAAATTTATTGACCAAAATTAGATCGCCAACAAACAGCGTTGGCAACATGGAGCTCGATGGGATTTTAAATGGCTCATATAAAAAGGAACGCAAGAAGAATACCAAAGCGATCACTGGGAAAAAGCTTCCCGAATACTCAACCCACAACGGCTGACGCAGAAGATTCGCTTCAATCTCAGCACGTTTATTCTCTTCGACTCGGATACCATCATTTGCCAATTTTGCATTACGTGCATCATATGCCGCCAAGGCAGCATCAGCTGCTGCACGGCGCTGCTTTGCAAGGACAAACACATCCAAAAACCAGACAATACCCGTGCCGATCGTCAGCACGAACAAAATCAGGGCAAAATTTCCTAAAATTGACTGAAAACTCATTTTTCATCCACTTGTAAAATTGCCAAAAATGCCTCTTGCGGGATCTCTACGGAGCCTACTTGCTTCATGCGCTTTTTACCCGCCTTTTGTTTTTCAAGCAATTTACGCTTACGGCTAATATCACCGCCATAGCATTTTGCCAAAACGTTCTTACGCAGCGCCTTCACGTTTTCACGAGAAATAATGTTAGACCCGATCGCCGCTTGAATCGCCACGTCAAACATTTGGCGCGGAATCAATTCACGCATTTTTGCCGCGACAGCGCGACCACGAAAATGACTATTCGCACGGTGAACAATAATCGCTAACGCGTCCACTTTCTCGCTATTAATGAGCATATCCACTTTAACGACGTCAGCAGCACGATTCTCTTTGAACTCATAATCCATCGACGCATAACCACGCGAGGTCGATTTTAAGCGATCGAAAAAGTCCAAAACGATCTCAGCCATTGGCATTTCATAGGTCAACTTCACTTGGCGACCGTGATAACTCATATCGAGCTGAACACCACGTTTTTGCGTACACAACGTAATCACCGAACCCACATACTCTTGAGGCATGTAAAGGTTCACTGTCACAATGGGCTCACGGATTTCTTCGATCTTGGATGGATCCGGCATTTTCGATGGGTTATCAACCATCGCAATGCTGCCATCCGCCATCACGACTTCATACACGACTGTTGGTGCCGTCGTGATCAAGTCCATATCAAATTCGCGTTCGAGTCGTTCTTGCACGATTTCCATGTGCAATAGACCCAAAAACCCACAGCGGAAACCAAAGCCAAGCGCCTGAGATACTTCCGGCTCATACATGAGCGCCGCATCATTCAGCTTCAGCTTCTCCAAGGAATCACGTAAGGCATCGTACTGATTAGCCTCGACGGGGAACAGACCTGCAAACACTTGCGGCTGCACCTCTTTAAAACCCGGCAGAGGCGCTGGCGCAGGCTTATTCGCAATCGTAATCGTGTCGCCAACCTTCGCCGATTTTAATTCCTTAATACCAGCGATCACAAAACCAACTTGACCTGCTGATAAATGGTCGCGACTCAGAGACTTAGGCGTAAACACACCCACACTTTCAACCAGATGCTGCGCCTCGGTTGCCATGAATAAAATTTTGTCTTTCGGGCGCAATGTACCGTTCACAATGCGAACCAACATAACGACGCCCACATAATTGTCGAACCAAGAGTCAATAATTAACGCTTGCAATGGCGCATCTGGATCGCCTTTTGGCGGCGGCACTTTGACGATGAGTGATTCGAGAACGTCGAGCACGCCAAGTCCTGTTTTCGCGGAGCAATGCACTGCATCAGTTGCATCAATGCCAATCACTTCTTCGATTTCAGAGCATGCATTTTCGGGATCTGCGGATGGCAGATCGATTTTGTTGAGCACTGGAACAACTTCCACACCCAGCTCAATCGCCGTATAGCAGTTCGCAACAGTCTGCGCCTCGACGCCTTGGGACGCATCAACAACAAGCAATGCCCCCTCACACGCGGAGAGTGACCGGCTTACTTCGTAGCTAAAATCAACGTGACCAGGGGTATCAATCAGATTTAGGTTGTAGATCTGACCATCTTTCGCTTTGTAATGCAAAGCAGCGGTCTGGGCCTTAATGGTAATCCCACGCTCACGCTCAATATCCATAGAATCAAGGACTTGTGCTTCCATTTCACGATCGGACAAGCCACCACACAATTGAATGATGCGATCAGCCAGCGTGGACTTGCCATGATCGATATGGGCAATAATAGAAAAATTCCGGATGTTATTCATTGAAATTACAAAAAAATACTAAGGTGAGGCGAAGACCAGCTAAAAAAAAGCGCTCCAGTCTGGGCAACAGTCCCCAGGCGAGCGCCTTCAGTGTGGGTTTTGCAAAGCGTCATTTTACCGGATTTCAGAGAGGAAATCTGAGAAATCACGCGTCAAAGCAAGAAAGCACTATAAAAGAGACAAGAAGCCGGGCAACTCGATTTGTCCCGAATGGGGCAAGTCCCATTTTTCTTCGTAATCAATTTTCGCGAGATACAGGCCGTCCGGCATAAAGGTAGGCGCAGCAACACTTCTGTTCTTACTCTCGAGCACCTCGGCCATCCACGCAGGCGAACGGCGTCCCGTTCCCACAAATAGTAATGAACCGACAATATTGCGCACCATATGATGCAAAAACGCACTTGCCCTCAAGGTAAAAACAATCAACTCCCCTTGCTGACGAATCGTGATCTCATACATATGTTTGACGGGTGATTTCGCCTGACAACCGGAGGCGCGAAATGCTGAAAAGTCATGCTCGCCGAGCAATTTTTCAGCCGCCTCACGCATCAAATCGACATCAAGTGGGCGAAACACCCATCCAGCGCGACCAGCCCACATCGGCGAACGAATTTTACTGTTGTAAAGCACGTAATGATAAGTCCTCGCCCTAGCACTAAAACGGGCATGAAAATTATCCTGCGAACCCTCATCGAGTACTAATTCTTTCGCCCACTGAACCGCGACACTGCCTGGCAAGAACGAATTCACACCATTCACCCAAGAGTAGGCAGACCGATCTAAGTCCGTATCAAAATGGACAACCTGCTCGATGCCATGCACTCCAGCATCTGTTCGTCCCGCACAGACCGTCGTTAATTCCCGGCCGCAAAACTGGAACAAAGCCCTTTCCAATGCATCTTGCACGGTATTTCCGGAAGGCTGGGTTTGCCACCCTTGCCACCCACTTCCATCGTATTGCACTCCCAAAACAAGACGCTTCACTTGCACATCCATTCATTCAAAAAACAAAAACGGGCGCCAATCCGTGGCGCCCGCAGAATTTAACACATTACGTTCAAGCCATCTGCGCCAACATCGTACTTGCGCGCTCTTTTTGCTCTGCTGTTCCCCCTTTGACCACTTCATCCAGCAGCTCACGAGCACCTTCTTTGTCGCCGATTTCATGGTAAGCAACAGCCAAGTCCAGCTTCGTTGCCATTTCGGCATTAACTTCAGGCGCAGCAGGCATTGCCTCAGGCGGAGCGGATGCGACAGGTGACGCATCCGAAGGAAGATCAAGATTAATACCAGAGAGATCAAATTCAAATGGCGACACAGCTTCTGGCATTGCCGCTTCCTCATGGTGCTCACTCTCACCATCCGACAAGGAGACCGCATCCGTCATGACTGGCAATTCGTGACCAAAACTCATATCGAAAGTAGGCTCTTCGTGCGCAGTATTATCCAGATTAAGCCCTTGCAATGGCTCTTGCTGGAATGAATGCTCCTCTGCAGACGGCGCTAAAGCTGTGCTTTCAGTCGCATCCTTACTTCCACCACCAAAGTCGAAATCAATCGCACCAAAATCCAAGTCAGCCGCTTGAACTGCTGGCGCTGGCGCGCTTTCCGTTGAATGCGTTGCCACAGCAGGCTGATCATCACCAAAACCAAGATCAAAATCTAAGCCTGCATCCATCGCTGGCGCTGCGGGTTGCTCAGTTTGCACTTCCGCCTGAGGCGATTCTTTCACATCATCATGCGAATTAATATCGATAATACTAATCGCTTCTAGCATATCCTTGGAAAGTGAGTTACCCAGCAGTGCTTCAGGATCCAAATCCTCAAGTGGCTGTGTCGGCGATCCCAAACCTGCCCCGTAGAACGCATCCGATTTTGCTTTACCACCAGCATAAAGCGGATTATTAGGCTCTAGAACAATACCCATCGACGCTGCCTGCGCCCACTCTTCACCCTGACCACCAGTCATCCCATACAACTCACTGGCAAGACGCTCAAATAACTTGGCATCTTTACGTGCAAAATAAATTTCTAACAACTTGACCCGAACAGCGTGGCGATCAGGCTGCGTTCTTAAAGCCTCTTTCAGAATTTCTTCTGCCTGAGAATCGCGACCATACGCAATGTAGACATCCGCTTCCGCAACTGGGTCTACCTCGTTAGCATCCAATTGGCTAGCAGATGGTGCAAAATTAGAATTGAAGACACTGTTATTCGTATCGACGCTCTGACCTCCCGTCGAACCGAACATGGAGTTCGCCTTCATACTCGAGCCGGTCAAAATACTATCTTCAAATTGCTGCAATTTCTTTTTACGGCGATTAACCCAAACACCCGCTCCCGCAAGTAACGCGAGGAGAATCCCACCACCCGGCACCAGCCATTCTGACATATCGTCGAAAAAGCTTGGTTCTGGTGGAGGTGGCGCAACAGGACGGTGTTTAGGCAAGGGCTTCGTCGATACCGCACTGCTTGCAGTTGCAGCGCTCGCCGATGCAGCCACTGCAGGCACTGACGCCGGAGATGTTGCCGCACTGCTTGCAGGAGAGCTAGCGGCGACACTCGCAGGAACAGATGCCGGCGCTGCAGCGACAGCAGTTGAAGATGGGGCAGCAGCAGAAGCCGCCGCTGGTTTCTGATCGACTTTAGGTTTGTTTTTATCTGCCAGCTCTGACTCTTTTGCAGCCAGATCTTTGTTCTTCACATCCAGCAAGCGCTGCAAATCACCAACGTTCTTCTCGAGCTCCTTCAAGCGCCCGGCCGCCTCTTCCGAAGCACGTTTTTTCGCCAGCTTATCCTCTTCTGCACCACCCTTGCCACTGCCGGCTTTTTCGTTTGCCGTGGGCGCAGCTTTTGATAACTTCAGTTTATCCAGCGCCTCTGTCGTCGCAGTAGGCACTTCTTTCACTTTTGCGGAAATTGAACCACTCGCACTTTGCTTCGCTGTGACCGTTTTTGCAGACTGAGAACGGTCGACATAATCTGCCAAGTGATTACGGTAAGCATTGAAATCAGCAGCATGCGCAAGCACAACGGCATGTGCTGCAGAAGTAGTGCCAGCGCTGGATTTAATGCCGTCCGCATCAGGTACGCTCAAAATCTGACCGGCCTTGAGGCGATTCATGTTCTTACCAATAAATGCCTGAGGATTTGCCCGGTATAAACTCACAAGCATTTGATCGAGCGAAACACCCTCCTGCTTATAGGCAGCAGCGATCTTTCCTAAGGTATCACCGGACTTCACTGCATACTCGTCAGCAGCTTTTACTGGTCGCGATATGTCTTTTTTTTCGTTCGCTGGGTTCGCAGTAACAGCAATTGGCATCGTCGAAGGAGACCTACTCGGAGGCTGAGCGGCTTGCTGACCGGACGACTGATTAATGGATAAAGACTGTCCCTTATTTACAACACTACCAGGGGTGGCGATTTGCGGAGATTGACTGTTTCTTAACTCAGCTGGATCGAGCAAAAATGTATATTCACGCAACAGCTTGCCGTTAGAGGATGTAATTTCCAGCAATAAATCGACGAAAGGCTCATTCATTGGCTGTGATGAAGACACCTTTATCACGAAACCGGCACCCTTAGGTTCGACCGAAAACCGCAATGCAGACAAAGCAGGATTGAATTCAATATTGGCTTGACGAAACGCTTCGGCCGATGCCAATTTAGGAACCAGACTGTCAATTTCATCTTTATTGGGAGACGTCAGCTCGATTTCAGCCTTGAGAGGCTGCCCTAATGAGGAAAGCACAGTCAACCGGCCCATGCCCGTGGCGTGAGCTTCAGACATGAAAAGTAAAGCCGAAGTAACAGCAACGCTTAAGACTTTATGTCCCAGAGAAATCACAGATGTTCTTTTTTGTTTATGCATTTTGTCAGACATATTGGGAATTTTCGCGAACAAAGTCCGCTGGGATAGACTAGCCGCATCGCCGAACTAAGTTCCACATAGTTTCACGATAGCATTACGCATTAGGCGCTGCAAGCTTAACGCGATTTAACATCATGGTAAATACATTCAGACAACTACTCGCAAGCAAATTTCTAGAAACGTTGCTTCCGTTTAACAAATTGTGTGACTTTTACACATGTTAAGGAAAAATTACAAAAAAAGGAGGCATTAGCCTCCTTTTTTTAGATCCGCTTCAAGATAATCCGAAGCGGTAAGCATTAAAACATTCAGTCAATCAAAATACGCAACATACGGCGCAGCGGCTCTGCAGCACCCCACAACAACTGATCACCCACCGTGAAAGCACCAACGTATTCAGGACCCATCGCTAACTTGCGGATACGACCAACAGGAATAGTCATTGTGCCCGTTACAGCTACCGGCGTCAGATCACGAATACTCGCTTCACGTGTATTAGGAACAACTTTCACCCATTCATTATCAGCAGCGATCATGGCCTCGATATCGGAGACTGGGACATCTTTCTTTAATTTAAAGGTCAATGCCTGGCTATGACAGCGCATTGCACCGATGCGAATACAGAACCCATCAACTGGCACGGCCGTTGTACCATATGCAGCACCCTGTCCGAGGATCTTGTTGGTCTCAGCCATTCCCTTCCACTCTTCCTTGGACATACCATCACCCAGATCTTTATCAATCCAAGGGATAAGCGACCCACCGAGTGGAACACCAAAATTCGCTGTTTCAACGTCCGTCAATGAACGCTGTTTCGCAATCACTTTGCGATCAATTTCCAGAATTGCGCTCTTAGGATCATCGAGCAGGTCTCTCACTTCTGCATTGAGTGTGCCGTATTGAGTGAGTAACTCACGCATGTGTTGCGCACCGCCGCCTGAGGCTGCTTGGTAAGTCTGTGTGCTCATCCACTCGACGAGACCTGCCTTATACAGGGCACCAACGCCCATCAGCATACAACTCACTGTGCAATTACCACCGATCCAGTTTTTCTGACCTTTGACGAGCGCATCCTTAATCACAGGCAAATTCACTGGATCAAGCACGATCACTGCATCATCGTTCATTCGCAGACTCGACGCCGCATCAATCCAGTGACCATTCCAGCCAGCAGCGCGAAGTTGAGGGAAAACTGCATTGGTATAGTCACCACCTTGGCAGGTAATAATAATGTCGCACTTCTTCAGTTCGCCAATATCATTCGCGTCTTTCAGCGTCTTTTCATTTTTTGCCATCGCAGGCGCATTACCGCCCGTGTTCGATGTAGAAAAGAACACTGGTTCAATATGAGCAAAATCGTTTTCCTCTTGCATACGCTGCATCAGAACCGATCCTACCATCCCACGCCAACCTACCAAACCTACCAGCTTCATCATAGTTCCTTTTTATTTTCCCTCTTACACTGCGGGACATCCCCGCCCACCTACAACAACTTAACTCGCTAATGCGCGCACAACCGCTGCGCCCATTTCTGCCGTGCCCACTTTGGTCGTGCCGGGCACATAAATATCGGGCGTTCGCAACCCCTGCGCCAATACCGCCTTCACTGCATTCTCCACACGATCGGCCTGCTCTGCACGATTGAGGGAGAAACGTAACATCATCGCTGCAGACAAAATCGTTGCCAAAGGATTAGCAATACCCTTGCCTGCAATATCCGGCGCTGAACCATGCGATGGTTCATACAGTCCTTTGTTATTGGCATCGAGCGAGGCAGAAGGCAACATACCAATCGAGCCAGTCAAACTCGCTGCAGCATCCGACAAAATATCACCGAACAAATTACCCGTCACAACCACATCGAACTTCTTCGGTGCACGCACCAACTGCATTGCAGCGTTATCGATGTACATGTGATCCAACGCGACGTCAGGATATTCTTTATGCACGTCAATCATCACGTCTTTCCAGAACTGCGATGTCTCCAGTACATTCGCCTTATCAACGCTCGTTAAACGCTTATCGCGTTTTTGAGCTGCTTGAAACGCGACGTGCGCAATACGACGCACTTCACCTTCAGCATAGCGCATCGTGTCAAAACCTTCACGTTGCCCCTTGAAAGGACCATCTGGACATTCACGTACACCACGTGGCTGCCCAAAATAAACGTCGCCTGTCAGTTCGCGAATAATCAATAAATCAAGACCGGATACCACTTCCGCTTTGAGCGTTGACGCCTCAGCCAGCTCAGGATACAGAATGGCCGGGCGCAAATTAGCAAACAGATTTAAGTTTTTACGCAAACCTAAAATGGCCTGCTCAGGGCGCAATGCGCGCTCCAAACTATCATATTTCCAATCACCCACCGAACCAAACAAAATCGCATCAGCGTCTTTTGCCAGTTTCAAAGTTGCCTCAGGCAATGGATGCCCAGAAGCCTCATACCCAGCACCGCCCACCGGTGCCGATTCCATTTCAAAAGACTCACCCAGCGCTTTGAGTACATTGACCGCTTGTTCAACAATCTCTGGGCCAATACCGTCGCCTGGCAAAATTGCTATTTTCATTTCTATTTATCCTAATGCTTCGTTAAATGGTGTTTGCCAACCAAGGTTGCGCAGACAAGTGACGCTCTTCAAAAGCGCGGATCTTGTCAGACTGACGCAATGTCAAACCAATATCATCCAGACCATTGAGCAAACAATATTTACGGAAAGCATCAATCTCAAACGGGAAACTTTCCCCGCCATTGGTGACGACTACTTGGTTTTCCAAATCAATCGTGAGACGGTATCCAGGAAACGCCTTCACCTCATTAAACAAACGCTCAACCTGCGCCTCTGAGAGAACAATGGGCAGCAGGCCATTTTTGAAGCAGTTATTAAAGAAAATATCAGCAAAACTCGGGGCAATCACCGCTCTGAAGCCAAATTGATCCAACGCCCATGGCGCATGCTCACGCGACGAACCGCAACCGAAATTTTTACGCGTCAACAGAATAGAAGCACCTTGGTAACGCGGCTGATTCAAAACAAACTCTGGGTTCAACGGACGCTTACTATTGTCCATACCCGGTTCACCGTGATCCAGATAACGCCACTCGTCGAACAAATTCGGACCAAAACCTGTGCGCTGGATTGATTTCAAAAATTGCTTAGGAATGATGGCATCCGTATCGACGTTTGCCCTATCCATCGGCGCAACCAAGCCATTGTGTATATTGAATTTTTCCATGACCTGATTATTTTCTACCGACGCTTTCAACAGCCTCGCCTGCTTTTTGAACATCCTTACCAATGCCTTGAACGGTATTGCATGCACTTAACACAGCAACACAAGCAACACATGACAGGATTGCGAAAATTTTTTTCATTACTTTTTCCTTTTTTCAAAAGTTATGCGATTGCTCGCACATCAACGAAATGACCAGCAATGCCTGCTGCAGCCGCCATCGCTGGCGACACAAGATGGGTGCGACCACCCTGGCCTTGCCGACCTTCAAAATTACGATTAGAAGTAGATGCACACCGTTCGCCAGGCTCAAGACGGTCTGCGTTCATCGCCAAACACATCGAACATCCAGGCTCCCGCCATTCAAAACCAGCATCACGGAAAATACGATCCAACCCTTCCCGCTCCGCCTGCTCTTTCACCAAACCTGAACCGGGCACGACCAGCGCCAATTTCACATTTGAGGCGCGGAATTTGCCGCGGACAACGGCAGCAGCTGCACGCAAATCTTCAATACGAGAGTTCGTGCAAGAACCAATAAACACTTTATCAATACGAATATCAGAAATCGCTGTATTCGGCTTCAATTCCATATATACCAATGCTTTTTCAATCGCATCACGCTTAACAGCATCTTTTTCAAGGTCTGGATCTGGTACGCGACCATCCACCGCAACGACCATTTCTGGGGAAGTTCCCCAAGTCACTTGTGGCTTAATTTCAGCGGCGTTCAGCGTCACGACCATATCAAATTTAGCACCAGCATCAGAATGCAGCGTACGCCAGTATTCAACAGCACGATCCCAATGCGGGCCAACCGGGGAGAACGGACGTCCTTTGACATAATCAATGGTCGTCTGATCAACGGCAACCATACCCGCGCGAGCACCTGCCTCAATCGCCATGTTACAGACCGTCATCCGGCCTTCCATGGATAAACTACGAATTGTTGATCCAGCGAATTCAATGGCATAACCAGTACCACCGGCGGTGCCGATTTTTCCAATGACTGCTAAAACGACGTCTTTCGCCGTCACACCAGCAGGCAACGCGCCGTCGACTTGTACCAACATCGATTTCGATTTTTTGGCGATCAAGGTCTGTGTCGCCAAAACATGTTCAACTTCCGATGTACCAATACCGTGCGCAAGGCAGGCGAACGCACCGTGTGTTGACGTATGCGAGTCTCCACAAACGACGGTCATACCTGGCAACGTCGCACCCTGCTCAGGTCCAATCACATGAACAATCCCTTGACGCTTATCATTCATCCCGAAATAAGTCAGGTTGTATTCTTTAGCGTTACCATCAAGTGTTTCCACCTGCAAACGTGACGTTGCATCATCAATGCCATTAGCACGATTCGTCGTCGGTACGTTATGGTCTGCCACCATTAAATTGGCAGAGTCACGCCAAGGACGACGACCTGCAATCTTTAGTCCTTCAAACGCTTGCGGGCTCGTGACTTCGTGTAGCAGATGACGATCAATGTACAAAATAGCGGTGCCATCTTCTTCCGAATGAACTACATGAGATTCCCACAATTTATCGTAAAGCGTTTTAAGCATAATCTAAAGCCTGAAAAAAGATCGTAATGAATGAACTACGGGGCAACATGAAAAAAGGCTGCCAGATCACTGGACAAGTCGATTTCAACAAAATTTTGCGCTTGATTATGCCACAATTGTGCGACGCAAAACCACGAAACCGGGCAAAAATCGGCAAGAGTGCATCAATATAAAAATCTGCATTTACAAATAAAACCAAATTTCCCATCAGTAAAATGAAAAAGAGATTCATTTTACCGATAAAAATTCTGGCTAGTTTCATTAGAAACGACAGGCAAATCGCTGCATACCCTCACTAGCGGGCGACGAAGCAGATCGAGATGACAGCAAAGAACATCAACGACCTGCTGCTCGTTCACGAAGAGCAGCCAAACCCTTTTTATAACGATGAAGAAAATGAAACGCCTGACGCCGGCACATCACCACATTGCGCGCGGTGACGCAATGCATGGTCCATCAAAACCAATGCCAACATCGCCTCTGCAATGGGCGTAGCACGGATACCAACACAGGGATCATGACGACCAAAAGTCTCGACAATAACGGGGTTACCATCTTTATCGATCGAGTTACGTGGCGTACGAATGGATGAAGTCGGCTTAATCGCCATCGAAACAGTAATATCCTGTCCAGTCGAAATTCCACCCAAAACGCCTCCAGCGTTATTTCCAATAAAACCCGTCGGTGTCAATTCATCCCCATGCTCTGATCCACGCTGGGCGACACAAGCGAATCCCGCGCCGATTTCAACACCTTTGACGGCGTTGATGCCCATCATGGCATAGGCAATATCTGCATCCAACTTATCGTAAATCGGCTCACCGAGACCAACAGGGACATTTGTCGCGACCACATCGATACGCGCACCAATGGAATCGCCGTCTTTTCTCAGCGCATCCATATAATCTTCCATCCGAGCGATCAGTGCAGCGTCTGCCGTTGGTGCAAAAAACGGATTGTCTGCAGCAAAATCCCAGTTCTCGACAGGAATAGCAATGTCTCCGAGCTGGGTCATGCCACCTTTAAACTCCGTGCCATACTTCTCTTTGAGCCATTTTTTAGCGATCGCAGCAGCGCCAACAACGGGAGCGGTTAAGCGCGCGGAAGAACGCCCTCCACCTCGAGGATCGCGGATACCGTATTTATTCCAATAAGTGTAATCCGCATGCCCAGGACGGAATGTCTCTGTGATGTTGCCATAATCCTTGCTCCGCTGATCCTGATTTCTGATCAATAGTGCAATAGGCGTACCTGTTGTCTTTCCTTGATATACACCGGAGAGGATTTCAACCGTGTCGGGTTCTTGGCGTTGTGTCACGTGCCGGGAAGTGCCAGGACGGCGGCGATCGAGTTCAGGCTGAATATCCGCCTCAGACAATGCCATCCCCGGAGGACAACCATCGATCACACAACCAATAGCCGGACCATGCGATTCCCCAAAAGTTGTAACAGTAAAAAGCGTACCAAATGTATTGCCTGACATAATATTTTGCGATGAAGGTTAAAAACTAAATTTAAATCATTTTAACAGCCTTAAGGCTGACACTCTACGTATTCCTCGAATTTGGGATCGGAGAACACCGCGGCATGCGCTATCACAATGTGCTGTCACACTGCTGTTTTTATTTTCAAATAATGTTTTATTATTGCCAAAGAAGAATAGATGACGCTTGGCTACAGTCAGTTTTAGTGTCATAGTTCCAAATGACATAAAATAACGTAGGTCTTGCACAAAATATATGCCAAGCATGGAGCCGTATTTCAGATGAATCCAACGATGCACTCTTCCGAAGACGATCTGGTTTTCCTCGACGAACCAGAGCATGATGAGTTTTCGGCAGCGTCCAAGCCTTATTCCAGCTGGCGCGTCATGATCATCGACGATGATCCTGATGTGCATTCGGCAACGACATTTGCACTTGGCAGCCTCGAGATCCAACATCGTCCGCTCAGCTTTCTGCATGCCTATTCAGCAGAAGAAGCGCGAAACATCCTCAAAACAGAAACTGACATCGCCATTATTTTGCTCGATGTCGTTATGGAACAAGAGGACGCTGGGCTTCAACTCGTTAACTATATCCGTAAAACGCTACAGTTAGCTGATGTCAGGATCATTTTACGAACGGGTCAGCCCGGCTATGCGCCTGAAATTGACGCAATTCGTGACTACGATATTAATGATTACAAAACAAAATCAGAACTAACGCGCACTAAGCTTTATACTGCCGTAACATCTGCAATCCGGTCATATGAGCAAATCTGCTCGATCAGCGCGAGTCGACGCGGACTGGAGACAATTATTAGCGCCAGTACGGAGCTCATGGGGACGCACGGTCTCCATAATTTTGCTTCAGGCGTACTCGCACAAATTACAGGACTCCTTGCACTGAATACAGAAGGGTTTGTCTGTGCGAGACAAACCCCACTCGGCAAAGATACCGACGTCGAAGAATTGCGCGTCATCGCAGCAACGCCGCAGTTCGCCGGTCTCCTAAACCAAACCATCCCGAATGATAGCCATCAAGCCGACTTCGACGTCGTCAAGCGATCGCTCGCTGAAGGAAAACATATTTTTGGTACTTCTGCGACCGCCATTTACTTCAATAACGTCGCCAAGAAGGACTTCACCCTTTACCTCGATACTGGCTTGCATCTCAACGAGATGGATGAACGCTTGCTTGATGTGTTTTGCGGGAATGTCTCTGTCGGACTCGACAACATTGTTCTCAATTCAAGGCTGCACAACTACGCTTTTTACGATTTACTCACTGGTCTATCGAACCGACTGAAGTTACTACAAACTTTAAATGAGACCTTAGGCTCAGACTTAAAAACACGCAGCGCACTCTCGTTAATCGACATTGACCATTTTGCAGAAACGAACGATGCGCTTGGACATCAGTTTGGCGATTTGTTGCTATCCTCAGTAGCGCAGCGCCTACTCAAAACATTCGGGCATCAATGTCATCTCGCTCGTGTAGGCAGCGATACTTTTGCGTTGCTCGGCGACTACGACCTGGTATGCCCTGACAAAATTTTAGCGTTATTCAACGCTCCATTTGATGTTGATCGCCAGGAAGTGCAACTCACAGCGACGATTGGACTGATTAAATTAGACGAATACGACGGTGACGGATCCGAAGCACTCAAAGATACCAACATTGCACTGAAACGCGCAAAGACCCATCAACGTGGTGGATTTGAATACTTCACTCGCAATATGGGCGTTGAAATCCGCGAACGCGTGTTGTTGATGCACGCATTACGTGCCGCGTTTGAACACGAACGCCTATTCCTCGTCTACCAACCGCAAATCGATATGGTGACAGGCAAAGTACTGGGTGCTGAGGCCCTGCTTCGCTGGAAAACAGATGAAGGAAAATTTGTTCCACCCGATCAATTTATTCCGATTGCCGAATATTCAGGTCTCATTGTCGATATCGGTGAGTGGGTACTACGTAGTGCATGCCATGAGTTAGTCCACCTGCGGAGCTTGGGATATACCAACTTCCAAATGGCCATCAATGTCTCGCAAGCGCAGTTCTCCCATCCCTTGTTTATGGAGACACTACATAAAGCATTGGCAGAGACAAAAGCACCACCACAATTTGTCGAATTGGAAATTACTGAGTCCATGGCAATGAAGGACCCAGAATTATTAATTAAAACGCTCCATCAGATTAAACAGCTTGGCGTCAGCATCTCTATCGACGATTTCGGAACGGGCTTTTCGTCGTTGAGCCACTTGCAAAAATTAGATGTCGATAAATTAAAAATCGACAGGGCTTTTGTGAATGACATTCGCCTTGATGCTAACGAAGGAAGCATCGCAAAGATGATTGTTCAGCTTGGACAAAATCTGGGGTTGGCAATCATCGCTGAAGGGGTTGAAAACAAAATGCAAGCTGATACCCTCGTCAGTTTTGGATGCCATTTGGCACAAGGTTATCTGTACGCTAAACCACTCACTAGGGATGATCTCCATGTTTGGCTCAAACAAAAAGAAAGTCCCTGACTATTGCCTGCTTTAAAAACACCTTGAATCAGCAATACCAATAGGCGTCGCGCTAACACCGCGCCGCCTATTTTTCATTCTATCCCGCCGATATGACCGTTTATCGCATCGCAGTAGCGCACGAATAGAAAACAACATAGAGTAATCATACGAAATGTAAAACATCGACATTCCCTTACCGTTTGGGAAATTCGATCAGCATGCGGCTATAGCTCATCCAATAACAGAGGCCAACCAATGAACCCAACCACAATTCAAACCCTTAAAGACGCGCTCAATGACTGTCGCCTTTGGCTCAGTCGCAGCTTCGATCAGACCGCAGCATGGGTAAGTAAACTCTCGTGGTGGAAATTTATTCTCTTTGCAGCAATTACCCTCACTGGCGGGGCTATTGTTCAAGACACACTGTTTCCGACAGAGGAAAAAGTTGTCGTCACAAAAAGCAAACACAATCCAAAATCAAAAATAAATACACAAGCAACTGATGGCGATACCAATATCGAAATAGACAATACGGGCATCCACATCAAAAAATCGAATGGAAGCGGCAAAACAAAGCAAATTGACATTCAAGGTAACAACACCCAAGTTCACACTGATACGGATGGCGAGGACATCCCCTCCCCCCCACTACCGCCCAATGGCAAAAAAGACGATAAGCAACAACTTGATGAGCTCGGCAAAGACATCCATATCGCACTCCCTCCCGAAGTTGCAAAGGAAATCGGTGAAGATATTAATAATGCGGTAGCAGATGCGGCGGATGAGGAGGTCCGTAGTTATAAAAAGACCTCATCCAAATGGTTTATGAATTTCGTGCTGCTCTCCGTATTTGGACTCTTCGGCATGAAGATATTGATGGGTGGGAAATTCAGGGCAGAAGAAAAGGCCAAAGCAGCAAGCCTTGCCGCTGAGCGAGAATCGTTATTGCGTCAAGTCAGTGAAGCCCAAATGCAAATGATGCAAGCGCAAGTCGAGCCCCATTTTCTGTTTAACACGTTAGCATCCGTGGAATACCTGATCGAAACCAATCCACCACGAGCAGCTGCGATGCAACGAAGCCTCATCAACTACCTACGCGCAGTACTGCCGCAAATGCGTGAAAATGCCACGACGACCAATCTTGGGCGGGAAGCGGACATGATCAAAGCGTATCTCGACCTACTTAAAATGCGCATGGAAGAACGCCTTAACGTTGACTTTGTGATGCCAGAGGGGTTGCGTAGCGCATCTTTTCCACCGATGATGCTGCAATCACTGGTAGAAAATGCCATTAAACACGGTCTCGAATGCAAAGAGGACGGCGGCACCATCCAATTCAGAGCAGAAGTCGCGCACAACAAGTTGCGCGTCTCCGTGACGGATAACGGCCTCGGATTTGGCGCTATGCCGAGTAATGGCACAGGATTGGGATTACAAAATATTCGTGAAAGACTGAAGCTTATTTACAAAGAAAAAGGTCAAATGATCATCACACCTCATCAGCCAAGCGGTGTTTGCGTTACCATTGAAATCCCTTACGAATTAGCTAACTAAATATAAGATTATGCCAACCGCGATCCTTGCAGACGATGAGAGACTCATGCGCGATCAACTCCGATCACGTCTTGAACAGGTATGGCCTGAACTCACCATTTTAGAAGAGGCAAAGAATGGTGAAGAGGCTATTCAATTAGTAGAAAAGCATCATCCCGATCTGGTCTTTCTTGATATTCGAATGCCTGTCAAAACAGGTCTAGAAGCCGCAAAAGAAATCGGAAACAAAGCACACATCGTCTTCATCACTGCATACGATCAGTATGCGATTGAAGCCTTTGACCACGGCGCTGTTGATTACGTGCTCAAACCAGCCGACGTTGAGCGATTGACGAAAACAGCGGAGAGACTCAAGTCACGCCTCCATAGCCAGGCACAACCCAATGACATGAGCTCCATCCTGACTCAACTAGCAAAACAAATGGGCATTGCGAGTAAGCCCAGCTACCTTCAATGGATTCAAGCATCGATTGGACAAGAGCTCAGACTTATCCCCGTGGAGGAGATTCTCTTTTTTCAGTCAGATGAAAAATACACTCGCGTACAAACCGCCACCTACGAGGCATTGATCCGCAAGCCGGTCAGAGACTTAGCTGACGAACTTGACCCCGCTCTTTTCTGGCAGATCCACCGCTCCACGCTCGTCAATGCAAAAGCAATTTCGGGCGTAGTGAGAGACTTGCGCGGTCGTCATCTTGTGCAGGTCAAGGGACTGACCGAAAAACTTGAAGTGTCGAGAAGTTTTGTCCATTTATTTAAACAAATGTAAAAAACAAGTGGGCCACGACCACGTCGCATCGACGAAAAAAAACCGCACAGATTCTGTCTGATGCGGTTTTTTATTTTTCGAATCGTCGTGTAAATCGTTACAGGATGTGATGCCCAACCCACCAGGCAATCGCAGCAACAAATGCAGAGGCTGGAATGGTCAGTATCCATGCCCACACAATATTACCCGCAACACCCCAACGCACAGCCGACATCTTTTGCGCTGATCCAACACCAACAATCGCACCAGTAATCGTGTGTGTTGTCGACACAGGAATACCCATCGCCGTTGCAATAAACAATGTAATAGCGCCGCCAGTTTCGGCACAAAAACCACCAACAGGCTTGAGCTTAGTAATCTTTTGACCCATGGTCTTCACAATACGCCAGCCACCAAATAACGTTCCCAAACCGATTGCCGTGTAGCACAGGGCAATAACCCAAGTAGGAATACCCTCATTCGGTGCCAGACGGCCACTTGCAATCAGCAACATCCAAATGATACCGATCGTTTTTTGGGCATCGTTACCACCGTGACCAAGGCTGTACATAGAGGCAGACAAGAGCTGCAAGCGTCTGAACCAACGGTCGACTTTATTCGGTGTGGAGCGCACGAACAACCAGGACACAATCAACATCATGATTGAACCAAGAACAAACCCAAGCAAAGGCGAAACGACAATGAACACGATTGTCTTTACCAGCCCAGAAGCCACCAGACTACCTGTGCCTGACTTTGCTACTGCAGCACCAACAAGACCGCCAATAAGCGCATGAGAGGAGGAAGATGGAATACCGAAATACCACGTCACAAGATTCCAGAACACAGCGCCCATCAATGCGCCAAAAATTACATATTGATCGACAATAGCTGGATCTATCGTCCCTTTACCGACCGTTGCAGCGACTGTCAACGGGAAAAATAGTACCGCAATAATGTTAAAAACAGAGGCCATCGCAACAGCCGTTTGCGGTTTAAGCACGCCGGTTGAAACGACTGTTGCAATCGCATTTGCCGCATCATGAAAACCATTCATGAAGTCAAACAAGATGGCCAAAGCAATCAGAAATACGAGTACTTGTATGCTAATCTGGAACGTATGCATAAGGGAAAATCATTTCTTTTTTTAATTACCCTCGACGTGCGAGGGTCATTTTTTGATCATGCAACGCAGACACAGTCAATTGACAACAATGTCTGCACATCAGCACGGCAATCAGGCATTCTCAACGATGATGCCTTCAATGATATTAGCAACATCTTCGCAACGGTCAGTCACCGTCTCAAGGATCTCGTAAATCGCCTTGAGCTTGATCAGATTACGAACATCCGGTTCATCACGGAATAATTTAGACATTGCTGCACGCATCACGTGATCAGCATCAGACTCCAATCGATCAATCTCTTCGCAGATTGTCAAAATTTCACGGGAGTTACTCATGTTGTGCAACAACGCTACGGCGGCCTTCACTTTTTCAGAACAAGCGAGGCACAACTCAGCTAAGCGCTTTGCCTCTGGCGTAATTTCACGAATATCGTACAGAGAAATAGTCTGCGCAGCATCTTCGAGTAAATCAAGAATATCATCCATACGCGTAATCAGTTGATGGATGTCATCACGATCAAGCGGAGTAATAAAGGTTTTATGCAACAACTCTATCGTGTTGTATGTCACTGTATCGGCCTGCTTTTCGATTGTCTCGATTGCATGTACGCGAATCTCGAGGTCATCAAAATTAGTCATCAAAGCAAGCATCTCTTTTGAACCTTTGACACACAGTTCTGCGTGTTGGTTGAAAAGTTCAAAAAATTTGCCTTCTGTAGGCATCAAGCGTCCAAACATTTTTTTCTCACTGAAAATAAAAACTAATCGGGTTATTACGCGCGCCCATCAACATCATCAAGATGGGTGCAAAAAGAGTTCAGATGGATTCTTCCATCACGACATACACAGATTCTGACAATTACTCGTTATCACCAAATACGGCCAGAGAACCAACGTAGTTGTCGAATTTAGTGTACTCACCTAGGAAGGTGAGACGCACACTACCAATCGGACCGTTACGTTGCTTACCAATAATAATTTCTGCCGTTCCCTTATCTGGGGAATCTGGGTTATAAACCTGATCACGATAAATAAACATGATCACGTCCGCATCCTGCTCAATCGCGCCAGATTCACGAAGATCTGACATAACAGGACGTTTATTTGGTCGTTGCTCAAGAGAGCGGTTCAACTGCGACAAAGCAATCACAGGGCAATTCAATTCTTTTGCAAGACCTTTTAAATTTCGGGAAATCTCCGAAATCTCGGTGGCACGGTTCTCACCAGCCACGTTTGCCGACATCAACTGCAAATAGTCGACAATGATCAAGCCTAATTTGCCGCATTGACGCGCGAGACGACGCGAACGCGCGCGTAACTCAATCGAACTCAATGCCGGTGTTTCGTCAATATACAACTGTGCTTCATTCATTTTTTGGATGGCGTGCGTCAATCTCGGCCAATCCTCATCGCTGAGCTTACCAATCCGCAAGCGACTTTGATCGAGTCGGCCTACAGAACCAAGCATACGCATCGCTAACTGCGCACCACCCATCTCCATCGAGAACACAGCAACTGGCAATCCACTATCGATCGCTACGTTTTCGCCTATATTTAACGAAAACGCGGTCTTACCCATCGAAGGACGACCTGCAACAATAATTAAGTCACCGGGCTGAAGACCAGAAGTCATTTTATCCAGATCGACAAAGCCCGTCGGTACGCCAGTGATATCGTTTTGATTATCACGGTTATACAACTCATCAATGCGTTCAACAACTTGTGTCAACAGCGGCTGAATCGCCTGGAAGCCTTGAGCACCGCGCGATCCTTCTTCAGCAATCGCAAAAATCTTCGACTCCGCCTCATCGAGCATCTGCTTCACCTCTTTACCTTGAGGATTAAAAGCATTGCCGGCAATTTCGTCCGAAACAGTAATCAGCTTTCGAAGAACACCACGATCACGCACAATTTCTGCATATCGACGAATGTTTGCAGCAGACGGCGTATTCTGAGCAAGGGCATTGAGGTAGCTAAGTCCACCAACATCATCAGCTTTCCCAGCACTATTGAGCGCTTCGTACACAGTAATCACGTCGGCGGGCTTCGAACCATTGATGAGTTTTACCATGCATTGGAAAATAATCCGATGATCGTAGCGATAAAAGTCATCCTCACCAATAAAATCGGCAATCCTATCCCACGCAGCATTATCAAGTAATAAACCGCCTAATACAGATTGCTCTGCTTCAATGGAATGGGGAGGAACGCGGATAGCGTCAAGTTGGGGATCAGAAGCGGCTTTCATGGCGCGCATTATACCTGCTAAATAGGGTTACTATCAGACACAAATTACGAAGACGAAGCGATGTTTATTACATACAACATTACGGCTATAGTATAAACCACTTCACCTCCACATAAAAAAAGCCGGGTAAAACCCGGCTCTTTTTTGATACAAGGAACAAAAGCTTATTAAGCTTGTTCTCCGATCACAGATACTGTCACGTTCACTACGACGTCTGTATGCAAAGATACAGAAACAGAGTGATCGCCAACGATCTTCAATGGACCTTGTGGCAAGCGAACTTGCGCTTTTTCAACTGCAACACCTTGCTTAGCCAATGCTTCAGCGATGTCGAAGTTAGTAACGGAACCGAACAAACGGCCATCAACACCCGCTTTTTGAGAGATCTGAACAGTAGAACCTTCCAGTTTCTCGCCTTGCGCTTGTGCTGCTGCCAATTTAGCTGCTGCTGCTTTTTCCAACTCTGCGCGTTTCGCTTCAAATTCAGCGATTGCTGTAGCAGTCGCACGGCGTGCCATGCGTTGTGGAATCAAGAAGTTACGAGCGTAACCGTCTTTCACTTTAACTACATCACCGAGGTTGCCGAGATTAACGACTTTATCCATCAGAATAACTTGCATATTTTTCTCCTAGTACTTGTCGTCAATTACGCTGTGTGCAGATCAGTGTAAGGCAACAACGCTAAATAACGTGCGCGCTTGATCGCTGTATCAACTTGACGTTGGTACAGTGCTTTAGTACCAGTCAAACGTGCTGGCATAATTTTGCCGTTTTCTTGCACGAAATCTTTCAATGTGTCGATATCTTTGTAATCAACTTTTTCTACATGTGCTGCTGTGAAGCGGCAGAATTTTTTGCGTTTGAACAAAGGGTTTTGTTGTTGACGCTTTTGCTTCAATTTGCTTTTATCAAATTTTTTACCGAATGCCATGTTAGGCTCCTAATCTAGTAAATGTGCCCCGATTTCATTCACATGAAACACGAGACTTTTGCTGTTGCGATTTCTGCGTGCTAAAAATCCAGTCAATTCAATTTCAACATCTAGCGGCAAATCGTGAAATGCTCTCGAAATATTTCCAGCTGCCTGGGCATTCATTTCAAGCTCGACGACCCGCTCAATGTTCGCTTCTCGCTGAAGTGACCGATGCATCAACACTGCTGCTGCAATTGGCACTCCTGCTGGCGTGTATCGCAATGCTGATTTCTCAATAATGCGCGCCACAAGCTTTAATTGATTCACTCTCTTCTTATACGACCTTTTTCAAATCAAAATTAAGCAGCTGGTGCTTCGACGCGCTGTGCTTTCGCTGCGTCTTCTTTCTGAACTGCTTTCATCATTGGTGATGGAGCTGTTTCAGCTTTTTTCATTTTGACTGTCAGGTGACGCAGAACAGCATCATTGAATTTGAATGCTGTTTCCAGCTCAAGCAATGTTTCTGCATCGCACTCAATGTTCATGCAAACATAGTGTGCTTTAGCCAATTTTTGAATCATGTAAGCCAATTGACGACGGCCCCAGTCTTCAACGCGGTGAACCTGACCACCACGTGCAACAACGCTAGCTTTGTAACGTTCGATCATTGCAGGAACTTGCTCGCTTTGATCGGGATGTACGATAAATACGATTTCATAATGACGCATATATTCTCCTTGTGGACAATAAAAATAGCCTGCCTCGGCGTCAAGACGAGTGCAGGAAGAGGAAAGCCGATGATAATAACCCACTTTTTCGATTTATTCAATTACTTCAAGCACATGCCTACGCAGACACCCTAAAAAAGGACTTTTTTTAAAAATTTCCTTGCACATCGAACGCCACTGTATAAAAATACAGACTGTTTATACATACAGCGCTATTATCGGCGCCGCACGCTTATGCTCAAGCTCACTAATCGCCAGGAACAAATCCTGAACCTGATAAAAGACGCCATCCAAAATACGGGCTTCCCCCCAACCAGGGCAGAGATCGCCACAGAGCTTGGCTTTCGGTCCACCAACGCCGCCGAAGAACATTTGCAAGCGTTAGCCAGAAAAGGCGTTATTGAAATTGCAGCAGGCACATCCCGTGGCATCAAGCTACTTGAGTCTGATCTATCAAGCCACATTACAGGTGCCACATTTAACTTACCTCATCCAGCGAGCATGCAGTTATCCATCCCGCTGGTTGGTCGCGTTGCTGCAGGCTCACCTATCCTCGCCAGCGAGCACATTGAAGCAAGCTACCAAGTCGATCCTGCATTATTTTCTGCCAAGCCAGACTTTTTACTGAAAGTCAGAGGAATGTCGATGCGTGACGCTGGCATTTTGGATGGTGATTTATTAGCAGTAAAAAAGGCTGATAGCGCTAGAAATGGGCAAATTATTGTTGCTCGCCTGGGCGATGATGTCACCGTTAAGCGCTACAAAAAAACAGGCAACCATATTGAGCTTATTCCCGAAAACCCGGACTACTCCATCATCAAAATCAATGACCAAGACGCCGATTTTTACCTAGAGGGCCTTGCCGTAGGACTCATGAGAAATTGGGTTTAACCGCCCTTCGTCACTGGACACTCATCTTTCGAACGGAGCAACGCGACTGAATCAAGCAAGTGCCAAGTAAAAAAGCCCGAATTCTTGAAGTGAACCCTCAAAGTTGGACGGCTTTTACTACGTTTTACCGGCCTGAGTTCTGTACTGTACAGGACTCAGGCCGTTTAGTTTTAACTTAATCCGGTCATGGTTGTAATAACGAATATATTCATGCAGTGTCTTTTCCAGTTCCGACACGGTTGAGAATTTATTCGTGTAAAAACATTCCGATTTTAAGGTTCCAAAAAAGCTTTCCATCTCGGCGTTATCTAGGCAGTTACCCTTCCTCGACATGCTGATACGCATGCCTCGCTGTTTCAGTCGCATTTGATAGGCAGCCATTTGATATTGCCAGCCCTGATCGGAATGTAGAATTGGCTTATCCTCCTTATTCAGTCGCTTCATTGCCTTGGTGAGCATATTGTCTACCAGTTCAAACTTCGGACTTTTGGCGATCTGGTACGAAACGATTTCCCCGTTATACAAATCGAGTATTGGCGAAAGGTATAACTTGCTTCCTTCGATATTGAATTCCGTCACATCCGTAACCCATTTTTGGTTGGGGCGCTTGGCCTGAAACCGCCGTTTCAATAAGTCGTGCGCTACACGCCCAACGTTGCCCATATAAGACTTGTATCGCTGACGCCGAATCTGGGATTTCAAGCCCAGATTCTGCATAAGCCTAAACACCGTCTTATGATTGACGTGAGTACCTTCATTCGACAAGGTCATGTGAACGCGGCGATACCCGTAACGGCCTTTGTGCTTCTTATAGACAGCTTTGATTCTTTCTTTCAACGCTGAGTGCCGGTCTGGCGCTGTCGCTACCTGCATTTGATAGTAATAGGTGCTTCGCGCTAAGCCGGCAACCTTCAGAAGCACAGCTAACTGGAATTGCTGCCTTAATCCTGTGACGACTCTGGCTTTGCCTGCCGTGTCGCCTTCTGCAAGGTTAAGGCTCTCCGCTTTTTTAAATAGGCTACTTCTGCCCGCAGCTGTTCGTTCTCTTCAATGAGTTGCTCGTAGCTCTTTGACTTGTCGTCTGGAGGCGGCTTAGCCTTGTCGCGTTTTGTTGTCTTCAAGGGAGGTCTACCTTTAGATTGTGATTGTAAGGCATCTATACCTCGATCACGGGCAATACGCAACCATTGAGCAATAAGCGACGTCGTGTGGATTCGGAACCGCTTCGCCGCCTCTCGATGAGATATTCCCTCATCCAAAACGGCTTGTAGCACCTTCTTTTTGAACAAGTATGTATATGACTTATGACGTTCTCTAGCTGCGAGTCCTGCTTCTCCTTCTAACTGATATTGGTCTAGCCATTTGCGAACCATGGTCGTATCAATTCCAAACAAGCGCCCGATAGTATTCCGCCCCATACCCCGATCAATGTACGCCTTAACCACCTTAATTCGAAATTCCTTTGTATATTTGGTCATAAAAAATGCCCCCGAAAAATTTGGAACGATGTCCAACTTTTCGGGGGCACTTCATGAGAGCCGGGCTTTTTTGTTTGGTGCCATGTGAAAGAAATGGCGCAAAGAGGTAAGCCTCCTTGCCTTCAACACACTCAGTGCTTGACCACCGTTGATTCAACAGATGCTGGGTCAACTGGTGCTGCTGCAGCAACAGCAACTTCAGTGTCAGTCAACGGCTCTGGTTGACGCTCCAAAGCAATCTCAAGCACTTTATCAATCCAACGCACCGGAACAATTTCCAGTTTGTTTTTGACGTTGTCAGGGATTTCAGCTAAATCTTTTGCATTCTCTTCAGGAATCAAGACTGTCTTGATTCCACCACGATGTGCTGCAAGTAATTTTTCCTTCAATCCACCAATTGGCAAGACTTCACCACGCAATGTGATTTCGCCTGTCATCGCAACATCCGCACGCACGGGAATCCCTGTGAACACAGATACCAACGCCGTCGTCATCGCAATACCAGCTGACGGTCCATCCTTAGGCGTCGCACCCTCGGGAACGTGAATGTGAATGTCACTTTTCTCGAACACGTCCGCCTTGATGCCGAGGCGTTTTGCGCGACTGCGCACGACCGTACGCGCTGCTTCAATCGACTCTTTCATTACATCGCCCAAGGTACCTGTACGAATGACGCCACCTTTACCCGGCATTGATACAGCTTCAATGGTTAACAGATCGCCACCCACCTCGGTCCAAGCTAAACCCACAACTTGACCAATCTGATTTTCCTTCACTGCAACACCAAAGTCATAGCGGCGTACACCGAGATACTTATCGAGATTTTTCGATGTGATTGTCGCCTTTTTCTCATTTTTCTTGAGCAAAAGCATTTTCACGACTTTACGACAAATCTTCGAAATTTCTCGCTCAAGCGAACGCACACCTGCTTCTCTAGTGTAATAGCGAATAATGTCACGTATTGCACTTTCAGCTACGCTAATTTCAGATTCCTGCAAACCATTATTTTTGATTTGCTTTTGCAACAAATATCGCTGAGCAATGCTGGTTTTTTCGTCTTCGGTATAGCCCGACAAACGAATGACCTCCATACGGTCCAACAGCGCGGCTGGAATGTTGTACGAGTTGGACGTCGCAACAAACATCACATCCGACAAATCAAAATCAACTTCGATATAGTGATCAGAGAAAGTATGGTTCTGCTCAGGATCAAGCACCTCTAATAAGGCGGACGATGGATCACCACGGAAGTCCGCACCCATTTTGTCCACCTCATCGAGCAGGAACAATGGATTGCGTACGCCCACTTTTGCCAGACTCTGCAAAATCTTCCCTGGCATCGAACCAATATAGGTTCGACGGTGACCGCGAATCTCTGCTTCATCACGCACACCACCCAAGGCCATGCGAACAAACTTACGGTTCGTTGCACGTGCAATGGATTGACCCAGCGATGTTTTACCCACACCTGGCGGCCCAACTAAACACAAGATCGGTGCTTTGAGCTTATCAACGCGTTGCTGAACTGCAAGATACTCAAGAATGCGCTCTTTCACCTTTTCGAGACCATAATGCTCGTCTTCGAGCACCTTCTCTGCGTTCGTCAGATCATTGTTGACCTTGGATTTTTTCTTCCAAGGCAAACCAACGATGGTATCGATGTAATTTCTCACCACAGTCGCCTCAGCGGACATAGGGGACATCATCTTTAATTTTTTGAGCTCATTAAGGGCCTTGTCGCGAGCCTCTTTCGGCATTTTGGCAGCGATAATCTTCTTTTCGAGTTCATCGATGTCAGCGCCCTCTTCACCCTCGCCCAGCTCTTTCTGAATCGCTTTTACTTGCTCATTGAGATAGTACTCGCGCTGAGACTTCTCCATTTGACGCTTAACGCGTCCACGGATACGCTTCTCCACTTGCAGAATATCAAGTTCACCCTCAAGCTGCCCCAGCAAATGTTCGAGACGTTTCGCGACGCTAAATATCTCCAAAATCACCTGCTTTTGCTCAAGCTTTAGCGGCAGATGTGCGGCAATTGTATCGGCCAAGCGACCCGCATCATCAATACCAGACAATGACGCCAGAATTTCAGGTGGAATTTTTTTATTGAGTTTTACATACTGGTCAAACTGCTGAACAATGGCACGACGCATTGCCTCTACTTCAGAGTCATCCTCCTCGATAGCAGCAACAGGCGTCAAATCCGCTGTAAAGTGAGATTCAGAGTCGTGAATCTTATGAATACGGGCGCGCTGCGCACCCTCTACCAACACCTTCACTGTGCCATCGGGCAACTTCAACATTTGCAAGATATTGGCCACGCAGCCGATTTCATAAATGTCATCAGCAGATGGTTCATCTTTTGCCGCTGCTTTTTGTGCAGCGAGCATAATACTTTTTCCTTGATCCATTGCTGCTTCCAAAGCCTTAATAGACTTTGGACGTCCTACAAACAGCGGAATCACCATATGGGGGAATACAACCACATCACGCAACGGCAACAGAGGCAGTTGGATTTGCTCGGAATTCAGAGTAGTCGTCATGGCGCACCTTTCGTAAATACTAGTTGTTAATGTTGGCGCACAAGGCTAAAACACAAGCCCATCTTTAGAAAAAACAATAAAAAAAGCCACGCAGAGTGGGTCTCCGGGTAGCTTTGCGATTGAAGCTATAGATTATTTGGTCTTATTCTACTGCGAATCAAAAAAGATCGCACAACTCACATAAAAAAAAGGGGATAAACCCCTTTTTTTCCAACAGAACATAGTAAAACTATCAAGCCTTACGCACCTGATACTTTTGGTTGATCCTGATAAATCAACAGCGGTTTTGCACCATGAGAAATCGTTCCCTCGTCAATCACCACTTTTTCAACATTTTGATGACTTGGAAGGTCATACATCACGTCTAATAACGCATGCTCAAGAATAGAACGCAACCCGCGCGCACCAGTTTTACGGGCAATCGCTTTTTTCGCAATCGCCTGCAGGGCAGCAGGACGAATCTCTAATTCAGTGCCTTCCATTTCGAGCAATTTCGCGTACTGCTTGATCAATGCGTTTTTCGGCTCCACCAAAATTTGAATTAAGGCCGCTTCATCCAATTCATTTAAGGTAGCAATAACCGGTAAGCGACCAACCAATTCAGGGATCAGACCAAATTTGATCAAATCTTGCGGCTCAGCATCCTGCATTACTTCGCTCGCACTCTTTTCAGTTTGACTCTTAACACTCGCCGAGAAACCAATGCTACTACGCTCAGAACGATCAGAAATAATCTTAGCCAAACCGTCAAAAGCACCGCCACAGATGAACATGATGTTCGTCGTATCGATTTGAATGAAATCTTGGTTCGGATGTTTGCGACCACCTTGAGGCGGCACAGAGGCCATCGTACCCTCAACTAACTTCAGGAGTGCCTGCTGAACACCCTCACCCGATACGTCGCGAGTGATGGATGGGTTGTCTGATTTGCGTGAAATCTTATCGATCTCATCGATATAAACAATCCCTTTTTGCGCGCGTTCAACTTCGTAATTACAGTTTTGCAGTAATTTTTGAATGATGTTCTCAACGTCTTCACCAACATAACCGGCTTCAGTTAACGTCGTCGCATCAGCAATAACGAATGGCACATTCAACATCCGCGCCAATGTCTGCGCGAGCAATGTTTTACCTGAACCTGTAGGGCCAACCAGCAAGATATTACTCTTTGCCAATTCCACGTCGTCTTTTTTACCCAAATGTTTCAAACGTTTGTAGTGGTTATATACCGCAACCGCCAAAATACGCTTCGCATTTTCCTGACCAATCACATATTGATCGAGCAAGTCAGTAATTTCTTGTGGCGTGGGCAACTCAGTTTTTGCACTGGCAATATTGTCGATTTCAGACACTTCGTCACGAATGATGTCGTTACACAAGTCGATACATTCATCGCAGATAAAGACCGAAGGCCCGGCAATCAGTTTTTTGACCTCATGTTGACTCTTGCCACAAAATGAGCAATAGAGCAGCTTTTCACCACTGGAGGATTTTTTATCGGGCATAGTACGAATAGGAAAAAAACAAAATGAATTAGTTCGGAATTAAAAGCATATTACCTGCAAAAACTGTTTTCGTCATTGCATGCGCTTAGTTTGCACTATATTACAAAATCTACAATACTGAATAAAAAAACGCCCGACCTATTTAGGAGCGGGCGTTCATCCAATATTGAGCAATTAAGCGCGATGTGTCAGCACCTTGTCAATCAAACCGTACTCTACTGCAGCATCAGCCGACATAAAGTTATCACGATCTGTATCTTTTGCGATTTGATCGAGACTGCGGCCAGTTTTCTCAGCCAAAATCCCATTTAAACGCTCACGCAAATATAAAATCTCGCGCGCTTGGATTTCGATATCAGATGCTTGACCCTGAGCACCACCCAAAGGCTGGTGAATCATGACACGTGAGTTTGGCAGAGAGAAACGTTTACCTTTTGCGCCAGAAGCTAACAAAAACGCACCCATCGAAGCCGCCATTCCTGTACACAGCGTGGACACATCAGGCTTGATAAACTGCATCGTGTCATAAATCGCCATGCCCGCAGACACCGAACCGCCAGGAGAGTTGATGTAAAGCGAAATATCTTTATCCGGATTTTCACTCTCTAAAAACAATAACTGGGCGACAACGAGATTTGCGGTCTGGTCATTGACAGGACCAACAAGAAAAATCACACGCTCTTTGAGCAAGCGAGAGTAGATATCGTAAGAACGCTCTCCACGCCCACTCTGCTCTATCACCATAGGCACCATGCCCAGCATATTAGTATCCAACGCCGAATTACGGATGATACCTGTCATGTGATTTCCTTTTATTCAAACTTACGCTTGCGCGTTGTTGCCCATCAACTCGTCAAATGGCAGCACTTTGTCTGTCACTTTGGCTTTACCCAAGACATAGTTAACGACGTTTTCTTCTAAAACAAGGGCTTCAACTTCTGCAAGACGATTGCGATCGCTATAGTAGTATTTTACTACTTGTTGCGGATCTTCGTAGCTCTGTGCAAAATCTTCAACTTGCGCTTTGATCTGCTCAGCAGTTGCTTGCAAGTTGTTTGCTTTCACCAACTCAGCAAGGATCAAACCAAGGCGAACACGACGCTCTGCTTGCGCTGCGAACAACTCTGTTGGGAATGGTACGTCTTTGACGTTCATACCACGTTGAGCCATATCTTGACGTGTCATTTCAGCCAGACGCTCACCATCTTGCGCAACCAATGTTTTTGGCACATCAAATGTCACTGCTTTTACCAAGGCGTCCATGACGCTTTCTTTGGTTTTCGCTTTAACACGACCCTTCACTTCACGCTCGAGGTTTTCTTTGATGTCAGCACGCATTTTAACGAGGTCGCCATCTTCAACGCCCAACATTTTTGCGAATTCTGCGTCAACTTCTGGCAAATGCGCCCACTCTAACTTCGTCAAAGTGATTGTGAATTCTGCTGTTTTACCAGCAACATCTTTACCGTGATAGTCTTCTGGGAAAGCCAATGGGAAAGTCTTAGACTCGCCTGCTTTCAAACCAATTGTTGCCGCTTCAAACTCAGGCAGCATGCGACCTTCGCCAAGCACAAACGCAAAGCCTTCCGCTTTACCACCAGGGAATTCAACGCCGTCGATTTTACCAACGAAATCAACAGTCGCGCGATCACCGTTTTGAGCGGATTGATCTGCACCGCCGTTGCCGTGCGCGCCTTCTTCGCCTTTAACGTGGAAGTGAACGCGTTGTTTGCGCAAGATATCGATCGTTTTATCGATTTCAACGTCTGTCACTTCAGACTTCACTTGTTCCACTTCAGCACCAGACAAGTCACCAACAACGATCTCTGGATAAACCTCGAACGTTGCGTTGAAAGCGACAGTACCTTCAGCGATACCTTCAGCAGTGCTAGGCTCAATACTAGGATAGCCAGCAACACGGAGGTTGTTTTCGTTAGCCGCAGCAGCGAATGCTTGACCAACTTTGTCATTCAATACTTCGTTTTCGACTTGATAACCGTACTGTGCAGCAACCATTTTCATTGGCACTTTGCCTGGACGGAAGCCAGGGGCTTTTGCTGTACGTGCACGCACCTTCAAACGCTTTTCAACTTCTGATTTCACATCAGCGATTGGAAAAGAAATCGTGAGGCGGCGCTCCAATTTATCTAAAGTTTCGACTGCAGTTGCCATGAAAATCGTCCAAATAGTAAAAATTCTGTGGTGCGAGGAGGGGGACTCGAACCCCCACACCATTGCTGGCGTCAGGACCTAAACCTGGTGCGTCTACCAATTTCGCCATCCTCGCGGGATGAGTAAGTACATACCGGAACACATCCGACACGACCGTTACAAAAGCAAAGGGCGACCCGAACATCTATCGTCGCCCGAAACTTACGTATGTGGCATTACAACTCCAGCCCGATATTCTACTGGATTTTGAATCAGTATGCCTTATTTTTTTTATTCTTTTAGAAAATAGCTCTATTTTTTTTCAATTAGAGCGTCTTCGCCGGATTTTATTGAAAAAATAAAGAAAAACGATCTCGCCGTCATTGCCAATAACAGCGAGGTCACTTGATCAAGTTACATGGTCACAGACGGAGCGCCCTCACTGTCTGACCTTCGCACTTTAAACCATGTTGCATATAAGGCAGGCAAGAATAACAACGTCAACCCAGTCGCAATGATCAAACCACCCATAATCGCAACAGCCATTGGCCCCCAGAATACCGAGCGAGACAATGGAATCATGGCCAATACCGCTGCTGCTGCCGTGAGAATAATCGGACGGAAGCGGCGAACAGCCGATTCAACTACGGCAGTCCATGGATCAACCCCTGCACCGATATCATGCTCAATTTGATCAATGAGGATCACAGAATTACGGATAATCATACCAAACAGCGCAATCACACCTAGCTGCGCCACAAAACCAAATGGCCTTTGCAGAATCAGTAATGCCATTGCTGCGCCAGCAACACCCAAAGGTCCCGTCAAGAAAACCAGCAAGGCGCGCGAGAAACTATGCAACTGCAACATTAACAAGGTGAAAATAATAAATATCACCAACGGTACATTGGCAGCAATAGAGTCCTGCGCCTTACCACTATCAGCAGCAGCGCCAGCCAATACAACCTTATATCCAGGCGGCAGTGCAGCGATAATCGGTGCAAGCTTAGGCATAATTTGACTGGATACAGTTGGACCTTGAATACCATCAACAACATCTGACTGCACCGTAATTGCCCACTCACGACCTTCGCGCCAAACCACACCCGGCTCCCAAACAAGCTTAATCGTCGCCAGTTGTGACAGTGGCACTGACTTACCGCTCGCCGTCGGCATATTCGCGTTACTCAGTGCTTCGATGGTTGAACGTTCATCGATTGGCTGACGCACGACCATATCAATCAGTTTATTTCCATCACGGAACTGCCCTACTGTTGTTCCAGTCAAAATAGTATTAGCAGCACGCATCACAGATTGCGACGTGACGCCCATTGCACGCAACTTATCCTGATCGAGATCAATACGAACAACTTTCACTGATTCATTCCAGTTATCGTTCACGCCAGCAGTATTAGGATTAGCACGCATCACTGCCTTCACTTGATCAGCAATAGCGCGCACACCACTCACCTCAAGCCCAGTGACGCGGAACTGAACAGGATAAGGCACTGGCGGACCATTAGGCAGCAGCTTCACACGACCGCGCACCTCTGGAAAATCCACTTTAAACTGATGCGCAATCTTTAAACGCAATTCCTCTCTGGCTTTTAAGTCTTTTGCCAAGACCACGATTTGCGTTACGTTTGTCTGCGGCAAAATCTGATCTAACGGCAAATAAAACCTTGGACTGCCGTTTCCAACGTAGCTCGTGTAGCTTTCTACGCCGTCCTGTTTCTTGATAAACGCCTCGAATTTTTTCGCTTGCACTTCGGTCGCGCTAAACGATGAGCCTTCTGGCAACCACATCTCCACCATCAACTCTGGACGACTAGAGTCTGGGAAAAATTGTTGCTCAATGAATTTAAATCCAAAGACACCAAGACCGAAAATAGCCAAGGTAATGACAATCGTCGTTTTGCGCCACTCAACACACCATGAAACCAGCGTCCTGAATCGACTGTAGAACGGAGTATCAAACAACTCATGCGCTTCACCACCGGCAGCATGCGGCTTTACTTTTAACAGTAAAAATCCGAGGTACGGCGTAAACAGTACCGCCGCAAACCAAGAAATGAGTAGCGCCAGCGCATTGACTGAGAACATCGAAAAAGTGTATTCACCAGCAGCAGATTTTGCCAACCCAATCGGTAAAAATCCCGCTGCGGTAATTAATGTCCCCGTCAACATCGGCATCGCCGTCGATGTATAAGCGAAGGTCGCGGCATCGAAGCGCGAGAACCCCTCCTCCATCTTTCGCACCATCATTTCAACGGCAATAATCGCATCATCCACCAACAATCCCAATGCAATGATCAATGCACCAAGCGAAATCTTATGCAAATCGATGTCAAAAATCCGCATAAACAGGAAGGTAATTGCCAACACCAGAGGAATCGTTAATCCAACAACCAAGCCCGGCCAGACATCGAGCCTAAACGGTTTCGTGTGCAAGCCCAATGCGAGAAAACTCACTGCCAACACGATGACAACCGCCTCAATGAGGGTATGAATAAACTCACCAACAGATGCCTTCACCGCATCAGGCTGATTCGTCACCTGCTCCAGTTGAATACCCACTGGCAGTTTAGCCTTAATGACCGCGATGCTTGCTTGCAGATTTTTGCCTAATTCGACGATGTTACCGCCCTTCTCCATCGAAATACCAAGACCAACAACCTCTTTACCATTAAAGCGCATTTTGTCTTGCGGGGGAGTTTGATACTGACGCGTGATCGTCGCAAAATCACCGAGTCGGAACGTGGTTCCATTCGCACGCAATTGCAAATTTTCAAGATCTTTCACCGTCAGCAAGGCACCCGACACCCGGACCTGCAAATCGGCCGTCGAAGTCGTGAGCTTACCCGTTCCTTCGATTCCGTTTTGAGAGTTAATCTGTGAGACGATCGCATCAAAGGAAACGCCTAACTGGGAGAATTTTTTTTGCGAAAATTCGATATAAATTTTCTCGCTCTGCACGCCAAATAACTCAACCTTCGACACCGTCGGAATGCGCAAAAATTGTTGACGAACGAAATCAGCGTACTCTTTGACCTGCTCATACGTAAAACCGTCGCCAGAAAGAGCAAAGATCGAACCGTAGGTATCACCAAATTCATCATTGAAAATTGGTCCGATCACGCCCGGAGGCAACGTACTACTGATATCACCAATCTTTTTTCGTACTTGATACCACGCCTGCTGAACCTCTTTCGGAGGCGTTGACTCACGCAACTCTAACGTGATTAAGGTTTCACCGGGCTTTGAGTAGCTTCGGATCTTGTCGATATAAGGAGTTTCTTGTAATTTTTTCTCTAGTTTATCGGTAACCTGGTCCGCCATTTGCAGTGCTGTCGCGCCCGGCCAAATTGCCTTCACAATCATGGCGCGGAAAGTAAAAGGGGGATCCTCGTCTTGACCCAAATTACCGTAGCTAAAAATACCACCCAAAAGTAGCGCGACCATCAGATAGCGAGTTAGCGGAATGTGATTCAGCGCCCATTCTGATAAATTAAACCCACTGGATTTTTTGCTACTCATTTAGATTCTCCAGGTGCGACTGCTTTAACAGCGTCTGCTGAAATCGGATCCGCTCCAAGAATGGTGACCCTCTGACCTTCTTTGAGAAAATGTACCCCCGCGGTCACAATGGTCTGCCCGTTAGATACGCCACCTGCAATCAACACGTCCTCACCGGCTGCGCCAGCAATTTGCACTGGCACTTGATGGACAACACCTTGATTGACAACCCAAACTGAGGTCCCTGCTTTGCTTTGTAATAAAGCCGTCATGGGGACTTTGATCACTTGATTGGGATTACGAGCAACGAACGTAACGGTCGCAGTCATCCCCAGACGTACATCCGTCGCATCAGGAGGCAAAATGACTTTCGCTGCATATGTTCGCGTGGCTGGATCTGCAATTGGAGACAATTCGCGTAATTTAGCGGACAGGATTTTTGAAGGCTGCGCCCACAGCGACACGTTGATGTCCGACATTTGGCGAATCATATTAATTTTATTTTCCGGAACACCAACAACAACATCCATGTCACCGGACTGCGCAACGCGTATTACCGGTGCTCCTGCAGCAACTACCTGCCCTACTTCTGCATCAACACTCGTGACGACGCCATCGACATCAGACTCCAGATTTGCATAGCTAGCCTGATTACTTTGATTTTTATATGCAGCGAGCGCCTGCTCATAGCTTGACTGTGCCGCTTTGTAGGCAACATCTTTTGCATCCAGAACAGTGGCGGCAACAAAGTTTTTCGCCCTGAGCTCTTGATAGCGCTTTAATTCCGCCATCGCCAAATCGCGATTACTTTCAGCCGCGGTCAGGCCTGCCTTTGCTTGCGCCTGCGCTAATGCCAAATCTTGTGGATCGAGCTGCATGAGCACCTGACCACGCTTCACTACCGTACCCAGCTCCACTTTGCGGCTAACGATTTTACCGCCGACCCGAAAACCCAAATGCGATTCAATACGTGGTCGCACTTCGCCAGACAACTCAATGGCAGTATCTGTCGTACCATTTTTCACAACGACGGCGCGCACAGGTCTGATGTCCTCCGATTTTTCTGCCTGCTTTGAGCAACCAGTCAACGCGACCACCAGCGATAAAGCAACTGCACTGACTGATCTAGGTATCACTGAGCGCTGTGACTCATTCAAATTGGCCGTTACGAGGCTCTTAAAATTTGGGTTAAACACGGATATTTCCTTTACTATGCAGGCGATGGAGGCGAAGGGTGTTAGCAATTTGACAGACGAGACCTGAGAGATGCACAATACTTTACAGCAATTTCAAATAAATGACTCATCGGTTAGTTATTATAGTTAAGCCCTCTTTTTTTGCCAATGACTTTTCAGTCATTTAATTTTAAAAATAAATTATGTCCGTAGAGCACTACGAAAATTTCCCGGTAGCATCACTTTTACTTCCTGCACATCTAAGAGACGCCGTCAAAACGATCTATATCTTCGCCCGTACCGCCGACGACTTCGCCGACGAAGGCAATGCAAGCACACCGGAACGCCTCAGTGCATTGGACAACTATGATCACGAGCTCGATTTAATTCTTAAAAACAAACCCAGCTCCTCCTCTCTTTTTCAGGCACTGGCAAAGACCATTGCGAAACATCAGTTGCCTGTGACGCCTTTCAAAGATTTGCTGTCTGCGTTTAAGCAAGATGTGGTGACGATGCGCTATGAAACCTATAGCGAGCTACTTGATTACTGCCGGCGATCAGCTAATCCGGTGGGTCGATTGATGCTCAGCCTCTACGGCAAAGCGACAGCAGAAAATTTGAGTAAGTCAGATGCGATATGTACAGCGCTGCAATTAATCAACTTCTGGCAGGATGTGGCTATCGATTGGAGTAAGAAGCGGATTTATCTCCCTCAAGAAGATCTAAGAACATTCCAGATCCAACAAGAGAGTTTAGAGAGCTTAACCACAAGCAACCAGTGGCCCCAAATGATGCGCTTCCAAACCCAGCGCGCCAAAGAACTGATGCTGTCGGGTGCTCCGCTGCACAAAGAGCTGCCTCTTCGACTGGATTGGGAATTGCGCTTAGTCATTCAAGGCGGGTTGAGAATTATCGAAAAAATTGAACAGGTCAACGGTGACATCGTTAACCAACGTCCCGTTTTAAAGAAATGGGATTGGGCACTTCTTATGTGGCGCGCCTTGCATATGTAAGCCAAATGTGATGACACGAGGCCGAGAGCGCAGGGTCGTCTAGCCCATCGATTCGAGCGATATCGTCAATCACCCAAAATCATTGCGACTTTCATGCGGTATGCTTCAAATTAAAGCATAATATCGATCGTCAGCTTTCGCATCGATGCAAAGCAACTTAACTTCCCGTTTTATAACGAAGCGCGACGACGTTTTGCGATAACGTTCGACATTCACCCCCGATACACCCGTAGACCGAACACCATACCAAACAAGGAAATCATGATGCGAATTTGCGTAAAATTATTGCCACTGTTGGCGTGCCTTCCAATGCTAAATGGGTGTACAGTGCTCGCGGTTGCCGATGCCGCCGTATCAACAACAGTACACGTCGGTAGCGCCGTCGTCGGTACCGCAGTCGATGTCACAAAAGCTGGGGTCAGCGCCGTCACCGGCAGCGGCAAATAAAAATCAAATCATTCATCAGTGAGCATATGCCAACCGAACTGGACATCGAGCAACATCGCGTGGTGCAACATGCCGCAAAGTCGGTTCTCGCTCAGCTGGAACAGCTCATTACTGCCAACGACACGGAAAGAACGATTGCCGAGAAGGCGCAATTATTGCTGGCTGAGCAAGGATACACAGAAACCTGGTATTACAATTGCCCCGCGCTCGTTCTTTTAGGATCCCGTAGCTGCGTTTCTATTTCTGGAAAAAACTATGAGCCGCGCGACGAACCCGTTGGCATCTCCAATCTTGTCACGATTGATTTAAGCCCCCTCAAAGGCGATTGCTGGGGGGATTGCGCACGTTCATTCGCCATTGAGAATGGAAAAGTCACAAAAACACCAAGCCTCCTGGAATTTAAAAATGGCATTGGTTTTCTGAACCAAATGCACAAACAAATGTTGCGACTCGTACGTCCACAAACGACGTTTGGCGATCTGTTTGATTGGGCCAATATGAGAATCAGACAAAGTGGTTTTGTTAATTTGGACTACCGAGGCAACGTAGGACACAGCATCGCGACTGACCGAGATCAGCGACAATTTATTGAAGCAGAGAATGACGCGTTATTAATTGATGTTCCTTTTTTTAGTTTCGAACCATTTGTTCGATTAAAAGGTGGCACATGGGGATTCAAGCACGAGGGAATTTTCTACTTTAATCAAAAAGGTGAACTAGAGGAACTTTAAATTAACCTCGAAGACGACACCCACAAAAACGAATAGACCAAAAAGACAAAAAGACAAAAAGACAAAAAGGACAGAGTGCCATTGGCATCCTGTCCTTTTTTTGATCAAAGATCAGCTTAGACGATCAGCTTATACGCAATTAACTTGGATATTTGCAGATGCTGCCGGATTCGCCAAATTAGCGACGCCCGTCCCATTTTTAACCGTACAAGTCTGGTTAGATGGCTGCGTTGTTACTGTTACTGCGTAAGGCATACCTGTCAATAAACTCCAAGAGAAGTTGTATGTACCAATGGTTGAAACGGTCAGAGGATCAACGCGAGCGGTTGACGTGTTTGTCAAGGTGACTGTATTTCCTGCTGTCAGGCCACTTACGGTGAAAGTGATAGGTACTGCCGCTGTACAATTCACGCCAATATTTCGTGCACCTGCTAAATTCGTGTTATCGGCAACACCGGAGCCATTAACAACAGTGCAATATTGACCTGCTGGTGGCAATGCGACTTGAACATTGTAGTTATATCCACTAACGACCCATGTCGGCAACACGAAAGCGCCGTTGCTCGACAATGCGCCTGCTGTGGTGTTATCCGCATTCACATTGACATTTGCGGCAACATTGGTGATGTTATCAATGAGGTACAGCTTCGCACCATCCGCAAGGCCACTCAGATTGCCACCGACCGGTACATTAGGTACGCACGTCACGTTGACATTCGCAACACCCGATGAGCTATTCATCGTTCCTGTACCATTCGCTACGCTACAATTGACGTAGCTTGGCTGTTGATAGACGGAAATCACATAGTGCGCATTACTCGCCTCTGAAAATGAAAATGAACCATCTGCGGTCAGGGATTGTTTGTAATTTCCCTCGTTCTGCAATATCAACACGTTCAAGCCGCTTGTACCTAGACCTGTGACGGTGCCGCCGACAGTCGTGTAAACAAAGCCGCCACAACCGGCGAGAACAATTGCAACACCACCTAACATTCCAGCAATTTTCGATTTATTCAAGATATTTGTCCAAATTGAGAGTTTTGTACCAAAAGCAAGCTCATTTTTTAAGAGAGCAATAATATAATGCGCCCACTATTATACGAGCTAGTGCATTTTGGATTCATAATTCTATGATCCGATTACATTACGATACTTACAGCAAACTCCTTGTTGCAAGTGCTTCGTAGATGCGCAAAGTTTGTTAGCATAACGACTTTACTTGGCTTTGTGCCGATTACTTACATAAAAAAGCATGTCTCCTGACGAATATTGCCAGCAAAAAGCGGCCCAAAGTGGTTCCAGTTTTTATTATAGCTTTCTATTTTTACCCTTGGAAAGACGACGGGCCATTACCGCGCTGTACGCATTTTGCCGCGAGGTCGATGATGCCGTCGATGAGAGCAGCGATGATATGCTCGCCAGAACGAAACTGATTTGGTGGCGCAAAGAAGTGCAAGCCATGTTGGATAACGCTCCCACCCATCCGGTCACAAAGGCCTTATTGCCGCATATGGCGACCTACGCCCTCCAGGGGGAACACTTAGTCGCCATCATCGACGGGATGGAAATGGATTTAAACCAAACGCGGTACTTAGACTTTCCCGCATTACAAAAATATTGCTGGCACGCCGCGGGAGTCGTTGGCATTCTCTCGGCAAGTATTTTTGGCATCACCAATCCGCAAACCCGTGTTTTTGCAGAAAAGCTTGGTCTTGCGTTTCAAATGACCAACATCATCCGTGATGTCGGAGAGGATGCGCGCAAAGGACGTATCTACCTCCCAGTCAATGAACTGCAAGAATTCAAAGTGACGGCGGCGGATATTTTAAACGCGCGACACAGCCCGCAATTTGAAGCATTGATGCAATTCCAATATGAGCGAGCACAAAAGTTATACGACGAGGCGCTCGCCCTTCTCCCGCCAGAAGATCGTCGTGCACAACGAACAAGCTTGATCATGGCATCGATTTATCGCACCTTGCTTGTTGAGATTCAGCGCGATCGGTTCCAAGTATTGAATCAGCGAATCTCACTGACACCGATACGGAAGTTGTGGCTCGCCTGGAAAACCTACGTACGTGGCTAAATTAACGCAAAAACATATCGCCATCGTTGGTGGGGGTTGGGCCGGCTTTGCCGCCGCCGTTCGCTTAGTCAAACGAGGACACAAAGTTAGCCTGTTTGAATCAAGTCGAACTGCGGGCGGACGCGCACGGCGCGTGGCGGTGCAAGGACTTAACGTCGATAATGGTCAACATATTCTGCTAGGGGCCTACCGCGATAGTTTGAGCATGATGCGAACGGTGGGCATCGACATCGATAACGCGTTTCTGCGCGTACCTTTGCAGATGGTGTACCCACCCGGTATTGATGGCATGGCGTTTTCAGCCCCAGTCTCCAAACTCATTCCAGCGCCGCTCCATCTCGCGATAGCGCTCCTACGCGCCAAAGGCTTGCGCAACGCAGACAAATTATCACTAGCACGATTTTCCTCCACTGCGCGCTGGATGGACTGGACGTTGTACGAAGACTGTAGCGTAACCGAGCTTTTACAACGGTTTGATCAAACGCCGCGCTTGTGCGAACTGATGTGGAATCCCTTGTGTATTGCCGCACTCAACACGCCCCCACAGCATGCCTCAGCGCAAGTGTTCCTCAACGTGTTGCGTGACAGCCTTGGCGCTAACAGAGCCGCGTCTGACATGCTAGTTCCGAAGTACAACTTATCTGCGCTTTTCCCAGAAAAAGCGACGACATTTATTCAGAATCACGGGGGGCAAGTCGCGTTAGGCGCTGCGGTGACTCAGATCCAACGCAATTCCGTACAGCCAGGAAAATGGCAACTAGCATTAGCGCAAAGTGATCTTTCACAAACAAACGCAACCGCCTACGACGGAATCATCATCGCAACAGATGCGAGCAATGCAAAGCGCCTACTGCAAAGTACTCCGACCAACACGTCCCTGCCATCCTTTGAATTTGAAGCCATTACGACGTGCTATCTGCAATACCCGGACACCCTGCGCCTTGATCGGCCAATGTTTGCACTTCTTGAAGATGCAGCTAAGCAGCATTGGGGGCAATTTGTGTTTGACCGCGGCTATTTACACTCCGACCAAGCGGGACTGCTGGCGGTTGTCATTAGCGCACCCAATGAAAGCATTGGACTGCAACAGGAAGCGCTTGTACAAGCAATAACAAGTCAACTGGCGCACAGTCTGGAAAACCCGGCGCTCAAAGTACCGCTGTGGCATCAAATTATTACCGAAAAAAGAGCCACTTTCCGCTGCACTCCGAAGCTGCAAAGACCATCCAATGCAACGTCTGAGGCCAATCTGGTTTTGGCTGGTGATTACACAGCAGGCGAATACCCTGCGACCTTAGAGGCGGCTGTTCGAAGCGGCATAGCGGCTGCGGATCTCCTTGCCTAGACATAGGTGAAGTCGCAACCCCAGTTTTTGCTATGCTACATCGTCAACATCACGAATCTTACTCATCGCCTCATCAATGCGATCAACAGCAATAATCGTTAGCCCTTCGATTTTCTGTTTTGGGGCGTTCGCCTTTGGAATCATGGCAATCTTAAAGCCAAGCTTTGCTGCTTCTTTTAACCGTTCTTGGCCTCTTGGTGCGGGACGAATCTCTCCAGCAAGACCAACTTCACCAAACACCACTAGGCTACGCGGGAGCGGCTTATTACGCATCGACGAATTGATCGCCAATAACACAGCCAAATCTGCCGCTGGTTCCGCAATTTTGACGCCGCCCACGGCATTAATGAACACATCTTGATCGAACGCAGCAACGCCCGCATGGCGGTGCAACACAGCAAGCAACATCGCAAGTCGGTTTTGCTCCAAGCCCACCGATAAGCGTCGAGCATTCGGCGCATGAGAACTATCGACCAACGCTTGAATCTCCACCAACAATGGCCGTGTTCCTTCTTGCGTCACCATCACACAAGATCCTGCGACCTGCGCGTCATGCTGAGATAAAAAGAGTGCCGATGGATTAGATACACCCCTCAGACCTCGCTCGCCCATCGCAAATACACCAAGCTCATTGACGGCACCAAAACGGTTTTTGATCGCACGCACCAGCCTAAAACTGGAGTGGGTGTCACCTTCAAAATAGAGCACCGTATCCACGATATGTTCAAGAACGCGCGGTCCTGCCAATGCCCCCTCTTTGGTCACATGCCCCACCAAGATCATCGTGACATCCATGGTCTTTGCAACCCGCGTAAGTTGGGCAGCACATTCACGAACCTGCGCGACGGAACCGGGGGCGGAACTCAAGGCGTCAGAGTATAAGGTCTGAATCGAGTCAATCACCACTACCTGCGGCTTATGTTCCGACAAGGTATTGAGGATTTTTTCTAATTGAATTTCTGCCTGCAGAGCCAACCCTTTGGTATCGAGTCCAAGCCGATTGGCGCGCAACGCAATTTGGGCACCGGACTCTTCGCCACTGACGTAAAGCACTTTCTTGACCTTGGCCAGATTCGATAGTGCCTGCAATAACAAAGTGGACTTACCAATACCCGGATCACCACCAATCAGAACAACACCACCCGGCACGAGACCGCCTCCCAAAACGCGATCAAACTCTTCGATGCCCGTTCCAAAACGTGGCACATCCGACGCCTCGATATCCGATAAATTCAGCACAGGCGCCGTTTGCGCCAAACTTTGATGCTTTCCAGAAAAACGGTTACCTGCCGCCTCAACGATCGTCTCGACCAGCGTATTCCACTGCCCACACGAAGGACACTGACCCGCCCACTTATTGACGATGCCGCCACATTCGGTGCAGGTGTAATTTGTTTTTGCTTTCGCCATATTTTTCCAGAAAACCAAGTAAACACTGTTATTTTACCCAGTATTCATACAGAAGCTTGCGTTAATTCGAATGTAATTGCGAAATTTCATGGTATAAAGCTGACCGATAACACTTTGTATTAGGCAAATCATCAGCATGAAACGCGGTTTCTATACGATTATGGCGGCACAGTTTTTTTCATCGCTGGCCGACAACGCATTGCTCATCACTTCGATGGCCTTACTTGCATCAATGAATTCACCGGGCTGGATGACTCCGCTCCTGAAATTATTTTTTGTATTGTCCTATGTGCTGTTAGCAGCATTCGTCGGAGCATTTGCCGATTCCCTCCCCAAAGGTCGAGTCATGTTTATTACTAACATGATTAAAGTGGCGGGTTGTGCACTCATGTTTGTGAATGTGCATCCGCTCATTGCGTACGCCGTAGTTGGTTTTGGTGCCGCGGCGTACTCCCCGGCGAAATATGGCATTTTGACTGAACTTCTCCCCCCTGAGCACCTTGTTGCTGCTAACGGATGGATTGAAGGCTTGACGGTGACATCGATTATCCTAGGCACGGTTCTTGGAGGTGCCCTTGTCACACCGCATATTGCGCAAAGTCTGTTGCAAATTCAATCGTCCGTCATTCACTTACCAATTCAGACAACGACAGAAGCAGCCCTCACCGTCATTACCGGCTTATATGCGATGGCGGCGATATTTAATCTCAGAATCCCCGATACAGGCGCCCGATACGCACATCAAAAGCACCAACCCGTTCAGTTAGTTATTGATTTTTCTCGTTGTTTTATGACTTTGTGGGAAGACAAGTTAGGGCAGATTTCTCTCGCTGTCACGACGTTATTCTGGGGTGCTGGGGCGACGCTACAATTCATCGTCCTCAAGTGGGCGGAAGCCTCTCTTCATATGCCTCTGAATCAGGCTGCGATATTGCAGGGTATCGTCGCCGTTGGTGTTGCCATCGGTGCTTGTGCCGCTGCTAAATTCATTCCACTCAAAAAATCGCTGTCCGTCATGCCATTGGGTGTTGCGATGGGTGCTGTTGTTATCACAATGATTTTTGTTCACAGCAAAGAAATTGCTTATCCATTACTCATCTTGGTGGGTGCCTTGTCGGGCTTTTTCGTTGTGCCAATGAATGCGTTGTTACAACATCGTGGACACGTGTTAATGAGTGCGGGGCATTCAATCGCCGTGCAAAATTTCAATGAGAACTTATCCGTACTGACCATGCTGACGGTTTATGCATTGATGGTGTCTCTGAATTTGAATATTCAAGTAGTGATTGTATTATTTGGTGGGTTTGTGATGAGCACGATGTTTGTCGTGATGAAGAAGCATCAAGCCAATCAACGCGAACATGATTCGTTGGCGTTGATTGGTGAACACAAACACTGAGGCTGGCAGTTTAAATAGACTAGGCGGGCTTTAAACGCCCTCTTGCCATCGCAGCCTGACTCCACCAGTCATCGGGAACAACCATGCCACGGACAACCTCTGTGGCATATTCCCCATCAACATCCAATAATGCCAGCATCACTGGGGAATGGATCGCGCCAAACAGGACGTCGATCTGCGCTAAGGTTGCCTGCTTGCCTCTCACATCATTAAGTGCGACACGTGCTGGTGCCAGCCACATCAATCGATCGAGAATCACTGCAGAAAAATCATCCATCTGGCGAATCTCACTCTCTGTCCAGATGTAGCCGCGACAGTGGTCTCTAGCGATTCCCTCCACCAATGCATCGTTTGCGTACATCGTCGGATCACGATAAAAAAGCCACCCCTTCACCAACGCCTGCACTGACGTTACCGGATGATCTAGCGCGCTTACCGCATTGGGATGTGCACTCAAACGTAACTGCTGACCGATGATTTTATGCATCTTCGCGCCCAGCGTATCAGCCAAGTTGGGACCGAGAAAATCATACAAATCCAGCGCCCCTCTCGGATTCATTGGATCATCAAACAGCAGATAGAACTTCGTTGCTAACTCCCAATGAGCCAATCCATCCTGACTGCGAAGTAAAAAATCAAATTCGCCAATTGTCCTCGCCTTTTCGTCATGAACCTGCAATCCATGGGCGTACACATCATAAAAAGCAGAGAAAAAGTAAGCGAGCAAATGTTCCGCGTACAACCCTAAACGCTTGGTAGGATGACGCTGAAGGGCGGCATGCAAAAGAGATGGATCCTGATCCAATTGCGTCAAAAAAGATCGGAGTTCTGCAGCGGAAGAAAGTGATGGAGTGACGACAGTCCCAGGCCACATTGTCGCGTGAGGTTGGAGCAAGTGCGGTGACGTCAACAACCACGCTAGCGCTCGGACATGACGATCCTGCAAATGCCCCCAGTCAGCGTGAAATTGTTTTTGCGAAGACAAGCTCACTAGAGACGACCATCCAAGGCGCGCTGAGCCAAACATAAGTCCTGCCAGGCTTTACTTTTCTCAAGAGGCTTACGAAGCAGATACGCAGGATGATAGGTCGCCACCATCGGGATACCCCCAACTTGGTGAACTTTGCCCCGTAATTGTGCCACTGGCGTGTCGAGGTCAAGACCTGACAATGCAATCGCAGCCGTTTTTCCGAGTGCAACAATCACTTTTGGTTGTATCAACGCGATCTGACGCTGCAAATAAGGAAGACAAGCAGCAATCTCATCAGAGGACGGCGGCCGATCTTTCCCGGCCTCGTCTGCCGCCCTGCATTTGACCACGTTGGCGATATAAGAACGATCACCCCGCTTGACGCCCATCGCAAGCAACATATTATCGAGCAACTGACCAGCAGCACCGATAAATGGCTCGCCATGAAGATCCTCGTGATAGCCCGGCCCTTCTCCAACAAATAGCCATGTCGCCGCACGTTCGCCAACACCAAATACGGTATTCTGCCGTGCCTTGCAAAGACCGCATGCTTGGCAAGCCGATACGGTCGCCTCCAGCTCCGCCCAACCCATTGACGAGACCAATGGGACATCTGCCCTGATCTCTATAGGGGCAACCTCATGAGAGGGCATACTGTCCGTTTGAACCACATCCTCATGATGAATAGCGCTCTTAGATGACGGCGCAATATCAGGTTCACCGGTCAATTCTGGTGCTAGCTTTTGAGGCTGAGTGGGTTGGCTTTCAATCACCTCCACGTCTGGGAAACGCTGCGCCCACACCGGTCCCAGCCCCATTTCATTGAGGATGGCAACACGGACCAGCGACTGCTTCACTTCATTCATTGGGTGCATCGATCAGTCTCCGCATCACGATCGCATCTTCACGGGTATCACCCTCAGCAGGGTAATAAGCCTTCCGACGACCAATTTCTCTAAATCCATCCTGAAGGTACACTTCGATGGCGCGATAATTACTGCGACGCACTTCCAGCAAGATCGAGACGAAACCGCGCTCTTTTGCATACTCATGCATCATTTTCAACATCGCACTCGCATATCCTTGCTTCTGGCTCTCTTTACGGACTGCAAAATTCAGGAGATGTAATTCTTCCATCACTGGCATGACTAAGAAATAACAAATCAATTGTTGCTCTGCATCTCGCAGTCCAAATGCATCATAGCCATTCATCAGCGAGTCTGAAAAATTTCCGCGAGACCAAGGGTGAGAATACACCGCTTCTTCGATCGTCAAAATTTGATCAATATCTGCAAAACCCAGTCTTACCAATTCATGCATATTTTTTTGTCTTTCAACATACCGTGTCATCGTCTCAACGAAGGATTGATCCATCCACAAACCAGGTATCGTCCATCAATCATTCTTTGTAAGGCTTAAGACGCGCTTTTTGCCAACGTCCTCTCGGCAGTAGTTAAAGCAATTTTATTGCGCAAGTACAAAGGCTGCGCGTCCTCCGGAGGAACAACAAGCCCCGTTTGCAATCCATGCAAGCCAATTTTCGCGACGTGTATCGCATGCGGCATGCATTGGCAATGCGCATATCCTTGCAACTGTTCCGGCAATGCCAAACCATTCCCGAGGACAATCTGCACCTTGTCTGATGGTGTCGACACAACAACTTCGTCTAAGCGCGACAATACCGGTGGACTTATTTCAACACAATCGCCACCTGAAAAACGGTAATGCGCCCAGTAAACTTCATTCATACGGGCATCTAAAATGCAGACAAAATCAGTCATTGCATGTTGTTCAGCGGCCGCTAAGGCCATCGATTGCAGACTCACTACAGGAACAACCTGGAGGCCTGCGCCATAAGCTAAACCTTGAACGACGCCACACGCAGTGCGAATTCCCGTAAACGCACCTGGTCCGCAACCAAAGGCGATGGCATCACAATCACTTAATGTGCGCCCCGCCTCAGCAAGCAGACTTTGCACCGCCGGTAAGATTCCTTGAGAATGCGTTTGCACGCCGGATAATTCACGGACGAACATCTGATCTTCAACAAACAAAGCGGCTGAAGCGAGTTCTGTCGTGGTTTCTATTGCTAAAATCGTAGTCATGGTCGTATTTTACCGTGTTCACACACCAACAAGGCTGAAATTATCAATGCCAAGGATAGGTTAAAATTGAAAGATGACTGCATACATTCACACTGATGACCTTCAACAGGTACAAACTCAACTCGATCAAAAAAATTGGCTGGTCGCCTGCTTGTGCGCCGCATGGTGCGACACGTGTACAGCGTATCGGACCGCATTTAATCAACTCGCAGCACAACATCCTGATAAATGCTTCACTTGGATTGATATTGAAGACTGCGCGCATTTGGTCGAAGATATTGATATTGAAAATTTCCCAACAATACTCATCCAACACCAGGATCAAGTCGCATTTTTAGGGACAATGTTGCCGGACACCGCACAACTTCATCGTCTGATCAACTCGCTCGACGACAGCATCAAGAATGGCCCCATTAAGCCCAGCGCCCTGAATCAAGCCGCTCCAGAAGGATGGAGCCTTCGCCGCCTCATTCTTGCCGAATAACTCACCCAGTCTTCACTCCTCTTGCGACTCACCCCACGGATCACTCCATTGATCGGACGGTGGTGAGCGACTGCATTGCCCCTATCGGCTCATTCAAGCTCGCAGTAACATCAACATTTACGAAGTGTAACGCTCTCTCGATGCCACCCACGCCGATTACCACAATGCGCATCAAGACAAAATCAATCCAAAAAAGAAAAAAGGGACTAGATTTTCATCTAGTCCCTTGAATCTGGTGCGGCTGGCAGGAATCGAACCCACGACCCCTTGGTTCGTAGCCAAGTACTCTATCCAGCTGAGCTACAGCCGCGAAGAACAAAATTATAGCAAACCCCCACCCGAAAGTGAAGCCCCCAGCCGCAAATACTTTATTCAGGCAAGATTGCCATGAGTTTGGGTAGGTGACTCCCACTGCTCACCATGCCTAAATAACATCAATATAAAGAATGGCTGATGTCACAATTGCACAATACAAATAAACAATTACGTTCATTTTGACGAGTGCGCGATGATGAATGAATAGGATGAGGCGTATTCTGAATGCGTTATTCTTTATGAGTTCCCCTCACGAGACCACAAAGCGAGCTATCAACTTTTAGCATTTAAAGTTCGACTTTAAACACACCCGAATAACGAAAAACTTGACCAAATAACGGGTGGGTTAAGCGAAAATCCATTGCGTAGTGAGTCTCATCTAATGCCGATTCTTTTATGCTGGTATGACCAAGAACTAGCCACTCAGGAATAGGAATAACAATCCTCCCGATTTTAAACACAAATCTCACTCCCGAATATTGAACCATACCGTCATGAGCAACGACGGACATTTGCAAACCGAGAAACGGGTTAACGAATTCAATCAATTGATCGCCACCTGCCGAGATGAGGAGACTATTAAAATAAGCCACCTCCCCGCTTGGATACCGAATCGTTCTCTTCCAGTGTTGTTGTCCATGATTTTGACTCCGCTCAACCAAAGTCACCGCACCTCTACCACGACGATTCACGAGCGCGCCAAATAGTCGTAAAACATTGAGATACCATTGCATAAACGATGGGTATTCAATATCCATATACCCCTCCTCTGTTACATCTCCAGAACGATAATGTGCTTGCAATGCGGGAGGCAATTCATACCACCCCTCTCCCAAGGCCTGCTGCACCAAACTTTTCATGACTCACCCCCAAGAGAATGCTTAAGGACCATCAATGCAACTACCAATATCATTGATAAGAAGGCGGGTACACCCAACCAAAACCAGTATCGCGCCATGCGCCAATAAACCAATGGCAATTCAGTCCTATTCTCTGAGGCAATCGCTGACATCTTTTGCATCTGAATTTGCAACCACACAACAGGTAACCAACAAACGCCAGCGAGTCCATACAACGCTAAGCTAGCTCGAATCCAAGGCGTCGTTGCTGGCAAACCTAACATATGCAACATGATTAAGCCGCTGATGGGTTGAAAGGTGATCGTCGGGGTCGTGAATATCCAATCAGCCAATACAACATGACGATTGGTAACGGCAATATGAGCGACAACCCCACTGCGATCAGCCATCCATTTATAAAATGCGCTACCCAATCCGGTGCCAAATAGCAGGACCATGCTAAGGATGTGCATCACTTTTATGAAGTTATACGTCATGATGCCGCCCTCCTCTTTTGAGTATCCGAGAAAAACAAACCGTTTTCGACCCGTCTTGGCGAGCACCCAAGAACGTCCATTGTCTGCACAACGTCAGACAAATAGCCTGCTCTGAGCATGCGAAGGTTATCTGGATGCAGCACAGGACTGATGTGGCAACCAAGACGTAAAATCTGTACTGCCAACCGGTATGGGATGCGAAGTAAAAGTCCCTTTTTCAACCCCTGTGCCTGACGCAATATTTGCATCCAATCTGCATAAGAAATATTCTCGCTGCCAACGAGGTCAATCGTTTTTTTCACTTCCTCAAAACTCAACGACCTCACGACTGCAGTAGCAACATCGTCAACATACATTGGTTGTAAAACTTGTTTGCCATCACCAACAATCGGAATGAGCGGCAATCTGGCGAGACGCATCAGCACATTGGTACTAACTCCATCAGCACCATAGATGAGTGCTGGTCGTAAAATGATCCAATCAAGGTCCAGACTACGCAGCCAATTATCCGCAATCAGTTTGCTTTGATGGTATTTCGAAAAGGCAGCCGACTCTGTTCCTATTGCGGAAATTTGAATGACACGCCGAATACCAGCTTGTGCACATGCATCAAACAAAGCAATTGGGGCTTGCGCGTGTATTACTTCAAAACGCTGCGTACCAACTTCGCCGATAATGCCTACACAATTTATAACAGCATCAATTTTTTCAAGATGAGGAATCCAGTTGGCTGACTCAATCATTTTCGTAAAATCGACACCATGTCGACGCGACGCGGGCGTCACTTCATGCCCGCCCTCCACCAAGGCTGCCGCAATATGACGACCAAGGAATCCTGTGGCACCAGTCAATAAGACATTCATGAGGATTTCTCCTCGGCATCTGCAGGCACTTCAATAAACAGGCTGAGTCGCTTTAATAGAGTTATCAGCGGATTTGAAAGAATACTCAAAACCACAATACTTAATGAAACGCTAATGAATAGCTCAAAAGGCAACAACAGAGATGGATTCATGTTAGGCTCCAAGCTGGTGATAGGAGCCTCGATTTTTGTGGAAAATGACATCAAATTCTTCCACTTAGATCGAAAAGGAATAGATTTCAATTCCAAAATCATCATTTCGGAACTGAAATCGACTAATTGATCAGTTTTCGCCCGGTAGGCGCCTTGAGTTTAACTTTCGATACTGCCCTGGTGGCATTCCCTCTACTTCACGGAATGCCTCGTAAAAATTGGACTGACTTGAAAACCCCACATTAAGTCCAACGGATAAAACGGAGGCGGAAGGTTCATTCATCAACAAGACTTTGGCTGCTCGAATACGCTGTTCGCGCAAATAGCGCGAAAAACTTTTTCCGATTCTAGAATTAATCAGTTCAGATGTTTGATGCGCGCTCAGTCCCAGAAGTTTTGCGACGTCGGCCAAACCCAACTCAGCATCTGCATAAATTTTGTCGGTCTCCATCAATGCTTCAAGACTTGATAATGCGGAATCACAATCTACGTTACTCAGCGTCGAATGCACATACGAAGCCTGAACAGTTTCAATTACCTCCTTGGATAGATTAGGCCTTAACGCCAACGAAATCTGAACCAACAAAAATGCCATTCCAATAGCGATGGAGTATATGCAAAAAAATAACTTTCCAGGTAATGAGGTTTGGAAAAATCCAAGGACAGTGACTGCTATGGCAATGACAAAAATACCTCCTAGCAATGCCATTTCCACCCGAAAGGATTCCTTTTCAGCGCGTAACGTATAGATGCTATATGCCAACCAAATCAAATATGCCGAACCAACAAGAAATGCGATAGGCATTGCCCAAGCGGTAGGAAGTAGTGGAGCGATCAATATAGGCACACCATGCCCCAGAATGGTCAGTTCCAATCGTTGATCTTCCTCCATGACCAAAATCTGACGACTAAATAGAAAAAAAGACGGTGCAATTAGGAATAAAAGAATTTCATACCCCATCGTAGAAATCCAGTTTTGATCTAAATAAAGCCAGAAAAAGTGGGACAATTGCAAACCAAAAAGGCCGCACAAAAGGAGCAAACTGAGCTTCCCTCGATAATTAGTTCACCATCAGGTGAATGTCATGCAGCGAGATTCTCTTGATTTTGTTTCTTCATCCAGTCTTCCAGATATTGAACGGGAGAGCGGTAACCTAATGTCGAATGCTG
>NZ_JBMPPA010000002.1:744545-821540 GCF_049340215.1 Undibacterium sp. MH2W | reverse complement strand
CTGGTTTGGCGTCGAACTATGTATTGCCTTCGTTAAGTAATGCATCGTTAAATAACAAAGCAACGATCAACGCTGTCACTACCGCAGTTAATATTATCGGTAATAGCCAAAGTGGTACCTACAACGGTAATCAGCAAAACGTTAGCGGATTCACAGCGACTGGCTTAGTGGGAACGGATACAGCAGCCAACATCAGTGGCATTACTGCTAGCGGTGCAATAGGAACCAATGCTGGTAGTTATACCAATAGAGTCAGCGGTAACAACAGCAACTATAGCAATATCATCTTCACGAATGGCACACTCAACATTGATCGTGCAATCGCAACGATCAATGCCACCAAAACCTATGACAGCACAACGAGCTTAACATCAGGTCAGGTCAACATCACCGGGGTCAATGGCCAAACACTGAACTACACAGGAACTGCATCAGCAAACAATGCCAATGTCGCTGCTAATGGTAGTAACTATGTCAGTGGCATTACTGGTTTAGCTGACGGCACTGGTTTAGCGTCGAACTATGTATTACCTTCGTTAAGCAGCGCATCGCTAAATAACAAAGCAACGATCAACGCTGTCACTACCGCGGTCAACATTATCGGTAACAGTCAAAGTGGCACCTACAACGGCAATCAACAAAGCGCTAGCGGCTTCACCGCCACAGGGCTCGTCGGTTCTGATACAGCTGCCAACATCAGTGGCTTTACTGCTAGCGGTGCAATAGGTACTAATGCTGGTAGCTATACAAATACAGTCAGCGGTAGTAACAGCAACTATAGCAATATCATCTTCACCAACGGCACACTCAACATTGATCGTGCGATTGCAACGATCAATGCGACAAAGACCTATGACAGTACAACCAATTTAAATGCAAGTCAGATTAGCGTCACTGGGGTCAATGGACAAACACTGAGTTACACAGGAACGGCAGTAGCAAACAATGCCAATGTTGCTGCCAATGGAAGTAACTATGTCAGTGGCATTACTGGTTTAAGCGACGGTACTGGTTTAGCGTCTAACTATGTATTACCCTCGTTAAGCAGTGCATCGTTCAATAACAAAGCAACGATCAACGCTGTCACTACCGCAGTCAACATTATCGGTAACAGTCAAAGTGGCACCTACAACGGCAATCAGCAAAGCATCGGAGGATTCACAGCGACTGGCTTAGTTGGAACGGATACAGCAGCCAACATCAGTGGCATTTCCGCTAGCGGTGCAATGGGAACCAATGCTGGCACCTATACCAATACAGTCAGTGGTAGCAACAGTAACTACAGCAATATCATCTTCACCAACGGCACACTCAACATTGATCGTGCGATCGCAACGATCAATGCGACAAAGACCTACGACAGCACAACGAGCTTATCGTCAGGTCAGGTCAACATTATTGGCGTCAATGGACAAACGCTGAACTACACAGGAACGGCATCAGCAAACAATGCCAATGTCGCTGCTAATGGTAGTAACTATGTCAGTGGCATTACTGGTTTGGCTGACGGCACTGGTCTCGCGTCCAATTACATCCTGCCTAGCCTATCGGCGGTGTCACAAAATAATCGAGTAATGATCAGTGCCGCCGATCTCACCATTGCGGCGAATAACGTCACAAAAACAGCCGGTGATCATACTATGCTAACGGGATTTACCACAAACGGACTGCAAGGCCTGGACACAATTGATACGGTCACGATGGTGAGTAATGGCAGTGGTTCTGACGCGGCGCCGGGCACCTATGCCATCATTGCAAGCGATGCTATTGGTCGTCGATTTGATCCAGCCAATTATGCTATTCATTATGTGGCTGGCAAGCTCAGTGTGAAACCTGCACCAGCGACGACCACGCCAAGCGTGCCTGCGACAAACGAAGGAAGTACGGCGAGACTAAACCTGCCAATAGCACTGGCATATAACGACGTGGTGAGTATGAAGACCCTCACGCTAGCACCGGTTTTTCAGGCGGATTCGTTTTTGTTCACGCTACCAGCCAATACCTTTGCACAGAGTGATAAAACAACACCTTTGGCCCTTGAGGCGTCCTTAGCAAACGGTGAGAGTTTGCCATCATGGCTGCAATTCGATGCTGAGACGGGAGCGCTCAAGGTGCGCCCTCCCATAGGAGTCAAGAAAATGGATGTGATTATTACTGCGACGGATCCGAATGGGACGCAAGCGCAAACGAAACTCACCCTCGTTTTCAACGGAACAATCTTAGTTGAAAATGAGGGTGCATCGTTCTAACCCTGCAGCGTTCATTTCGTCTGAAACTGATGACCCAATTCCAGCAGGAGGCGCCTTACAGCGCCATTCGACGGCGGTACCACTCATGGAAATGCTGCATACCATCTTCCATGGGTGACTGATAAGGTCCGACTTCGTTTTCACCACGGGCAAGGAGGATTCTGCGACCAGCATCCATACGCTGCCCGATTTCATCATCTTCGATACACGTTTCCATGTAGGCAGCACGCTCAGCCTCGATGAATTCGCGCTCAAAAAGGACGATTTCTTCAGGGTAATAAAACTCAACGACATTGCGTGTTTTACCCGTCTCTGTTGGCCACAGCGTAGAGACCACGAGGACATGGGGATACCACTCAACCATGATATTCGGGTAGAGGGTGAGCCAAATAGCGCCATATTTTGGTGGTTCGCCATTACGGAACTTCAACACCTGCTCTTGCCATTGACGGTATTTTTCAGAGCCAGATTTGAGCAAGCCACTGTTCACGCCCACCGTTTGTACGCTGTAGTCTTCACCGAATTCCCAGCGCAAGTCATCGCACGTCACAAAACTACCCAGACCTGGATGGAAGGGTTCAACGTGATAATCTTCCAGATACACCTCAATAAAGGTTTTCCAGTTGTAATCACATTCGTGCACTTCGACGTGATCCAGCATGTAGCCGGTGAAATCGAGATCTTTGGTAACGCTGAGTTGCCCCATGCGTTCCATCACGTTGTAGCCGTTTTGTTCAAAAAGCAGACCATTCCAGTTTTGAAGCGGCGTGCGTTTGAGATTCAAACACGGTGTATCTGAAAAATGCGGTGCACCAATGAGCTCACCTTTGAGATCATAGGTCCAACGATGCAATGGACAGACGATATTATTTGCGTTGCCACGCCCGTTAAACATCAGGGCTTGGCGGTGGCGGCAAACGTTAGACATCAATTCGATGCCATGCGCGTTTCTCACCAGCATGCGACCTTCGTTTTCGGACTGTAGAGTCGCAAAATCACCCACGTTAGGAACCATCAGTTCATGACCGACGTAACGTGGACCTGCTTGGAACAACTCTTTGATTTCACGTTGCAATAACGTCTCATCAAAATAGACTTGTACCGGAAGTTGCGCGTCAGAACGCGCGAGTGTAGACAAAGAAGCCAGATCGGACATCCCCACCCCCCAAATTAATTTGCACCAACCTAAGAGAGAAAGAATCCACAAAAACCTGTTTTCGACTGGGGTTTCAATTCAGACGAAAATTCAAACGATCAAACGACTTGAAGAGGAAATTTTGGACAGAACTGGGCATTATACCTGAAAGATTTAAATTTCACCCAGATCTACTCAACTTTCTGTGATAAATCAAGTCCTTAGGTGCGATGAGGAGCGAATATCGGACCTGTACCAAATATCATACGACATGAGCACTTTAGTGAAGAACCTCTAAATCCCCCCAAAAACAGATCGCACCTCGTCCTTGGTAGCCACGTGCACTATGAGGCAAACTACCTTATTAATTCGTATCATTTCTTCTACACAAAAACATCAAATGTAAATCATTTATTTTTGCTGCGACGCAGCTTGCCACCCTCTTCTCAAAAAAACTAACCTCAACCCAACTGATCTCATCACGATTCAACATAACGAATTGAAATCAGTTCCGCCCCGGTTTTTTAAAGCGACTTTGAAAAGGAAAAAAAATGAATAAACGATTAAGCAACATGTTTTTTGCACTCTTCATTGCGCTGTCTCTGCTACCAGCACAGACATGGGCAACAGGCTATACGGGTACAAAATATCCGATCGTGTTAGTACACGGCCTGTTTGGGTTCGATAACATCGGCCCCGTTGAATACTTTTACGGCATTCCTGCTGCACTTCGTGCAGATGGTGCGCAAGTGTTTGTGACACAAGTCTCGGCTGCCAACAGCACTGAGGTGCGCGGCGAACAACTACTGGCACAAGTAAAACAAATCCTCGCTGTAACAGGCGCGAGCAAAGTGAATCTGATTGGACATAGTCATGGTTCACCGACTTCGCGCTATGTTGCATCGGTACGCCCCGACCTAGTGGCTTCTGTCACTTCCGTAGGCGGCGTCAATAAAGGTTCTAAATTTGCCGATTTTTTACTTGGCGTAGCGCCTCCGGGGACTTATTCCAATGCAGCGATTGTCTCTCTCACCAATGGTGCGTCAAAACTCATCAGTTTTCTGTCAGGCCAACCAAAACTTCCGCAAAATGCAGCAATGGCAGCAGCATCACTCAGTACGCCTGGTTCATTAAAATTCAACGCAGCACACCCAGATGGCGTTCCAACAAGCGCCTGCGGAGAAGGCGCCTATAACGTCAACGGTATCGCCTACTACTCCTGGAGTGGTGCCCAACAGGCGACCAATCTACTGGATGCGTCTGATCCAATATTGGTGCTCACTTCGCTGGCATTTAATGGTGAACCAAATGATGGTCTGGTAGGAACATGCTCATCTCACTTAGGGCAAGTTATCCGAGATAATTACGCGATGAACCATCTCGATGAAGTCAATCAGCTCATCGGTTTAGTGAATATCTTTGAAACCAATCCTGTGACTCTGTACCGGCAGCATGCGAACCGCTTAAAAAATAGCGGACTGTAATTCGGTTTGACAACGATACCGGCGCGGAGTCATTCATGAATACAAAAATAACATTGGTGTTGGTAGCGGCAGCATGTAGCGCCGCTACATTTTTTCTCTGGCCATCACGGTCAGATACGCATGAACAGCGAGTTCAACTGACGGCAAATGATCATGCCTTCTCATTTGTGAAATCACTTAACGGCACAGACGTTGACGGTGACATCAGACAAAATGCCGATGGTAACCTCATCGTCAGTAGCGAATTAAGACGCTTATTTGATTACTATCTGTCGGCGATGGGTGAAAAAAATTTACCCGAGATTCAAGGACAAATCGACAAAATTCTTGATCAAAAACTTCCTGCTTTGGCGGCACGTCAGGCAAAGCAATTACTGGTGCAGTACATTGCCTATAAAAAGGCACTCGTTGGTCTAGAACAAGATGGAGCAACAAAAACGCAGGCTTCCGATACGTTACTGACTTCCGTCAGAAATCGATGGCAACGTATGCATCAACTCCGTGCCCAATTTTTTAGTGAAAAAGAGATACAAGCCATGTTCGGGTTTGATGATGCGTATGATCAGGATGCCCTTGAGCGTATGGCAATCGATCAGGACGCCACACTCACTGGTGCACAGAAAAAAGAAAAATTGGCTGCACTCGACGCAGCAATGTCACCTGAATTACGTGAAGCAAAAAGTGCTCCCTATCAGGTCGTTCGCTTACAAGAACAAACTGAGAAAATGCGACGTGATGGAGCGAGTGAAGATGATATTTATCGTCTCCGAGCGGCAGCCACCAGTCCCGAAGCGGCAAACCGTCTTGCTGAAGTCGACCGTGAGACAAACGACTGGAATGCGAGGATTCAGCGCTATGTCAATCAACGCCAACAACTCGGGCTCGCCTCTTCAGATACCTTAACGCCCGAGCAGCAAACGCAATTGCAGCAGCTAAGAAATACGATGTTCACCGCGCAGGAACAAAAGCGATTACCCGCCTACGAATAATCAGGAGATGAACGACGTCGAGATACAAAGGTATAGAAGAAAACATCGGTGCCAGCATGTGGTCCAGTTAGTGTGCCTCCGCTGACACCTCTTTATCGGCAAGCGTATCAATCGCTTGTGTGAGGGCTCTATCGACCACATGATCCAGCATCAACACGTGAACCCGTTGCTCACTAAAGGCCTTTTCTAATTCTGTTGCAGTAATCGAAAAGCTTTTTTCTTTTTGACTCGATGTAAAAATATACAAACTCCGCATGGGGCTGACCCACGCCAAACGGACTCTCAATACCTCGTCATTCTCTTTCTTGAATTCGAGCCATATTCCCCGTTCAAGTTGTGCAACCTTCGTGATACTGTGCGCATCAATAGGTGGGACCGCCGCTGCAGCCGCTGCAGCTTCTGCGGCTGCTTTCTCCGCCGTCGCTCGTTTTTCTAATCGGCGCTCCGTCGCATGCTGTGCAGCCTCGACGGCTAACTCAAGCTGTCGCTGCGGAGACAGTTCCAGCGGAGCACGAACAATCGCCGCGTGGCATTCGGCAAGGTCAGCAAAAAACTGAATACGATCGGTGTCTTCCCATTTGATCAGGCTTAGCCATTTGTTCAATCGCGCCAAAATAGCCGGTAAGCGATGAAGCAGTTCCTGTCGCTCCTGCAACGTTATTTTTGGCTTCACGCTCCAGATAAGATCGTCCATGGTCTGAATTGCGTCGGCGACGGCGTGGGGTTTCTCTTCTTGCACGGTGTAAGCCAGTGTTAATACTTTAGTCCATCGATTTTCGAGAAACGTTTCAACAAAAGCGACGACTTCGCCCGTACCAATACGCACTGCGACTTCGTGATTGGCTGTTAAGCTTGCCTGCTTAATTTTTTCTTTTCTGAGTGCCTTTTGAATGGGCGCTTGCAAAGCGGTATTGCTTGCCTGCTCTTCATTGGCGACATAGGTTTCCAGATCACGAATCACCTCATCGAAGAGTGCCACTTCGCGATCGAACTCTTGCGTTACGCGATGAACATTTTTTTGCATCGCCTGAAACAGCGGGTCTTCTTTAGCTTGTTGCTCATCCACTGCAGGACTGTAGCGTGACAGCAAGTCAATTAACCGACGGGCAGGATGCTGCTCCTGAAAAAAGAAATTTTTATCAATTAACGCCGCCTTCAACACTGGTATCTGCAAGAGTGAAATCAACTCTTTCACAGGCGTTGGGATAGCAGGATTAGAGAAGACGTGATCGAACACATTCGCTAAGACATCCAGCGTATGCTTTTCGACACCGGTGCCAATGCTTTCACTGAGACGATCACGCAACGCCGAGAGGCGCACGATTTCCTTGGCTTCCGCGACGAGTTGCGTGAGCTGACTGCTCTTCTGCACTTCTTCGAGTTGGCGGAACAGCGCTGCATGTCGTGCTGCCGTCGATGAGGCTTGATAGGATGCAGCAGCATCCTCCGATGGTGCTCCGGACGATACGCCAGATAAAAATTCTTTTAATTTTTTCTGCGATGGTGTGAGCTCAGACGATGCGTCGGCGGACTTGCGTTGACCAGCACCATTTTCCTCTTCACGATGTTTTTCTGTGCGCCTGCTTTGACTATGATTCCGTTGTATTCGATAGGATTCTTGCAAATCAGGAAGCACGCCCTGATCGATCAACCAGTGATTGAGTGTGGCGAGAATAGGCTCGATGTCAAACAAGATATCAGTGCGCAACAAGGGCAAGATCAGATCATGGCTCTCCTTTTCAGGATCAAACGTGCACCACGCAACGACGATTGCACGTAAAAAGACGTCTGGGCGAAATGGATTTTGTGTAATGCCCAGCGTGTCGCGGCATAACACATGGGCAAGGCGAATATTCAGTGCCGCATACTCTTCAGCACAATCAAGTTCGATGGTACGACTGACACGACTCAATGCGAGCTTTTGATCCATTTCTTCATAACTGACCAAACTAAACTCTTGGTCATTGCGACCCGTCAGCGTGCTGGATGTTGGTTCAGACAGCAAATGCCTCAGTTCAGCCTCAAACGCTTTTTCAAACTCAACCGCCGCGATATGATAGAACGCATAAACATTCTTCTTTAATAACTGCCCCGCATGGAAACTCAAATTAGCAATGCGTGAATCCATACATTGCTCAGAATGCGCTAATAGGGCATTGGCAAGGCGCGACGCAAAAGCATCCACCTGCGCGATGGTCTCGTGATGGGCAAGCGGAATCAATCCACGTAACAAGGCCGGACGCGGCGTGTTCAATCCGGTCTGTTCGGCATGTGGAGGAGTGGATTGACTCATAATAAGCAGCGTAACGATGATGCAACGTTATCAGAAACAACAAATACAACGAAAAGAACACGGTGCGTTGTCACCTAGTTTTATACTTACATCAGTAGATATCAGTAAGTATTCGGTCGGCATCAACGCTATTTGCTGCAAAAACGTGTATAAAACATTAAAACAAAGACAATAAACAGAGTAATCGGTCTTATTGCTGATTTATGGATTATTCACTTTCTTGCACTATATACTTTAACTTTCCGTATGGAAATATTTTTCTCATAATACTGACTGCTTTTTTAGGTTCCTGGCTGACCGCAAGGCGATAAAAGAGTACTCTTTTTCTGTGCTGAGACGGAACATGTCATTTTGTTAGTTTTTTTGTGTAACAATGACAATTTAACGCCAACTTGAGTGGATTGCTCTAAAATAGCGGGCTACACTTTTTGGCGTGATTTTGCGCCCTATTTGTCAATAAACATTGTATGCCTAAAAAAAATACCAGTGCTACGGTACCCGACGACGGTACTGCACCCGCCTCCTTTGAGGCGGCGATGGAAGAACTGAGTGTGCTCGTGGCACAAATGGAAGCGGGCGATTTACCCCTAGAAAAATCCGTTATTGCCTATCAACGCGGATCTGAGTTAATTAAATATTGTGCAAGTCAACTCGATAAAATTGAGCAACAAGTCAAAGTATTAGAAGCAGGAATGCTCAAGCCATTTAACGTTGATCAAGATGAGGACCTTGCATGAGCATGGATTTCCGGACCTGGATGAAGGCAACGCAAGACCATTGCGAACAAGCACTTTCAGAATTTATACCGTCATCTGACGTAATTCCACAGCGATTACACGAAGCCATGCGCTATGCCGCGTTAGACGGTGGTAAGCGGGTGCGTCCGCTGTTAGTGTTTGCAGCAGGGCAGCTTTTTGACGCGCCCACTGAATTACTCCGTCGCGCCGCAGCAGCCGTAGAAATGATCCACGCCTATTCTCTGGTGCATGACGACATGCCATGCATGGACGACGATGCACTACGCCGTGGTAAACCGACTGTGCATGTGAAGTATGACGAAGCAACCGCTTTATTAGTAGGCGACGCCCTGCAGTCACAAGCATTTTTGGTGCTTTCAGAAGGCGCAGGAGAGGCATCGACCAAACTCGCGATGGTACGTCTACTGGCCCAAGCATCGGGATCGGTGGGCATGTGCGGCGGTCAAGCGATTGACCTCGCCAGCGTCGGGCTCTCACTGACACGAGAACAATTAGAACAAATGCATCGCTTGAAGACTGGCGCTTTGTTACGTGCAGCGGTATTGTTAGGTGCGATGAGTGGAAAAACGCTCACAACGACAGAAATCGAAGCGCTGGACGTCTATTCTGCAGCGATCGGTCTGGCCTTCCAGGTCGTGGATGATGTCCTCGACGCCACCGCAGATTCAGCAACGCTCGGAAAAACGGCAGGCAAAGATGCCGCCGACAACAAACCGACGTATGTCAGCCTCCTTGGTTTAGCAGCCTCAAAAGAACTTGCGACACAACTTTGCAACGACGCGCATCAAGCTTTATTGCCATTTGGCACCCAAGCACATTATTTACACGATCTGGCAGATCTGATCGTGCAAAGACAAGCATAACTGGCAGCCTCTATGACGACTTTACTTCAAAAAATTAATTCTCCGGCAGACCTGCGCCACCTGACTCGTCAGCAATTGCACACGTATGCGTCGGAACTGCGTCAATATGTTCTTGAATCCGTATCCAAAACTGGCGGACACTTGTCCTCCAACCTCGGTACGGTTGAACTGACCATCGCGCTGCATTATGTGTACAACACACCAGAAGATCGCGTGATCTGGGACGTGGGTCATCAAACCTACCCGCATAAAATTGTGACGGGACGTCGTGACATGATGCATACATTGCGTCAGTTTGAAGGTATTTCAGGCTTCCCACGACGCTGTGAAAGCGAGTACGACACATTCGGTACTGCCCACTCGTCGACCTCGATTTCAGCAGCACTGGGAATGGCCTTAGCAGCACGTAATAAAGGCGATGACCGTCACTCCGTGGCGATTATCGGTGATGGTTCAATGACAGCGGGTATGGCGTTTGAGGCGCTCAACAATGCGGGTGTTTATGACGACATCAACATGCTGGTGATCCTCAATGACAACGACATGTCGATTTCGCCACCGGTAGGTGCACTCAACCGCTACTTGGCGCGCCTGATGTCTGGTAAGTTTTATGCCGCGGCACGTAATGTCGGCAAATCGGTATTGCCTTCACCGATGTTGGAATTAGCAAAGCGGTTTGAAGAACATGCAAAAGGGATGCTGGTACCAGCAACCATGTTTGAAGAATTTGGTTTCAATTACATTGGCCCGATTGACGGCCATGATCTGGAATCACTGATTCCGACACTGCAAAATATCCGCAACCTGAAAGGACCGCAATTCTTACACGTGGTCACGAAAAAAGGTCAAGGCTACAAGCTGGCGGAAGCGGATCCTGTGTTGTATCACGGACCGGGCAAATTCAACCCAGCCGAAGGCATCAAACCAAGCACATCCTCTAAGCTGACTTACACCCAAGTATTCGGTCAATGGCTTTGCGACATGGCAGCGACCGACAACAAACTGATCGGCATCACACCAGCGATGCGCGAAGGTTCGGGTATGGTTGAATTTGAAAAGCAATTCCCACAGCGTTACTTTGACGTTGGTATTGCAGAACAGCATTCCGTGACGTTTGCAGCTGGGATGGCATGTGAAGGATTAAAGCCAGTCGTTGCGATTTATTCCACCTTCTTGCAGCGCGCTTATGATCAGTTGATTCATGACGTCGCTCTACAGAATCTCGATGTGACCTTTGCCTTGGATCGCGCCGGATTGGTCGGCGCTGATGGTGCAACGCATGCAGGTAACTATGATATGGCTTTCTTGCGCTGCATTCCTAACATGGTCGTCATGGCCGCAGCAGATGAAAACGAATGTCGTCAGATGCTGAGTACTGGTTATCACTATCCTGGGCCTGCAGCAATTCGCTACCCACGTGGTGCAGGCATTGGCGCTGCTGTTGAAAAGGAATTGACCACATTACCTATCGGCAAAGGTGAGCTGAAACGTCAAGGTCAAAAAATCGCCATTCTTGCTTTTGGATCGATGGTGTATCCATCCTTGGCCGCAGCAGAAAACCTCGACGCCACCGTCGCCAATATGCGCTTTATTAAACCGCTGGACGCTGAATTAGTGAAATCGCTTGCGGCGTCTCATGATGTGCTGGTGACCGTTGAAGAGGGATGTACCATGGGCGGCGCTGGCTCGGCCGTTGCTGAAGCGCTCTCTGAGGCGGGTATCGAAATTCCGCTGCTGATCCTTGGATTACCAGATAAGTTTGTCGATCACGGCGATGTCGGTCTGCTGTTAAGCCAATGTGGACTCGATGCGAAAGGTATTGAATCTTCGATTCGCCAACGTTTTGCGAGCACACTCGCTGCTGTACCTAAACTGGCAGCGAACGCCTAATCAGCTTCGCTTCCCACAAAAAAACGGCTACCAAGGTAGCCGTTTTTTTTGGTATTCAAATCAAAGATTATGCCTTTGACCACTCACGCTGACTTTGTTCGGAATAGCTCACAGGCGCCCCTTGAATATCATCAAAGGTGACCACTTCATAAGCATCTGGCTGAGAGAGTAATACGCGCAATAACTGATTATTCAAACCATGACCCGACTTATGCGCCGTATAGCTAGCAAGGAAAGGATGGCCGATCAAATATAGATCACCGATCGCATCTAAAATTTTGTGGCGTACAAATTCATCATCGAATCGTAAGCCGTCTGAATTTAAAATTCGGTACTCATCCATCACAATGGCGTTTTCCATTGAACCACCGCGAGCCAAGCCAATACCCCGTAGCATTTCAACATCTTGCATAAAGCCAAACGTCCGTGCTCTCGCAACGTCTTTGACAAAGGATACTTTCTCAAAATCAACTTCAGCCGTTTGCACGGTGCCATCAACGGCGGGATGATTAAACTCGATAAAGAAGTGCAGCTTAAACCCATCGTAGGGTTCTAGGCGCGCCCATTTTTCGCTCTTGCCGCTTCCTTCACGAATTTCAACTGGTTTCAGTACCCGGATAAACTTCTTCGGCGCTGCCTGCTCTTGCAAGCCAGCCTGCTGCAGCAAATAAACAAAGGACGATGCAGAACCATCCATGATCGGAATTTCTTCTGCACTAACGTCGATGTATAAATTATCGATACCCAATCCTGCACAGGCAGACAGTAAATGCTCAACAGTGGATACGCGCTGTCCATTGTTGGAAAGCGTCGACGCCATACGGGTATCCCCGACACTCATTGCATCGGCCGGAAACACCAAGGGCGGAGTCAGGTCTGTGCGGGTAAAGATGATTCCCGTGTCCGCTGGAGCTGGGCGTAATACCAACTCCACTTTGGTCCCTGAATGCAATCCGACGCCAACGGTTTTGACTAATTGTTTGATGGTTGTTTGCTTTAACATCTGCGTATTATAACAATTCGTACAAAAACCAACGTAACACACTTTAAACCTAGGCGTAGACCGATTCCAAGGCAGAATCGTACATGTCAAAAAAACAAAATAAAACAGCGCATGCCTTATCGGCAATGCGCTGTTTTTTTGACTTTGGTGGACGATTAGCCCAGTTGCGCTAACAATGTTTCAGCATTGGAAACTTCAAACTTACCACCTTCTTCAACGTTCAACTGTTTTACCACGCCATCCACTGCCAGCAATGAATAACGCTGGGAACGTGTGCCCATGCCAAATTTACTGAAGTCAGCCGATAAGCCCAAGGCTTTGCTGAATTCGCCGTTACCGTCAGCCATCATACGCACCACGCCAGTTGCTTTTTGATCGCGACCCCAAGCACCCATGACGAAGGCATCATTTACAGAAATACACCAAATTTCATCCACGCCTTTGGCTTTTAAATCAGCGGCATGGGCGATATAACCAGGAACATGTTTTGCAGAGCAAGTCGGCGTGAAAGCGCCAGGCAATCCGAAGATCGCGATCGTTTTACCTTTAACTAAATCAGCCACCTGGAATGTATTTGGACCAATACTGCATCCCTCCCCTTCCACTTCAATAAACTCCGCCAGGCTGCCGGTTGGTAAATGCTCGCCGATTTGAATGCTCATCATTATTCCTTTCATGAAAATCTATGGTTGTTACCATCACTTACGAATGGTACGAATTGATACAACGTAGGCGATATGTTCGCGATACGCTGCGGAAGTATGCATCAGGAAGAGAAAACGTGCAGAACCTAAGAAAAAATTACTTAAAATCAATTGATTTATTTACCACATTAATGACAAATATTTACAAAGTTGCGCGAATTGTGACATTTTTTAACAAATAAAATGCTAGGATACCTTTACGCAAATCGAGACCTTAATATATTTAGATCGCGTTTACGTAAAAAATAATTTCAGATTGCTGCACCGAAAAAGGTGCAAACTGACGAGTGTCGATAAAGTGAGATACGCAAGGCTTTAAGGTTATTTCAAGTTATCTGGCTTTACATTTTGACTGTATCAAAGGAGTGGCTCAGAAAATGAATAAAATGATTCCGTTTAGTAGCGTGCCGATGAAGCGCATCTGCCTCGCTTTAGTAGGGGTAGGCTTTACAACCCTCTTGGCAGGCTGTGGCGGCTCGTCATCTCCAGCAGCACCACCACCGCCAACCGTCACCATCGACGTTTTCGGTGCACGTGGAACAACACTGACAGCACAGGTTACATCAACAAATTGCTCAGCAACACCAACCGTCTCTTGGCAAACCTCCGGTGGGGTTGCATTAGGTACGGGCTTAAGCATCCAAGATACGCAGCCGTCTTCGGCCATTTCTGCGACCGCCACATGTTCAACAGCTACTGCAACAGAAAACCTACAGCCACTTGCGGTCTTTACCTCACTTGCTGCATTCGCTGTTTTACAAAATAAAACCGCAGAAGCTTGGGGAAATCCAGTCTGGGGAGGGCAAACAGCAACCGCAGAAAGCCTGACCAATATCACTCAACTTTATCCCTCTGACCGTGGCTTTGCAGCGTTATTAGCCGATAATACGGTGCAAACATGGGGCAGTAGTTATGTCAGTGAATCCAACCCTAACTTGGTCGATCCGGCGAAGGGATCTATTGCGACTGGTCCGTTGACCAATATTGCGTCAATCATTCCTGGTCGTGTTGCATATTTTGGGATTAAAAAGGATGGCTCTTTTGTTGCATGGGGTAATTATCGCGGGTTAATCTCACAAGTCGATACACCCATGAACGACCCATCAAACGGCTTAAGTGCATCGACATTGGCCTCTTTGACCAATGTGCAGAGCATCGCCGCAACCGAAGGCGCTTATGCAGCGTTGAAAACCGACGGTACCGTTGTGACTTTTGGTGACACAGATTCTGGTGGTGATAGCAGCTCCGCCACTTTACCGCTGACAAACGTCACGCAAATCGTCGGCACCAACTATGACTTCGTCGCATTACGTAAAGACGGTACCGTCGCGGGCTGGACAGGTTCATTTGGCTGGGCGATTCCAACGACAACGCTATCGACAGTGACCAACTTGACTGCCAACGGCGTGGTCGGGGTCGCAACCTTGAAATCAGGTGCAGCCACAGCTTTTGGTGATGCAACTTCAGTCGACGCAGCAGATACTACCTCTATTGCTAGTTCATTAAGCAACGTTGCGCAGATTTATGCAACACAATCCGCTTTTGCTGCGCTTCTGACGAACGGCAACGTGATTAGCTGGGGTGACCTGCAGCGCATGCAGACGAGTCTGAATGCAGTGCAATCATCATTGACTAACGTTAAAAACATCGTGTCATCTGAATACGCTTTTGCCGCCTTAAAAAATGATGGCACCGTCGTGACTTGGGGTGATCCAACAGTGGGTGGCGACAGTAGCAGCGTTGCATCTCAACTGACTAACGTGGTCTCAATTACGGCAAATAAATATGCATTTGCTGCACTCAAATCGAACGGTACTGTTGTCACGTGGGGTATGGCAAGCAAAGGTGGTAATAGCAGCACCGTAGCTGCGAGCCTGACAAATGTACGGGCAATTTACGCGACACCTTTCGGCGCGTTCCTCGCGGTCAATAAAGACGGTACCTTTGTTAACTGGGGTGATCAATGGGCAGGTGGCGGCACAGCGCCGGCCAAACTGACAAAAATCCCATTTACAAGCTGATCAATTCTACATTTGATCAATGCCGTACCCTTTTTGGAGTAATAAAAGAATGAAAGCAATTAATTTTCCTGTGAAGTCACTGATGGTCGCCTGCGTTGCCGCGTCGTTAATGAACCCGGTATTCGCGAATGTGACTGCAGCAAATAAAAATGGTCGTACCAAGCCGCAAGTTGAACAAAATCTAAGCCAGATCATCGTGAAGTATCGTAATGATGCTAGCTATAATGCGACTACGACTAGCGTAGGTAGTGGTTCATCAGTAACGGCTTTGCAAACACAGCGCTTATCCACACTTCAATCTGTCGCTCAATCGTTTGGCGCCTACTTCTCCGTGAAACGTCAAATCGTCACCGGTGGCTGGGTTTATCATTCCAGCGTACCTTTAAAACCAGCGCAGATGCGTGCGCTGGCAGCAAAGCTGGCACAGAATGACCGCACGGTAGAATACGCAGAGCCAGATTATATCCGTCACGCGCAGTATGTACCGACGGATCCACTGTATGCGACCGCGCAATGGGACATGCAAACATCTTCCACACAAGCGGGCGGCTTAAACCTCCCTGGAGCGTGGGATTTGTCATTGGGTAAAGGTATCGTTGTCGCCGTATTGGACACGGGTTATCGCCCTCATCCAGACATTCTGCCAAACTTGGTTCCAGCACAAAATGGTGTAGCGGGTCAGTACGGCTATAACTTCATTACTGACCCTGTGATCGCGCGAATCACAGTGCCATCAGGCGTTAAGAGTGCGCGTGGCTATGATGCATTGGATCAAGGCGACTGGGTTCCTAACGACGACACCGTATGTCCAAGTCAAGCAGGCAACGCGAGCAGTTGGCATGGCACACACGTCGCAGGTACCATCGCGGCAGCGGCTAATAATACGGGCGTGATCGGTGTAGCACCATCAGCAAAGGTATTGCCGTTACGCGTGCTAGGGAAATGTGGTGGTGCAGATTCTGATATCGCTGATGCTGTCGCTTGGGCGGCTGGTCTGAGTGTCTCTGGTGTGCCTGCCAATGCCAACAAAGCCAACGTCATCAATCTTTCTCTCGGTGGCACTGGTTACTGCACAAAAACCAATGCGGCAGCATTCCAAATGGCGATGGCAAATGGCACCACGATCGTTATTGCGGCAGGTAATGAAAGCATCGACGCTAAACTTTCCTCTCCTGCAAATTGCCCTGGTGTGATCACGGTGGCGTCAACTTCGATCGCAGGTGGTCGTGCAGGCTACTCTAATTATGGCGGCTCCGTATCAGTAGCAGCACCAGGAGGCGGCTTCACGACTGCAGCTGACGTGATCACATCGACCCTACCAACAGGCACGACCGTATCAACCGATGATACGACCTATGGAACGATGGCAGGGACATCACAAGCTACTCCACACGTGGCCGGTGTTGCTGCATTAATGTTGGCGGTCAAACCTACGTTAACACCAGCACAAATCAAGAGCATCCTGATTTCGACCGCGCGCCCAGCGCCAGCGAACTGCCCAGGTTGTGGTGCGGGTATCGTCGACGCAGCAGCAGCGGTCAAAGCAGCGGCTGGGAGTTAATTGATCATCACTGGCAGGCGAGAATCAACCCTCGTCTGCCAGAAGTTCGACGTATCTTCCTGCACCAAAAAAACGGCGTGTGCTGTTTTGAATGCCAGAAAAAGCTTCCCAAAAAGCAGAAATAAAAAAACCGCATCATTTATTGATGCGGTTTTTTTGACTACCCTATTTGCCTCAATGCCCCTGCGTCCTAAAAGGTCGCAAAGACAATGAGATTCCTGGTTGCAAATAAATTAGTCTGCTTGCTTACGTAAGAACGCTGGAATGTCGTAGGTTTCCATGCCATTCTTTTCTAATGCACGAACGGTGTCAGACGCTGATTCGCGGCGCCATACTGCTGGCTTACTCAAACCATCGAATGCAGGTGCTGCACTTGCCATACCGTTGGATACGGTCGTCGTCGCAATACCTGCGGCTGCCATCATTGGTTCGTTGTTTGTACCAGTACGCAGCATTGGTGTTTGTACTAACTGGATGTTTTTCTTACCACGACCCAAACCAGTAGCAACCACTGTGACACGGATGTCATCGCCCATCGTGTCGTCGTACGCAATACCTTGTGCGATCGACGCGTCAGGTGCAGCAAACGCACGTACAGCAGCCATCACTTCTTTGATCTCTTTACCTTTGAGGCTACGGCTTGCAGTAACGTTCACCAGAACACCGCGTGCGCCAGACAAATCGATACCATCCAACAACGGAGAAGCAACCGCTTGTTCCGCAGCCAAACGTGCACGATCAACGCCAGAAGCAGTCGCCGTACCCATCATCGCTTTGCCTTGTTCGCCCATAATCGTTTTAACGTCGTTAAAGTCAACGTTGATATGGCCTGGCACATTGATGATCTCAGCGATACCAGCAACCGCATTGTTGAGCACGTCATCCGCATGCTGCAACCATTCGATCATGCTGTCGTCTTCGTAGATCTCTTCTAATTTTTCATTGAGGATGATAATCAGAGAGTCAACATGTTGTGACAAGGCATCCAGACCTTCGTCCGCGATGTCCATGCATTTCTTACCTTCATAAGAGAAAGGTTTAGAAACAACGGCCACGGTTAAGGCACCCAGTTCTTTAGCGACTTGCGCTACCACTGGTGCAGCACCTGTACCAGTACCACCACCCATACCAGCAGCGATGAATACCATGTGCGCGCCGCGCAGTGCATCTTCAATGCGTGCACGAGAATCTTCTGCCAGCTTGCGACCGACTTCAGGCTTCATCCCCGCACCCAAACCGGTTTCACCGATTTGAATCACGTTATGTGCTTTAGATTGCAATAAAGCTTGGGCATCCGTATTTGCAGCAATGAACTCAACGCCAGAAACACCTTTGTTGATCATATGCTGAACCGCATTGCCGCCTGCACCACCTACGCCGACAACCTTAATTACGGTGCCTTGTGTGGCGTTATCAACCATATCGAACTCCATCATGACTCCTCCAGGTAGGCAGTTATCAGTCGCTAATCATCACACGATGAGACGACTAGCGACTAATAACTGTATATCAGACCATTATAAAATGACTATACCATTTGTGATACAAAAGCGAACTAAAAATTTCCTAAAAACCACTCTTTCATGCGTTGCCAAGCCGCTTTAGCAGATCCTTCCTGCCTTGTGACCAGGTTTCCACGCAAGTACTGCTTCTTTGCTTCCAACAACAACCCCAAAACAGTTGCATAACGCGGGCTTCGAACGACATCTGCCAGTTGTCCGCTATATGCTGGCATACCTAATCTGGTTGGTTTTAAAAAGATGTCTTCCGCCATTTCGACCATGCCTGGCATGGCTGACGAACCGCCAGTCAATACGATGCCGGATGACAGCACATCTTCGTAACCAGACTCACGCACCACTTGATGAACAAGTGCGAATAACTCTTCAACACGCGGCTCGATCACAGCGGCGAGTGCTTGGCGCGATAAAGATCGTGGTCCACGATCACCAAGACCTGGTACTTCTAAGCTATCTGCTGGATCTGCCAGCACTTGCTTCGCCACACCGAAACGTACTTTGATTTCTTCTGCTTCTGACGTTGGCGTCCGTAATGCCATGGCGATATCGTTGGTGATCTGATCGCCAGCGATTGGAATAACCGCCGTGTGGCGAATCGCGCCTTCGCTAAAAACCGCCACATCCGTTGTACCACCACCGATATCGATGAGCACAACACCCAACTCTTTTTCATCGCGAGTCAGCACGGCTTCTGCCGATGCCATTGGTTGCAGAATCAAATCAGATACTTCAAGGCCACAACGACGAACACACTTCACGATGTTTTGAACAGCCGAGACAGCACCCGTCACGATATGGACTTTGACTTCGAGACGAATACCGCTCATGCCGATAGGCTCGCGGACGTCATCCTGACTATCAACAATAAATTCCTGCGGTAAGGTATGCAGCAACTGCTGATCGGTCGGAATATTGACTGCCTTCGCCGTCTCAATCACGCGCGACACATCCGCTGCAGTGACCTCTTTGTCTTTAATCGCCACCATACCACTGGAGTTAAAGCTCCGGATATGGCTTCCAGCGATGCCGGTATAAACGCGACTGATTTTGCAATCAGCCATCAGCTCAGCCTCTTCCAAGGCACGCTGGATCGACTCGACAGTCGCTTCAATATTGACGACGACGCCTTTTTTCAAGCCCTTGGATTCATGCTGTCCCAAGCCAATCACTTCATGTCTGCCATCAGGCATGACTTCAGCGACTACCGCCACAATTTTAGATGTACCGATATCGAGACCAACGATCAGATTTTTTGCGTCTTTTGTCATGTCTTTCCAATTGCCTTTGTTTGCTTTTTCGATCCCTCAGGATGCGCATATTTCATTGCCAATCCGTTGGGATACCGCATGTCTACACTTTCAATACTTTCCTGCGCATTGGCGACCAGTTTTGGGTAAACCATCATTAATTTATCTACCCGTGACTTCAATGTCGATCCGTCTTGCACTCTTCCCAACTCAACTCGCATACCGTTATTCAGGTTGACACTCCATGCATATCGCGGAGAGTACGTGACCGAGTCTGGTGTCAGATTAATTTTGGCAAACCACGTTTTAAACTCTTGGTACTGACTCAGCACTTCTTTTTCACTACCATCTGGTCCGCTCAGTGCAATCAAATCTGTATCATCTTCGGCCTCAGCCAAGTTGGCCGTGAACACATCCCCTGCCACAGAAATCAGCCGTCCGTCATCTCCCCAAGTGCCCAACGCCACATGTTCATCGAGCGTCACGGTCAGCTTATTCGGCCATTCTCTCTGCACACTCGCTTTACGCACCCAAGGCACACTTTCAAACGCCCCGCGAACTGCATCCAAATTAGCGGTGAAGAAGTTGCCGCGAATTTTTGGCAATGCTGCGTTTCGGATCGTCACGGCGTTCACGTGCCGCAGAGACTGTGGGGTGACGCCCACAATCTTGATTGACGACAAGGTGAACATTGGCCGTTGAATGACCCACCACACACCAGACGCAATTAAGACGAGCAATACCAAGCCAAATAACGCATTGGCGATATTATTCATCATTTTAACGTCGTGCCACATCCGTTTTTTCCTCTTTATTTCGATTCAGTGTGAATTTTAAGACGCGCTGTTTTCAAAATCTCAAGACAGATGTCTTCGTAACTCAAACCCGTTGCTTTTGCTGCCATTGGAACCAATGAATGTCCCGTCATGCCCGGAGAAGTATTAATTTCTAATAAGAACGGTTTGTTATCCGATTGACGCAACAAGACATCCACTCGCGCCCATCCTTCACAATCGAGCGACCGATAAGCCTCGACAGCCATCTGCTGAATTTCTGCAGTTAACGCGCTATCCAAAGGGGCGGGACACAGGTACTTAGTGTCGTCGGTAAAATATTTGTTTTGATAATCGTAATTACCATCCGGCGCAACGATCTCAATAATAGGTAAAGCATGCGCGTCTTTCCCACGACCCAAGATCGCAATCGTTAATTCGCGACCTTCGACAAACTCCTCAGCCAACACCACATCATCAAATTGGGCTGCGAGAGCATACGCTTCTTGCATTTCAGAATAGCCTTTGACCTTGGTGATGCCAATTGTCGACCCTTCATGAGGTGGTTTCAGAATGAGAGGCAAACCCAATGCATCCGGCACTTCACGCAGCGATGTTTCTGGCGTCAATACGGCATATTTGGGTGTGGATAAACCATGTGTCTGCCAAATACGTTTGGTAAAGATTTTATCCATCGCAATCGCGGAAGCCATCACACCGCTTCCGGTGTACGGGATATTGAGTTGCTCCAACACACCTTGCATCGAACCATCTTCACCGTAACGACCATGCAGGGCAATAAATACGCGATCAAATTTTTCAGCGGCTAATTCAGCGATGCTACGCTCTGCCGGATCAAAAGGATGTGCATCCACACCTCGTGCTCTGAGTGCATTCAATACGCCTGTACCAGACATGATCGAAATATCACGTTCAGCGGAACGACCACCGAACACGACACCCACTTTACCCAACGCTTTGCTATTCAATTCACTCATGATGATCTGATGTTAAATTTTTATTTTGCCTGCGCCAGTTTTGCTGGCACCGCACTGATGGATCCTGCGCCCATGACGATCAAAACATCACCGTCTTTCAATACATGCAAGAGACTATCTGGCATTTCCTGAATATCTTCCACAAACACGGGTTCTACTTTTCCGCTCACGCGCAGCGCACGCGTCAATGCGCGTCCGTCGGCAGCGAGAATCGGTGCCTCACCGGCTGCGTAGACTTCGGCAAGCACCACGGCGTCGGCGGTAGCGATTACTTTGACGAAATCTTCAAACAAGTCACGTGTACGGGTGTAACGATGCGGCTGAAACGCCAGCACCAGTCGACGATCAGGATACGCACCACGTGCTGCAGCCAAGGTTGCAGCCATCTCAACTGGGTGGTGCCCGTAATCGTCCACCAACGCAAAACTACCACCAGCGGCGAGCGGAATTTCACCATAGCGCGTGAAACGACGACCGACGCCATTGAATTCGCTCAAAGCTTTTTGTGTCGCTTCATCGGCAACGCCCACTTCACGCGCAATCGCGATCGCAGCGCATGCATTTTGTACGTTATGCATCCCTGGTTGATTTAAGCTCACCTGCATATCCGCATAGCCCTCTTGCACCACCGTAAAGTGCATTTTTCCGCCCGATGCCGTTGCATTGACTGCACGGACTTCTGCTTCTTCGTGGAAACCATACGTAACGATCGGTTTAGAAATCAATGGCATGATTTCACGGACGTTGACATCATCGATGCACAAAACAGCAACACCATAAAATGGCAAACGCTGCGTGAACTCAACGAAGGCTTGCTTGAGCTTTCCAAAATCATGACCGTACGTTTCCATATGGTCCGCATCGATATTGGTAATCACCTCGATCACAGGCAAGAGGTTCAAAAATGACGCGTCGGATTCATCGGCTTCTGCAACAATGAAATCGCCGCTGCCTAATTTCGCATTCGCTCCAGCGCTGTTTAAGCGACCACCGATCACAAAGGTCGGATCAAAACCGCCTTGGGCGAGAATACTAGCAACTAAGCTTGTCGTCGTCGTTTTGCCATGCGTTCCGGCAATCGCGATACCGCTCTTGAGACGCATTAACTCCGCCAACATCAAAGCGCGTGGCACGATCGGGATATGTTTTTCTCGTGCAGCAACCACCTCTGGATTATCTGCTTTGACTGCCGTCGAGGTCACCACTGCATCAGCACCCTCAATGTGAGTTGCCGCATGGCCGATCTTCACATCCGCACCCAATTGTGCAAGGCGTTGTGAGGCGGCGTTGCTGCTCAAATCCGATCCGGAAATCGTATATCCCAGATTGAGTAACACCTCGGCAATACCGCTCATCCCCGAGCCACCGATACCAACGAAGTGAATATGTTTAACTTTGTGTTTCATGCTAATGCTTCCAATATTGTTGCAATGTTTTTGCTGGCGTCACGCTGCCCACAGGCATAAGCGTTTTGCGCCATCGTCAGACATTGCTCTCTGTTAAGTGCTTGAAGACGGGCTGCCAGTGCTGCTGGCTGCAGTTCTGCTTGCGGCAGATATATCGCAGCACCTTGCTTGTCCATCCATTCTGCATTTTCTTTTTGATGAGAAGTACTCGATGCCATGAAAGGCACCAAAATACTTGCCACACCTGCCGCCGTTAATTCAGACACGGTAATCGCACCAGCGCGACAAATCACGAGATCTGCTTCGGCGTAACGACGTGGCATGTCATCAATGAAGTCCAATACTTCCGCATCAACACCCGCGCTTGCATAGTTGGCGCGTAAGGCGTCGATGTTTTGCTTGCCCGATTGATGCGTCACTTGCGGTCTTTCTGCAGCAGGAATCAGTGCCAAGGCCTGAGGCAAACAATCGTTCAGCACTCTCGCACCGAGGCTACCGCCGACAATCAATATTTTTAATGCACCCTGACGTTCTGCATAGCGAACGGTCGGTGCGGGTAATTCACAAATATCTTTACGGATAGGATTACCAGTCACCTGTAGCTTTGCATCGACTGGATGCGTGGCGGACGGTAATCCGAACAATAATTTGCTCGCAAATGGTCGCAATGCTTTGTTAGACAACAACAAGGCCGCATCCGCATTCATCAAAACCAACGGCTTACCGCGCAATGACGCCATCAGTCCACCTGGTACTGTCACATAGCCACCCATACCTAATACAACATCAGGCTGCCGGCGACCGATCAATGAAAAGCACTTAAAGAAACTATTCACTAACTTCAACGTGCCGGTAAGCGTGTGTTTCCATCCTTTGCCACGCAGCCCCGTAAATTCCAAGCTATCCATCGGGATACCGTGCTTTGGAACAATCTGGCACTCCATGCCTGTCGTTGTTCCCAACCAAGAAACGTCCCAACCGCGCTCACGCATAATGTCCGCGATAGCAAGTCCAGGGAAAATGTGTCCTCCCGTACCTGCCGCCATTATCATTAATTTTTTTCGGTTACTCATGCACGACCTCCGCGCATCAGCACACGGTTTTCAAAATCGACTCTCAGCAAAATCGCCAACCCAACACAATTAATCATCACACCTGAACCACCGTAGCTCATCAACGGCAACGTTAAGCCCTTCGTGGGCAATAATCCTAAATTCACGCCCATGTTAATGAACGCCTGTACACCAATCCAAATACCGATACCTTTGGCTGCGAGACCTGCGAACGTTTGATCCAGGGCAATCGCTTGGCGACCAATTTCAAACGCGCGCTTTAAGATCCAATAAAACAGCAGCACTACGACCATCACACCAACAAACCCTAATTCTTCACCGATCACCGCCAACAAAAAGTCCGTATGTGCCTCAGGTAGGTAATGCAATTTTTCGACACTTCCCCCCAAACCAACACCGAAAATTTCGCCACGTCCAAACGCGATCAATGAATGGGACAACTGATACGCTTTTCCGAGTGCATTATCTTCTTGCCATGGATTCATGTACGCGAAAATCCGTTCACGCCGCCACGGCGACAAGATAATCACGAGTGAAAATATTCCGACGAGCGTTGCTGCAATACCGCCAAACCAAATACCGTTAATGCCACCCAAAAACAAAATGCCCATCGCAATACAAACGATCACACCAAATGCACCCAGATCAGGTTCCAGCAACAGTAGCAGTCCCACGACGCCCACTGCGACGAGCATCGGCACAAACCCTTTCGTCAGCTTGTGCATATATTCCTGCTTACGCACGGTGTAATCTGCTGCGTACAACACCATGAATAATTTCATGAATTCAGAAGGCTGAATGTTAAAGACTTTAAAAGACAGCCAGCGCTTCGCACCGTTCACCCCTTTGCCTAAGCCCGGAATCAACACAGCCACCAACAAAATCAGGGTAATGACAAACAAATAGGGCGTGATTTTTTGCCAGCTCACCAACGGGACCCGAAAAGCAAAGGCACCCGCCACCAGCGAAACGATAATAAAAAGCGCCTGACGTACCAGAAAATGGTTATTGGTATAGTTGGCGTACTTTGGTGAATCAGGTAACGAAATGGATGCGGAATACACCATGACCATGCCGAACAGCATCAAGATCATCGTGACCCATACCAACGCTTGATCATAGTTCATCATTTTTGAACGATGAACCAATTGCGTCTGAGGACCAGGTGCCCCAAACGGTAACAGGCGTTGAAATGGACGCAGCATTTGCTTCATTAGCAAATCTCCCCACGCGCCAATGCCACTTCACGCACGGCATGAACAAACACTTCAGCACGGTGCGCGTAATTACGGAACATATCCAAGCTCGCGCAAGCAGGCGACAGCAGAACGATATCGCCAGGCTTTGCTGACGCCGCAGCAAGTTGTACCGCAAGATCAAGATCATCCGCCTCTTCGCACTCGACGTTGGTCACTGCCAACGCCTGGCGGATTTCCTGGCGGGCTTTTCCGATCAGGATGACTTTTTTCGCATAACGTTCTACCGCATCCGCTAAAGGAGAAAAATCCTGCCCTTTTCCTTCACCACCAGCAATCAGCACGATGCGTTTTTCTGGTGAATCGGATTGTTGGCCCAAACCTTTCAAAGCAGCAACGGTCGCACCGACATTCGTGCCTTTGCTATCGTCGATATAGTCGACATCCGCAATCGTATTGATCACCTCGACACGATGTGGCTCACCTTTATATTCACGCAGACCATGTAACAGCGGCGCAAATGTGAGGCCAATGCCGCGACACAAGGCTAATGCAGCCAATGCATTCGCGGCATTATGTTGACCGCGAATTTGTAATGCATCCGTCGGCATGAGACGCGTCATCAAGACAGGCATCTCATCAGCGTCTTTTTTCTTACGCCGGCTCGTGATCACGGGTGCATCTTCAGCAGGTGTCGCTGTCATCAACCAGCCCATGCCGTGTTCATTGATCAAACCAAGATCACCAATCACCTCCGGTTCATCCAAACCAAAGGTCACAACCTGATTGGCACTCTTCGCCATCGTCATCACTAAAGGATCATCACGATTTAAAACCTGAATGGTTTTTTCACCGAAAATTCTCGCCTTGTCAGCACAATAGGCAGACATGCTGCCGTGCCAATCTAAATGGTCTTGTGTAATGTTGAGAACCGTCGCCACATCGGCTTGAAGACTGAACGTACTATGCAATTGAAAACTAGAAAGCTCTAACACCCACACATCAGGTAAAGCATCTTGATCAAGATCATCACGTAACACATCAAGGACAGCAGGACTGATGTTTCCAGCCACACGGGTACGTAAGCCGGCGCGTTCACATAACAAACCGACCAAACTCGTGACGGTTGTTTTACCGTTTGTACCGGTGATGGCGATCACTTTCGGCGCGTATGCACGCTCCTCTTTGAGACTCGCTAGGGCTTGTGCGAAAAATTCCATCTCACCCCACAAAGGGATTTGACGTTCAGTGGCAGCGGCACTAATTTCTTTCAATTCTGTCAGCGGCGACAGACCAGGACTGAGTGCAACACAGTCAATACCATTCAATAATTCTGCATGGAATGGCCCAGCCACAAAGGCGACCTCTCCTCCCAATGCCATTAATGCTGGAAGGCGATCCGGTGCTTCGCGGGTATCAGCAACACGCAATTGCGCGCCGGCGCGCAGCAGCCAATGCGCCATTGCCAGTCCCGATTCACCGAGACCTAAGACCAACACGTGTTTTCCAGAAAAATTCATATATAACAATGCAAACGATCAAAAAAGTGATCCGATCAACAGATCACCGTAAAACATCAACGTAAAACATCAACGCAACTTCAACGATGCCAAACCGACTAACACCAACAACATCGTGATAATCCAGAAACGAACAACCACCTGGGTTTCTTTCCAGCCTTTTTTCTCAAAGTGGTGATGTAAAGGTGCCATTAAAAATAAACGACGACCTTCGCCATACCGCTTTTTGGTGAATTTGAAATAACCCACCTGTAAAATAATCGAGACCGTCTCAGCAACAAAAATGCCGCCCATAATGAATAAGACGATTTCTTGACGAATGATCACGGCGATTGTGCCAAGCGCACCGCCCAATGCCAACGCACCAACGTCACCCATAAATACTTGTGCTGGATGCGCGTTAAACCATAAAAATGCCAAACCAGCCCCAGCCATCGCGCCACAGAAAATCAACAATTCGCCCGCACCGGGAATATGGGGAATCAACAAATACTTGGCATAGACCACGTTACCCGTGAGGTACGCAAAAATGCCTAGCGTTGAACCCACCATGATGATCGGCATAATGGCTAGGCCGTCCAATCCATCGGTGAAATTAACGGCATTACTCGTACCGACGATGACGCAATATGTCAGCGCGATAAATCCCCAAACACCCAACGGATAACTGATCGTTTTAAAGAACGGCACGATCAAATCTGCTTTCGGTGGCAAATCCATACTGAATCCTGACTGCACCCAAGCAAATAACAAATCGAGAATCTTTGAACTACTCGGAGCAGACACCGAAAATGCTAAATAGAATGCCGCGATCAAACCAATAATGGACTGCCACATGTACTTCTCGCGAGAGCGCATGCCCTCTGGATCTTTATTAACGACTTTACGATAGTCATCAACCCACCCAATCGTGCCATAACCAAACGTCACGATCATGACAACCCAAATAAAACGATTACTCAAATCTGCCCACAACAAGGTAGAGATCGCAATCGAAATCAGAATCAACGCACCACCCATCGTCGGCGTGCCTGATTTGACCAAATGTGTTTCCATGCCATAAGAACGCACAGCTTGTCCGACCTTCAAACGAGTCAGCATACGGATCACCGCGGGACCGGAAAAAATACCGATCGATAAGGCAGTCATTGTCGCGAATACTGCACGGAAAGTAATAAAACCAAAGACGCGCAGCAGCCCCAGATCCTGTTTAAAAAATTCTGCTAACCAGAGCAACATGCTAGTGACTTCCTATTGTTTTTTGTTGTAAAGAGTTTTCTGCACCGAGCAGATGGTGGACTACGCGCTCCATTTTCATAAACCGTGAGCCTTTCACCAAGACGGTGCTTTCACCTGTGACGCGATCATCCAGCGCCGACAGCAGTGAAGTGATGTCGTTAAAGTAAGCGGCACGCTCGCCATACCCTGTTGCGCTATGACGAACCTGATCGCCCAGAAGGTATAAGCTAGAGAGACCTGAAGCCTGTGCGTAAGCACCAATTTCGTGATGAAACTCGGCGCCGCTTTCCCCTACCTCACCCATATCACCGAGTACCAAGATCGTGTCGCCGCCGACTTGTTTTAAGACATCGATTGCGGCACGGACAGAATCCGGATTCGCGTTGTAGGTGTCATCAATCAGCGTCGCGCCGCACACCGCCTGCTTACGTTGCAAACGTCCCGATACAGGGTGGAAATGTTCTAGTCCGCGCACAATCACGTCATCCGCTATACCAATAGCATGACAACATGCAGCGGCGGCAAGCGCGTTTAAGACGTTATGTTCACCAGCGGCCTGCAAACGAATCAATGACGTGTTACCAGCAATGGACATCGTGATGTCACTACCAAAGACACTGGCGACATACGTACCAGCAACCTCAGCCTGTGCTGATAATCCAAAACGAATGACGCGACGTTGACCTTGTTCTGTCGCATAACTACGCCAGAGTTCGCTGTACTCATCGCCGTAAGGAAAGACCGCCGTGCCATTGTCTGGCAATGCCTTGATTGCCGTCCCGTTTTCTTCAGCGACAGCGCGCACTGTTTGCATGAACTCTTGATGCTCTCGCTGCGCGTTGTTGACCAAGGCAACCGTTGGGCACGCCACAAAAGCGAGCAAGGCAATTTCACCGGGATGGTTCATTCCCATTTCGATCACTGCCGCTTGATGCGTAGCACGAAGCTCCATCACGGTCAGCGGCACACCGATTTCGTTATTGAGATTACCTTTGGTCGATAAACGGTGTGACTCGCCAAAACCTGTCGCCAAAATGGAGGCGATCATTTCTTTGACTGTCGTTTTACCGTTGCTGCCTGTCACCCCAATGACCGGCAAAGAGAACTGCTGTCGCCAGAAACGTCCCACTTCCGCTAACGCCAAGCGACTATCAGGAACCAGTATTGCTGGCAAGGGGAAGTCTGCAGGTACGCGTTCCGCAATCACGGCAACCGCACCGGTGCTTGTGATCTGCGGTAAGAAATCGTGTGCATCAAATTGTTCACCACGCAGCGCGACAAAGACGTCGCCCGCTTTGATCTTGCGGCTATCGGTCGACAAACCGGTAACCTGTACATCAGCGGTCATGGATGCCTGACTGAGCGAGGGCAGGAGCTGTTTAAAAGTAAATTCCATCAGCTACCCCGTTTCATATTGCCGCTCGTCGCGACGGTCGCCAGCGCCAATGCGGCGTGCTCTTCATCCGAAAACGGCCATTTTTTACCAAGAATGTCTTGGTAGGTTTCATGCCCTTTGCCCGCTAATAACACGACATCTTGATCACCGGCATGTTTGATTGCGTACAGAATCGCGTTAGCACGATCTTCAACGATATGTGGCGGAACACGCATGCCAGCGACAATATGCTCGATGATCGTCGATGGGTTTTCACTACGAGGGTTATCACTCGTTACCACAACATGGTCTGCTTTTTCCGCAATGGCACCCATTTGTGGGCGCTTACCCGGATCACGATCACCACCGCAACCAAAAACACACCATAATTTCCCGTGACGCTCTTCGGCGACATGGCGTAATGCGTCAATCGTTTTTTCCAGCGCATCTGGTGTATGCGCATAATCAATCACCACCATGACATGGCCGGCTGTTCCTAACAGTTGCATGCGACCAGGGACGGGAGAGAGCTTTTCGATTGTTGCGACTGCTTTAGCAAAGCTCAGACCCTTAGCGAAAAGCACACCAAGTACTCCGAGGATATTGCTGATATTAAATTGACCAATCAACTGCGTCTTCACCAAACCGCTTCCGTAGGGTGAATCCAAATGGAAGCTGGTGCCGGTATGAGATGTTTTAAGGTGCGTCGCTGTCAGTACAGGATAATCTGACTGCTCACGCTTCTCTAAGCTATATCCAATGACAGTCAACGATGGGTAATGTTGGCGAAGCCGCCCCACCAGTTGTTCGCCAAAAGGATCATCGAGATTGAGAACAGCGGTACGCAGTCCAGGCCAATCAAACAAAGCGCTTTTTGCTGCGGCATAGGTCGCCATATCACCGTGGTAATCCAGATGATCACGGGTCAAATTCGTTAATAAGGCCACGTCAATGTGCAACCCCAGCAAACGTCCTTGATCAAGTCCAATGGAGGACGCTTCAATCGCAAGGGCTTCCGCGCCATCATCACGCAACGTTGCTAGACTCCGCTGCAAGCTGATCGGATCAGGCGTCGTAAAGCCGGTTTCAGATAATTGACCGAGTACACCATTTTTATACAAACCCGTACCCAAAGTCCCAACCACAGCGCTGTCACATTTATTAAGCGACAAGGCTTTAGCCAGCCATTGGGTACATGATGTTTTACCATTCGTGCCTGTAACGGCAATACTGTACATCGATGCATCAGGAACGCTGTACCACGCACTGGCGATATAGCCCAATTGCTTTTGTAACTGACTGACGGCCAGATGGGGGATGGTGATGCTCTCATCCCATACGTAGTCGTCTGCTTCGTAAACAACCGCCACGGCGCCTTTGGCGATGGCATCACGAATATAGAGACGCCCGTCGCCTTCGACCACGCGGACGGCAAAAAAGACATCGCCTGCTGCGATGGTTCTTGAATTGGAACTCAGTTGCGCTTCTGGAGCGACTTGCCTGAGCCAGTTGACCATGTCATTCATTGATAAAATAGGTGTTGTCATTACATGCTCTCCTGAACGCTGTTATCAGGAACAATCGTCGTAATTGACGAATCAGGAGGAACATTCATTGAGCGCAGAACATTGGCGGTAATGGCCGAGAACACAGGTGCAGCCACGGTACCACCGTAGTAGCCACCCGTTGTGGGTTCATCGATCATCACAGCGACAATGACGCGGGGATTAGAGACAGGGGCAAAGCCAACGAAGTCACCAACATATTTATTGACGTAGCGGCCACCTTCAATTTTATGTGCGGTACCAGTTTTTCCAGCGACACGGTACCCAGGAACCCGCGCTTGGGTCGCGGTGCCTCCTGGCTGTGTTACTGATTCCATCATGCTGCGCATTTCCATCACAGTCCGCTGCGAGATAATACGCTGTCCTTTTGGCGCTTCGACTGATTTCTGAAAAGTCAGCGGAATCATATCGCCGTCACGAGCAAAAATCATATAGGCGCGGGCAATCTGAATTAAGGAAACAGAAATACCGTGACCATAGCTCATGGTTGCTTGCTCAATCGGACGCCAGTTTTTATAGTTACGCAAACGACCCGCGACAGCCCCCGGAAAGCCAAACTTCGGTTGCTGCCCGAATCCAACGCTCGTGAATAACTCCCACATTTCTTGTGGCTGCATCGTAAAAGAAATTTTTGCGGTACCGATATTGGAGGACTTCTGAATCACTTGCGCGACAGTCAGTGCATCCATCTTATGCGCATCATGAATCGTTGCCGTGCCGATGGTCATATGACCTGGTGCGGTCTGAAACACAGTCTCAGGAGTGACGCGACCTTTATCCAACGCCAAGGCAACGGTGAACGGTTTGAGTGTAGAACCAGGTTCAAACGTATCTGTTAACACCCGGTTGCGCAATTGTGCACCCGTCAATACAGAGCGATCGTTTGGGTTATAGGCAGGAAGGTTAACAAGCGCCAATACTTCGCCCGTTTTCACATCCAGCACAACCGCGGCACCCGCTTTTGCCTTGTGCTTTTCGACCGCTTCTTTGAGATGAGTAAAAGCGATGTACTGAATCTTGCTATCGATCGACAGATTCAATTCATGTCCATCGTGCGGCTCACGGATTGCTCGGATATCTTCGACGATATGACCCAGGCGGTCCTTAATCACACGACGACTACCAAGTTTGCCGGCTAACTCTTTTTCCGACGCTAACTCAATACCTTCTTGGCCTACATCTTCAACGTTCGTAAAACCAACGACGTGCGCCATGATTTCACCCTCAGGGTAAAACCGTTTGTATTCTTTACGGGTATCAATACCAGGGATACCCAGCGCCTGGATTTTTTCAGAGACGTCTGCTTCTACCTGCCGTTTCAGGTAGACGAACTGGCGATCGGAATCGAGTTTTTTACGTAATTCTGGTTCTGTCATTTCTAACAGCTGTGCTAACTGCCGAATTTTCTCTGGAGGCGCGCTCAGTACATCTTCGGGGATCGCCCAAATCGCTTTGACGGGAACGGAGGAGGCGAGTACTTCGCCATTACGGTCGGTGATCTTGCCACGAGTAGCAGGTAACTCTAAGGTACGGGCGTAGCGACTTGCGCCTTGCTTTTGCAAAAATTCAGTCGTGATCCCTTGCAACCACATGGCGCGGGCAATCAGGGCAAAAAAAGCACCAAACAAAAGAAATAGCACGAGTCGAGACCGCCACGTTGGCAGTTTCACATCCAATACTGGATTCGATGAAAATGACACGCCACGCGATGCTGCTGTGCGCGTGCTATTTCCTGCGCGACTCATTTCAATTCCTCCGCTTTCAGGTATTGAGTACGTTCAGGCGTCACAACAACCATATTCAGCTCACGGGTTGCCGTTTCTTCAATACGTGCGTGTTTGCCGTAGGTAGATTGGTCTAGTTTGAGTTGCGTCCATTGCAATTCATATTGCTTGCTAAGACTTTGTTCACTTTCTAATTCAATAAATAAATGACGTGCTTGATACTGCGCATTGATGAGCGACAAAGCGCAACCGATCAAGAGGGTCGCCAAGATAACATTGATCCGCGTCGTCATACCTTCGCCTCAGGTAGACGTTCTGCGACACGTAAAATCGCTGAGCGTGATCGTGGATTCTCAGTGACTTCGGCGTCAGAGGGCTTAATACGATTGAGCAGACGCATTTTCGGCTGCGGCAAATCAAGATGACGAATCGGCAGACGCCGATCTGGTTGCGCTACCTTGACTTTCGACGCAAAAAATTGTTTGACGATGCGGTCTTCGAGCGAGTGAAAACTAATCACTGACATGCGCCCCATCGGTGCCAACGCTGAAAACGCGGCATCGAGACCTATCTCGAGATCTTCAAGCTCTTTATTGACGAAAATCCGTATAGCCTGAAAGGTGCGAGTTGCCGGGTCCTTACCCTTCTCGCGAGTTTTGACGGCGTGTGCGACGAGTTCTGCAAGCTGTCGGGTTCCAGTAATGGCATCCGTCTGCCGGCGAGCAACAATCGCCTTTGCAATCTGAAAAGCAAACCGTTCTTCCCCATAATTTTTTATAACCTCCCTAATTTTTTCTTCATCTTCGCTCGCCAACCATTCAGCCGCGGAGATACCCCGCGTGGTGTCCATGCGCATGTCCAAAGGACCATCAGCACGGAAACTAAAACCACGACTCGCGTCGTCGACTTGGGGTGATGAAATACCGAGATCCATCAAAATACCGTCCACTTGCGTCACACCCAGCGTCTGTAACGCGTCGGTCATGGTGGCGAAACTATCGTGAACGATATGAAAACGAGGATCATTAATCTGAGACGCATTGGCGATCGCCTGCGTGTCCTTGTCAAATGCAATCAGTCTGCCATGCGGCCCTAATTGCTGCAAAATAAGGCGGCTATGGCCGCCGCGCCCAAAGGTACCATCAATGTAAGTACCATTGGCACGCTCACCGTGCATATCCAAGGCGTCGACTGCCTCATGCAAAAGCACGGTCTTGTGCGTAAATTCTGTCGCAGCTTGGTTCGTCATTTCTCGCGATCAGAAAGAAAAATTGTTTAATACGTCAGGTGCGCCCGCCGCTTTGGCGTTCGCCTCGTTTTCGGCCAAACGTGCGGCATCCCAGATCTCAAAATGACTGCCCATGCCCAGCATCATGATGTCGCGCTCGATACCGACAGCGTTACGCAACTCAGGCGCGATCAAAATACGCCCAGCGCTATCGAGGTCAACATCAAAGGCATTACCGAGAAAGATACGTTTCCAGTCGCGTGCCTGAATAGGCCACGCGGCGATTTGTTCGCGATGCGCTTCCCAAGTGGGTCGTGGAAATAAAAGAAGACATCCGTCTGGATGGCGGGTCAGGGTAACGTGTCCCTGATATTGCTCGCTCAGGGCATCACGATAACGGGCAGGAATAGACATTCTGCCTTTCGCATCGAGATTGAGTGCGGATGGACCCTGAAACACGCTTGTACCTTTGACCTGGACTTTGATTGATATAAGAAGTCTGGTGAAAAAAAACATTTTGCAGGGAATTTATCCCACAAAAATACACTTTTTCACACTGATTCCCACTTTAGAGGATGACTTGAACGTGGTCAAGTAAAATTACAACGCAAATTTTGAATTTCTTTAATGAAGTCAATGACTTAGCGTAATTACCTCGAAAGCACTTTTTTGAAATAGTCCAATAAATTAATAACTTACGAAATATTCTGAAAGTAGCTTGTCACATACAGTGATGTACGTGATCAAAAATAACGGCCAAGAAAAATGAAAAATACTAGAAATTAGACGATCATAGAAACATGATGCCGACACTTACATTCGCCCCATTACCACAGGACAAAATAAGCGTGGATGAAGAATCAATCGCGTAGACCAAGTGAGTACCTACTTAACTTTAATAAGCTTTCAACAACAAAAACTAAGTCACCATGTCAAGTTTTGCCTGTTTTTGCAGCAAATGTTGGAAATCCTTGGCTGAAATCGCCTTGCTGTAATAGAAACCTTGGTATTCATCACATTTAAAATCACGCAAGGTATCGAGTTGCGTCTCGGCATCAACGCCTTCGGCAATCACTTTTAGTCCCAGAGTGTGTGCCATCGCAACGATCGCTAGCACAATGGCGGTGTCGTTCGGGTCTGTTGGAATGTCCTTAATAAAGGAACGGTCAACCTTCACACTATCGACGGGGAATCGCTTGAGATAAGCGAGCGATGAATAACCAGTACCAAAATCGTCAATAGACAAGGTAAAGCCGGCCTCTTTAAACCCATCCATCAAGATAATCGCTTGCTCACGGTTATGCATCACCATACTTTCCGTGATCTCAAACTCAATGGCATTGGCAGGCACCCGCCAGAATTCCACAACACTTTTCACCTCATCGAGCAATTGATGATCATTGAACTGCGATCCAGAGAGGTTAATGGCGATCCGCCCAAAACGATGATCTAGCTGGCGGAACGTGAGGACATCGCGGCAAGCAACGTCCAATACCAGCATACCGAGACGCGGAATCAAGCCCGCCTCCTCTGCTAGCATAATGAAATCATTAGGGTACAAAATACCGCGCTCCGGATGATTCCAACGCACCAACGCTTCTGCACCAACGATCAATCCCGTCGACACGGACACCTTGGGCTGATAATAGACCACGAATTCCCGACGTTCGAGGGCTTTGCGCAAGCGCGCTTCAAACGCCAGACGCTCAACGGTATGCGTATTCATTTCAGACGCATAAAATTGGAAATTATCTTTACCTTTGTTCTTGGCGCGGTACATCGCGATATCTGCGTTTTTCAGCAAGGTTTGCGCATCCCTACCGTCGGTTGGGAATGTCGCGATCCCAATACTTGCGCTGAGTTGGCATTCCTGACCATAAATTTCGAAGGGCTGTGACGCTTCAAACAATAATTTATCGGCGATATCTCCCAGATCACGCGGTTCATTAAACTGGTCAATCAATAAGATAAATTCATCCCCACCAACTCGGGCGACGATATCAGACTCACGCAGTGTATGGCGGAAGCGTTGAGAAACACTCCTTAAGACCTTATCGCCTTCATCATGACCAAAAGTGTCATTGATGTTTTTGAAGCGATCCAGATCAAGGAATAACACCGCCAATCGCGTACGGTTACGTTCCGCGAGAGAGAGGGCTTTGGCAAGATGCTGGTTATACAGGAAGCGATTCGGCAAACCTGTTAGCTCATCGTAATGCGCGAGTTGTAAGATCTTTTTCTCTGAGCGACGGCCCTCGATTGCAATCGTGGCAATTTCAATCATAATGCCGATCAAACCCATGTCTTCTTCCGTCATGGTCGGCACATCAGGGAAAAGCACCGTGAAACTACCAAGCACTTGGCCGTGCTTATCCATCAGAGGCCATGCCATGCTTGATTCAAATTCAGACAGATCTTCCAGTCCATTCACGAACTGCATGCAAGGGGCCTGCTGTAAATTTTCAATTTGTACCGGGCACGCGATCAGTACGGCATCACTCCAGATACCGTTACCGTGCGTTACCGGCATATTCTCCATCTGCGAGACCAAAATCTCCGGAAATTGCTGCCCAATACCTTGCGAGAACGTACGCTGGTCATCCGACAATAGTTGCAAGCCAACGCACCAGCTAGGACGCATTTCATTGACGAAATCACACACGGCATTGAGGATATAAACAGGATCTTCATTGGCGCCAATAAATTGCAAGAGACGATTTTGCCCCTCTAGAAGACGCTCAGTGTATTTGCGAGCGTTAATATCACGCTCCACGCAAAAGAGCAGAATCTCTCCATCAATCTCAACGGGACTGAGAGAAACTTCACTGTAAAACGGTGCGCCATTTTTAATCAACCGCCATTCAAAACACTGCGCTTTACCACTAAAAGCTAAATCAATCAGTGAAGCAATAAGGGTTTCCTTGTCAGTAGACTCAAAACCGTCTACGGATTGCACCGCTGAAGAAAAACTCCCTACCTTCTTTCCAATGACATCGGCTTCCGATTGCACCCCCAGTAATGCCACTGCAGCATGATTACAATCGACGTACTGGTGCGATTTGCTAATAATCATGATGGCATCTTGGGCGCCAGTGAATAGAATCCGATAGCGATCTTCGCTGGCAATAAATTTCGCCCGTGAGACCTGCAAACGCTTCAACTGCCACATGAGAATCAATGCCAGAACCAGAATGAATGCCACCGTTAAAGAGGTGAACATGATCCGCTGGTATAACCGTTTATTCCAATCAAGCAGGATACTGTCCATGTTCCTTTCATAGACAAGCGTCAGTGGTGCGCCGGTTATTTTCCGGTAAGTGTAAAGATATTCTCCACTGCCATTAATCAGTGAACCACCAACGAGTGAACCTTCACTTGACACCTCAGCAAAGGCGGATAGCAGTTCAGACTGCACTAACGGCCGCTCAAGGAAAATCGGATCAAATGGTGCTCTCGCAAGGATATTGCCATGTTGGTCGTGCACCGAGATGCCTGCCGCGCTGCCTCGGGCAACAATTTCATAGAAATCTTGGAAATAGGCAAGCCGGATATCCACTTCAAGAATACCAAGCGCCTTCCCTTGCTGATCATAGACGTGCCGTGCGATGGGCAATATCCATTGATCCGCTTCGGTTAATTTGCGCGATGTACCAATGACTAAATCAGAAAAAGCAGGACGCTTGACCAAGCCCTCAATGTGGCTCAGTGGTTTACCGTTATTGGACAAATCCTGGAAAGGACGATTTGAAAACCGACGCACGCCCAGATTGTCGAAAAAAGACAAAGAATAAATAAATTGCGATTCGTGGTATTGACTGGAGACGATTTTCTGCACTTCAGCGTCATGCGAAGAGGACTCTACCTGAAGTACACGAATTTCGTTCGCAGTGACATCCAATGCCCGGGTCGCCTCGCTAAAAGCACGACTGGCATGCTCTTCCAGAATCCTCACCGTAAAATAGCTGTGCTGCTGTGCATCGGCAAGAGTGAGGGTTTTATCCTCCCGGATAGACCACCAGCTCTGCGTTACGATTGCCGCGACGATCAGGCACACACAGATGACAACGACCGTGAGTGGCACTTCACGCTGTTTTTTTATGCCCTGATTCTCCATGCGCCTGCAATATTTAGATGTGTGGGGTTGTCATGACTCCTGACGTCATCCGGAGAAATCAGGAAACGGATCAAAATCGATTTACACCGATAGTGATACTAGTTTAACACCAGAATTTCAGAAAACTGCATCGCCATCGTTTTTTGAAAACCCCCGAGTCGTTTGTATGGTAAAACGCGGATTTTTCGATGCGTCTACAGTACCATGAAGCCTTCCTACAAGCGACATAGGCTGCATTAAAAATATCTGTTTTACAATCGAAAATTACAACGGCATGCCCAGTGCGGCGAAGAGCAATTCAGAAAACAGACGATATCAATTGGAAAACTATCGACACGAGGCACCGGGCACGGGGGAGAGACTAACTAAGGTTCGCCTGAATAACAGGTTTCCTGATCAACGCATACTGGCACGGCTGACCATGGATGATAACGGCAGCGAGGAAAATCTTGGCTGTCGTCGAAAGAATAAATTGAAGCAGGCCGATAGGCCGGATTTTGTTACGGCATCAGGTATTGCGACCCTTTGCTATGACAATCATTCCTCTAGGCGACGGATTACTCCGCCGCTCAAGCTTTCTACCCGCACGCTCCGCGAGCCGCCTCAACGCGTGCCTATTTGAAATTGCTCCGGGTGGAGGTTACCGCGTTTCACCCTTTGTGGTTTAGCATGAGCTTGCGCCCTACTACGTCCCCAAAGACTCGTCTCTGTGGCCCTATTCCTCGCCTTATACCTCAGCTCGCGCCTTGGCTTTCAACGTACGGCCGTTAGCCGTCACCCTGCTCTATGGAGTCCGGACCTTCCTCCCGTCACCATGTTGCCATGGCAACCAGCGATTGTCTGGCCTGCTTCACCCTCTATTCTACCTCAGAATGCGTAAGTCCAGTGACAGTCAGTACCCACTTACCCTGTATCAAAGCGCACTCAGAACGACAGATTTCCGCGTTTTCCGTCAGAACCACTGCAAATTTTGTAAGGTTTCTGGTAGCTTACTGCTTTTCCTTGCTCCTCATTTCTATCATGTCGAATTCTCGTTCAGGCGGTCAGCTCATCGTCGATGCATTGCAAGTCCATGGTGTAGATACTATTTTTGGTGTGCCAGGGGAAAGCTACCTCCCTGTGTTGGATGCGCTGCACGATAGCCCTATTCGCTTCATCATCAACCGCCAAGAAGGTGGCGCCGCATTCATGGCAGATGCTTACGGGAAAATGACCGGCAAGCCAGGGATTTGTTTCGTGACACGCGGACCGGGCGCAACGAATGCCTCAATCGGTGTGCATACGGCCTACCAAGATTCCACGCCAATGATTCTCTTTATCGGACAAGTCGGCAATGATTTTGTTGAACGTGAAGCGTTTCAGGAAATCGATTATCGACGTATGTTTGGACAAATGGCGAAGTGGGTGGCTCAAATTGATCGCGCAGATCGTGTTCCAGAGTACATTGCACGTGCCTTTCAAATTGCAACCAGCGGTCGCCCCGGCCCCGTTGTACTGGCGTTACCAGAAGATATGTTGGCACAAGTCGCTGATGTACCCGATACGCGCTGCTATACCCCCGTGCAAGCATCAGCATCGCCGCAGCAATTAGCGCGGTTTCGCCAAATGCTGGGTGAAGCAAAACGACCTATCTTGTTGATTGGTGGCAGTGGATGGGATAAAGCTGCATCAGATAACATCCGTGACTTTGCCAGTAGTAACCAGTTGCCATTGGCGTGCGCATTCCGGTTCCAAGATTTGATCGATAACCAACATCCCAACTATATTGGTGATGTGGGTATCGGTATCAACCCAAAACTCGCACAACGGATCAAAGACGCTGACTTGGTGATTGCTATCGGACCACGTTTAGGTGAGATGACAACGGGCGGATATACCGTGCTTCATGCACCTATTCCACAACAGAAGCTGATTCACATCCATAGCGACGCACTAGAACTGGGACGCGTCTACCAAGCCGATCTCATGATCAACAGTGGCATGAAGGAAATTGCTGAAGCACTTGCTGACATGGAGGCACTCGATGCCTCTGCACAATGGGCACACACAGTCCAAGAAGCAAAAGCAGAGCTGTTAGCGTGGCAAACCGAGCCTGCTATTTTCGCGCAGGAGAACGCCCCCCTCAATTTATGGCAGGTCGTGCAAGACCTCATGCTCCAGACCCCACCGGACACGATTATTACGAATGGTGCTGGCAATTATGCGACTTGGGCACATCGTTATTTCCGTTACGGTGGATTCCGTACCCAACTCGCCCCTACTTCCGGCGCGATGGGATACAGCGTACCTTCAGGTATCGCTGCAAAAATCATCGATCCACAACGCACCGTCATTACCTTCGCGGGGGATGGCGAATACCTCATGAATGGTCAAGAGTTAGCGACTGCAGTGCAATATCAAGCGGGTGTCGTGATACTGGTTTTCAATAATGGGATGTATGGCACCATTCGTATGCATCAAGAACGCGAATTTCCTGCACGTGTTTCTGGTACTGAATTACATAATCCAGACTTCGCCGCCTTAGCGCGGGCGTATGGCGGCAGTGGTGAAATTGTTCTCACAACAGCCGAATTTGCGCCAGCACTTGCGCGCGCGCTCACCTTCAGCCGTGAGAAGCAACTTCCTGCGTTAATTGAATTGCGCTACGACGGCAATCTCATCACACCTGGCGCTAGTCTCGCCACGATCCGAGATCAAGCAAAAGCAGCGGGAAAATAAACCTCTGCTGTTGGTGGTCAACTCCCCAAAAAAAAGCACCTCACGAGGTGCTTTTTTTCGATAATTGGTGCACACGAAACACTAGATGATCGCCGGTCCAGACACGAGAGGGACCGATGGAGATGACACGACCAACTGCGGCTTTTTCGTTTCTGAAAACGCGACAAGCCAATGCCCCAAGAGAAATGGCGCGATGAACTCGCCGGAAATCTCCCCATCACCGTACTCTGGCGTCACGTCACTATTCAGGTCTGGCTGCATCACCACTTGATCGATTCCTGTGACAGAAAATTCACCCTCCATCAATAAGCACTCTGGATGTTGCGGGTCTTTACGAATCGCATAGCGAATCGCTGCACGCTCATTGGCGGGACCAATGAATAGTCGCTGATGTTGTTCTGTGATGTCACTGCCACGAGAAAACCAGCTCGATGAAAAACGAAAAAAATGTATGGCGATTGCCTCACCATGTCGCCCGAGATTTTGTCCATTAATCACAAAACCATGTTCAAAATCGTTCCAGCGAATTTTGATCTGACGAGGATGTGAAGCATCAAACGTGACGGAAGCCATAATGACCTGCCTTTGGAAATGAAGCGTATCTGACGAGAAGACCATACTCCTCGCCACACCATCATGAGCACACGCTAATGTGATGCAGACACACCAGATTCAGTCTCTGTTGCATCAGGCGTGAACCCATTTGGCTTTTATTGATTTACCTAACTTTGACATTCAGTGCGAAAGCACATCAACGCTGATGAATTCGATGACTTTCTTCGCCATCGTTGAAACCGCCACTCACAGCAAAGGCACTACTGTCACTCAGCACTAAACGCATCTCCTGAGACTTAGTATTATTCAAAAAGCTAGAAAATTCAACATCTATTTAAAAAAATGTTCACAAACTTTCATTCCAGAAATCTTTAATCACTGCTCGTCGAGTCGTCCTCTTCTCGATCACGCAATCCCTGCAATCGTAAGCTCTGACGGGCCTTTCTGCGTGCAGTGCGCTGCGGATGCGGTGCCTCATGCGCCCCCGCGTTGCGCATTCGTGCCGCTAAGGCCAGCGGATTACGTGGCTTGGATAGAGGTACCTGTATTTTTATTTTTGTTTTCATCGGAAAACGAGTCGCTTATTAGTCCAGCAGAGTCAGTCACCAGATTCAACCCGCCAGTTCTTGTTTTGCCATATAACAATGGCAGATCAATGTTGGCCAATGTTTCTATCTAGGAATTTTTCAACACGCGTCCAGAAGTCGACTTTATTTTTTAAAAGTCGCCATCCATGTCCCTCGTCAGAGTACGACACCCATTCAACGTCTGGATTACCTACTTTGACTGCTTTATATAATTTTTCACCGTGTATTTCGGGAACGCGTTCATCAACACCGCCATACGCCAGCAAGAGCGGCTGCTTAATGCGAGCAGCCTGCACCAAGGGGGACACCGCCTTGAGCTGCTCTGCTTCTTTCACTGGGTCACCAATCATGACTGGCATTCCATATTTTTTCTGAACGTCATTGGTGTCGCTCCATTTGACGGAGTATAACAAGTCGATATCAGTCACGCCGACCCAGTCAATGCCACAGCGAAAAATATCGGGGTTATTAACCAATCCCATCAACGTCGCATATCCGCCATAACTTGCACCAGCGATGCAGATACGTTGAGGATCTGCAATACCCGACGCTATCGCCCATTTTGCCGCATCTGCAACGTCATCTTGCATTGCCCGTCCCCATTGCTTCCATCCCGCATGAAAGTGCTGATATCCATAACCGACACTTCCACGGAATTCGGGCTGTAGCACCACGTAGCCACGCGATGCCAAAAACTGAACCTCGGGCTCCCACTGCCAAAAACCACCGCGCACCCATGGACCGCCATGCACTAAGACCACCATGGGCAAATTTTTTCCGCTAGAGCCATTGGGGATGGTGACGTAAGTGGGAATATCCATGCCATCCCGCGCTGTCACGTGCACTAAATCCATTTTCGACATTTTTTTCGACTCGATATCAGGATGAGAAGCGCCCAGTCGCGAAATTTTTTTCGTCTCTTTATTGAAGAGAAGGAAGGTGTGTGGCAACACATCCGAAAATGCATCAATCACGACGTAAGGTGTTTCAGCGCGAATGCCAAAGTCAATTCGGTTGGTCGTCGACGGTAACAAGCGATCAATTGTTTTTTGCAGTGCCGCCATCTCCGGATCAAACCATTGTGTTACTTCGCCATCGACCTCGTACCGCACACCAACTAATCGATCCTGATTGAACAGAAGTCCTCCATCAATATCATACTTAGCAGAGGAAACGACCGCATCTGGAAGTAGACGATTGTGTTCGAGATCAAAGCGATAGATCGCCGTCTTGTCTTTCCCATTATTCGAGGCAACATACAAGACATTATCCGGTCCCAAGGTGATCGGTTCAAACGCATCCTTGCTCAGAAAATCAAATTCAGCAAGTTTGCGCCACTGTCCCGTCGATGGATCGCTATATTGCACAGTACGCATCCGTCCTTGACGAATCACCACAACGCGAAGCGTCCCCTCTTTATCAAAAAACCACTCATTGGCATATGCAGGCGCATCCAGTGTCACCGTGCGTCCATTACGTGTATTGAGTGTTTTTACTTGCCAAAACTGATCAACATTTTTCCCGTATCCTTCAATTTGTCCGATAAAGACGTCATTGCCGGTTTGGTTCTGTTTTGCCGCAATAAAAAAATTGTTCCATGGCAGAATATTGGCTTCTAAGCCCGATTTTAAATATTCGACATTTCTTTCCACCAATTGTCTGAATTCGGTGCCATCGCGATTGACAGCATAGAGTCCGGGTGCGTCATTGATATCGGCTTGTGCAGCCTGTAGATCCCCCGCATTGAGGATCAAACGTTCATCGTTAATCCACTGAAACATCACGACATCCGCCACTTCAAACGAGGCGACGGTTTGTGGTGTCATGGTCGCTAGATCGAGAACAACCAACGATGCACGATGCTCTTTATTAGGAATTCGGATGGCGACAAATTTGGCATTGGGCGATAGTTTCGCACCACTAAAATTCGCATTTTTGAAAAACAATTCGGCGTCGGGCAGCGTGCCGGACCAAGCAGACATTGTCAGAAATAACGTGGCTGCCAATAGCAGCCTGATCAGGCGCTGCAGCGTCACACAACGTGGTGAGTAAAGGATCATAGTGAATGTCAAAGCAACTGTTTTTGGGGCACTTACATGCGGCAGGAAAGCAAGTAAGTTTACATTTCAACGATAACGCTATTTGATATATAAAAATTTTAATGAAATAGCTATTTTTATAACATCATAAAAAAAGGCCGACAGCTTGTCGACCTTTATCTCGTTTCATGTGTTGTTTCGCGTACCGATGCGATTGCTGTCTTGCTTACAGCCTTGCTTCGGTCCCCATTGCTATTTCACGTTGGAGCAACACAATGACTCGGCATCGCTACAAGGTGATCGCAAACGCCACCTCAATTAAATTGACTGAAGTCCGGCTTCCGCTTCTGGAAGAAGGCCATAAAGGCTTCTCTCGCTTCAGGAGCATTGAGCATGGCGGCAAAGTGTTGATTTTCCTCGGCCATTTTTGCAACGATCGCCTGAGGTTGCGCCCCTTTCATCAGGCGTTTTGTCGTGCGGATCGAAGCAGCAGGCAATGCCACCAATTTTGCGGCCACTTGCTGCGCGTACGGCAACAAATCAGCCAGCGGTAACACTTTATTGACGAAGCCCATCTCAAACGCTTCTTGCGCGCTGAATGCCTCACCAAGCATCAGTTTTTCGGCAGCGCGTTGGTAACCAACGATTTGCTGGAACACGAGGCTCGACGCAAACTCTGGGCACAAACCTAATTGCGTGAATGGCATCGACAATTTTGCATTGTCTGCCAGATAAATCAGATCACAATGCATCAGCAAGGTCGTACCAATGCCAACAGCAGCGCCTGACACAGCGGCGATAACCGGTTTGCCTGCATCATTCAGCGCCTGCATAAACTGATACACGGGTGGAACGCTATCCGATTTTGCGAGGCTACCTGCGTTTTTCATGAAATCTTCAAGATCATTGCCCGCAGTAAAAATTTCAGGCTTGCCAGTGATCAGAATTGCTCGCACCGCCGTATCCGTTTCGGCATCACGCAAGGCATCAGCCATAGTCTGGTACATGGCTGCGGTAATCGCATTCTTTTTTTCAGGACGATTAAAGCTGATCGTCAGAACACCGTTTTCTTTGTGGGTCAGGATATCTGTCATGGTTGTCTCTTTTCTTATGGTTGAGGCTGATTCTGAAAACAGCCCCAATTGTAGCCTCGCTCGGCGACCTGTGTTGGGGCTGATTTGTAAAAAAAACCGCACAAAGAGCTTGTGCGGTTTTTAGTGGATAGAACGGTTTAATCCCTAAACGAATTACATGCGCTCGAAAATACCTGCAGCGCCCATACCGGTACCAACACACATGGTGACCATACCGTATTTCAGGTTATTGCGATGTAAAGCATGGATCGTTGTTGCAGAACGGATCGCGCCAGTAGCACCCAGTGGATGACCCAAAGCGATCGCGCCGCCCATTGGATTGACTTTTGCTGGGTCGAGACCCAAGTCCTGCACCACTGCCAACGACTGCGCTGCAAACGCTTCGTTCAGTTCGAACCAGTCGATCTGATCTTGCGTGATGCCTGCTGCACGGCATGCCGCTGGAATCGCTTCTTTCGGGCCGATACCCATGATTTCTGGTGGAACGCCACGCACTGCAAAGGATGCAAAACGTGCTAATGGTGTCAGGTTGAATTGCTTCAGGATTTTTTCGCTGACCAGAATCAAAGCACCGGCGCCATCGGAGGTTTGCGAGCTGTTACCAGCAGTGACACTACCCTTCGCAGCAAAAACAGCTTTCAGTTTTGCCAAACCTTCTAAGGAAGTATCTGGACGTGCACCTTCGTCACGTGTCACTGTGCGTGTTTTCAGTTCGATTTCGCCGGTCAATAAATTAGGTACGCGATCGATGATATCCACCGATGTTGTCTCTGCATCGAAATAACCTGCATTTTGTGCAGCGATAGCGCGTTGGTGTGATTGCAGAGCAAAGGCATCCTGCGCTTCACGGGAAACTTTCCATTGTTGCGCTACTTTTTCAGCGGTTAAGCCCATGCCATACGCCATACCAACGTTTTCGTCTTTGAGGATGGCCATGTTCATGGATGGGTTGTTACCCATCATTGGTACCATCGACATCGATTCCACGCCACCAGCGATCATCACGTCAGCCTGACCAACGCGGATACGGTCAGCAGCCATCGCCACGGCAGTGATACCAGAAGCGCAGTAACGGTTAATCGTTACGCCACCGATTGTGTTTGGCAAACCTGCCAGCAACACACCCATCCGTGCCAGGTTCAGACCTTGTGCGCCTTCAGGGAAGGAGCAACCGATAATCGCGTCTTCCACCAACTTAGGATCGAGGTTTGGTACCTGAGCCATGGCGGATTGAATGACACGCACCAGCAAATCATCTGGGCGTGTATTACGGAACATACCGCGACCAGACTTACCGATCGGTGTACGGGTAGCAGAGACGATATACGCGTCTTGAAGTTGTTTAGTCATGTTATGTACTCCGATTAGTTACGTACTGGCTTGCCAGTTTGCATCATGCCCATAATGCGCTCTTGTGTTTTTGGATGGTTCAGCAATTCCATAAACGCCTTACGCTCCATGTCGAGCAACCATTGTTCGCTGACCAGGCTACCGTTGTCGATATCGCCACCGCAAACAACTTCTGCAATCATTTTGCCGAGTTTGTAGTCATGTGCAGAGATGAAACCACCGTCACGCATGTTGATCAATTGTGCAGCGATTGTTGCAATACCATGACGACCGGTCACAGGAACCAGTTTCTTCATTGGTGCACGATAGCCAGCATCAAACATCGCGCGCGCTTCTACTTTAGCAACATGCAACAATTCGTAAGGGTTGAACACAATCACATCGCTCTCAGACAGGTAACCCATCTTCTTCGCTTCAAGTGCAGACTTAGAAACAGCTGCTGTCGCGGCGTTCATGAAGTAGTTTTTCAGGAACTGCAACAAATCAGTACCCTTAGCATCGGCTGCAGCGCGGACTGCCGCTTCTTTCAAGCCACCGCCGCCAGGAACCAGACCGACACCCACTTCCACCAGACCAATGTAAGATTCGATCGATGCGACGCGTTTTGCTGCGTGCATCAACAATTCGCAACCACCGCCCAACGCCAAGCCGGAAACCGCCGCGACGACTGGGATGTTCGCGTATTTCAATGCTTGGTGTGCATTCTGCAAACGTGAAATTGCAGGTTCGATTGCTTTAACGCCACCAGACATGAACAATGGCAACATTGCTTGCAAGTCAGCACCTGCAGAGAAAGCACCGCCATCAGCTGCATCTGCACTCCAGATGACCAGACCTTTGTAGTTTTTCTCAGCTTCAGCAATCGCTTTTTCCATGCCTTCGATGACGCCAGGGCCAATCACGTGCATCTTCGTTTTCAGTGACAAGATCAACACGTCATCACGTTGTGCTTCAGTGCCTTGATGCCAAATACGAACAGACTCATCTTCGAAGAAGGTTGTGCCAGCGTTTGCACCTGTTGCTGCACCTGTACCTAGTACTGGCGCACGGAACGCTTGACGGTCGTAGACAGCCAGGGTCGAACGTGGAACGAATGTCGATTGGCTTGCAGACCAAGAACCTGCGGATGTATGAACGCCGCCGTGTTCAGCAACAGGGCCTTCAAATACCCAGCTTGGCAACGGTGCATTGCACAGTGCTTTACCAGCATCGATATCTTCTTTTACCCACTTAGCAACTTCTGCCCAACCAGACGCTTGCCATGTTTCGAATGGACCGACGTTCCAGCCGAAGCCCCAGCGCATCGCAAAATCGATGTCACGTGCGTTATCAGCAATCGTTGCGCCGTGCACAGCGATGTAATGGAACGCATCACGGAAGATCGCCCATAAGAATTGCGCTTGAACGTGCGTCGATTCACGCAAGGTTTTCATTTTCTTGACTGGATCTTTTTCTTTCAGCATACGCGCAACCACGTCGTCGGCTTTTGCGCCGCCATTGACGTATTGTGCTGTTGCGAAGTCCAGACGTTGAATGTCTTTACCTACTTTTTTGTAGAAACCAGCACCAGTTTTAGAACCCAATGCGCCTGCTGCCACCAGCTTTGCTAAAACTTCAGGTGTTTTGTAGACAGCGAAGAACGGATCATCTGCCAGATTATCTTGCATCGTTTTGATCACGTGACCCATTGTGTCGAGACCAACGACGTCTGCTGTACGGAAAGTACCAGAAGAAGCACGACCCAGTTTTTTACCAGTCAGATCATCCACGACATCCACGGTCAAACCGAATTTCTCGGCTTCATGGATTGTTGCCAGCATGCCGAAAATACCAACGCGGTTAGCGATGAAGTTTGGTGTATCTTTCGCACGCACCACACCTTTACCGAGGGAGGTCGTCAGGAAGCCTTCGAGCTGGTCGATGATTTCTGGACGTGTTGCTACTGTCGGGATCAACTCAACCAGATGCATGTAGCGTGGTGGGTTGAAGAAGTGAACGCCACAGAAACGTGCCTTCAATTCTGCATCAAAACCTTCAGACAAGGCAGTGATGGACAAACCAGATGTGTTCGATGCAAAAATCGCGTTTGGCGCAATGTGCGGGGCGACTTTTTTGTACAGATCATGTTTCCAGTCCATGCGCTCTGCAATGGCTTCAATGATCAGATCGCAACCAGCGAGCACGTCGAGGTTGTCTTCGTAGTTCGCAACTTCAATCAGCGCTGCGTCGTCTTTGTTACCCAGCGGTGCTGGATTGAGTTTTTTCAGGTTTTCAATCGCGCGCAGAACGATGCCGTTTTTTGGGCCTTCTTTTGCTGGCAGATCAAATAAAACAACAGGTACTTTTGCGTTGATGCAGTGCGCTGCAATTTGCGCACCCATCACACCCGCGCCGAGAACGGCAACTTTTTTTACGATGAAATTGGTCATGGCTTTTCCTTGTATTAGCCTCTGACCACCGCGTAACACGATCTGTCACACGGTGGTCAGAGAGTGAAGATGCGCTAAGGCATCCTACGTTGACTTACATCAGAACAAATCAGCTTCGAGTGAAAGCACGTTTGCTGCACCAGAGCGTGCCTGACGGATCAGCATCGCTGTTTCTGGGTATAAACGGCCAAAGTAGAAACGTATTGTGGCTAATTTAGCCTTGTAGAACGTATCGCCAGATGCTTCTTTTTCAAGAGCAATCTTCGCCATTTGTGCGAAGAAGTAGCTATAAACCAAATGACCAACGACGCGCAGGTAAGGTACCGCTGCTGCACCAACTTCATCTGGATTCTGGAATGCTTTCATACCAATTTCCATCGTCAGCTTGGTTACTTTGTCGCCCAATTCAGCCAATGGTGTGACGAATTCAGACATCGCTTCGTTCGTGCCATTTGCTTCAACAAACGCTTGTACTTTCGCGCCGAATTTACGCAGTTTTGCACCGTTGTCCATCAAAATCTTACGACCCAACAAATCCAGAGATTGGATTGTGTTTGTACCTTCGTAGATCATGTTGATACGTGCATCGCGAACATACTGTTCCATGCCCCATTCAGCGATAAAGCCGTGGCCACCGTAGACTTGCAAGCACTCTGAAGTAGCAACCCATGCGTTATCAGTGATAAAGGCTTTGATGATTGGTGTGAGCAAAGCAACTTCATCAGCACAGTCTTTACGCACTTCTTCGTCTGGGTGGTTCAGCTCTTTATCCAGTTGCAAAGCAACGTAGGAGCAGAATGCACGTGCGCCCTCAGCGTATGCTTTTGCCGTCAACAACATACGACGTACGTCAGCGTGAACAATGATCGGATCCGCTGCTTTTTCTGGTGCTTTAGGACCAGACAGGCTACGCATCTGGATACGGTCTTTTGCGTAGACTAACGCGTTTTGGTAAGCAACTTCGGTCAAACCAAGACTTTGCATACCGACACCAAGGCGGGCAGCATTCATCATCACGAACATGGCTTGCAAGCCTTTGTTCGGGCTGCCGATCAACCAGCCAGTTGCGCCATCGAGGTTCATTTGGCAAGTGGAGTTGCCATGGATACCCATTTTTTCTTCAATCGCGCCGCAGAAAATCGGGTTACGTACACCTGGATTGCCGTCGGCGTCAGGCAAGAATTTTGGTACGATAAACAGTGAAATACCTTTTGAACCTTCTGGCGCACCTGGCAAACGTGCCAGCACCAGATGGACAATATTGTCGACCATATCGTGCTCACCAGCGGAAATGAAAATCTTCGCGCCAGTGATTTTGTAGGAACCGTCAGCTTGCGGCTCTGCTTTAGAACGCAACAGACCCAGATCGGTACCACAGTGTGGCTCGGTCAGGCACATCGTTCCTGTCCATTCGCCAGTGATCAGTTTTGGCAGGTACAGTGCTTTTTGCTCTGGTGTGCCGTGTTCGTGGATACATTCGTACGCACCATGGGACAAGCCGGGATACATGGTCCAAGCTTGGTTCGCCGAGTTCATCATTTCATAGAATGAGTTATTGACGACCAATGGCAAGCCCTGACCACCGAAATCAGGATCGCATGACAATGCAGGCCAGCCTGCTTCGACGAACTGTTTGTAGGCTTCTTTGAAGCCTTTTGGTGTTGTGACAGAGAAATTTGCCTTGTCATGGTGGCAGCCTTCGCGGTCACCAGAGTGATTTAACGGGAACAAGACTTCGGAAGTAAATTTGCCGCCTTCTTCCAGAATCTGGTTGATGATGTCAGCATCGGTATCAGCATGCTTTGGCAATTGCTTGAGTTCCGATTCAACATTCAATAATTCATGCAACACGAACTGCATATCACGCAATGGAGCGATATATTGACCCATGATTTTCTCCTGACGGCAAAGTTAAACTTAATGTGGAAACAGGTGTTTCAAAAATTCCTAATTGACGTCGGTGTCACCCTATCTGGCGACGACCGGCGCATAACATTCGATCATGCGTTCAAAACCGACCTGTGCGCGGTCTACGCTACCTGGTTTGCGCAGAAAACGTGCATCGTGATGCAGAGCCAGAATTAAACCGTACATTTCATAGACAATCTGGTCTGGATCGACATCTTGGCGCAAATGCCCGAGCTGTATCGCCTGACTTGCTGCGCGCTGCAATGCTCCCTGCCATGCTTTCACCATACCGACAAGTTCATCGCGAATAGGTCCTGGTCTGTCGTCATATTCGGCAGCGCCACTGATATAGATACAACCAGAAGCGATTTCGACTGTGACGCGCTTGATCCAGAGCGCAAACATCGACTGCAGACGTGGTAAGCCACGTTCTTCTTTCATGCTCGGATAAAACACCTCTTGCTCAAAGTGATGGTGATACAACTTCAGCACTTCGATCTGCAAATCTTCACGCGACCCAAAATGGGCAAACACGCCGGACTTGCTCATGTTCATTTTGTCCGCCAACAAGCCTATTGTGAGACCTTCAATACCGTCGCGACTCGCGGCGTCAAGTGCTACATCCAGGATTGCTGCACGGGTTAATTCCCCTTTGCGCATGAATTTCGATGTCATATTCATATTACAGTGTCTATATTGAAATGCTTCACGTTCACATTAACATCATGTAAATCAGTGAATTAATCGAACGCTCGTACTATTATCTACGGCGCATTAAAAGTCAAACCAGATTCGCCCATTAGAGGAGAGTATCTATTTGTTTTGAAATGTCGAAGATCAAAAACCCATCTAATACTTTCTCATTGGAAATATTATCAACGACGTTGCTGCGATTGTTTCCTTGTCTGATGTCAAACGCCTCCTTGTCATTAACGAATTCATCTTCCCCAGCCTAGCGACGTGATTTCGCATGCCAAAGCGGTACCTCGGATCCGTCCAATTCGTTCCATTCGCCCGAAAACGTGCCTCAATCACGCGTGGCATCAAGTTGACGCCGATCACGTTTTGTCGGTCTTCCTTGTATGTGGGCTGTAGGTTCACGGAAATACTTCCTGTCGTCAGCGGCTTTCTGCCGTTTCTCAAGGCTGGCGGGCGTTTCTTCATACATGGTCTGCGCAACCGCAGCAGGGCCGCGCACTTCAAGAATACGCAATACCCGTACTTCCCATCGTTGTTCACCATGTTGAATATCGAGAAGATCGCCAGGTTTCACATCATGCGCTGGCTTAACACGCTGTTCATTTTGTAATACGCGCCCCAGATCAACAGCATGGGTCGCCAAGCTTCTTGTTTTAAAAAACCGCGCAGCCCACAACCATTTATCAATGCGGGTAGATGTCGCGCCGTTACCCTGATTCACCATCTTACTCACTGTTATTACATCCTGTATGCATGATTCTTTGAAAGAGCCGGATGACTTGCCCTCACACAAAAGGGGAGCTGCATCGTTTCCGTACGTTCATTCTATTTTGAAGCAATGTATTGCAGTCAAGAGCCAAATACAAGGCAAATATGCCTTTGATGCGCATTCGTGGCGGATTATTCGTTTTGCAATGCAACATCGTCTTCTCGACGAGAAATCACGAGACAGGTACGGTGCCCAAGCCTTTGACAACAATAACGGTCGGGCATCGCATTCTTCTGTCAATATGTAACGGTGTGTAAGAAGAACAACAATAGATTTCTCAGTCCAAATAAGGTCGATGAAGCACACGAGATATCGATTGCTTCCGTCGATGTTGATTTAAAATTATCTTAAAGATAATTAAAATTGCTTTATTAATAAATCATTCTTGGCGTAAAATTCCTGCGCTGTTACAAATTCATTGCTATATTAATTAGCAGTGGGGAATGAATATCATTCTCTTCGCTAGCGCAAGACCCCAATTAGCTCCGCCTTCCATGTCAGGAGTCAACATGCAACATAACGCAGTTCGGGATCGCTCACTCACCACCTCTCTCATGTCATTTGACGAGGTCATGCAGTGCTCCCCGCTCGGGATGGCGGTGATTAATTATGATGGCACCTATGAGGCTGTCAACGACGTGTATTGCAATGTCTACGGCTACACCCAAGAACAAATGCAAGGCAAGCCTTTTACCATGGTATTTAAACCTGAGGTACAAGCGGGTATCTTGGAATTACATCAACGCTTTCTCCGATCAGAAACCGCGTTGGGAGGTGAATGGGAGGTTGTCAGACACGACGGATCAGTCGTGCATGTCATCAGTGAATCCGCGATGATTACCGGTAGCGATCATCAGCAGCGCAGGCTGGTCTACGTCACAGATATCACCGTTCGGAAAAACATGGAACGAGAGCTCGAAAGCTCCCACCTGTTTGTTCACGCGATTCTCAACGATCTCACTGCGCAGGTCTGCGTTCTGGACGAAAATGGCATTGTCGTCCTCGCCAACAACGCTTGGTTCAATTTCCTCATCGCCAATGGCGGCGATCCAGAGCACATTATCAAACAAACGAGTTATCTTGATCTGTGCCGCCCAAATACACAGGAACCCCTCGCCAAAAATCCAGAAGCGAGTCTTTTTTACGTCAAACTCGTCGAGGTCTTATCAGGCACCCGCGACTACTTTGAAATTGAGTTCCCATACCATTCAAAAGATGAGCACCGCTGGTTTATTGCACGCGTTGCCCGAATGAAAGGGATGCATCCGACCCGCATCATCGTCTCGCATGACAACGTGACGGCCTTGAAGGTGATGCAAGAAGAATTACATGATGCGCTCACCTTCACTCGCAAGCTCATTAACTCAATGCAGGATGGATTTACCGTACTTGATCCCACAGGCAGAGTGCTTGAGGTCAATCCAGCTCTTTGCCGGATGACCGGTTTTAGCAGCGCTGAATTATTAGCGCGAGGGGCAGGACTCCCCTACTGGCCCGCAGACAAAAACGAACATATCGCAAGTCTCCTTGAGCAATTGAAAAAAGGCACCGAAGGAGAGATTGAAGTCACATTACGTCGCAAAAATGGCCATCTCTTTCCTGCTAACGTGACGTTATCACTCGTCAACGATGAAAAGGGCAATCAGAATTATTATCTTGCCACGATCAAAGACATCACAGAACGCAAACGCATGGAAAGCGATGTCTACCGACTTGCCTTTTATGATCCACTGACAAATCTACCCAACCGACGTCTCTTGCATGATCGTATTGAGCAAAGTATTGCCGCCGGTAAGCGGAGCGGTAACTATGCGGCACTGCTCATGATTGATTTAGACAACTTCAAACCACTCAACGATAATTTTGGTCACGATGTTGGCGATTTACTGTTGATCGAGGTAGCTAACCGGCTAAAATCCTGCGTCAGAGAAATTGATACCGTGGCACGTTTTGGCGGCGATGAATTTGTGATTATTATCAGTGAGCTCCATCCTGAAGAAACCATTTCGAAAGGTCTTGCACTAACGATCGCAGAAAAAATTCGCAATGCGGTCGGTACGCCTTACTTTTTACCTGTGCAATACGATGGAAACCCCGAGTATATCGAACATCACTGTTCGGCAAGTATCGGTGCCGTTCTGTTTCACGCTCTGTATAGCAGCGAGTCGCAAATCATGAAATGGGCCGATCAAGCGATGTATCAAGCAAAAGACGATGGACGCAACGTTATCCGATTCTTTAACGAATAAGGCAACAACGTAGACAATGAGGGAGGAATCGGTAACCGAGCTTATCTGCTTTAACCATAACTTCCAAAGGTCACCAAACGCATGAGCGCACGATAGACCAAATAGGCGAAACCATACCATGCTCTTTTATACCACGGCTTATTCACGTAATCCTCTAGCCGCACTTCAACGCCATCTGTGATACCTCGTTGTAGTTCTGAGGTTAATTTCAAACTAAAGGCTTCATCCTCAATCACGACGTTCGCTTCATGGTTAACGAATAAACTTAATCCATCCACATTACTCGATCCTACCGTTGCCCAATCCTGATCGATCACTGCCACCTTAGCGTGCAACTGTGTTTTCCGGTACTCGACCAAACGAACGCCCCGACGCAGCAGTTTAGGATAATACGAATGTGCAACGGCGTCCTGCAAAACAAATTGCCCCACACCGATCAACAAAATGACCTCGACACCGCGTGATGCCGCTACAATTAATGCACGTCTGAATTTTCTGCCCGGCGCAAAATAGGGTGTCACTAAAATTGCGCGATGACGGGCATTACCAAGGGCATATAAATACGCTTTTTGAATACTAGCGCGATGACGTAAGTTATCACGAACGATCAGCGCGGCGCGGCTCAGTGGGACATCTCCAGTAGGACTTGCCGTGTATAAGTCACGTAATAAAGCGAGACGAGACAACAAGCCAAGGCGGCCTGTTTTACGCCACTGCGCTTCTACCTCAAGGTGTACGTGCCCAACGAGTGGCCCTTGGATTTGCACTGCAAAATCCCAGCGCGGGAAAGGCAATACATGATCCCACCCGTCGTCAGAAATAAAGTCATCGATGATATTCACGCCACCGACAAAAGCGACACGCTGATCAATCACCACAATTTTTCGATGTGTCCGCGCCAGCCCTCGGGTGAACCAAGGGTTAAAACAACGACACTGTACGCCGCCCGCCTGTAAATACTGCGTGAGCGCTTGTGCTTGGTGTCGACCGCTCCCCAGCCAGTCAATGACGACGCGAACAGACACCTGGCGGGCAGCGGCTGCGATCAGCGCATCACGTACGGCATTCGCTGTTTGGTCGTGTGAAAACAAGTACGTCTCGAGATAAATCTCCTGACGAGCGCTCTCGATTTCAGCGACGAGCGCCGAAAAAAATTCCCCACCGCAATGCAGTAGTTGCACATCATTACCGTCAAAATAGGGAAGTTTTTTCATAGATTACGTCGCATCGAGCGGCATCTCTAGGTTCACTAAGATAGGAACATGATCCGACAACGCACGCCACGGCGCATGCTGAAGCACCGTGGCTTGTTCCACCTGAAAGCCGCGTAGATAAACGCGATCAAGGCACAGACACGGGAACTGCGCTGGGAATGTCCGTGCGTGGGAGCGCCGCCATGGTGCGAAGAATGTCTTGAGTGAACCGGAAGCAGGAGAAGTACTGCCGAGGCGACCCGCCATATCAAACGCCTCGTCAACACCAAGATGTTCATACAGCGTAGAACTCAAGCGTTGATTCCAATCATTAAAATCACCCGCAATAATCAGCGGTGCCCCTGGGGGGGTGTCTCTGACAATTGTCTGGATTAAAGCGTGAATCTGACGGCGTCGGCTGGCGGCAAATAAACCCAGATGAATCACAAAACAGTGAACGGCCACTGTATCGATCTGCACCACCGCATGCAATATGCCTCGCTGCTCATAAGCGTGATCGGAGACATCATGGTTGACGAGCGAAATGATCGGATAGCGGCTCAGCAAAGCGTTACCGTGATGACCATGTTCATAGACAGCATTCATCCCGTAGGCAACGTGATGCGAGTCATCCGCGAGAAACTCATGATGTCCTGCTTGGGGCCAAGCGCTGTGCCTTTTGGCATGGTTGTCATGGCGGCCTTGTACTTCTTGCAGAAAAATCAGATCCGCATTGAGCCCTGCAATCGCTTCTTTCATGTCGTGAATACGCGCCTCGCGACCAAAGGCGCTCACGCCTTTATGCATGTTATAGGTGGCGATCCTGAGTTTCACACGCGACCTCCGTGGGGTGAATTGGACTCAAATTCTATTCGGTAATTGCAATATCGCTTCGGCATTCGAAGCAGAAAAACATTTATCCGCAGCCGCAGTCCATGGCATCCACTGATACTGTAGATGTTCTCGTGGCGCTAACGTAACGTCAACGGTTGAGCTGACGCATAAACCAAAGACATGTTCCGTATTATGCGTCACACCCGGCGCATAACGATGCCGCCATACGGGATAAATTTCGTAGATATTTGATGTGTGCCAATCATGTAATGAAAACGCACGTGCATCGATACCTGTTTCTTCTTGGACTTCGCGAATTGCTGTTTCGCGCAAATCTTCATCAGGGGTATCTTTCGAGCCCGTCACCGATTGCCAGAAGCCCGGTTTATCCGCTCGCTCTAACAATAAGACCTCGAGTTGAGGGGTGTAAATGACAACGAGAACAGATTCAGGAATTTTATGAGCAGGCATGGTGATGAAACAGAACAGTTCAAATGAGTTGCTATTTTAGCGCCTTTATCTGTTTCACTTTTTTTCGTCGTCATTATTGCATCTTGATGCATCCCGCTCCACCATCAGTCGAGAGCATATCGACGCCCCAATAAAAAAACTGCTGAGCATATGCATCAGCAGTTTTCGGGATCAGACGGTAACGTCAGGTATTATTTCTCGAAATAAGTACCAACACAGACCATCGTGTCGCCAGCACCACGTTCGCAGTAGGATTTTTTCAGCTCATAAGACTGATTAGCTGGATTATTGAACTTGTAAGGACCGTACCATCCTTTTGATGATGCCTTCACCATATCGATCATCCCTTTAATGAAAGCGTTACCATCCACGTCTTTCATCGCGATCAGGTTTTTACCGATCATCTTTGCATTCGCGCCCTGGGCCACGCAGGTACCGTCGAATTGATAAACAAAGACGTAGAGATCTTTTTCTTTAAACGCGCCGTCGGGATGTTCTGTGAATACTTTGTAGGCCTTTTCAGGTCCCGCCGATTTCACCAGCGCGACGGCCTTTTTAACCATTTCTTGGGCTTCTGCTTCTGTACCGTGCTCGGATGCAAAAGCCGTTGAAGCGCTCAATGCCAATAAGCCTATAGCAACAGCTATACGGCGCATCATTTTCAGTTGTTTCATTGTGTCTCCTCAGTATCGTTGTAGTTAATGTGCTTTGATTATAGGTTTCTTTAAAGCATCAAGTAAGCTACTTTCTATTGATGTGACGCAATTTAACGTTGTTTGCGCTATTGCATTTAAGGCAACGAAATGGATGTTAGACAGCTGGCGAAGATTCGTCTCCAAACAATGAGGAACAAAAATGAATGGTCGATAAATGAAAAAAAGCGAGGCCAGTGCCTCGCTTTTTATTGATACGATCAAGACATTAGCCTTTGATTGCTGGCTCTGTCGCGCGCAAACGGATATGCAATTCGCGTAATTGTTTTTCATCCACAGCCGACGGTGCTTGTGTCAACAAGCATTGTGCACGTTGTGTTTTCGGGAAAGCAATCACGTCACGGATCGATTCCGCACCGGTCATCATCGTCACGATACGATCCAAGCCAAACGCCAGACCACCATGTGGTGGCGCGCCATATTGCAATGCGTCGAGTAAGAAGCCGAATTTCAATTGCGCATCATCGTCGCTGATTTTCAACGCACGGAATACTTTGCTCTGTACATCTGCACGGTGGATACGAACGGAACCGCCACCCAATTCCCAGCCATTCAGGACCATATCGTACGCTTTCGCGATACATTTACCTGGATCGGTTTCCATCAGATCTTCATGACCATCTTTTGGTGCCGTAAATGGATGATGTGTTGCTGTCCAACGATCGTTTTCTTCGTCATGTTCAAACATTGGGAAGTCGATCACCCACAATGGACGCCATGTGTCTTCGAACAGACCATTGGATTTACCAAACTCACTGTGACCGATTTTCACACGCAATGCGCCGATCGCATCGTTCACGACTTTGGCCTTGTCCGCCCCAAAGAAAATCAGATCGCCATCTTGCGCGCCTGTTCTTTCCAAAATTTGAGTCAATGCAGCGTCGTGGATGTTTTTAACGATCGGTGACTGCAAGCCATCACGGCCTTTTGCCAGTTCATTGACCTTGATGTATGCCAGGCCTTTCGCGCCGTAGATCGCAACAAATTGTGTGTATGCGTCGATTTCAGAACGTGGCATGTTGGCACCGCCTGGTACACGCATACCAACGACGCGACCGTTGGCCATGTTTGCTGCACCAGAGAAGACTTTAAAGTCGACGTCTTTCATGATGTCAGTCAGTTCGGTGAACTGCAATTTCACACGCATGTCTGGCTTATCAGAGCCGTACAGGCCCATGGCTTCAGCAAAGTCCATCACTGGGAATGGATTTGGCAAGTCGATGTTGAGCGTGTTTTTGAATACCAAACGGATCATGTTTTCGAACATGTCGCGAATTTCTTGTTCAGACATGAACGATGTTTCGCAATCGATCTGTGTGAATTCAGGCTGACGGTCTGCACGCAAGTCTTCGTCACGGAAGCATTTCGTGATTTGGTAGTAACGATCAAAGTTCGCTACCATCAACAACTGTTTGAACAACTGTGGAGACTGTGGCAATGCAAAGAATTCACCCGCATTCACACGAGAAGGAACGAGGTAGTCACGTGCGCCTTCAGGTGTGGATTTCGTCAACATCGGTGTTTCGATATCGATAAAGCCGTTTGCATCCAAGAACTTACGCACTTCCATCGCCACTTTGTAGCGCAGGCGCAGGTTGTTTTGCATTTGTGGACGACGCAAATCCAGCACGCGGTGTGTCAGGCGTGTTGTTTCCGACAGATTGTCATCATCAAGTTGGAACGGTGGCGTGACGGACGCATTGAGGATTTCTACATTGTGTGCCAATACTTCGATTTTGCCGGATTTCAAGTTGGCGTTGCCAGTACCTTCTGGACGTGCGCGGACCAAGCCAGTGATACGCAAGCAGAATTCATTACGTACGGATTCAGCAGCAGCAAACACGTCTGCACGATCTGGGTCGCACACAACCTGTACCAAACCTTCACGATCACGCAGATCAATAAAAATCACACCGCCGTGGTCACGACGGCGATGCACCCAGCCGCACAGGCTGACGGTTTGGCCGAGTAATTCCTCAGTAGTGAGGCCGCAGTAATGGGTACGCATGGACATATTTCTTACCTGTCTGTATTCAAAATTAAAAATGGTTTGAAAGGATGAATGAGATCATTCACCTGATCAATTATTTTGGTGGGAGATGCTCGGGAGCCACCACGCCCATGGAAACAATATATTTCAGTGCTGCATCGACACTCATATCGAGTTCGATCGCGTCTTTTTTCGGCACCATCAAGAAAAAACCAGATGTCGGGTTTGGTGTTGTCGGCACATAGACGCTCACAAATTCGCCTTTCAGATGGTTCACCACATCACCACCAGGAACGCCTGTCAAAAAAGCAATCGTCCAGGAGCCTTGACGTGGGTACTCAATCAGCACTGCTTTGCGAAAGGCATTGCCCGAGGATGAAAACAGGGTATCAGACACCTGCTTCACGCTCGAATAAATCGAATTCACGATGGGAATGCGATTGAGCAACGCTTCCCACAGTTTGACCACATAATTGCCAATGAAATTTTGTGCCAGCAAGCCGGTCACAAAAATAATCATGAGCGTGAGGATGGTTCCTAACCCCAAGAACTGAAAACCAACGAGATTCTCAGGCCGCCACTCCGGAGGCAACAAGAGCAACGACTGATCCATGGTGCTAATGACTGCATGGAGCACCCACAACGTGATCGCCAACGGCACCAGGATCAACAAGCCAGTGATAAAGTATTTACGCATGATGATGAACTTTCTGGTTAATTCTGGTTAATAGATCACGTCGATGGATAAACCGTTTTAGTCTGTACTGGCCGTCGGTGTAGAAGACGCTGGAGCCGTCGATGGCGCTGCCGCTGTCGATGCGGACTCAGTCGAACTGACGGCAGGCGCTGATGTGCCGGTCGTCGCGGCGGAACCAGATCCACCACGGAAATCCGTCACATACCAGCCTGAGCCTTTCAACTGAAAGCCTGCAGCAGTCACTTGCTTTTTGAATGCCGGCTTTCCACAAGACGGACATTCAGTTAAAGGCTCGTCGGAAATTTTTTGCAATACATCTTTAGCAAAACCACAATCGTCACAACGGTAAGCGTAAATCGGCATACTCTCGCCCTAAAAAAACTGATAAAACCCTGAATTATAAAGGGTTTCACGCCGGATTTGCGCATCGCATCAAAAGCTTTATCAGGCAGTCAGCGTTTTCCGTGAGTATTGTGGCAACAAGGAACCCACGATCATCCCAACCGCACTCATCAGTAAGCCAACTAATTGCGGTGGCCAATAACCATCTGGTGCAATGATTTCCAGTGAAACCCAAGAGGCGATCCCAATGATAATCGAGACCAACCCACCCTGTGCTGTCGAACGCTTCCAATACAAACCAAACGCCAAGGGTACAAAAGCAGCCACCAGCGTGATTTTGTAAGCGTTTTCGACCATTTTATAAATACTTGACTCTGTATTCATAGCGAACATGGTGACTATTGCTGTAAAAACAAGCACGACACCACGCATCATGCGCAAAAATTGCTTATCCGTTTGCTGAGGAAAGAAGGGTTTTAAAATATTCTCAGAAAAAGTCACCGACGGCGCGAGCAAAGTTGCACTAGCACAACTCTTAATCGCGGATAAAAGCGCACCGAAAAACATCACCTGCGCCAGCATCGGCACTTTGGTCATGATCAAGGTTGGCAGAATTAACTGCGAGTCTTTATCGATCAAACTATCGACCATGCCCGGATCAATCAATGTCGCCGAGTAAGCCAAGAACATCGGAATAAACGCAAAGCAGAAATACAAAACGCCACCCAAAATAGATGCATTTCCAGCAATTTTTTCATTTTTAGACGACGCGACGCGTTGAAATACGTCTTGCTGTGGAATGGAGCCTAACATCATCGTAATCCACGCCGCAAAGAACCAGAGCATCTCGCGCCCCTCGGGTTTCGGCCAGAATTCAAATTTACCCGCGTTTGCGGCGTGCGAAATGACGGCGCCTGCACCGCCGACCATGCCTGAGACTTCCCATCCGATGTAAATCATGCCGACAACGATAATGATCATTTGTAAAAAGTCAGTAATCGCAACCGACCACATCCCTCCCATCAGGGTATAAATCAACACACTGGCAGCACCAATAATCATGCCGGTGTTCATTTCGATGTAGCCACCAGAGACAACATTAAACACGAGCCCCAGGGCTTTAATCTGCGCGGCAACCCAGCCCAGATAAGAGACCACGATACATAACGTGACCAAAATCTCGACAATGCGTCCAAACTTATTGCGATAGTAATCGCCGATTGTCAGCAAATTCATGCGATATAACGGTTTGGCGAAAAACAGACCCACCAACACCAAGCACAACGAAGATCCAAACGGGTCAGCCACGACACCTTTAAAACCCTCTTTCACAAAGGTGGATGAAATCCCTAAGACGGCTTCAGAGCCAAACCAAGTCGCAAATACCGTCGCTGTCACCACGTACATGGGCAATGAACGCCCAGCGACCGCATAGTCTTTCGAATTGTTCACGTAGCGTGCGGCGTACAACCCAATACCGACCGAAATAACCCAATACAGAATAACGAACCAGATAAGAGTGTTCATGAATTAGTACATACAAGAAGGTCAATAAAAAACCCGCGATACATTCATGCGGGTAATCCACGGGCTTGGTCGAGAAAATTGCAGCCGTCGATGGTCTGCAGATAGACAGACATCTGTCAGCATAGCGCAGGTAGACAATGTCTGTATTTAACGATGTTTTCCCAATAATTGCAGGAGTTTGAAGCAGAAATTCAGTGTGCGCAATAGAATTTAGCCAAATTATGAACGGAGTAAATTCTCTAAAAAGCAGGAACAGTGATCAATCGATGATTCACGCCTGTTTCTGGGGATTATTTCTTATCTTTTTACTTATAAACGCGTAGAGAGGGCATGCCGTACAACGGTCGCGAATCGATCGGCAATGCCCGATAATTAAGCAGTTATTCACTTTGAATATAGTTTCGGCACATTGCCATCACCTGCAAAAAATCAGCAGCATCATCGCGTTGGCGCAATACATCGAGCACATCGAGGATTTGTGTTTTTGATGGCATCCATTCGATGTTACTGGTACACATCCAACTAATAAGCCAAGGACGAAGTTCATCTATCGCCAAGGTGGCGAGGTCTTTTCGGGTTGGCGCTTGAAAAAGCGTTTCTTGTTGCTTTAATTTCTTTGCGGACTTCGGTGCAGACTTCGGTGCAGCACAAACTGAAGATTGAGCGATTCCAACACCATCTTCATGATTACTTTTCATTACAAGCATTCCCCCATAACCAAAAACGCCACGGCGTGACAATGCGACCAGAAATCGGGTCTCATGCCATCGTGCGTTTCAGCTCAACAACTTTGTGACAATTTGATGACATATCATACGATCTTTTATTTCACTCTTAACATCATTTTTAAATAATGTTACAAATTAAGTAAAACAAACGATCCTGAGACATCGTCAAGGCGTGTCCTGACAAGTTGTTCACAGAGTTGCCCACTGTTTAGCGCTATATATGCACAAGCTATGCACAGGTTATCCACTGGGATAGATCAAGCATTTGAGGATGCAGATTGACGTTGCGCCTGTCTTGGGGGGGCACTTTCACTCGAATAAATGTAAGGGAAAGGTCCTGCGTCGACCTACGAATAGACGTTCACATTCACCCCTACCGTCAAATTCGGTGCAACAACGGGCCTGACTGCATCCGTGCTTATCTGATTTTGCACTTGTTGCGCAGTTTGATTGGCATTCACACCGCCCACCTGTTGGGTCGGGTTCAACGGGTTTGCTTGGGCTTTCTCGGTCGCTTTTGTCCGATCGCTCCGATTCGAGGAGGATGCGGCAGGCGCTTTCTGTTGACTGGACTCAATCACGTGTTTGAGGCTACTAATTTTGCTCGATATCTCGGCAATCGCATGCTTGCCCTCTGGCGTTGAGGCAGAACTACAGTTAACGCAATCGGATAGCTGGTGTTGATACTGCTCTAATTGCGCTTGCAAAGCCGCCGCCGCCGCACCGTCAGAGGTCGTGGACGAGGAGGATGTCGTGTATGTTGTCGAAGTCGAAGAAGAATCTATTGCCTGCACCATGGTGTTCTCCTGATGGATGAAAGAAACATTGTCATGCCATCAAAAGACCCCCTGACTTCCCGCCCAGCGCGGTGAAAAGAATCATTGGCTCCATCACACAAGCAACAACAATGTAGGATGTAGTCGACCTCAAACAGGAAACCTTACACGTTTTTATATTTATTTCGCTAACAACACATCATCATGTCGCCTAATGGGTGATCCCCGCGGAGACTTTCACGTCTTTGGCAGTGTGTAAGCTTGTCTTGATCATAATACGTATCGCTTCGGTCATCATCCCAAGCGCCATACTCGGTGCACCTGGATGGGCAGCGGCCTGCTGTGGAGAATACGGCACATGGACAAATCCACCCGCTCTCACATGAGGAAGGCGCGAAAGTTGATGCATCAAACCATAGAAAACATGGTTACACACATAGGTACCCGCCGTGTGGGAGACACTCGCCGGAATTCCATTGTCTCGCAATGCCTGCACAATCGCCTTCATGGGCAAGGTACTGAAATAGCCGACGGGTCCCTCTTCCGTTACTGGGGTGTCAATGGGTTGCTGTCCGGCATTATCTGGAATGCGCGCATCGTTGATGTTGATGGCAACGCGTTCAACCGATATGTCAGTACGACCACCGGCCTGCCCCAAACAAAGAACAATGTCTGGCTTATGCACGTCGATCGCCTGTGCCAGCACGTCTAAGCTCGTATTAAATTCACAAGGTAGCTCGACACCCACTATCTCGTGACCATCAATAAGACTGCCGTGCAATACCCGCACAGCCTCCCACGAAGGATTTGACGTCTCGGAACCAAAGGGGGCAAAGCCCGTTAATAGAATTTTACGCATCAATTTTTCTTAAACTGAATGAGGAAATGCCAAAAAATACATCAAAAGAATATTGGCAATGAGCACCAACAACGCGGTAGGAATCTGTGTTTTGATGACCAGATATTTATCCTTGAGCTCCAATAATGCCGCAGGAACAATATTATAGTTCGCCGCCATCGGCGTCATTAAGGTACCGCAATAACCGGAGAACATGCCAATCGCCACAACCGCCGCGGGATTCGCATGTTGGCCGATAATTAAAAACGGCAACGCGACGCCAGCCGTCATGATCGGAAACGCGGCAAAGCCATTGCCCATAATCATGGTCATGACCGCCATACCAACACAATAAGCAATCACCAGACCCAAGCGACTCTCTGGCGTGATCAGCATGCTAACCACATGTTGAATAGCCTGTCCCGTGTGCGCCGTCACAAACACGCCACCCAGCATCGCCAGCATTTGCGGCAAGACCAGCGCCCAGCCAAGGGTATCGATCAAACGGCGTGACTCGCGGACTGCCTGTAACGGTGTGCCGCCTGTCACGCCACAAGATAAGAGCAATGCGCAAAGGCATGCCACGACCAGCGCGGCCAGCGTGAGGTTGCTCTGATCCAAGAGGTACCAATCACCGATGTGCACTGTTTTTGCGAATAACGTCAAAATAACGGTGATCACCGGAATCGATAAAGCAGGCAAAAAAATCTTCATGCCGATTTTTTTGAGTTTTTCTTGGAATACGGGCGTCATCACCCTGCTGTGCTGTCCGGAACCCAACAGATTGGCGCCAGCAATCAGCGCCAGCAATAGAACTACAACGCCATTGATCCGATAGGCAAGCGGCTTGCCGAGTTGCGCCACCATCAGGTCACCGAACAAGAAACTGCTGCTAAACAATAACCAGAACAAGCCGGTCGACCACCGTTTGGGATGAGCGGTGTCACGCCATGTCATTCCTGCCACCAACAACAACACAATGCCAATTACATAAAAAACGAGATGAATATTAGCAATACTGTTCATGATGCACTCGCTTTCCCGATGGCCTCTTGGGTGGTGCGCCATGCATTAACCTCAGCGGCAATGCGGGCATCCAAACGTGAAAGCCGTACCAAGTGAATCAATAAGGCCGCGATGGCTGTCGGTAAGCCCCAAAGCCCCACCGTTAAAGGCTCAATCTGACTGATGCCATTCTCTTTCAGAAACGTTGTCATCAACAACACGGCACCAAATGCGATGAAGATATCTTCCCCAAAAAACAGGGCGATATTGTCGCAAGCAGCCGCGTGAGCAGCGATCTTATCGCGAAGATCGGGGGGTAAATCACCGTAATTTTGCTGTGCAGCCCCTTCAGCCATCGGCGCCAACAAAGGGCGCACGGTCTGCGCATGACCACCAAGGCTCAGTAATCCCAGCATGGCGGATAATTCACGCACCACAAAATACAACATCAAAATCCGACCAGTCGTCGCGCTGCGAATGTTTCGCACCCATTCTTGCGCCCGCTCGCGCAGACCATAGTGTTCTAACAAACTGATGATGGGCAAAATCAGAATCGAACTCGACAGTTGACGACTATTTAAAAATTTCTCGCCAAACGTCTCTAATAGCGCGCCTACATCCATGCCGACAGCGAGTCCGGTGATCAACCCTGCTAGGGTCACGACCATCAGCGGATTAAACCGCAGCGCAAAGCCGACGACAATAATAGGAATGCCAATCAGTGGCAGGTAGAGTTGTATATCCATCTATGGTCTCCAAGGATATCGTTTTATATTGATGTTGAGCCCTGACCATAACAGAAAGACAGCATTTTTTCTACGAAGATTCAACGACGCCGCCAAGGGCTATTACATCGGATTTCCTGTTTTGCGCTAGACTTGCGGAAATTGAATGGAGAAACACATGACGCTCACTGCCGAAGTTGTAAAAAATACCTTATCCCAAGTCATCGACCCGAACACTGGCAAAGACCTTGTCAGTAGTAAATCGGCTAAAAACATCCAAGTGTCTGGTTCAGCAATCAGTCTAGATGTGGAGCTCGGCTATCCCGCAAAAAGCCAGCTCGAACCGATACGTCAGTTAGTTGTCAGTGCGTTGAAACAAGTGCCCGGCGTGGGCGACGTGACGGTCAACGTCACATCAAAAATCGTAGCCCATGCAGTGCAACGCGGCGTAAAACTTTTGCCAACCGTTAAAAACATCATTGCCGTCGCCTCCGGCAAAGGCGGTGTAGGAAAATCCACCACCGCAGCGAACCTTGCGTTGGCATTGGCCGCTGAAGGTGCCGCGGTTGGTATTTTGGATGCCGATATTTATGGTCCGTCGCAACCCTTGCTGATGGGTATTTCTGGTCGTCCAGAAACAACCGATGGTAAAACCATGGAGCCAATGGAGAATCACGGACTGCAAGTATCGTCGATCGGCTTCATGATTAACCCTGATGAACCAATGATCTGGCGTGGTCCGATTGTCACCCAAGCGTTGCAACAATTACTCACGCAAACCAACTGGCGTGATCTGGATTATCTGATTGTTGATATGCCACCTGGCACAGGTGACGTACAGCTGACTCTGTCACAAAAAGTGCCTGTCACTGGCGCTGTCATCGTGACAACGCCACAGGACATTGCCTTGCTGGATGCGCGCAAAGGCTTAAAAATGTTTGAAAAAGTCGACATCCCTATTTTGGGTATTATCGAAAATATGAGCACCCACATTTGTTCTCAATGTGGCCATGCTGAGGCCATTTTTGGTGAGGGCGGTGGCGAAAAAATGTGTGCTGATTTCGGTATCGACTTCTTGGGACGTCTGCCATTAACGATGGCGATCCGTGAGCAAGCTGATGCAGGCAAACCAACGGTGATCGCCGATCCAGAAGGTCCGATCGCCGCCGTGTATAAAGATATTGCTCGTAAGATCGCAATCAAAGTCGCAGAGAAAGCGAAAGATATGACGAGCAAGTTCCCAACCATCACGATTCAACACACCTGATGACAACAGCTGCCACTTTGCGGACGGATGAGCGCCGGTTCATGGAACTGGCGCTGGAGATGGCATCCAACGCCACGATAGAAACCTCACCCAACCCCAAAGTGGGGTGTGTGATTGTGAAAGATGGCAGCGTGATTGGTCGTGGCTGGACACAGCCGGTTGGTCAGGCACATGCCGAAGTGCAAGCACTGCGTGATGCCGCCGCGCAAGGATACGATGTGAAGGGGGCAGTTGCTTATGTCACTCTAGAACCGTGTAGTCATTTCGGACGTACCCCGCCTTGCGCCAATGCCTTAGTGGACGCTGGTGTTGCACGCGTGGTGGCAGCAATAGGCGATGCGAACCCGCAGGTTGCTGGGCGTGGATTCGCTATCTTGCAGCAAGCGGGGATCAGTGTTGCATCGGCTGCTGAACTCGGCTGGCAAGATATTGCCGATACCGCACGAGAAATGAACATCGGTTTTTTTAAACGGATGGAAACTGGCACACCATGGGTACGTCTCAAAGTCGCTGGTAGTCTTGATGGCAAGACGGCGTTACCCAATGGGCAAAGTCAATGGATTACAGGTCCAGAAGCAAGGCAGGATGGACACCGTTGGAGAGCCAGAGCGGATGCCATCTTGACGGGGATCGGCACGGTTATCGCAGACAATCCTGCACTCACTGTCAGAGGGATCAGCACGCCTCGACAACCGCACAAAATTGTATTGGATTCGCAATTGCGTATCGATCCGAACGCACAACTATTCAATGCCGCAAACGTGATGATTGTGTGCGCACAAGAAAACGCAGAAAAACAAGCGGCACTCATCGCTCGCGGTGCCGAAGTTCTGTGCTTACCTGACTCGCAAGGCCGCATTGATCTGCCAGCGCTCATGCGAGAACTAGGTCGGCGACAATACAACGAAGTCCATGTCGAGGCAGGAGCAACGTTAAATGGCGCGCTCATGACTGCTGGTTGCGTCGATGAACTATTGGTGTATCTCGCGCCAAAGCTTCTCGGTAACGGCGCTGGTCTCTTCAAGCTTCCTACGTTGAGCCACGTGGATCAGTCCCCGCAGTTATCGATCAATGACCTGACGACGATTGGTGACGATATTCGTCTACTGGCAAGAATCAAGCACAAGGCGTGACCACCTTTTTTAGCTATTGAAACCCTTCGAAGCGCTGATATGGATGTGACGAGCGATCAGCTCTGCGCGTAATTCGCGGGCAAGTTGCAGGGCATGTGCACCATCACCATGGAGACACAAGGTATCAATCTGCATGGAAAGCGTTGTGCCTTCGATGCTCGTCACGGATTGCTGTTCAACCATGCGTAGCGCTTGTTGCAAGGCAAGTGGCACTTCATCGATGGTTGCACCCGGTAGTCGACGAGAAACTAGTGTCCCATCACCGTTGTAACGTCGATCAGCAAATGCTTCTTCCGCCACAGGCATACCAGCACGTCGTGCAGCCTGAATCAACGCACTCCCTGCTAAGCCCACCACTCGCAATTGGGGACCCGCAGCGGCAATCGCGTTCACAACCGTCTCCGCTAGGTGCACATCACGCGCGGCTTGGTTGTACAAGGCACCATGGGGCTTCACATGTACCATCTGTGCCCCCTCTTCCGCACATATCTCTTGCAGCGCTTGGATCTGTGCTAACACCTCGTCAAACACCTGCTGCAAAGGGATCTGCATTTCTGTACGACCGAAATTTTCCCGATCGACAAAACTGGGATGCGCACCGATAGCAACACCACACCGCAACGCAGCACGCACCGCTTCTCGCATACTTTCCGCATCACCTGCATGGCCACCGCACGCGATATTGGCAGAACTGACGCACGCCAGAATCGCTGCATCATCGGCCCCACCTTCACCAAGGTCCGCATTTAAATCAATGGTGATGTTTTGCTCTTGAGAGACATTATTTCCCATATAAACTCCATTCAAACCGGTATAACTCATGTTGCCATTGTTGACGCGCCGCTGTCGCTCCGTCGAGGTTCGTCTCAACAAAACAGAATTGTCTTCCAGCAGGGGCTTGGGCGAGCTTCCATAAGTCTGCCGCGATCACCACGGCGATACGGGGATACCCACCCGTTGTTTGTGCATCCGCCAACAAGACAATCGGTTGCCCATTTGGTGGCACTTGCACCACCCCTGGTAAAACGCCATGCGATAAAAGCTCTGATGGCGCATGCCGTTGCAAGGTGCTTCCCTGTAGACGATAACCCATCCGATTACTCTGTGTGCTCACCGTCCATGCTTGTTTAAAGAATTGCTGTTGGCTGACTTCATCAAACTGATCAAATTCAGGACCACGTAAAACACGTATTTCAGGTGTCCATTGTCGCTGCGGTGTGCCTAGTTTATTTTTTAACGAAAAGGTCTCGCCCATGGGCAGGCGATCGCCATTGCGCAATGGCCGCCCCTCATGACCACCAAACCCAGCACCGACATCCGTCGACCGAGAGCCCATGATGACCGGCACATCAATTCCCCCATCAACAGCCAGATAAGTACGGACACCCGTCTTAGGACCACGTAAACGAAGTCGTTGCCCTTCTTTGAATGGGTAGCGCCAACCACAATATAGCGCCTGATCATCCAAGGTCGCATCAAAATCCGCACCACAGAGCGCAAGCCAACCATCCCGTAAAAACCGTATCTCTACGGGCCCCGCCACGACCTCCAGCCCAGCGGCGGTTCCTGCATTATTGACCAAACGATTCGCAAGCCACATTGCAGGCGCATCTAGCGCACCGGCCTGCGCCACACCCATGTGTCGAAATCCTGATCGTCCTTGATCCTGCACCGTTGTCTGAATACCTGCACGAAGAATTTCAAGCATGATTCTCTCCGTGCTGTAGAGCGACATCAATCGGAACAAATCGCACCACATCGCCACTTTGTAAGAGGCTCGGCGTTGGGCGATTGACATCAAACAAACGCAAGTCTGTCCGTCCAATAATTTGCCATCCGCCAGGACTACTCGACGGATAGATCCCTGTTTGCTGTCCGCCAATGCCTACTGAACCAGCAGGCACGGCGACCCTGGGCTCAGCACGGCGCGGTGTCGCTAATGATGCGGGGAGGCCTCCGAGGTAGGCAAATCCTGGCTGAAATCCGAGAAAATAAACAAGATATTCCGCCTGACTGTGCGCAGCGATCACGGCTTCTTCACTCAATCCTGTGTGCGCGGCGACGACCGCTAAATCGGGTCCATCTTCCCCGCCGTAACGGACAGGAATGATTATTTCTCGTGGGGAAAACTGTTCTGCCTCCACCAATGCCCAAAGCGTCTTGAGTCGATCGATCATCTCGTCACCGCGTTGTAGATCGGGATCAAACACTGCGGTGAGATTATTCATTCCAGGAACGACATCGATACACTGCGCTTCATCATTCAGCGCCTGCGCCACCGCCCAGATCCGACGCTGACAATGCGGATCAACAGGCAGAAGCGATTGCATCACTGCCGCATTTTCGCCGAGTAGATAAAAATTCATCGCGGGTTGCTGCAGCGTATTTTTCATGGTTCGAGATCGGTTTTTCTTTAAAAGGCGGGTAAGGCAGAACAGCATCCTAACAGAATTAGATGACACACAAAAAACAAAAAAATCGTCACGAGCGCACCGAAGACGCGCTACCATTTCTGCGGCATCTGCGCTATATTCAGAACAACCCGCTTGTTCCGCTACCCCGCATCAGTAAGAAGGATTTTCCTTGCGCCTCATCCACACTTCCGACTGGCATTTAGGTCAAACACTCCATCAATTTGAACGTTATAACGAGCATGAGGCTTTTCTCACTTGGCTACGCACAACGCTCGTTACACAAGAAGTCGATGTGTTGCTGATCTCTGGTGATATTTTTGATACTGCCAATCCTTCTGCCGCAGCACAAAAGCAATTCTACCGCTTCCTACAACAAGCAAAGATCGCTTCTCCAACACTTCAAATCGTGATCATTGCTGGCAATCATGATTCTCCTGGACGCCTCGAAGCTCCAGCACCGCTCATGGAAAGCTTGGATGCAACAGTGATTGGATTTATCCCTCGTTTAGAGAATGGCGATATCGATCTGCAACGTCTCGTTATTCCTCTGCACGACAAGCAGCATCACATCGCGGCGTGGTGTCTCGCTATTCCTTTCCTCCGCCCAGGCGATGTCCCTCGCGTTGAGGGCGCGCGCGATCTCTATATGGAAGGAATTGCATTACTCTATCGCCAAGCCACGGACTACGCGCTCAGTGTGCGGAATGACAATCAAGCAATCATTGCATTGGGACATTGCCATATGGTGGGCGGCGAAGTCTCTGAATACTCCGAACGGCCTATCGTTATTGGGGGTACTGAAGCACTGTCTGCCAATGTATTTGACACATCGATCGCCTATGCTGCACTAGGGCATTTACATCTAGCACAGAAAGTCGGTAAGAAGGACCATCTACGTTACTGTGGTAGCCCCATTCCCTTGTCATTTGCTGAAGTCGATTATCAACATCAAGTACTGCAAATCGACCTCGATGGCGATACCGTGACACAGATCACATCATTGCCTGTGCCTCGATCAGTCGAATTATTACGGATCCCACGGCAACCACAATCTTTAGCCAAAGTCTTAGTGGCACTGACCGCCATCGATATTCCACAAGATACACTGCCGGATAACATGCCATTTTTAGAGGTACGCGTGCTCCTCGATGCCCCTGAGCCAACGCTTCGTGCAACCATAGAACAAGCCATCGAAGGTAAGCGGGTCAGACTCGCCAAGATCGATACTCACTTTACCCATGCCTCTGCAGAAAAAAGCGATATCCAGCGATTAGAAGAGCTCGAAAAGCTACAACCACAGCAGATCTTTGAGCGTCTTTACCAACGTAAATATGGCACCAAGGACCCTTCAGAGATTCCAGCCGAGATCACGACGGCGTTTGCAGAACTTCTGCTTGGAACACCGGAGGTGCGGTCATGAAAATCTTGGCACTCCGTGGTAAAAATCTAGCATCCCTTGCGGGCGAATTTGAAGTCAATTTTGAAGAAGAGCCATTGCGTTCAGCCGGACTGTTTGCCATCAGTGGGCCAACGGGTGCAGGTAAAAGTACCCTCTTAGATGCGCTGTGTATGGCTCTCTATGATGAAACGCCAAGACTTGTCAAAGCGAGTGGCAACAAAACCTTACCCGATGGGAAAATATTCATTTCTCAACAAGACACTGGCAACCTGCTCCGACGCGGAACAGGTGACGGTTATGCGGAAGTGGATTTTGTTGGTAATGATGGCATGACCTACCGCGCACGTTGGAGTGTCAAACGTTCTTACAACAAAGCCAGCGGCAACTTACAAGCAACGACGATGAGCTTGCATCAGTTGCCAGTCTTAATCGCGATTGGCGGTAATAAAACCGAAGTTAAAGCAGAAATTGTCCAACGTATTGGTCTCAAATTTGAACAATTTACCCGCGCCGTTTTATTGGCACAAAATGAGTTTTCTAGCTTTTTAAAAGCAGATGATGATGATCGAGGCAACCTCCTGCAAACACTGACAGGTAGCCACATTTATCAAGAGCTCTCGATCAATGCATTCCGACGCGCGAAAGAAGAACGCGAAGCATTGGAGCGATTTCATTTGCGACTGGCTGATCATAAGCCACTGAACGACGAAGAACGACAAGCTCTCGATAACAACATCACCACCAGCACGGCGCGTTTAACGCAGCTCGACGCTGTCGTGAAAGCGATCGACGACCATCTACGCTGGTATCATGAGTTAGAAAAATTGACGCAACAAGAAGCGGCAGCGCGTCTCGATGTGCAACGCGCTGACGACATTGAACGAGAAAGTGCGCCACGCGCCACTTTACTCCGACGCGTCGATCTCGTACAAAGTGTGCGCCCTCTCATCACTGAGATCCAACGCCTCACGGCCAGTATAAGCCAAGAAACAAGCACCATCGAACAGGCACAAATCCGTCTCGAAAAAGGTCGTCAGGACGAACTGCAATTACAAGCGACGTTAGCAGAAGCAACAACACAATACCAACTCAGCGAGCAAGCGCAAAGCAACGCAGCACCGGAGCTCGAACAGGCCCGGTTGATCGATGCCAGCATCGCGCATTTGCAACCGCAGCTCCAAGAGGCAAAAGAAAAATCCGCTCTCGCTGATCAACATCATGCGAAAGCGAGTCGTGAACATCAAGAGAAACAGGCAGCCTTAGCTCAGTGCGAAAAACGTGTTCAGACCAGCCAACTGTGGCTACACCAGCACCGCGCAATTGAAGGGCTGGCTGAGCAATGGCCAGCGTGGGAACGCCTGTTCCGTCAGGCGGCACAGTGTCAACAAGACGCACAATTTCACCAGCAGCGAGTAACCGATTTTCAAACGGCAGAGGTCACTCAACAGGCGCTCGTTGGACAACATCAAGATGCCGTCACTAAAGCCACAGAGCAACTTGCACACATAGAGCAACAACGTTCACTGCTGGCCCAAAATTATGCCCGTTTTGATCTCCCTGCGCTTCAACAGCAGAAGCATATTGCAGACCAACGTCGACGAGACATCGTGTCTGCAACTCAACTTCTACAACATATCAAAGAGCAGCGCCACCGTATCACAACGCACGACACCAATATCGTTTCTATAGACCAACGCATCAATGACGCGCAAGAACAAGCACTCCACGCCGAAGCAGAGTTACCTGCCGCATTCGCCGCCACACAGCAAGCAGAGCAAGCACTGAAGGCAGCAGAGTTGGCATGTGCCGCCAGTGTGGAAGAATTACGTGAGCAACTTGAGGCAGCATCGCCATGCCCCGTTTGTGGCGCGACAGAGCATCCTTATGCGCAACATCAACCACAATTACGTGCCCTACTCGCTACCTTGCAAGAACAACTGAACACCTGTCGTCAGAAAGAGCAGCAATGGCGTGAACAGTGGCATCAACAAAAAACCATCGCTGATCAGCAACATCAGCAGCGGCAACATCACTCGCTTGAATTACAGCAATTACGAGACGCGGTGCGACAACAAGAAGAGGTATGGCACGACCATCCGCTGTATCCATTCGCGACGTCATTGCCGACGCCGCTCATCAATGAGGACGCGATTCTTACTTGGCTGACGCAGTTGTATGACGACAATGAACATCGCCTTGCGCAGCTACAACAACAAGAAATCGAATACCAGCAAGCCTTACAAGCCAAAGAAGCTGCACAAACCGCATGGGATCAAGCGCAAAAGCAATTGGCGATCTGCAAAGATGCACTACAAACAAGCCATCTCGATTTACAACAAATTGTCACACAGCGCCAACAAGCCATAGAAAAAATCGCCAGTGCCGAACAAGGCTTGCACAGCGCACTCGATGATATAGATCAGGCATTTATCTCTCGTGACTCATCCGAGGATACAGAAAGCGATGCGGTATCTTTACGCGATACCTGGCGCGATTTGTGGAAAGCATCTCCCGTCGCCTTTCAAGAAAGCTGTGCGCAACAAGTGCTCCAATGGCAGCACTCGATGAACACCCTGCGACAAGCGTCCGAAGAACGCAACACACTCACTTTGACACTGACAACACTCGCAAGTACCGAACTGCACGCACAACAAGAACAGCACCGAACTGCGCAAGAATGGCAGCGGTGCATCCAGCAATTGGAAGCATTCCAACAGCAACGACAACAATTCTTCAAGGGAGAAGCGGTACACAGCGTTGTCGCCCGCTTGCACCAAGCGGTTCAAGCTGCCAAAGAAGCCCAAACATTGCTCGCTGAAAAGGTGCTAGCGCACCAGCATTTGTTGATACAGACAAACGAGGCTTATACACAAGCGCAACACCGCTTATCAGTACTCCAACAGCAACAAGTGCAACGCCTAAGCGAACTTGACAACTGGCTGTCGACGCACAATTTGGCACATCCAGATCACCCACTGGATCTTCCACAATTAAAGACACTACTCGCACACAGCCATCAATGGATGACTGCCGAGCGCGAAGCCCTCCAAGCCATCAGCAATGCATGCCAACATGCGCGTACGATTGTGCAAGAGCGTCAGCAACAAAGAACCACCCATCTTCAACAACAACCAATCGCCCTCCCTGATGAGGTCACAACAGAATCGCAGCCAGATATTGCTACCCTACAAACACAGCGCACATTTTTTACAACACAGCAGCAGGTCGCGCAAGCAGAAGTGATCCAACTCCGCACGCAACTAAGTCAAGATGAGCACCGGAAGGAACAAGTAGCCTCACTTTTAGACGCATTAAAAGCACAAGAAAATCGCTACCGAATTTGGGCGCAATTAGGTGAACTCATCGGTGCGTCAGATGGTAAAAAATTCCGCAATTACGCCCAGCAATACACCCTCGATATGTTGCTCGCCTATGCGAACCAACACTTATATCAACTCGCACGTCGGTATCGCTTACAACGCATCGACGACAGCCTTGGCTTGCTGGTCATTGATCAGGACATGGGTGATGAACGCCGCTCAGTTCACTCCCTCTCTGGCGGTGAATCTTTCTTGGTCTCCCTCGCACTCGCATTGGGTTTAGCGTCGTTATCGAGTAACCGTGTCAAGGTCGAATCCTTGTTCATCGATGAAGGTTTTGGAAGTCTCGACGCAGATACCCTCCGCATCGCCATGGACGCCCTCGATAGCCTACAAGCCCAAGGCCGTAAAGTGGGCGTTATTTCTCACGTTCAAGAAATGACTGAGCGTATCTCCACCAAAATTATGGTGCGCAAAGCGGCGGGTGGAAAAAGTATTGTCGACGTGGGGCGACGTTAAAAGATAGGCCTGAGGAAAGCACCAAATCCTCAGGCTGATTTAGTGATAGTCATGGGACTGCAAGGGGATGAAGTAGGAGTTTTTAACTGGCTTGTAGAGTTAATTCATAACCAAGTGGTGTCTTAGATTTTTCAAATGCATCATCGATTATCTTTTTTACGGTTTCCTGATCGAGCTTCACATCGCTATCAAGTTTTACACTGTAAGTCGTAGAACCTTTGGCCTCTCCTCGGTTTTTTTCTTTAGGATTTTTATTCGAGTTTATAGCAGGTGATAAGTAGGTAGTAGACACACTCTGCAATGGATATAGTTGAAATTTATCAAATAGTGCCGCCACTCTGTCGATCGCTTGTTTGTCTTGCGTTGTCAATACAATCTTTAAGTGTGTTGGCTTTAGAGGTACTCGTACTGGGTCTGATGGCCTCGAATGGGAAATAGTGTCGTCTGCCAGCGAAAAATGATGAATAAAAGAAAGACCGATTAAGGCAATAACTTTGGTCCATATTTGCATAACAATGACCTCCGTGAAAAATCGCGCACAAGAAAAATATTAAAGTAACATTAACATATCCCATCTTCTTTATCAAACAATGAACTAGTCAAGTAGGCGAATTGGTAGCGAATGAAGTTGCTATTGGTACCTCAACAATGACTCACATTTTCAGTTTAATAAAACCATCCACAGTGCCGCCAATCGAGATTACCTCAAGGCAAAAGCACTGACGCGCACTGGATTCCCGCCTGCGCGGGAATGACGACGTGGTGGATGATGGTTGGTG
>NZ_JBMPPA010000002.1:0-744450 GCF_049340215.1 Undibacterium sp. MH2W | reverse complement strand
TGGTGGTTGGTGGTTGGTGGTTGGTGGTTGGTGGTTGGTGGTTGGTGGTTGGTGGTTGGTGGTTGGTGGTTGGTGGTTGGTGGTTGGTGGTTGGTGGTTGGTGGTTGGTGGTTGGTGGTTGGTGGTTGGTGGTTGATGACTATCGCCCAGTGCTTCGACTTTGACTAATATGTTAGAAAGGAAATAAAAATAACGTTGCTATTCGCATCGTCTAGTATGTCGAAAAAAGTCAAAATTACATTACCTTTTCCCTCGTCATCACCCGCGTAGGCGGGTGATCCAGTGGTGCGTGAGCACCTTCAGTATTGACACACTATCGAACTTATCTCAATGGAAAAGCGCTGACGCGCACTGGATTCCCGCCTGCGCGGGAATGACGACGTGGTGGGTGGTGGTTGGTGGTTGGTGGTTGGTGGTTGGTGGTTGGTGGTTGGTGGTTGATGGTTGATGGTTGATGGTTGATGACTATCGCCCAGTGCTTCGACTTTGACTAATATGTTAGAAAGGAAATAAAAATAACGTTGCTATTCGCATTGTCTAGTGTGTCGAAAAAAGTTAAATTAACATTACCATTCCCCTCGTCATCACCCGCGCAGGCGGGTGATCCAGTGGTGCGTGAGCACCTTCAGTATTGACGCACTATCGAGCTTATCTCAAGGCAAAGGCGCTGACGCGCACTGGATTCCCGCGTGCGCGGGAATGACGACGTGGTGGGTGGTTGGTGGTTGGTGACTATCGCCCAGTGCTTCGACTTTGACTAAGATGTTAGAGGGAAATAAAAAGAACGTTGCTATTCGCATCGTCTAGTGTGTCGAAAAAAGTCAAATTAACATTACCTTTTCCATCGTCATCACCCGCGCAGGCGGGTGATCCAGTGGTGCGTGAGCACCTTCAGCGTTGACACACTATCGAGCTTATCTCAAGGAAAAGCGCTGACGCGCACTGGATTCCCGCGTGCGCGGGAATGACGACGTGTTGGGTGGTGGGTGATTGATGACTGTCATTACAGACTTCGAATTTTTCTGCCCGCTAGGGAATGAAAAAAGGAATGGCGTCTTTTTTAATGCGTATGATTCAAGGCTTTAACTTCCCCCATATACACGGTAGATATTTAATCCTGCCTACAGGCAAGAATTTGCGGCAATAATCAATGTAAAGTCGAAACAGCATTTAAAATGTATCTCATTATCACAACAGAGAATCATGATGCAATTTAGCGAAATTTTATCGGCACTACCAGAAATCAATCACCTAGCAGCGATCGAGTTGCTTGATGGCGAAACTCGGGTTGCTCTTATTGAAAATAAACCAGGTTCAGCCGGCAGTGTTCGGGTCTATCACGCCTTGTTTCAGGAATTTGGTGCCATCAACGCGGCTGCGGCTGCCAGAGGGTTGATTTTGTATGCTGAACATACAGCAGATGCAATCGCCTTTCCAGGCAAGCATCCGAACATCGATCGTCTGTTAGGGATCACCGATGCGCAACAATTGACAGTGAAATTGATCGCCGCAGAGTAAGTCGCATGATGCTTCGCGAGTCGTTACCGCACTTCGCTCCACATGGATGGAAAACACGATCAAATGACGTTATCACCCGCCTTAAAGGGTGTTAACGTCGCCGCACTAAGTCGCTTTACGTCAACATCATCGATGCACTCTTCGGTTGACGGAGTAAATCTGTCAAGACAGCCCACCGCTTATCTTGATCTTGCGTCCCCGCGCGCTGCTCGATATACGCTTGCACGACATCTTGCCCAAGGTTGTAATTGATCACATACGACCGCAACTTTTCAATAAAGCGAATACGCTGGGCTGAACGCTCAGCATCAGACAGGCTATAGGTCATCAGCATGTTAATCGCAGTTTCGCGATCAATTTCTCCGTCTAGATAACGTTTCGCGACCATGTTGCCTGCATAAGAAAGTCGTTGCAAAACAGCTTGAATCTGATAATACCGTTCGGCTTTCTCTGGATCGATCCCCGCCAGTGGAAAAAGAACTTCTTTTTCAAACGCCATTCGTTCTGCATGCGGGAATGCCACTTCGATACCGTAATTGGCACTACCTTCTGCCAGAAACGACATCGGTGAATACAGTGGATAGATGGCGTACTCGATCCACCCTTTTTCTTTCACTAGTTCGTTTTCGATGAGAACATTAAAAACGTGATGCCCAGGATACGCCTCGTGACTAGCAAGATCAATCGCACGGCTAATGAACATTGGAAAATCAGTATTCACCTCGATGAGGCTGTGGCTGTTTCCTTTGTACCAGTTGTACGCACTCCACACTTTGCCCGAAACATATTCAACGCTAAAACTCTCGTTGTCTGGCAAAGCGATGTAACGACGGGTTCTTGCACGGGCTTCATTGATGGCGGCACTAAAGACCGCATCGAGCTTGTCACGTGGGATTTCAAATTGCTTGTTGTAGTGCGAGAGGCGTTGGTTCAAATCGCCTTCGCCCGGTAATAAGCCATCGAGCTCAGCGAGTGTTTTATCCAGATCTGCAGGTGTTAGTGTCGGCGAAACGGCGTCATATAAAACTTTGGACTCTTCATCAAAAGGAAGTACTGTTCCATTCAGAAACGCGATATGTGCTCGCACTGCGGCGATCTGCAATCCTAAGAATACGTGACGCTCCGTTTGGTCTTGCGGTGCTGGTGGCAAACTCTTGCTGTGTGCAATGAGTGCATCAGCTTGCGCCAACAATGCGTTAAGCGATACCGCTTGCGTCTTCGCATCATCACGCCAGGCGGCAGGGCCGATGTAAGCATCGACATAGCTCTCATCATGTTCACCGACGGCAAGCACGAGTTTCACGTACGTTTCTGCAATATGGTCGAGATTCATTTGTGTTTCACTTTCAAAAAAAGTGGCGCTATCATTTATTTTTGTACCATGAATGAGCGTACAGACAATTGCTTTATTTTTCTAACCAGCGTCTAATCTGACACCGTCGCATGCTTTTTGTGACATCTTCCATTTTAGACAAACTCATCCCATGATAGATGCATTAATTTCTGGCCGCTTATACGGCCGTGCCGAAGAACGGAGTGGCCAGAGCGGCTCGCTGTATGTTACTTGCAAAGTCCGCGCAATGACCGATGACGGTGATACGCTGATGTGCAATGTGATTGCGTTTAACGATCAGATCCGCAGCCTGTTACTCAGCCTCGACGACGGTGAGAGCATTTCCTTGTCTGGCGCATTGACGCCGAAAGTGTGGATCGATAAACAAGGCAAACCCCGCCCCGCCATCGATCTCATTGCGCATGCTGCGATCAGTGCACATTTGGCGGTGCGTGCAACGACAAGCGAATAATCAGGGCTGGCCATTGCGCCCGTGTTGCATGAAGCCAGAACGTAGACTCAAGCGTTCATAGTACGCATTAACGGCGGGAAGTGCTGGTCGATCCATCGGCATTGATATCCAGCGATGTGTCGACAAACCGAGCACAATGTCGGCAAGCGTGAAGGCTTCACCGACGGCGTAGGCACCCGTCTTTTGCAATTGCGCTTCGAGGATCGACATGTGTCGGTTCCACTGCTCGATACTCATGGCGACAGCCTTTTGATCTGTATGGGCAGGGCTCTTTCTAACCAGCGCCATAAATGCATATCGCCATGAATTATTCAACTCGGTTGCCTGCCAGTCCATCCACTGCTCCACCTGCGCTCTGGCGCGTGGATCGGTCGGCAGCAAATCCGACCGTGCATGTGTGCCAGCAAGGTAGCGGCATATTACATTCGACTCCCACAAGACAAAATCCCCATCAAGAATGACGGGCACCATGGCGTTAGGATTGAGGCGCATAAACTCCGGCGTCGTGACTGACTGCGCCGTACCAGCACCATATTGTTCTTGCTGAAACGGGAGACCGATTTCAGCACACGTCCACAATACTTTGCGGACATTAATTGACGGTGATTTACCTAAAATGGTGAGCATGTTGATGTTCCCCGGATAAAAGTTAGCCTATGCGACACGACATCATAAGTCATTTTAGGATGACTTTTCCGCTTTGCTGCATTGACCTCCTGCCCGGTGAGCAATCTCTTGCGCGCGTTGTTGATCGCGTTTTAAATAACGCATCAGCGGCAGACTGCCGTCGGTTTGCCCCCATTGATCAACATACACCAATTCTTCGATCGGTAATCGCGGCAACCATCCTTTGGATTCCAACTCTGGCTTGGGATAAAAATGGCTGACATAGCCAACGCAGAGATAAGCAATGGGAACAATATGCGCCGGAATGCCCAGGGCGGCTTGGAGCTCATGCTCATGAAATATACTGACCCACCCCACGCCCAGCCCCTCCGCTCGGGCGGCGAGCCACAGATTCTGCACGGCGCAGACGCTGCTGTATAAGTCCATGGTTTTCATATGCGTACGCCCCAAGACAACGCTCCCCGTTCGCTCACGATCACAGGTAATGCAAATGCCTATGGGAGCTTCGCGAATACCCTCTAGTTTTAGCTGCTGATAGGTATTGCGTTTGTCGCATTCAAACATCGTCAACGCTTCGGCATTAGCAGAGCGATACGCTTGCTGGACGCGTAGTTTCACATCGTCAGATTTGACGAGCAGAAAATTCCACGGCTGCATGAAGCCGACAGACGGCGCAAAATGGGCGGCGGTTAAGATACGACTCAGCACCTCATCGTCCACCGCCTTGGATAAAAACTGGCTTCGGACATCGCGTCGAGAAAAAATAGCGTGGTAAATCGCCTCACGGGCTTGCTCTGAAAAGGCGTGATCATCCGGCATACCGGAAACAGGTAGTGTTTGCATGAATTCCCCTAATGCAAAAAATGAGGGGTAGCCTGACCAAGCTCCCTGGATACGATTCAGGCCGGTCTTCTGACTTAGATTCATCTGATACTGACACCTTCCCGCAACATGGCTTGTTACAGTGGTCTACCGTCAGTATCATCCTCCATACAGCGTTGGGCACGTGGCGGACTCACACCGCCTTCCCGATTCTCCAGACAATCATTGTCCGGCACCTGAAGGGCGCGATGATCTATCGGAACCAGTTGGGCTGTCAAGCAGCATCGTTACAAGCTAGGACTGAGATGCCATTCATTTAATGCGACATACCCGTCGACGCAAGCGATGACGACGGTCATGCCATTGACGTGCACAACACTTCCAGACTGATGAGTATGTGGCTCAGGCCAAGCAAAGCCTGCTTTGACCTGGATACGTTTTTGATTCACGTCCGCGATACACTCCACCTGTCCGAATGCTCGTAATTGCTTTTGAATACGGGCGACAGGCTGATCAAAATGCAAGGTACGTTCTTCTTCAGTGAACAAAGGCCAGTATTGCCCCTCACCTTGCGCTGTCGCTGCTTGCCAACTGTTGATGAATTGGTGGGCTATCCGTAAACCTAACCGTCCAGCAGCCATCTGCAATTTGATATTCAGACTCTCGTGTGTTTCGTCCTCATCGATATCAAATAGTTCTCTGTCCAGAATGGCACCCGTATCAAATTCACGCTCGATTTTATGACAGGTGATGCCCCATCGAGTGTGATCGTTTAAGATCGCATTCACCATGGGATAGGGACCGCGTCCCATTGGAAGTGGTGCAGGATGAAAATTAATCGCAAAGGGTAAGCTATCTCGCCATTCAGGAATACGCCAGTTGTAACTACCAACCACCAAGACTTCACATCCTGCTTCTTTCAGATCCTGCATATCCGACGGCATCATTTTCGATAACTGAATTGGAATCTTTTTTAGCTGAGCGAGCGCTACCAATGCCTTATTTGCACTAAGCAAATTAATTTCGGGCGCAGAAAACAGTTTCACTGGCTGCCAACCAGCTTGGATCAGGGTCTCAAACAGCTTTAGATTTCTGTCGCATCCAGTGAATGCAAAATGCATAGTGTTCTCTTATCATTTCTTTTTGGTTGCTCTCGTGTGTTCTCTTGGGTGCGCTGCACTAGGCTTCATTTCTTTCAAGAAAGTAGCTACGAACTCCACCATCTGTCGATGCACGTATCGCTTTCTTTCATGCATCATTGTCTGTCTATGATGCAACATTACATTCCGTCTTATGTATCGTTTTGGATCGCTCTGTATGGGTATTTTGCGTCTTTGTATGAAAGTGAAATCAGCGTGGTATCTGACGGGTTGAAATGACACTACGTAGGAGAAAAATACCAGTCAGAAAACACGACAAATCCATCTTTGCATGCAATAACAATCTGTCCCGCATAGTTATGCACAATCGTACCAATGGGCTCGTTGTGTGACTCATGCCAAGCGTAGCCCTGACGAATACGCACCGGGCGGTGAGACAACATTGCGAAACATTCCAACCGACAAAATGCGCGTAACTGTAAGCGGATCCGATGCACTGTCTCGGCAAAATCAATGGTTCGATCTTCCACCGAAAAGAGCGGCCAGTAATCGCCCTCTGGTTGAATTTTTGCCCCATCCCACAATGCAACAAAATCATTTATCACCTTGGTCGCAAGACGCGCCGCTGCCATCTGCACTTTGATTTGCAAACTCTCGTGCGATTCAAATTGGTCTAATGTAAATGTTTCATCTGCGAGGATTGCGCCGGTATCGTAGCCCGCATCGATGCGATGACAACTCACCGCCCAATAGCGATGCTGATGCAAAATTGCATTTACCAGTGGGTAAGGACCTCGCCCAGTGGGCAGGGGCGACGGATGAAAATTAATCGCATAACGCAAATATTCTTGCCATGGAGGAATTTTAAAGTCGTAGCTACCTACGATCAGTACGTCACAGCCATCTTCCTTTAAGTCAATGAAGTCTTGACGCTGAATCGGCGTGTATTGCAAGGGGATCGAGGTATGGCGTGCAAGGGTCAATAACCCGTTGCTATGTGTGCTTTTCTCATCATGAGATACCGTAAAAATTTTTACGGGTTGCCATCCGGCATGTTGTACTGCTTCGAACAAAGCAAGATTACGGTCACAACCAGCAAAGGCAAAACGCATACATTATCGGAGTAATAAAGATCAGCAAAAACAATGAAAACATCTATACTGATTAAAGCAACGCATCGCCAGCAGCCGGAACTGGATTACTCGGTCTAACGAATCTGGTGCGTAAAAGGCGTTGCCGTTTCATTGTTTCCATCATGAACGATGCTCCGAGCAATGTCAGGTAGCAGTACGGCCAAGAAACTTTTTTTAACTTTTGAAACAACAAAAAGACACACCATTGCTTTTTAGGACGACATATCACTATGGCTCGACTAAGCAACCTCCTCTCGGAATGGCATGCATCACATCGCACGATGGCATTGCGTTGTCTTTTGGTTTTCTGGTGTTTATTTGCGTCACCTGTATTTGCACAAGAACTACAGATATTCACGGAAGACTGGCCTCCGGTGTCGTTTGGAAATACACAAAAAGTCGATGGAATGGCAGTGGAAGTCGTGCGTGCAATTCAGTCCCGTCTTCCCGTTAGCGCTGGAGGCAACACCAAGATTCAGGTGGTACCGTGGGCTCGTGGATTCAAAGCGCTTTTAGAAGAGCCGAATACGCTGCTTTTTACTGTTGGGCGCTCCGAAGAGCGAGAAAAACTGATGGTGATGTTAGGTCCGATCGCGATCTCGAGCACGGCACTCTTCACCCGGAAAGGGAATGCTGCCAATTTGCAAAGTATGGGGGACGACATTCTAAAAATGAAAGTCGGCGCCTATCGGTCGAGCATTTTTGTCGACGTTGCGAGAAAAAAAGGATTCGTCGATATCGAGCAAGCCGCCACTCCGCAAGTGGTGGCAAATATGCTTCTCGCAAAACGTTTTGATTTGTGGGTCGAGGGAAGTTTCGTTGTCCCCTCTGTGCTCAAAGAAATCGGCCACACCGCAGATGATGTCGAGAAAGTGCAAATCATCGATAGCCTCGAGCTTTACTTGGCTTTCTCAATGCAAACATCTGATCGCATTATTAAGGCGTGGGAAGATGCCTTCCGCGCTATCAAAAAAGATGGCACCTTCGCTAAGATCTACACGAAATGGCTACCAAACGAAACCGTCCCCATGAACTTTATCCGGCTCAATCCGCCAGGCAGATAAACGATCTCTACAAGACACGGTAAGCAAGACGATCAAGGCGTACGGTACTGAGCCGCGCCAAGAGACGACGGACCTCGTCTGGATAATCTCGGATCTTTTCTAAGTGCTGGTAATGTTGAATGATCGTTGTATGTTGCATGATCGCAGCCAACTCTGCGGACCATTGTGCCGATAATTCATGGTGCGGATCGTGGAGCAGCAGCGCGTTCTCCAGATCAAGACGAAACGCTCTTGGGTTGAGATTATTCCCAGTCATTAACGCATACTCATCATCAATCCACAGACCTTTGAGATGATACGTGTTATCACCTTCTTTCCAGAGATGTAAATTCAATTGCTGTTTTTTGATTTCAGCTTGGTGCGATTTAGCAAATCGACGTAGGTTTGCTTCATACAGATACGGTAAAGCGGCAATGACTTTAAACGGCTGGTCTGGGGGAATATAAAAATCGTTGGCTGCCTTGTCACCCACCACAATGTCGACTTTGACGCCTCGTTTCAACGCGCGATTGACTTCTCTGGTCACTGCGAGGGGAAAGTTAAAGTAAGGCGTACAAATCGTAATTTGCTTTCTACTTGTTGCTAATAGCTGGCAGATAACGCGGTTGAGCGGATTATTTTTACCAACCCCGACGATCGGCGTAACACACAATCCTGATGCATCTTGCCGCTGCTCCGATGCAATGCTGTAGCGCGCCTGTTTGAGCTTAGCCCGAAAATGTCGGATATCGTTACGGATCGCTCTCGTGGCGGGCGTTTCTGGTCGATCTAAGCGATGCACAGCGGCCGAACATAAGAGATCGCGACGAATAAAGTCAACCATGGTATTAGCAAGGCTGGCATTGTGGATTAACAGGTAGCGATCATGGCGGTATTTATCTTGCTTGTGCAGATAAACATTGTTGATACTGGCACCGCTGTAAATCACCTCATCATCGATCACGAATCCCTTGAGATGTAATACCCCAAACAACTCACTGGTCTGCACCGGAATTCCATACACGGGAATACTTTCTCGGTGTAACGCACTTTGTGTCTGATACCACGCTGCATTACCAATCATTTTTCCGGGCTGTTTCGTTTCCCCAATCAGCCCGCGCTGTGCACGGTGCCAATCAACGAGCAATGCGATGTCTAAGGCGGGACGTGCAGCTTTGGCGGTGTAAAGCGCCTGCATGACCTCCGCTCCCGCCTCATCGTTCTGTAAATACAAAGCACATAGGTAAATGCGATGCTTGGCGCTCGCAATCAGCTTTAATAATTCGGCACGGTATTGAGCGGCACTGAACAGCGTCCTCACGTTTTCCGCTTTCAGAGGGATCGATGAAAGCGCAGCTAATGAGGATCGTGAGGAAAGGAAACGCATGGCGGCTCGTGTCGTTAAAAACACGCAAATAGTAGCATTGAGCAGAGGATCACAACAATCTCTGATGCTTTTTTTAAGACAGCTTGATGAGCGCCACGCAAAACCTAGCGATTATCGACGACGCCAGACCTGCCAGCGCTCTTTTCCCTCGAAGACGGGGATAGAATCCTCGACGGCGCTATCCTCAATCAGTTCAAAATGAGGCAACATGAGTGCCTCGAATGCCGTGCGATGAATGGAAAACGGTGGACCTTTTTTACTCGCATTCTCTGCATCGTCAAAGAAAAAGTAGCCTGCCAACTGGCCGTTCTCCGGCAATAACTGTGCCCATCGCTGAACAATTGCCTCCCGCAATGTCGGGGGCAATGCGCAAAAGAACGCCCGTTCGTAAATCAATGCAAGGGGGCCGGATGGTTCGTATGCAAAAAAATCAGCATGGACTACGTGCGTAGCCAATGGTCCCAAGATGTGGCGTGCATTCTTTACAGCCACGATAGAAAAATCGATCGCTGTTACTTGCCAACCTGCTTGTGCTAAGACGGCCACTTCGTAAGCGTTGCCACATCCAGGGATGAGGCACCCTAACGTGCTCCCCTGCTTTTTGACGAAGTCGGCAAAATGGCGAGGAACGCCACCTTTGTCCCACGGCATAAATTTTTTCTCGAAGCGCTCATCCCAGAAATTGGCTTGAGTAGGATCACGAAGAATAAATTCAGCCATAGGAGTTCATTAATCAACAAAGTAAAAATGCATCAACAATTGCGCCACTAAAATACCAGCAAACAAACCGCCACCGAAGTACACAACCGTACGAAGCAGATTATTGGTACGCCGCTGCTCAATCAACAATGCTGTCAGCACCGCCGACTGATTATCTTGTTCAGCCACACGGGTTAACGCTTGGTGCGCTAAACGTGGTAATTGCGGAAAAATATGACTATAACGCGGTGCTTCGGCACGTAATTTATCAACCAAACCACGCCACCCAACTTGCTCGTTCATCCAGCGTTCAAGGTAAGGTTTCGCTGTTTTCCATAAATCTAAATCAGGATCAAGCTGGCGTCCTAATCCTTCGATATTCAATAAGGTTTTTTGCAACAGCACTAACTGTGGTTGCACCTCGACGTTAAATCGACGCGATGTTTGGAATAAGCGCAATAACACCTGACCAAACGAAATATCTTTTAATGGTCGGTCAAAAATAGGCTCGCAGCAAGCGCGAACAGCCGCCTCTAATTCGTCAACGCGCGTATCTTTCGGTGCCCATCCAGACTCAATATGCGCCTCCGCAACCCGCTTGTAATCGCGTCGGAAAAAAGCCAAAAAATTCTGCGATAAATAGTCTTTATCAAAATCATTGAGCGTACCGACAATCCCGAAATCAAGCGCAATATAACGACCAAAGGTAGCAGGATCGGTTGAGACCAGAATATTACCGGGGTGCATATCAGCATGAAAAAAACCATCCCGGAAAATCTGCGTAAAGAAAATAGTGACGCCGTCACGGGATAATTTGGACATATCCACACCCGCTTCCCGCAAACGTTCTGTTTGCGAAATGGGGATACCCTTCATGCGTTCCATCACGATCACAGACGATGAGCAAAAGTCCCAGTGCATTTCCGGAACCAGCAACAAATCGGACTCCAAAAAGTTGCGCCGTAACTGACTACCATTGGCAGCCTCACGCATCAAATCGAGTTCGTCGTGTAAATATTTATCGAACTCTGCCACCACTTCGCGTGGTTTCAAACGCTTGCCATCGGCCCAGAGTGTTTCTAACCAACCTGCTGCCACTTGCATTAACGCGACGTCTTGATCGATCGTCTCTTTCATGCCAGGTCGCAATACTTTGACCGCCACTTCACGTCCATCTTTTAAGGTCGCAAAATGGACCTGTGCAATCGATGCAGATGCGACGGGTTGTCTCTCAAAGCTACCAAACAGTTCATCCGGATGGGCACCCAATGATTTGGTAATCTGCGCAATGGCCAGATCAGGATCAAAGGAAGGAACACGGTCTTGCAGCTTAGATAATTCTTCAGCAAGATCTGGCGGCATCAAATCACGGCGCGTCGACAAGACCTGACCGAATTTCACAAAGATCGGCCCGAGGTCTTCTAATGCCTTGCGCAAACGTTCACCACGCGGCGCAGACAGATCACGCCAAAACAGCAAGGTTTTGAGTAGACGGGCAGTTCGTGGAATTTTGAGACCAGAGACGGCAATTTCATCGATACCGTAACGTAGCGTCACCCTGACTATTTTGATCAGGCGTAAAAATTTTAAAATCATCCGCGCATCCTCTCCATTTTCTCGATGCGCTTCATCAACCGTTCAACATCATCGCGAGTTTTATTCATTTGTGTTCCAAAGCGAGTCACCTCTGCTGGGCGTACTAACATAGGATTTTCTTCTAAGAAGTATTCCGCCAGATTCTCTTGCAATTTTTGGTGTGTTTCTTGCGCTGCTTTGACCATGTAGCGCGCTCCGCCGACAAGTCTTGCTGCAGCGATATCGCCAAACAACTTACTCAGATCTGACTCTGCTTCCCATCGTAAGTTCTGGCTTAAATCTGATATCGTATTCGCAAAATCGGCGTCGCCTTCAATTTTGACAAACGAAAATGCTTTTTCACGTTGTTGCGCCATCAAGGGCAGGTCTTCCGGTTTAACGCGAATCGTCACATTTGGCGTTGCCGTTGGTTCTGCGCCCTCCAACAATCCATCCGCTGCCACCTTCAACCGTAATTGCATTACTTGCACATCAATACAGGCAATCTTCCCTGCATGGGGCAACAACGTATCGCGCGCCCATGGTTCCTGCGCAAGCAAATGATTAATGAAAGGGGCAATTGAGATCATAGTGAATTGAAAAAAGCAAAAACAACGTGGTTCTAACAATAAGGACTTCGAGGACTGTCGCGGTGAGGGTCGTATCGTGGCAGAAAAACCAGATACATCTTATTCACAAAGCGTGAGTCCTATAAAAAACCGCCCTGCAATTCTGCGGGCGGTTTCAAGTTTAACAGCTATTCGCAATTCGGATCGTCGATCTACATCAGCAATCCTGTCGATTCCCATCCGACGGATGGGTCATTGCCATATTACAGTTGTTGAATACCAGCGAGTACCCAACCACCCTGACCATTCACAGGCTTGGACAGATTCCACACCTCAGTAAACGGTTCTGCAGGCGCATTTTGTGCTTCTTTGATCATACCGGTAAATTTCACACTTGCCAGATGATCATTACCAAGGTTTTCAATTCCCAGCAACTCGGCATCGATCGAAACAACGTCTGTCACGTTGACCGTTGCGCCGCGCTCTTGAATCTCTAACTTCAGCTCAGCGTACATTTCAGGAGTAGTGAACTCACGCAAATCGTTAATGTCCGCCTTATCCCACGCCGCTTGCAAACGGATGAAATAGGTTTTTGCGTTACGCAAAAATGCAGGAACATCAAAATCAGCCGGAATGGTCCACGTTGCAGCAGAAGCAGCAGGAGCAGCATTCGCTGTTGGCAATGAATACACATTCGACGACGATGTCACCGGTTGTCCGCCTGATGCATTGTTCATACCCGCATACGCAGGCTGGTCAAAACGACTTGCCGTCTCGTTGGTAGCATTGTTACCACGGAATAAACGGATGATGAACATGATCGCGAAAGCGATCAGAGCAAAGGTCAACAAACTTCCCAGCATGCCTGCTGCCGCACCACCAAAGCCGAAGTGAGAAAATGCTGCACCCAGTAATGCACCGCCAATCAAACCACCAACAATACCCTTCCATGGGCTCGCTGGTTTCGGAGGCACCACGGGCGCTGGCGGAGCCATCGGCGCAGCGGCAGGCGCTGCAGGGCGTGGCTGATTAAAGCCGTTGTTCGACGGTGTCGCAGGTGCCGCCTGACGTGACACATTGCTCGATTGACGACCGACTGAACTACCGCCGCCCATCCGTTTCGCGTCCGCATCGTGCATTGTCAGGGCTAAGGTACTTGCGACCATTACCATAGCAACGAAGAATTTTTTCATGACATTTACTCCTTGATATTGCTTGCGCTCTGTCACAACAACATTGAACAAGCGCCATTCAATGCATCGCGTCAGAGCTTGATGCCAGTATGCAGTGCTGCCACACCAGCTGTTAAATTGAAATACTGCACCTTATCGAGGCCCGCAGTTTCCATCATTTCTTTCAATGTTTCCTGATCCGGATGCATACGAATCGATTCCGCCAAATAACGGTAACTTTCTGCATCACCCGCAATCTTTTGTCCCATCCAAGGCAAAATCTTGAATGAATACAAGTCATACGGTTTTTGTAAGACATCAGGCACTTTAGAAAATTCCAAAACAAGCAATTTTCCGCCCGGCTTTAATACACGCTGCATCTCCGCTAAAGCTTGATCCTTGTGGGTCATATTGCGCAAACCGAACGCGACCGTCACACGATCAAAATAGTTATCAGGAAACGGTAACTTTTCTGCATCACAAAGCAAGGTGGGGGTAATCAGGCCTTTATTCAAGAGGCGGTCGCGGCCCACACGCAACATCGATTCATTAATATCGGTGTGCCACACTTCGCCCGTCTTTCCCGCTTGCTTGACAAACTCTTTAGTCAAATCGCCTGTGCCACCGGCGATATCGAGTACCTTGAAACCGGGACGCACACCGGCTTGAGCCACGGTAAAGACTTTCCAAAGACGGTGTAAACCACCCGACATCACGTCATTCATGATGTCGTACTTCGCTGCAACCGAGTGAAATACCTCAGCAACCTTATGGACTTTTTGCTCTTCGTCGACGGTCGTATAACCGAAATGGGTCGTATTGCTCATAATATGAATACTCCTATGGGATGGCGCATTATAGGGGAAGTCACCATGAAAGGCATCTGTTGGAACACGATTAAATTATCAATGTGATAATTTCTTTACGCATTTATCGTTCCATGCCCAAGCAAATAAGCCCCGCTTTATTCAGTTGCTTGCGGCAAAGCAATACTGCGCAATTGAAACCGCCCATCATCATTAAACAACCACGTTTCTGAGGCTTCAAAACGCCCTCCCTTCAATAATCGGGGATTCGGCGATGGAAATGGCGCGCTATTACGCAAACTCGCCAACGCTGTATTTTCCGCCTCTTTATCCTGATTGCTGCGGACAATATCCGCTTTGAGCAAACGTCCATCAGATGCCAACACATAATGGACAACAATCACCGCCCTCAACATGGGTTGCGGATTCTCCCGATACACCCAATTGGCATTCATTTGCGCAATCTGCGCAGCAATTTCCGACTTAAAGTGATCAATAGACAGCGCCGCCGACACCCCTACATGCCGAGGTGTTGGTACCGATGGCACATCCTGCACCGGCGCAACGGGAGTCTGCCGAGTATAAAAATCATTTGGGTACTGATTGACGCAGCCAGTCATTGAACTTAACAGCACAAAGCACATAGAACGCTTTTTCATGTTCATCTCCAGAACAACGCTGAGGTAGTGAGACCGTGTTGCGGTCGGATCATCAGCACTTAACGCGAACCATCCAGATTAGGCTGACGGTCTGCATTCTTTTTCGCTCGTTCATTGAAAAAGACGATCAGGCATTGCACTTCATCTACCGACATGACCTGCCTTGATACAACTACGCTACACCTTGTAATAACTGCATCATAAAGTAAAACCACTTCTCGCGGCATTTACCTCTCGTTAGGATGCTTTCGCCATTTAACGCACCGCTATTGCAATAGCCCTCCAAAAGACACCCATCAATATCACTCAAAAAATCAATTCGTGAGCATACAAGGAAAGTAAATCGCAAACATGACTGAATTTGTTAAAGCCACCTACCATAGCGATCGCAAAATAGCCGAGTTTGTCACCAGAGAAGGCCGTCGTCTGTTGCGCGAAGGTGGCAGCTTATGTTGGCGTCTAAATAACTGTGGAAACATGAGTTCGCCAGTGGTGAATGGTTTGCCTGCGCCCAAAAAAACGCAGTCGTACATCGGCTTTGCGGAAGTGAGTAATCCTGAGCCGCACTTCTTCTTTATTTTTCCCGATTATGAAACCGGCAAAAATGAGCTAAAAAAGTCACTCAAACGGAAATACGGTAAAAAGACCATCGCGGAAACGATACCCAATTATGCGAGCAGAAGTGATGGTAACGATCCGCAGCGATATTTAGAGGTGGTAACGCAGCGCACGGGCTTCTCTAGTAATGCAGTGATTGGGGAATTTTCTGATGCTGATCTCAATCAGTTCATTCAGGCTATTCAAACGATGGAAGGCTACGACAAGGATATTCGGACACGCAAAGAAACGTGGATAGATGCCACGAGCTTGATCGCCACTGACGGCTCTCAGCCGATTCCGCACGCAGAAATACACGTCGAGCACAAAGGTAAATCAGCGATTATTAAGGCGGATAAGTTTGGTCAATTTCCAACGATTCCCCACCCGCAAGGCGAAGGCTATACCGTCATCAGACAACAACTATCCGGTGGTAAGTCAGAAATTCTGAAAGTACTGACGCGATCGACGCCTTCTGGATACTTTTTAATGTTGTCCAACCTGATTGTCGCAAAGGCGTCAACCATGAGCCATCAGGCGCCTGCAGACGCTGAATCGATCAAGCCACCGCATGAATACAGAGTCAAGCCTGGTGATACCCTCGCCAGCATTGCAACGCTATTTAAAACGACTGAAGAGGAGCTCAAGAAAATCAATCAACTACACGGTAATGGTGTCTTTCCTGAGCAATTACTGTGGATCGATGGCAAAGGAATTTCTCGCGGACATACCGTACCGGTCGTGTACATTCCCCCCTCCATGGCAGATCATCGAAACGTCAAAGATATATCCAAGATCCCCAATAATGTCCCCATTGTGCGCGGCAAGGGCGGCAAAGGCGCGCCATTAGCACTGGTGCCCGTCAGCCGAGAAATCGCCCCTTGGATGATCATTGCAGCCTACGAGGCAGCCCTATGGCAAGGGCAAAACGAAGAAGTCATCACAAAAACACAAAACTTCCATCGGCTCGTTACAGACAACGACCGCGCCGGCGGCGTTGAAAGCAAAACAGGTGGCGTGAAATACGATGGCAACCCAACCCTCGCCGGCGACACCAATGCATGGTGCGCTTCGTTTGTGAACTATTGCTTGCGTGAAGCAGGTTACTCTCCCGCACCCACCGGATTCATGAGCTCCCATTTCTGCCATAACAACCCAGATAAGTTCGTCAAGATTAGCAAACCGATTTATGGCGCGATTCGTTATTGCCGGAGAGAAGGTGGCGGGCATGTTTGTTTTGTGTATGGAACTTGGAAAGGAAAGATGCTGGTATTAGGAGGTAATCAGCATAATTCGATACTCATTGAGCATCCTGATCCCACTAGTAAAGGTGTGGAGTATTTTGTGCCGATTGCGTATCTAAAGTTTGCGGAGAAAGAACTAGAAAAGGGGGTGCAGGAAATTGATATTCAAAGTGCTCGATCTTACTTTGGGGAGGCGATATTTGTTAGTAAAGGCCGCGATAAAAAACCCACCTACAATTAATTCTCTCATTTTTATGATGAACAAAATATTAAAAATACCAGCGTACCTTGTGAGTATCACTATATCCCTTTCTGCACATTCCGGAACTAAAGGATTTGCAGTGATGTTAGAAAATATCGGTGACGAAAATTTTTACGAGACGCCTATATTTATGCAGTATTTAAAAAACAGTAGAAATTACGACCAAGATAAATGTTGGCACTATTATGGCGATGGTATGTCGGGGATAGATTATATGGAGTACGGAAATTGGAATATAAAGAAACATGGTGAGCCACTACAAAAGGCAACGAGTGCAAATCAAATAATAAAGAGAATCAGAAAAGATTTACACGTAGCAAATGAGAAAACTACCAGTGAAGGTTTTCATGGCATGTACATCATTAAACCTGAAAATGGTTACCTAACCATCATGGGAATCGGTGCCAACGCCGATCCTAAAAAAGGTCTCACTGGCATCTCCCCTGTCATCAAAGGCATTAAGCTCGATCAGTCTAAACCCAAAGAAGGAGCAAAGATTTTTGAACGCAGCTTATGTCGTGTTTCTAAACCTTTTAATATTGGATTTGGCGTGTAGTTTGTTTTGTGTATGGAACTTGGAAAGGAAAGATGCTGGTATTAGGAGGCAATCAGCATAATTCGATACTCATTGAGCATCCTGATCCCACTAGTAAAGGTGTGGAGTATTTTGTGCCGATTGCGTATCTAAAGTTTGCGGAGAAAGAACTAGAAAAGGGAATACCAGAAATTGATATTCAAAGTGCTCGAAAATTTTTTGGTGAGGCAATATCTATCCAGAATAGGTACCCGGGCAAAGATACGATGAGTTAAATATTAAAAGATGAAATGAATATGAAAAGATTTTTTTGCGTAATGATCTTAGTACTCATGGCTACACAATTAGCTCATGCCGGATCCAAAGGGATGGCAGTTATTCTTCAAAACGTTGGAGATAAGGAGTTTTATGATTCCCCTATTTTCAAACAATATTTAGAAAATTATGACAATCAAGACAAAGACGAATGTTGGCTTCGTTATGGCGATCATATGTCGGGAATACACACCCTTGAATTTGGCTTTTTACATCTTATAAATGGACACACCTTACAAGATGTTTGGACCGGAAAAAAGGAAGTAATTGATAGGATTAGAAAAAATTTACATCAACCAAATGAGCATACGACTAGCGAAGGCTACCACGGCATGTACATCATTTACCCAAAGGATGGTTACCTAACCATCATGGGAATCGGTGCCAACGCCGATCCTAAAAAAGGTCTCACTGGCATCTCCCCTGTCATTAAAGGCATTAAGCTCGATCAATCTAAACCCAAGGAAGGTGCAAAGATTTTTGAACGCAGCTTATGTCGTGTTTCTAAGCCTTTTAATATTGGATTTAGCGTGTAGTTTGTTTTGTGTATGAAACTTGGAAAGGAAAGATGCTGGTATTAGGAGGTAATCAGCATAATTCGATACTCATTGAGCATCCTGATCCCACTAGTAAAGGTGTGGAGTATTTTGTGCCGATTGCGTATCTAAAGTTTGCGGTGAAAGAGCTAGAAAAGGGAATACCAGAGATTGATATTCAAATTTTGGCACCGCAGTGGCCGTTGGGCAACAGCGTGGTTCGGGTGACAACTATAGCTAACTGTTTGGAGTAAATAAAGATGTTATTGATAATGCGATTTTTTATTCTAATTTATTTGAGTATTCAATTTGCATATGCAGGAACTAAAGGTTTTGATGTTAAGTTAAGAAATCTTGGAGACAAGGATTTCTATCAGTCACCAATTTTCAAACAATATTTAGATAACACAGACAACAACTTAGTAGACGAATGTTGGCATCGTTATGGTGACGGAATTTCTGGCATTTATTATTTAAACTATGGAATGTTCAATTTGGAAAACGAATATAAGCTGGATGATGTCTGGAATGGAAAGAAAGAAATTATTCAAAAAATTAGAAAAGGATTGCATCAAGCAAATGAGCATACGACTAGCGAAGGCTACCACGGCATGTACATCATTTACCCAAAGGATGGTTACCTAACCATCATGGGAGTTGGTGCCAACGCCGATCCTAAAAAAGGTCTCACTGGCATCTCCCCTATCATCAAAGCCATTAAACTCGATCAGTCTAAACCCAAGGAAGGAGCAAAGATTTTTGAACGCAGCTTATGTCGTGTTTCTAAGCCTTTTAATATTGGATTTGGCGTGTAGACAAATTGGCGAATAAAAGAACGCCATTCAAATTTGAGAAATTTTTTCAGCAATAGCTACGATATTCAAATCCATTGCTGAGGAAGAATTCATCTGGGAAGAGATAAGCTTAGAGGACCGCTATTTTTCCGTGAAATACCGGAGAGCTGAAAAAGCGGGATCCACACAATCTCATCACACACAATCAGATTGCCAAATCCCGCTCATCCACCTTGTTAATGCGAATGTCCACAGCTAGCCGCCGCCACTGGCATTGGGGCGTCGCGGCCGGATTCGCCGGTGAATCCGGCATCTTGTAGGCGTTGGAGATAGTCTTGCCATAACTGCGCTTGGTTCTCACCCAGCCAATAGAGATAATCCCACGTATAAATACCGGAATCATGTGCGTCAGAAAAGAGCGGCTTGATGGCGTAATTGCCCACTGGTTCGATACCGATCAAACCAACGTCACGCTTCCCTGTTTGTAATGTTTCCTGTCCGGGTCCATGGCCTTTGACTTCGGCTGAAGGTGAGTAGACGCGCAGCAGTTCGAAAGGTATCGAAAATGCCTTGCCATCATCAAAACTGATGTCAATGACCCGCGATTGCGTACGGGCATTGAGGGCGATAGGTTGGACTTTTTTAGTGCTCATGATGTAAGGTCAATCCATTCGGAAAAGGCAAAGGATATACCATTATGCCAATGCAGCAGTAATCGCCTGACGTAATTGCGGCAATAGACTGCGACGCGCCTCTAAGGTAGAAGAAGCTGGAATACTTTCATTGGCCGTCGCCCATATCGGATTGGGGAAATGCGCGTCATCGGTGTAACGTGGAATCAGGTGCCAGTGCAGATGTGGCACCATGTTTCCCAAACTAGCCAAATTGATTTTATGGGGCTGCATGACAGAGCGGATTGCCGATTCTGTTTTCCACACCACCTGCATCAGCGTGGATCTGTCTGCGTCACTCAGATCGGTCATTTCTTTGACATGCTCATTCCAAATGACCCGGCAAAAACCCGGATAGTTCGCGTCATCCACAAGGATAACGCGCCAATGCGTATTGCCGACGATGACGTCGCCACGGCTGGCATCGCACAGTTCGCACTGAATCGATGCAGACACGGTTTCTTGGATCACACTCATCATCACACCAATACCCGTTCAATGCCGCCATTGTTGGCGTTAGCCACATACTCTGGCATCCAGTTTTCGCCTAAGATGTGTTTTGCCATCTCAACGACGATGTAATCTGCGTCGGTGTTGCTATCGTCGTTGTAGCGCGATAAGCCTTGGAGACAGGATGGGCATGAAGTCAGAATTTTGACGTCGCCAGTAAAACCATCGGCACGCAGTTTATCTGCGCCTTTGTTCATCTCAATCTCTTTACGGAAGCGAATTTGCGTTGAAATATCCGGACGCGTTACGGCCAAGGTACCTGATTCACCACAGCAACGTTCATTTTTCTCGATCTTCACATCGCCATTGCTGCCGGTAATCAATGCATTGACCGTTTTTAATGGATCTTGCAATTTCATCGGTGTATGGCAAGGATCGTGATACATATAACGTGTACCAGTCACTCCCTCAAGTTTGACGTTTTTCTCCATCAAATATTCATGGATGTCCACGATGCGGCACCCTGGGAAAATCTTATCAAACTCATAGGTCGACAACTGGTCATAGCACGTACCACAAGAGACGATGACCGTTTTGATGTCCAAATAATTGAGGGTGTTCGCCATACGGTGGAACAGGACCCGATTATCGGTCATCATTTTTTCTGCTTTATCAAACTGCCCACTACCCCGTTGAGGATAGCCACAGCAGAGGTATCCTGGTGGCAATACCGTTTGCACTCCAACGTTCCACAACATCGCCTGCGTCGCCAGACCGACCTGTGAGAACAAGCGCTCTGAACCACAACCTGGGAAATAGAATACGGCTTCGGTATCAGCTGTCGTCGTTTGTGGATTGCGGATAATTGGCACGACTTTGTCGTCTTCAATATCGAGTAATGCACGTGCCGTTTTCTTCGGCAGGTTACCTGGCATCTTCTTGTTGATGAAGTGAATAACCTGCTCTTTGATCGGCGCCTTACCGACACTTGCCGGTGGTGCCTTGGTCTGCTTTTTCGCAAACTTCTTGAGCAGATCATGGCCGAAACGTTGGGCTTTATACCCCCAGCCAATCATCACTTCGCGGGTCATATTGATCGTCGCTGGATCAGTCGCGTTCAAAAAGAACATCGATGCAGCTGTTCCCGGATTGAACTTCTTCTGTCCCATCTTGCGCAATAGGTTACGCATGTTCATGGAGACGTCGCCAAAGTCGATATCGACTGGGCAAGGGTTCACGCATTTATGGCAGACCGTGCAGTGGTCAGCGACATCAGAAAACTCATCCCAATGTTTAATGGAGACACCGCGACGGGTTTGTTCTTCGTATAAAAATGCTTCGACCAACAACGAAGTCGCGAGGATTTTATTACGAGGCGAATAGAGCAAGTTTGCGCGTGGTACGTGAGTCGCACATACAGGCTTACACTTACCGCAGCGCAAGCAATCCTTGACACTATTAGCAATAGCGCCGATATCGCTTTGCTGCATGATCAGGGACTCGTGTCCCATCAGGCCAAACGATGGTGTGTAAGCGTTCCGTAAATCTGCAGCAAACTCAGGCAAGTTCAATAGCTTACCTTTATTGAAGCGCCCCTCTGGATCGATACGTAATTTGTATGATCGGAAATCTTTAATCTCGTCTTCTGTTAAGAATTCGAGCTTAGTGATCCCAATGCCATGTTCACCCGAAATCACCCCATTGAGTGAACGTGCTAAGACCATGATTCGTGCAACGGCATGATGTGCCACTTGCAACATGTCGTAGTCATCCGAGTTCACTGGCAAGTTGGTATGCACATTACCGTCGCCGGCATGCATGTGCAAAGCGACGAATACGCGGCTACGCAGCACTTTTTTATGCAGAGCGACGCATTCATCGAGAATGAGTTTAAACGCTGCGCCGTTAAAGATTTGACGCAAATGCGCACGGACTTCGGTCTTCCACGAGATTCTGACTGTTCTATCTTGCACCACTGAAAACAGCGTTGCATCTGGCTGACGCTGCAAGCGTTCATCAAACACAAAAGCTAGTTTATCGAGTCCCAATGCCATTAAATCCGCATTCGCTTCGTTCAATGGCTTGTCGAGATGTTGAAGCAGATAAGTCCAACGTGCCTTGGCTTGTTGCAACAGCGTTTCAGCTTGATGGACACGATCTTCTAGCAACTCAGCGGCTGGAATATCATCACCGTCGGCGTCTTCGCTCTTACCTAATGGCAGATTACCGTTGGCGAAGAAAGCAATCAGTTTGTCGAGCAGCGCCAGCTTATTCTGAATCGACAATTCAATATTGATGCGCTCGATACCATCGGTATATTCACCCATGCGGTTGAGCGGAATCACGACGTCTTCGTTAATTTTGAACGCGTTTGTATGTTTGGAAATCGCTGCTGTTTTAGCTCGATCAAGCCAGAATTTCTTACGCGCTTCGGGGCTGACAGCAACAAAGCCCTCGCCCACGCGTGTATTGGCAATACGGATCACCTCTGACGCCGCCTGCGCGACCGCGTTTTCGTCGTCACCAACGATATCGCCGAACAAGGCCATTTTGGGTAGAACGCCACGCTTTGATTTTGTGGTGTAGCCAACTGCGCGTAAATAACGCTCATCCAGATGCTCTAACCCCGCCAAAATAGCGCCACCTTTTTTGGTTTCGCTATCGAGGTAATCTTTAATTTCGACAATGCTTGGAATCGCGTCGCGGGCTTGTCCAAAAAATTCCAAACAAACAGTCCGAGCGAACTTTGGCATTTTGTGCAAAATCCAGCGCGCCGACGTAATCAAGCCGTCGCAACCTTCTTTTTGCACACCCGGCAATCCGGCGAGGAATTTGTCGGTAACGTCTTTACCTAAGCCTTCTTTGCGGAATACGCGACCTTTGATTTCCAGCTGTTCTGTTTTGAACGGTTGCTTCTCACCAGGATGGGTCCATTCGAGGCGGAATTTTGCCAGCTCCACATCATGGATCTTCCCAAGGTTATGCTCAAGGCGCGTCACTTCGAGCCAATCACCGTTAGGATCAACCATTTTCCATGAAGCGAGGTTATCGAGCGCCGTTCCCCACAAGACCGCCTTTTTACCACCAGCGTTCATCGCGACATTACCGCCAATACACGAGGCTTCGGCAGAGGTTGGATCAACCGCGAACACGAAGCCCGCTTTTTCAGCTGCATCCGAAACACGCTTCGTTACGACACCCGCACCCGAATAAATGGTCGCGTAATCGCGATCCACTCCGGGCAACCGTGTCATTTCGACTTCGCCTAGTTGTTCAAGCTTTTCAGTATTGATCACCGCAGACAATGGCGTCAACGGGATGGCACCACCGGTGTATCCAGTACCACCTCCGCGTGGAATAATCGTCAGACCGAGCTCGATACAGCTCTTCACCAAACCAGCCATTTCATCTTCAGTATCCGGCGTCAAGACAACAAAGGGATACTCAACGCGCCAGTCAGTCGCATCGGTGACGTGCGAAACGCGGCTCAAACCGTCGAATTTGATATTATCTTTGGCTGTATAACGCGACAGCAGTCGATTCGCTTTTTTACGTAAATCGTAGGTATCTCTAAATTCTTTAGAAAAATCAGCGACCGCTTTACGCGCCGCTTGTACCAAGGTCTCGACACTGTTACTACGCTCAGCATCATCATCGTTAGCGGTATTAACGCGACGCTTCTCAACTTCTGCCAGACGATGATTTAAGGCATCGATCAGATCTTGACGACGCTTTGGGTTATCCAACATATCGTCTTGCAGGTAGGGATTGCGGCGAACCACCCAAATATCACCCAATACTTCGTACAGCATTCGTGCGGATCGGCCAGTCTGACGTTTTCCACGCAATTGATCCAGCAAATGCCAGGCATCTTCGCCCAACAAGCGGATCACAATTTCACGATCAGAAAACGAGGTGTAGTTATACGGAATTTCCCGGACACGGGTCGGTGCGGCACCTTGCGGCGAATCTGCAAGCAAAGCCTGAATTTGAGCTGGAGCGTTCATCAGAGACGTGATTAGACGGATTGCAGACCAATACCGTATGTCGAGCAAACCGCGGTTTACTGAGTCGGCGTGGTATCGATCCTGGATTTAAAGGTTCATTCTAGCGTATTGCGATGCACCATGCCGCAACACCCTTGAAGTTTGTACGGCAATGAGAGGTATTTGTAGCAATTTTCCAAAGCTTATTTGGCAATTTGCGTAATTTATTTTCAAAAAAGGCTTTTTCTTGCAAGAAAGCATTGCAAATAGTGGCTGGTCTTGGAGTGGTGATGGGCTCCCGCCTACGCGGGAGCGACGAGCTTAACCGTCTGCGTGGAGACGGCGTACTGCCTGTCATACCCTCTTGCCCCTTAAAATCTCACTCCACTCAACCCTCATTCCGTCATACTCCGCGAAAGCGGGGTATCCAGTGCGCGAATGCGCTTTCTCGTTAAAGCAAACCATCACCCCACAAATAAGGCGCTACCGCGCCACTGGGCTCCCGCCTACGCGGGAGCGACGAGCTTTACCGTCTGCGTGGAACTGGCGAATTACTCCGCCTTCTAAGAAGCGACGAGTTCCTCCCTTTGCGATGGAACGACGGCGTACTGCGTGACATACCTTCGTGCCCCGTAAAATCTCACGCCACTCACCTCTCGTTCCGTCATACTCCGCGAAAGCGGGGTATCCAGTGCGCGAATGCGCTTTCTTGTTAAAGCAACCCATCACCCCACCAACAAGGCGCTACCGCGCCACTGGGCTCCCGCCTACGCGGGAGCGACGAGACCCACCGTCTGCGTGGAACAGACGAGTTACTCCGCCTTCTAAGAAGCGACGAGATCCGCCCTTTGCGCGGGAACGACGGCATACTGCCCGACATACCCTCTCACCCCGTAAGATCTCACGCCACTCAACCCTCATTCCGTCATACTCCGCGAAAGCGGGGTATCCAGTGCGCGAATGCGCTTTCTTGTTAAAGCAACCCATCACCCCACCAACAAGGCGCTACCGCGCCACTGGGCTCCCGCCTACGCGGGAGCGACGAAATAGTAATTCAGGGGGAGAACAAGCACTGGCGTTGTGAGCAAGGGCTCAAAAAAATGCCCCCGAAAAATTTGGAACAATGTCCAACTTTTCGGGGGCACTTCACAACAAGGAGCGTTTTTTGACTATTATCGAACGATAATAAGAACAAACCTACAAAGACTTAACCAACCAACGCGGGTGCGGTCTTTCCATATTTCAGTGTTGTCTCAACAGGCAACCAATTGCCAGTGGACTCCTGGCGACCTTGCAACGCGAAACGTGGATGCGCTTCCTTGATACTATCCGCAGCCAGTTTAGACAATGCACCGATGTTGCCTTTCTTCAGACGATTAACAATCAGACCCAATTCTGTCTCTTGGAAATCGCGCAGCATATCGTAATCGCCATCGCTATCACCCGCGACAAACACAGGGCCGTAGCCTTTTTTAGCGACCAGCTCACGTTTGATCACCGTAGACTTACCTGGACCCCAGTTCAATGGCCAATCTTTGAGGTAGGCGTTTTTGAACACGTCACCATCCTTCTCAAGACGCAAACCCAGTACGTTTTCACGGGGGACGTGATAACCATATTTCGGATTGGATGCAAACACAGCAACCACGTCTTCCAGCGAGGCGGTGCTCACGTAGACGTCAAAACCATTCTGACGGAAAGTATCCATCAGTGTTGCGATCTCTGTGCACAAACGGATACCGTGAAAATGGGCTGTCGTCACCACACCAGCTTTGCCCGGCAATGACGCTGGGCTGGTGTATTTCACTTTGGACAGGCCCATGCCCAGATTGGCGTCGTTCGATGCTTCGGCCAATTGAGAGACTTCACTCACCTTCATATTGGCAAAGAAATAGATCACCCATGGGTAACCCACATTCACACCATGCGTATCGTTGACAGCTTCATACATGAAATACAATTTCGCGCGGAAGTCTTGGAACTCGGCAGTTTCAACGATTTGCGCCAAGCTCATGCTACCGCTCATGCCTTTGTAATTTGCATGCAAAAATGCGTAATCACTATCCAAATCAGCGCATAAGCTGTCGAGATCAACGATCGTCCCTGCTGCATTTTTGTAATCAGGGGCAAAATTACCTTTTGGAACGTTTTGGCGAATGATGGCAGAGAACTCCGCAGGCGTCAGTTTGAACGCAAGATTGTTGATTTGGTACATCAACAATGCTTCTTCGCAGTCGTTCATGATACTGGTGTTATCCCAGTCAAACACGGCGTACGGTTTGCGTTTTGCGGAATACGTTTTGCTGGTGATGCCATGTTTGGCGATCAATGCTGCGACTAAGTCATGGTTACGCGGCGCCCACTTGGCGTTGTCCAGCATAACAGGCTTCATTTCTGGATTTTTTGCTGCTGCTGAGCTTGCCAGTGTGACACCGGCAGCCGTTGCGATCATGCCTTGAATAAAGCCACGACGTGGCGTAGTTGCTTGCTGCATGTTCTGAGCCCCCTTTAGGATTACGTAGAATAGTTGTATCGTTTTCTTAATGGGTTGCTACGATTAGCAGACAATCATCACGTCGCTTGACCGCTTATCCTGTAAGCACATCGCAAAATAAGCGAAGTCATCCCGTATCAGCAATGCCTGTGTGAGCAACCATTAAGACCATCCTCATCAGCATCGGTTTCGGCGCGATAAGGATCTTGGTCGCAAAAGTATAGAGAAAGATTAAGACATCTTGACTACAAAGAATGGTCTTCTATTCAACAGCATCCTCATTTCGAGCTTTTTTATTCTTATAACAACAAAAAGAGCCATTAAATCGTTATATCTGCGCCAGCCACCGCCAACACAGACGATAACGAAAAAAATATCACTAAGCCAACAACTCTCCCACGCGATGCCAAAAGCCATCCGGCACTTTGAGCAGTAGGTAGGTCATGGTGATGTACCGAAGAAATTTACCGATCGCCATATAGCCGACGCAAGGCCAAAACGGCAGCCGTAGCCAGCCAGCTAAGGTACAAATCGGGTCGCCAATCACTGGCAACCACCCCAACAACATCGTTTTCGCCCCAAAATGCTTCAGCCAACTAAACCAGAAAGTATCTCGCTCTCGATTGAAGGCCTGTTTGGCCGCATATCCCATGGCATAGTCAACAACACCGCCCAAGGTGTTGCCGATCGTCGCGACGATCAATACTGGCCAAAATAATTCTGGATTCGCCTTGATCACAGCAAAGACGGCAGGCTCGGATCCCAATGGAATAAGAGTTGCAGAAATGAAACTAATTAAAAAAACCGAGGTTAAACCGATTTCCGGCACGGCCAAAACCGTGAATAACCAATGGATTGCTGCTTCTATCATGTATACCTAAGCTCAGCCGAAAGGGCATCCATTATAATAGGCGCTCTTATTTCCAAGAAATAACCAATAAACAATTGTCGATCGTACATGAAGGTGCCCACTACCCGTGCGCCAACGTGTATTTCTCGGGTTCTTTCTACGGCGTCGCGTCGCGCTGTTTGCGTGTTTATCACTGCCACGCAGAACGAAACTGGAGCCTATCCCGTTGAAATGAGGGCTAAAAGTACCATTTCAGACCGACAACACTGTGTTATCGCGCTATGATTGTTTGATGTGAAAATGTAAAAAAACGTAACTATTATTCCACTTTACTTGTAGAGCTTATGAGCACCGATTATCTCAAAAAGATCCTGACCGCCCGCGTGTATGACGTGGCCTTTGAAACACCGCTGGAATTCGCCCCCAGCCTGTCAGCACGCATGGATAATCGAATTATGTTCAAACGCGAAGACATGCAGAGTGTCTTCAGCTTTAAGATTCGTGGTGCCTACAATAAAATTGCACATTTAACACCCGCTCAATTGAAGCGTGGCGTTATTTGCGCTTCCGCTGGCAATCACGCCCAAGGTGTGGCACTGAGTGCCAAGCGAGTCGGCTGTAAGGCGGTCATCGTGATGCCAACAACGACCCCTCCTGTCAAAATCGACGCTGTACGCGCGCATGGGGGCGATAGTGTAGAGATCGTGTTGTTCGGTGACTCATTTACGGACGCCTACGGTCATGCGCTGGAATTAGAAAAAAAACGGAAACTGACGTTCGTGCATCCCTTCGACGATCCAGATGTCATCGCAGGGCAAGGTACCGTCGGCATGGAAATCTTGCGTCAACACGCGGAACCCATCCATGCGATCTTTGTCGCCATTGGTGGTGGTGGCCTGATTGCCGGTGTTGCTGCGTATGTGAAAGCGATTCGCCCTGATATCAAAATCATCGGTGTGCAAACGACCGATTCAGATGCAATGGCACGCAGCCTCGCTGCTGGGAAACGTATCACCCTCAACGACGTCGGTTTATTTTCTGACGGTACGGCGGTCAAATTAGTCGGCGAAGAAACCTTCCGACTCGCGAAACTGTATGTTGATGAGGTCATCACTGTTGATACCGACGCCGTTTGTGCGGCGATCAAAGATGTATTTCAAGATACGCGTAGTATTCTGGAACCTGCCGGTGCGCTGGCTGTGGCTGGCTGCAAAGCGTATATCGAACGTGCTAAAGCCAATAAAAAGCCACTCAAGAATGAAACGATGGTCACCATTGCCTGCGGTGCCAACATGAATTTTGACCGACTGCGCTTTGTGGCCGAACGGGCCGAGGTTGGTGAGGCGCGTGAAGCTGTGTTTGCCGTGACCATCCCTGAAGAGCGTGGCAGTTTCCGCCGCTTCTGCGAATTAGTGGGTGCTCGTAATGTCACCGAATTCAATTACCGGATCAGCGACGACAAAGCGGCGCATATTTTTGTGGGTATCCAGGTCAATGACAAGCTGGAGTCGAGTAAGATCGCGAAAAATTTTGAAAAGAGTGGTTTCCCAACGCTCGACCTGACCCACGATGAACTAGCCAAACTGCATATCCGCCATCTTGTGGGTGGCAAAAGCGCACTGGCTGAAAATGAACTATTGTATCGATTTGAATTTCCTGAGCGTCCTGGCGCGTTAATGCGTTTCCTCAATAGCATGGCGCCTAACTGGAATATCAGCTTATTCCACTATCGCAACCACGGTGCTGACTATGGACGCACTCTGGTTGGTTTGCAGGTGCCAAAAAAGGAAATGAAAATGTTCCGCGAGTTCCTCTCTACGCTGGGGTATCGCTACTGGGATGAAAGCAAGAATCCCGTTTACCAATTATTTTTAGGCTAATCGCCAACGACTACTGAATGACTGACGCACTATCTAACAACTCACCTGAACAATCTTTACTCGGCAAAGTCGCAACGTACAAAGCTGAGTATGATCCTTCGCTCCTTTTCCCGATTCCTCGCACTGATAAGCGTGCCGAAATCGGGGTCGGAGCAACGCTGCCGTTTTTTGGTGTCGACATTTGGAACGCTTACGAAGTATCGTGGCTCAATCAACGGGGCAAGCCACAAATTGTCATCGCCACGATCACCGTTCCCGCTGAGTCACCGAATATCATCGAGTCTAAATCGTTCAAACTGTACTTAAACAGTTTCAATCAGACGCGATTGGCTGATGCTGAGGCGTTGGTTCAACTGCTCAAGAAAGATTTATCGGCAGCAGCAGGTGCGTCTGTTCATGTCAGTCTCTGTATGTCTGAACATTTTGGTCAATTGAAAATGCAGGAATTGGAAGGATGCTTACTCGATCGTCTCGATATCGATGTCGACGCCTACACGCCCGATCCAAGCCTGCTCAGAGCGAATCACGATGAGGCTCCCGTCGAAGAAACCTTACTGTCTCACCTCCTCAAATCAAATTGCCTGGTGACAGGTCAGCCAGATTGGGGAAGTGTACAAATTCGCTACGTTGGGTCACAAATCGATCAAGAAAGTCTGCTACGCTACCTCATTGGGTTCCGAAATCACAATGAATTCCATGAGCAATGTGTAGAGCGGATTTTTGTTGACATCATGCAGCACTGCAAGCCGCAGAAACTCGCTGTCTATGCGCGCTACACACGTCGTGGTGGTCTGGACATTAATCCATGGCGTAGTAACTTTTCGACGGGCCAGAGCCCAGACAACAGTAGAAACGCTCGTCAGTAATTCACTTGCTTAGCAAGACTTGACTTTGCTTTGCTTTGCTTAACTTGGTTTGGCTTGGCTTGGCTTCTCTTCATTTCTCTTTTTTATTTTTTGATCATGACTTTTCGAACGTCCTCTTTCGGCAACTTACTCAGTGTGTCCGCCCTACTTCTTGGCGTCTTGAGCACCACTACAGTGAATGCACAAACGGCACCTTCCTCTGCGCCAGAAAGCGCTACTGCTTCTGCGACTGCAGCAGCTGTAAGTACCGCGCCGACAGGCGATGCGCAGGCACCGTTAGCACCAGCAAGCAATGAACAACCCGGCTGGTACGAACGCGCCAAACGCAAAATGACGAAGATTATCGATGAAGGTGATCTGTCCTTGAATTTATCAGGGCTCGCGCACCATGGTCGTAGCACTTATACCCCAGAGAGAATTGCAGAATTGAATGAGAATGCGTGGGGTCTGGGCTTTACAAAGGCAATTCGCGACGAGAAAGATAATGAAGAACTTGCCTACGCAATGATCATTTCAGACTCGCATTACAAACCACAGCCAATGGCAGGTTATGCATATCAATGGATGAAACCGATTGCGGGGAACATTGAAATCGGTGGTGGTTATACGTATTCATTGATCAGCCGCACCGATTACTTTAAAGGCGTGCCCTTCCCCATCGCACTGCCTGTCGCTTCGATTGGAACAAAAAACACAAAATTGATGGCGGCGTATGTACCTCGACTGTCAAAAAATAAAGGTAACGGCGACGTTCTACTTTTATTCGTGCGTATTGATTTGAAGTAAATTCAGATATGAATGCAACAATATCACTTGCCTAGATGATCAGGTACAGATAGCATCTTGATATGACCTTGTTCATAGTGTGGTAATTCCGTTCTCTCAAAATGTGATTACCGCACAGCATATCTCGTTTAGCAAAAATTGCTGACAGCATCGTATCGTAAATAAACTCAATTTCATTTTCAGATTGTTTTCGTGATATCGCCTATTTCTTTACTGAGTACCGCTCCCCGTGAACCTGTGATGGACGATGCGTGGCACTCAAGTTTGCTTGAACATCATCCAGACGCCATCTACGTACTCATCGACGATTGCATTTCTTATGCCAATCCTGCCGGCATAGATTTAATGAAGGCGGCTAACCTCAAGCAATTAGTCGGCTTAAAACCAGAAGCATTTCTCGTGCCCCGGTATCACGAAACCGTCAAGCATCTTCTCGAAAAATCAACACCCAGTAATCCCCCTCGCTACTTGCAATTTCAATGTGTCCGGCTCGACGGTTTGTCGATCGATATTGAGGTCCATAGTAAAGCGTTTCAGCATGGTGCAAAGGTAGCCATTCTGCTCAGCGTACGCGAAGTTCCTGCCGCGCTGGCCAAGTCTGCGCAAGTGATTCATTTATCCGAAAACGACGCCATCAAAATCAAGGCTAATCGCATCAACGAAGCGCTACACCATGAAAAAGAGATTTTGGAGATGATCGCGCTGGATAAGCCGCTCACGCATATTCTCGAAGATGTATGCGATCGGATGGAGCGTCTACTCGCGAATGGATCGATGTGCACGATCAGCCTCTTTGATCAAAGTACACAACTACTCCACTTTGGCGCAGGTCCCTCATTACCCGAAGCATTCACTGCGCAATTAAGGAACATCCCCGTCGGCATCAATAGTGGCTCGGCTGCAGCGGCGATCCACTACAACCGACTGACGATTGTGCAAGATATTGAGCTCAGTCCGCTATGGGAAAAATTAAAAAGTAGCGCCATTGCCCACGGATTACGCTCCTGTTGGTCAGTGCCGATCACCACGGCCTTTAATTCGGTCTTAGGCACGATCGACGTCTACGCCAAACGTACACACACGCCGACCGAAGAAGAACATGCAATGATCGCCGATGCTTGCGATTTGATTGGTCTGGCCATTGATAAAAAAAATATGGAGCAGAGCCTCGAGGAAAGCGAAGAACGCTATCGCTCTGTGGTGACGAATCTCTCTGAAGGCATTATGGTGATTTCGCCTGGCGGGCAAATCGTGACCAGCAATCCCAGTGCCCTCCGTATTCTCAAAATAGCGGATGTGAGTAGCGTCGGACGCCGCCATCGCTATTTCAAACGGATATTCAACGAAAACGGTCGCACATTGAAGTTAGGCGATGATCCGGCCTCCGTCGTCTTTAAAACGGGAACACCCGTATTGAATTTATCGACGGGAGTAGAACTCAGTGATGGTTCTGTTGTGTGGTTATTGGTCAATTGCCTGCCCATTTTTAAGAAAAGTAACTCTTCCATCTCCGCTGTCCTCATTTCTTTTACAGATACGACGGAAGTCCGCGAGACACAGCGTCAGTTAAATTTTATGGCATCGTATGATGCACTGACAGGCCTTCCAAACCGCCACCAGCTCAATCTGCGGCTCACAAAGGCCTTGGCGGATGCGCAAAAGCATCAGCAACGCGTCGCTTTGTTATTTCTGGATTTAGATCGGTTTAAGAACGTCAACGATACGGCAGGACATGCCGCGGGTGACAAACTGTTGCGCGACGTCTCCACGCGTCTGAGCGCGTGTATTCGTGCCACCGACCTCCTTGCCCGTTTAGGTGGTGATGAGTTTGTGATTATTGCTGAAAACATTGCTGACGCCCAATATTTGCGCGATCTCGGCGAACGCGTTTTGGCGCAAATGCGTGATCCTTTTGTGATTGAAGGCAATGAATATCACTTGGGTACCTCGATTGGTATCAGCGTTTTCCCGCATGATGGCGACGATGCTGCCACCCTCATGCGTTGTGCGGACTCAGCGATGTATCACGCCAAAGAATCGGGTCGGAATAATTACCAGTTTTTTACGACAGAGTTAAACGTTCGCGCCCAACACCGCTACGCTCTAGAAACAAATCTGCGTCGCGCACTGACCGAGCAAGAATTTTTAGTCTACTACCAGCCAAAAATCTCCTTGCAGACCTCGCGGATTGTCGGCGCAGAAGCACTCATACGCTGGCAAATGCCGGGCGTAGGACTCATTCCGCCAAATGAATTTATCCCTATTTCAGAAGAAATTGGTCTCATTCTTCCTTTGGGTCGCTGGGTACTCGAACAAGTTTGCCGTCAGACAAGTATTTGGCGCGAGCAGTTGGCACCTGACATTGTAGTCAGCGTCAACATTTCTCCGAAGCAATTTCAGGATCCGAGTCTCAGCAAATTTATCGAACGAGTACTACAGGAGTCCCATTTACCGCCGTCTGCATTGCAGTTGGAAATTACCGAAGGCTTGCTCATGGGAGAGCTCGATTTATTGCTCCCCGTATTTGAGGCAATTAAACAACTGGGTGTGAGTATTTCACTGGATGATTTTGGTACTGGATTCTCTTCGCTGTCTTATTTGCAGCGATTCCCGATCGATAATTTGAAAATTGATCGTTCTTTCATCCACAAAGTCCCGGACAACCAAGATTCTGTCGTCCTCACCCACGCGATTATTGCGATGGCAAAGGCATTGGGCATGAGTGTGACTGCTGAAGGTGTCGAGAATGCAGAGCAAATGTTCTTTTTGACCGATTCTGGATGCCAAGAGATGCAAGGTTTTTATTTTAGTCAACCCCTCCCTGTGGAACAATTTGAGAAACTACTTCAGAACAACAGGCAGGAAGAAGCGCGTGTTTAATTAAACAAGTTCACAAAAAGAAGCCTATAATTTGCGTCAATTCAGATCAGCACATGATTTATTATTGCTGTAACCAGATCTTGCACCATGACCAATATTGCAAAAATCCTCCCACTCGCCAATGTCCTTCTGGATTTGGAAATTTCCAGCAAAAAAAGGGCCTTTGAACAGGCCGGGTTGTTATTTGAAAACAATTGCAGCATTGCGCGCTCGACCGTGTCGGACAATTTGTTCGCCCGTGAACGTTTAGGATCTACCGGTTTAGGGCACGGTGTCGCCGTACCACATGGCCGGATTAAAGGTCTTAAAGCCCCCATCGCTGCCCTTGTGAGACTCAAAGAAGCGATTCCGTTTGAGTCCCCTGACGCACAACCTGTGAACTTACTTATTTTTCTCCTGATGCCTGACAACGTCACGCAACAGCATCTTGAGATATTATCTGAAATTGCAGAAATGCTTTCGAATGAAAGCTTCCGCAATGAACTCAATTCTGAACCGAGTGCCGCTGTTATTTACGAGAAAATTCTCGCTTGGCGCCCGGATTTATCAGCAACACCCTAAGCAACATCACGGTTGTCGCTGGATTTTTACTTTATCGCCATGCCCTTATTCACTGAATTAACGATACAAAAAATCTACGATGATAATCGTGACATCATGCAACTGGGCTGGTTTGCCGGCTTTGCTGGTGCAGACAAGCAAATCACGGGTGATGCCGCCTCTTCTGCGGATCAAGTAGGCCATCTCAACCTGATTCACCCTGGACGTATTCAAGTGCTGGGACATCAGGAGCTCGCTTATTACAATCGATTGTCGAATGCTTCCCGCGCCAACTTGATTCGCGAGTTAGTGGCAGGCGGACCACCTGCTTTGATCGTTGCGCAGGGGTTAGAATCACCACCACCGTTTTTAACAACGTGTGATGACAATAATATTCCCTTGTTTTCCACGCCTTATCCCTCGGCTCAAGCAATTGACTATTTGCGGGTCTATTTATCCAAGAAGTTAGCGCAGAGTATCACTATGCACGGCGTGTTTATGGACGTGCTTGGAGTGGGTGTGTTAATCACGGGTGAATCTGGTTTAGGCAAAAGTGAACTGGGCTTAGAGCTGATTTCGCGTAGTCATGGCTTGGTTGCTGACGATGCTGTCGAATTTTCACGTATTGCGCCCAACATGATTGAAGGACGCTGTCCGGAGCTGTTACAGAATCTGCTGGAAGTACGCGGTCTGGGCTTGCTGGATATTAAAGCGATTTTTGGCGAGACCGCCGTGCGCCGCAAAATGCGCTTGAAACTGATTGTTCATCTGGTCCGTCGTAGCACCTTAGAAGAGAACTACGAGCGCTTGCCGATCGATTCTCAAACTGAAGATGTGCTGGGCTTGCCTATCCGCAAAGTCGTCATCCCTGTCGCTGCAGGTCGCAACATCGCGGTGTTGCTGGAGGCTGCGGTGCGTAATACGATTTTGCAGTTGCGCGGGATCAACACGCTAGAAGATTTCATGGAAAGACAGCGACGCGCCATGGAGGCAGGAGACTAAAATGCAAATTTTATTGATCTCTGGCATCTCTGGTTCAGGAAAATCAGTTGCACTGAATGTGCTAGAAGACGCGGGATACTATTGCGTTGATAATCTTCCTCCGAGTTTGCTTCCGGAGCTGATCAAAACACTGTCCCTAGAGGAACATACCAATACGGCAATCGCTATCGATTCTCGTAGTGCGCATCTATTGAGCAATCTGCCACAAACATTACAAGTCCTACGTGATCAGGGTCATGATGTACGGGTTTTATTTTTAACGGCGAGTACCGACTCGTTGGTTGCTCGTTTCTCTGAAACACGCCGCAGCCATCCGCTCTCACACCGTTTGGCGATGGAACTGGCGTCCAATGTGGACCTGAGTCTGGTTGAGTGTATCGAAGAAGAACGCGAAATTCTGGCTGGCATTCAGAATCTTGCCCACGTCATTGACACCACCGATCTACGTGCCAACCAGCTGCGCTCGTGGGTCAAAGCGGTCGTGCAAATTCAACGATCACCATTAACACTGATGTTCGAATCCTTTGCATTTAAGCGCGGCGTACCGTTAGATGCGGATCTGGTATTCGATGTCCGCATGATCCCGAATCCGCACTATGACCCGTTTCTTCGTCCACTGACTGGTCGTGATCAGCCCGTCATGCGTTTCTTGGATAATCAGGAAATGGCGCAAGATATGTACAAAGATATCGAGACGTTTATTACGAAATGGCTGCCAGCATTTAAACAGGATAACCGTAGCTATGTCACCGTAGCGATTGGTTGTACCGGCGGTCAGCATCGCTCTGTGTATATGGTTGAAAAACTGACGAAGCATTTCCAGAAAACAGAACAAGTCTTGATTCGTCATCGACGCCTACAATAAACGCTGATTAAAAGCTGCTTCTAGTCATCAAAAATCCCCTTCAGCATTACAACTGAAGGGGATTTTTTTGATACTCAATACGGTGGTTTGGGTGACTTTTAGTTCATCACGACTTTCCGCATTTTTTGTGCAATATAGGCGAGACTGCCGCCCGTCATCACAACACAGACAACAAGGGCGATGGCAACCGCCACGGTATTGAGCGTCTCTCCTTTTAACACCTGATTCATCATCTGGTTTTGCGCCAAGACCGGAATCCATTGAAACCAAGAAGGTTCGCGACCAGGAAACATAATCGGAATCAACGAGACAAATGGAATAAACATCGAGACAATCTGGTTTCTGACTTGCGCTTCTTTATAGCTCTTACAATCGAGGGCAACAGCGATTTGCATCGCAGCGACGCTTGCTGCAAGCGGTAGGAGGACAATTAAAAACCAGATGGCGTCTTTGAACCCAAACTGAAATTCTGCGCGTAGCGTATCGTTTTTAATGAGCCACTGCGACGGAAAAAAACTCCCAATCGTCAATACCACGACGCCCATACTCACCAGCGCGACGGCACTCCATTTGCCAACCGCAAGTTGCCAGCCATTCACGGGGTTCATCATCAAAGGCTCTAACGATCCACGTTCGCGTTCGCCCGCTGTCGTATCAATCGCTGCATACATCCCACCGACCACAATCGCCATCAACACCATCATCGGGAGCATTTCAGTGACGGATGTTTTACGCTCTTCCGCTTTTTGTAAATACCGTTCTTTGATATCGACAAGTTGTAGCAACTCGGTTGAGATTCCTCGCATGGTCAGATTCATCACCATCGTTTCCTGCACATAAGCATCCAGCAAACGGCGCAGCGGACGGACGCCGAATTCGGCGTTGCGATTGGACGTGTCGTAGGCCACTTCCAAACTGACTTTGTCGCCGTGCGTGATTTTTTCTTCAAAATCGTCTGGGATGATCAAGACCGGTTGATCGATTTCTTTACTACGCGATTTGGCTTCGTAGTCGATTGGTGCCGGTTTAATTTGATAGCCTTGACGCAAAATAAAGTTCTCTAACTGGGGGGAGTGTTGCATACCCACCGCCAGCACAATCCGCTTATCTTCCTGCGATTCAACCTGCGATAACACGGTAGAAAACACTAACAAAATCAACGGTGCACCTAAGAGCGAGCTAAATAGCGCCGTCATCAACGTACGGCGATCACGTAAAGCGTCTTTCAATTCTTTACGGACAATAGCGAATAAAACATTCATGAACGTTCCTCCAGCGATGGTGTACGCTGCTCTAAAAATGCGAGGCTGACAAACGCATCTTCAAAATTGGTTTGCTTGGCTTGCTCCATCAATGCATCGACTGTTCCACGTGCGACATGACGTCCCTGCGCAACAATGACGACGTCATCACATAAACGCTCCACTTCTTGCATGATATGGGTGGAAAAAACGATACATTTCGATCCCCCTTCCGGCGATCTAAGCCATCTCAAAAATTCCCGCAAAGCACGCGTCGCAACAACATCAAGACCATTGGTTGGCTCGTCAAGAATAATATTGCGTGGGTCATGTACCAATGCTCTCGCTAAGGCGGTCTTCATCCGCTCCCCTTGACTGAATCCATCCGTACGACGGTCCAATAAATGGCGCATATCTAACCATTCAGCTAGCTGCTCGGTGCGTTGCGCTGTCAATTCGGCACTCATGCCGTGCAATACGGCATAGTAGTGAATATTTTCCCGAGCAGTGAGTCGTGGATACAAACCACGAGCATCTGACAAGACCCCCATGTGCGACTGAGTTGACGATTCCCCCGCCCGCACTTCGTCGCCATCAACAATCACATTGCCTGCATCAGGTTTTAAGAGCGCCGCAACCATTCTTAAGGTCGTTGTTTTGCCTGCACCGTTGGCACCAAGTAGTCCTGTAATCTGACCATCCTGCGCGGTAAAACTCACACCATTCACCGCCTGTACCACCTGCGCTTGTTTTTGTCGTGCCGTCATCAAGCGCCGCAAATCGGCCCAATTTTTCACGCCCGGCTTATCGTGACGAATAAATTTTTTATACAGCTCGTTGACAATAATCATGGTTGTTTCTCCTGCTTCCCTTGCCCGTCCTGCAATGGTTGCCAAGCGAGTGGTCTCGGTATTGGTCGGACACAGGACGTATCGATTTGCAAAGCAGCGTGATCCTCCTTAGCATTCAAAAAGCGGTACACCACATCACGCACACAGCCTTGAGACAACACACCATGCCCTGAATTATTCAGTGTCACATGGAGGGCATTGGCACCTAAGGCTTTTGCGACGGCGTCGCCATGGCGTATCGGCGTCACTGGGTCGATGCCACCACTTAGCAACAGCACGGGCGACTGCGTGACAGGAATAGTAAAAAATCCCTCTGGAATCGATGCGCGTGGCCAGTTTTTGCATGCGCGTTCATACATGCGCGTCATGATCTGTTCAAAATCGTCTTTGGGGATGGGCAAGGGTCGGGCGAATATTTCGGAGCACCAGACCGAGAAATGCATGCCGTAAGTGATGCCTGCTGGCCCGGGCGCATTGGTCGCACCACTGAGCGTGACCAACGGTTGAAAATGACCTTGGTCTGCTTGTGTAATGGCATATGGCAACGCGGCGGTTCCTGGTGCGGAATACAGAGTTTTATGCACGAGGCTAAGCAGCATATCCCGTTGCATATCAAACTCAAGCGGTGTGCCAAGACGTGGATGCGTCATGCTCACGTGGCGGGGCATCGATGCCAGTAAATGGTGCCACTTTTGTGCGAGGTCTGGATAACGCGATCGACACGCCACTTGCTTTGCACAATCCGCAAATACGCCATCTAACGCAACCTGCGCATCACTCGCTGGCAACCCCATATCTGGTGGCACAACGCCATCGAGCACAAGACGTTTCACTGAGTGAGGGAACTGACGTAAGTATTCAAGACCAACTCGCGTGCCATAAGACGCGCCAACGAGATTAATCTTTTCGTACCCCTGCTGTTTTCTGACCGCCTCCAGATCTTGTACAGCAATGCTTGTACTGAAGTAGCGTAAGTCACCGTAAGGCAGTGCCTTTAATCGTGCCAGACATGCATCTGTCCTTTTTGCAATTTGATCTTCGCTATCAACATCTGCACCGCTTTCTATTTCGGGACAAGCAAGCGGAGCGCTGCGCCCCGTGCCGCGTTGATCAACAAAGACAATATCCCGACGTTTGTTGAGGCGGCTTAATATGGCCTGACCGAAGCTGGCAACATTGATCGCGCTCTGACCAGGTCCGCCAGCGAGCAGGAAGATGGCGTCCTGTAATTTATTTTTGTCTTGCGAAGGCAACACAACATACTGAATTTCGATTTTTTTACCTGCTGCGTCGTCAGGATTTAAGGGTCTCTCGATTTTGCCACATCGCAATTCCTGTGGAAAATCCGGCAAACGGCACGGTGTCACCCCTTGTTGCAGCGGATGTTGCACATCAGCGTACGCCAGAGAACACAGCAATAAACCGGAGAGGCCTACTAGCTTTTGAATAAAAAACTTCAACACAATCATCCCCCAACAAAATCGTAGGGATACAGTGTAAATCGACCATCGCCTTTTGTGTCATTTCAGGCAAGTTTTTGTTTGCGGCTCCTGACGTTCCAGTCAGCACGGGCGCATGGACGAATAGGCGCCTAAAGGTCATGCTGTACCGTCACAGTCACAATCACTCCAGCGAAACGGCACTATAAAGACAGCAATAGTGTTTTGATCGGTGCTGGTAACGCCGCTTCCGCCATACCCGACAAGGGCATCCACACATAACGGTCATCCACGGGGTGTGAATGCAGTTGAGTAAGTGCGACCAACACGGCGCGAATGTGTAATTTAAAATGCGTAAAGACATGTTCAATGTCCGGCAACAAACGTTGTTCACCGGGCACGCCAAACTGGTCAATCATGGTATGGAGTGCTTGCGCATCAATCGCATCCGGTGCTTGATCGGTCTCCAGCGCCGTCATTCCCGCCATCTCAGGCAATGACAACAATCCTCCCCAAATACCACGATCAGGGCGACGTTCAAGTAAGACCTGCCCTTGGTGAATCAACACGAGCATGACGGCTTGTTTTTCTTTGATTTGCTTTTTGGGCTTGCGTGTCGGGAGCTCTGCTGTCCGGTTTTCAGCGTGTGCAACACAACGCGCTTGCAATGGACAACGAAGGCAAGAAGGACTGCTACGTGTGCACAGGGTTGCCCCAAGATCCATCAAACCTTGTGTATAGGCTTCGATACCTTGTTCGGGCAAAAGCGCCATTGCTCTTTGCCACAAATCATCTTCAACAGGCTTACTGCCCGGATAACCAGCAATCCCAAAAACGCGTGCAAAGACGCGCTTAACATTACCGTCTAAAATCGCAGCGTTGGTGCCATAGGAAAAAGCCGTAATGGCTGCTGCTGTTGATCGCCCGATGCCAGGCAACTGCTCCAGCAAGAGGGGATCCGCAGGAAAATGTCCTTGATACAGTTCCACCACTTTCTTTGCACATTGGTGGAGGTTGCGTGCACGCGTGTAATACCCTAATCCACTCCAGTGCGCCATGACGGATTCCGACGATGCGGCAGCAAGGTCAAACACCGTCGGAAAACTGTTCAGAAACTTTTCGTAGTAAGGAATGACAGCGGTTACCTGCGTTTGTTGCAGCATAATTTCAGACAACCACACTCGATAGGCTTCACGGCTTTGCTGCCAAGGTAAATGATGTCGACCGTGTTGTTTTTGCCAGGTGATCACCGCTTCTGAAAATGACGGGTCGACATAATCGGGATGAATGAAATGGGCGGCCGACGCCGCCGGAATACGACGTTTCATGGACAATACGCTGTGCTTAGGCAGCTACTTTGAGGGTGTTCAGATCGGCAGACAAGGCTGCTTTTAATTTAGCTTCAAGCAAACTCAGCGACTGCTTTTGCGCATCGACTTCCGCTTGCATTTGCTCAAAAGACGCAATTTTATCTTCTAAACTGTCAGTGGCCACATGAATACGTTGAATCGATTGCATCCGGTTTTTCAGTTGCGCCTTATGTTCACGGATTTGCGCCTCTAACGGAGCCATGACTACTTTTTGCCAAGCTTCGACGTCTTTGTTGGCCTGTAAAAAATTCTGTTTCACACGAGCAGCAACGGAATCAAAGAATTTATGAACCAAAGCAACGCGGGTGTTGGTGAGCATCGTTGTGGCGTTAAATTGCTTTTGATAGACCACTTCAATTGCTTCGAGTTCTTTAATGTATTTATCGAGCGAAAATGCCATCGGTGCCGTCAGTGCTAAACCGTGTTCGGTCGAAAATTTGCGGTACATGACCGTCATCATTTCAGAAATCTCATCGGTCTTTTGATTAGAGACGATGAGATTGAGCTTCACTTGTGCAAAGAACTGTTTGATCGCATCCCGCAGCCCGACGGACAAATAACTTTTCTCCATCGCCTCGCGAGTACGACGAATTTCCTCACGCAGAATGTCCATACCAAGACTGGTGTAGACCTCTGTCGACAATTTGGTAAAGACCGCGCGCGTCCCCTGCATCCGGATCAGACTCGCATCAAATTCTTTTTTCTCGGTATCAACGCGGCGCATCATGTGTTCGATCACATTCATGTTTTTGCCGCGCAAACTCTTGAGCTCTAACATTTGCTCAACCACATTGCGTGAGCGTGATGACACGATCGATTGCTGTGCGTTGGTAATTTCATTGATCTCTGCTACTAACTGCGAGCGGATGATGTTCTGCTTCGCAGGAATCAGCTCTTTTGACAAGGCATACTCTAATGAGGGCAAACGGCTCTTAGCCAGTAAAGGAGCATCTTTATTAATTTTCGCAACCAAGCCTTTTTGCGCAGACACCGGGAAAATCTGCTTTTCTTCTAAGGCCAACGTATGCGCTACCGTATTGACTTGACGCGCCAGTTGTTGATCGATCTCTGCAGGCGTACGGAGCTCATCCCACATACTATCGATTTTATTGAGAACGACCATGCGACCTGGTCCACTACCGATATGATTACGCCAGACATCGATGTCGCTCTTGGTCACGCCGGTATCTGCTGCCAGAATGAACAACACCGCATGCGCATTGGGAATCAAATTCAGCGTCAACTCGGGCTCGGTACCGATCGCATTTAAGCCCGGTGTATCCACAATGATCAGCCCTTCTTTGAGGAGCGGATGCGGAAAATTGACGATGGCATGGCGCCATTGCGAAATCTCGACGAGTCCATTCTCATCCACTTCTAATGCTGCATCTGGATCGTCTTCATCAAACAATCCATAAGACTTGGCAACGGCAACAGAGACTTTTTTGGTCAAACTCACCTGTTTAAACGCCTCAAGCATGCCGTCACCCGAATTGATATTCAATGGCAGCACGGTCCAAACGTGGCTTTGTCCCTTGTATTCACTGGTGGACTGGGTTTCAGAGCGCGTTTCGATCGGCAGCAGGCGGATACACGGAGGAATCGTATCGTCGTAGAGTAATTCGGTCGGACACATCGTCGTGCGCCCAGCGGAGGATGGCAAAATGCGCTGACCATAATCCGCAAAGAAAATAGCGTTAATTAACTCGGATTTACCACGGGAGAATTCAGCGACGAAGGCAATCGATAGCTTATCGTCGACTAATCGCTCCAATAAGCGAGCCAAACGCTGATCGACCCCCGCGTCGGCCATATCTGAACCACTAATCCAGGAACGATACTGCTCGAGCGCACGGGTTACCCCCTGACGCCATTGGCTGTACTCTTGGAATTTTTGGACCAGATTACTCATGTTTCTCTCGGTTAATTTTTACATCTGAAAGTATATATGCTGTTATGAAAAAATACCCACAAAACGCTGTTGTCGCATGTTTTCAGACAACAAAAACAACCTATTTCTGGCAAAATACACAATAAAAGCTACTTCGCTGCCCTTGAAGGATTTTGCGTATCGGTGTTGAGCAGATCCGACAAGGCGCACCATCGCGGTCGTAGACAAAATAGTTTTGCTGGAAGTAGCCGCTCTGCCCGTTCACATGAAGAAAATCTTTGAGCGTGCTACCGCCCTGTTCAATGGCTGCGGCGAGGGTCTCCTTTATCGCCGTTGCCAGCAACTGGTATCGAGCAAGACTAATGCGTTTTGCCTGCGTTTTCGGGTTAATTCTCGCTTTAAATAAACTCTCAGACGCGTAAATATTCCCAACGCCGACCACAATATCACCGGCTAATAAGACTTGTTTGATCGAAGCACTCCGCGTGCGGGTCTGCTCGAACAATAATTCTGCTGAAAAACCACCCTCCAGCGGCTCCACGCCCAACTGGCGCAGTAACAGGTGATCGGCAATATTCCCTTCCTCTTCACCATGCCACAGCACCGCGCCAAATCGCCTTGGATCAGCCATACGGAGACTTTGCTCGCCCAGCACCAAATCGATATGGTCATGTTTAGCCGCTGGAGTTCCCGAGGGCAACACCCTTAAATGACCCGACATGCCGAGATGGACCAGCACGGTTCCATGAGAAAAGTGGATGAGCAGATACTTGCCGCGACGCCCTGTGGATAAGACCTTTTTGCCACGCAGCAGCGCGGGTAAATTAGCGGGAAACGGCCATCGTAAGCCTTCTCGACGCATGATGACGTCCGTTACAATTCGTCCCGTTAAGTGCGGATCAACACCGCGCCGGGTCACTTCTACTTCAGGTAATTCGGGCATAGTCAGGAACTTTAAAAAAAAATGCTGCTCTAAATGGACGAAAACAGCGTTTTTCGCGCGCCACAGCAACGCTGAGAATCATGTATGCTCAGTCTAGCAAAGGAACCAAGCGTGATTCATGGCCAACGACGTCACATCTGTCTTGTCATCCTGTGCAAGCTTTACAATTTGACACAAGATAGTTGGTGCTAGTCATGAATAATACTATAGAGAGAGTGAAAGCTTTTTTCGGCAAACGATGGCACGTCGCCGCTTTTATTCAGGTGGGACATGTTGCTGCCAGACCGGAAGATACGATGAGGCTCCCTTGGCACAAATGGTAGACACTTGGCAAAAACATACACTATCTAAATACTTCGGCGTAAAATCAGCCATCACTGCACATTTCGGATTCGTCTTGAAAACTATTCCAGCTTCTGTCACTACCTCCATCGCCTCCGCGCTCAAACCTGCGGTCTTTTTTACTTGCGCGGCATTGCTCTCAGCCTGTACCAGTATGGGTGGCGTTGCACCGCATCCTGTTGCTGATACAAGCCATGCCAACGATGCAGCGCAGGCTGCTTTGGCGGCAGACAAAGATTTGAATGGTCCGGCGCAGCCCGTCATCGAAAATAAAGAAAAGCTGCCAAATGCCGCATTAACGGAAGAGCTGTTTTACAAAATTGTGACGGCAGAAATCGCCTACCAACGCGGCAATTGGCAAGCGGCCTACGTCACCCTGCTAACAAGCGCACAACAAACGCGTGACCCGCGCTTGGCGCGACGTGCAGCGGAAATTGCACTGAGCGTTAAGCAAGCTGGAGAAGCGCTTGGCGCTATCCGCTTGTGGCGTGAGTTAGCACCCGACTCCAACGAAGCGACACAGTTCTACCTTGGCTTCATGGTGATGAATAACAACTTATCGGAAATTCGGAACGTTTTTTCCGATAAATTAGCCGCGTCTGAAGGCAAACAAACGGCCGTTGTGATGTTGCAGGCGCAACGCCTTCTCTCTCGGGCGCGTGACAAAAATGCAGCCTTTGACGTCCTCGAAGAGTTACTCACCCCCTACAAAGCTTTGCCAGAGGCGCATTTGGCGTTAGCCCAAGGGGCATATACGAAAGGCGACAACCAGCGTGCCATTACCGAAGCGAATGTGATGTTGGCAGCGCACCCTGACTCGCAATTAGCGATCTTAACGATTGCCCAAGCATCTTCTCAACCAGAAGCTGCAACCGCACTGGCCGCATTTATTGCTAAAAATCCGACTGCCCGTGATATTCGATTAGCGTATGCAAGCATTCTGATTGATCTCAAGCAAATGGATAAAGCACAGCAAGAGTTTCAGATCATTTTGCATGACAATCCGACCGACGTGAACGCCATGTACACCCTCGGCGTTCTCGCACTAGGAAAAAATCAATTAACGCAAGCAGAAACGTACTTTTTACGTTATCTCAAGACGCTGGATGAAAAATCAGATGACCGGGATGCGACCTCTACGTATATCAATCTGGCGGGGATTGCGATTGAGCGCAAAGACTACAAAGCCGCGCAAGACTGGTTAGCAAAAGTAGAGTCCTATGATGGTCGCAATCCAAGTTGGTTCAACGTCCAATTGCGTCGTGCAAGCATCATGGCACATGAAAAAAATATAGAAGACGCCGTGACGCTGCTGCATGAGATCAAACCAGCTGGCGATACCGAACAAATCCAAATTGTTCAAACTGAGGCACAAATTTTACGAGAAGCCAACTTAACAGACCGCGCCGAAAAAGCACTGCAAGCAGGTCTGAGTGCTCATCCCGACAGTCCGGACATCATGTACGACTATGCCATGCTGCTCGAATCGCAAGATCGGGTGCTGGAAATGGAATCATTGTTGCGTAAAGTGATTGAATTGGCACCCACAAGTCAACATGCCTACAACGCGTTGGGCTATTCACTTGCCGACCGTAACATCAGACTGGACGAAGCATTAACGCTCATCGAAAAAGCGAATCAGTTAGCACCAAATGATCCGTTTATTATCGACAGTCTTGGCTGGGTCAAATTCCGGATGGAAAAATTTGATGAGGCCGAATCCTTGCTGCGACGCGCTTATGAATTGCGTCCGGACGCTGACATTGCCGTCCACTTAGGTGAAGTGTTATGGCGCGCCGGTCACAAAGATCAAGCAATCAAGCTATGGCGCGAAGCACGTACCAAAGATGCGGATAACGCAGCGTTAAAAAGTACTCTCACAAGGTTAAACGTCCGCTTGTAATTTGTGATTTGTAATTTCAATCTAACCAACAAGGCGAGTACGATGCTCGCCTTGTTGCTGCATGAAGATTGTCACGGTTGCTGGTCACAGCAATAACAGACACCGCCATCAACACCAGCCGGAATCAACAACAATGACACAAGGTTACAGATTCGCCCTCAGGACGGCGGCATGTACACTGAGCCTCTTGCTGCTCAATGCCTGTAGCACGCTTGGTGCGCGTCCTGCACTGGGTCAACCCGAAACACATACCGACGCATTCGACCAACGCATTTACCAAGACGACATTTCTCTGAGCGGAAAAATTTCAGTACGCTACGAAAAGAAAGGAAAGCCAGAGCAGTTACCTGGCAGTTTCGACTGGGATCAGCACGGCACAACATTGCACATCACACTCTTCTCTCCGTTAGGACAGACCGTTGCGCGTATTACGCAAGAGGGTCAGCGGGCGATGTTAGAGCAGGACGGACAGGCACCTCGGTATGCTCAAGACCTCGATGAACTGCTGCAGGATCGTTTAGGATGGGCCTTGCCCGTCGCGGGCTTACGTGACTGGCTGCAAGGATTCATCCGTCAAGCGGATGGCACACGTCGAGGCCTTCCTCGCATTGATCAACAGATTGAGAACGATGGCTGGCTGCTCCGGTATGCGAGCTGGCAACAAGACATCAACTTGCCAAAACGCATTGAACTCAATCGCGATACCACGCAAGCGGGTCATGTCAGTATCAGTATTTTTATTCAACCGCCGGGCAATTAACCGTCATCCGATCACATCATGAAGCAAACTCACCTCCTCTGTCAGGCGCCAGCCAAACTCAATTTATTTCTGCACGTGACAGGTCGCCGTGCTGATGGCTATCATTTGCTGCAGACCGCCTTTCAGTTGATTGACCGTTGTGACACGCTAGAAATCGAAGTCCGTGCAGATAGTCGCATCGTACGGTCCAACGACATCCCTGGCGTTCCCGCAGAGTCGGACCTCATTGTGCGTGCCGCACAGTTACTTCAGCGCCATACAGGCTGCAAACAAGGTGCAAACCTGACGTTGCATAAAATTCTTCCCATGGGCGGCGGTCTGGGTGGCGGCTCTTCGGATGCAGCATCGACGTTAATTGCTCTAAATCATTTATGGCAAACAGGACTCAGCAAAACGGATCTGATGGCGCTCGGCTTGCAATTAGGCGCGGATGTGCCGTTTTTTATTTTCGGTGAGAATGCGTTTGCCGAAGGCGTCGGGGAAGAATTATGTGCAATTCAGACACCAGAACGCTGGTTTGTGGTCATCGAACCAGGTGTTCAAGTACCCACGCCGGCAATTTTTTCGGCAAAGGAGTTGACAAGAGACACGAAGCCCGTCAGAATAGCGGACTTTTCCAGCACTGCTGAAATGTTCTGGAAAAATGATCTGCAAACAGTTGCCTGCGCATTGTTTCCGGAAGTTGATGAAGCAGTAACATGGCTTTCACAATTCGGAAATGCGAAGATGACAGGTTCAGGAGCTTGTGTTTTTTGTGCTTTTGCTGACGAATCAGCAGCAGACAAAGTAATCAACCAAGTGCCCGAACGCTGGACATCATGGAAAGCAAAAGCGCTGAGTCGCCACCCGATGGCAGACTTGATGCAGAAATAAAAATTTGGTCTGATGCCGATTTGCCGTTAAAATAGCGACAATTCTGGACGACAGACAAACGGTTGTGTAGGGGAATCGCCAAGCTGGTTAAGGCACCGGATTTTGATTCCGGCATGCGAAGGTTCGAATCCTTCTTCCCCTGCCATTAAATTAAAGCCGCCGCATAAATTGTGCGGCGGCTTTTTCAGTTTTTATCTTTGATTTATTTACAAAAAGCTACGTAAATAAATCAAATCCTCAAAAAATTCAGCCGATAGGTCCCGCCATGGCAAACGCGCGCGCAAATGACAATATGATGGTCTTCACTGGTAATGCGAATCCTGCATTGGCTGCTGGAGTTGCCAAACAACTGGGCATTCCTCTCGGTAAAGCAGATGTGTCTAAGTTCTCCGACGGCGAAGTCATGGTCGAGATCAACGAAAACGTTCGTGGTAAAGATGTTTTCGTTTTGCAATCGACTTGTGCACCGACGAACGACAACTTGATGGAAATCATGTTGATGGTGGATGCATTAAAACGCGCTTCCGCTGGTCGTATTACTGCAGCGATCCCTTACTTTGGTTATGCACGTCAGGATCGTCGTCCACGTTCAGCACGTGTTGCTATCTCTGCAAAAGTGGTCGCTAACATGCTCGAAGAAGCTGGCGTTGATCGCGTACTGATTATGGATCTGCATGCAGATCAAATTCAGGGTTTCTTTGATATCCCTGTTGATAACATCTACGCTTCGCCTATTTTGTTGGGCGATCTGGTGGCAAAAAATTATGACGACTTATTAGTCGTTTCACCTGACGTGGGCGGCGTTGTTCGCGCACGTGCTCTGGCAAAACGCTTGGGCTGCGATCTGGCCATTATCGACAAACGTCGTCCAAAAGCCAACGTATCTGAAGTCATGAACATCATCGGTGAAGTCGAAGGTCGTAACTGCGTCATTATGGATGACATGGTAGATACCGCCGGCACACTGACAAAAGCAGCTGAAGTATTAAAAGAACGTGGCGCGAAAAAAGTACTGGCCTATTGCACACACCCAGTTCTGTCCGGCCCTGCGATCACACGTATTTCGCAATCACCACTCGATGAATTGGTTGTAACTGACACCATTCCATTGACTGAAGCAGCAAGAGCCTGCCCTAAGATTCGTCAGTTATCCTGTGACAGTCTGTTGGCAGAGACATTCCGCCGCATCACCAAAGGCGAGTCTGTCATCTCCTTGTTCACAGACTAAGACAAGTTTCTGCGCCCATGCTGACATGAAGTCAACGTGGGCGTTTCTTATGTATCCCTGGTCGCGGGGATACAAAACCGCAAGTTAGCACTTGCACATTTTGGAGTAACACCATGAAAGTTATCGCATTTGCACGCAAAGAACAGGGGACCGGAGCGAGCCGCCGCCTGCGCATTGCTGGCCAAACACCTGGCATCATCTACGGTGGCACAGAAGCCCCAGTATCCATCGCCCTGGATCACAATGCGTTGTACCACGCATTGAAAAAAGAAGCGTTCCACTCTTCTATCCTGGACCTGGAAGTTGACGGTAAAGTTGAAAAAGTATTGTTGCGCGACTTCCAAGTCCACGCATACAAACAATTAGTATTGCACGCTGATTTCCAACGCGTTGATCCTAACCAAAAGATCCACGTTAAAGTGCCTCTGCACTTCGTTAACGCTGACGTATCTCCAGCTGTTAAATTGCACGCTGCTGTTATCAGCCACGTTGCAGTTGAACTCGACATCTCTTGCTTGCCAGCAGATTTGCCAGAATTCGTTGAAGTTGATCTGTCCAAACTGGACGCTGGTCAATCCATCCACGTATCTGGCTTGGTATTGCCAAAAGGCGTTACTGCAGTTGTTCACGGTGATGACGCAACTGTTGCTATCGCTACAGTACCAGCTGGTGCAGTATCTGCTGAATCCGAAGCAAAATAATTATCGCTTGCTTCTGCTTTCGAGCACAAAAAAAGCCACCTTCGGGTGGCTTTTTTTATTCCTTTATTCCTTTATTCCTTTATTTCTATTATCAATAGAATTTAAACCGAAATAAATGAGGTCTGTTACCATGCTATTAGCATAACCATTAATTATTCTGTAGCTTCTCCGTCAGAAACTACTGCACCTATTTGAAGTGAGCCATTCGTGATGATGAAAAAAAATATCTGCTTTTCACTTGTTATTGCTTCCGTATTGAGTCTGACATCGACCGTTGGTCAGGCCCAAATCGCAAGTAATGTTCATTACGACACCAATTTTCCCATCATCAGTCCCGTCACGAATAAAAACGGCATGGTGGTGACGGAGCAAGCCCTTGCCACGCAAGTGGGTGCGGATATTCTTAAACGCGGTGGAAACGCCGTCGATGCTGCCGTTGCCGTCGGTTTTGCACTTGCTGTGGTGCTGCCTAACGCTGGCAATATTGGTGGCGGTGGCTTTATGATGATTCATGATGCCAAATCTGGCAAAGATATTGCACTCGATTTTCGTGAGTTAGCGCCTGAAAAAGCCCATCGTGACATGTATCTGGATGCGAAAGGTAATGTCATTCCAGAGAGTTCCATCTACAGCCACAAAGCCATTGGTGTCCCTGGCACCGTCGCTGGTCTGGATCTGGCATTGCGCAAATATGGAACAATGCGACTTGCCGACGTGATTGCACCAGCGATTCGTCTTGCCGAACAAGGATTTCCGATCACTCCCCACCTAGCGTCGTTGCTCGATGCTGAGCGAGATCATTTAGGCAAATGGCCGGCTAGTCGAGCGATCTTTTTCAACAATAACAAGCCTTTAACAACAGGCGAAAAGTTGATTCAAAAAGATCTCGCGCACTCACTGAAGCTCATCGCAGAACAAGGGCCAAAAGTATTCTATGAAGGCGAAATTGCGCAGAAAATTGTTGCCGAGATGCAGAGACACGATGGCATTATTTCTGCGTCAGACTTGAAAAACTACAAAGCCGTGGAGCGAACACCTGTCAGAGGCACTTACCGTGGCTATGAAATCGTGTCGATGCCGCCACCAAGTTCTGGGGGCGTTCATATCGTCCAGATGCTCAATATGCTGGAACATTTCCCCTTAAAGGACCAAGGGCCTAACAGCGCAAAAACGCTGCATGAACTCAGCGAAGTCATGAAACTCGCCTACGCAGACCGCTCTGAATATTTAGGCGACCCCGATTTCTTGCATGTACCCGTTGCGGGACTCACCTCGAAAGACTACGCTGATTTCTTGGTCAAAAAAATCGATCTGACTCAAGCAACACCATCCGAGCAAATCAAACCTGGTAAGCCAGTGGCGTATGAAAGTGATCAGACCACGCATTACAGTATTGCAGATCGGTTCGGCAATGTCGTTGCGACAACCTATACACTGAATCTGAATTTCGGTAGCGGTATCGTTGCGGCGGGTACAGGTATTGTATTGAACGATGAGATGGATGACTTTTCGGTGAAACCTGGCGCACCAAATGCATTTGGATTAATTGGCGGTGCCGCGAACGCTGTTGGTCCCTTCAAACGCCCATTAAGCTCAATGTCTCCGACGATTGTTCTCAAGGATCATAAGCCCTTTTTGGTCACGGGCAGCCCAGGTGGAAGCCGGATTATCACCACCACCTTGCAAACTATCATTAACGTCATCGACTTCAATATGAATGTTGCTGAAGCAACCGTGACACCGCGTATTCATCAGCAATGGATGCCAGACCAGTTGCGCTACGAAAAAGGGATCAGTGCTGACACCCTGTCCATCCTTGAAAAGCAGGGTCAACATCTCAGACCTGGGCAGGTCATGGGCAAAACACAGACAATTCAGATTCAACAAGATGGATTTTCAGGATATTCTGACCCCCGCAATCCTGATGGCTTAGCCGCCGGTTTCTGATTCCTACCAAGCAGACTCTGCGGATAACAGTAGCATCTAAGGAAAATGCAGTAGAAAGACTCGCGGCTGAGCGTCAACCTAATCGATGTGCTCAGTCAGTATGATTGTCATTGGAAGATCGTGTTCCCCAGGAGTGAACGTACATTGTTGATTCTGGTAAGCAATGCCAATCGACCTCGCAGAAGGTAACTGACTGAGTGTCCGGTCATAGAAACCGCCACCATAGCCCAACCGATACTTCTCTTGCGTAAAACCAACGCATGGAATCAATATCACCTCGGGTGTGACGATACGGTCACGTTGCAGCGGAACTGGAATCCCGAACTCATCCGTCGTCATCACTTCATTCGGCTCCCAAGCCAGAAATAATAACGGTGCATTTTTTCTAACAACGAGGGGGAAAGCAACTTGAATTCCCATCTCACTCAGGGTGGAATAGCAACCTTGAATGTCTGGTTCATGTTGGATAGGGGCGTATACCGCGATACTTCGTGGTTTTTCCTTTTTGCACCATGCCAACAACTGCCGCATCAGCGATTGATCCCACTGCTGACGTAAGGCCGGGTCCACCTGCCGACGCTGCTGTATCAAAAGTTGACGCAATGTACGACGATCATGATGAACTTCTGTTCGCGTCGGGTGTGCGCTGGGTGAAGGCTGTGTCATACTGTCAGAAATTAGTTTTTTACAACGATCTCAAGATGTCTGTGAAATATCAACTCGCGCAAATCAGTCTGGTTATCTTAGCAGGTTTAAGTGCCTTTCCTGCTGCCTGCTCAGCAAGCAACAAAAGAAGCTTCATCAACGACGATGACCGTTTTATGGCATTGCGCGATGCAGCCTATCACGATGACGCCACCAATGCGGACATTCATGCGTCAGCGTTGGAGGGCTATGAGATTCCATCCTACGTGGATTATTACCGTATCCGTGCACATTTACTCAAAGCATCTAACGCTGAGATTGCCGCTTTTATTACAAAGTATGATGGTAGTGCCATCGCCGACAGAATGCGCAATGATTGGCTGAGTTTGCTTGGCAAACGCGGTAATTGGGAGCTCTTTGACCAGCAATACCCCCTCTTTGTGGTTGCCGACGATAACCAATTACGTTGCTATGCGGTCATCTCTAAAGCGGTGAAAGGGCAAAAAGTCAGTACCGAAGCCAAAAATCTGCTCAACGCACCGCGTGATTATGGTGATGGCTGCTACACAATGGTCACCTACCTGAAAGACACGGGTCAGTTCACGCAAGCAGATATCTGGACGCAGATGCGAATGGCGGTTGAAAACGGTGCTCAACCTTTGGCGCAACGACTTGGAAAATTACTCGACCTGCCAGAGAAGAAAATTAGCACGCTATTCGACAAGCCAGAAAAACTCTTTAAAAAGGGACCGGACAATAATCCCTCCAGTCGCGAGCTTTTTGTCGCGGCACTGGGGCGCATTGCAAAAAGCGACCCAACTGAAGCAGCAGCCCTATTGTCTCTTTATAGCAACCGACTAAACGACGAACAACGCAGTAATGGATGGGCGCAAATTGCCCTCCAGTCCGCGTTCAAGCTCGAACCTGAGGCGCTCGCCTACTGGGTACGCGCCGATGGTGCCACCTTATCGACCGACGCCTATCAATGGCGCGCTCGGACTGCCCTGCATGAAGGCGACTGGAAGTTACTCAAAAACGCGATCAACGCGATGCCTGCCAACTTGAAAAATGATCCGACATGGATTTATTGGATGGGACGCGCCCTCAAAGCAGAAGGCAAAGCGGATGAGGCGCGCAAATTGTTTGCCGGTATCGCTGATCAGATTCATTTCTATGGTCAATTGGCACTAGAAGAAAATGGGCAAAAAATAGGGGTACCCATTGCAACACGGCCAATCACGCCAGACGAATTAGCGCCTATGGAAAAAAATCCCAACTTACAACGGGCATTGAAATTCTATTCCATGAACTTACGCACTGAAGGCAATCGCGAATGGAACTGGGAGTTACGCAAGTTCAATGAGCGCCAACATCTCGCCGCGGCAGAACTCGCCCGTAAAAACAACCTGCTCGACCGCATGGTGAACACCTCGGATCGGACAAAAAATGAAGTTGATTTTAGCCAACGATTCCCGACACCGTTCAACGAAAGCATGTACAAAACAACGCAAGCGCTTGGGTTGGATATGGCATGGGTCTACGGCCTCATCCGTCAAGAATCACGTTTTATCATGACCGCCAAATCGCAAGTCGGTGCCAGTGGTCTCATGCAGATCATGCCCGCTACTGCGCGCTACGTCGCCAAGAAAATGGGGCTCGATAATTATGTCGCCACGCAGGTTAATGATATTGACACCAATATCGTGCTGGGTACGAACTACCTCAATATGGTACTGACCGATTTAGGTGGCTCTCAGGCATTGGCTTCTGCCGCCTACAATGCAGGTCCAGGCCGCCCACGCGCTTGGCGAGCAAAGCTCAGTAGACCAGTAGAAGGTGCCATCTTTACCGAAACGATCCCGTTCAACGAAACACGGGGCTATGTAAAAAACGTTCTCTCCAATGCTACTTATTACGCGGCACTTTTTGAAAAGAAACCCCAGTCTTTAAAAGCCCGTCTCGGAATCGTCGTGCCCAAGGGCATGTCAGCCAGCGATGCAGACTTACCTGACGAGATCAAACAATAATGCAAGATACTGAAATCCATCCAGCGCTCGCAGCGATCATGAATGACCGCAGGTCACCGATCGTATTAGTCATCGGTAATAAGAATTACTCCTCGTGGTCAATGCGACCATGGGTGCTGATGAAAGCTTTCGGCATTCCGTTTGAAGAAGTGCGAATTCTCCTTGGGCAACCTGATACCACCACCAGAATTGCCGAGTACTCGATGGCGGGTAAAGTGCCAGTGCTTCTGATGAATGACGTGACCGTCTGGGATTCACTGGCAATCTGCGAATTTTTAGCAGACCAATTTCCTCAGCTCGCCTTGTGGCCGGAAAATTCTTCCGCGAGAGCCCATGCACGTAGTATTTGTGCAGAGATGCACGCTGGGTTCTCATCGCTACGCTTTGATATGCCAATGAATATTCGCTCTTCCTTGCCTGGCAAAGGTCGCACGCTGGGCGCACAAGCGGATATTGGTCGTATCTGTGAGATCTGGGAGGAATGCTTTGCACGTCATGGCGCGCACGATTACCTCTTTGGCGAATTTTCTATTGCAGACGCCTATTTCGCGCCTGTCGTCATGCGTTTTCGTAGTTATGGCGTCTCACTGGCACCTGCATTGCAGGCGTATGTTGACCGTATCACGGCCCACCCTGCCGTGATGCAATGGATTCGTGAAGCATGCGCAGAAACCGAAACCATGGCATGGCATGATGCCCGCTCTGAAAAATAAGCATGAAGAAGACGTACATTGTTGGCGGTGCCGTCCGTGATGGCTTACTCGGTCTTCCAGTACAGGACCGTGATTATGTCGTCGTGGGAAGCACGCCAGAACAAATGCGGGCTGAAGGATTTCGTCCGGTGGGTAAAGATTTTCCGGTCTTTCTCCACCCGAAAACAAATCAAGAATATGCACTCGCGCGCACTGAACGTAAAACCGCAGCGGGCTACAAAGGATTTGTGTTTCATACCGACGAACACGTCACCTTAGAGCAGGATCTGATTCGGCGCGATTTAACCATCAACGCCATGGCGCAGGATGAGCAAGGCGTGATTTACGATCCTTTTGGTGGACAGCAGGATCTGGAAAAGCGACTTTTTCGCCATGTGTCCGACGCATTCACGGAAGATCCTGTCCGCATCTTACGATTAGCACGGTTCGCTGCACGTTTTTCAGTCGCACCGTATGATTTTTCTGTTGCACCTGAAACGATGGCGCTCATGACATCGATGGTGGAGGCAGGAGAAGTCGACGCTTTGGTTCCTGAGCGTGTGTGGCAAGAGATCGCGCGCGGCTTGATGGAAGTAAAGCCGTCGAGAATGTTCGACGTCCTCAGGGCGTGTGGTGCGTTAAAACGCCTCCTGCCAGAGCTCGATGCGCTATGGGGTGTTCCACAACCAGAGAAATACCACCCCGAGATTGACACCGGTGTGCACGTGATGCTGGTGGTCGATTACGCGGCAGCCCAAGGCTATTCACTGCCGATCCGATTCGCTGCCTTGTTGCATGACCTCGGTAAAGGGACAACCCCGCCCGAACTCTGGCCTCGTCACCATGGTCACGAAGAACGCAGCGCCGCATTGGTCGATCAGGTCTGTCAACGTTTGAAAGTTCCTGCAGACTGCCGCGACTTGGCATTCATGACGGCCCGCGATCACGGCAACGTCGGAAAAGCATTGGAAATGCGCCCTGCAACAATCGTCGATCTATTGACGCGAAATGACGCCTTTCGTAAGCCGCAACGGTTTCTCGATATGCTTCGGGCGGCCGAGTGTGATTGTTTCGGTCGAACAGGGTTAGAACACGTCCCGTTTCCTCAACCTGCCTTTCTTGAAGGCGCATTGCATGCAGCGCAGCAAGTCAATGGTGGCGAGATTGCCCGAGAGTATGCCGATCAGCCAAAACGCATCCCAGAAGCGATCCGCGAAGCAAGAATTCTTGCAGTGCAACAATTCAAGAAATAGATAATTTCTTCTTATTTTCAAGCTTTTCTGGAATAATCAGGGTGAATCGTCTAGAATACTTTGTGCACTGCACCAATTCGGTCGTAGTAAGGAGGCATCATGAATCCTGTCGATATTTTCCCCATGAATTTCAGTAAGTCCAGTGGATCTGGCAAAGCAAACATCTACGTCAAAGAACTCTCAGAAAAGGATCGGCATCGTATCCTGCGGCACTTTCTCGCCCTCGAAGAAAGCGATCGTCTATTGCGATTTGGCACTTATTTGCCTGACGCCATGATCGAAAAGTATGTCGAAGGAATCGATTTTTCCCGCGATAAAGTGTTCGGTGTTATGAGCCATCATTTCCGGCTTGTTGGTGTTGGACATTTGGCCTTTGCCCCGCGCAGCGAAAAAGACGAAGCAACAGACAAAGATACCGTCGCAGAGTTTGGTGTTTCCGTATCAAAAACAGCCCGCGGCAAAGGTGTCGGGGCAAAATTATTTGAACGTGGCGCTATCCATTGCCGCAATGCAGACGTCGACACACTGTATATGCACTGTTTGTCTTCCAATCAAACAATGATCCATATCGCCAAAAAGGCCGGGATGGAAATTCATCGCGAGTACGGTGAGGCCGATGCCTACCTCAAACTGTCCCCCGCCAACCCAGCCAGCGTCTTACGCGAAGCCGTTCAGGAGCAAGTTGCTTCGATCGATTACAGCATCAAAGCCAATACGCGAGCAGCGGTCAAATGGATCCGACATCTGCCTGGCATCAGACAGAAATAACGCAAAATCACATCACGCCCCTCCCAATACTGGCAGGGCCGTGGTCTCCTTGATCTGCTGCAACGCGAAACTCGATTTCACGTCAAGGACCGATGGATGGCGTAATAAGGTTTCCATCATGAATCGTGAAAAGTGGTCCATGTCCTCAACATGAACACGTAACAAGTAATCCATTTCACCCGTCATCGCGTAACAAGCAACTACCTCTGGCCACTGAGCGACAGAAGCTGAAAAATCATCACGGGGCGAACGAGAGGCCCCTTTGCCGGGGTGATCGCTATGCTTTTCGAGGCGCACGTTCACGTAAGCAAGCAATCCAAGGCCAATTTTGGTCGGTTCCAGTAAAGCAACGTATTTGCGGATCACGCCGGTTTCTTCCAGTCGTTTAATACGCCGCAAACAAGGTGAAGGGGACAAATTGATACGCTCCGCCACTTCCTGATTAGTCAGCTGCCCATCTGATTGCAAAATAGCAAGGATTTTGCGATCAATTTTATCCAAGACAATCTCAGTCATAAAATGCCACTCATTGGTTTATCTACGCAATATTATTGCTTACATTTTGTTTTCTTTGGGTTATTTTGGAATTTTATGGCGCGTTTGACGGACTATACTGATACTTTGATCTACGTCAAATCAACGCCAGAATGACATCACGGCGGCGTAGCGCTCGATGCAGAGCATCATTGAATTTAGTTGACCTTACTAATAACGGAGACCAGCATGACATTCCAGACATGGGAAAACCCAATGGGTACCGATGGCTTTGAGTTTATCGAATACGCAGCACCAGATCCAAAAGCACTCGGCGATTTGTTCGTCACGATGGGTTTTACAGCGATTGCTAAACACCGTACGAAAGATGTGACCTTGTTCCGTCAAGGCGATGTCAACTTCATCATCAATGCAGAGCCCGATTCTTTCGCACAAAAATTCGCCCGCAAGCACGGTCAGTCCGTATGCGCTTTTGCTTTCCGCGTGAAAGATGCGAATGCGGCGTACAAACGCGCGCTTGAGTTGGGTGCCTGGGGATTTGATAATAAAACAGGTCCGATGGAACTGAACATCCCTGCGATCAAAGGTATTGGCGATTCCTTGATTTATTTCGTTGACCGCTGGCATGGCAAAGATGGTGCCGAACCAGGTGCCATCGGTAATATCAGCATTTATGACGCTGACTTCGTTGCATTGCCAGGCGTGGCTTCCAACCCTGTGGGCAACGGCTTAACTTACATTGATCACCTGACACACAACGTTCATCGTGGTCGTATGAAAGAGTGGGCAGATTTCTACGAAACACTATTCAACTTCCGCGAAATTCGTTATTTCGATATCGCTGGTAAACACACCGGTCTGAAGTCAAAAGCGATGACATCTCCTTGTGGCAAGATTCGTATTCCTATCAACGAATCTTCTGACGACAAATCTCAAATCGCTGAATACTTGGATCAATACCATGGCGAAGGTGTTCAACATATCGCGATGGGAACCGATAATATCTACAAAACCGTCGGCGACATGAAAGCGGCTGGCGTGAGCTTCCAAGACACGATCGAAACGTACTATGATCTGGTTGATCGTCGCTTGCCGGGTCACGGTGAAAACCTCGAAGAATTACGCAAACTGCGGGTACTGATCGACGGCAAGAGCACCGAGACATCCCGTGAATTGTTGTTGCAGATCTTTACGACAACGGTTATTGGTCCGATCTTCTTTGAAATTATCCAACGTAAGGGTGATCAAGGCTTTGGCGAAGGTAACTTCCGTGCGCTATTCGAATCGATTGAGCTTGACCAGATTCGTCGCGGCGTATTGAAAGACGAGAAGGCAACTGCCTGATCCACTGCGTTACAGCGCGACTGCACATGAGACAACAACAAAAGGCTGACACCTCAACAGGTCAGCCTTTTGTCCTTTCACAATAACAAAGAAAAAACATGGATACGACAACTCTCGATACGACGGTGTCGAATGAAGATTTTCTGGCCACCGTTGCTAGCAAATCCGACGGCGCAGCCTTGCGTGGCGATTACACCCACGCAGATGAACACTACGTGGTACAACAACAGTGGGACGCTTACACGGAAGAAGAACATGCCCTCTGGCGAAAACTCTATCAACGCCAGATGAGTCTATTACCGGGTCGTGCATGTCAAGAATTTATCGATGCGCTCTTACAAATGGACGCGGCAGAGGGAATTCCTGAGTTTGCAAAAACCTCCGAAGAATTGTTCAAAGCGACAGGTTGGACGATCGTTGCTGTTCCTGGACTGATCCCCGAACTCACTTTCTTTGAACATCTTGCGCACCGCCGCTTCCCCGTCACCGTCTGGTTACGCAAGCCAGAAGAATTTAACTACATCGTTGAACCCGATGTATTTCATGACTTTTTCGGTCACGTACCGATGCTATTCAATCCTATCTTTGCGGACTACATGCAGTTGTATGGCAAAGGTGGTTTAAAAGCGATGAAATTGGGTGGTCTGGATCAATTAGCACGTTTGTATTGGTACACCGTCGAATTTGGTCTGATCAATACCAAAGACGGCATGCGGATTTATGGTGCAGGCATTTTATCGTCGGGCGGCGAAGTCGAATACTGCCTCACACCTGGCACCACCTCACGTCATATCCATCTCGACATTGAGCGCTGTCTCAACACGCTTTACAAAATCGACAGCTACCAGGAAACTTATTTTGTCATTAATAATTTCCAAGAGTTATTTGATGGCACTGCGCCGGATTTCAAACCTTATTACGAGAAGCTCAAACGAGGTGAAGCCTATCCAGCCAATACCTTACTGCCCGGTGAAGTGGAGTTATTGCCATAAATACTGTTCAGAGAAAACTGTTCTCTGTCATCGTATTTAAAAAGTGTCCTGATATCACGTCGCTATCAGGACACTTTTATGGGCACGTTTCAACGGAGACAACGCGACATTGATGTTCAGGGAATAACGTCGATGTTTTCTAGCTGACGCCAATACACGCCATCTTCCCTGAGCATCAGGCCGTTGATAATCATTTCTCGCCGCAAAGTGGCGTAGTCCTCATGAAAACCCAAAAAGAAACTATTTATTTCCCCTTCGGAGTAACGCCGCGTCGCGTCTAATTGATCGACCAACCACCGCAGAATCACAAGCCGCTTTTTGCGTTGATCTGGAATTTTGATCAAACGTCCTTGTTGGAGAAACGACTTCAGCACGCGCTCCACTTCGTTTGCAGTCGACTGCAAATCCAACTTACTTTGCTGTACATCCCAGACTTTTTCAAAACGTTCAACACGCGTTGCCTGCATTCGTTGCTGCGCCAAGTTCAGCCAGCTTACTGATCCATAGCCTGCAACCACATCATGGTTAATACTCTTCCAAAAGGCATCATCAGGATTGACACCTAAGGCGCGAATATAATCGCTCCCGACAACCATGTATTGCCGACGATACGGTAGCAAATAGTCCTCTGGATGCGCGTGCAATTGGACAAGCGCTTCCGCGTAAACTGAGAACCAATGATTGGTATAGCCACCCACTTCTGGACCATGCCAAAAATCTCCCATATCAGCATCGCGACCTGCTTCTCCGCCTAATATTTCACGCGCTTGCTCCCAATGCTGAAAGCCACAATCAGCAGCAGCCAAATGAAGACAATGGCGCAATTGCCACTCCTCAGGCAATTCCCAATGTTGTTTGCGACTCAGCATCAGTGCACGCTTTCTGGCCGCCACATTGTTACTCTGTAAAAGCTTCAGCAACAATCGTGCGCGAGTTTTGATTTCGGTCGTTAAAGCGTTCATAGCGACACTCCCTCGGCACCAAGGTCTGTGCGTAAGGCTAGGAACTGACGTGCAGTATGGAGAGGGACAACAAAGAAAGAACAAAAAGACATTAACATGACAGACTCCCATTCGTTGATTGACGACCCGCTGACGTCAAACGACATGGCAATATCACATTAATCAAAGTGAAATAAGTGAGATAGCAGGGTGAGAGCCTCTTGTGCGGGAGGGCGCCCCTGTGCACCCGTGGGGCGATTGTAGAGGCGATCGTGTTCGCTTGTCAACGCTGCTGTTTGAGCGCAATCGAAGCGGATTAATGTTCGATGATTTCTTTCAGCTCTTTGATGCGCGCTTGGGTCAATTCGATGCGGCAAGAGACCGCACCAATCGGCGCGCCAGTGCCACCGCTGAATGTTTTATAAACAAAATCACAATCAGCATCACGGAACTTGAGCCACTGTTGCTGCGCCTTCTCCAGACTCAACAATAGCTTGTCTCTGTTCTGCTGAACATCGTAGGCGTCTTTTAAGGTCTGCACCACTTTGTCATAGGTGCGCTTCAAATCGTGATCGAGTTGTGTGGCTTCAAGCCCCAGACAATAATCGATTTCTGGGGTACTTGAACCGGGACAGTCTGCTAATGCCACGCCGCTGGTGGTAGCACACAAAGAGAAAACAAGGATGCCGAACATTTTCACGATGACGTTCCTTCGATGTGAGGGTGATCAGTAGGTAGTCAATCCAACAGCGTAAAACAAACTGAATCAGCGACGGATCATCAATACACGCTCGGTACACCCTCTGGGCGTGTTTTAAACCGTTTGTGTGCCCAAAAATATTCTGACGGCACCTTCAAGATTTCTTGCTCAATGAACGCATTCATCCTGCGGGTGGCGGTCGTCAAATCTTCATCGCCTGGATAATTTTCCCAAGGCGTATGAAAAGTGACTTTCCAGCCACGGTAATTGGGCAACATCGTCGCAATCACCGGCACAATGGTGGCACCTGTACTAGCGGCAAGCCGCGGCATCGCGGTCAGTGTGGCCGCAGGAATCCCAAAAAACGGAATAAATTCGGCATTCTTCACACCAAAATCCATATCCGGCAACATGAAGTAAGGTAAGCCATCCTTGGTCATGGCGCGAATAATCGGCTTGACGCCTTCGGCACGAGAAAAGAGTTTGACTGGACGAAACCGTGAACGACCCTGACGCAATGCCTTATCAAAGACTTTGTTGCGCTGTTCGGTATAAATCGAGCACAAAGACGATTCCAGCATCACAGCAACGCCAGCGACATCAAGGCAAACAAAATGCGGACACATCAATATGGTAGGCCCCGCTTTGATCACATCCAATGGCACCTTGGGCTCAACCTGAATCAACCGCTTTAATCTGGCTTCAGAACCCCACCACAAAATGCCGCGTTCTAGCACGCTACGGGCATACATCTCAAAATGTTGCTTGGCGATATGCTCTCGCTCAGCTTCGCTCAAGTGCGGCAAACACAACCGTAAATTGGTGAGCGTAATATGGCGTCGCGAACGGATCAATATGAACAACAAACGCCCGACGCCAGCGCCTAATCGCCCGAGAAGGGGCAATGGCAGCCAATGCAGCAACCACATCAACACCAGCACGAGTCTCATGCTTGCTCCTGCGCAGCAGCAACATCCGGACCCGCGACCCCTTCCGGTGTCTTGTAGCGGTTATAACTCCAAAAATATTGCGCTGGAGAGCGTGCGATCAATTTTTCCATCGAACGGTTAATGGCTTCGGCTTGTTGAACGGGGTCGCCCGTCAAGGTTTCTTCAAATTTCACAAATCGGACAACATACCCTTTGCCTTGCGGGAGACGCTCAGCGTAGGTCAAAATAATCGGGGCACCGCTCATGCTGTGCAATTTTGCTGACAAGGTCATGGTGTAGGCTTGCTTGCCAAAAAAATCAGCCCAAACGCCCTCACCTTCTTGCGGCACCTGATCTGGCAGCAAACCAATGGCTTCTCCCTTTTTGAGCGCCTTAGCCATAATGCGAACGCCGGACAAGTTGGCAGCGGCCAACAACAGGTTATCACGTGCTCGTGCTCCCTCAATCAGGGGCTTGAGCGCGTCTTTCCGTGGTGGACGATACAAGACCGTCAACCGCGTCCGCACAGCAATCATTTGTGCAACGATTTCAAAACAACCAAGATGCGGCGTCAGCAAAATGACGCCTTTCTTTGCGTCGAGTGCCTCTTGCAGGAGCGCCCAGTTCTCCATCGTCGCGGTCGCTAACACTCGCTCCGGTTTTGCGCACCAGATAAACGGGAGCTCCAGCACATTCTTCCCAGCCTCCTGAATCGCCTCCTTGAGGTGCGCAGAAAAGCCCGCCCGAGCGAGGTTTTCTTGCAACCGCTGACGATATGAAGCTGACAACAAATAGACGACACGCCCCAGAATTGCGCCGATAATATGCAACACCGACAGTGGGAAAATAGAGAGAAAACGGAATAGAGTGACGAGCATGAGGCTGATCAAGAATAGTAGAAAAAATGAAGGGTATTCGACACAGCTTGAATAGAAGGCGTAAAATATCACACATTGGCAAGCTTTGGTCGTTCTGCAAGAGCACAAAAGCAAGCCACCGCCGAGTTAACAGACAACTTGCGAGGCGGTATATAAGTTCCGCTAAAGCGTCGCAGGTTCTCTTCTCGACTGCGGCACAATTTTTTACGGTCATTTTTTATAGGAGCCTGCGATGGCAAATGATTTCCTTTTTACCTCTGAATCCGTGTCCGAAGGACATCCGGACAAAGTCGCGGATCAAATTTCCGATGCGATTCTCGATGCGATCTTCGAACAAGATCCACGTTCCCGCGTTGCTGCAGAAACACTGACCAATACGGGTCTGGTTGTTCTGGCAGGTGAAATCACCACGAATGCGCATGTCGATTACATCCAAGTGGCACGCGATACTATCAAGCGTATCGGCTATGACAATACCGATTACGGTATTGACCACAAAGGTTGCGCGGTATTGGTGGCCTACGACAAACAATCCAATGACATCGCACAAGGTGTAGATCGTGCGAGTGACGACTACCTCAACATCGGCGCGGGCGACCAAGGTCTGATGTTTGGTTATGCGTGCGATGAAACACCTGAACTGATGCCTGCACCGATTTACTACGCGCATCGTCTGGTAGAGCGTCAAGCACAATTGCGTAAAGATGGTCGTCTTCCATTCTTGCGTCCAGATGCGAAATCCCAAGTCACGATGCGTTATGTGGATGGTAAGCCGCACAGCATTGATACTGTCGTGTTGTCAACACAACATAGCCCAGATCAAAGCGAAACCGCGACAAAAATGAAGCAATCCTTCATTGACGCGATCATCGAAGAAATCATCAAACCAGTGCTGCCAAAAGAATGGCTGCAAGATACAAAATATCTGATCAACCCGACAGGTCGCTTTGTTATCGGTGGACCACAAGGCGATTGCGGCTTGACTGGTCGTAAAATTATCGTTGATACCTACGGCGGTGCTTGCCCACATGGCGGTGGCGCATTCTCCGGTAAGGATCCTACAAAAGTCGACCGCTCTGCCGCGTATGCCGCCCGTTACGTAGCGAAAAACATCGTTGCGGCCGGTCTTGCTCGTCAGTGCCAGATTCAAGTTGCTTACGCGATTGGCGTTGCCCGTCCAATGAACGTCACAGTCTATACAGAAGGAACAGGCGTGATTCCAGACGAGCAAATCGCCGCATTGGTTAACGAACACTTTGACCTGCGTCCAAAAGGCATCATCCAAATGCTCGACCTGCTGCGTCCGATTTACTCTAAAACCGCAGCGTATGGTCACTTCGGTCGTGAAGAGCCTGAGTTCACTTGGGAACGCACAGACAAAGCAGCCATTCTGCGCGCTGCAGCAGGCTTGAAGTAATTCGGTAAGGAGTTGAAGTAGAGATGCAATGGAGTCCATTGATCAGTCGTTTCATTGCATCTTGCTGCAACCGGTTGTATCCAGAAACAAATAAAGAAGTGCACGGTGCATTGATCGTTGCAGCGTGCGCTTCTTTTTTTCCAGTCATCGCCAATGCGACACCAGCGTCGCCTTCTGGTGTGACACATCCCACATCGCCAGCAAAAACAAAAACCGTGACCGATTGGTGTTCGCCTCTCGCTGCGCGTTTACCAAAAATCTCGGTTAACGATTGTCGCAACGTTAAATTGCAAACCACCGGCACAACATCACTCAATGGTTTCCCCATCCTCGTTCGTGACGTCAATGCGGATAGTAAGCATCCCCATACCATCAAAATTTTACTCATCGGCGGCATTCATGGCGATGAGCAAACGGCGTCAGCGATCGTCTTTAAATGGCTGGGCGAGATGCAAAAAAATAGCGTGCAAGAGTTTCAATGGAAAATTGCACCCATCGTCAATCCTGACGGGTTATTAGCGCCGAAGCCGCGCCGTGTGAATGCCCATGGCGTCGACCTCAATCGCAATTTCCCCACGCCAGACTGGCAAAAAGAGGCGCCAGCGTATTGGTCTCGGGTCACCCGCAGCGATCCTCGTCGCTACCCTGGCAAAGCACCCATCTCGGAACCAGAGAGCCGGTGGGTCTATGACACCATTGAAAAATACAAACCCGATGTCGTCATTTCGGTTCATGCCCCCTTTGGCGTATTGGATTTCGATGGCCCCGCATCACCGCCAAGCCGGTTTGGTCGATTGATCTATAACCGGGTCGGCGTCTATCCTGGCTCCTTGGGTAACTACAGTGGCCTTCATCGCGACATTCCTGTTGTGACAATCGAACTACCAAATGCGAGTCAAATGCCGCCCGATGCCGAAATTGAACGCATCTGGCAAGACATGCAAAAATGGATCAGACAGAATATTGCGGCACACCCGAAACCGGCTAAGCGTCTGTGATGGCGTCCTTTTTCTGCAAGGAACTGTAACGCGATCGCTGTGCGATGATAGTCCCTTCATCACTCGCCGGCTCTCGCTGTCGATGCAACATGACGTAGCGCACTGATATCGAACGCAGAAACATCGCGACACACTTCCATTCTGCTCTCCCTCCTAGATCTGATTAACTGTACATCGTTATCAGATCGATGATCTCGACGTCATGTCGATTTCCATCACCATCTCACTGATAACTCCTCGCAAATTTCAATCACCAAAGCACGGTGGGATTCCACTGTGCGGTGTGCTTTATCGCATCAACAGGAGAAAAAATGCATCGATTTTCAATCGAAAAAAAAGTACTTCGACCATCGCTCATGGCCGCTTTCATTTCTGCGACATTAACAGCCCACGCCGCAGAGCGGATCGACCTCGATCACTTATTGGCGATGAACAAAGCTGCATCGCTCACGGCAAGCAGTCCGCAATCAACACACGAACTATTGAATCTCAATACAGAAGAACTACGTCCAGTACAACGTCACCAGTATGCCAACGGCAAACAAATCACGCGATACCAGCAATACTTCCACGGTATTCCCATTTTTGATGAAGTGGTGACTGAACTGATGACACCGGGAGCACAACGTCCTCTGTTAGCGGGGGCGCTACTCCGTGATGTCGCTACAGATCTGCCCAACACCACACCTCTCTACGATGCGCAACAGATACTGAGCATCGCAAAAACACATGCGCGAGCCACCATCACAGACAATGAGCAAGCACAATTATTTGTTCGTCTCGATCAAGACCATCGCGCCCAATTGATCTACTTGGTTTCGCTTGTTGATCTCTCCTATCCCAATCGACCATCGCGTCCTCATTACATCATTGATGCCAACACTGGCCTCATTCTTCGTCAGTGGAACGGTTTAACACATGCTGTCATCGGTACAGGACCAGGTGGCAATACAAAAACAGGACAGCATGAATTTGGTAGCACCCCTAGCTATCCCTTCTTAGATATTACGGTGAGTGGTGCCGACTGCAAACTCAGTAGCGCCAATGTGAGCACCTATAATATGAACAATAAGTCCTCTGGTAGTGGCACGATCCACACCTTCACCTGTCCGCGTAATACCGCCCTGCCCATCAATGGCGCCTATTCACCGATGAATGATGCGCATTACTTTGGTAATCAGGTATTGACGATGTATCAAACCTATTTTGGCATTCGTCCGATCACGCAAAAATTGAAAATGAAGGTGCATTATGGTGTTCAATATGAAAATGCCTTCTGGGATGGAACGAGTATGACGTTTGGCGATGGCGGCTCTACTTTTTTCCCGCTGACGTCGCTCGATGTAATTGGTCATGAGATTAGCCACGGCTTTACCGAGCAGAATTCGAGTCTAATTTATATTGGCATGTCTGGCGCAATGAATGAAGCTTTCTCTGACATGGCAGGTGAAGCCGCCAAAGACTTTGTTCGAGGCCGTAACGATTTCAAAATTGGCAGTGACATCACCAAATCGGGCGATGCGCTGCGGTACATGAATAACCCAACACAGGATGGTCGATCAATCGATCATGCCAACAACTACAATTCGATGCTAGATGTCCACGAAGCCAGTGGCGTCTATAACAAAGCATTCTATTTGCTCGCTACCAGCCTAAACTGGACAACGCGCAAGGCATTTGAGGTGATGGCTGATGCTAATCGCTTCTACTGGACCAACAACAGCACCTTTAATCAAGGCGCTTGTGGTGTGGAAAAAGCAGCGGCAAATCGTAACTATCGGGTAGATGATGTCACGAATGCATTTGCCAAAGTAGGCGTTCGCTGCCCCATGCCAAGCATTGAAATTGCGATGAAAAAAGGCGTGGCGATTGACCATATATCGCTGCCAGCAGGAAGCAACCAACTCTACACCATCGACGTACCGGCAAGCGCAAAAAAACTGACGATCAAACGCACTGGGGCTCCTGGCGGTCAACTTTACGTCAAACGTGATGTTGCCCCGACTTTATCCAGCTACGAGGTCAAATCGAATGGCACAGGCAATGTCGAAACAGTGTCGTTGCTCGCCCCCACTGCCGGGAAGTACTACATTATGTTCTCTGCTGAGAGTGACATCAACGATACCAGTCTTGTTGTCACCTATTAATGACGGATTAGATGCTTAAAAAATGCCGCGCCAATGCAATGGGGCGGCATTTTTTTTCTGGTTTGGATTATGATTCACCATCGGCAGGGGTTCCCCTCTCTGACACGAATACCATTCACTGATCACGTGTGCTCAACAAGCTCACCATCATTCGTCCAAAGATCAACCATCGGAGACAGCATGAAGCGTTCTTATCAAATTCTCGCAGCAATCTACCTGTGTAGTATCACCAGTATCATCCATGCGCAAAGCCAAGATCCTTTTCTGTGGCTAGAAGAAGTGACCGGAGAAAAAGCTCTGGATTGGGTCAAATCACGAAATCAAGAAACACGTCATCAACTCGATGGTGATGCCGGTTTTCAACAACTACGTGGTCAATTGCAAACGATTTTAGATTCCAAGGACAGAATTCCAAGCATCACACAGATGGGTAATGCAGTCTACAATTTTTGGACCGACGCGGAACATCCACGTGGAGTATGGCGCAAAACCACCCTCGAAGAGTACAAAAAGACGGCTCCTCATTGGGAAGTTGTCTTAGACATTGACGCACTCGCAAAAACTGAAAAAGAAAATTGGGTATTCAAAAATAGTGTCTGTCGTGAACCTGTCTACGACCGCTGCCTGATTGAATTATCAAGAGGCGGTGCCGATGCGGTGACATTGCGTGAGTTCGATTTGCGGACAAAGCAATTCGTCAAAAACGGATTTAACCTCCCTGAGGCAAAAATGACTGCCGACTGGCGGGATCTCAATACCGTTTTCATTGCGACTGATTTTGGTAAGAACACCTTGACCGATTCTGGTTATCCACGTCAGGTCAAAGAATGGAAACGTGGCACCCCCATCACTGCAGCAAAACTGATACTAGAAAGCCAACGCACCGATTTATCCGTCGGCGCACAAAGCATTGATCACGGTGGTTACCATCACGAGCTCGTACAACGACAGATCGACTTTTATCGTTCTGAGCAATATGTGCGCGATCACGGGAAATTACAAAAACTTGACGTGCCAGCGCAATCAGACCTGAGTTTCTTTGAAGACCAACTCATCATTACACTCAGAGAAGCATGGACCATCAAAGATAAAACTTATCCAGCAGGTGCTGTTCTGGCGATTTCATTTTCTGCCTTTGAACGCGGCGACCGTCAGTTTGCGGTCTTATTTGCGCCAACCGATAACACGTCATTCACCGGTCTTGCCGCCACTCGCCATTTCCTGCTGCTGCAATCCTTAGACAACGTCAAAGGAAAATTGGATGAATGGTCATTCAACAACGGCAAATGGTCGTCGCGGTCGGTCAATCTGCCAACGCTGGGTAGCGTGATGATCAGCCCCATGAATCCTGAAAAATCCGATGACTACCTGCTAAGTTACTCTGATTACCTGACGCCAAGTGTGTACCTGCTGGCCCATGCTGGCAATGACCAGCGCAGCACGCTCAAGTCAGCACCTGCATTTTTTGATGCAACACCGTATGAGACTGTTCAGCAATTTGCGACATCTACGGACGGCACAAAGATTCCTTATTTTGTCGTCAAACGCAAAGAGTTGCGTAACGATGGCAACAATCCAACGTTGCTATACGGCTATGGTGGTTTCCAAGTTTCACTTACCCCTTCGTATTCAGGCACGATCGGTAAAGCGTGGCTAGAAAAAGGCGGCGTCTATGTTGTTGCCAATATTCGGGGTGGCGGCGAGTATGGACCACGCTGGCACCAAGCTGCATTGAAAGAGCATCGGCAACGTGCATATGACGATTTTGCTGCCGTAGCAAAAGATTTGATCGCCCAAAAAATCACGTCACCTCAACATTTGGGTGCGATGGGTGGCAGTAACGGCGGGCTATTGGCGGGCGTGACATTGACGCAGCATCCGGAGCTATTTAACGCCATTGTGAGCCAAGTACCCTTGCTTGATATGCAACGATTCAATCAATTACTTGCGGGGGCCTCATGGATGGGCGAATACGGCAACCCAGACATCGCTGATGAATGGGCGTACATCAAGCAGTACTCTCCTTATCAGAATGTTAAGCCTGAAATCACCTATCCACATGTTCTTTTTATCACATCAACCCGTGATGATCGCGTTCACCCCGGGCATGCGCGTAAAATGGCAGCTAAGATGCTGGAGCAAGGACACAAAAATGTCTGGTATTTTGAAAACACTGAAGGTGGCCACGGTGGCGCGGCAAATAATACCCAACGTGCTGATATGAGCGCCATTACGTATTCTTTCTTGTGGAACATGCTGAAGTGGGATAATAGCGCCAATGTGGTTCATTGATCGTTTAATCCAGTCCAGCATTCCGTAGGCATGAACGCTGACTGACTCTGCTGAGACCAACGGTCCGTTATCCTCGCAGGGATAACGGATTTTTTACTCGATAGCACGTTAAATAACGATTCAAAATAGTAATGGTGCTTAGGCAACGCCACGGCAGAATGATGTTTAGAAAGATTAATTGAAGAATTGGCATGACACTGTTTCAACTACTTAAAGAATTCATTCGTCGCCATTGGCAACACTATTGCGCAGCGGCGGCGATGTTACTCGCGGTTGCGGTGATGACAGTCTTGATCCCGCGTCGAGTGGGCGCGGTGATTGACGGCATGGTCAATCACCAACTCGATCAGCATGGCCTATTGGTACAACTCGGCTATTTGCTACTGATGGGCGTCGCCATTTACTTTTTGCGCGTTGGTTGGCGTATGCAACTCTTTACGGCCTCTTATCAACTTGGCGCAGAGTTACGTACCCGCTTGTATCAGCGTCTCAGTGTGCAAGGGCAAAGTTTCTTTCAACAACAACGCACTGGCGATCTCATGGCGTTGGGCACCAATGATGCCGATGCGATTGAACTCGCATCCGGTGAAGCGGCCCTCGCAGGCTTTGATGGCTCACTGACCTTCGCGCTGGTGATTGGCATGATGTTGCTCGGTGTGGATTGGCGATTAGCCCTTGTTGCACTACTCCCATTTCCTTTCATGGGCTGGGCATTCAAACGGATAACCCACCACGTTCATGAAGCCTCGCGGGATTCATTACAGCGGTTTAGCGCGCTGAACGATCAAGTACAAGAAACCTTGGCTGGGGTGCGCACTTTACGTGCCTTAGGTCTCGAAGAACGCAGCGCTAAACAGTTTGCCGTACTCGCAGAACAAGCCGCGGATGCAAGTTTATCGGCGCAAAGTTGGGAAGCCGCCTACGAACCGGCGGTGGGTATCGCGCTGACCTCTGCTGGCGCCCTCACATTAGCGATGGGTGGCTATCTGGTGTGGCATGGCGAAATGAGTATTGGTATGCTCACCAGCTTCACCATGTATCTCGGTCAACTCATCTGGCCTATGTTTGCTGCGGGCTGGGTTTTATCTCTGTTAGAACGAGGTAAAGCCGCGTGGAATCGCTTAGAACCTGTACTAACGATGCCACTTTCTATTGAAGACCACGGGACGGTCAGTGATCATCCTCAAGGCACATTGACGCTCAGCCACGTCCATTTTGCGTATCCCGCACAAACACGCCCTGCGCTGGACGATGTCTCGATATCATTGTTACCAGGTAAAACATTGGGCATCGTCGGACCGACAGGTGCCGGCAAATCCAGCATCATCAAACTTTTATTGCGTCAGATAGAAACAGAACAAGGTCAAATCCATTGGGGCGGTCATCGAATTGCAGACTATCCGCTGGTGCAGCTCCGTAGCGCGATTAACTGGGTTGCACAAGAACCGTTCTTATTTTCAGCATCGATTGCTGAGAACATTGCATTGGCCAGACCCAATGCCACACGAGAAGACATTATCCATGCGGCGACCTTAGCGTCAGTCCATGACGACATTGTGCGTTTCCCGCAGGGGTATGACACTCCCGTTGGCGAAAAAGGTGTCACTCTCTCAGGGGGGCAGCGACAACGCGTCGCCATCGCCAGAGCGCTCTTAACCGACAGCCCCTTACTGCTCCTCGACGACGCATTATCTGCCGTCGATACGGAAACAGAGAGTCATATATTGCAGCATCTTGCAACGCTACGCGCAGAGCAAACCGATCGCAGTGCCGTCATTGTGAGTCATCGCTTAAGCGCAGTTGCCGCAGCGGATCATATTGTGGTGCTTCGCGAAGGAAAAATCACTGAACAAGGGACGCATGCTGAACTGCTGGCAGCAAACCACTGGTATGCATCGCAATGGCGTTACCAACAACTGGAGGCAAGTTTAAATGCCGCGTGATCAGTTTTTACCAGAGAAAAAAGAAAAGCCTTCTGAGAAAAAGATGGCGGTGCAATTGCTGATGGCATCGGCGCGTCCAGAAAAATCGCAGGTCATTCTTGGCATTCTATTTTTGCTGATCGCAGCTATCCTTGAGGCGCTCGGACCATTATTGGGTAAAGCATTTATCGACCGATATTTGCTACCGCACCGCATGGAACTTCCCTTGGTCGTTGGCTTACTGACAGCCTATGTGGTGACGGGTTGGGGAGCAACCTGGCTACGTTATTTGCAACTTACGCGCCTTGCTGGCGTAGCGATGCGCTCGGTACGGCGATTGCGAGAACAAGTTTATACCCACGTCTTACGCTTGCCGATGGCATTTTTTGATAAGGCGATGACGGGGCAATTGGTCAGCCGTGTCACGAATGACACCGAAGCCGTCAAGAATCTCTACGTCCAAGTGCTTTTTGTGATGCTCGATAGCTCTATCGTTGTCATCGGTGCGTTGGGTGCGATGGCGTGGCTAGACTGGCGACTCATGTTAATCGTTACCATGCTGATTCCTGCAGTGGTGATTATCGTCTGGTTCTACCAACGTTGGAGCGCTCCCGCCGTCAGTAAAGCACGTCAGCTACGTAGCGAAATCAATGCGCAGGTCGCCGAGAGTATTAGCGGCATGAGCGCATTACAAGCGAGCAACGCGGAACAGCGTTTCGGCCAGCGCTTCGCCAATACGAACCAGCTCCATTACCGTGCCCGACTCGACGAGTTACGTGCTAATGCATGGTTACTACGACCTGCACTCGACTTTTTAAATTCAGTCTTGTTGGTGCTCGTTATTTTCTGTTTTGGGCAACGGAGCTTCTCAGGCGTTGAGGTCGGCATTCTGTATGCCTTTGTGAGCTATATCGCACGGGTCGTTGATCCACTCATCCAGATTACATTGCAATTTGGACAAATTCAGCAAGCCGTTGTCTCAGCAGCACGCGTCAATACTTTGCTGCATGAACCCACGATCGCGAGCGCCAGTAACGATGCCACGATGGAATCTGGTGAGGTCCATATCGCACATCTCACGTTTGGTTATGATCCCAAGCATCCGGTATTGCATGACGTTAATTTATTGATCCCATCGGGATCTTTTTTCGGAATCGTCGGTCATACTGGAAGTGGCAAATCAACACTGATGAGCTTACTCCTGCGCTTCTATACGGCGCAGTCCGGCAGCATCACGATTGATGGCCGCAGCATCACTGATTTCTCAGAAGAACATTTCCGAGCCAGCGTGGGATTGGTTCCACAAGAGCCCTTTTTACTTGCGGCGAGTGCGAGAGAAAATATTGCCATGGGCAGAGAAATCAACGAGGAAGACATCGTTGCCGCCGCCAAAGCAGCACACGTGCATGAGCTGATTCTTTCGCTAGAACACGGGTATGACACAGCATTGGGCGAAGGCGGTGCCAAGTTATCGACAGGTCAGAAGCAATTAATCGCGATTGCCAGAGCATTAGCGGGAAAGCCACGTATTTTGTTCTTGGATGAAGCGACTTCCCATATTGATAGCGAAACTGAACAAATCATTCAAATCGCATTAAACGAATTGCGTCACCAAGTCACGATCATTGCCATCGCGCACCGTTTATCAACGATCCGTGATGCCGACTGTATTGTGGTTCTCAACCACGGACGACTTGCAGAACGCGGAAAACATCAAGAACTCATGCAGATCGATCAAGGTATTTATCAGAAATTGTATTTGCTGCAAACATTGGAAGACTAAGGAAGACGAATGAAATGGATTCTCGCCCTCGTGGCAATCTTCAGCGCGCTGATCGCTGGTGCACTGATCTACATTTTTTTAGGATTAGCACCAGGCTTACCTGCCCTCGACGCGATTACGGATTATCAGCCAAAGATCCCACTACGCATCTACACTGCAGACAACGCGCTGATTGGTGAATTTGGTGAAGAGCATCGTGATTTCGTCCCGATTAAAGAGATTCCTGACGTCCTGAAAAACGCGCTGTTATCCATTGAGGATGCACGTTTCTACGAACATAACGGTGTCGATTTTATCGGTTTAACGCGAGCATTTGTCGCAGATTTAGGTGGTGGGTTTCATCAGGGCGCGTCAACGATTACGATGCAAGTAGCGAGAAATTTTTTCTTATCGCAAGAAAAAACCGTCACACGTAAAATCAAAGAAATTTTACTCACATTTCGGATTGAAGCGGCCCTCAGTAAAGACCAGATTCTCGAGTTGTACATGAATCAGATTTACCTTGGCCAACGCACGCACGGCTTCTCCAGCGCTGCAAAAACGTATTTCGGAAAACCGCTAAGCCAAATTTCTCTGGCAGAAGCTGCCATGCTCGCAGGCATTCCTCAAAATCCAGTGCGCCATAACCCCGCTGTTAATTTTCAACGCGCTAAACAACGCCAAATGCTGGTACTCAAAAGCATGCTCAATAAAGGCATGATTACCGAAGCACAGTTTGATGCCGCCAGCAAAGAGCGTCTGACGGTGACCGGAAAACAAATGTACGATGCCCATGCCGATTACGTCGCCGAGATGGTTAGACAAAGTATCGTCGCAGAATATAAAGATACCGCCTACACCGCGGGTATCAAAGTCTACACAACGCTGCTCAAAGCCGATCAGGAAGCCGCCTACGAGGCCGTACGTAAGAACGTCATGGATTATGACCAGCGCCATGGCTATCGCGGCCCTGAGGCTTTTATCAGCTTGCCTTCTGACGAGGAAGAGCGTGATGATGCCATTGACGAGGTATTAAAAAAACATCCCGCCAATGACAAATTATTTGCTGCGGTCGTGACAAGCGTCAGCAACAAGGCGGTTCAGGCAGAATTGGCCTCTGGTGAGACGATTGACATCAGTGGTGATGGTTTGCGATTTGCGTCGAGTGCTTTGCAAAGCAAAGCGAAATCCGATCTGAAGATTGTGCCCGGCGCTATTATTCGCGTCATTCAAGACGGAAAAATGCGTTGGAGTATTACCCAATTACCGGAAGTGGAAGGCGCGTATGTCGCGCTCAATGCACAAACCGGCGCATACCGCGCCCTCGTTGGCGGATTTGATTTTAACCGGAAAAAATTTAACCATGTGACGAGCGCATGGCGTCAGCCCGGCTCTAGTATCAAGCCATTTATTTACTCTGCCGCGTTAGAAAAAGGATTCTCTCCCTCCACGTTAATCAATGACGTGCAACTATCCTCAACCACCGCCGAATCCTTGAAATGGGACCCGCGCAACGACGATGGTAAATACGATGGTCCTGTCACTATGCGGACCGCACTCGCACAATCAAAGAACGTCGTATCAGTTCGAATTTTGAAAACAATTGGCGTCAACACTGCACTTGAATGGCTGCCCCATTTCGGCTTCAATCGCGACAAACATCCAGACAACCTGACACTGGCCCTAGGTACCGGACAAGTCACACCGATGCAGTTAGCGGCAGGCTATGCGGTATTTGCCAACGGTGGCTATCAAGTGACGCCTTGGTTGATTAGTAAAGTCACTGACGCCCATGGCAAAATTTTAAGTGAAACCAAAGCACCCGCTATTGCACAAGACAGTGACCGCGTTATCGATAGCCGCAATGCATTTATCACCGATAGTATGCTCCGCGAAGTGACATTACGCGGCACTGGCGCCGCCGCCGACCAACGACTTGGTCGTCATGATCTCGCGGGTAAAACGGGGACAAGTAGCGAGGCAGTTGATGGATGGTTTGCTGGTTACGCCGACAACATCGTTGGTGTTGCGTGGATGGGTTACGATGAACCAAAATCGCTAGGTGGTCGCGAATTTGGTGCGACTCTCGCATTACCGATTTGGATCGATAGCATGCGTGTCAGCCTGGCAGGCAAACCCGAAACCCAACGAACACCGCCTGACGGTGTGAGCAATGCCGAAGGCGACTGGATGTATGCGGAATTCTTAAACGGTGCGGGTGTGAAGTCAGTCGATCTTGATGTCTTGCCGCCGACTGATGCTGATAAGCCGACAACGAGTGGTCAAGCTGCCAATTAGTTTATTGAATGAAAAAAAAGCCCGGCACTAAGTGTGACGGGCGAATATCCTGACCTTTGGAGGAGAAGCAGTAGGATGACGGCATCATAATAGATGGCCATGACAAGATGATGACAATGCATCTCCTTCCTGCTGCCCACTCTTCCACCGCGGCAAATAAAGGGGTAAACGCCCCTCTGTTTCCGACCTTGCTTTCGCTCCATCGTTTGTACACTGTCTTCGATACAACTCGACGCAGGGGCACTTATGTCATCCAGATACCGCAACTATCGCACTTTGCCACAAGAGCCAACATTTTTACATGGCACACCTGGCACCATCTACATTCTGCAAAATGACGGCCTCCGTTCTGGCTTATATCGCATCGGTGCGACGCGACGTTCTGGCGTCTCGAAAGCCATGGAATTTAACCGTGATGCACACAATATGTTGCCTGGTAATTACGAATGCGTCTTTGAGTTACACAGCAAAGACTGCGGGATGGCACTTGAAGTGATCGGCAAAAAGTTTGCATCCCAGCGTCACGGCAAAAAGAACCTCGATTTTTATCAACTCGATCTCGACGAGGCAACGAACACGATCATCTCCATCATCGCCGAGATCAATGCGCTCGCCGTTGAGAAAGCCAATCAAAGACAACAGCATCCACCAGAAATGATGCGTCATTTGTTGCCAGATCTCGAACCCGCCAACAACGCGATATTCAGTCCACCACCACCCAGTTTCTTAAGAAAAGCCTTTGAATGGGTGGCGAACTAATGAGACTGATATTTGTTTTAGGCGAGTTTTAGGCAACCGAGGCAAGGGTTGGCAATGTGCGCAGGGCATCAAAGCCGAGCGATAAATCTGCCAACAAATCCTCTACCGCCTCGAGACCCACATGCAGGCGCAACATCGGGGCGGACCACTTTTCTGCATTCACGGTGCGGCAACGGGATGGTTTTGTTGGCAGTATCAAACTTTCGTAACCACCCCAACTAAAGCCAATACCGAACAAACGGGTACGGTCAATTAAGGTAGCAACCTGTTGCTCCGTCACCTCTTTATGGAAAACGGCACCCATCAGCCCACATGCATATTCTGCGCGAAAATCGCGTTTCCAGATCGCGTGACCTGCTGTTCCCTCAAGCGGTGGATACAACACCTCGGCCACCTCAGGTTGTGCTTGCAACCAACGTGCGACCACTTGCGCACTCTCACGATGAACCGCCAGGCGTGCTGCCATGGTTCGCAAACCACGCAAGGCAAGTGCTGCATCATCACTACCGATGGACATCCCTAATTGTTTGTAAGTATCGCGCACACGATGCTCCAACGCCTCGTTCGTCAGGATCGCGCCCATGAGCGCGTCAGAGTGTCCAACGATGTACTTGGTGGCCGCATGAATAGAGACGTCAACACCCAGTTCAAATGAGGCCCAACCAATTGGTGTGGCCCAGGTGCTGTCGGAAACAACGACGGCACCTGCAGCATGTGCAACAGCAGCGATTGCAGGAATGTCCTGCACTTCAAACGTCAGTGATCCCGGAGACTCTACAAAGACAACCTTCGTATTGGCTCGCATCAAGGTTTTAATCTCTGCACCAATCAGTGGATCATAGTAGGTCGTGCTAATACCATGTTGCTTGAGCAAGCCATCGCAAAACAAACGAGTAGGATCATAAGCCGTATCGACCATCAGCAAATGATCACCAGGCTGCAATAACGCCAAGAGCGTCGTCGTGATTGCCGATAAGCCAGACGGCGTGAGCATACATGCTGCGGCACCTTCGGCTGAGCACAATGCCTGTTCCAGTGCCAGGGTCGTTTCTGTCGCATGGCGACCATAGACACGGCGAGTACCATGCGCTTCTTGAAGTGAGGCACAATCAGGAAATAACATCGTCGAGGCACGCACGAGCGGAGGATTCACAGGACCATGATGATCTTTGCCCTTGCGCCCAGCATGGGTCAGACGGGTCGCAGTTTGTAGGGATTGTTCGTGCTTGCTCATGGTGGCTCCTGATTGATCGTTATAACTGATGTCGCTTGTCGGACGATGACCGACTGGCAGAATGACATCGTAACAATCATCAGCAGAAATTTTTTACCAAATTATTGAGTGATTTATGCTATTTTTAGAATAATTTTCTATAAATACGTCATCATGGATAAAAAAGATCTCGAAATTCTGCATTTTTTACAAAAAGATGCGTCGATGCCTCTAGCGGATCTCGCTCAAGCGGTGCATTTATCCGTCACGCCATGCTGGCGGCGCTTACAGAAACTGCAAGAAGAAGGTGTGATTCGGCAGCAAGTCATTTTATGCGACCCCGTCAAACTCAATCTGGGCCTCACGGTGATGGTTGCCCTCAAGGCGGCGCAGCACAACGAAAAATGGATGCAAAAATTTATTACTGGCGTCAGAGACATTCCTGAAATTGTCGAAATTTTACGGATGAGTGGCGATATCGACTATTTACTCAAAGTACACGTACCGGATATGGCTGGTTTTGATTTGGTGTACAAAAAACTGGTAAAAGTCGCCGACTTACAAGATGTCAGCTCTAGCTTTGTGATGGAAGTAATTAAAAGCACAACCGCTCTCCCGCTCGACTATGCGATCTTAAAACAGAGCAAAGGAAGTTAGGCAAGAAGGCGCTACAGCGCCACTGGGCTCCCGCCTACGCGGGAGCGACGATGATGGAGGTTAGGGTAAATTATGAATGGAATACCCCATCCCTACCCGTCATACTCCAAGCGAACGGAATATCCCCTTTTTACTCGTCATACTCCGCGCAGGCGGAGTATCCAGTGCGCGACAGCGCTTTCGGAGCAGAACTGATCTCCAAACAAGAAGGCGCTACAGCGCCACTAGGCTCCCGCCTACGCGGGAGCGACGATGATGGAGGTTGGAGCAAATAATGAAAGGAATACCCCCTTTTTCACTCGTCATACTCCAAGCAAACGGAATATCCCCTTTTTACTCGTCATACTCCGCGCAGGCGGAGTATCCAGTGCGCGACAGCGCTTTCGGAGCAGAACTGATCTCCAAACAAGAAGGCGCTACAGCGCCACTGGGCTCCCGCCTTCGCGGGAGCGACGATGATGGAGGTTGGAGCAAATAATGAAAGGAATACCCCCTTTTTCACTCGTCATACTCCAAGCAAACGGAATATCCCCTTTTTACTCGTCATACTCCGCGCAGGCGGAGTATCCAGTGCGCGACAGCGCTTTCGGAGCAGGACTGATCTCCAAACAAGAAGGCGCTACAGCGCCACTGGGCTCCCGCCTTCGCGGGAGCGACGATGATGGAGGTTGGGGTAAATAATGAATGGAATACCCCATCCCTACTCTTCATACTCCAAGCGAACGAAATACCCCCTTTTTCACTCGTCATACTCCGCGCAGGCGGAGTATCCAGTGCGCGACAGCGCTTTCGGAGCAGGACTAATCGTCCAACAAAAAAAGGCGCTACAGCGCCACTGGGCTCCCGCCTTCGCGGGAGAGACTAGAACTTAGAATGTGGTCTGGATTATCTAGCCACGAAAACGGTAATGGTCCTGCGTAAATAAATCGATACCACACTGCAACCGTTCAATCCAATCCAAAAAGGCATGAATCGCCTCTTTGCCAAGAAAGTATCGACCATGTTGTGGCACCATCATATCGACATCCATGTCGCGCACCATATTGGCCCACAGGCGGCACACTTTATTCGACACCATATACCGTTTATGAAAACCGCTCATGGTATGCATTGCTTGGTAAAAATCATCCTTCGTCCTTATTGGCTGTTGGATGTCTGCTGCATCGACCATCGAGGCGCCCATATCACCAGAAAAGAGAATTTTCGATTTGCTATCGTAAAACTGAAAGTTACCCTCTGCGTGAAGAAAATGGGCTGGTACGGCGTGTAAGGTTGTGTCTCGAAGACGAATCGGCATGCCCTCGTCCGGAATGCCGACGATACGTCCATCAGCGCGATTCAGATTGCAAAAATGCGGCACAAATCGTGACCATAGTTGCGACACGTAGAGATTACATTCGGTACTAAAAAGCCACTTATCCAATGCACCGATAATGTCCGGATCCTGATGCGATGCAAAGAGATATTTCAGCTGCTGCTTGGGAATATATTTGTGCATCGCCAACACAAGCGCGTTGTAGGTGAGGTGTCCCGAGGGATCAATCAACGCGCCTTCGCCATCGGACACGATCAGAAATTGATTGGCTTGGACAGCATGATCCCCCGCGTCTTTCAACAGATCGTTGAACATCACGCAGACATGCTTGCCATCGTTATAGAGTTCTATTGCCAATTGATCTCCCGTCCGTTTGGATCGCTAAATAGGAGTTCCGATTGTAAACAGGTCACGTGCTGTAACCTTGATGCAAATCAAAATGCGCCATGGCGACGACATATAAAGAAAAAGCCCATCTCTTCGATGGGCCAAATGAGGAGAAAAAACGACGGTGAGTAGTTCACCCAAGTACGATAAAAACAATCGTTGATGCTTAAAAGACGCCCTGCAATGCAACCGACAAAAGTTTTGAATCACCGAAAAATTTAAATGGATACGTTGACTTGTCTTTCGATACGTCATACTGGATTTTGAGGGTCGTATTTTTATAGACATCCCAACGTAGCACAAATGTTTGTGTATCGCGTCCTTCTATCGGCTGGGCGACTGTCCGATAACGAGAATACGTGTACATCGGTGTAAAACCTTTGTAGTTATAGCCTACGCCGACCAATGCATACTTATAGACGTTGTTAAGTCCCTGGCTTGGATCAACTTGCGAAAAATGATCGATCTCTGTTTTGATGAGCCAGCTCTTATAATCCATATTGGCCGACAGCCCCATGATGGTCGTTCCAGCGTTATTCACCTCATAGGTTGGACCATTTACCGGATCATTAATAATCGCCGTCTCATAGTGATGCATTACCATGCCACGAACATCAACGATACCGTTATTCACCGACACCGAGCCACCTAATATTCGTTTCCAAGCGTCGCTCGTTGGCGTGGTGTTGTAGAGGTTGGTGTAATACGCATCTGTGTTTTGCGAAAAGCTGCCGGCCCATACCGTCGCAGTCGTTGCCCAGTCAGAGTTACCGATTTGCGTCCGATAACTCACATTGGCACCGTTGTATGCATAGACAGGCCATCCGTACACATCCGGCGCGGGACGTACCCATGGATACGCATAGCCGATATAAAGATAATCACTGTAATAGTACAAAGGAATGCGGAAGCGCCCAGCCTGTATCGTCCAGTTGGAATCTGTAGAAGGTTGCCAAGTGAGATAGGCCCAGTCAACGGTCGGCTTTGATCCTTGATTTGGATTTTGTGCTCGCGATACCACCTGCACGGTACCTGAAAAATTAGGCGTGAAATCTTTTTTTAACTGCAGTCCAACCAGCGATTCTTGATCAAATTCCCATCCCTTTGATTTCTCATAGACACCGGTATATTCCCAGTTTTGAATCGTGCAAGGACAATTGTATTTCTGATAGGTCCATGGCGTAGAACTGCCTTGTGATGAGCCACTCATCACTTTTGCTCCAGTCAGATTATAAAAACCAGTTAATTTCCATGTTCCGTCGTCGTCCAAATCAATCGCAGAAGCAAACGCCGGCACGAGCATTAAAGCGAGTAATAACTTCTTCATTGCATCTCTCCTCAAAGGTAAATCAGCGATGTCATTCATGGAACAATGGCGACGACCTTAACGGTATCGTCAACGGATGACTTCTCGATATACCCCATAGCGTTCGGGGTGGTACTCACAAATTTCTTCACTTCGGCATCGGTTTTGAATTCTTTGGGCGCTTTGGCTTTTCCTGTGAATAGCAATTTCGACCAAATAGCTTGTACCTGTGCAGCATCTTTATCGAGCACCTTTTTGTAGAACTCATTTCGTGCTGGTGAATTTTCTGCTAACTCAACAGGAGCAAAAAGAGAGGAACCACCGAGATAAAATTGCGCCACTTGTGCGAGATACATCTTGGTCGCGGGGTTGTCTTTATTCACAATAATGACCAATTCGGCTTGCGCTGAAAGCGAAACCATAGACAAGGTCAATGCTGATATCCAACAATAGAAATTGAACTTCATTACGATTCCTCCAAAGTGAACTGCACAATGCAAACACCTCTTTGCGAACACCTACTGTCACATCAATCACACCCTGATGATGGGCTACCAGGGACCGGATAAATCTCTTTGATCTGCCTATTTCCGTAGATCAAAAAAACATGTAAATCAGAAGTTAATGAATGAAAGTCAAATAGATAGCGAAATCGCTACAGATGAAAATATCGTGAGTAAATAACTCAGTGACCTGTATTTATACTAGGAAAAAATCAGAGGGACTTCTATGCTTATTTTGTTTTGGCGCAACAAAAACAAGAATAATTTTCTTTGAAGAAAAAATTTCAGAACGAACGTGTCGAAACGATATCGAAACAGAGACTGGTATGCCAATTAAGTCATACCAGTCTGACAAATGTTATACCAAACGTTGCCAAATGGCTGTTGTGGCAGCCGCCTGGTTGAGAGAATAGAAATGTAATCCTGGTGCGCCGCCTTGTAAGAGACGTTCACACATACTCGCCACGACATCAAGACCAAACGCTTTAATTGACGCGCTGTCGTCACCGTAGCTATTGAGTTTCAATCGAATCCAGCGTGGGATTTCTGCGCCACACATTTCAGAGAAACGCAGGAGCTGACTGCTATTAGTAATGGGCATCACACCAGCCACGATGGGTGCGGTAACACCCAACTTTGTTGCTTCATCAACAAAGCGGAAATAGGCATCAGCATTATAGAAATACTGAGTAATCGCAGCGTTTGCACCGGATTTTATTTTACGGGCAAAGTTATTCAGATCATCTTGTGGAGATCGTGCTTGCGGATGCATTTCAGGATAAGCAGCGACTTCGATATGAAACCAGTCGCCCGTTTCAGCGCGGATAAACTCAACTAACTCATTTGCAAAACGGAACTCACCTCCCATACCGTAACCACTCGGTAAATCGCCACGTAAGGCAACAAGGCGGCGAATATCATTGGCTTTGTATTCGTTCAGAATCGCACGGATAGATTCGCGGGTTCCACCAACGCAAGACAGATGCGGGGCGGCATCAAAACCTTCACGACGGATTTCAATGACGGTATCAAGCGTTCCTTGTTGAGTCGTCCCACCGGCACCAAAGGTGACTGAGAAATACTTGGGATTGAGTGCAGCCAATTTGGCACGAGTAACGCGTAGTTTTTCGGTGCCCTCATCCGTCTTGGGCGGAAAAAATTCGATGCTGAAATTATGCGGTTTCATGATTTTTGCAAGAGAAGTGTCGAGAGTGTCCATGAAATAACGCTATACAGCAGTGCACCACCAACAGCGGCCCAAAATCCAGCAACATGAAACCCATCGACCATGTATGCAACGCCCCAGAACAATAATCCATTGATCACAAAAATAAATAAACCCATTGTCATCAAGGTGGCAGGTAGCGTCAGCAAAACAAGCAGAGGTCTCAACACAGCATTCACCAGACCCAGCACCACTGCAACAATCAGCGCCGTACCAAAACTGTCGATCGATACCGAATGCATGAGATACGGAATCGCGAGTAACGCTAATGCATTGACTAACCAAGTTGCAAGCAATCGCATGAACAATCCAGACATGAAAAAGAATTAAAAAAAACTCCTCGTGACATGAGTGCAACGAGGAGTCTGTCCGCAGAATTAGTAGCGGTAGTGCTCAGGCTTGAATGGGCCTTCTTTTGATACACCAATGTACGCTGCTTGTTCGTCTGTCAATTCACTCAATTGCGCATTCAATGTTTTCAATTGCAAACGCGCGACTTTTTCATCCAGATGTTTTGGCAATGTATAAACACCAACTGGATATTTATCGTTGTTGAGGAACAATTCGATTTGTGCAATCGTCTGGTTCGCAAAAGAAGAACTCATCACATAGGATGGGTGACCTGTACCGCAACCCAAGTTAACCAAGCGGCCTTCTGCCAACAGAATAATACGCTTACCGTCAGGGAACACCACGTGATCTACTTGTGGCTTGATGTTTTCCCATGTGTATCTTTTCAGCGAAGCGACGTCGATTTCGTTGTCGAAGTGACCGATGTTGCAAACGATCGCCTGATTTTTCATCTTCAACATATGCTCGTGGCTAATGACGTGGTAGTTACCTGTCGTTGTCACGAAAATATCGCCGAATTCTGCAGCGTAATCCATTGTGACGACGCGATACCCTTCCATCGCTGCTTGTAATGCGCAGATTGGATCGATTTCAGTGACCCATACTTGGGCAGATAAAGCACGCATTGCTTGCGCGCTACCTTTACCTACATCACCATAACCAGCGATCACAGCAATTTTACCGGCGATCATGACATCCGTTGCGCGCTTAATGCCATCAACCAAGGATTCACGGCAACCGTACAGGTTATCGAATTTAGACTTAGTGACGGAGTCATTGACGTTGATCGCTGGGAAAGCCAATTTGCCTTCTTTGTGCATTTGATACAAACGATGCACGCCTGTCGTTGTCTCTTCTGTCACGCCCTTGATAGCAGCCAGACGCTTCGAGTACCAATCAGGTTCATTTTTCAGATGAGACTTGATTGCATTGAACAAGCAAATTTCTTCTTCTGAACCTGGATTGTCCAACACGGACAAATCTTTTTCTGCGCGTGTACCGAGGTGCAGCAACAGTGTTGCATCGCCGCCGTCGTCAAGAATCATGTTAGAAAAGCCACCATCCGTCCATTCAAAAATACGATGTGTGAATTCCCAGTACTCGTCCAGATTCTCACCTTTGAATGCGAAAACTGGCGTACCACCTGCAGCGATGGCTGCAGCAGCGTGATCTTGAGTTGAATAAATGTTGCAGGAAGCCCAACGTACTTGAGCGCCCAATGCATTGAGCGTCTCGATGAGCACCGCTGTTTGGATCGTCATGTGCAAGGAGCCAGTAATGCGTGCACCTTTGAGTGGTTGGCTGGCAGCGAACTCTTCGCGAATCGCCATCAAACCTGGCATTTCTGTTTCAGCAATAGCGATTTCTTTACGTCCCCAGCTTGCGAGGCTGATGTCTGCAACGTGGTAATCGTGTTGAGTAGTGGTAGTCATGGTGGTGGCGTTCTCACGCCCTCCTTTCAGTAGAAAAAAGTAACGTGAGCGCGGTTGAGGCAAGGGAAAGCGGAAAAAGATGTGTTTTTCATCAGTATTGATTACAAGAAATCAATTTATCCGGCTTTCGCCTTTTGTTCCAAGCCTGGCAAGAAGTACATTCTCGTCGCAACGCTCCTTGGAAGACCTGAAGTATAGCGCAGGTTTTGTATTTCTGCATGTGTTGAGCAATACCCAGGGCAACCGCCTTTTAGATCAGGCGCAACACCTTTTACCAACCAACGAGGCATCGGTAATTCGAAAAAAATAAGCAATTGCAAGGATTGGCGATGTTCGAAGTCATTATTTAAAAACAAAAAAACAACACATTTTGAACAAAATACAGGCCCTTAATATATTTAGTGAGCAATCTCTAAAACTGATTGAGATAAATCATTTTGTAAAATTTTTTTTGAACCAACGAAAAAGCACGCGTATTCGATTTAACAATCTTACGAATGAATCACCACGTTGAATAAGAAAACTTTGTCACAAGAAATTAACGTATTCGAAAAAATCTTGTCGACATCAATCGTCCGAACGATAGCAATACACTGCACAACATCATTGCCGTTTCATGATTTCCCGCTATCGGGTCTTTGATAAAAAACATATGATAAAAAAACAAAAAAACGATACCACCCACGTTCTCTGAACTGCACAAGGTGGCGACAAGCGACTCAAGATTAGCACCAAATAATATGAATGAAAGGTTGTACCAACTCTGCGGTGCAGCCCCCAAGAATGCAGCGTCGCATTTGAGAGACGGGAGATACTCTGACTGCGAACCTGTGTCTCTGCATAAGCAAATCAGCTTTGCAGAGTGCAATAAAAAATGGATTTTTCATCAGCCTATTTTTGGAGGTAAGCAATGAGATTCAATATGCAGTTCGCGTTAGTTCCTTTGACCGCTTTCGTACTCACTACCCTGACCGGAGCAGCTATCGCCAGCGAGGCGTGGGTAGCAACGAGAACAGATGCTTTTCTCGGTAAAATCAATACAAAAGACAATGTCGGCAATGATGTCACCGCAGACAAGATTGCAAGCGAAATGACCCCAGGAGAACTGAAAAGCATCACCGTCAGTCTACAGTTACGCAATCAAGATCAATTAGACCAATTTTTAAAAGATCTGCAAACACCAGGTAGCGCGAGCTATCACAAGTACCTCACACCAGAACAATTTGCAGCCCAATTCGGACCGACACAAGCACAGGTCAATGCGGTCGTATCTCACCTCTCCGCATCCGGTTTTAAGAACATCACCATCAGTCCCAATAGAACATTAATTAGCGGTGATGGTACGGTCGCTGCTGTTGCTCAAGCATTTAATACGAAGTTAAAACGTTTCACACATCACGGCAGAAATGTGTATGCCAATGAATCTGCAGCACAGGTTCCAGCGTCACTACAACATATCGTAGGCTCTGTATTGGGATTACAAAATGCATCGATTCATCACCCAACAAATACCGGCGCGCATCAAGCACAAAAGACGACAGTAACGCCAGCGGGAACCGAGGTTGCTCATACGCCGACGCAATATCCTGGCATTTACGGGGCCGTCAAAATTCCGGCAGCATCGAATGCCATTGTCGGGACCATCGCAGCAGGCAACATGACCTACACCTTGCAAGACTTTGCGACGTTCCTGAGCAATAATCCTAGTCTGCCAAAAATCACACCCACCGTCGTTTATGTCGGTACAGAAAATACCAGCGATGAGTCGGGTGAAGTGGAATGGGCACTTGATAGCCAGGTGATTTATGGCACAGCGGGTGGTCTGAAACAACTGATTTTTTACACCGCAAATTCCATGGAAGATGCTGCACTGACCGCGGCCTATAACGCGGCTGTTACGGCCAACGTCGCGCGCGTTGTGAACGTCTCTCTTGGACAGTGTGAAGCCGATGCCAAATCTTCAGGATCGCAAGCGGCGGACGATACGGTATTCAAGCAGGCCGTCGCACAAGGCATCACATTTGCAGTCGCAGCGGGTGACGCCGGACCATACAATTGCGACACTGATTCGCAGGGCAACCCTGGCGTCGCCAAAACGACAACCCAGAAGAGAACATATGATGTCAGCGAACCTGCTAGCTCACCTTATGTGATTGCTGTCGGTGGTACGGCGTTGTTTACGACCTCAAGCGGTGCGTACAACGGTCAAGCGGTTTGGAATGAAGGAACTGCTTCAACAGGTGTTGGATCGGCGGTGCGTCTTTGGGCAACCGGTGGCGGATTTAGCGCCTATGAACCTGCACCTGCATGGCAAACTGCGAGCATTGTTGGCAGCGGTCACACCACTCGCGGCTTACCCGATATCGTTTTTGATGCGGCTCAGGCAAGCGGCACCAACATCTATATCAATCAGGCGGCCAATGGAACAGCCTATGCCGCTGTCGGTGGTACGAGTATGGCAGCGCCTATGTTTGCCGCCTTCTGGGCACGTCTCGAATCGGCGCACGGTAATAATCTCGGATTTCCAGCTTCCGCCTTGTACAAAGCCATTCCCGCTAACCCAGGCTTAGTTTTCCCAGTGACCAATGCAACGGTGGATGGTGATGCAGTGAATTACACAGGATGGAGCACTACATATCCTGGTATGAAAGCAGCGGCATCTGGATGGAGTGCGGCAACAGGATTTGGTAGCTTGAATATCGATGCAGTCAACGCCTATATCACTGCCAATCCAACCGTTTTCCCGACGAAATAAAAAGCCAATAAGCTCAAAATAAGCGAAAGAAGCGAAAGAAGCGAAAGGAGAAAAAGGGGTAACGGTGAGCAGACGTTACTCCCTCCTCATAAAAAAAACAGACATGGTATCGACGCCATGTCTGCTTTTTTTAAATCAATCACCAAAAAATATCGACACCCACAGAGGTGATTAATGCCCCTCGAAATTACATACCGTGAACAACGGCAAGCCGCTGTCCTTGATGAGTTTCGATCCACCTAATTCAGGCAGATCCACAATCACAGCACCCTCCACCACGGTCGCGCCTAAACGCTCCAATAATTTTTTACCTGCCATCATTGTGCCACCCGTGGCAATCAAGTCATCGATCAATACAACGCGATCGCCTGCCTTGCATGCATCAGAATGCAGCTCAACCGTTGCGCTACCGTACTCGAGTTCATATTGCTCAGACACGGTATGAAACGGTAATTTGCCTTTCTTGCGAATAGGTACGAAACCCAAATTCAGCTCATACGCCAAGACCGAACCGATAATAAATCCACGTGCATCCAAACCTGCGATCACGTCGATTTTTTCATCCATGTAGCGATGTACAAACATATCAATCAGAACGCGGAATACTTTGGGGTTCTGCAACAACGGGGTAATGTCACGGAACATGACACCCTCTTGCGGCCAATTAGGTACCGTGCGGATATGTTCTTTAATGTAGTCGGATGGATTTAACATCGCCAGATGTCCTTCAAATTTAAAAATAACCCGCTATTTTAACAGGCGAGACTCCGCTCTTGCGACTGCTTCTGATGTTCCGCGTAATACAACCACATCTGCCTCCTGCAAAATCAGGTCATCAGTGAGGGCGACACGATTTTTCCCGCGTCGTATTGCCTGAATATCAACAGCAAGTTCAGACAGGCGCAATTCTGGCAACGACTTCCCCACAGAGTACGATTTGGCAGTTAACACCACTGTATGCAGACGGATTTGCATATTTTCGGGGCTATCAGTCGCATCACTGACACCATGGAAGAAACCACGCAAGGATTCATAGCGTGCATCCCGCGCTGCCTGAACGCGATGCACCACACGACGCAAAGGTACGCCCAGCAACACCAACGCGTGTGAGGCTAGCATTAGACTCCCTTCCATTAACTCTGGCACCACTTCTGTTGCGCCCGCTGCTTTAAGCTTGTCGAGGTCGGTATCATCGTGACTACGAACAATCACCGGCAAACTCGGATTTAACTCTGCCACGAGATGTAAAATTTTTAATGCCGATGGGGTGCTGGTGTAGGTCACCACCAAAGCCGCGGCACGATTAACACCCGCCGCCATCAAGCTTTCGCGTCGAGCAGCGTCCCCATACGAAACGTGATCGCCTGCCATTTGCGCTTCTTGAACGCGATCAGGGTCAAGATCGAGGGCATGGTAGGCAATTTTCTCCTCGGCTAACAAGCGGGCCAAACTTTGTCCGCTCCGACCAAAACCAGCAATAATGACGTGCTTTTTCGCGGTCATCGTCCTTGCAGCGATCTGGGTCAAGGCAAGCGACTGCATCATCCACTCATTCGATGAGAGCTTCATGACAATCACATCCGATTTTGCCAAAATAAACGGCGAAGCCAACATCGATAACACCATCGATGCCAAAATGACTTGCATTAAATTAGCGTCGATCAAGTGAAGGTCACCAATCTGATTGAGCAACACAAATCCAAACTCACCCGCCTGCGCCAGCGCCAACCCTGTCCGCAATGAGACACTGGTCGAATTCCCAAATAACTTTGCGAGCCCAGTAATGAGCAACAACTTGAGTAAGATTGGTCCCACAAATAACAGCAACACCAACCATTTATTACTGATGACGACACCCAAATTGAGCATCATGCCGATCGTAATAAAAAACAGTCCCAATAAGACGTCACGAAAAGGTTTGATGTCCTCTTCCACTTGATGCCGGTATTCCGTCTCCGAAATTAACATTCCAGCAACAAAAGCACCTAAGGCCATCGAGAGACCTGCTTTGTCTGTCAGCCAAGCTGCACCCAACGTAATGAAAAGCAGGTTCAGCATGAAGAGTTCTTGCGAGCGGCGCTTCACGACGATGTTGAACCAGCTCCGCATCACCTTTTGACCAACAAACAATAAAATGACCAAGACAAGCACCGCCTTGGCACTCGCCCACGACAATGTCTGAACGATATTCCCCGCATGGGTTGCCAATGCAGGCACCAGAATCAACAAAGGGACGACAGCCAAATCCTGAAACAGTAAAACACTAATGATCTTTCGTCCGTGCAAGCTCTCCAGTTCGAGCCGTTCAGTCAACATTTTCGACACAATCGCCGTTGACGACATCGCTAACGCTCCGCCCAGCGCAAATGCGCCCTCCCAGCCGATGGTTAAGAAGCCCGGCAACCAGACAGCAGCCATCCAGCCAGCTAGCAAACTCACCACAATCGTGATCACAACCTGCGCCAGTCCGAGTCCAAATACGTCTCGGCGCATCGCCATCAATTTGGATAACGAAAACTCCAGACCAATGGAAAACATCAAAAAGACAACACCAAACTCGGCCAATTCATGGGTCACCGCCCCATCATCCGCCATATTGAAACCGAAAGGACCCACAAGAATACCCACCGTCAGATAACCCAAGATCGGCGGTAATTGCAACATGCGAAAAGCGACCACCCCAAAGACGGCGGCAGCTAATAAGGCGAGAGTAGTATCGAGAGCATTCATAAGAAGCATTATTGCCTATTTAGTGCCATTTTCTGTCGTTTTCCGCTGTTTAATTTACATGAACAGGGTAGGAATTTTGCGTTCCGTCATAACTTCGTTACATCTGGCAAAGTTTTTGCTTTGAGGATTTCGTTTATACTGTCGGGATGAACGATTTGAACGCCTCCTCCCTGCCAGAAGCAAACGCTGCCTCTGATGACGCCATGAACAACGCTGCCCTGCGCGCGGTTCAATTGGCGAGTCAAACTATACAAATTGAAGCAGATGCCTTGATGGCGTTGCAGACACGCCTCAATGGTACTGATGCTGCCCATTTCTCGCAGGCTGTCCAGTTGCTACTCAACTGCAAAGGTCGGGTCGTTGTCTCTGGGATCGGTAAATCAGGACATATTGCCCGTAAAATTGCCGCGACCTTCGCTTCGACAGGGACGCCCTCCTTTTTTGTTCACCCCGCTGAAGCCGCCCACGGCGACCTCGGCATGGTGACGCCGCAAGACGTCTTTATTGCCATTTCCTATTCTGGTGAAGCGGCAGAATTGATGTCAATTTTACCAATCATCAAGCGCCTTGGCGTCAAACTGATTGCCTTTACGGGTAACCCGGCCTCTAGCCTTGGGAAAATTTCTGACATCCATCTTAGCCTTCAGGTCGACAAAGAAGCGTGCCCACTCAATCTCGCACCGACAGCGAGTACCACGGTAACGCTGGCCTTAGGTGATGCTTTAGCCGTTGCTGTGCTCGATGCACGAGGATTCCGCGAAGAAGATTTCGCCCGCTCTCACCCCGGTGGCGCATTGGGTCGACGGCTCTTGACCTACGTGAAAGATGTCATGCGTGCGGGTGATGCGATTCCACGTGTCTCTCCCGAGACAAAATTGACCTCTGCACTGCTGGAAATCACCAAAAAAGGCATGGCGATGACCGCGGTCGTCGATGCAGAACATAATATTCTGGGCGTTTTCACGGACGGCGATTTGCGTCGTATGATGGAAGGCGTCTGTGATTTCACTCAAATTAGTATCGCTGACGTGATGCACACCGCACCACGTTCCATCCGCGCTGATCAGTTAGCGGTTGAAGCAGTCGAAGTGATGGAAACCTACCGCATCAATCAATTGCTGGTGACAGACGATGCAGGCAAACTCGTTGGCGCGTTGCATATTCATGATCTGACCAGAGCAAAGGTAATTTAATGTCTGACCCCATAGCAAAAGCAGCGAACGTCAAGCTGATGATTTTTGATGTCGACGGCATTTTGACCGACGGCAGTCTGCATTTTGGTCCAGAGGGCGAAGCATTGAAGACGTTTAACGTCCTTGATGGACAAGGCATCCGCTTATTACAAAAAGCGGGGATTGAGACCGCCATTATCAGCGCTCGCCAATCTGCTATCGTATCGAAACGTGCAGCAGATCTTGACATCACGCATGTCCGCCAAGGGATTCATGATAAGAAAGAAGCATTTCTGGCGTTGTTAGAAGAGTTGCAACTGACGAGCGACCAATGCGGCTTTATTGGCGACGACGTGATCGATCTGCCGGTCTTGACCCGTGTCGGATTTGCCGTCAGTGTTCCTAATGGACATGCTGAAGTACGCTCACGTGTTGACTATGTCACGACCGCATTCGGTGGCAAAGGCGCAGCGCGGGAAGTTTGTGACTATATTCTGCGGGCGCAGAATAAATACACCCTTGCTTTATCCGACTACTTGGCATGAAACCACAAATCACGATCGATCGCGCTCAAATCTGGATTGCTGTTGCAATCTTGGGTTTCGTTGCGCTCGGCAGCTTTTGGGTAGAAAGTGCATTTCGCCAACGAGGCGAGGAAGATGCGCAAAAATTGGCGATCCGCCTCGAACCGGATTATTACGTTGAACAGTTCAATTTCATTCGACTCTCTAATAGCAGCAAAGCCAATTATCATTTAACGGGTGACAAGCTGGTGCATTTGCCACGGACAGATCAATACGAAATTACGAACCCGCACATTAATAGTTTTGCCGAGCAACGCACACCTGTAACAATCATTGCTGCTCGTGCCGTCGTTGACCAAAAATCAAATACCGTGATTCCACAACGTGAACACGATATCGTTCGCCTGTACGACAATGTGTCCGTAGAGCGCCCTGATGGGGAAAACTCCCACTTTATGCGCTTAGAAACCGATTATCTGATGTTAACGCCCGATGATGATTTAATCACATCGGATCATCCAGTCACTTTATTCACCCAAGGTATCGAGGCACGCGCCGTTGGCCTGGTTGCTAATATCGCGACGCAGCAACTGGAATTACTTAGCAAAGTCCATGCGCGTTTGAAGAAACGTGGCGATTGACCATTTACCTGAACAGACACCCCCTTAGAAAGTAAACCATGCGCCTGACTCTCCTTTCTCCTCGTCAGATGATTCACTCACTATTATTGGTTGGCTTCTTGACCTCAGCCGCATTACCAGCCCACGCTGAGAAAGCGGACAGCAAAAAAGAAATGGTAATCGAAGCCGACCATCTCACTAGTGATGGAAAAACAAACGTAACAACAGCCTTTGGTGATGTGCATATCACCAAAGGCTCGCTCGTCGTTAGAGCAGAACGTGCTATTGCCACAAAATCGCCCGATGAATTTCAAAATGTGAAGCTCTTCAGCAAAGCAGGTGGTAAAGTGAGCTTTCGTCAAAAGCGTGACGGTGGCTCAGACCTCTGGGTAGAGGGCGAGGCAGAGCACGCAGAGTATGACGAGAAAACTGAGTTGATTAAATTTATCTCGGCTGCCAAAGTTCGCTACCTCGAAGGTACCAAGGTCACCGACGAACAAGAAGGCGAATACTTGTCTTACGATAGTAAAAACGATGTTTTTGTGGGCTCAAATACGAGCAGCGGTAAGGCAGTCTCTGGCAGCGGCAGAATTCGCCTGACGATTCAACCTAAAGCCGATAAATAACGACAAAACACAAAAATACAAGAAAACCAAGATGCCAACCAATACATCAGAAACAACCAGCACGCTGGTGGTCAAAGGTCTGAAAAAACGCTACGGTGCGCGACAAGTAGTGAGAGACGTCTCGTTGTCCGTCAAGAGTGGCGAAGTCGTTGGACTACTCGGCCCCAACGGAGCAGGTAAAACCACGTCTTTTTACATGATTGTGGGTTTAGTCCCTTCTGATGGTGGCAATATCACAATCGATGGCATCCCCGCTTCCGGTCTCGCGATTCATGAACGTGCAGTACTGGGTTTGTCCTACCTGCCTCAAGAAGCCTCTGTTTTTAGAAAACTCACCGTGGAAGAAAATATCCGCGCCGTGTTAGAGATTCAAAAAGATAAAAATAATAAATATTTATCCAAGGCTGACATCGATACACGTCTCAACGCCTTACTGGCCGATTTGCAGATTGAAAAAATCCGCGAGAACCAGGCGCTCTCGTTATCAGGTGGTGAACGGCGACGCGTTGAGATTGCAAGAGCATTGGCAACGAATCCACGGTTTGTGTTGCTTGACGAGCCCTTTGCAGGCGTTGATCCGATTGCAGTGATTGAGATTCAACGTATTGTCCGCTTCTTGAAAGAACGCGGTATCGGTGTGTTGATCACCGATCACAACGTGCGTGAAACTCTTGGTATTTGTGACCACGCCTACATTATCAACCAAGGTGCCGTATTGGCCAGCGGTAAGCCCGACGATATCATTGAAAATGAATCCGTCAGACGCGTGTACCTAGGAGAGCATTTCCGCATGTGACGGAAGCATCATGAAACAAAGTCTGCAACTCCGCACATCTCAGCATCTTGCTCTCACGCCGCAATTGCAACAATCCATCCGATTGCTGCAATTATCGACCCTCGAATTGCATCAAGAGCTAGAGACCCTCCTCATCGAAAACCCGTTGCTCGAACGGGTCGATGATCCTATGGACAATGCAGTTCGGCTTTTGGCTGACGGCGGTATTAACACTGCCAGTGCCACCCCCGATGCAGGCATGGAAGTACCCGACCTACAAGCGACGACCGCAACGACAGTAGAGACGTCTTCTGACACCGAATTTGCGATCAACGACAGCGTGAGTGCCAACGAAGAAGAATGGAGCTTCAACGATGCGCCAGCAAGCCAATACAATGCGGAAGATGATGATGGACAACGTCAGCTAGAAGCTGCGCATATTGGTCTGCGTGAGCATTTGCTGGAACAGATGCGCTTGAATTTACGTGAACCGCGCGATCTTGCACTGGTGGAACTGATCATTGATGCGATTGATGACAATGGTTATCTGAGTGAAACATTAGATGAAATCCATGCCAGTCTGCCAATTGAATTGACCGTCGAACCAGAAGAACTGACGTTTGCCTTGTCGATGGTGCAAAGCTTTGATCCTGCTGGCGTTGGTGCGCGGTGCCCAGCAGAATGTCTTGCTTTGCAGATAAAACGTTTACCTGATATTCCATTCGTGACGCGTCGCCTTGCGTTAAATATTGTTGAAAATCAATTAAATTTATTTGCACAGCGTGACTTTACAAAATTAAAGAAAATTTTTGATTGCGATGACGAAGATTTGCGCGAAGCACAAATCGTGATTCGTGCTTGCAAACCACGTCCTGGTAGCGAATTTGCTAAGAGCAGTTCGGACTATGTTGTCCCTGATGTCATTGTTAAAAAAACGGCTCACGGTTGGCAGGTTGTCCTCAATCAAGACGTGATGCCCAAGCTACGCGTGAGCAGTATTTATGCCAACATGATGCGTCAGCACCGCGGAGAAAATGGTCTCTCTACGCAACTTCAGGAAGCACGCTGGTTGATCAAAAATATGCGCCAACGTTTCGAAACCATCTTGCGCGTTGCACAAGCGATAGTAGAAAGACAGCGTAATTTTTTCACACACGGTGCAGTTGCGATGCGCCCCCTTGTTTTGCGCGAAATAGCTGATACACTAGGATTACACGAGAGCACCATTTCTCGTGTAACGACCCAAAAATACATGTTGACCCCACATGGCATGTTTGAGTTGAAATATTTTTTCGGCAGCCATGTCGCGACGGAAACCGGGGGAGAAGCATCGTCCACCGCGATACGAGCACTCATCAAGCAGTTGATAGGAGCAGAAGACCAGAAGAACCCACTCTCTGACAGTAAAATCGCAGACATGCTGGGTGAACAGGGCATGGTAATTGCCCGACGGACAGTCGCCAAATACCGCGAAGCCTTGAAAATTCCTCCAGTGAGTATGCGTAAATCTTTATAAGTTTGTCCTTGTATTTACGGCTTAGATTGCTATATATGATTTAGCTCAACACATTTTGAATGAATCGAGCGCATTGTTGTAGCATGTAACATCACTATAGGAGCACAGTATGAATCTCACCATCAGTGGACATCACGTCGAAGTAACTCCTGCAATTCGCGAATACGTGCATACCAAGTTGGAAAGGGTACGGCGCCACTTCGATCAAGTCATTGATATTGCCGTCATTCTGACGGTAGACAAGCTCCGGGAAAAAGAAAAACGTCACAAGGCAGATATCAACCTGCACATCAGTGGTAAAGATATCCACGTTGAGAGTTTGGCACATGATTTGTATGCTGCCATTGATGCATTGGTCGATAAACTGGATCGTCAAGTGATTAAACACAAAGACAAGATTCAGGAACATCACCACGATGCCATCAAACACATGCCTGATCCGGCATCGGCATCATAAGCACCTCATGAGCGCCCTGCGAAGTCAGAGGCAACCAACAAAGGACGCAATAGAGCGTCCTTTTTTGTTTGCGTAACGCTTTCTGTCGCAGTGCCAAAAGCGCGTGACGCCACATCCAGCCCAGCATAAAATAAGGGCTTCATCACCATTATTCTATTGGTCATCCTATGAGCGAACACGTTATCACCTCCGTTAATAATCATATTGGGTTTATTACGCTAGACCGCCCCAAAGCACTCAACTCGCTTTCACTAGAGATGGTTCGTGCCATCACCGCTAGTCTCTTACAATGGCGCGATGACGCACAAATTCGTGCTGTCGTTATTCATAGCAGTAGCGAAAAGGCCTTGTGCGCGGGTGGTGACATTCGCTTTTTTTATGATGTTGGCACAGCATCCCCGAAGGGTGATAGTGCACTCTTAGAAGATTTTTTTACGGAAGAATATGCATTAAATCATTTAATTCATTTTTATCCGAAGCCTTACATCGCCATCATGAATGGCGTTGTGATGGGTGGAGGCATGGGTATCGCACAAGCAGGCCAAGACGCCTGCGTACGCATCGTCACTGAACGCACGAAAATGGCGATGCCAGAGGTGAATATCGGACTCTTCCCCGATGTAGGAGGTGGTTACTTCTTATCACACACACCTGGCCAAATCGGTACGTATCTGGGCTTAAGCGGAGAGATCATTGGTGCGGCGGACGCCCTCTATGCAGGCCTTGCTGATGTGTTTATTCCAACAACGGAGATTCCCGCGTTGATGGCGCTTTTCAGCAATCACGATACGACTGATTGGCGTCAAGCGATTCACAATTTCGCCGCTCCCTTTGCAACGCAAATCGACCCAACGCAAAGCAAACTGGCCACACATCGTACAGAGATTGATGCCTTGTTCATCGGCGATAGTGTCCCTGCTATCACAGAGCGTCTGAAAGCCAGCGATAGCACCTTCGCTCAGACAACCGTCGCCACGATGGAAAAACGCTCACCATTGCTCATGAGCGTGACATTGGAGCAACTGCGCCGCAGCGCCAACATGACGGTGTCAGATTGTCTGCGCATGGAAAGAACCATGGTTCGTCACTGTTTCAAGCATGGTGAAGTCGTAGAAGGTGTTCGTGCGTTGGTTGTCGACAAAGATAATCAACCACAATGGTCACCTGCACATCTCTCAGAGGTGACACGCGATATGGTGCTGGGATTCTTCTCGCCGGTATGGCCAGATTATGCTCATCCGCTGCACGCATTAGCGGGATAATCCAAAGACCTATTGACGTCAGCAATCTGTCTAAAAAAAACACCCCGCTGTACTACTCGCGGGGTGTTTTACATCAATGGCAGTCTTAGTGCTGCGCATTTCCTCCGAGATACGCCGCCTTCACTGCAGGATCGTTCTGCAAGCTCGCCGCAGGACCATGCACCGAAATACGCCCATTTTCCAGTACGTAGCCGTAATCAGCGACGGCCAACGCTGCTGCCGCAAACTGTTCCACAAGCAACATCGTCATCCCTTCTTGCTTGAGACGCTGGATAATCCGGAATACTTCATCGACCAAAATCGGTGCCAATCCCATGGATGGCTCATCCAATAGAATCACTTCCGGATTGAGCATCACCGCACGTGCCATCGCCAGCATCTGCTGCTCACCACCCGACAACGTGCCAGCGAGTTGATCACGACGTTCACGCAGACGCGGAAACAATTCCATCGCCTTTTGCAGATCCGTCTCAATATCACCGCGACTACGTGAGCCAGTAAATCGAGGGAAAGCACCTAACAATAAATTATCTTTCACCGACATCGTCGCAAACACGCGGCGACCTTCTGGTGAATGCGCCAAACCAGCGCGAGCAATTTTGTGCGAATCGAGACCAGTGATGTCCTGCCCTCCCAGACTAACTGTCCCCTCTTTCGGTTTCAACATTCCAGAAATGGCACGCATTGTGGTTGTTTTACCGGCACCATTAGAACCGATTAGCGTCACCACTTTTCCTTTTGGGACAGACAAGGAAATACCGTGCAATACCTGTACCTTACCGTAAGCGGCGTGTAAATTTGAAATTTCTAACATAGGGTTCTCCTTACGCCGTTGTCGCCGAATGGGCTGCGCCACTCAACTCGTCGCTGACGCTGCCGCCAAGGTAAGCCTCAATCACTTTCGGATCAGCCTGTACATCGGCAGGTTTGCCTTCGCAAATTTTCTGACCGAAATCGAGGACGGTGACGGTATCGCACAGCGACATCACCACATCCATATGATGCTCAATCAGAATAATAGTGATGCCATGCTCACGAATTTTTCGAATGATCGCGATCAGTTCTTTAATATCGGGTGCCGTCAATCCAGCAGCAGGCTCATCGAGCAACAGCAACTGAGGATTTAAGCCAAGTGCACGACCAATCTCTAATAACCGCTGCTTACCATACGGCAGATTGCGTGCTTCTTCATTCGCCAGATCAGACAGGCCCACAAAGTGCAAGATACTGGCCGCCCGTTCTCGTGCAGTGCGCTCTTCACGCAGATAGCGAGGGGTATGCAACATCGCATCAAATACGTTGCTACGGAATGTGCTGTGCAAGCCGACCAAGACGTTTTCTGTCGCCGTCATTTCACCAAATAGCTGGACGTTCTGAAACGTGCGAGCGACGCCTCCCAAGGCGATGGCTGAAGGTGTCGATCCTGAGATGACCCGTCCACCAAACTCCACCACACCATCGGTTGGTTTATAGATCCCAGTCAAGACATTCATCATCGTACTTTTACCAGAACCATTCGGACCGATTAACCCGTGCACGGCACCTTGAGCGATCTGTAAGTCAACATGATTTAAGGCTTTCAAACCACCGAACTGCATCAACAACTGACGTGCGCTCAACAACACACCAACACGTGCACCACCAGCATTGGCAATGGCTAAGGATTCATCCACTGCAGTGGCATCGGTCTTCGCAATCAGATGACGTGGGCCTTTTCCAAACATGGCACTGACAAAGCCAACAATCCCGTCCTGCAGGTAATACACAACGAACAAAGTCATCAGACCGAAGATGGTCAGACGCCAGTCTGTGATGTTTTCCAACTTATAAGAAAACAGCGCCATACCAATAGTTGCAGCGACCGGCACCATGATTTCACGCGCTGTTTTACGCTTCTGTGCGAGGGCAATCCCTGAACCAATCGTCGCAATCACAGCCGCCGCCGTCGAGATCTGACGGAACAAATCGATATCTGCCAACAAGGAAGGCAACATCACGACGATGAACGCACCGATCAGAGAACCAATACGGCTCTTGCGTCCCCCCATAATCACGGCCAACAAAAACAGAATCGTCAATTCAAAGTTATAGGTATTTGGCGAGATATATTGTTCCGAGTAAGCGTACAGACTACCCGCCAGACCCGCTAAGGCCGCACTGATCACGAACGCGTAGACCTTGTAGCGATACACGGAGACACCCATACAGTCCGAAGCAATCGGGCTGTCACGCAACGCCTGAAACGCGCGTCCAAGATGAGAACGCAAAACACGGTGAACAACAACCAACGCGACGACCATCAAAATGGCAACGAGATAGAAGAACGTTGTTTCATCCATTTTTTGACCAAACCATCCTGGTTTCGTAATCTGAATCCCCATAGGACCTTCAGTGAGGAAACTCATTTCGTTGATCAAAATTTGCGTGATCGTACCAAACGCCAAGGTCACCATCGCCAAATAGGGCCCCGTCACGCGCAATGCAGGTAAGGCCATCACAGCACCAAAGACAGCAGCGACGACAATACTCGCAGGCAAGGCGACCAAGATTGGTAAGCCGAGTTTCAGATACAACACCCCAGTGGTATAGGAACCGATCCCAAATAGACCAGCGTGACCTAATGACACCTGCCCCGTATAGCCAACAACGATGTCGAGGCCAAACAAGAGAATGGCGTAAATTAAAATGGTTTCTGCCAGATGCAGATAGTACGGATTGTGCATGAACACGGGGAACAATCCCAATGCGACGATGCCAATCGCAGAAAGTATGAAGGTCTTTTTATTCATGATATCTCCTTACACTTTCTTAATCGCTGTTTTACCAAACAAACCAGCAGGTTTGATCGCTAATACCAATAACAGCAACACGAGACCAGGAACCTCTTTGTAGCCCGTGGATACATAGAACCCCGTCAACGTTTCAGCAATCCCCAAAATCAGACCGCCCACAATCGCGCCGACACCCGATGTCAACCCGCCGATAATGGCGACCGCAAACGCTTTCAAGCCAAGTGAAGAGCCCATCGTCGCACCGGTCAAGGTCAACGGCGCCACCAACACACCGGCAAATGCAGCTGTCGCAGAAGACAAGGCATAAGAGAAAGTAATGACCATGCTGGTGTTAATACCCATCAAACCTGCGGCATCGCGGTCGTTTGAAGTAGCCACGACTGCCTTACCGTAGATCGATTTACGATTAAACATTTCGACCGCCAACATGATCGCCAGTGCACCAACAATCACGACAATTTGCATCGGCTGCACATTCGCACCAAAAATCTGAAATGGTTGCGCAGACAACGGAGAAGGAAAGGTCAAATCGTCCTTACCCCAGATATTTTCAGCCACGTTTTTAAAAATAATCGCCATCGCAATCGTGGACATAATCCAGCCAAATTCCGATTTAATTTTAATCGCTGGCCGCACCGCAATCCACTCGACAACCACACCTTGCAGGCCACCAAACAAGATCACCAAGGGGATCATCAGCCAATAATTCATGTAAGGGCCGCCATGAATATTCCCGACCAGACTAAGTCCGACCAGCGCCCCTAACATGAGTGATTCGCCTTGTCCAAAGTTGAGCGTGCCAGAAGTAGCGAAGGTCAACTGATAACCAAATGCGATCACTGCGTAAATCATGCCAAGCGCAATGCCGCTAAACACGAGTTGTAATAGGATTTCCATTTTTATTACCCGAATGGAGTGCATCCGTTCAGACGTGAGTCCACCCGCCCTCGCTACATGACATATCGAAGAAGAATGAACCAACCAGAGAGGATGCAATGTCTAGAAAAGGATCAGGCGCTTGCGGTTGCTCTTTGCAAGCGACCTGATTCCGGTCTTACTCAGTCATACACAGTGAAACTGAATTGTTTTATTTTGCTAAAACGATGTGACCATCTTTGGCCTCGCCCATGACAGGCATACCGGCTTTAATGGCTTCGTGATCGTCATGCGTGAATGGCTTCACATAGGTCGTGACGACACCTTCTACTTTTTCGTTCAGATTCTCTAGTGCTTCACGGACTTTCGGGCCATCTGTTGTGCCAGCCTGTTTCATCGCGGCCGCTAACAAGTAGATAGAGTCATAGCCTTGAGCTGCCGAGACAGGAGATGGGATACGATCGATTTTGTAGGACTTTTGGTAAGCTTCGATAAAGGCTTTACGTTTTGGCGTATTCGGATCTTGGATGAAAGTTTGTGGCATGCTCGCACCATCACCGTTTTTACCAGCGTTATCGAGGAAGTTACCCATCGACAGCGTCCAGCTACCAATCATTGGTACCTTCCAGCCCAACTTCTCCATACCGTTGGCGATTTGCGCTAACTCAGGACCAATACCATACGTCAGAATGACCTGTGCGCCACCTTGCTTCGCCTTGAGCAACTGCGCGGTCATATCTACGTCTTTGATATTGAACTTTTCAACAGCAACCGGTTTGATACCTTTTGCGGCCAATGTACGCTCAAGATCTTCACGACCTAATTGACCGTAGTTTGTCGAGTCAGCAAGGATCGCGACTTTCGTGAACTTACGCTTAACAACGGCCTCATCAACGATCATTGCGGATTGCACTGTATCGTTGGCGGCATTGCGGAAAATATAGTTCTCTGTAAATTCAGGTGCAACGAATTGCTTCGTGACGATAGAGCCTGTCGCCACGTTATTCATGACTGGAATTTTAGCGTTTTGATAGAAGCGCTGTGAAGCAATCGCGACGCCCGTGTTGGCATAACCAACCGTCGCCACAACGCGTTCCTTGTTAATCAACTCTTGAGCAACCTGCACGCCACGTTCATTTTTCGCCTCGTCATCGCGCTCAACGATTTGCAGTTGACGGCCAAGTACGCCGCCCTTCGCATTGATCTCTGCAACGGCGAGCTTCACACCATCGCGCATCGACACACCCATTGGTGCCGAACCGCCAGTCAGAGGGCCAGAAACGCCAATTTTAATCGGCTCAGCGGCAACGCCTGCAACGGACCATGTGATCAATGCAGAAGCAATCAAGGTTTTCATTTTGTATGACATGTTGGTCTCCAGATAATTGATGTCTCATTCAATTTTTATTCCATGACTGAGAGCCGAGAATCCGTTTGGTGTATGTTCACCCTTGACGTTGATCCTGACCTCAACCAGGTCGTGCTACCAAACTGATGTATTTCATTTTCTTATTCAGTGCACTTAAGCTTTAACTTAACAGATATTTCAATGCTGCATTGCAACACCATCTACTTAAGTGAAACTACGCAGTACGCGCTATTTTTGTCGCACAGAAATGGACAACAGACAGAAAACAATGAGGGACGCCCCTCTGAGGACGCAGAAAACGCTATAGACGCGCACATGAGCAGCCTTAAGTGCGTCCGCAACGCAGTCCTACCGTGAATTGCAAATCATTGTTATAAGCTCAAAAACATCCTCAGTTGTCGCGTGGAGGTAACATTCGCTCGGAGCGAGTCGCCATCAACGTAGCGTTCTAAGCTTGCCCCTCCAAAACAACTGACGCAAAGTCGCTCTACTAAGGCGTGGCGACGAAGACATTACTTGACGTAAGGCGAGTCGCCAACAACGCAGACAGAGCGGCTTTTCACCTCCAAAAACTGACGCAAAGACGCTCTGGCAAGGCGTGGCGACGAAGACATTACTTGACGTAAGGCGAGTCGCCAACAACGCAGACAGAGCGGCTTTTCGTCAGTTTTTATTTGAGGAGGGTGAACACTTTACTGATCACCGAACTCCCCGCCCCCAACGGATCCTGACGAATTTTCTTTTCTTCTTCACTGATCATAAGAAAGAGCCCATCGAGTGCTTTTTGGGTAACGTATCCTTCGACCGTGGCTTCTTGTTCTGGGACGACGCCAAATTTCTGGGCTTGTCCCATGACGGCGTTGTATTTGGCAGAGAGTCCTGCTTTATCGGTGACACCTTTTACGAGAGGTAAAAATTTAACAGCGAGGGGGGCGGACGTTTTTTGCCGAAAGAAGTCTGTGACGGAGGTTTCGCCACCGGTAAGAATGTTTTTGGCGTCGGTGATGGACATGGACTTTACGGCGTTAAGAAGCAGTGGTTTTGCTAGGGGAACTGCTGCTTCTGCGGCACGGTTCATGGAAACGACGAGGTCATCGAGTTGCTGTCCTTTCCCGGTCATTTTGAGAATGGGTCGGGCTTTTTCGAGAATGGAAGGCAACTGAATTTTCACTTTTTCGTTATTGAGAAAGCCATTCTCCACACCGAGATTACTGACGGCGACGGTTGAGCCCTTGTCTAATGCAGCTTTGAGTCCGGCACTCGCATCTTGATTACTCAGATCATTGAGTGAAATGGCATGCGCAGTCACGGAGAGTCCGAGCAAAACGAGAGGAATACAGCGGGTAAATTGACGACGTTTGATATGAAATTGGGGCATGATTTTCTCCGTAAATAGGGTGGTGCGCGACGACTCAGTTTTCATTAATAGAAAAAAGTCGGCGATGTTCTCTCATAGCATAGCGATCTGTCATACCTGCGATGTAGTCTGCGATTTTTCTCGCTTGCTGATGTTGCTTGGATACTTCATCAATGGCAGAAAGAACTTGGTAATCTGGGGGTAAAAGATTCGGTTCTGCGATAAAGGCATCGAATAACTCATGAATGATGCGCCGTGCTTTTGACATCATGCGATTGACTTGATAATGCCGATAGAGTTGGTGATGCAAAAACTGCTTAAGAACTTTGGCCTCTTGATATTGTGCGTCTGAGAACGTAATCATTTTTGGCATGCGACGTACATCGTCGACGGATGTTGGCTGAGAATCGGCGATACGTGCTGCGGATGTTTTAATTAAATCGGTGATGAGCGTATTGATCATGCGACGAATAGTTTCTGAGATCGCACGACGGCCCGCTAGGCCTGGATAGGCAAGTTCAACTTCCGCTCGGTGATGTGCAAAAATATCGACATCGAGCATTTGTTTTTCTGTGATGAGCCCGGAACGAATACCATCATCGATGTCATGATTGTTGTAGGCAATCTCATCTGCGAGGTTGGTCAATTGCGCTTCTAAACTGGGTTGCGTTTTATGTATAAATCGTTCGCCAACGTCACCGAGTGCGCTGGCATTCGTGAGCGAGCAGTGTTTGAGAATACCTTCGCGGGTTTCAAAGCAAAGATTTAATCCATCAAACGCAGCGTAACGCTCTTCGAGACGATCAACAATTCTTAAGCTTTGCAGATTATGTTCAAAGCCGCCATAGGGCTGCATACAAGCATTGAGCGCGTCTTGCCCTGCATGCCCGAAGGGTGTGTGTCCGAGATCATGGGCGAGAGCGATGGCTTCGACGAGATCTTCATTCAAACGGAGATTACGCGCAATCGAGCGCCCTATTTGCGCGACCTCAAGACTGTGCGTCAGCCGAGTTCGAAACAGATCCCCCTCGTGATTGACAAACACTTGTGTTTTATACTCAAGCCGACGAAAGGCAGAACAGTGAATGATGCGGTCACGATCGCGTTGAAATTCACTCCGCGAACTGGATGCGGGCTCAATAAAAAGCCGCCCTCTCGATGTGGACGATTGGGCGGCATAGGGTGCTAAATGTTGATCTGTCAATGTCATTGCTATTCTAGGATGCAGTGGCGTAACGTTTCTAACAAAACAGGTTCCGGCACACTAGTGATGACTGCCGTACCCAACGGTTTGAGCAAAATAAATTTAATTTGCCCACCTTCATTTTTCTTATCGACTTCCATCAACTCTAACCAGCGTTGTTCACCTAAATCCGGCGCGACGACCGGCAATCCTGCCGCTTCGACTAATTGCTTGATGCGGGTTTTGCTGACGAAATCGATGTAACCTAATCGGAATGATAACTCAGCTGCCATGACCATGCCGCAGCCGACCGCTTCGCCGTGCAACCACGTTCCAAAGCCGAGTCCTGCTTCAATGGCATGTCCAAAAGTATGGCCGAAGTTGAGGATAGCACGCAGTCCTCCTTCGCGTTCGTCTTGTCGAACGACATCCGCTTTGATTTCACACGAGCGGGCAATCACATGCGCTAACGCTTGCGGATCTTTCGCACGCAGTTTGCTCATATTTTGCTCGAGCCATGCGAAAAAAGTCGCATCGATAATCGCACCGTGCTTGATCACTTCTGCCAAGCCCGCAGACAACTCTTTGTCTGGTAAGGTGTTCAACGTTGCTGTGTCTGCAATCACTGCTTGAGGTTGATAAAACGCACCAATCATATTCTTACCTAGCGGATGATTGATGCCTGTTTTACCTCCAACGGATGAATCTACTTGCGAAAGCAATGTGGTTGGCACTTGTACAAAAGGAACGCCACGCATGTACGTTGCCGCTGCAAATCCCGTCATATCGCCAATGACACCACCACCAAGTGCGATTAAGGTGGTTTTGCGATCACACTTATGCGCAAGTAAATGATCGAAAATTAAATTGAGGTTATCCCAGTTTTTATAAACCTCGCCATCTGGCAAGATCACGGCACTACAGGTTTTACCGAGTGCATGAAGTTGCGTCTCAAGCGTCTGCAGATAAAGAGGAGCAACAACCGTATTCGTGACCACGACAACATGCGTGCCGCGAATTTTCTCTCCCAACAGCGCCGCATTTCCTAACAGATCCTGACCGATCGAGATGGGATAACTACGCTCGCCTAATTGAACGTTCATCGATTGAATGGCGCTTTGGTGTACAGAATGCATGTTAGTTGGATGAGATTGAAAATAGCTTGCCACTAATGGCTGGGGTAACTTGTCGAGAATATTTTGTACGAGGTGCTGCACATTGGGGCGGCCGGTCTCAATGACCAGATGGGCTGCTTTCTGGTACAGGGGATGGCGTTGCGCCTCTAACTCTTCGAGCTTTTTACGGGGATCCGCGGTTCTGAGTAACGGACGATTTTTATCGTTTTTTGTGCGTTGAAGAATACTGCTAATACCCGCACGCAAGTAAATGACCGTGCCGCGTTCGTGCAGGTATCTCAAGCTATCAGGATTGAGAATGGCGCCACCACCGGTCGCCAGAACAATATCATTCTGGGCAGTTAAATCACGGATGACGTCCGCTTCCCTTTGACGAAAACTAACTTCACCCTCTATCTCAAAAATGACTGGGATCGAGACCCCAGTACGGGCCTCAATCTCATGATCAGAATCAATAAAACGTTTGTTTAACTTTCTCGCCAGGGCCCGGCCGACTGTCGTCTTCCCGGACCCCATAAGACCTACTAGAAAAATATTGCCAGACATCGCAATTTCCTGGGCAAATTAAATTCAGCGCCTGGACACTCACAAAGTCTCCTGCACAACCTTTTTACTACTGATCCCTCATTAACAACCTTGGCCACCAGTTAGAATCTTCATTGTACTCGTTGTTGACGTATTCAGACTATCCACAACTGTGAAAGTCAGTGTTGTATCGGCCCCCACGCAACGTGTACCTTGGCTACCTAAGCCGATCGTCAGCGTCCGGTCTGTAAAGAACGGTGCTTGGGATGGCAACAATGCAACGCCATTATTGGTGACGGTGACGGAGGATAACAGTGCAGCGTTCGTTCCGGCTGTAAAGACTTGGAACGGAGGTACACCACCGTTTAACGTCAACGATACGGATGAACTGTTGTTATCCAATATGGACCAATTCACTGGTGTTAAAGACAGATTATTAACAGCCGCCAAAATAGAACTGATGGTTACCTGAACGACTGTTCCTTTGCTATCCGTCACAACAATCGCAGCGGAATTGTTCACTTTTGCCATCGTAGCAGTAAAGGTTGCACTAGATGTGTTTTGAACAATATTTCCAATTGTGACACTGGATGGATTATTAGAAACTATCGTATATGGCGCTGAACCACCATTGACGGAGAACTGGAGAACGTCTCCAACATACGCTTGGGTAACGGCTGATGGCGCCACACCCAAATTCACAACGTTAGAAGTTACCACAGTCACTGTCGTCGAAATTGGTGCGCCTCCAGCACTGTCAATGATACGAACAGTTGCCGTACCTGCACTCACCGGCGTCAGAATCAATGAACCACCTGAAATCGTCGCCTTAACAACACTTTCACTACTCGATGCAGCAGTGTATGGCGCAGTACCGCCACCGACAACGTACGTTGGGACAGGTGACTGACCTACTGTCATCGTCACACTACCTGGTACTGAAGAATAAAATGGAATGGATACGCTGCTACCAACAGTCACTGTTACTGTCAATTTCGTCCCGGCTGAATCAGTAATGACGATGTTGGCAGTACCAGCAGCAATCCCGGTGACAGTGTAAGTGCTTCCACTCAAACTCACGGTTGCCACACCTGTTGCGCTACTTACGACGCTGTAAGGTGCGACACCACCCGAGATCTGATACTGAGGCGCATTGCTGCTACCAGCACTAATTTGCACTGAAGAAGGTGCATTTGTGTAAAGTGCATTAGAAGTTCCACCTGACACAGTGACTGTAATCGGTGTCAAGCTCACGCCAGCCGCATCCTTGATTGTGACGGTCGCCGAACCAGACAAATTACCAGTCAGCTGGAACGTTGAACCGTTAAGCACGGCCGTCAGCACGGTCGTATTGCTGCTCACAACCGAGTAAGGCGCCGTACCACCACTGATGTTGTAGGAAGCACTACCGCCTCCTGCCGACAAGGTCACTGCTGCGGGTGCTGTTGTGAACAAATTCGTTGTAGCACCAGTAACGGTAACGTTAATTTGAATCGTCGTACCGTTTGTGTCAGTGATAATGATCGAAGTCGAACCTGCTGCAACGCCAGTAATAATAAAGTTACTACCGTTCAGGCTCACTGTAGCAACACTGTTATTAGCGCTGCTGACGAGGTAAATCTGGCTACCACCGGCAATCGTGAAAGTCGATGATACGGTGCCTGGACTCAATGTAATACTGCTTGGCGCACTCGTGAATAATTTCGATACGGCACCTACTTGTACAGAAATTGTCACTGTTTGACTGGAAGAATCTAATACCGTTAACGTTGCTTGGCCGATTGCATTACCGGTCACCGTTAAGGTACCGCCAGTAATCGTCGCCGTGGCGACACTCGCATTGCTTGTACCAACAGCATAAGGCGCGCTACCACCTTGCACTTTGTAGGCAGATGACGCACCGACGGCAATGTTGATACTTCCTGACGCAGAAGTCACCAATGCGCCGCCAGATGAACCAACGGTAACTGACAATTGCTGGCTTGCACCCAAACTATCAGACACGATAATTGAGGCAGTTCCTTGCGAAACGCCGGTAATCGCAAACTGCGCAGAGTTAATGCCGCTACTGGTCAGAGTGACCGTCGCAACGCTTGCGTTACTGCTTGACGCGAAGTAAATACCACTACCACCACCGATCTGATAGGTGGAAGACGTCGCCCCGACAGGCACAGCAACGCTGAATGGGGCGTTGATGAATAAGCTAGAACCTGTGCCAACTGTCACACTAATTGTTTGAGTTCCACCTTGCGTATCGGTCACCGTCACCAACGCAGAACCTGCACTGATACCAACCAAGGAGAAGGCACTTCCACCTGGAATAAAGTTGACACGTACATTGCTCGAGCTGCTCGCGACATTATAGACACCACTACCACCACCGATCTGATAGACCGATGACAGTGATCCTGGACTCAAGTTAATGTTACTTGGCGCTGACGTAAAGAAGGTGATTCCTGTACCCACCGTCACTGAAATCGAGACCTGTGCACCTTGGCTATCCGTTACCGTGACAGTCGTCGTACCAGCTGCGACGCCGCTGATAATAAATGTGCCAGCTTTTTGATTAAAGTTAACAGCGGCAATCCCTGGACCATTACTCACTGCAGAAATGTAAAGCCCACTACCACCCGTGATCGAGTACACAGCCGATTGGGCACCGATCAACAGCGTTACGTTTGGAGACGCAGACGTTTTTAATGCGGCTCCAGTACCAACAACAACGGTGATATTGACTTGCGTACCCGCATGATCAGTGACCACAACGGTAAATGTACCCGTCGTTGTGGTGGATGCCGAGATAGTCAAAGTTGTACCGGACACGCTAACAGATAATGCTGTGTTACTTGTGCTCACGGTGTAATCAGGCACACCACCACCCACGGTGAAACTTTGAGATTGTCCTGGAAGAACGTTAATCGACGCTGGGGCAGAGGTAAACAGGGCCACTTTGGCACCCGTCGCTCCTGGTGAGCCACCACCACCACCACACGCTGACATCAATGCCAGCAAAAATAAGCCAGAAAGAATCCGGAAAAAGCTTTTCATGAAACACCTGTAGTTGAGCGAAAGCATTTATTAATCACAATAAGGGGGTGGAGTTTACTTTAAACCTAAACGGTCAGTCATAATTTTCGGGGTAATGAAAATCAGGAGTTCTGTTTTCGCACTACTTTTGCCCGTTGTCCGGAACAAATTCCCTAAGAGCGGAAGATCACCAAAAAATGGAATTTTAGTCACACTGTCGGCCTCTGTTTGCTGGTAAATACCACCAAGAACCACCGTACCGCCATTTTCGACCAGCACCATCGTTTTCACTTCTTTCGTATCGATGGCAAGACCTGAAGATGTTTGCTGACCGACACTATCCTTGTGCACCTCAACGTCGAGGATGATGTTGCCATCTGGTGTAATTTGCGGTGTAACTTCAAGTCGCATCGTTGCTTTTCTAAACGCGATTGACGTAGCGCCACTTGCCGTTGCCACTTGGTATGGCAATTCAGTACCCTGCTCAATTAAGGCTTTTAATTGATCGGCAGTAACCACACGCGGGCTAGAAATCACTTTGCCTTTGCCATCCGCTTCGAGGGCAGAAAGCTCGAGGTTCAAGAAACGATTTGCAGCGGATGAGAACAAACTCACCGCCAAACTACCCGGCGTTAAACCACCAATCGAAGCCGCTGGTAAATTCACAAACTGTGAATTAGCAAGTGTGTTACCTGTCGCTGCAGTTTGGAGCGTTTGTTCACCGACACCTGTCATCGTTCCTGTGATCGCAACGCTTTGATTACCATTGACCTGATAGCCCGTCGTGCCGCCATTAAGGCCACGTAAGTCAGTGAATCCCAACTTCGCACCCAGATTTTTACTAAACGTATCGTCCGCTTCGACAATACGCGCTTCGATCATGACTTGCTTGGAAGCGATATCCGTTTTTTGAATCAGCTTACGAACTTCTTCGATTTTAGAAGGAATATCAGTCACGAATAACTGGTTAGTGCGCGGCTCGATGACTGCACTACCGCGTTTAGACAGCAGTCGGTTCGTCGTTGATCCATCATTACCGAAAACGAGTTTGAATGCTTCCGCTTTTTGGTAATTTAACTGGAAGGACTCTGTTTTCAATGGCTCTAAATCGGCAATTTGTGCTCGTTGCTCTAATTCGAGTTTTTCTTTCGTCAACAACTCGTCTTTTGGCGCAACCCAGATCACGTTACCGTTCTTACGCATGTCCAAGCCTTTGATCTGCATGATGTTATCCAATGCCTGATCCCAAGGAACATCTTTCAAACGCAATGTGATCGTACCGGTGACTGTATCGCTGGCAATCACGTTAAGACCACTCACCTCTGCGATGATTTGCAAAATGGCGCGCACTTCAATGTTCTGGAAGTTGAACGACAAGCGCTCCCCGCGGTATCCCTGCGTTCCTTGCGTCAGTTTGTTCGGATCTTCTTTGATGGGTTTCACTTCCAAGACGAATTGCGTATCGCTTTGATAAGAACTCTGTTCCCATAAGCCTTTCGGCTCGATCACCATCTGGACATTTTCGCCAGAGGGGGTTGTTGTTATTGTCTGCACAGGAGAACCAAAGTCAGCCACATCAAGTCGACGACGTAGAACATCCGGTAAACCAGCTTTTAAGAAAGTGACATAAATTTTCTGTCCCTGTTGACGTACATCGACAGCCACTTGATTTAAAGGCAAATCAACAACAATGCGTCCTTCGCCAGCAACGCCACGCCGAAAATCAATATCATGCAACATGGGCTTCGAGGTCTGCATCGGCGCATCCATATTGACAGGCAAGCCTTGTGAGTTCGCTGCAGTCGCAAGTCCACCAGAACCATCAATAGTCACGATGAGCATTTTGCCCTCGATGGTAGCCGCATAATTGAGCGGCTTATTGAGGTTAAAAATCATCCGAGAACGACCGGTTGCTTCGACCAATGTGACTGTGCGCAGATCACCTGTATTGATGTCGATAGACGTCTTACCGGTGCCATTGCCAACGTCAGCAAAATCAAGGGCGATACGCGCTGGATTCGCAATAGAAAAGCCGACAGGAAGTTTCGTCAACGGCTTTTTCATTGCGACGCGAACGATAATATTGGCACCCTGCTGATTTGCCTCAACGGATTCAATACTATTGGACTGCGCAGCTGCAAATTGTGAAATACCCAATAACAACAACAGACAAGCTCGGACAAACATAGCGCCCCTTTTACTTTTATTTATCAACGCATTCATTTCTGACTCTCCTGCAACTCAAGCTTGACCTTACGTTCAACCCACTCTCCTGCAGCATCCTGGACAGTTTCTTTAATATCGATTCCATCATCAGAGATACCTGTTATTAGCCCAAAATTTTGCCCGATATAACCTCCTACCTTTGCTTGATAGACTGTTTTATCTGCCTGTACCAACGCCTGCTTCAACCCTGCTTTTTCAATTGTTCCGACCATTTTAAGCGAGTCCAAAGGGAACGCTTCTAAGGCCTCTTTTCTTCTGTCCATATCTGGCCCGTGTGCAGAATCTGCTTTCATTCTTGCCAGGACCGCAAGCAGTTTCGCTGAATTAAACGGGTCAAGTTCATCTTTAACGGTATAGGCGACGGGCACAAATACCTTCGGCGGTGTTAGTTTTGGAATCGACAATTTAGTCTCTTTTTTGACCGTTGCCATCCATTCCGTTAATTCACTGGTACCGTTATCACCGCATGCACTTAACGCTAAGGCGGCCGTCAGGATCAATAAAAATTTCCACTTATTGAACATCATTTTTTCGCGGCCTTTTTCAAATTTTCCTGCGCGAGAACTTCGTCCTTATCGAGGTAACGGAAGGTTTTCGCAACGACATCGAGCGTCAAGGTGCTATCTTTAGGGTTGTTTGTAATTGATAAGTTGTTCAACGTCACAATCCTCGGCAACATCGCGATATCAGCGACAAACTCACCAAGGTCGTGGTAATTACCGCTCAGTTTGATGTCAATAGGTAGTTCAGCGTAGTAGTCTTTTACTGTGACCACGCCTGGTTTGAAAGAATTAAACACCAACCCACGTCCAGCGCCAGCTTGGTTAATGTCAGACAAGAGCGCGCCCATTTCCGCTTTGCTTGGCAATTGGCGCTCCATTGCAGCAACATACTGCTGCACTAACACGCGCTGATCCTTGAGCGCATCGAGATTAATCGCCTGATGCAGCTTCTCTTTATATTCCTGCTTTAGTTTGACTTCTTCTTGTTGCTTTTGATTGATTTCTTCATTTTGTCCGTCCCAATAAAAAAACCAACTCAGTATTAATACAACAACTAAGACACCAAACCCAACACTCAGGCGAGGAACTATCGGCCAGAGTCCGGGATGCAGACCATTTAAGTCACGAAACTGCGAGCTTACGTCTTCAATAAGCTCTTTCACATTAATCGCCATTCCTGACCTTCCAATTCATTGAACTTATTGACCTGGGGCGGGCCGATTTTTTTCGGCGTCGCCAGTCGCTGCAGCGCCTGATGCCGCCTCGTCTTTTTCACGAGGGCGCTTAATTGCGACATTGATGGTGAATTCGTAGACTTTTTTAGCGTCACGACCCTGGCCAATCCCTGCCGAATGAATATCAACCAATTCTGGCTTATACATCCACTCAGATTTACCACTTAAATTACGTATGTAGTCAGCAACGCGCTCTTGCGATTGTGCATAGCCAACCACGGTGACTTTCTGGACTTCTTGTTTCAATGACTGAAGATAAACGCCCTCAGGTGTGAATTTCACGAGTTCACTCAACAAAAAGACAGGTTGATTACGGTCACCCTGCAAATCCTCTACCGCTTGCTGACGCGCTTTCAGCGCATCAATTTCTTGCCGCAAATCAACAATTTCTTTGATTTTATCGTCCAATTTTGCGTTTTCTTTTTTGATGAAATTAACGCGATCAGACTGAATAGATATCTGATTTGAGTTATATGCACCGACAACAATCGCAATCAACGCTCCGATAATGGCGGAGAGTAACAATAACGAGTAAAAGTCTTTGATTTGCTGCTTACGCTTTTCTTCGCGGTGAGGAAGAAGATTGATTTTTATCATTCGTCAAATCTCCGCAAGGCCAGACCGCAGGCAATGGCATAGGCTGGCGCATCATTGCGTAAAGCTCTCTCATTGACACCTGTTGCAAGTTCCATACCCTTAAATGGGCTAACAACCGCTGTAGAAATCTTCGTTCGCTCTGCGACAATATCCACTAATCCAGTCACAACAGCGCAACCCCCTGTTAAAAATATCTGATCGACACGTGTGTACGGTGTCGACGTAAAAAAGAACTGGATAGCGCGCGTGACTTCCAGCGCAGCATTTTCCAGAAATGGCTCCAACAGCTCCATTTCATAGCTATCCGGTAAATCACCGGATTTCTTTTTAATTTCAGCCTCTTCCTGAGACAGTCCATAATTACGCACAATATCCTGCGTCAATTGACTGCCGCCAAATTGCTGCTCACGTTCATAAACAACTTCGCCATTGAGCAAAATATAAATGTAAGTACGTTTGGTTCCAATTTGGAACACAGCGAAAATCTGGTCGCGCCCTTCGTTCGGTTGCTTCTCAATCAGGCGCAACATTGCGGCGCGCGCGGCATAAGACTCAACGTCCATGACTTTTGCCTGCAAACCTGCCGCCTGTGCAACCGCGACTCTGTCTTCAATTTTTTCTTTACGCGAAGCAGCCAGCATGACTTCCACATCTTCAGGATTGGATGCAGGCCCGATTACACAAAAATCCAGACTTACCTCATCCATCGAAAACGGAATATATTGACTCGCTTCCGATTCAACCTGTACTTCCAGCGCCTGATCACTTAAGGCAGACGACAATAAAATCTTCTTTGTAATGACTGCCGCCGCTGGCATTGCCAAAGCGACGTTTTTAGAACCGGCATTACTTTTCTTTAACAATTTACGGATCGCATCAGAAACTTGTTCAATATTTTCGATGTTACCGTCCTGAATTGCCCCTTTTGGCAATGGCTCAGACGCATATCGCTCAAGACGATATGTCTTATTGCTGCCCTCAGACAATTCGACAAGCTTAATATCGAACGAACTGATATCCAGCCCAATGAGAGGCGGATTTTTTCTGCCAAGTAGCGAAGCAAGATCTAAAGCCAAGAATATCCCCTGATAATCACAATCGTATGCAAATTTTACAAATTGAAACAAAGCAAGCCGGCAAACCGGATTTGTACAATAAATATCGAAAAACTCTTTAAAAACCGCTATTTAGAAGACAATAATCCATGGTTACGTTAAATCGTAGCAATATAGCACCCAATGGTAAAGGACTTTCCTAGGAGCAGCTTAGTTATGCGTTGCCAAATTTCCACTTAGAACATAAATTAGTTGCGAATAGTACTTGCCAAACGCACTTTGAGAAGTATGCAGTGAGACAAACGCTATAATGCAGGCTGCGAATGTCACCATATGAACTCATGTCAGATAAAGAAATTTCCGCTACGCAAGATAGTCCGCAAAAGTCCAGCACACCGCGCAGTATTGGGAAGCGCATCCTCATTGGCACCCTTAGTATCGTCGTCGGCTGCGGTATAGCAGTCGCTCTCATCATTGTCTTTGCCTTGACATTGGCCTATCCCAATTTGCCTGAGCTCGATTCCATTACGAGCTACAAACCCAAAATGCCATTACGGATTTTTTCGGCAGACAACGTTCTGATTGGCGAGTTTGGCGAAGAACGACGTAACGTCGTGCGTTTTGACCAAATTCCGGACATCATGAAAAAGGCGGTATTGGCGATCGAAGATGATCGTTTTTACGAGCATGGTGGCGTTGACTATCTTGGGATCACTCGTGCGGCACTCCATAATCTGTCTGGTGGCGCCAAACAAGGCGCATCGACGATTACCCAGCAGGTCGCACGTAACTTCTTTCTTTCGAGCGAACAAACGTTCAAACGCAAGATTTATGAAATTCTTCTGGCATGGAAAATCGAACAAAATCTGACCAAAGATCAGATTTTGGAGGTATACATGAACCAAATTTATCTTGGCCAGCGTGCCTATGGTTTTGCCTCTGCTGCGCAAATTTATTTTGGCAAAGACATCAAAGATCTCACGATTGCTGAGGCAGCCATGCTGGCGGGCTTACCCAAAGCCCCTTCTGCTTACAATCCCGTCGCCAATCCTCAACGTGCTGCCGTACGTCAACAATACATCTTGTTACGTATGCATGACCTGAAATACATCAGTGATGCCCAATACGCGCAAGCAAAGGCAGAAGTCATCACCACCAAAACGGATAGTAGTGAGTTTGGCATTCATGCTGAATATGTTGCTGAAATGGCGCGTCAGTTGGCCTATGAGCAGTTTAAAGAAGACACCTATACACGTGGTCTGAATGTCTACACCACCATAACAAAGGCAGACCAAGATGCGGCATACCTGTCGCTACGTAGAGGGGTGATGGATTACGAAAAGCGCCACGGTTATCGTGGACCTGAAGCGATCATCACCATCCCAGATGGGAAAGAAGCGGCGGACGACGCCATTGAGAAAGCACTCGCTGAGCATAGTAACAGCGATGATCTGCAAGTGGCGATGGTCTTGGAAGCGTCACCCAAATTGGTGAAGGCCGTGCTGGCAGATGGCGAAGACATCTCCATCGACGAAGCAGGCCTGAGTTTTGCGGCGAGTGGCTTGACAACAAAAGTACCGGCGAACAAACGTATCCAACGTGGTGCCGTGATTCGCGTAATGCAAGAAGGTAAAAATTGGGTGATCACGCAAATGCCCGAGGTTCAGTCTGCTTTTATCGCGACGGATACGAATGATGGCGCGATTAAAGCATTGGTTGGTGGATTTGATTACAACCTCAATAAGTTTAACCACGTCACGCAAGCATGGCGGCAGCCAGGATCAAGCTTTAAGCCATTCATTTATTCTGCCTCGCTTGAAAAAGGCTTATCGCCAGCAACGATCATTGACGATGCTCCCATTAGTTTTGATGCTGGGCAGACAGGTGGTCAAGCGTGGGAGCCAAAGAACTATGATGGTAAATACGAAGGTCCGATGACCATGCGTAAAGGTCTAACGAAATCAAAAAACATGATTTCGATCCGGATTTTGCACAGAATTGGCGCTAAATATGGGCAGGAATACACGACTCGCTTTGGTTTCAGTCCAGAAAAAAATCCGCCTTATCTGACCCTTGCACTGGGTGCGGGTGCAGTCACTCCATTGCAGATGGCGGGTGCCTATTCGGTTTTTGCCAATGGCGGTTACAAAATCAATCCTTACCTGATTAAAAAAATCACCGACAACAACGGTCAAGTGTTGGTGCAGGCAAAACCAGATCTGGCAGGCGACGAGGCAAACCGTGTCATTGACGAACGCAATGCTTTCCTTATCGATAGTATGCTTAAGGACGTGGTTCGCTATGGTACGGCAGCAAAAGCGATGGTATTAAAACGGACCGACCTTGCGGGTAAAACGGGTACCACAAACGATTCGTTTGACGCATGGTTTGCTGGCTACCAATCCAAATTGGTCGGCATTGCATGGATCGGGTTTGACCAACCACGCAATTTGGGTAACCGTGAAACGGGGGGTGGTCTGGCATTGCCCATCTGGATCGGTTATATGCAAAAAGCACTCAAAGATTTACCGATGGAAGAACGCCCCGTTCCCAACGGCATTATCTCGGCGAATGGTGATTTCTACTACGCAGAAAATCCGCCGGGTAGCGCAATTCAAGATCTGAACACGCCTGCGGCGACCGAAGAAACCAATTAAACAAAAAAGGCAATCAACGTCCATTGATTGCCTTTTTTTGGTCATCCGCTACATCGCATGTAGCGGCGTAAACGCTTATTGCCCCTGTTCTTTACTCAGCTTGTCTAACGTCGCAAACAGTTCCGAGCCATCTCGGGTATTAAGCCAGTGTTGGCCATCATATTTGTAATGAAACCCACCACTGCGCGCTGCAAGCCACATCTCTTGCATCGGCGCTTGGCTATTCACGATCATTTTTGAACCATTGTTGACGAATTCAATGGTCAGGACATTACCGCTCCTACTGCATTCGACATCGAGCTCGTCATTGTCGAACGCTTTTTCAAACATTTCTTCTACCTGAGTCAGGCAAGTTTCTGCGAGGATCAGGAATTCGGATTCAGTCATGTTACACTCCCTTGCATTGATTCACACTTAAAACGCCATTCTATACGGTGTTAGACAATTCACGATGCGAACCCCTATTTCTTCTCTGGTATTCAGCTTATTCTTCGTCGCCACGCTGAGCGCGTGTGGTGCACGCGGCCCGCTGTACATGCCTGCCAAGTCAATGACCAATGAGTTGCCCGTCGCCAAACCGATAACACCGACAGGAACGCCTACACCAACGAATACGCCACCAAAGGGCGAAGCGCAATAAGTGCCAGAATTACTCGTCTCGGAATTGTATAGGTCCCGCTAGTTCGGGACGGCATCCCTGAACGCCCGCATACACTTTCCGGATTTGTTGTAAATCGGCGTTGACGTCACCGGACAGCGTCAGATAGTCGACCAGACTCACTTCTTTGCGTGCAAAATCAAAATATGCACAACCCAGCGGCACCTTCGATGCCAGTGCGATATGATAAAAACCACTGCGCCAATAAGGTCGCAGACTACGAGTTCCTTCGGGAGCGATCGCCATCCAGTACCAAGTGGATTGGTTGATTTTTTCTGCCAACCGGGAAATAGCACCTGTCGATACGCCGCGTTCAACAGGTTCACCACCCAGTGCCCGCACGACACGCCCGATCGTTGCGCCCGTAATGCCTTCAAATAAGCTCGATTTGGCAATAAAGTGAAACGGCGCCCCTATCGCGAGTTTTGCGAGGACACCGATCATAAAATCCCAGTTGGAGGTATGGGGATAAACGATGATGACACCTAAAGGTCCAGGTAACGGACGAAAATTCACTTTCCATCCAATCATCTTCAACACCCATAGCGCACAGCGCTGGGTGAGAGTCTCCATTTGATTTTGTTGTAATTGGTCAGTCGTCATAGATGAACAGCAGCGTGTGCTGAATAAAATGAGAGCTGAACATTATGCCGCGTTACATTGTTACAGGCAAAAGCAGTGCAGCATTTCTGTGCACTGCCCCCTGTTTGCCGAGGTTTAGGCGCTCACTTGATGACGAGACGTCGCCGACCAATGCCACCACACCCGCGCCAGCAACAGTGTTGTGACGAGTGCGGCAAACACTAATGGCTGAGTCAAGTCGTGCTTTCCTGATTTCATCCAGTAATAATGCAATACCCCAATCGGGGCGATGACATACACCAGTTTGTGAAGCAACTGCCAACGTTTTCCGCCGAGACGCTTGATCATGCCATTCGTACTCGTCAGTGCCAACGGCACCAGTGCCACGAACGCAATAAAGCCAACGGTAATAAATGGACGCTTAAGCACGTCTTTCCACATTTCCTGCACGTCAAAGAAATGGTCAAACCACAAGAAGGTCAGGAAATGCAGTGTCGCGTAAAAAAAACCGTACAGACCCAGCATGCGCCGCATCTTGAGTAACCACGGCGCACTCAACAGCCGACGAACCGGCGTCACAGCCAACGCGATACACAAAAAGTACAACGTCCAGTCCCCGGTATTACGAGTAATAAACTCGACTGGATTAGCGCCCAGCTTATCGAGAAACGTGAAAGCAATGAGGCGAATAAAGGGCAGCAGCGCCAGCACAAAGATGACACCCTTGAGCCACGAAACTTGTTTTTGTGTCAGTGCCATATTAATAAAACTTCTTCAAATCCATGCCGGTGTACAAGGAAGCAACTTCGTTGTAACCGTTAAACATCAACGTCTTGCGTTTGCGCGCAAACAAACCATCTTCGCCAATACGACGCTCTGTTGCCTGCGACCAACGTGGATGATCAACATCAGGGTTCACATTCGAATAAAAACCATATTCGTGCGGTGCGATGGAATTCCACGCTGTGCGCGGCTGGTCTTTCACAAAACGGATCTTGACGATCGACTTCGCTGATTTGAACCCGTATTTCCAAGGCAAAGCGATACGCACAGGCGCGCCATTCTGGTTCGGCAATACCTCGCCATACATACCAAACGTCAGCAAGGCCAAAGGATGATTAGCTTCATCGAGACGCAATCCCTCAACATACGGCCACTCTAAGACAGGGCTACGCAAACCAGGCATTTGCTTCTTATCGTCAAGGGTAATGAACTCAACGTAGCGTGCATTGCTGGTCGGCTCGACTTTTTTGATGAGGTTCGATAAAGAATAACCAATCCATGGAATGACCATCGACCAGCCTTCAACACATCGCATACGATAGATACGTTCTTCTAACGGTGCTAATTTGATCAGGCTATCAATATCAATCGTCATTGGCTTTTTGACTTCTCCTTCGATAGACACCGTCCATGGACGCGTTCTCAGACTACCGGATGTCTGGGCAGGCTCAGACTTATCGGTACCGAATTCATAAAAGTTGTTATACGTCGTGGCATCTTTGTAGGGTGTTCTTTTCTCTGTCAGCAATGCATAGGCTGGATTGGCAGCCGCGGCCAGTTTTTGCGCGCCAGGGGTTTGCGCAAAGGCCTCGCGGTTAGCCATTTCGTACAAAGCGGTGCCAGCGATGGAGCCCACGGCCAATTGTCGGATGAAGTCACGACGCGACTCAAAAACAGCCCGTGGTGTAATTTCTGAAGAAAGCGGCAGATCAATGCCGTCAGGACGAATTTTAATCAGCATGGTGGACTCCGAAGTTGAGATACTTGGCAAAACATTGGTCGATCAGACCGCCGTTTCGTCGCTTAGTTTCTCATGAGTCGCAGAATTCTGCTGAACCTTACATTGTTTCGAAAAATTCAAGATGGCATGCCCCGTCTCTTATCGGGTCAAGCAGACAAAAACAAAAGCCACCGAGAAAGGCTATTTCTCAGTGGCTTGATGATCGCATCGTTGTTGCGATGATTAGAGGGTGCCGTAAGAATGCAAACCAGACAAGAACATATTGACGCCCAAAAAGGCAAAAGTCGTTACTAACAAGCCGACCAAGGCCCACCAAGCCGCGGCTTGACCACGCAGACCTTTCATCAAACGCATATGTAACCACGCCGCATAGTTTAACCAGACAATCAGCGCCCACGTTTCTTTCGGATCCCAGGACCAGTACCCACCCCATGCTTCCGCGGCCCACAGCGCGCCAAGAATCGTTGCGATGGTGAAGAAAGCAAAACCGACAGCGATGGCTTTGTACATCACATCTTCCAACAATTCCGAGTCCGGAAGCCTGTCAATGATTCGATTCCGAATGAGCGTTGCCCCACCAAACATCGCAACCAAGGGAATAACAAACTTTGTCGCAGAAAGAAGTGCTGCGTTAACCGCCGGTGATACGTTAAGTATGAATGCCAGGAACCATCCGAGCGCAACCAAAGCGAGAGGCACGATGACCAACACAATCCACAACACTCTCACTTTTTCGTATTTGAGCAAATACGCCCAAGCCACCATTGATGCCAAAGAAAATGTCCCATACCCAATAAAGTTCGCGGGGACGTGAATTTTCATCCACCAGCTCTGTAATGCGGGAACCAATGGTTGGATATCAGCGGCATCCCGGCTCACGGTGTACCAGAGCAAAAATCCGACAGCAGCAGAGATCACAAGTAGTACGAACGGACCCAATTGCAGGGTCGCGTATTGTTGTTCGTAATACAAATAAAACAACGCCGTGATCATCGAGAACAGGATGAAGACTTCGTACAAATTAGAGACCGGAATATGTCCGACGTCGATACCGACGAGATAAGACTCGTACCAGCGGACAAGCATGCCAGTCAATCCCAACACGACCGCCGCCCAGCAAAGAATTGAGCCGACTGAGGAGCCAAAGTTGGAGCGAGCGATCAGACCACCCCAGTAAAAAAGTGTCGACAAAAAGAATAACGTTCCCATCCACAAAATGGCGGATTGGCTGGAGAGCAAATATTTCAGAAAAAATTTCTGATTTGCCATCTCGAGGGACCCACCATACAGATGGATCGCAAATAAACTAAGGACCGCCAACACTGGAATCAACAGACGGACTGGTTTCCAATGCCACCCCAACCATGCAAAAGTCGGGGCCGCCATCAGTAATACGCCCTTTTCATAGGGATCCATGAAGTGACCAAAACGGCTTAACGCAAACAAGGAGGCCATGCAGAGCACTACTGCATAGAGCCAGTCGAGTACCGTCAGCCGCTTAAAGAAGCCCTGATACGGTGTGTAGTTCTGTGTCATTTCCATTTTATTTCCTCAAACAATCGCTGCCGATTGTCAGTGTAAGCGATTTGTCGGCACATCATCTCAGGCTTTCCCGTGATGAATAATTTGCCCTAATTGCAATCTTAATTGCTCGAACTCTTTCTCAAAATCCAATGTTTTGCGTTGCGAGCTCAATGCCATGAGTATAGTCGTTTTATCACCATCGTCCTTGAGCCAGATCCATAAGCGACGCTCGCGGATGTAAAACATCGAGAAAACACCCAACACCAGCAACAAACAACCAAAATACACGACTTTTTTGCCTGGTGATCGGGTCACCTGCAAGACTGACGCTTTGATCTCTTCAAAGCCTTTCAGTTGCAAATACACCGGCGCACCGTAAAAGTAGGCATCCGACATCGCACCTGTGGCCAGTTGCAAGAAACGCGCATGTTTTTCGTCCAACTGCAATTCCGGCAACCCATCTTGAACGCGTGCCAACTGCCACAAATCCCACATACTGCCGTTTAATATTTTCATGAAGACATCGGCTGCCTTGCCCTGATCAGCTGGCGGAATTTGCTCCAGAAAATGGGAAATGGCCACAAATCCCGCTTGCTTACTGTCCCCAGCAAAGATTGCAAGACTCTTCTTGGCAGACTCAGTTAATTGCGCCTGCAACTGCTTAGCGTTCGGTACTGTCGCAGACATGGCGCGGGCGGCATACCGCTGTGCCGCTTGCTCTCTGAGCGTCGGATTGTTCATCGCGGCGCGCAAGCGCATCCACTCGTTGATGCTGTCATGATCATCTGCCGGAATGCGCAAATACCGGAAGGCTTCTGCCGGCGAATCGCGTGTTCCCGCCAAAAACATGTAATCCCCATCAATCAACACCGATTGCATGTAGTTGTTGAATTCCCGTGCCTGACCAGTCTTGTCGCGCAGTTTGTATTGGACGCTCGGCCCGACGTTTTTGAGATCTTTGTTATTCGCGTTTTTACCAGCAGATCCTAGATGTTTATTGAGGTCAGTGGTGAATTGCTCGTTAAAGGTTTTCTTCGCGTCGGCAGCACGCACATCCGCGCCATTACGAGACATATTTTCAACGTTAAATGGTCGAAATCCTGACCACTCAATCGTCATATCATTCCCGGGCTGACCAGATAAACTTCCTTTTAAGGGTGTTGAGCTGCCGACCTCACCCGCGAGTTCAAACGGCTTCTCTTGCTCGCCAGTCATCGGAAAGGCAGCGAGTTTCAAGCGACTTCCACCATCCTCAAAGCTCGATTGGTAGACGGCAACGCCTTTATAAATCAGGGGTTCATTGACTTTGATGGTCGAGGAAAACGACTTCCCCGTGTCGTGATCAATAATTTCAACATCACTGGCAAACAACTTTGGCATTCCCGTTGTGTAAAAATCAATGGTGAATTTTTTAAGACGAATTGTAAACGGCAGATCCTGAATAAATACGCCTGTTTGCTGCGGAATAATCGCGGTATCACTACTCGCACCTTCGGGAATCATTGTATTGCCACGAAACGTCGGATTAGCGAGTGACAGTCGGTGTTTTTCTGGGATTTTCGCAATAATGCCATTACCATCAAACGGTACTTTACCCATGAACCATTGTTGAAAGTGAATGGGCATTTCGGAATCGAGCATGCCACCAATACAAATAATCACAATGGCACTGTGAGCAAAGATATAGCCCCATTTATTCGCCGCACCTTGCTTCGCAGTCACCAGCGTAGCGCCCTCTTTATCAATTACTTTAAAACGATAACCGACACGGGCAAGATGGGAGGTCAATCCTTGCATCAGGTGAATGCGTCCTCCTGCTGCTTGCCATTCTGCTTTATGGTGGAAATTACGCAGCGATTGCTCGCGAACATTTTCACGCCAACTACGCATATCCTTGAGCATTTTCGGGGCGTTTCTAATCAAACAAAGGCTGGTCGAGAGAACCAAAAACCCCATGATTGTCAAAAACCACCACGCCGAATACACGGAATACAAACTAAAGGCTTTGAATACCTCAAACCAAAATGGGCCAAACTGATTGATGTAATTAGGCATCGGCTCATTTTGTTTCATGACCGTGCCAATCACAGAGGCGATCGCAATCAAGGAAAGTAAGCTGATCGCAAAACGCATCGATGAGAGTAATTCGATCGCATCTGCCAGCCAGGCGTTGCGGGTGTTGATGTGTATGCCGCCGGTAGAAGTCGCCAGCTCGGCATCGATCTTGTTTTCCATACTGCTCCGAGAATTACCTGAAAAAAAGGGGATGGCTTGTCGCCACCCCCTCCGTATTACGTGTCAAGACATCGTGGAACGCTTCTACTTCGCCAATCGTCACAGCTGTGGCAGCTGTTGGTTTCGGGCTGATGTCGAAGCGCTGTCCAGATCGATAAAACTTTATTTTAAGCCAGCAACGTAGTCTGCGACGGCTTTCATTTCGTCGTCAGACATCTTTTTGCCGATAGAAACCATCTGGGCACTGTTCTTACGTGCGCCCGTACGGAAGTTGGTCAACTGAGCAATGGTATAATCTTGATGTTGTCCTGCAATGCGTGGGAATTGCGCTGGGATACCAGCACCGCTTGGACCATGGCAGCCTGCGCAAGCAGGTACGTTTTTCTCAGCGATACCACCGCGGTAGATTTGCTTACCGAGCTCGACGATGTCTTTGTTTTTCGCTGCACCTGGTGCCGGTTTTTGCAATGACAAGTAGGCCGCCAGGTTGCTCATATCCTCAGGTGTCATGGCTTTCGCGAACGTTGTCATGACGGGGTTATTGCGATCAGGACCAGTAAAGTCGTGGAGCTGTTTATTGATGTAGGCTGCGTGCTGGGCAGACAATTTCGGATTGACCGTAATTGTTGAGTTGCCGTGCTCACCGTGGCAAGAGACGCAAGCGACGATTCCGCGCGCAGCATCACCGTTTGTGAACAAGGCTTCGCCTTTGGCTGGATCAGCTTTTGCTGTTTTGGCGCCTTCGCTAGCATAGGCGACGGAAGCAATAGAAGACATGGCCAAAACGGCAATGCTAATGGATTTCAAAACTGGTAAGAAAGCACGGTTCATTCATACACCCTGAGACTAGATAATAGAAATCGGCCCTGACGGCGACACGTAGCTACTAATGTGGCTTGATGTAACTCAAACCGGTATTGATATCCAGAGTAGAACTGGACTTGTTTACTTATGCCCATATCTAACCCCTTATTGTACAATAGCTTTTAAGCGTTTTTACCGCTGACTGTTGCATTTTTCAATCTTTCCTTTCCTCTATGTCTATCCTTTGGCAAGCCCGCTTTTTTACGACGGTAAATCATTTACGTGATCTACCTCGTACCCACGTACCGGAAATCGCATTCGCCGGCCGATCTAACGCTGGCAAATCGACTGCCATTAATACACTATGTAATCAAAAGAAACTTTGTTTTGCATCAAAGACTCCCGGTCGAACACAGCACATTAACTATTTTTCCATCGGCGGTGCGCATGTTGGTCAGCATCGAAAGGATGAAACGCGCGTCGACGAGATCCGCGCCCTGATCGTCGATTTGCCTGGTTATGGTTACGCGGAAGTACCGGGTGCTGCTAAACAACACTGGAATCAACTGCTTGGTGCTTATGTCCAACGACGCCCGCAGCTCGCTGCCTTGGTATTGATTATGGATGCGAGACGCCCTTTTACCGACCTCGATATTCAAATGTTGGAATGGTTCGCCCCGACAGGTCGTCCGATTCACTGCATTCTGACTAAAGCAGACAAATTAAACCGCACTGAATGCACCAATGCTTTGCGCCAAGCCAAAGAAGTGTTATCTCAGTACGTAGATAATGAAGGTCCGTTGTTCCCATACAGCATACAACTGTTTTCTGCGTTAAAGCGAATTGGTATTGAAGAAGCTGATGCGACCATACAACGTCTGGTCGGTCTTGACCGGCCGCCGGAAATCATCGAGGTCGCTGACGAAGATCAGGCAAGTGACGACGTAGCAGAATGATGTAAAAAAGCCCCGACTGGTTTAAAAAAACGAATCGGGGCAATCACACCGTTAAGCATAGGGACCAACGGTGCCCGCCTAGGGAAGGGAAGCGGTAAGTCGGAGACGTTCTCAACCTATGCGTAAGAGAGTGGGATGCGCAAAAAGTTTCATCCTTGCTGAAGAAAAAAGCAGAAAAGCGCAGAATCTTTTAATATAAGGCTGCTACGTCAGCTGTTATCCGGTCCGATAAAGGAGATCACTTCGTCGGTTTGATTCGCTCAACACCTATTTGTGCACTGGAACGAACAGTATCAGTACTACTCTGAACTTGTTCTCTTCTGATTACTTATCATCATTCTTTATTCATCATGTCCCATCATAAAACCACTCAATTCCCAGGTATCCGTATGCGTCGTATGCGCAAGGATGTGTTTTCTCGTGCAATGATGCGCGAGAACATCATCACCGCTGCTGACTTGATTTATCCCGTGTTTGTCGTGGACGGCGTCAATCAATGTGAAAAAGTAGCCTCTATGCCCGGCGTTGAGCGTGTTTCTATCGATTTACTCTTGGGTGTGGCTGAAGATTGTGTCGCATTAGGCATTCCTGTGATGGCACTATTTCCTGCCATTCATCCGAGCCTGAAAACGCCGGATGGAATCGAAGCGACCAATCCGGATGGGTTAATTCCACGCGCTATCCGTGAACTGAAAAGTCGCTTCCCAGAATTAGGCATCTTGAGCGACGTCGCGCTCGACCCATATACCAGCCACGGGCAAGATGGTTTGTTAGATGCAAATGGTTATGTGCTCAATGACGAGACGACCAAAATGTTGGTGAATCAAGCCCTCACTCATGCTCGTGCCGGTGCAGACATCGTTGCACCGAGTGACATGATGGATGGTCGCGTCGGCGCAATCCGCCATGCACTCGAAGCAAACAATTTCATTCATACCCGCATCATGGCTTACTCCGCTAAATATGCCTCTGCGTTTTATGGTCCATTCCGCGACGCTGTTGGCTCAGCAGCCAACTTAGGGAAAAGCGATAAAGCCAGTTATCAAATGGATCCAGCCAACAGCGACGAAGCGTTAAGGGAAGTGGCACTGGATCTGGAGGAAGGGGCGGATATGGTCATGGTCAAACCTGGCATGCCTTATTTGGACATCGTGCGTCGTGTAAAAGATGAATTCCGCGTACCAACGTTTGCTTATCAGGTCAGTGGTGAATATGCCATGATCAAAGCCGCGGCACAGAACGGCTGGCTGGATCACAATAAAACAATGATGGAATCCATGCTCGCATTTAAACGTGCTGGTGCGGACGGCGTTTTAACGTATTTCGCACGCGATATCGCACGCTTACTCAAACATCCAGATTAAAGCCCCTCCCTAAGCACCCGCTCTGAAGGGTGCTTCAGAACATCAAAGGCAGAAACCATGACTCACAGGATGAGACCATGACGTTCTGCCTTTTTTCATTTATGGCGCGAAAAAGATATCAATAAAATCATTTTTCTATGCCATTGATGCGCGCCGTCCACAGTGATCGTATTTTTTATCATCCCGCTAAATGATATAAATATATTAGTATTGCCCTGTAACATAAAGACCGATAGCATATGTTGACTCAACATCTTTCTGGGACAGCTCATGCAAGCGACCATTATTTTATTCGCGAGTCCGGTATTCTTCGCCCTTATTGCGGTGGAGATGATTGTCGCTTGGCGCCGTCAACGTCATACCTACCGACTCAATGATGCGATCAACAGCCTCAGCCTTGGCGTGATAAGCCAGATTTCTGCAGTCTTCTTCAAGGTATTATCGATCGGCATCTACGCTTGGGTATTGAAGCATTTTGCCCTGTTGACGTTACCCTCTGATGCATGGTGGGTCTGGATAGCAGGCCTCTTCGCCTACGATTTTCTCTATTACTGGTTACATCGCATGGGACACCATGTCAATGTATTGTGGGCAGCACACGTCGTCCACCATCAAAGTGAAGACTACAACTTAACAACCGCGCTGCGCCAAACCAGTACAGGTTCGTTATTAGGGTGGATTTTCTACACTCCATTGGCAATTCTCGGGCTACCAGTGGAAGTCTTTGTCGCCATTGCTCTCATTGATTTACTTTACCAATTCTGGATTCATACGCAGCAAATCGGCAAACTTGGATGGTTTGATCGGGTGTTTGTATCTCCATCGAATCACCGAGTACATCATGCGGTGAATGACTTATATTTGGATAAAAATTTTGGTGGCATTCTTATTCTCTGGGATCGGCTCTTCGGCACCTATGCCGATGAGCTAGATGAACATCCTGTTGTGTACGGAACGCGGAAGCCGCTACAAAGTTGGAATCCATTCTGGGCAAATGTAGAGGTCTATCATGCAGTCGCCATGGACGCATTACGGACCCGTCGTTGGCGTGATAAGTTGAAAATCTGGTTCATGCCGCCAGGTTGGTTGCCGGAAGATCTTGCCAGCAAACGCCCAGCATCACCGTTTCAGTTGCATCACCCACTCTACAACCCAGCGCTCAGCACTGGCTTGTTGTGGTATTGCCTTGCGCAGTTCATAGTCACGTTAAACATCTCGACCCATTTTTTGTTCGTCGAGCCCACAGCCAGCAGCACGGCGATCATCGCCTATGCGTTATGGCTCGTCGCTGGGTTCTGGATTGTCGGCGGACTATTGGAGCAAAACAAAAAGTTTATCTTTCTCGAATCACTGCGGCTATTAGTCACGGCATGTGCTGTCGTCGTTAATCCAGTATGGTTTGGTACAGTACGATTACCGCTTTGGGGGCAAGTGGGCATTATCGGCGCATGTTTGGTCTCTTTGTTTGTTCTTGGCATACTTGTAAAAAATCGTGAGGACAGTGTGTTTAACAACACGAATAGGGGATAGAGCGCCGTATTCCCTATCAACGGAGAGGACGTTGTTGTGCAGACGCTTTAAAATAGAAGGTTGAATCCTTTATACCTCGATCTCACGCATGCACGACTACACTTTTCTGTGGCACGATTATGAAACCTTTGGTGCCGTTCCGCGCCGAGACCGTCCGGCGCAGTTTGCCGCCATACGCACAGATGCCGAACTCAATGAAATCGGCGATGAAATCATGCTGTATTGCCAGCCAGCACCTGATTTCTTGCCAGAGCCCCAAGCCTGTTTAATCACTGGCATCACACCACAGACCTGTCTTGAATTAGGCGTCCCTGAATATCAATTCGCTCAAACAATCGAAGCCGCGTTCGCGCAACCAGGTACCATCGGTGTCGGCTACAACACGATTCGCTTTGACGACGAAGTCACTCGCTTTTTGTTTTGGCGCAATTTAATCGATCCTTATGCGCGTGAATGGCAAAACAATTGTGGTCGCTGGGATATTCTGGATGTGGTGAGGACGGCATACGCGCTTCGACCAGATGGCATTACATGGCCGACAAATAGCGAAGGAAGAACCAGTTTCCGGTTAGAGCATTTAAGTGCAGCAAACGGATTGGCACATGATGCCGCTCACGATGCTTTATCAGACGTTCGCGCGACGATTGCATTTGCACGCCTGCTACGCGAAAAAAATACGCGCTTGTTTGATTTCTGCCTGGGTTTGAGAAAAAAAGACCGCGTAATGGAAGAAATCGGGTGGCCAGTGAAGCGACCATTATTGCATGTCACTGGAATGATCCCCGTGGAGCAAGGTTGTATCACCGTTGTCTGGCCATTAGCGCAGCACCCAACCAATAAAAATGAAATGATCGTCTGGGATCTTCAAGCAGATCCTCGCGAGCTGTTTTCACTGACACCAGAAGAAATCCAAGTACGCATGTTTAGCAAAGCGAGCGATCTCCCAGAAGGGCTTACTCGCTTACCAATCAAAACCATTCATATCAATAAATCACCCATCGTGATCAGCAACCTGAAAACGCTGAGTGCGGAGCGAGCAGCGCATTGGGGAATTGACATGAACCGCATCATGGCACATGCAGAAACGGCCGCACAAGCGCCTGATATGCATCACGTGTGGGAAGCGGTTTTTAATCGGCCACAGGCACCTGCAAATGATGTGGACGAGGACTTGTACAACGGTTTTATCGGCAATGGCGATCGTCGGTTATTGAATGACCTACGTCAGATGACACCAGAGCAACTAGCGCAGGCGCGGCCATCCTTCCAAGACCGACGCCTTGATGAATTAGTGTTCCGCTATCGCGCGCGAAATTTCCCCGAAACACTTAATGACGAAGAAGCGCATCAATGGGAAGAACATCGCGCCCATCGTTTGCATGAGGGGGCAGGTCATGCGCTGACCGTGGAACAATTCTTCGAAAAAATCGATCAACTCTCCGAGGAGGCGGATGAGCGTGCTGAGGAAATCTTAGGTGCCTTATACGACTACGCAGAGCATGTCACGCCAATGCGCTAACTCTGCCAATAAAAAAGCCCGACAGTCGTTCAACTGACGGGCTTTTTTTACCGCACCAACATTATTTATTGGGTTGCGGTGTAATACGCAAATAAGGCTTCGGTGCTTTATATCCTTTTGGATACTTTTGCTTAATCACTTCTTCGTCTTTGATCGACAACGGAATAATCACGTCATCACCATCGCGCCAGTTACCTGGTGTTGCAACGGTGTAACCATCCGTCAACTGTAACGCATCGATAACGCGTAAAACTTCGTCGAAATTACGACCTGTGCTGAGTGGGTAGGTAATGATCAGACGCACTTTTTTCTTTGGATCAATCACGAACAAAGAGCGCACTGTTACTGTCTCGGATTGATTTGGATGAATCATATCGAACAGCGTTGCCACTTTACGATCAGCGTCAGCAATGATCGGGAAGCCAACAACGGTCTGCTGTGTTTCTTCGATATCTTTGATCCACTGCACATGCGAGTCCGCGCCATCGACGGACAAGGCAATCGCTTTCACATTGCGCTTATCAAATTCTGGCTTCAGTTTGGCGGTCAGGCCTAACTCTGTCGTGCAGACTGGAGTGAAATCCGCTGGATGGGAAAACAATACAACCCATGAGTCACCCGCCCACTCATGAAATTTCAGGTTGCCAATCGACGAATCTTGCTCAAAATCTGGTGCGGTGTCACCTAAACGTAAAGTCATGTTTCTCTCCAAAAAAGCGTAGGGTTTGACTATAGAACTTGAATAGTCATGATTCAAGAACAGAGAAGTTGCTAGCTTATATCGGCTTGTGTATAAGAAGCGAAGTTTATACAGAAAATTACAATGCACTGTGCCGATGCACCAACAACTTCTTTACCACCCAACGTCAGGCAAGGCACGAAGAGGATCGCGCTGTTACCTTCGCTGGTTTACGACATTACTTCTTTGCTTCGTTTTTAATCAACGATTGCAAGAATTTATCTGCATCCTGGAAGCCAACCACACGTCCATCTGCGATTTCTGCGCCGGCACTATTAAAGAAAATAATGCCTGGTGGGCCAAACAAGTTAAATCGTTTCAACAACGCCTTATCATCGGCGTTATTGGCTGTCACATCGACTTGTAACAACAGCATGGTATCGAGATGTGCTTTGACCTGCGCTTGAGGGAAGGTCAGCTTTTCCATTTCTTTACAAGACACGCACCAATCCGCATAAAAATCGAGCATCGCCATCTTGCCTTTGTTCTGGGCAATGGCTGCGTCTAATTCGGCAATCGTCCGGACACGTGTAAAGGTAACTTTAGGCGCTTCGGTACCCATCAAATGCGCGAGTGGCGCATAGATATCGCGTCCACCGCTAGCGACACCCACCAGTTGGATGGTACCGAGTAACGCAAAAATAACGCCGACGGTTTTTGCAAAGAGACCAGAACGTTGGAAGAATAATTGGTAAACGCCATAACCAATGAATAAAGCCGCCCATCCCAGCATTTGCGCCCACACTGGCAAAACAGGTGAAACCATCCACAACGCCATCGCCAGCATCAGAACACCAAAGAAATGCTTGATACTCTCCATCCAAACACCAGCGCGGGGTAACAAACTACCCGCGGATAAACCTAACAGCAACAGGGGAACACCCATCCCAATCGCTATCGCAAACATCGCGGCTCCACCGACAAGGATGTCACGGGTCTGACTGATGTAGACCAACGCGCCAAGGAGAGGACCCGTCACACAAGGCCCAACGATCAAGGCAGAGACCGCGCCCATCAAAAACACGCCGAAAAGCTTTCCGAGCTTGCTGTTTCGCTGCCCCTCTGACACCTCAGTCAATTTGGTCTGAAGCGCAGCCGGCATTTGCAATTGGTACACATTAAACATCGACAGTGCAAACACCACCATCAGCAATGCGAATGCGCTCAATACCCAAGGGTTCTGCAATGTGGCAGCTAAACCTTCGCCCGCTAAGCCAGCGCCAATACCCATGCCCGTGTAGACCAACGACATGCCCAACACATAGGCGACGGATAATAGAAAGGCACGAAGGCGACTCACGCCAACACCCTCGCCAACGATGATAAAAGACAGAATTGGCACCATTGGCAATACGCATGGGGTCAGCGAAAGTCCAAGCCCCAATACAAAGAATAAGGGCAAGATGACCAATAACTTCCCACTCTTCAATGCGGCGCTGATACTGTTACTTTCGGCATCCGCTGGCTGTGCTGTCGACGACGTTGTTACACCACTTCCTTGATCCGCCGGTAAAACTCCTTGCGCTGGTGCGGCGCTATCAACCTTCCCTGAGGCAGCGCCAGATACTGGCAACTTAAAAACACTTTCCAGTGGGGGATAACATAAGCCTTGATCAGCACATCCTTGGCGAACAACTTTGAGACTAAATTCATGTTCCGCTTTGACTGGAATTCTGATCACAACCGAGTGGCGATAGGTTTCTACTTCTTTTTGAAAGGTCTCATCAAATTTGACTTTTCCTTTTGGAAGTACTGGCTCTCCCAATTGCGCATCTTCCGAAGTAAATTTCAGCCGTTCCCTATACAAGTAATAGCCATCGGCAATGGTCAAAGTTACTTCCGCCGTCCCAGGCTCGACCATTTTCGCTGCCGCCGTAAATGCGACTTCTGGATCAAGAAAATCCTCCGCGCCGGCGCGCGTGGTTAGAAATAAGCAAGCAGCGATGAGCAACACTTGCAGCATGAGGTAAAAAGGATGAGTGATGCGCATCACGGTGGAATTACGAGGCAGTTTCATTGACGTCCTGTTTGTTCATGAACCCATTGCAGATAAGCAGGAAGGCCTTCGACAATGGGCATTGCGATTATTTCTGGTACTTCATAGGAATGATTTTCGACAATACAAGCTTGGAGTTCTGGATAACGATGATTTGTCGTCTTTATTTGCAACAAGACCTCGGTCGCCACTTCTTGCTTTTCATTCCATGTGTATAAAGACATAACTTCAGGCATAACGTTCACACACGCCGCTAACTTTTTTTCAAGCAGCGTCTGCGCAAGTGACAGTGCTGTCGTTTTGTCGGGACAACTCGTGATTACTAACAGTACTTGGTCCATGATTTCTTTCATTGTCCTCTATTGTATCAAGAGCAGCAAAAGCTTGAACGGATTGCACGATTGTACGAATGTACGATTACACATCAAACGATCAATATCGTTCAATGTCGGTATTTATGAGGTCAAAAAAAAACCGCACAGACTAGCTGGGCGGCTTTTTTCAATTCTACGGAACAGATAAAACGCGTTCCGTGGACAATTATACTTCTGGTGTTTCAGCTGCGTCGGAAACTTCTGGACGATCCAGCAGTTCAACGTAAGCCATAGGAGCATTGTCACCAACGCGGAAACCCATTTTCAGGATACGCAGGTAACCGCCGTTACGATTTGCGTAACGTGGGCCCAATTCAGCAAACAACTTAACAACCATTTCGCGATCACGCAGACGGGAGAAAGCCAAACGCTTGTTTGCCAATGTGTCTGTTTTACCCAAAGTCAGAATCGGCTCGATAACGCGGCGCAGTTCTTTTGCTTTTGGCAGAGTTGTTTTGATTGCTTCGTGACGCAACAGGGAAACTGTCATGTTGCGCAACATTGCTAAACGGTGGGAAGAGGTACGATTCAGCTTACGTAAGCCGTGACGATGACGCATGGTAATTCCTTTCAAGTTTTAAAAAAGCCAGCTCTTCTATCGCTAATCATTGCTCACCAATGAACTCAATTAGCGCGGGCCGGTCGGTACTACGGTTAAATTCGGGCAGCAACGCTGCCCGAGGATACAAATTATTTTTCCAAGCCAGCAGGTGGCCAGTTTTCCAATTTCATGCCCAAAGACAAACCACGGGAAGCCAACACTTCTTTGATCTCATTCAAAGACTTGCGACCCAAGTTTGGTGTCTTCAACAGTTCATTTTCGCTACGTTGGATCAAGTCACCAATGTAGTAAATGTTTTCTGCTTTCAAGCAGTTCGCAGAACGTACTGTCAATTCCAGATCATCCACTGGACGCAACAGAACTGGATCAACTGCAGGAGCACGAGATGGTGCTTCAGCAGCGGCTTCAGTGCCTTCCAGAGCAGCAAACACGTTCAATTGATCAACCAAGACGCGAGCAGATTGACGGATCGCTTCTTCAGGGGAAATTACACCGTTTGTTTCGATGTTGATCACCAGCTTATCCAGATCAGTACGCTGTTCAACACGAGCGGACTCAACGGCATAAGAAACACGACGCACTGGAGAGAACGATGCATCCAGAATCATACGACCGATAGTTTTGTTCGCATCTTCAGACAAGCGACGAACGTTACCTGGTACATAGCCGCGACCTTTTTCTACTTTGATTTGCATGTCGAGCTTGCCGCCAGCAGTCAAATTAGCGATCACGTGATCTGGGTTAATCAACTCAACATCGTGTGGAAGATCGATATCGGAAGCCAATACTGCGCCTTCGCCATCTTTCTTCAATGTCAAAGTAACTTCATCACGGTTGTGCAACTTGAATACAACACCTTTCAAGTTCAACAGAATATCAACGACGTCTTCTTGCACGCCATCGAGGGAAGAATACTCATGAACAACACCACCGATAGTTACTTCGGTTGGCGCGTAACCTGTCATTGTCGACAGCAATACGCGGCGCAACGCGTTACCCAGTGTGTGGCCATAGCCACGTTCAAACGGTTCCATCGTCACTTTAGCGTGACCGGCACCGAGCATTTCCACATCAATGATACGTGGTTTCAACAGATTGTTTTGCATGAAATGTCCTTTTCAATACCCTCGGTTCGTTACACCGATAAGGCTGATGGCATTAAAGAAAAAGCCTGCCTGTCGAAAACAGGCAGGCCGTGAAACTTAATATTAACGAGAATACAATTCAACGATCAGGGATTCGTTGACATCGTGAGCGATGTCGCTACGATCTGGCATGGACTTGAAAGTACCTTCCATTTTCTTCGCATCAACAGCAACCCAAGATGGCATACCACCTTGTTCTGCCAAAGACAGGGCTTCAGCGATACGAACTTGCTTTTTCGCTTTTTCGCGAACAGCAACAACATCACCAGCTTTCACTTGGTAAGAAGCGATGTTAACAACAATACCGTTCACTGTGAATGCTTTGTGGCTCACCAATTGGCGCGCTTCTGCACGTGTGGAACCGAAGCCCATACGGTATGCAACGTTGTCCAAACGGGATTCCAACAATTTCAACAATGTTTCGCCAGTGTTGCCTTTTTGACGATCGGCTTCAGCGAAGTAACGGCGGAATTGGCGTTCCAAGATACCGTACATACGTTTAACTTTTTGCTTTTCGCGCAATTGGTTACCGAAGTCAGAGGTACGAGCACCGGAAGTGCGACCATGTTGACCTGGTTTAGCGTCGAGTTTGCATTTTGAATCTAAAGAGCGACGTGCGCTTTTCAGAAACAGATCCGTGCCTTCGCGACGGGATAACTTAGCTTTTGGTCCGATATAACGTGCCACAGTATTTTCCTTTAATTAATGACGCAGAGCAGAGCTGCGCTAGTCTGATCTACCTGCTATCAGACAGTGGTCTTAAAGACACCCTTACGTCTTTTACTACGTAAAAAATGCCTGAAATAAAAATTCCCAACACAAAACCCGCCAACAAAATGGCGGGCTTGCATTCTAACGGAAAATCCGTCAGAACGCTAGCAACAAATAATGCTGCTTAGATACGACGACGCTTTGGAGGGCGGCAGCCGTTATGTGGAACTGGAGTTACGTCTTGGATCAAAGAAATCTTGATACCGAGATTGTTCAATGCGCGAACTGAAGATTCACGACCTGGGCCTGGGCCTTTGATGCGAACTTCCAGATTTTTGATACCGCATTCAACAGCAACTTTACCTGCTGCTTCCGCTGCAACCTGCGCCGCGAAAGGAGTAGATTTACGTGAGCCTTTAAAACCAGCACCGCCAGCAGTTGCCCAAGAGAGCGCATTGCCTTGACGATCAGTGATCGTGATGATGGTGTTATTGAAAGAAGCGTGAACGTGAGCAATACCTTCTGCAACGTTCTTTTTAACTTTCTTACGAGCACGTGCTGCTGCTGCGTTATTTTGTGCTTTTGCCATAATAATTTCCTTGGATCCGGGCTAGCCTGGATTATTTCTTCAGAGATTGAGCTGCTTTACGTGGGCCTTTACGTGTACGTGCGTTAGTACGTGTACGTTGACCACGGCAAGGCAAGCCTTTACGATGGCGCAAGCCGCGATAGCAACCCAAGTCCATCAAGCGTTTGATGTTCATGGACAATTCACGACGCAAGTCGCCTTCGACGATAAATTTACCGATTTCGTCGCGAAGCTTCTCGAGTTCGTTGTCATCCAGATCTTTAACCTTTTTATTGGTCAAAACACCTGTTGCTTCACAGATTTTCTGTGAGCGTGGACGGCCAATACCATAGATAGCTGTTAAGCCGATTACGGTATGCTGATGATTTGGGATATTAACCCCTGCGATACGTGCCATTCGTTATTCCTCGTTCAATAACGTTAATTAACCTTGGCGCTGTTTATGGCGTGGTTCTGTGCAAATAACACGAACAACACCTTTGCGCTTGATGATTTTGCAGTTGCGGCAAATCCGCTTAACTGATGCGAGAACTTTCATTTTTGCCCTCTTCCCTTTTAATACAATTTAATTTACTTGGTACGGAACACTATTCGCGCCCGGCTCAAATCATAAGGCGTCAATTCCACTGTCACCTTATCACCTGGAAGAATACGAATATAGTTCATTCGCATCTTCCCGGAAATATGGCCTAGTACAACATGCCCGTTTTCCAACTTAACTCGAAATGTTGCATTCGGAAGATTCTCAAGAATCTCGCCCTGCATCTGTATAACGTCGTCTTTTGCCATTCGATCTGCTGTTCCTTCAGGCAATTACCGAGAAGGAATCCCGCCCTTGAAATTTGCTTTACGAAGAAGCGATTCATACTGCTGGGACATTACATAATTCTGAACTTGCGCCATGAAATCCATGGTAACGACCACGATAATCAGCAGCGAAGTACCGCCGAAATAAAATGGTACCTTCCACTTGGCGATCAAGAATTCAGGTAATAAACAAACCAGCGTAATATAAACCGCACCGGCCAGTGTCAAACGCATCAAGATCTTATCGATATAGCGTGCTGTTTGATCACCTGGACGAATTCCCGGAACAAACGCGCCACTCTTCTTCAAGTTGTCAGCTGTTTCTTTGCTGTTAAATACCAATGCGGTATAAAAGAAGCAGAAGAAAATGATCGCAGCTGCATACAACAAAGCGTGAATCGGCTCGCCTGGTGCCATCGACGCTGCGAGATCCTTCAAGAAGGTGATAAACCCGCTTGTAGAAGCGCCTGCGCCTTTGGTGAACCAGCTAGTAATCGTCGCTGGGAACAAAATAATGGAAGAAGCGAAGATCGGAGGAATAACACCTGCCATATTCAACTTCAACGGCAAATGACTACTTTGCCCGCCATACACTTTATTACCAACCTGACGTTTTGCGTAGTTGACCAGGATTTTACGCTGACCACGTTCCACAAAAACCACCAGATACGTTACCGCAGCCGCAATCACACAGATCAACAAGACCGATGCCGGATGCATAGAACCTGTACGAACCAGTTCAAACAAGTTACCTAAGGCATTCGGCAAACCAGCAGCGATACCTGCGAAGATGATAATGGAGATACCATTACCCAAACCACGCTCCGTAATCTGCTCGCCTAGCCACATCAGAAACATCGTTCCAGTTACCAACGTTACTACAGTAGTGAGACGGAATGCCATACCGGGATCGAGAACCAACCCTGGCTGGGCTTCCAACCCAAACGCAATAAAATATGCCTGCACCGTCGCTAACAGCAGAGTGCCATACCGAGTATATTGAGTAATTTTTCTACGACCGGATTCGCCTTCTTTCTTCAGCGCTTCCAGTTGTGGAGAAACGATAGACATCAACTGCATGATAATCGATGCCGAAATATACGGCATGATCCCGAGTGCAAACACGGTAAACCGTGATAATGCACCACCGGAGAACATGTTAAACATACCCAAAATACCGCCTTGGTTTTGCTTGAACAGGTCCGCCAATGCAGTTGGATCTATACCAGGCACTGGCACGTGAGCACCAATCCTGTAGACAACCAGTGCTGCAAGCAAAAACCAGAGTCGCCCCCAGGGAAATCCGCTTGCTGCACTTTTAGCTTGTTGTGGAGATGTTGCCAATTATTGCTCCGGTGTCTGCACTGAATTAAGCGATTGTACCGCCAGCAGCTTCGATTGCAGCTTTAGCGCCTTTAGTGACGATCAAGCCGTTCAAAGTGACTTTCTTGGAAATTTCGCCAGACAAGATCACGCGAACTACACGTGCGAGATCAGAAACAACACCAGCTTGTTTCAAAGCTAAGATGTCAATTTCAGTGACTGGAAGATTTTCCAGGTCTGTCAAACGAACTTCTGCTTTGTATGGTGTTGCCAGTGATTTAAAACCACGTTTTGGCAAACGACGTTGCAGAGGCATCTGACCGCCCTCGAAACCGACTTTGTGGAAGCCGCCCGAACGGGATTTTTGACCTTTATGGCCGCGACCCGCTGTCTTACCTAAACCTGAACCGATACCACGACCAACACGACGTTTGTAGTGTTTTGCGCCATCAGCAGGTTGGATGTTATTCAATTCCATAATTTGCTCCGAACATAAGCCTTGCGACTTACGCTACAACCTTCACAAGATACGAGACTTTGTTGATCATGCCGCGTACTGCTGGTGTGTCTTCCAACTCAGAAACTGAATTGACACGACGCAGGCCCAGACCACGTACGGTTGCACGGTGATCTTGGCGTGTGCCGATCAGACCTTTGACCAATTGTACTTTTACTGTCTTAGTCATCGCGCTCTCCTTAACCGAGGATTTCTTCAACGGTCTTGCCACGCTTTGCAGCGATTTCAGATGGAGTACTCATCTTAGCCAGACCATTCAAAGTCGCACGAACCATGTTGTAAGGATTTGTTGAGCCGTTGGATTTAGCAACGACGTTAACAATACCCATTACTTCAAAAATCGCGCGCATTGGGCCACCAGCGATAACGCCAGTACCTTCTTTTGCAGGAGAAATCATGACGGAAGATGCGCCGTGCTTACCAGTAACGGTGTGCTGCAAAGTACCGTTCTTTAAAGTCACTTTAATCATCTTACGACGTGCTTCTTCCATCGCTTTTTGTACGGCTACTGGAACTTCTTTCGATTTTCCTTTGCCCATACCGATACGGCCATCGCCGTCACCTACGACTGTCAACGCAGCGAAACCCATGATACGACCACCCTTAACCACTTTGGTTACACGGTTGATCGCGATCATTTTTTCGCGCATGCCATCATCCGGCTTGTCGGCTGCTGTTTTTGCTTGCATTTTTGCCATGACAAATTTTCCTTAGAACTTCAAGCCAGCTTCGCGGGCAGCTTCTGCAAGCGCCTTGATGCGGCCATGGTAACGGAAACCGGAGCGGTCAAACGCAACTTCGGTAACCCCTGCTTTGATTGCCTTCTCTGCTACACGCTTGCCGATCAAAGTCGCGGCGGAGGTGTTGCCACCCGCACCGGATTTGCCAGCCAACTCTGCACGTACTTCTGCTTCGACTGTCGAAGCAGATGCCAACACTTTGGCGTCTGGGCCAATAATGTTTGCGTAGATATGCATGTTGGTGCGATGCACGGCCAGGCGGTTCACTTTGAGTTCTGCGATCTTGGCACGGGTTTGACGTGCGCGGCGCAGACGTGATTGTTTCTTGTCCATCGTCAACCCCTATTACTTCTTCTTGGTTTCTTTAATCACAACCACTTCGTCCGCATAACGGACACCCTTGCCTTTATAAGGCTCTGGGCTGCGGTATGCACGGACTTCAGCTGCCACTTGACCTACTTGCTGCTTGTTAACCCCTTTGATCAGGATTTCAGTAGGTGTTGGCGTAGCACAAGAAACGCCAGCTGGCATTTGATGTACAACTGGGTGTGAAAAACCTAAAGACAAATTCAATTTGTCACCTTGAGCTTGCGCTTTGTAACCAACGCCGACCAATGTGAGTTTTCTTTCGAAGCCTTTAGTAACACCGCTTACCATGTTATTGACCAAAGCACGTAATGTGCCTGTCATAGCATTAGCTTCACGGCCATCATTGGCTGGTGAAAAACTCAAAGTGCCGTTGTCGTTCGCAATTGTCACTAAGCCGTTTAAGCTTTGTGTCAATACGCCCATAGGACCTTTTACTGTAATCTGCTCTGCTGAAATTGCAACTTCTGCACCGGCCGGCAAAGCGATTGGCATCTTACCTACTCGAGACATCTTTCACTCCTTAGGCGACGTAGCAAATAACTTCGCCACCGACACCGGTTGCGCGCGCTTTGCGGTCAGTCATGACGCCTTTTGGTGTGGACACAATGGCCACGCCCAAACCGTTCATCACGCTTGGAATCTCGTCTTTACCTTTGTAAATACGGAGACCTGGACGTGAAACACGTTCCAAACGCTCAATAACAGGACGTCCTGCATAATATTTCAAGCCGATTTTTAATTCGGACTTACCTGCAGTTTCCAAAACTGCGAAATCTTCAATGTAACCTTCGTCTTTAAGTACGTTTGCAATAGCAACTTTTACTTTGGAAGACGGCATCGCAACTACAGTTTTTTGAACAACTTGTGCGTTACGAATGCGGGTCAGCATATCGGCGATAGGATCGCTCATACTCATTGCTTATTCTCCTATTACCAGCTGGCTTTAGTCATACCCGGGATTTCACCACGCATGGCGACTTCACGGAGTTTAATACGGCCCAAACCGAATTTACGGAATGTGCCACGTGGGCGACCTGTCAAAGCGCAACGATTACGCTGGCGGGTCGGATTAGAATTACGTGGCAAAGCCTGCAACTTCAGGCGAGCGATATAACGCTCTTCTTCAGTTTTTGATTGGTCATCAATGATGGCCTTCAATTCGGCGCGCTTACCAGCGAATTTCTTCACCAAATCTGCACGCTTTTGCTCACGATTAATCAGTGCCAATTTTGCCATGGCGACCTCAGTTTCTGAACGGAAATTTAAATGCGGCGAGGAGTGCTTTCGCTTCTTCGTCGGTCTTTGCTGTTGTCGTGATACTGATGTTCATACCACGCAATGCGTCGATCTTGTCGTACTCGATTTCAGGGAAAATGATCTGTTCCTTGACACCGATATTGTAGTTACCACGACCATCAAACGCACGACCAGAAACACCACGGAAGTCACGTACACGTGGCAATGCCACAGTGATGAAACGATCCAGGAATTCATACATCTGAGCGCCACGCAAAGTAACCATACAACCGATTGGATAGCCTTCACGGATTTTAAAACCAGCGATCGCTTTACGTGCTTTAGTCACGACAGGCTTTTGGCCAGCGATTTTGGTCAAGTCACCAACAGCATGCTCGATAATCTTTTTGTCAGCGATTGCTTCAGACAAACCCATGTTCAGGGTGATTTTCAAGATACGTGGAACTTCCATCGAAGACTTGTACGCGTACTTTTCAGTCAGCGCCGCAACGATTTTTTCTTTATATAATGCTTGTAGACGGGCCATGATGTTATGCCTTCACAACTTCGCCAGTCGACTTGTAGACGCGGACTTTCTTACCATCCACGACCTTAAAGCCTACACGGTCTGCTTTGCCAGATGCAGCGTTGAACAACGCAACATTTGACACATGAATCGGCATCAATTTATCAACGATGCCACCTACTGCGCCAGTCATTGGGTTTGGCTTAACTGCTTTTTTAGCGACATTAATGCCTGCTACAACAACGTAATCGCTGTCGATGCATGCTTGCACCTGACCACGTTTACCTTTGTCTTTACCCGTCAAGACGATGACTTCGTCGTTTTTACGAATTTTATTCATCACGACTCCTTACAGCACTTCTGGAGCCAAAGACACGATTTTCATGAAGCGCTCAGTACGCAGTTCGCGTGTTACTGGGCCGAAAATACGAGTGCCGATTGGCTCAAGCTTTGCATTCAATAATACTGCAGCGTTGCCATCAAATTTGACCAACGAGCCATCTTGACGACGAACACCCTTAGCTGTTCTCACAACCACGGCGTTGTAAATTTCACCTTTTTTTACACGACCGCGTGGAGCAGCAGACTTCACAGTGACTTTAATTACATCACCGATACCCGCATAACGACGCTTGGAACCGCCCAATACTTTGATGCACAAAACTTCGCGCGCACCAGTATTGTCAGCCACTTCCAGCCGGCTTTCTGTTTGAATCATAATGTTCTCTTTCCCAACTTAATCCACATCACTTGCACAATGCAAGCTTGTAGTCAGTCTTGGTCCTGCCAGCCAACCCCTACATAACCTACAATGCACGAGCCAACTGATTAGGTGGACGATTTTTTAACCACTTTCACAACGAGAGGGTGTTGCGAAAGACATTTAGGCTGTCATTTACATGTATTGCAAATGACAGCCCATCATTATTACATCAAAAAAATTTTTGTGCAATAAATTTATACGACTTGTGCTACTTGAACCACACGTGTCACTGTCCAAGCTTTAGTCTTGGAGATTGGACGGCCTTCTTGGATCTCAACTGTGTCGCCAGCTTTTGCCTGGTTCGCTTCATCGTGTGCGTGGTACTTTGCAGTACGTACGATGATCTTGCCATACAAAGGATGTTTGACGTGACGTTCAACAACCACTGTTACGGTTTTGTCCATCTTGTCTGACACAACTTTGCCAATTAATGTGCGCTTCAATGCCACTTTAACTTGATCGTTCATTATTTGGCATCCTTCTGGTTCATGACGGTTTTAACACGTGCGATGTCACGACGAACTTTTTTCAACTGTGAAGTGTTAGTCAGTTGCTGTGTAGCGATTTGCATACGCAGGCTGAATTGTGCCTTCAACAGATCATTCAGTTCTTTGGTCAAAGCCGCTTGATCTTTACCTTGGAGTTCAGATACTTTCATTTACAACTCCTATTATTGGCCGACTTGACGGACGACGAACGTAGTCATCAACGGCAATTTAGCTGCAGCCAAGCGGAACGCTTCGCGTGCCAGCGCTTCATCGACACCATCCATTTCGTACAACATCTTGCCTGGTTGAATCTCGGCAACGTAGTACTCTGGATTACCTTTACCATTACCCATACGAACCTCTGCAGGTTTCTGGGAAATTGGCTTGTCCGGGAAAACGCGGATCCAAATACGACCACCACGTTTAATATGACGTGTCATCGCACGACGCGCAGCTTCGATCTGACGCGCTGTGATACGACCACGGCCAACCGCTTTCAAGCCAAACTCACCGAAGGAAACAGCTGTACCACGGGAATGAGAAATCCCCTTGTTACGGCCTTTTTGCTCCTTACGATATTTTCTGCGTGCTGGTTGCAGCATGATTATTCTCCTGCTTTCTCAGCTGGAGCTGCAGCGTCAGCTTTTGCGCGTACGCGCTTGGCTGCTGGAGCTGCTGCACCAGTTGTATTTTGCCCTTCAGGACGCTTAGCACGTGGACGGCTGTTTGGCTTGCCATCGTCACGACGTGGACCACGACGTTTTTTGTCGTCTTCTGGAGTCGCTTCGATAACAGGCGCATCGCCATTTGCTAAACGATCACCTTTGTAGACCCACACTTTTACGCCAATAATGCCGTATGTTGTGGATGCTTCGCCAAAACCGTAGTCGATATCAGCGCGCAATGTATGCAGAGGCACACGGCCTTCGCGATACCATTCTTTACGTGCGATCTCAATACCGTTCAAACGACCACCGGACATGATCTTGATGCCTTGAGCACCCAAACGCATTGCGTTTTGCATCGCACGTTTCATCGCGCGGCGGAACATAATACGTTTTTCGAGCTGTTGAGCGATCGAATCAGCGATCAATTGAGCATCGATTTCTGGCTTGCGAATTTCTTCGATGTTCACGTGAACTGGCACGCCCATCATCTTAGACAATTCAGCTTTCAATACTTCGATGTCTTCGCCTTTTTTACCGATTACAACGCCTGGACGGGAGCTGTAAATTGTAATACGTGCGTTTTTCGCTGGACGCTCAATAGTGATGCGGCCTACAGATGCGTTTTTCAGTTTTTTCTTCAGGTACTCACGTACTTTCAGATCTTCACCGAGCATAGCAGCGAAATTGCCGTTGCCTGCATACCAACGTGAAGACCAGTTACGTGTTACCGCAAGACGGAAACCGGTTGGATGTATCTTCTGTCCCATCGTGACTCCTTAGTTACCGACAGTCACATAAATGTGACAGGATTGTTTAGAGATACGATCACCACGACCCTTAGCGCGTGCTGTGAAACGCTTCAGAATCGCACCTTTTTCGACATAGATACTTGTCACTTTCAGCTCGTCGATATCTGCACCATCGTTGTGCTCGGCGTTTGCAATTGCAGACTCCAACACTTTCTTAATGATTGCAGCACCTTTTTTCGGGCTGAATGCCAGGATATTCAATGCCTGATCTACTTTTTTACCACGGATCAGATCTGCCACGAGGCGACCTTTTTGCTCAGACAGACGCACACCGCGAAGATTAGCTTTAGTTTCCATCATCGGTCCTTATTTCTTAGCCTTTTTATCGGCAGCGTGACCCTTGAACGTACGGGTCAGCGCAAATTCGCCGAGCTTGTGACCAACCATGTTTTCGGAAACATAAACTGGTACGTGTTGCTTACCGTTATGTACCGCAATGGTCAAACCGATGAAGTCCGGCATAATTGTCGAACGACGGGACCAAGTCTTGATTGGCTTTTTGTCTTTGTTTGCTTGCGCAGCTTCGACTTTCTTCACCAGGTGGGCGTCGCAGAACGGCCCTTTTTTCAATGAACGTGTCATGTTTTATCCCTTATTTCTTACCACGGCGTGAGACGATCATCGAAGTAGTACGCTTGTTGCGACGTGTCTTCTTGCCCTTGGTCTGTTGACCCCATGGAGAAACTGGATGACGACCTGCTGCAGTTCTACCTTCACCACCACCGTGCGGGTGATCGATCGGATTCATGACCACACCGCGAACGGTAGGACGAACACCGCGCCAACGCATCGCACCAGCTTTACCAATCTTACGCAGATTGTGCTCGCCGTTACCAACTTCACCGATCGTTGCGCGGCATTCGATATGAACGCGACGCACTTCACCGGAACGCAAACGAACTTGAGCGTATGTACCTTCACGCGCCATCAGAACAACGCCAGCACCCGCTGTACGTGCCATCTGAGCACCCTTGCCTGGCAACATTTCTACGCAGTGCATAGTTGTACCAACAGGGATGTTACGGATTGGCAAGCAGTTACCAGATTTGATTGGCGCTTGAGAGCCGCTCATCACCTGATCACCAACAGCCATACCTTTAGTAGCGATGATGTATGCACGTTCGCCGTCCGCGAAGCACAACAATGCGATGTGTGCTGTACGGTTAGGATCGTATTCAATACGTTCTACTTTTGCAGGAATACCGTCTTTTGTGTTGCGTTTGAAGTCAACAATACGATAATGCTGCTTATGACCACCACCGATATGACGGGTAGTGATGTGACCGTTGTTATTACGGCCAGCAGTTTTGGATTTCTTTTCCAACAAAGCAGCAAACGGACGACCTTTGTACAGGCCTTCTGTTACCACTTTCACCATACCACGACGACCTGGTGAGGTTGGCTTCATCTTAACGAGTGCCATGCTTATGCCCCCTCAGTGAAGTTGATTTCTTGACCTGGCTTCAAGCATACAAAAGCGCGTTTTGTATGATTGCGACGGCCATTAAATCTACCGGTACGTTTTTGTTTACCTTGACGATTTGCCACTTGTACAGATTCAACTTGAACCTTAAACAGCAATTCGACGGCAGCTTTGATTTCTGGCTTGGTTGCATCTGGCATTACCAGGAAAACCACTTGCTCGTTCTTCTCAGCAACCATAGTTGCTTTTTCAGAAATAACAGGAGCCAGCAACACCTTCATCAGGCGTTCTTCGCTATGTTTGATTAATGCGCTCATGCCAGCATCTCCTCAATCTTTGCCAGTGCTGGCTTAGTGATCAACACTTTCTTGTAGAACACCAAAGAAACTGGATCAGCATAACGTGGCTCAACAACCAAAACGTTTGCCAAGTTACGTGCTGCCAACATCAGATTTTCGTTGAATTCATCAGTGATGATCAAAACGGAATCCAGGCAACCCAATGCTTTCAATTTTTCCGTCAACAATTTTGTTTTCGGAGCATCAACAGCAACATCATCAACCACGTTCAGACGACCTTCACGAGCCAACTGAGACAGAATCGAGCAGATACCTGCGCGATACATCTTTTTGTTAACTTTGTGAGAGAAGTTCTCATCTGGTGTATTTGGGAAAATACGACCACCGCCACGCCACAAAGGAGAGGAAGACATACCAGCACGTGCACGACCAGTACCTTTTTGACGCCAAGGCTTCTTAGTTGTGTGGTGGACTTCTTCACGATCTTTTTGCTTGCGATTGCCGCTACGTGCGTTCGCTTGGAATGCAACAACGACTTGATGAATCAAGGCTTCGTTGTAATCACGACCGAAGATAGTATCAGGAGCAACGACGTTCGCTGCAGCTTGACCTTGTTCGTTTAGGAGCTTCAGTTCCATGGATTAGGCTCCCTTCTTTGCTTTAACTTTAACAGCAGGAGATACCACTACCTGACCATTTTTTGCACCCGGTACAGCACCCTTCACCAGCAACAACTGACGCTCTGCATCTACGCGAGCGATTTCCAGATTTTGCACAGTGCGAGTAACGTCACCCAAGTGACCAGTCATGCGCTTACCAGGGAAAACACGACCTGGATCCTGCGCCATACCGATAGAACCTGGAACGTTATGGGAACGGGAGTTACCGTGAGTAGCACGACCAGAAGCGAAGTGGTGACGTTTAATGGTACCGGCATAGCCTTTACCAATTGTTACGCCTTGCACGTCAACTTTTTGACCAGCTTCGAACAATCCAACAGGCACAACATCGCCAGCTTTCATTTCGGAAGCTTTAGCAGCATCAACACGAAATTCTTTTAATACAGTACCAGCTTCAACACCTGCTTTTGCGAGGTGACCGGCAGCCGCTTTAGTTACGCGGGATGCACGGCGCTGACCGAAGGTTACCTGAACAGCGGAGTAACCGTCTGTTTCAGGAGTTTTGACTTGCGTCACGCGGTTGTTTGACACGTCTAAAACAGTAACTGGAATCGAATCCCCGTCATCTGTAAAGATGCGCATCATGCCAACCTTGCGACCAACTAGGCCCAAGCTCATTATTTTCTCCATTCTCACCTACGATTGGGTGAGGCTGATGTTTAAAAAACTTAAACGAAAAGGTTAGCGGAAGCTAACCTACATTTAAGCCTTTGATTATAGCCCACAAATTTTTTATTTACAACGCAAATTATTTGAAATTTCAAAAAAATGTGGTATGTCAATTCCTTTTAAATTCGCCAATTTACGTTTACACAATAAATCAGCGAATGTTCAAACGGATTGATTATTGCAGTTTGATTTCTACATCAACGCCAGCTGGCAAGTCGAGCTTCATCAAAGCGTCAACTGTTTTGTCTGTTGGGTCAACGATGTCCATCAGACGCTGGTGTGTACGGATTTCAAATTGGTCACGGGAAGTTTTGTTCACGTGTGGGGAACGCAATACGTCGAAACGTTGAATACGTGTTGGCAGTGGAACTGGGCCTTTAACAACTGCGCCAGTACGTTTTGCTGTTTCAACGATTTCCAAAGCAGATTGATCGATCAATTTGTAATCGAATGCTTTCAGACGAATGCGAATCTTTTGATTTTGTGTGGACATGCTAATTCCTATAAAGAACGAGCCAACAACTCAAGGAGCGTGGCAATTTTTACAAAGAGCGAATACTAAAAAAAAAGCGGCTGACGTGCTTAAAAACACGGCAGCCGACTAGTGTACTACAAAATTACGAATTACTCGATGATTTTTGCAACAACGCCCGCACCAACTGTACGACCGCCTTCACGGATAGCGAAGCGCAAGCCTTCTTCCATCGCGATCGGGTTGATCAGTTTTACTGTGATCGATACGTTATCACCTGGCATAACCATTTCTTTGTCTTTTGGCAACTCGATCGAACCAGTTACGTCCGTTGTACGGAAGTAGAACTGTGGACGGTAGTTGTTAAAGAATGGTGTATGACGACCACCTTCATCTTTAGACAATACATAGATCTCACCAGTGAAGTGGCTATGTGGCTTGATTGAACCTGGTTTTGCCAACACTTGACCGCGCTGGATATCTTCACGCTTAGTACCGCGCAACAATACACCAACGTTATCACCAGCTTGACCTTGATCCAGCAATTTGCGGAACATTTCAACGCCAGTACATGTTGTTTTTACTGTGTCTTTGATACCAACGATTTCGATCTCTTCACCAACTTTAACGATACCGCGCTCAACACGACCAGTAACTACTGTACCGCGACCAGAGATAGAGAACACGTCTTCTACTGGCAACAAGAATGCGCCGTCAACTGCACGTTCTGGTGTTGGGATATAGCTGTCCAATGCATCAGCCAATTTCATGATCGCTTCTTCGCCCAATGGACCTTTGTCGCCTTCAAGCGCCAATTTCGCGGAACCTTGGATGATTGGCAAATCGTCGCCTGGGAATTCGTATTTGGACAGTAACTCACGTACTTCCATTTCAACCAATTCCAACAATTCAGCGTCATCAACCATGTCGCACTTGTTCAGGAACACGATGATGTATGGAACACCAACTTGGCGAGCCAACAGGATGTGTTCACGTGTTTGTGGCATTGGGCCGTCTGCTGCGGAGCAAACCAGGATCGCGCCGTCCATCTGCGCTGCACCAGTAATCATGTTTTTAACATAGTCAGCATGGCCTGGGCAGTCAACGTGAGCGTAGTGACGTGCTGCTGTTTCGTATTCTACGTGCGCTGTGTTAATTGTAATACCACGTGCTTTTTCTTCTGGTGCTGCGTCGATTTCGTCGTATTTTTTCGCTTCGCCGCCGAATTTAGCGGACAAAACTGTCGCAATCGCTGCTGTCAGTGTAGTTTTACCGTGATCAACGTGACCAATTGTACCGACGTTGACGTGCGGCTTGGTGCGTTCGAACTTACCTTTTGCCATTTTATTCTTCCTTCAAAAAGAACGATTTATTAACATAATACCTACCCCGGCATGGGGCAGGTTTTTAATACGAATTACTTAGCTTTAGATGTTACGATTGCATCGATAACGTTCTTAGGCGCTTCAGAGTAGTGCTTGAATTCCATGGAATATGTTGCACGACCTTGTGTTGCTGAACGCAGCGATGTGGAGTAACCAAACATCTCAGACAAAGGTACTTCAGCTTTAATGATTTTGCCGCCACCGCCAGCAATTTCATCCATACCTTGAACCATACCACGACGGGAAGACAAGTCACCCATCACAGTACCAGCGTAGTCTTCTGGTGTTTCGACTTCAACAGCCATCATTGGTTCCAGAATAACTGGGCTTGCTTTGCGGCAGCCATCTTTGAACGCCATCGAAGCCGCCATACGGAACGCGTTTTCGTTGGAGTCAACGTCATGGTAAGAACCGAAGAACAGTGTAACTTTAACGTCAACAACTGGGTAACCAGCCAATACACCGGAAGTCAATGTTTCACGAACACCTTTTTCAACCGCAGGGATGTATTCACGTGGAACTGTACCGCCTTTGATCGCGTCAATGAATTCAAAACCTTTACCTGGTTCTTGCGGTTCGATCTTCAATACAACGTGACCGTATTGACCGCGACCACCAGATTGCTTAACGAACTTACCTTCGATTTCTTCACATACTTTGCGAATTGTTTCGCGGTATGCAACTTGTGGCTTACCAACAGTAGCTTCCACGTTGAATTCACGCTTCATACGGTCAACGATAATGTCCAGATGCAATTCACCCATACCGGCGATAATTGTCTGACCAGATTCTTCGTCTGTACGTACGCGGAAAGATGGATCTTCAGCAGCCAAACGGTTCAGTGCCAAGCCCATTTTCTCTTGGTCAGCCTTTGTTTTTGGCTCAACAGCTTGAGAAATAACTGGCTCTGGGAACACCATACGTTCCAGAACAACGATGGATTTTTCATCGCACAGCGTATCACCAGTTGTTGTGTCTTTCAGACCAACAACCGCAGCGATATCACCCGCCATCATTTCTTTGATCTCTTCACGTTGGTTCGCGTGCATTTGAACCAGACGGCCGATACGCTCTTTTTTACCTTTAACAGAGTTGTAAACGCTGTCGCCAGAATTCAATGTACCAGAGTAGCAACGGATAAAGCACAATTGACCAACGAATGGGTCAGTAGCGATTTTAAACGCCAACGCAGAGAATTTCTCTGTGTCTTCTGCTTTACGTACAACTGGCTCTTCATCTTCATTCACGCCAGGAACTGGTGGAATGTCAACTGGAGATGGCAAGTACTCAATAACCGCATCCAACATCGCCTGAACGCCTTTGTTCTTAAATGCAGTACCGCACATCATAGGAACGATTTCGTTGGAGATAGTACGTGCACGCAACGCTTGCTTGATGTCAGCTTCTGGCAAATCACCTTCTTCAAGGTATTTGTTCATCAACTCTTCACTGGCTTCAGCAGCTGCTTCAACCATGTTTTCACGCCATTTTTGCGCTTCAGCAACCAGATTCTCAGGAATATCACGGTATTCGAACTTCATACCTTGGGATGCTGTATCCCAGATAATCGCTTTCATCTTCACCAGATCGATCACGCCTTCGAACAAGTCTTCAGCGCCGATAGGTACTTGCAAAGGAACTGGGTTCGCTTTCAAACGTGCACGCATTTGATCGTACACTTTGAAGAAGTTCGCGCCCGTACGGTCCATTTTGTTGACGAATGCCAAACGTGGAACTTTGTACTTGTTAGCCTGACGCCATACAGTTTCAGACTGAGGCTGAACACCGCCCACCGCACAGTAAACCATGCAAGCACCGTCGAGAACACGCATAGAACGTTCAACTTCGATCGTGAAGTCAACGTGGCCTGGTGTATCGATGATGTTGATGTGGTGAGGAGCGAAGTTGTTCGCCATACCGCTCCAGTAGCATGTTGTCGCTGCTGAAGTAATGGTAATACCACGTTCCTGCTCTTGCTCCATCCAATCCATGGTAGCAGCGCCGTCATGCACTTCACCGATTTTGTGATTTACACCGGTGTAGTACAGAACGCGTTCAGTTGTCGTCGTTTTACCTGCATCAATGTGAGCGGAAATACCGATATTGCGGTAGCGCTCAATGGGGGTCTTACGGGCCATAGATAATCCTAAATCTTTTAATGGACAAAACCGAGCGCAATTTTTTTGTAAAAATCGCGCCCGGCCTGATTCAAAATACTTGCCAGAGCCGTTGCATAAATATCATACAAAGGCTCCCTACTCTTACTCTTAGAAGCGGAAGTGAGAGAAGGCCTTGTTGGCTTCAGCCATACGATGGACTTCATCACGTTTCTTCATTGCACCGCCACGACCTTCAGCGGCTTCCAGCAACTCTCCACCCAAACGTTGTGGCATGGATTTTTCGCTACGCTTGTTAGCGGCTTCACGCAACCAACGCATAGACAAAGCTAAGCGGCGAACTGGACGAACTTCTACAGGCACCTGGTAGTTTGCACCACCAACACGGCGAGATTTAACCTCAACCAGTGGTTTAGCATTGTTGATTGCCAGAGCGAACACTTCCAATGGATCTTTACCAGATTTTTGTTGGATGTGGTCGAATGCACCGTAGATGATGCCTTCAGCAACAGACTTCTTGCCGGACAACATCAATACGTTAACAAATTTTGCTACTTCTACATTACCGAATTTTGGATCCGGCAATACGTCCCGTTTCGGGACCTCACGACGACGTGGCATTTCAATTCCTTTCAATCTTCAGTTGAGCACCAAATAACACTTTACTGGCACTCGCGACAGGCCATCATAACCGGTCACTTACTCGGCTCATTCCGAACCGACACTGATCCGTAAATTTTACGGAGATTAAATTACGAGATAATTACTTCTTAACTGCCTTAGCGCGCTTAGAACCATATTTGGAACGAGCTTGCTTACGGTCTTTAACGCCTTGGGTATCCAATGCGCCGCGAACCATATGGTAACGAACACCTGGCAAATCCTTAACACGACCACCGCGCAGCAACACTACGCTATGTTCTTGCAGGTTATGACCTTCACCGCCGATGTACGAAATAACTTCGAAACCGTTGGTCAGGCGAACTTTGGCAACTTTACGCAAAGCCGAGTTAGGCTTTTTTGGAGTTGTAGTATAAACGCGGGTGCAAACGCCACGTTTCTGCGGGCTGTTTTCCAGCGCCGGCGATTTGCTCTTTACACGTGCGGAAACACGTGGTTGGCGAATCAGTTGATTGATGGTTGGCATCGTTTTTAATCCAACAAAATACAACGTTAAACATAAACCCGGAAACGGTTGCCCGGGAACTAAGAATCATTTTTTACGTCCGAATATTCAGACGAGCCCGATAGACCTACCTGAACCTGCCTGCTTTTTAGGCATCACATTTGCATTTTGTATGCAAGCCTGAATTTAAAAAGTGCAAACCCAAAATCGAGAACTCGCAATTTTATGCCCCTTTGATCAAGCCTGTCAACGCTTTTTATCTGGAGAGACCTTGACTAAAGTGATGAAATACGGTCTCTCAGAGTAGGAAACTTTTGCGGAAAATCAAGTATTTCCGCAAAACCTTGCATCGATAGCAATGAAATGGTCAAGAAACGCACACGCTTGCTAGCGTACATAGAACGATCACACCGCCTTTTTCGCTCAGAACGCTCCGATTTGTTGGCGATACGAAAAGTCACACCGTTTGGGGCACAAATCCATTATATTGTCGCGCTTTCGCTCGTTGCTTTGATCTCGCGCATTAGCCATTGATGAACTCATTGATATGCACCTCATGGGTTAGATGGATTGGCTAGGGGCTTGAAATCAACGTTCGTCTCTCTTCTTCCCTTGATTCGTTCGCCTGCGAAAGGCGGACTACCAAATAATGCAATTTTTACTACGACCCAATACGTGTTTCTTGCTAGGCAGCTATGGTTTGCTGTCCGCGGTCGCCTTTTTTTCTCTCGTTATCGGTAAGCCACTGAACCATGGTTGGCAATTACTCGTCACCGAAGTGATCGCTTGGATCGTTTTCTGGGCGGTGATGCAGCGTCCGCGTTGGTTTCATTATTTGTTGCTACCTGCCATGTTGGCGGCGCCCGTGGAGATTTATTTACGGATGTACTTCGGCCAAGGGATTTCGACACATCACTTAGGCATCATCGTCGAAACAAGCCCATCTGAGGCGATGGAGTTTTTAGGGCATAAAATTTGGCTATTGTTGCTACTCGTGATCGGGTTGGTCACTTGGTGGTGGGCGCTACTAAGAGCGGCAAAAGCAACACCGGAGCTAGAGTGGCGCCATTATTCGCGCTGGATCGTGATTGCCGTGGCGTTGGTTGGTACGGGTATTTGGCAATACGGCAACTCGGTCGGCATTGCAGCCACCCCTATTGCACCACAAACGAAATCGGACGCAAGCGATGAAGACGAACCAGAAAGCGTCGTCGTGAATACAGAAACGAAGGGGATTCCCTTTGTGAATCCCCAGTTAGAGCAACTACGTCTCCGTTTAGTCAAAAGTCCCGGCAAATTACCGGCGTGGGCACACATTCCTTACAGTGAAGAGGTGATGACGCAAACGTGGCCCTTTGGTCTCGTGTCGTACGCTATCGATTTTTGGATGGAGCGTAGCTACCTCAAGCAATTGGCGGAGAAAAGCAGAAATTTCCGCTTCCATGCCACATTGGAGGGCGACCCAACCCTTCCTCAAACTGTTTTGCTTGTGATTGGAGAATCCTCCCGCTTTGATCGCTGGAGTCTCAATGGATATCGACGTGAAACCAATCCTGAGCTCGCCTCGGAGAGTAATCTCGTCAGCTTTAAAGACATGGTCACGCCAGTGACAGCAACCCGCTTATCTGTCCCCATCATCATCTCGCGCAAGCCTGCCACCATGGGACTCAAGGCAGGATTTTCGGAAAAATCCTTCCTCACTGCCTACAAAGAAGCCGGGTTCAAAACCTTTTGGATTTCAAATCAAATGAGCTTCGGCAAATTTGACACCCCGGTTTCCGCCTTTGCCAACGAAGCCGACGTGACCGAATTTCTCAATTTGGGTGGGTTCACCAATACCTCTAATTTTGATGACGTTTTATTGGCACCACTGATGCGCGCCATGCAGGATCCACGCCCTAAAAAGCTCATCGTTCTGCATACGCTGGGGAACCACTGGAACTACAGCCACCGCTATCCAAAAACCTTTGATCGTTGGCAACCATCGCTCTTCGGTATCGTGGACCCAGAATATACTGATCTGAGCAATAAAGATGCGTTAAACAACAGCTATGACAATTCGGTCTTGTACACCGATCACATTCTTGCTGAAGTCATTCAACGACTCAAAGCCAGTCAACAACTCACATCAATGATGTACGTGTCTGATCACGGGCAAACGCTCTACGACGGCGACTGTCAGTTAGCATTTCATGGACATAACACACAGTTTGAATTTCACATTCCGTCTTTTATCTGGTTCTCGGATGCCTATCAAACACAGTTCCCGGACAAGATTGAACAATTACGCAAACATCAGCAATTCAAATTGTCGACTGAAAATGTTTTCCATACGCTGGTTGATATGGGAAATATTCACCTCCCAGACGAACAACCTGAATGGAGCATTCTGAATAGCAAGCTCAAAAAACATATTCGCTATGTCGATAGCAATGGATGGACCGACTACGATAATGCCGATATCACGGGCGCTTGCCATGAAGTGATTACAAAAAAACCGGTAACAAAAAAACGAAAAAAGAAAAGTAAATGAACGTGCGCATGGATCGGGCACGGCGGCCAGACCTTGCCCGATGCCGCGCTAAGAATTACTCTTTAGCAATTTCATCAGTAACGATTCGGCGTCTATTGTTCGACTCAGCATCACAGGATAAAACGCTCCATTGCAGCAACAAGCTTATCTGGCTTACACTTATCGCATGCCCACAGATCTTCCTCCCACAATTGCTGTAAGCGTTTCCGATGAAACAGTCATTACGCTCACTGGTGCGTGGGTGGTCAATGCCCTCGCCCATGGTGATCGGCTCGCCACCCTTCAGGCCCAATTGGCAACACTCTCCGCTGGGTCTGATGCCCAATGGGATTTACGTCAGTTAAGTAACCTTGATCATATCGGCGCGCAAACGCTGTGGCGCGCTTGGGGGAAGCGACGTCCGCCATCTCTCATAATGCAACCCAGTCACGAGGGCATTTTTGAACGTCTCGCCATCGTGAGTGCCATGCCACTTCCTATTACACCCAAGCCGCGTCTGACACGGACGATGTTGCTTGGCAATCGCGTTCTGGGATTTTTTCATCATTTATTCAGTTTCATTGCTTTGCTTGGGCAATTGATGCTGGATGTGTGGCGTTTTATCAGGCATCCCATGAAGGGACCTTGGAAAGAGATCTCCGCCAACATCTACCGCATGGGTGCACAAGCATTAGGGATTACGGCGCTTGTTGGTATTTTGATTGGTATCGTGCTCTCCTACCTTTCAGCGCAACAGCTACGCGCGTTTGGGGGAGACTTGTACATTGTCAATTTGCTGGGCATGAGCATTATCCGGGAACTAGGTCCAATGCTCGCTGCGATTCTGGTGGCAGGACGATCTGGTTCGGCGATTACAGCGCAACTAGGTGTTATGCGGGTCACCGAAGAACTCGATGCGATGCGTGTCATGGGCATACCCCACGGATTTCGCCTGATCATGCCTAAAGTACTCGCGCTCATTATTGCTATGCCGCTATTGATCATCTGGACGGACATCATGGCACTCATCGGTGGCATGATTTCTGCAGAGGCTTTACTCGGCATGTCGCCTGCATTTTTTATCTATAAATTGCCCGAAGCCGTTCCGTTACTGAACTTCTGGATCGGTCTCGGAAAAGGGGCAAGCTTCGGTTTGCTGATCGCCCTCATTGCCTGCCACTTTGGCTTGCGCATTGAGCCTAATACGGAAAGTCTTGGGCGCGGCACCAATAGCGCCGTTGTTACCGCCATTACTGTCGTGATTATTGCCGATGCGCTTTTTGCGATTATGTTTAGTAAAGCGGGGTACTGACGCATGGAACCAGACAACATTATCGACATTCAAGGATTGCGAACACAATTCGGACGTACTGTCGTGCACGATAATCTGGCATTACAAGTGCGGCGCGGGGAGATCTTGTCGATCGTTGGTGGCTCTGGCACAGGGAAAACCGTATTGATGCGCCAGATGCTGGGGCTAGAACTTCCCAAACGCGGTCAAATCAACGTTTTTCATGAGAATATTCATGCCCCCAAGGCAGGGCATTTGAATTACCTGCGAAAGCGATCGGGTATGTTGTTTCAACATGGTGCGCTCTATTCGGCACTCAGTGTGTTTGATAACGTCGCTCAACCACTGCGTGAATTTACCACCTTGCCTGAAGAATTGATCACCGATATTGTCTACCTGAAACTACAAATGGTCGATATCGCGTTTGAACACGCCCGAAAAATGCCCTCTGATTTATCGGGTGGGATGGTTAAACGGATTGCCTTGGCACGCGCACTCGCACTTGATCCGCAGTTGTTATTCCTTGATGAGCCTACGGCCGGTTTGGATCCCGACCGTTCAGATAGCTTTGTACAATTAATTCTGTCGCTGCACCGGCAGCTGGGGTTGACCGTTGTCATGGTCACCCATGATCTCGATAGCTTATTTGCGCTGTCCAGCAGGATTGCTGTTTTAGCAGAAAAGCGCGTGATCGTTGTCGGCACACCGCAAGAGGTGGTCGCCTTCCCTCACCCATTTATCGACAGTTTTTTCCTCGGCGGACGTGGTGTCCGCGCGATGGAAGTCATGGCCCCAGCGGGGCAATAGGAAATGTATGGAAAACCGATCTCACGCCCTTATTGCTGGTTTTTTTACCATCGCGCTGATCACGATTACTTGCTTTTTTGCTTTTTGGTTAGGACACGATAAGATTCAACGCGTCCCTTACGAAATCGTGACCTCCTCGTCGGTCTCAGGATTAAATCTGCAAGCTGCTGTGCGCTACAAAGGTATCAAAGTCGGTAATGTGACAGACATTAATTTTAGTACCCAAGTACCTGGGCAGATTTTGCTGCGCATTGAAGTCATTCCAACAACGCCCGTCACGACGGCCACCTTTGCTACGCTTGCATACCAAGGGGTAACCGGCATCGCTTTCGTTCAGCTAGATGACGATAAGCAGCCGGGTGCGACCTTGCTCGCTAACAGCCAGAATAAAGACGCCTTGCCGCAGATTCCTTTACGTTCCAGCGTTTTACAAACTTTAGAACAACGTGGCATCGCGATCTTGAATCAAACACAAGAGCTCACACAACGCATCAATCACTTGCTCGATCCTGATAACCCTGCATCGCTTCTGGCAACAATTGATCACTTTAGCAAAGCCGCCGACCAATGGGGTGCGGTGCCTGCCCAAATTGCACCGAGTCTGAGTAAGCTTCCCGGTTTGATTGATCAGACACAATCAACGCTCAAGTCAATCAATAACCTCTCTGCCGATGCGAGTCAATTCACACAAAATATCAATCAATTGAGTCGACAGTTACAGGCATCCGATGGTCCGATTGCGCATTTCAACAATACATTAGACCAATTAACGCATAGCGTGACGACAGAAACCTTACCGCGTATTCAGACACTGACCGGCGAAGCACGCACATCGTTGCGCCTTCTCAATCGTACGACTGAGAATTTGAATGAGCGTCCACAAAGTATCTTATTTGGCAATCCACCTGCCGCACCAGGACCCGGCGAGGCCGGTTTTGTTGCGCCAGCGTCTGCTCCACAATAAAGGAGAATCTATGTTTCGTCTTAGTTCGATAAGTCACTCTATGCCCCTGCTACGTCGCGTTTATATCAAGGGGGCCATGCTGATGGTCATCGCGAGCATCATCGGCGGCTGTGCGAGCACGAATGCCGTACAACGGCAACAATACGACTTTGGGCTCGTTGATACCAAAGACGTACAAGGACACCAAGCCGAAGCAGGTGTCATGAGTGGAAAAAAACCTTTCACTATCGCACTCGCTGAGATTGCCGTCGCACCGCCACTGGATAGCACTGCGATGTGGTATCGACTCAATTACGACAATAGTCAACAGTTGAAAGCCTATGCCAATGCGCGATGGAGCACGCCCCCAGCGCAGTTGTTTGCACAGCGTTTGAAAATACAAAGTGTTTCGAGTGGTCTCCAACTCATGACGACCAACGATAGTATCAACGGCGTACCCGTCTTACGCATCGAGATCGATGAGTTTTCTCATGTCTTTAACACCCTGTCTGACAACCATGCCCACGTCAGTCTGCGTGCGATGCTCACAAAAGGGAATGTCCTTCTTGGACAACGTCAGTTCACACGGCAGGTGGCTGGAAAAACAGCCGATGCCGCGGGCGGGGCACACGCGATGCAAGAAGCGTGTGATCTCGTCATTAACGACATCCAACAATGGCTGACACAAGTCACGACAAAGTAATTCAACGACGAAACGATAGAACATAACGAGCTGTCATTGATGACGACACCCCCTCAGACAATAGAAACAGAGCGACATATGCGTAGTTCCCCGTTTGCGCGGGTGAGTCTGGCGGCGTATCTATTTTTAATTTTGTATGCCAGTTGGTATCCCTTCACCGGCTGGCGCGCCAACAACCTGTCAGCACTACCGGATGTCATACGTGCATGGCCTCGATATTGGACTATGTTTGATGTCACGACCAATATTCTTGGCTACATCCCATTCGGCGCACTCATTGTTTTTGCCTTGTATCCTCGCATTCACCGCTGGTGGGCGGTGGTCGTTGCGGTAGTATTCGGCGCAACGGTCTCGGCGACGGCGGAGCTGGTGCAATATTTTATTCCCAGCCGTGTGACCTCCTTATTAGACTTTCTGACCAACGCTGGCGGTGCCACCCTCGGCGCTATTGCTGGTGCGCTGCTGACACCTTTGATTATGCAAAAAGGACGTCTGCAATTATTACGCAAGCAATGGACCTATCAGGAATCAAGCCGTGAGATTGTGATCTTAGGGTTGTGGCCCATGGCGCAGCTTTACCCGCAAGCGTATCTGTTTGGGATGGGCGAAATTCTTCCGCTGATTTCTCAAAAATTAAGCCTTTTTTTTGATATGGACATTGATCTCAGCGCCTTTTTTTTACAGGGTATTGAGCCCAATGCGGATATCTACCTGCTGGCAGAGGCATTCATCACTGCATGTGGCTGTACGGGAGCGATTTTAATTTGCCTAAGCCTTCTCAATCGCCACGCACCGAAAATGATGTTGTCGCTTTTATTACTGCTTTTGGCGGTCGTTTGTAAATCACTGGCAAGTGCCCTGTTGTTCAATCCAGAATATGCATTTGCTTGGTTCACGCCAGGTGCACGTGGTGGTCTGATGATTAGCATGATTATGTTGTACGGGTTTTCTTTTGCCCCCGTCCATGTTCAGAAACGTCTCGCGATCATGTTGCTGTTGATTTCTCTTGTTGTCGTTAATTTATTACCAGACAACCCGTATTTTGAAGTGACGATGCAGGCTTGGGTGCAGGGAAAATTTTTGAACTTTAATGGGGCCGCACAGTTCTTAGCCTTATTCTGGCCATTTCTTGCGATATGGGCTTTGTTACGCAAGCCACGTCCGGAAGGGCGCTAGTTTGCAGTATCATAGCGGTTGAATCGGTATGTCAGCGTGAGCTGGCATACCCCATCGCCCCAACTACTGAAAACATCATCATGTCTGAACCACTCTATTTTCAAAAACATGTGTTTTTTTGCATGAATCAACGCGAGGACGGTCGTCCTTGCTGCTCTGATCGGGGAGCGCAAGCAGCCCAAGAGCATGCCAAGCGTCGGGTGAAGCAACTAGATATGAATGGACATGGCAAAATTCGCATCAATAAAGCGGGTTGCCTTGACCGTTGCGAAGAGGGTCCGGTATTAGTCGTCTATCCACAAGGGACGTGGTACACCTTCGTGGATCAATCCGATATCGATGAAATTATTGATGTTGACCTGATTGGCGGCGGTATCGTTGAACGTTTGAAATTACCCAATTCATGAATGCCCATACTGAACATTTCCTGATCGACGGTGCAGTCGGTCCTCTGCAATGCGCGCTTGACTTGCCTGATCCTGACACCCTCGCAACACCGATTGGCTTGGCACTCGTTGCCCACCCTCACCCACTCTATGGTGGCACGATGGACAACAAAGTCGCCCAAACACTGGCGCGGACTTTTACTGGGCTCGGCTATGCCACCGTGAGGATGAATTTTCGCGGTGTGGGTCAATCGGCTGGCGTCCACGATGCCGGCGTCGGTGAGACGGATGACATGGCGTTGCTCTTAGCGCACATGCGTCAGCGGTTTCCTGGTCTGCCTGTCGCTCTGGCAGGCTTTTCCTTCGGCACGTTTGTGCAATCCTGTCTGCAACAGCGTCTGATCGCCAATAATGAAGCGGCTGACCGTCTGGTACTGGTCGGTGCTGCAGCCGGTAAATGGGCGATGCCTGATATTCCCGCTAATACGATTTTGATCCATGGTGAGCTCGATGACACGATTCCGTTATCGGCTGTGCTTGACTGGCTACGACCACAGGATATTCCCGTCACCGTCATCCCTGGCGCGGATCATTTTTTCCATCGGCGTCTCCATCACATCAAGCAATTAGTGACTAGTTTGTGGGATAAAACATAAGGCGCTGTCACCGCCTGCGCCATCAGATCCGCTCTGGCGCTACCGATTTCCGTTTTTATTTTTATAAGTTGCATCAATGAAAAAATTTCTCGCTACCGTTGCCGCCTCCTTGCTGACGATGTCAGCTGCGATGGCCCAATCTCTCCCTACACCAACGATTGCCGCACGTTCATGGTTACTTTTGGATGTCACCAGCAGCCAAGTCATTGCTGCGCAAGAGCCTGACATGCGCATCGAGCCAGCATCGCTGACAAAAATCATGACTGCGTATTTGGTATTTACTGCGCTCAATGAGAAAAAACTCGACTTGAACCAAAGTGTGAATGTCTCACCCCACGCCTGGAAGGTCGATTCCAGCAGTTCAAAAATGTTCATTGAGCCCAATAAACCAGTGACAATCAATGAATTATTGTATGGATTGATCGTCGATTCCGGAAACGATGCCGCCGTCGCACTGGCTGAGGCTGTCGCAGGAAGCGAGGAAGCCTTTGTCGTCCAAATGAACCGTCAAGCGGAACGAATTGGCATGAAGTCAACGCACTATGCCAACCCACATGGTTTGCCTAGCCCTGAGAACTATTCCACCGCCCGTGATTTATCCGTGTTAGCAGCACGCCTGATTAACGATTTCCCGGCTTTTTACAAAACGTACTACAGCACCAAAAGCTATACGTACAACAAGATCACACAGCCTAACCGCAACCGTCTGCTGTGGCTGGACCCAACCGTCGATGGTATGAAAACTGGTCATACCGAATCCGCAAAATACTGCTTAATTTCTTCTGCTAACCGTCCAAACGGCAGCGGACAGCGTCGTCTGATCTCCGTGATTACCGGTGCTGACAGCGACCAAATCCGCGCACAAGAGAGCCTGAAATTATTGAACTGGGGCTACCTCAATTTTGACACGGTCAAACTGTATGCCAAAGGTCAGACACTCGACACCCCGCCAGTCTGGAAAGGCTCGCAAGCACAAGTCAAAATTGGTTTTGATCATGATCTGTATGTCACATTACCAAAAGGCTCTGCTGCGCGACTCAAACCAGCCTTGGAACGCAAAGATCCTCTGATCGCCCCTATCGCTTTAAACAGCAAAGTGGGTACCGTCAAAATGATGCTTGACGGCAAGCCTGTTGCCGAGTTCCCAGTAACGGCAATGGAACAAGTCGACCAAGCGAGTATTTTTGGACGTGCTTGGGATTCGATCCGTTTAATGCTTAAATAACAAGCAGAACCGTGTGCAGCATTGCGACTGCACACAACACATTACGCCCCGGTAAGCATCGTCCTGCCGGGGCGTTGTTCTATATTGAAGCATATTGATGGCAGCTTTCTGTGCGATCTGCATGCTTTATTTGCATAATACGTCAGCGCATTCTGTGCAAAAATGATTTCATCTTTCAACTGACGGAAAAATCATCATGTCTGATCCTCTGGTCTATCTTAACGGTTCCCTGACGCCACTCTCTGAAGCAAAAATCCCCGTACTTGATCGTGGGTTTATCTTTGGCGACGGTATTTATGAAGTCATCCCTGTCTATCAGCGAAAAATGTTCCGCTCGGACCAACATCTCGCGCGTCTTTTTCGCAGCCTGACGGCGATAGGTATAACAAATCCGCATAGCAAAGAAGAATGGCTCTCGCTGATTGATCAAGTGATGACAGCCCATGAAGCGGATGATCAGATGGTCTATATCCAAGTAACCCGCGGCGTAGCGAAGCGGGCGCACGCGTTTCCGAAAGAGGCAACACCGACTGTGTTCATCATGACCAACCCCATCGTCTTACCGTCCGCGACGGCACGCGAACAGGGTGTTGCTTGTGTGTCAATGGAAGACAAGCGTTGGTTGCGTTGTGAAATCAAATCGATCTCGCTGCTAGGTAACGTGCTGGCGGCGGAAAACGCTGCGGAGCATGGCGTGACTGAAAGTATCCAGTTTCGCGATGGCTACCTGACAGAGGCCTCGTCGTCGAATGTTTGGATTGTCAAAAATGGCGTGATGGCCGGTCCGCCAAAAGATAATCTGATTCTCGAGGGAATCCGTTACGGGCTCATTCAAGAATTATGTGCCGCCCAGAACATACCCCTTGAGGCACGTCGCATCACGAAAGAAGAAGTGTTTGCTGCAGACGAAGTCATGCTCTCTTCGGCAACAAAAGAAATTCTTGCTGTTGTTCGTATTGACGAGCAGACTATTGGAAAAGGCAAACCTGGCCCCATTTACCAACAATTGTTTCAAGCTTATCAGCAAGCCAAAGCGACATAAGCCATCCTGCCATCCGGTTTCATTTCTTGAACTGGTGCTGCGGAATGACGCAAACCAACGCAGACACAATGACGGACGCGGCGCTAACAAGGCGCCTCTGTCCGTCAAGCAGTGAGCAACAGCGAGTCTGTGCAACGACATATAGAAAAGGAACCACGATGGAAATGAAACCCATTCCCCCAGAAGAAAGTCTGATTGTTTATCCCAGCGAATTTCCCATCAAAATCATGGGCGCGATGCACGATGCGTTTGCACAAACGATCGTGGAAGTGGTAACCACTTATGATCCAACATTTCACGCAGGCAAGCTGGAAATGCGCCCTTCAAGTAAAGGGACTTATCTCGCCTTGACTGTCACGGTGTGGGCAACAAGTCGTGAACAACTCGACAACTTGTATCGTGAGTTATCTGCACATCCGATGGTGAAAGTTGTTTTATAAGCCATAGACTGAGAGATCAAACTCAAGGATCAAGTTCAGGGATCAAGCTCAGGTAACAAACCTAAAGCAACGAACACCCAGTAACAAAACCACGTCACAAACTCAACAAAGCCTGCTGTGGGTTTCCTCGCATTTTGCTCTCGGAACCCACGACAGCCTTTCGATCAAACATCATCAGCCCAAGCCTTACTCGCTCTGATCGCACGCTGCCAGCCGCGCATACGATGGTGCACATCCTCTTGAGGCATCTGCGGTGTGAAACGGTGATTTAATTTCCATTGTTGCTGCAATTCTTCAAGATCTTTCCAATACCCCACTGCGAGGCCGGCGAGATACGCAGCCCCTAGTGCCGTGGTCTCAGTCACTTGCGGACGAACGACATCCACGCCAAGAAGATCAGATTGAAATTGCATGAGGAGGTTGTTTGCAACCGCTCCGCCATCAACGCGCAGTTCAGTAATCGGCCCGGACAGATCTGCCTCCATCGCCCTTAATACGTCCACTGACTGATAGGCAATACTATCGAGTGCGGCTCGGGCGATATGCGCTGAGGTCGTCCCTCTCGTCACACCGAATAAGCTTCCACGCGCTCGGGGATTCCAATGCGGCGCTCCCAAGCCAGCAAAAGCGGGAACCAAGTAGACGCCATCGCTATGCGGAACACTCTGCGCTAGTGCTTCAATATCGGATGCCTGACGAATGATACCGAGGCCATCACGCAACCATTGCACAACGGCACCGCCAATAAAAATACTGCCTTCAAGCGCATAGTGCACTTCTTGACTGATTTTCCAAGCAATGGTCGTCACAAGATTATTTTTTGATTCGATCGGTGTATTCCCCGTTTGCATAACCAGAAAACAACCCGTGCCGTAGGTATTTTTGACCATCCCAGGGTGCGTACACATTTGTCCGAATAACGCAGCATGTTGATCGCCAGCGATTCCCGCAATCGGGATTTCAGAGGCGAATAAGGAGGTGTTTGTTTTTCCATAGATTTCAGAACACGAACGCACCTCGGGTAACATACTGCGCGGAATATCAAACAGCGCCAGCAACTCTTCATCCCATTGCAAGGTATGAATATTGAATAGCATCGTGCGGGATGCGTTGGTCACATCAGTGACATGCAGTTGTCGCTGAGAAAAATTCCAGACAAGCCAAGCATCAACCGTACCGAACGCGAGTTGTCCTTGCAATGCAAGTTCGCGCGCACCTTCAACGTGATCGAGAATCCACCGGATTTTGGTCGCTGAAAAATAAGCATCAATCGGTAAGCCAGTCTTCGCACGGACAGACGCCTCTTTCCCCTGCTGTTTCAATTCATCGCAAAATTCTGCGGTACGACGGTCTTGCCAGACAATCGCATTGTAGAGTGGGCGTCCAGTATGGCGATCCCACACAATCGTCGTTTCTCGCTGATTAGTGATACCAATAGCGGCGATGGATCCACCGGTGAGGCCTGCATGTGCCACTGCCTCCGCAGCGACACCTGCCTGTGTTGACCAGATTTCCTGCGGGTCGTGTTCCACCCACCCAGGTTGCGGATAGATTTGCTGAAACTCTTTTTGCGCAACCGATACGACGTTACCGTCATGATCGAACAGCACCGCGCGTGAACTGGTGGTGCCTTGATCTAACGCCAAAATATATTGCCCACTCATCGTTGTCTTCTCCATCAAAGTGCGTCGTTATTATTTTTATTGGTTGTATTGTTGTCGTTGTTGTTGTTGTCGTTGTTGTCGTTGTTGTCGTTGTTGTCGTTCATATTGCCGATATGGCGGCGTTCACGGTTCAACGCATGGAAGCGCTCTTTTTAAACACAGACGGTAATCATGAATGCAGAGCGAGCAAACGGTCAATGGCTGACTGCAGTGCTGCTTTCTGCTCATGGGTGGCATGTAATCCTAACTTCGTTCTGCGCCACAGGATATCTTCCGTTGTCATTGCCCATTCGTGCTTGACCAAATATCGCGCCTCCGCCTCATGTAAACCCGGCGTCAGTTCTTCCCCTAGATCTGCCATATTGTGACAATTTGCCAGCAAGGTTGTGACGCGCGTTCCGTAACTACGCGCATATCGACGTGCCAGTGGGGCAGGAAGCCAAGAAAACTGTGCTTGAAAGCGTTGCAAAAAGCCATTGAAATCAGCTTGAGGAATGTCTCCGCCTGGTAAGGACGCAGTCGCTGTCCAAGGTCCTTTCATGATACCTAAAGGCTGTGCCAGCATGTCGACGGCTTCTTGCGCGAGACAACGGAAAGTCGTGATTTTCCCTCCAAAGACAGATAGCAATGCTGCCTGATCGCCATGGGTATCAAGCTCAAGGTGATAGTCCCGCGTGACGGCAGACGGGTTATCTGCCTCTTCTTGCTCCAGCAAAGGACGCACACCAGAATACGTCCAAACGACGTCCTCCGCTCCAATATGCTGTTTGAAATAGCGATTAGCTGATTCACACAAATAAGTAACTTCGTCCGACGAAATCGTCACTGCGCCTGGATCACCCCGATACTCCAGATCCGTCGTGCCGATTAAGGTGAATTCCTGTTCGTAAGGAATCGCGAAGATGATTCGCTTATCGGGGTTCTGGAAAATGTAGGCGTGATCGTGCGCAAACATTTTCTTCACAATAATGTGACTTCCCTTAACCAGCCGCACATCGTTTCTTGCGGTCTGATGTAATTGCTGATGGAGTAAGTCGGTCGCCCATGGACCAGCGGCATTGACGATAGCGCGCGCGGAGACCTGAATCTCTGTCTGTTGATCTTTGATCAGTGTCGCTTGCCAGACACCTGCCTCTCGGTGTGCCGAATGAAGTTTGGTGCGCGTTAAAATTCGTGCACCTCGTTCTTGCGCATCCATCGCGTTCAGAACAACAAGCCGAGCATCATCTACCCATGCATCCGAGTACACAAAGCCCTGTTGTAAACGATCATGTAGTGGTTCGCCGAAGGGGCTGGCCCTTAAATTCAGGCCACGAGAACCGGGTAAAAGCTCACGTTGACTGAGATGATCATACAAGAAGAGACCGAGACGGATCATCCACGCCGGACGCAAATGGGGCACATGCGGCATCACAAAACGTAACGGCCAGATAATGTGCGGCGCAGCGCGGAGCAGTACCTCACGCTCCTTCAGTGCTTTACGTACGAGTCCGAACTCGTAGTATTCCAGATAGCGTAATCCCCCATGAATAAGCTTGGTACTTGCCGAGGAAGTATGACCAGCAAGATCATTCTTTTCACACAGCAAGACACGCAATCCACGGCCGGCGGCATCGCGCGCGATGCCAGCACCGTTAATACCACCGCCCACCACCAGCAAATCGTAATGCAGATCGTCCGTCATGACACCAAACCACCATTTCCATTAAGAAAAATCATTAAGAAGAGGGAAATAAGATTGAAACCCAGAACGACTACGAAGATGAACGCCATTCTACGCTCATGAATCCACGCCATTCGTTCGCTGATCGTCAGCATTCATTGCGTCTTATCAATGCCCATATCGATAACTAATTCGATAGCGAATTCGACAGCGCATCCGATTGTTCATCAAACGTGCAACCGCGTTAATTGCGATTCATGATCTCATTTCATGTTTTAAAACGATCATAAATCATCAAACGAATATTTTCAAGTTCGCTTTCGAACATTGAGTGCAATTGCTTCAGCAAATATACCAATGCCTCCACCCCTCGCCGCTTCACGTCCTATTGCGCCTCAAACATCAGGCACGATGACAACGGGATGACAACAGGATGAAAAGGATCCGATTTATACGTGCGTGAACACGTTTCAATTTGAATATTCATCCGATCATCATGTATATTCCAGCCTTGCATTCCATTACTTTTTTTGTCGCGCTAGGAACTTTGCCCATGTCTATTCCGCCATCCACGCCATATGACCAGTCATTCACTCCATCGTTGAATCTGCGTCAGCAAGAATTACTGGCCGGCGTACAGCGAGATGGCTTTGCATCGGTTGAACAACTGGCAGCGCAATACCGCGTCACGCAGCAAACAATCCGCCGCGATATTAATTTGTTGGCGGATATGAACTTGCTGCGCCGCTTTCATGGTGGTGCGGGCTTGTTGTCGAGTGCGGAGAATATGGCGTACAAAGCACGCCAGACCTTGCTTCCAGAAGAAAAGCGCCGTATCGCAGCGCTGGTGGCAAAGCATATCCCCGATCACGCAACGCTCTTTATTAATCTCGGTACAACGACGGAAGAGATTGCGCGTGCATTGTCTAATCATCGCCACTTACGCGTCATTACGAATAACATGAACGTCGCCAGTATCATGTGCAACTATCAAGATATCGAGGTCATTGTGACGGGTGGTGTTGTTCGCCCGAAAGATGGCGGGTTGACGGGGGAAGCTGCGGTGGATGTCATCAAACAGTTCCAAGTCGATTTCGGCATCATCGGCATTTCTGGGATCGAAATGGATGGCACTCTACGCGAATTTGATTATCGCGAAGTACGCGTCTCGGACGCCATCATTCAGCATTCAAGAACCGTCTTTTTAGCGGCAGATCATTCGAAGTTTGACCGCCCTGCGCTCGTCAAATTGGGTCATATGTCTCAAATCGATACCTTATTTACAGACCAGCCCCTGCCCGAAGCGATGCAAGCAACCTTGGAAAAAATCAAAACGCGGGTCATGATTGCGTAAGCAGTAAGTCATCGACAATCAACGTTTTGCCATCGCCACTTCGTTCAAGAGCCATTCACGAAACGCTCTCACTTGTGGCTTCTGCAATGCTTGCTCTTGGTAGACCAAGTGATAAGAAACAGGACTCGGAATATCAATATCAAACAAGCGAACGAGCTGGCCGCTTTCGATATCGGATTGCACAATCGCATGACGTCCAAGCGCAATCCCTTGTCCATCCACCGCAGCACGAGCGAGAATCGACGCATCCTGATAGACCAAGCCATTAGTCGGCTCTTCGTTATCCAAGCCAGCCGCGCGGAACCAAGGCTCCCACGGTTCTTCCTCGCAACGCAGTAAATGAGATGCGGCCAGTTCTGCCGGGCTTTGCGGCAATTGCCCGCCATGGTAGCGAGGACTAACGACAGGGTAATACGTATCACCCATCAAAAATTCGGACACCAAACCAGGATAGTTACCCAATCCAAAACGAATCCCAATATCAATCGAATCACGCGAGAAATCGGCAAGTTGATTACTCGACTGTAAACTGACCTCTAAGTCCGGATAATGCTCAATAAAGCGCCCCAGACGCGGCGATAACCATCGGGCAGCAAAAGACGGCAATGAAGTCACCCCAAGGCGCTTTTGTTGATTGCGTTTTTGCAACTGTTCCGTTGCTTCGACGAGATTCTGTAAGCAAAGACGTATCGCTGCGGCATAGCGCTCTCCTTCAGCATTCAACACGAGACGCTTGCCATGGCGCGCAAACAGCTCCACGTTAAGCTCTTCCTCCAGCGCCCTTACTTGATGACTGACAGCACCGTGCGTTAAATGGATCTCTTCGGCCGCTTTCGAAAAATTTTGGTGGCGGGCCGCTGCTTCAAAGGCGCGCAGTGCTGCTAAATTAGGCAATTTTCTGATATCCATTTTTCATATATCCGTCATTAACTCTATGCATAATAATGCTAATTTTATTAGCAAGCAAAGCCAAAATTTCTCGTTTTGTTTCTTTTTCACAAGCACCTACAATGTGAACATCGCAATGCAGCATTGGATTTTCCCCCTGGAGATCACGAATGTGTGATTTTTTGCTGCACATACAAGGAGCATGGAAATGACAAATAATTTCGCAAACCAATCGTACACAATCACTACTGGCAAAGCACTCTCAGGCGTTTCCCCAGTGGACCGTAAAATTCGCGTTGTATCCGGCCGTGTTTGGCTGACCATCGCTGGAGATGAATCTGATTTCTGGCTCAATGACGACGATACAGTTGTCATCCCAGCAAATCGCATGGTCGTCGTAGAGGCAGATCAGCAAACGAGTCTGATTGAACTTCAAACAGTGACTGCACCAGCAATGCGCAAACAAAACGACTTTGCATTGGGCGCTTACTTTCAAAAGCTCACCCACAAGCTGTCCCACGCTTTCGCTTAATACCATCAGGCAATCAGCAAGGTTGTTCAGATAACACGACGCCAACCAATGCCCATCTTTGATTGGCGTCGAATTTCAGCTGTTGCCACAAGATATCCCGCAGGAAAAACGACATCCGTAGGTCAGGAATGTTAAACTAGCGGTCTATGCAAACCAGCACTTCTTCCACTACACCCCTCGTCCTGCACCGTGGCCTTGAGCCTTACCAGCAGACATTCGATGCGATGCGCGCGTTTACCGATGCCCGCGATGCCAACACGCCTAACGAATTTTGGATCGTCGAACACCCGCCGGTATTTACACTGGGTCTCGGGGCGGATCAGTCGCATGTATTAGCGGCCCACGATATTCCTGTCGTGCAAACCGACCGTGGTGGAGAAGTCACGTACCATGGGCCAGGCCAGGTTGTTATTTATCTCATGATGGATTTACGCCGCAGCCATCCCAAAGCACGCTTGTTTGCCCGCGAATTCGTTCACCAGATTGAACAAGCCGTCATTAACACCCTGGCGGCGTATAATCTGGACGGTGAACGCAAAGAGGGCGCACCAGGCATCTATGTAAGTCACGGGCCATTTAAAGGCGCAAAAATCGCCGCACTGGGCCTGAAGGTGCGCGGCAACGGATGTACTTATCACGGGGTGTCGCTCAATGTCGATATGGACCTGGCGCCCTTCTCGTGGATTAATCCTTGCGGCTATGCAGGCCTTGCGACCGTAGATATGAAAACACTGGGCATCCAGGTGCCACTGGCTGACGTGCAACAGACCCTCGCACAACAATTGCAAGACTTACTGTCTGCAACCGATTGAATTTTTCTGAATTTTTCGATACCGCTCCGTACCATGACAACCGAAAATACTCCCGTCTCTCCCGCTGATACCAGCAACGCGGCCACAGCCGCTTACGATCCGACTGAAAAGCAAAAAGGCGCGAGTAAAACTGCGCGTATTCCAATTAAGATCGTGCCCATGGAGCGCTTACCGAAACCAGACTGGATTCGCGTCAAAGCAGGTTCCCCAACGACGCGCTTTTATGAAATCAAAGATATTCTGCGTGCAAACAATCTCGTGACGGTTTGCGAAGAAGCCTCTTGCCCGAATATCGGCGAATGCTTTGGCAAAGGTACCGCCACCTTCATGATCATGGGTGATAAGTGCACCCGTCGCTGCCCATTCTGCGACGTCGGTCATGGCCGCCCAGATCCACTCGATGTCAATGAACCAGCGAATCTGGCAAAAACGATTGCAGACCTCAAACTGAGTTACGTTGTGATTACGTCCGTTGATCGTGATGATCTGCGTGACGGCGGCGCAGCCCATTTTGCCGAATGCATCAGCAAAATCCGCGAATTGTCACCAAATACCCGCATCGAAATTCTGACGCCTGACTTCCGTGGTCGCATGGACCGTGCCTTAGAAATTCTGAACATGGCACCGCCCGATGTGATGAACCACAATTTGGAAACAGCACCGCGCTTGTACAAAGAAGCCCGTCCAGGTTCTGACTACGAATACTCGTTGAATCTGTTAAAACGCTTCAAAGAAATGCACCCGAACACACCAACCAAATCCGGCATCATGGTGGGACTCGGAGAAACAGACGAAGAAGTATTGCAAGTCATGCGCGACATGCGTGCCCACAACGTCGACATGCTGACCATCGGCCAGTATCTCGCACCAAGTGGCCACCACTTACCAGTACGTCGCTATGTCCATCCTGACGTTTTCAAAATGTACGAAGAAGAAGCCTACAAAATGGGCTTCGCCCACGCTGCCGTCGGCGCCATGGTTCGCTCTAGCTACCATGCTGATCAGCAAGCCCATGGGATTGGCGAGTAAATCAACGTCCTTTAACGTCACTAGCTCGGGAAATGCATGCTCCCGAGCTAGCTGGCCGACCACTTTATGCGCTTCGTTTGGGTGACATCAACGAGCGCTCAGTTTTCGTTCAAACATCAACACGATATAAACTGAAAACATTCATCATTTTCAAAACGAAGTTCTTTGTTTCAAAATGTCCACGCGAGCTGTTTGACAGTTGGACCAGCATCATTATCGACGTCGGATCGAAATGCTTTACCAGGCATTACACGAAAATCATCAGGAATCGATTCTACCCGATCAAATAAAGAAGGTTGAATACGGACTACTTTCGCGGCAAGCCTGAAACGTTTTAGTAAGGTCTCGTTGCTAACCAATAAATGGCGACAGATTTTCTGACGATCAAAATCAAAAACGTCGAAGATCTTGATATAGGCAGTCGCTTCCGAATAGCTGGCGTATAGCATTTGATTCAGTTCAAACCCCTCTTCTCGATCAATCAAAGAGACGAGTGGATCAGACGATTTTTCAGCCGGTAAGAGATTGACCCAATCGAGCTCAGTATCATTGTGAACGCTTTCTTGATCAATACGAACAGCCCTTCTTAAGCGCCAGTCGCCACGCCTGACATGTTTCACGAACAGAGAGCGCATCAGCAACTGTTCATCCTCGACATTCGAAAAATCAATCTGAAACCCACGCTGATCGCTGATCTCATTCGCAATGATCCAAGATTCACTTTGTAGATCTTCGACCGAATGTTCGTTTTTAGTCATGCGAGCAATACGCCGAAAGTTACTGAACATTTTCTTGAGAAAATTCTGAAACGGAAAAGGCATGACTTCGATCCAAGGTAGCTAAAAGGGAAAAAACGTCATGAAAAGAAATCGCTAACACTCAGCTTCGTCAAAGAACCATCTTTTCAACGTTTTGTATCTGGGTAATGAACGTATCACCCAGAACTCATGTTACAAAGATGCGTTACTTATTCTCGTTGTTTTAAATTAAATAGCGTTGATAGTTGTAACGATCCATTCACTTGCTCCTATTTCTCCATGGTCTTACATCGCTTCACAGCATTCTTGGTAGAAAACATCGATAAGTGCAGATAACAAAATCCGATGTCACGATGTTTCCGGACATGCCTCACGCAACTCCATCCAACGAAGCGCTAAACAAGATCATCAGACGTAACGACAAAAATCCTACTAGCTAAAGAATTGGACTTGATGACGCCAATTTAAAGCGATAAAAATGTAGCTGGATGTGAGCTAAGATGACTTAGCCAATTTGTCCATCATTGGCATGTTCCTTTTAATGACAGTCTCTCCGCGAAGACTGTCATTTTTTTTGGGGATATTCATTTACCTAGCGCAATGACGCGAATTAGGACGTCACAACAACAAATAGAAGTGCATGCCTCTCGTCGCTGTTTGTAACGTGAGAAGCACTTCCATCCTCGTTTATTTCAGCCTCTGTACGCTAGGTTACATTCACATTCGTTACGAAATTCCTGAGAAACAATCAGACGGCATGATGCGATCAACAGCAAAAGAATTGCTGCACGAAGATACGCACTTACCAAGGTTTGGGTTTGTTTGTTTGGAAGGAAATCATCATGAAATTGATTGTGAGTTTAGTTGCTTTAGCTTGCGCAGCGCAGATGGCTAGTGCACAGGAATTTGCCCATGTCGTTTCTAAAACGCAAATCATGGGAACCGTTCCAGCCCAACAGCAGGTCTGTGAAAATAGTACGGTTCAGGTACAGCCAGTCAATTCTGGAGCAGGTGGTGTCATTGGCGCGGTTGCTGGCGGGCTGCTCGGAAATACGGTTGGAAGCGGAAGCGGTAAAGCGGCTGCAACGGTCGCTGGTGCGATTGCTGGCAGCATCGTTGGAGACAATGTTGAAAGTAAAAATGCGGTGCCCGTGACGCAAAATGTGCAACGCTGCCATCTTCAACAAGTCATGCAGAACCGCATCATTGGTTATAACGTGAATTATGAATATGCAGGGCGTCAATACAACACGAGCCTGAGCAACGATCCAGGTGATTGGGTACCAGTTCATGTGACAGATCAAGGCGCATTCCCAGCGATTCCAACTCTGCAGGCAAACAATGTGAATGTTGCGCCCAACACGGTCATCGTACAGGCCAATCCAGATGTCGTTTATGTTCAACGCCCTTACTACTATGCCCCTCCGATTGGAGTCAGCGTTGGTCTCGGCTTTGGTTTTTATGGTCACCGTCGCTGGTAATGCCAATGACGAAAGTTGTTCTTAACAGCATTTAACTGAAAGTTTTCTCATGAAAATAAAATCTGTTTTTTCCCGTTTAGTGGCAACAGCAGCGATAGGTGTTGCCATCGCAAGTAACTGTTCAGGTTCTGCATTTGCCGCAGACACTAGCGCCTCTCAAACGATGCGGCAAGAGTGGATGAAGCACCACGAAGAAATGCGCGCTGAACACCTCAAAAAAATGGCCGCCCACATCGGTATCAATGCATCACAGGATGCAGACTGGCAAGCATATACGGCCGTCTTAATGACACGACCAACACCAGCAGCGCATCCTGATGCCACCGCCGATGCGGCGACCATCGCTCGTTTCCACGCCGATATGGCCGCAGAACATGCGAAAAGGCTTGCAGCACTCGCAGACGCCACCAGCAAACTCCAAGCGAGTCTCAGTGTTGAACAACGTAAAAAATTCGACGAGATTGCACATCATATGATGGCGATGCATGAGCATAGAAGATGGCATCATGGTTGGCATCACCATCATCACCGCGATTGGCATCAAGATAGTCATGCTGATCATCCAAGTACGCCAGCCAATTAATCGTCTCATTCCTCCCTCATTATCCCCGGTCTGCAACCGGGGATTTTTGTGATGGCCTTCTCTACATCCGTTGATAGAGCAACATCAACAAACAACAGTTTGGGTAACATTTCGTAAGAAATTATTGCTATTTATAGTTTCATATATTGCAATGTCAAATTATTTCTATAACAATAAGATGCCTGAAAAACAGGTCTTATTTTTTATAATTAATTGAAAAGAAAAATTTATGAAACTCATCACATTGGGGTTGGTAGGGGCTATCGGATTACAATTAGTTGGTTGTGCATCTGTTTCAAACGGCACGACGCAAGCAATCCGCGTAGAGACCGTGGCGGCAAACGGTACGCCAGTTGAAGGTGCGCAATGCAGCCTGACTAACGATTCCGGAAGTGTCAATGTCACGACACCAGGCAGTATCATCGTCCACCGTTCCAGCTCTAATTTGAATGTGATTTGCAAGAAAGACGGCAATGATCCTGCATCCGCAACCGTGGTCTCACGCGTCGCAGGTAGCATGTTCGGTAACATTCTTTTGGGTGGCGGTGTTGGCGCGATTGTTGATCACTCCAATGGATCGGCATACAACTATCCAGAATGGATCCGTTTGGTATCTGGTCAAAGTTTAACTTTTGACCGTAGTGATTTCAAAGCAGGTGAAGTGACTCCACCACACGCTTCAACCGAAGTCGCAAGTAAAAAATAATTGAGATCTGATGCAGCACCCACAAAAAAGCCGGCTTCTGCCGGCTTTTTTTCATCTGCAAAGCGCTTGTCTCAGCGCAGATTACCTGTGTGTCCTAACGAGTAGCGACCTGGCTGCGGCCACACCGTTAATCCGTGCGGCTCTTGACCGACGGCGATTTTATTCACTGCACCGCTGGCTGTATCGATGCGGTAGACCACATCGTCGTAGCGTCCAGATAACCACAAAAATTGTCCGTCTGCACTCACGTTGCCCATATCTGGGCTACCGCCACCAGGAATCGGCCATTGCGCCACGACTTTACCGCTCGCGAAGTCAATCACCGTGACACTGCCTTTGCCGTTACGTGGGCCGTGAATCAGATGTGAGCCACGGTTGGCGACATACAGTTTCGTGTTATCGCGGCTTGGATATAAGCCGTGGGCAGCGACACCGGTTGGAATGAGACCAAGCTCTTTAAACGCATCACCGTCGATGATGTGAACACCATCGGCTTCCATGTCAGCCACGTAAAAACGTTTGCCGTCGGGTGAGATGCGAATGTCTTGCGGCATGCCCTTTTTAGAAGAACAAATCTCTGTCGCACCAGGCCCCGTGAGACTAGGAACATCTTTGAAACGAGTAGCAGGCATCGCCAACTTGAGGTAACCAACAACAGAGCGGTTTTTCAGATCGATCTTAGCGATACTGCCATCAAACTCGCATGTAAAAATCGCATAACTGCCATCAATAGAAAAATCAGCATGGTTAATACCACCACATTGCGGCGTTGAAATCGCATACTGCAAAGCCATCGTGTGCGGATCGCGGAAATCAAGGCGGTGCTTGGCTTCGGCAACAACAATGGCGGAGCGGCCGTCCGGTGTAAAGTACAAGTTATACGGATCATCAACGGGGACTGCTTTTCCAGGTTTTCCAGAGCGCGGATCAATCGGGGTTAAGCTACCAGAATCGAGACGTTCTGCATTATTAGCGACCCATAAGGTACGCAAATCCCATGAGGGCACAATGTGTTGCGGTGCCTTGCCAACTTTAAAACGATCGACAACTTTAAGCGTACGCGGATCAATCACCGAGACATCATTGGAGCGTAAATTGGGAACATACACCCGTTCCAGATCGTCTTTGACTTGCGGACTCAAGTGTGTGGAGCCAGTTTCGCTATACAAATTACGCGCATCCACCACGGCTGGCATACCAGGAACGGTGGTGATTTTGGTGACTGGAGGCACAGTTGGTGTCGCGCGCGCTCCCACAAAATAAAGACCTGCAAGACCTAGTGCGATAGCTGCACCAGTACGAATACTATTTTTTAATTTAAAAGACATACCAATGACTCATTACTTCAATGTGATCTTATTTATCGGGCGGCAGACACACGTTTAATCGCGGTGACTGACGCATCTATAATCTGTTTAACTGCAAGCTGTCCGAGTTCTTCAGTGGCATGGCGAGGATCGCCATACACGCCATCTGCTTCGGTCGGCTTTGCGGCATGGGATAACGCATCGGTACGCACTAACGAGCGGTCTAGCGCCATGGTCAATGCCGTATCTGCTAATCCGGCATGCAAGCCGATTTCCGCCATACTAAACCCACGACTCCGCAAGGTGTTGACGTAAGTCACTGAAACAGCTTGGTAGTACTCATTCAATGCAACAACGCGACATGAAGGGTCATTGGACCATTCACGGTCAAGTCGGTTCGCTACTTTTTGCATATTTTTTTGGTATCCGCCATGATCTCCCAAAAAAATGACCTGCTTAAATCCATGCTGCTTAAAACTACGTGCAGTCCCCTCCAGCATCGCTTCGAACGCGCTATCCGGAATCGAAATAGTGCCAGCAAATCGCATATGTCCTGCAGGTGGATGAATGCTTCCCTCAGGAACATAAGAAATCACCGGCGCCACTACGGCGTTACCCAGATGTTGCGCAATTTGTTGGGCGAGTAAATAGGCACGGACATTATGTTTACCCAATGCAACGTAGGGACCACTCTGTTCCGTTCCACCAATGGGAACAAGGACCGTGGTACTACCATTGGCAAGTCGATGCTGCACCTCTGTCCAGGTCATGTTATCGAGTTCGACCTCGGGCGTTGCTGCAAAACAAGTCGTTGCTGGCACAACACACGTCATCAGCGCAATGAATGACAACGCAATGCCATACGTTACGCGACGAACGAACTGTTGAGTGCGATGCGGAAGAATGGAATGTGGCGTGGCACGAGCGATATTGTGCCTGCTTTTTGTTAAAGAATTCATACCCGAATTATGACGCCGAAAAGCAAAAAAAGAGCGAAGCATCATAAAAAAATACCATTCACGTCATCACCGACTAAGATGAATAAAAATAGACATGATCAAAATGAAAACATCTGTAAAATTGTATTTTTTATAAAATTAGTTGCACCAAAGTACAATACCACGCTTTCAATAAAGTAATTACGCTTCAAACTCGACCTTGATGGTCTCGATAAAGCCTGCCACTCTTTTTGCGCAATGGAACACTCTATGAATGTGAATCGCAGCCTCTCCCTGATTCTTGCCACCGTCGTATCACTCACTGCGTGTGGTGGCGGAGGCGGGGGAACGACGTCAAGTTCGACGTCTTCGTCAAACAATAACGCCGGCGCGACGCCACCAGCGACTATTACGGGGGCGAGTGTTCAAAGTAGTTCCGCCACCAGCGTGAGTCTGACCTGGCCGGCAGTGAGCGGCGCGAGTTATTACGAAGTCTTGCGTAGTCTGGCCAGCGGCAGTACCGCGAATACATTTACCTCCTTGGGTAATGTCACGACAAATGCATTCGTCGATAACGGTCTCACCGCATCAACAGCGTATGTCTATCGTCTTCTCGCATGCTCCAATGTGGGGTGTAGCGGCAATCTTGATCTCCCCGTGACCACGAGTGCGCCACCTGTTGTCATCCCAGCAGCACCTGCAGCACCGACAGCAGGCACAATCACGACCACACAAATCGTTCTTAACTGGGCTAGTGTGTCTGGTGCGTCCAGTTATCAGTTACAACGGAATGGATTTCAGATTGCTAACGCAGCGACCATTTCGGGTCTCACGTACACCGATACCGGATTATCGCCAGCAACCAGTTATGCCTATCAAGTTCAAGCATGTAACAGCGCAGGATGCTCTACTTGGAGTCCAGTGAGTCAATTACAAACGGCTGCGGCACCAGTGACACCGACGCCACCGACACCAACCCCACCAACACCAACCGGCCCCGCCGTTCCTGGGCAACCAACGGCATTAGCAAAAAATAGCAGCAGCGTGACGGTCTCTTGGGCGAGTGTAACGGGCGCGAGCCGATATGTGTTGACACGCAATGGCGTTGATATCGGCGGTACCACCTTAACCGCATTGAGCTTTATCGACACAGGCTTGTCGCCTAACACGGCTTATAGCTATCAAGTAGCTGCATGTAACGCGACAACGTGTTCCGCAGCGAGTACGGCGGCCAGCGCAACGACGAATGCCGTCGATAGCATTCTCTTAAATGTGACTGGGTTCGACACCACCTCCGGCGCAAGTATCTCTTTTAGGGTCAATGGTTGGCGTGACAGCGGCGGTGTCTATGGTATTGAGACGCTGACACACAATGGTCAGATCACAAGCTTTGTGCAAACCCAAAGCACCAGAAGTTACGGCGGTTACGTCACGCAACAACCAGCCAATGGTCAGACCTGTAACAGTGCATTGGCTGATCCCACAGGCATCGCTGGAACAACATCAGTCACGATCAACATCAATTGCCAAAGTGCGGCGAGTTTGAGTTTTGCTGCATCAACAAAAACAATGCCGGTACAAATTTCCGGCAACATGCTGCAAGTGGCGCAAGCAAAAAATAATGCTGGTACGGTATTACCGACAACAGCAATCCGTTACGCCAGTAGCAATCCAGCGGTGGCGACGGTCGATGCGGTCAGTGGTGCAGTCAATGCATTGCAAGTAGGCACAACGACGATCTCAGCCAGTTTACCGTCAGATCAATACACCGCGACCAGCGCCACCTATACGCTCACCGTGGTACCAAATACCGCAAACACGCGACTCGCGCACATTGAATTAGCGCAAAGCATGGCACAACGGCCTGCTGCGCTCTACCAAATATTAACGCCAGGTCGCGATGCACTTATTCGTGCTTACATGTATGCTGTGAAAAGCAGTGCGACCGCGCCACCTGTAGTTTCGGTTCAAGTGAGGGGAAGCACGACACCCATCACCATGACCTGTCCGGCGGCACTGCCGTTGTATGATGGCGATATCAACATTTCCTATAACTTAAGTGATCAATGCTATGCAACGATCCCAGGAAGTCAGGTGCAACCCGGTATGATTCTCGATATCGCCACCACAGACGGTCAGAGTCTGAGCGTAACGCCTGTCGTCAACACCAGCAATACGCTGCATCTGACCATTGTGCCGTTGATCATCAATGCCAACACTGCGAATGTGCCCACCAATGCGCAACTGGTGAGTGCGTTTAAACAAGTCATGCCTCTAGCCAGTGTGGTTGTGAATTTCCATGCACCATGGGCACCGAATGGGCAATTCTCTGATGGACTGACGGCGACAGGTGAGTATGGCAATGTGTTAGGTCAAGTCAATCAACTTCGGGTCACAGAAAACAGCCAGACCCACTATTACGCGATGGTTCCTGCCGTCGTCTATAACGGCACCGCCGGTCTGGGCTATGTGCCAGGGCTTGCGGCCGTCGGTAATGACATGCGCGGCGGCAACTATTCATTGCACAATGTCATCGTGCATGAGGTAGGACACAATCTCAGCCTGTCCCACGCGCCATGTGGCGGTGCCGGTAGTCCTGATCCGTATTTTTCAACCACACCGTTACCTTGGGCGAACTCGGATACCGCACAACTCACTGCGGCACCGTTGTATAACCAAGAAACCAACGTCTTGTCCTCACCGGGAGCAGCAGGGTCAAGAACGACGGATCTGATGGGGTATTGCGGAGGTACATGGTTCTCCGAATATAGCTATCAAAAAATTGCGAATTACATCCGTGGCAAAACGAACTATCAAGTCGCCGTCTTAGCAGATAAAGCGCAAACGGCGAGCGTCGGTGCAGTATCAACTTCGCCTTCTGTGTTGCTGGTATCGGGCAGTATTTCTGCGGAGGGCGCAGTGAGCCTTGATCCCGTACAGTTGCTCGGCACGGGCTATCAGGCCGATGCGGAAAGTGGTTCCTATCAATTGCGCATTGTGAGTTCGGATGGCAAAACGACCTACCGGAGTTTCATGCCAGCCGCGTTAGATCATGTTGCCGAACAGCATATTTCTGTTCTCATGCCCGCGATTCCTGGCATCGTCAGTATTGATGTCATGAAAGACGGGAAACTCTTACCCAAAGCCACGCCAACTTCGGTTAAAACAAACGCATCGACGACATCGTCCGCAATCAAGAGCAGTGGACAACCGACCAGTACCTCTGTGAAATCCTTGCCAGAGACGGCAACGATGACAGTGTCCGGAAAATCCGTGCATCTGCTCTGGAATCATGTCCGTTATCCATGGCTCACTGCCATCTATATCGGAAACGACGGCAGCCATACCGCACTCACCATGCGGGCGACTGGCGGTGATGTGACGATCAATCTTGGCCAGTTATCCGTGAATGGCAGTATTCAGATATCGCTCAGTGATGGACTCAACAGTATTTTAAAAACACAACCGCTGAGTACGAGCTCAAACGCCAATTCAAGCACGCGCTAAACGCTCCCAAGCGATGTGACGTTGCACCAGAAACATGCCGTGACGAAAACCACGGCATGTTTTTTTGTGTGCTCGATCAACACATCTCCAAATAAATGATCAAAAAAATGATCAAATAAATGATCAAAAAAACAATGCCTCACCTGCTCTTCTTAGCAGATTTTCTGATCGCGGCATTATTTTTTCAAATTCCTCAAAGATTATCGGTTAATCCCCCGCATCAAGGTATAATCCCCAACTTGTAGCCCGGTTTTCTTTTAATCGAACAGATTCTCTTGCATCTGTGACTCTATCTGGACACCCTCTGGTTGGTTCTTGTGGTGACCTTGACCTCGTTTCAATCTCACGCACTGTCTTTGCTTGCTGCTTTTCAGTACCGCAGATACAGCCTACATAACGTATCATTTTTGCGCCATTACACACGATTCGTGTAAGCCACGGGCGCCAAGAATCAACGACTCAATCCCGACCGGTGATATTGCTCACTAGTTGGCATGATCCGCCTGTGCTGTGCACGGCGATGTTTATCCCCAGTTACACTTTATATGAATGTGAAAATACAATGGCAAAAGAAGAACTCTTAGAGATGAGCGGTATGGTTGAAGAAGTGTTACCGGATTCCCGTTTCCGCGTTAACCTCGAAAATGGACATCAGTTGATTGCCTATACATCAGGCAAGATGCGTCAGCATCACATCCGTATTCTTGCGGGTGACAAAGTGACATTAGAAATGTCACCGTATGATTTGAGTAAAGGTCGGATTACTTTCCGCCATATCGAAAAACAAAATGGCGGTGGCGGTCAAGCACGTCGTCGTTATTAAGCAAATCGCTTTCATCGTTATCCCTGCCTAGTCGGTAACGACCTGTCGCTTCATCCACTCTGCCACTGCGGACCAGCTCCGGAAATCCGCAACAGAGCGGCATACCATCCGCGGATGACGCGCCTGAAGCATCTTCGATAATGCCGATCCAGGGCCCAACTCTAAAGTGACGTCGATACCGGCTTCATCCAGCGTATCCATGCATTCATGCCAACGAATGGTTTGCGTCATTTGCGCAAGTAAAGTCTGCTTGCTGTCCTGACTTCTCGTGATCTTCTGTGCATTCACGCCTGCAACCACAGGGGTAATCAGTGGGCTTGTCTGCGGCGGAAAGAGAGCCTCCAAGGTATCAGAAAACGCAGTAAGGGCACCCGCCATCAACGGGGTATGAGAAGCAATATGTACAGGTAACGCCGTCACGCTGATCGGTACTGTGGGATAGTGGCGCAGAAGCGGTTCTGCGGCAGTCACATCCGTACTGAGGCCCGCAATAATGGCGTTGCTCTCGCCTGTCACGATAGCGACATACAAGCGATGCGCCAAACAAAACGCCTGCAGACGATCAAGGGAAAGGCCGCTCACTGCGAGCATGCGATGCAGTTGATCTGGTGTGACACATGCCTGCATCGCGACTGCGCGATGTCGAGCAAGCGTCACGGCCTGCAGCACGGTCATTTCTCCGCTAATGGCATGGGCAGTGAGTTCGCCGATGCTATACCCCATTACCAGCGTAGGCTGAAGCGCCTCCATCTCAGGTTGCGCCCACAAGGCTATCCAATTTAACAGCGACGCGGCCACGATCAACGGTTGCGCGAACTGGTTATCAAATAAATGCGTGGACGATGCCAGCAACGGCGCTAGAGGCTGACCGAGGACATCAGCAGACGCGATCTGCGCCAATAAAGCGGCAGCCTGAGGTGATGTCGTAGCAAGGGAAAACATGTCGGCATGTTGCCCACCCTGCCCGGGGCACAGTAAAGCAAATTTACGCATGGCAAACGCTAAAGGATGTCGATTGCGCTAAGTGCATCATCCAAGTCGCTGCAAATAAATCAGCAGCACCGCCGGGAGACAGTCGTTGTTGTACGAACGCATGATGACATGCCTCAGCTTGTGCAAACCAATCGTGCTGTAGTGTCCCGCCTGCAGAAAGAAAATCTTGGGCAGTTTGTCGTGTGAACGTCGCTGCCGCTGCGCCGCCACGGTAATAGACGTTGGTGTCGTGCATGTGCGCCATGAGTAAAAACAGGGTGTCAATTTGCGCTGCCGTTGTGCTTGCACCAGCCGCAATCCGCTGTGACAAGTGCGGCAACGCAAGCGCAAACACAGAAGGGTATGCTCGTGCCGCCTCTTCTCTTGCACCACTGATGGCAAATTGTTGTGCGACCTGCAAGCCGTGGCTGAGGGCATGGTCAGGCGCAGTCGTCGCATCTTGCAGAGCAACCGCGCTATGGGCAACTAACTCCTCCCCCCACATGTCCAATAAAGCGGCGCGTACCTGATCAGCACTTAAACGTTGTACTAATATCCGTTGTACTGATATCGTTGGCGTCTGGCTCATTTGACCAAGACAGGCGCCAAGCGCCGCACATAACAAGCCCAAACAAAAAATCGCGCCACGGTGCGTGTTGATTCCCTTCGTTGCCCGTAACATGCGCTGCTCTGCGCGTATGCCGCCTTGCTTTAAGGTCTGAAAATTCGCACCAGCCATACCCGCCAAGGCCATCTCGCGAAAATAATGACGCAAAGAAAACAGACTTCGTAAAAACGTTTCGGCCGTCATATCCGTATGACTGCCGTTGTCACGCAGCGATACCAACCCTGGTTTGGGATAGAGGGCTAACTCAGCGTATAAACTGCGCACAGCTAAACGTGCCACTTGTGCCGCGATACGTTGATGCTGAACGAAAGATGTTCCATTCTGATGGCGAGTCGGCATCGTTGACGGTCTCGGGTGCAGTACCGCATGCGCCATTGGAGCAGAATAAGGATAAGAAGCAGACATAAGATCAGACCGGAGGTAAGCTTTGCAGCAATTCAAGTTTCGATACCAGTCTGACCTGTTGGTTATCCTTCACCAACAAGCGTTGCGTGTGACTGGGCGCAGGTACCAAGTCCGATAAGGACCATTCTTTCCACGCAACCGCCTGACCCGACGGGAAAATAATTTCGCCATCCAGCGGAAGCTGCGTTTGAAATTGTCGCAATAAGGCAAGTCCTTGCACGAGATGCTCCTGACTTGACGGACGGAACAAAATATCGATATCAGATTGCTCGTTGACGTATTGCTGTCCAGTGAGGAACTCAAAGACCAATGAGCCATACACGCGCCATCGGATACCTGCCGCACTTCCTTGGTTATTAAACGACTTCAACTCTTGCTGCCAACGCGCAGCGACAAATGGCATAACGGTCGATAAAGCCAGCGACGGCTGGTGTTCAAGAATATGCTGTACGTGAATACGGGCAGAGATCCGAGGCTTACGTGGATTCGGTCCCGTCTCTGGCGCGAGCGCAAAGCCCACACATACTTCATCTTCTTTGGCATCCGCATCACGCCGACGAACAACCGCCGGCCACTCCTCTTGCTGCCAGCGGTGCAAGGCCTGTAAGGTCACCCCTGTGAACTCATTCGGTACCAGCGCCATTTGTTGCGAGAAAACACTCGCCCACGCCTCTGGCGATAACCACACCAGATCATGTCGTTGAAAGTGCGCTACCTGATCCAATTCCACACCGCCTTCATCTTCCAGTCCTGATCACGAAACAGGTTCAGATAATACGGCATTCACCACTTTTTGTGCCATGGAACGGCCACCACGTGTTGCGCCTGTGGCAATTCGCTGATCGACGGGGTTGGCATGAGCAAGCGCAGATTGCAGTTGGGTCGCTAAATGCCCTTCCCACACTGCCTCAACACCACCCATCCGTTCGTAATTTAAAGGGCCGGGTGCAAACACCGGATTATCCTTCGCCAGTTCAGTGATCCGTTCTTCGGGCACTTTGGTAATTCTCGCCATCGCGGGCAATCCCATCACACGAATCGTGGCGGCGGGTAAGGCGTAACACGCATCGGCCATCATGCCGCTGGTAATAAAGCCACCTGATAAGGCTTGATCATAAACGAGCGCAATGATCCGATGACCCAATTGCCGCGCCAGCTCCAGACATTTGCCTAAATGCGCCATATAACTATTAATGCCCAACATTTCGTCACGATGGCGCAAGCGTTGACCTTGGGTATCCACCATCAGCAACAGAGGCCGTTGTGGAAATGCACGGATCGTTTCCAACACCGCTTGCGCTTGCCGAAGCGCGATTTCGACACCAATCGGCGTATGGGCTGTCGTCCCGACCACGTTGATCGTCACCCCACCAACTTCCGCGGTACCGGACAAAAAGTCTGCGGATTCAGTTATCGTATGACCTTGTGGGAAGAGCTGTAACGCTATCTCACGCCAATAAGCAGGCTGATCCTGATGTACCTCGTCTTTCGCAACAGGCGTACTAAGGTGTACCGGTGCGCCGCTTGGTTGAGGATGCTGTGGTGGTACTTGCGCAGCCACCAATTCCCGAAATGCAGCAGCATCAAGCATGGCGATCTGTTCTGGCGCAGCGATCCCTAATTTCTTCCAGATATCCATCGGCTCACGGCAATCACCAAACGCCGCGATCCGTTGCGCCATCATTTCCTGCTCTTGTTCAAGTCCGGCTAAGCTGAGTGACACCGAGGCAGCATCCTTGCCGACGAGTTTATCGATGGCGGACTTCGCTGCTTCTTTAAATTCAGTCACATCATCCGCCACTAACATCTGGCAGTCTCCCATCAGATACCGATGTTTACCACCCGTGGTTCGCCATACAAGGGCACGGTCTTTTGAGTCGAATTCTTCGACACCATTCGCCGTCTCAATGACTTCTGGGCCGGACATTGCTAACCGTGCTTCTTCCGACATGATGACGACATTCGTACAACGAGCAACAATCCCCATGCCACCAAAACAGCCGTTGCTGCCACCATTAATGACAACGACAGGAATCCCCGCCGCACGTACCGCAAAGACGGCGCGCATGACTTCGGACACGGCAATCAGCCCCGCGTTCGCTTCATGCAAACGGACACCGCCCGACTCTGCCAGTAATACCACAGCGGCTGGTTTTTCAAGGACCGCACGGCGCATCAACCCAACTAACTTGGCACCGTGCACCTCACCTACTGCGCCTCCCATAAATCCCCCCTCTTGGGCGGCGGCAAAAACACGATGGCCGCCCAAGTGGCCCACACCAATAATGACGCCGTCATCAAACGAGACGGGTGCATTGAGTTGGGGCAGATGGGGACTCGTCCATTGCTTTGACGGTGGTAAAAATTCTGTAAAACCATCTATCAGCGCGTGAATACGTTGCCGCGCGGTGGCTTCGATATAACTCTTCATGTTGTCGCTTCCAGACTTGCTTCGATGGCTTGATCGAGGCGTAAACTCACGACGGCCGGCGTCGCTCCCATATCATTGATGGCGATGCGTACATTGGCTAATTGCCAACGCGCGTGGAAATCTTTCATCACCGCTTCCCAAATAGCAGCAAAGCCAATCGCTGCAGTATGGATCTCAATTTCGCAGGCAGACTGTAAATCAGCACGGTTGACCAGCACTTCGAGATTCCCCGAGCTAACAACGCCCACCAGTTGCGGATGGCTGGGTAAGTGACGGGTGCCGTTTTCAAAACGAAATACTAAAGTTTCCATACGCGTCCTTACCAGTTTCTGAAACGTTTTGGTGGTTGATACAAGCCCTCTGAAGCACGTACCAAATCTTTCATATTCTTTGCTGCCAATAAATCACGCGTGGCATCACGCTTATCAATACCTAAATCTTCAGGGCGCTTAATGATGCCTCGATCACGCAGGTTGTCGACCATCCGTTGATCTCTACCAAGCCCAACTGGTGTATAGCCGGCCACACCCCGAATCGCCTGCTCTCGTTCTTCATCCGTACGACACAGCAACAAATTAGCGATTCCCTCTTCGGTCAAAATATGGCTTACATCTTCGCCATAAATCATCACCGGTGGTAGCTCCATCTTCGCTTGCTCTGCCAACTGCCACGCATCCAGTTTCTCCACAAACGCGGGTTGCATGTGCTCACGGAACGTTTCGACCATCTGCACCACCAACTTCTGCCCCCGTGGCATGGCAAACCGTCCGTCACGGGATTCACGTCCTGCTTTTAACCATGCTGGGCTAGCGTGCCGCCTTCCTCGCGCATCAGCACCCATGTTCGGTGCGCCACCAAAGCCCGCGATGCGACCCAGCGTTGCTGTGGATGAATTCCCTTGCAAGTCAATTTGCAATGTCGAGCCAATGAACATGTCGCAGGCATAATGGCCTGCCGCCTGACTCATCGCACGGTTACTCCGCATCGAACCGTCGGGTCCCACAAAAAAGACGTCGGAACGGGCACGGATATACTCCTCCATCCCTAATTCCGAACCAAACGAATGCACCGACGTGACAAACCCCGCTTCAATCGCTGGAATCAGGGCGGGATGCGGATTCAGTGCCCAGTGACTCGCAATTTTTCCTTTGAGTCCCAATGATGCAGCGTACGTCGGCAATAGCAACTCGATCGCTGCGGTATCAAAGCCAATACCATGATTAAGTCGTTTCACTTCGTACTCGGCATAGATGCCTTTGATGGCCATCATCGCCATCAAAATCTGAATTTCTGAAATCAACGCTGGATCACGGGTGAACAAGGGTTCGATGTAATGCGGTGTCGGTGCCTTGACCACATAATCTACCCAATCAGCAGGAATATCGACACGAGGCAACACGTCCACAATCTCATTGACTTGCACAATCACGATGCCGGATTTAAATGCCGTGGCTTCGACGATCGGTGGCGTATCTTCTGTATTCGGGCCCGTGTACAAGTTGCCATGGCGATCCGCTGCCTGTGCCGCGACAAGGGCGACTCGTGGTGTGAGATCGACAAAATAGCGAGCGAATAATTCGAGATAGGTGTGGATCGCACCGATATCGAGTTTGCCTGCCGAGACCAGTTTCGCCAAACGCCCAGACTGTGGGCCAGAAAACGAAAAATCGAGCCGAGAAGCAATGCCTTGCTCGAAGATATCCAGATGTTCAGGCAAAGCGAGCACCGACTGCAGCATGTGAAGATGATGAACTCGCTGCGGGTCCAATTGCGTCAAGGCTTTTGATAAAAAGTCTGCTTGCTTTTGGTTATTACCTTCAATACACACCCGATCACCGACTTCCAATGCCGCATGCAACAAATCGCCGATGCGGGTGTGGGGCAAAATCTTGCCTTGTAAATCGTTGCCCAACACCTGCCCCACACGCTCTAGGCGTTGCAGTCGGTTGTGTTGCAACGTATTCCAGCGACCAGTGGCGGCCATCATTTCACTCCCATCAAACTATCTGGAAACGCAGTCGCGATTTGCGGGAAAACACACAGCAACACTACCGCAAATAGCATCAGTCCCAGAAAAGGTAAAACACCCCAGACAATCTCTTTCAACGAAATATCTGGTGCAATATTTTTAATCACAAAAATATTGAGTCCCACAGGTGGATGGATCAAGCCCATCTCCATGACGATCGTCATCACAACACCGAACCAGATCAAGTCAAACCCTGCTTCTTTCAGTGGAGGAAGAATAATCGGACACATCATCAAAATGATCGATACCGGCGGCAAGAAAAATCCAAACACAATCACCATCGCCAAAATCACCATCAGCAACAGCCATTTACTCAAGTGCAATCCAACGACCCACTGGGCAGCAGATTGGCTGATATTGAGGTAACTCATCACATACGAATACAACAACGACATGCCAATAATAAACAAGAGCATCGTCGATTCTTTGATCGTCGCTGAGATAAAAGGTGCCATCTGACGGGGCCGCCAGACCCGATAAACAATCGCAATGAGTCCCATCGCCAATAATGCTCCTAGCCCTGCCGTCTCAGAAGGGGTGGCATAGCCGCCGTACAATGCGACCATCACACCAATGAGCAAAATCACAAAGGGCAAGACACGCGGCAACATTTCTAATTTTTGTTTCAGGCTGAAGTGTTCCTTTTCAAGATACGCTGATTGGACACCTTCTTTTTGATACGCCTCATAAGCAATCGCATATTCTTTACGCGCACGAAACACCGCATAGCCTGCAAATAAGAGCACCAGTAAAACGCCAGGTCCGACACCCGCTAAAAACAAACGACCCAAGGATTGTTCTGCTGCAACGGCATACAAAATCATCGTAATCGATGGTGGAAGCAAAATACCTAACGTGCCACCGGCTGCAATAATGCCCGCTGCGAATCCTGGTGAATAACCACGACGACGCATCTCTGGAATGCCAGCAGAACCAATCGCCGAGCACGTTGCAGGTGACGATCCCGCCATGGCCGCGAACATCGCACAGGCAAAGACATTAGCAATTCCTAAGCCGCCCGGTACTTTGTGCATCCATGCATGAATCGCCGAATATAAATCCTTGCCTGCGGATGATTTACCAATCGCCGCGCCTTTTAAAATAAACAAAGGAATCGACAAGAGCGTAATCGATGCCATTTCTTCGTAGACGTTTTGCGTGATCGTATCTAACGATGATGGCGGCATAAAAAAATACATAAACGTGCTAGCGACGATCCCTAGTGCAAATGCAATCGGCATCCCAGAAAACATCACGACTAGTGTCACAACGCCGTATAACATCCCTAAAGTGAGAGGGCTCATGCGTTCTCCTTTGTTGTATTCTGGGGCAGTAGCGCACTCAGTACTTGCAAGACAATCTGTAACGACAACAAACTCATCCCCAATGCCATCATCGAATACGGGATCCATAGCGGCGGTGCGAAGGTGGAGGATGTCGTCTGTCCTTCCGTCCACGCTTCATGAAACAGCGTCCACGATTTCCACGAGAAGAAGAGGCAAAATGCAGCGCTCGCGATATCAACCAAAATCAATCGAAACGCGTTGATCTTGGCGGGTAGTAGCGATGACAAGACTTCAATCCCAATATGGCCACGATAAGACTGCACGTACGCTGCCGAGAAAAAGCTAATCCCGATCAACATAAATACGCAGGCCTCATCCTGCCAATCGGTGGGAACCTGAAACAAATAACGACTCACCACCGAGTAAGTCAGCACCAGCGTCGTGATAAAAATACCGACCATCGATACGTTCACGATCTGTCGATTCAAGAAATTCATCGCCATCACGAGTGCACGCAACCACGGTTGCTTGGGTAAGGCAGGTAGTTGCGCTGTGACTGGTTCAAAGCCATGGCTCATAACAATTTCTCCGCCAGCTTAATCAGTTTTGCGCAGCTTTCATTACGATCGGCAAAGTCTTTCCACGCTGTGGTACGTGCAATCGCCTGCCATTTTTTGACGGTAGCGGCAGTGAGATCAACGACCTTGGCGCCTTTCTTTTCATAGACGGTCGCGACGGTAATGTCATCTTGTTTGGCCGCTTTTGTTGCGATCGCTTCCATCTCCGCACCCACGGTCATGATCAGCGTTTGCTGTTCTTTGGTCAGCTTATCGAAACTCGCTTTCGACATCATCAATGGTTCAAGCATGTACCAGTAACTTTGACCGCGGCCGCTGGTTAAGAACTTAGAAACTTCTTCTAATCGGAAAGAAATCAACGAGGTTGATGAAGTCATGGCCGCTTCCATCGCACCAGTTTGCATCGCCGCGTAAATTTCATTTGAAGGCAATGAGACAACCGCTGCACCCGCGGCTTTTAGAACGAGATCCACTTCACGAGAGCCGCCACGGATTTTCATGCCTTTGACATCCTCTGGATCTAACACCGCTTTGGTCCGCGAAGCGACGCCACCCGCTTGCCAAATCCAGCTGACGATGATCACGCCTTTTTCTTGGAGAATCCGCGCTAACTCTTTACCGACTTCTGCATTTTTCCATGCAGCCCCCACCTCATACGAGGGCACGAGCCCTGGCATCAGGCCAATGTTCACTTCTGGCACTTCACCACCCGCATAAGAAAGTGGTACGAGCGACAAATCCAACGCGCCTTTGCGCATGGCAGAAAACTGCGCATTCGTTTTCATCAACGAAGAGCCAGGATAAATCTCAAATTTAAGACTACCGTTGCTGCGCTTATCGACTTCTGCTGCAAACTGGCGGCAGATCCGATCACGAAAATCGCCGTTATCGATCGTCCCGCCTGGGAATTGATGCGAAATTTTGAACACTTGATTTTGTGCCCACACGGCGCTTGGCAGCAATGCCGCCAGCGGAGCAAGCCCTAGAGCGTGCAGCGCAGTTCTTCTGTGTTTGTTGGTGTGGGGTTGCGTTGCGTCAGTGGATACGCTGTCTTTGGTGAATGGGTTAGCCATGTTGTCTCCTAAGTTTAATGTCGTAAAACTTATCTCGGGAGCTATTCAATGATGCTCCTCTCTTGTTCAGATATCACGTCTTCTGCATGCGGACGTTCAGGGTGGTATGACAGTCATTGAGATGACCAAATAACAACACCGAACAACGATAATGAATACGTGATCCTGAATTCTTGTATACAAGATCGTTTATTTTGCATTCAAAGTCAACAGTAATATATACTAGCAACGCTTATATTCAAGTTGCACAGGGATCACAGAATGAAAAATCGCTCCACCAGCCTGCGGGAAGAAATCGAAGAAATGATCGCTATGGGTCAGCTTCAGCCCGGTCATCATTTGGATGAGACAGAGCTGGCGACGCAATTTGGCGTCTCACGTACACCCATCCGTGAAGCACTGATCCAACTGGCCTCAATGGGCATCATCGATATGCGTCCTCGACGCGGCGCGCAAGTGGCCACCATCAGCCCGCAGCAACTCGTGGAAATGTTTGAAGTGATGGCAGAATTTGAAGCCATGTGCGGAAGAATGGCCGCGCGACGAATGAGTAAAGCCGAAATGCAGGCATTGCAGGCAGCCCATCTCGCATGTAAAGCCGCCAGTCAAACTGACGATACGGATGACTACTTTTATCAAAATGAACAGTTTCACCAACTGATCTATCAGGGTAGTCACAATGAATTTTTGTCGGCACAGGCGATGAATCTGCATCGTCGATTGCGCCCTTACCGACGTCTGCAATTACGGGTACGTGATCGAGTGAAAATGTCGTTTCACGAGCATGATCAAGTCGTTGAAGCGATTATGGCGGGTGATGGAGAACTGGCGGCACAGCTGCTTCGTGGGCACATCATCATTCAGGGCGAGCGCTTTGCCGACCTCATTGCCTCACTGAAAAAACTCCAAAGTGACACCTAGACGCTACCCCTTGGGAATACCATCAGAAAATCACGCGGACCAGCATACTTCCTGCCACGCCAAGTAAGAGCAATATAAACACCGATTGCACCACCTTGGTCGGCAGCCGTGCGGCTATTTTCCGCGCGACGATGGTGCCGATGACCGTTGTCACTGAAAACAGCACCGATGACCACAGCGGAAGATCAGCACCATTAGCGACGGCCATCCCGACGCCCATCGTACCGACTAATGAAATCACAAATAAAGACGTCGCCACCGCACCATGAACGCTGATATTGGTGAAATGACGCAACATCGGAACAATAATAAATCCCCCGCCGACGCCCAACAACCCAGAGCTTAAGCCAGCCAAACCACCAATACTCGCAATCACGCTCGCTGATTTGATATTCCAATCAAACCGCCCCGTATTGCGATTGACTTGCGCAAGACATTTCTTATGATCGTCATCCGACGAGTGTGTTCTCACTTGCCAATACAAGCGCAGAGCAACAAATAACAGTACACACGCAAAGCCACCCATAAGCCAAGTTTGCGACAAATGCTTGGCGATGCGAATCCCGAGCCATGTCGGAAAACTCCCGGCAAGCGCCATCAAAAAAGCCGCACGGTAACGAACAAGGTTCTTCGTGAACCCCTCCACCGCACCGATCATCGCCCCAATCGTGACGGCCAGCAACGCTACAGGCATCGCCTGCTGCATCGTCCACCCTTGGCTATACACCAAAGCTGGCACAGCGAGAATGCCACCACCAGCACCGGTTAAGCCCATCACGAGCCCCACCACCGTGCCAGCGAGCATCAACAGCATCAACGCAAACGATACCACCTGCAGATCTCCTTATACATAAAACACATAAGCTTATTCATTTAATGCATAATAATACGTTGAAATCGCCAGGTTGAGGTCGTCTTGCCTGTATTTTTCTTCAGAATCGTTCCAAAGACGGCAACAATTGGCTGGTCAACTTCCGCCCACAGGCGTATGTTTTACCTACCCTGAGGCTCTTTTTCATTGACTGATATGAATCCACAGATAGCGAGTTTTTTTGACCCAGTAACCTGCACCGCAACCCATGTTGTGTATGACGAGATCGGCGGCCACGCTGCGGTCATCGATCCGGTGCTTGATTACGATCCCAAATCCGGACGAACGAAGACCCAGCACGCAGACGAAGTCCTCGCGTTCTTACAGACGCATCAACTGCGTTTAAGCTGGATTTTGGAAACGCATGCCCATGCCGATCACCTCACCGCCGCCTATTATCTGCGGGCACAGGTCGGAGGGAAAATCGCGATCGGTAAGCACATCAGCCAAGTTCAATCGGTCTTTAAAACGCTTTTTCATCTCGAGCCACAGTTCGCGACCGATGGTTCGCAATTTGACCATTTATTTGATGACAACGAAGTGTTTATGATTGGTCAGCTACAGGCGAAAGCCCTCTACCTTCCAGGACACACGCCAGCGGACATGGCGTATTTAATTGTTGATGACAGCGCCGATGCGGTCTTTATCGGCGACACCATGTTCATGCCCGATGTCGGTACGGCACGTTGCGATTTTCCTGGTGGCGATGCGCATCAATTATTTGCTTCTATTCAGAAGTTATTGGCACTCCCCCCTAAAACTCGTCTGTTCCTGTGCCACGATTATCCACCCACCGACCGCGCCCCTGTTTTGCAAACAACGGTGGCAGAGCAAAAAGCGCACAACATCCATGTCCGCGATGGCATCAACGAAGACGCCTTTGTCGCCATGCGCAAAAAACGTGACAGTGGTCTGGAGATGCCGGTGCTGTTATTGCCAGCAATTCAAATCAATATCCGTGCTGGGCAGTTTCCGAAGGCAGAAGAAAATGGCGTGGCGTATTTGAAGATACCGCTGAATCACCTGTAATAGCCAACAACTGGGCTCCCGCCTTCGCGGGAGCGACGGATAACAAAATGACTACGCAGTGATAGCGTGAGGGGTGATGAAGTAGGAATTGGGTGACGAAGTAAGTACGTCATGATATTGCGAACACTAAGTCGGTATCCTCCGTAATTACCATCATCCCCCACAAATACCATTATCCCCCACAATTACCGTCATCCTCCACAAATACCGTCATCCTCCGCGAAGGCGGAGGATCCAGTGCGCGTCAGCGCTTTCTTGCATTTTCAACTAACTCGCAGCTTGAAAGGCGCTACCGCGCCACTGGGCTCCCGCCTTCGCGGGAGCGACGGTGTATGGGGTCTGTCCGTTGATTTGTCGGGGCTTGCTATTTCCGTCGTCGGCTCCTATTTCCTTTGTCCGCCCTTATTCCCATCATCCTACCTAAAGCCCCGTCGTCTGCCCTTATTCCCATCATCCTACCTAAAGCCCCGTCGTCCGCCCCCACTCTCCGTCATCCTCCGCGAAAGCGGAGGATCCAGTGCGCGGCAGCGCTTATCCACAGCGTTAAGTCAACAACTGTTCCCGCGACCGCATGAATTCCTCAAACTGGACTACCGATAAAGGACGCGAGAAATAATATCCCTGTACCTCGACGCACCCTTGCTGCCGCAAAAATTCAAGCTGCTCAGCGGTTTCGACCCCTTCGGCGATCGTTCTTAAGCCGAGGCTCTTCGCCAAGCCAATCACGGCGCTCACAATCGCTTTATCCTCGGGGTCAGTATGAATATCGCGTACAAAACTACGATCGATTTTCAACTTATAGACTTTAAATTTCTTCAAGTAACTCAGCGATGAATAACCTGTTCCGAAATCATCAATAGACATCCGAACTCCGCGCTCATACAACTTATTCATGATCTCGATTGCACCTTCTGGGTCGTTCATCGCGACACTCTCAGTCAACTCAAGTTCGAGGTACTTTGCATTAATATCGATCTCTTGCAAAATACGATTGATCGACTCTGGTAAGTCACCGTGCCGGAACTGGACTGCCGATAAGTTCACAGCCATGCGCAAGTCTTTTAAGCCTTGTTGATGCCAGGTCTTTAATTGCATCAACGCTGTGCGGATAACCCATTCCCCAATGGCGAGGATTTGTCCTGTCTCTTCGGCGACCGGGATAAACTCATTCGGTGAAAGATGACCCAGTTCAGGATGATGCCAACGCAGTAGCGCTTCCATACCAATGACTTCGCCGGTCGCAATCGATACCTGCGGCTGATATTGCAACGATAGTTGATTTCGTTCGAGGGCATGACGCAAAGCATTGACTAACTCGAGATGGCGCGCTGACCATGCCTGCATTTCAGGCGTAAAGAAACGGAAGGTATTACGACCTTCACGCTTCGCCCGGTACATCGCAGCATCCGCATTTTTCGATAAGGTTTCTAAATTATTGCCATCGTTTGGATAGACCGCAATTCCCATCGACGTTGTCACGTTCAGCTCGATTTCACCAATACGATAAATCTGCTTAATCAACTCCATTAATTTATGAACGACCTTTTCCGCACCAGCGGCATCAATACCAGGCAACAGTAATACAAACTCATCACCGCCGAGGCGAGAAATCGTATCTTCCGCGCGTAAATTCGCCACGAGGCGTCTGGATAGCTCGACAAGGAGCGCGTCACCAAAGCTGTGTCCCAGAGAATCATTGATATCTTTAAAATGGTCGATATCGAAAAATACCACCGCCAGTGCCTCTTTCGAGCGTGCTGCTCTACCTAATGCAAATCGTGCACGTTCTTCGAGTAAGGTCCGGTTTGCTACGCCCGTCAAGGCATCGAAATGGGCGAGGTATTGAATACGCTCTTCGCTACGTTTCTTCTCAGTGATGTCTTCTTGCACAAACAGGAAATGGCGTACTTGTCCCATCTCATCACGGATCGGCGACACCTGAATAAAATCAGTGCGCTCGATGCCTAAACGATCAACGTGGGTCAGCTCGGCATGCCAGCTTCGCCCCTGTCGCAGGGTGCGCAGCATTGCTTTATAGCTGGATGCGGAAGGTAAATTTTTTTGCTGCAAATCAGGACGTTTCCCGATAATTTCTTCCAGTGATTTACCGCTGCTTTTTAAGAAAGCCGCATTGACGTATTCAATATTGACGCGATGATCCGTAATGATAATGGCGTTTGAACTTTGTTCAACAGCCTGCGACAATTTACGCAGCGTGCCTTCTGATTTCTTACGCTCAACGGCAATGGCAATAAAGTGCGCTGCCATCTGTAGCAGATGGAAGTGAAAGGTTTGCGGTGTCGCGGGTTTTTTATGATAAATCGCAAATGCACCGAGCACGGTATTGGTCGACGAAAAAATCGGCTCTGACCAACACGCACCTAAACCTGCGTTTTCGATAATGGGCTGGTAGGCAGCCCAAAATGGGTGGGTGTGCAAATCTTCGGCAATCGTACGCTTCCCGGTGGCAATCGCATTACCACAAGAACCAACTTCAGGCGCAATCGCTAAACCATCAATTTCAGCACAATAGGCAGCCGGTAGATGCGGCGCAGCGCCGATGCGCATGCGCTGCCCGTCTTCACTGGTAAGCATGATCGAGCAGATACTATCTGGAATGATCATCTCTAACCGCAAAACCACATCGCGCAAAATATCCGGCAACGATAAGCTGCTGGTAATTTTTTCGAGCATGTAGCTACGAAGCGCCTCTGTCTGACGCGAATGCAAGCGGGCTTCTTCTAACTCAAAGCGGGTCAGCGCGTGACTAACATCCATCGTCATTTCGAGCAACAATTGACGGGACGCTTCATCAAATGCATTGACACGATCGAGGAACAAATTAAAAGTGCCGACAATTTTTCCATTTTTATGCAGTGGCAAAATCGCCATCGATCGCCACCCGTACTTCGCACCGCGCTCATACCAGTGGTAATCAGCCACGTCGTGTAAAAAATCCTGGCACCACATCGGCTCATCGTTGAGCAATACACAAGAGATTGGACCAATTTGACCATTGCTGTCCGGCTCTCTTGAAATGGTGATACCGTCCATATACGCTTGCCCGTCGGTACCATAATAGGCGACCGGCTCAAACGTCTGATCATCTTCATTGAGCATGCCAATCCATGCCATTTTCATGCCGCCAAAGACCACAGCGCTGTGGCATATCTTACCGAAAAGATCTTTTTCAGAATGACTGCGAACAATCGCTTGATTACACTGACTCAGCGCATTATATAAGCCGGTCAAGCGGCGATTTTTTTCGTTAATTTCTTGATGTCGTTGCTCTGCTTTCGCTAGCTTATTTTGGGTCAAAGCAATCGAGCTCTTAATGCTGCCATCCTGATCATCAGAGATCGGCACTTCATGAGAAAACTCACCGCTGCCAAGTTGTGCGAGCATCGCATAGATATCTTCTAATGGGGCTCCGAGCGTGTGGGTCAGCGCCTGCTTCGCCCGCCAAAGCAATGCCAAAAACGCGACGCCGAAGAAAATAAAACAGCTGCGCAAACGTTGATTGAGTTGCTGTGTCTCGATCAATGCTTGCGCGGTACGCTGATCCATTAAACGATGCACCTCCTCAATGGCATGCATGATGGAGGCTTTGGCGCGCAGATAATCATCGTCGTATAACATACTGCGGGCAAGGACACGTTCTTGTGTATCGGGAGCGGACGCATCGAACAGTTGCATCGCTTTGCGCTCCGTCGCCGTCAGGAGATCAGAATCGTTTTTTGCTTCTGCCAGCCGTGAGAATTCTTCATCGGTGAATCCGGACTGCCGCATGAGATCCAGCAAGGATATTTTTTTACCACCGGCAGCGGCAGTCACGGCGCGATCATCGACCGGCGTGCGATGCGCCGGCAATAACGTCCAATAATTGACATGATGTGTCTGAGGACGAGCCTCTTTTCCGTCGCGGATATCGAGGATCTTCTGATAGTAATGTTGATAACGACCATCTCCAGTATCAACATAGCTACGCGCCATCGTGGTCAGATCGTCACTGGATTGTCTTAACTCTTCAGAAAGAAGGTAGGAATCATTACGTTGCGCTTCGGCACGATCTACCTGTGACTCTGATCGTAAGTAGAAAACCAACACAATCGCGAACGACAACATCGTAACCAGTAGCCACCAAAAGCTACGGGTGTAAGCAAACAAACTACGATGTGCCGGTTTCAGCGCCACTCAACACCCCCTTATGGGTATAACAGTCTTTAGGACTTCTTGGGATAAATTCTCACCAAGATAATGCGTGGACCATTCATTTTTTTTACAACAGCATCAAAATGCTCAAATGCAACTTTCTGCCCCTCAACGGGTAAATCACCCAGCTTTTGCATGATCAATCCACCAATGGATTCCACCTCATCGCTATCGAGATCAAAGCCCAAGGCCATCCCTAAGGTGTAGAGCGGCAGGCTGCCTTTCCCGATTAGGGTCCCATCATCCAGCAACGTCCAGTCATTTTCATTTTGACGGAATTCATCTCTAATCTGCCCCACCAAAGCACTCAACAGGTTGTCCAAGGTCAAAAAACCGACAGGTTTACTGCCTTTGTGGCCAACTATCGCAAAATGCGGCGCGCCTTTTCTAAAACGACGAAATAATTCCAACGCGGGCATGGTCGGTGGCACATATTCCACCTGACGCAGATGTTTGCTCAAATCGTCCAGATCCTTACCAGCTTGTTGCGCAAAGAACAAATCTTTCAGATGCAACATGCCCAATACTGTTTTTTCATCTTCATCAAAATACGGGTAACGACTAAATCTGTTACGCGAAGCCGTATTCATGTTTTCTTCCAGCGACATGCCTTTATACATAGCGGCCACTTCGTTAATCGGACGCATCAGATCGGAGATCTCCAAGCCGCCAAAGTCCAGCACCTGCGCCATGATGCTCCACTCGTCCCGGGTTTCTTTCGCACCACCGTGACTTCCGCGCAGAATCAGCTTTAATTCTTCCGGTGAATAATGACTATCGCTGCCATGCGCCACATCCAAACCGACCCATTTCAATACTTTATTGGAGCTTGTATTGAGGAACCAAATGGCAGGATACATGGTCCAATAAAACGCATACAACGCAGGAGCAGTCCACAATGACACGCGCTCCGGCATGCGAATCGCCATCGATTTTGGTGCCAGTTCTCCAACAACGATGTGCAAAAACGAAATAACGAAAAAGGCAAAAAAGAATGAAACACCGTGAATCACATCCGCTGACGTGACGTTGAACATGTCAAAGACCGGCAGCAGTAATCGTGCGAACGCTGGTTCGCCAATCCACCCTAAGCCCAATGAGGCGAGGGTAATACCGAGTTGGCAGGCTGAAAGGTATTTGTCGAGATGTTGATGGACTTTCAGTAACAGTCGTCCACGCAACCCTGTGCTCTTGGCGATGCTTCGCACTCGCGTCTGCCGCAGCTTAACGAGACCAAATTCTGCCGCAACAAAAAACCCATTCAGTAAAACCAATAACAGTGCGGCAACGACCAGAAAAAAGTTATTCAACGCAAAACCCTAGTAACAAACATCACAACACTTTAGACTAAATTGCATCATCATGCTCGTTATTGGGCCGATTACCCTCAATGCGAGACCTAATTTTGATGCTTCAGTGCATATTTTATGAGCATTTTGTGTCAACATCATCACATCTCCATTGCAATATTGCTTAAATTGCAAATAAATGATGTTTTTGATGAAAACGTCCCCATATAGGGTTATCACTCATAAAACGCCTAGAACCTTTTGCTTACGACAGCATCCTAGCGTGTAGTGGTAGGTACGCAAAGAAAAGTACCCGCGAATGATAATGAGACAATGGTGAAATCATCGATCCGACAGGATCACCATGATCGCAAGGTGGATCATGCCTGTTACGTCCTGAAAGGAGTGCAACTTGTCTTTAGACGCCATCCTGACTGACATTAACCTCAGTCTGACGACCAACCCGACCTGTAATGACATCCGTTATCTGCGCGCGTTAATCGCCGAGATACGCCCACAACGGGCTACGGACACCCAGCGCGCTACCGATAACCTGCGCGCCTTGTGTTACGTCTTACGGCGGCATCCCGCCTGGAGAAAAAGTTTTCGTCATTACCTGATTCAGGTCATTACGTCCCGCAAGTTGGTTCATCTCCTCACAGACACGGGTATCACACTCAATAATGGCTTTTGGGGCGCGGGTGCTGAACGTTTGATGAGTAAATTTCTGCCGCCCCTCGTCAATGATGACTATGTGAAAGATGTGTTTGGTCAGGTATTTGATAAGACCACCGACCATCTCTGGGTGAATGCTGTTGCCGATGAGATTTGGCATGACTTGGCGCGCGCCATTGGGTTCCGCATCCAACGAGCACGCCACACCCATGCAACACTCGCGAACGAAGTCTTGAATGCAATTCAAGTACTGTCTTACAGGATCACCAATATCGGTCTCGAAGCAGAACTAGTGCGCAATTATCCTGATATCGAAAAATTTGAATCACCCTTTTTGCGCCAAAACGATAGCATCAATGAGTACGTGATCCGGTATCGCGAATGGCTCACAGATCAAGACATACAACGCGAAGACAGTAAGCACATCGACGTATTGCTTGAGCAATGCAAAGACATTACCAGTCGTATTCGCCGCACGGCTGCCGTAGAGGGTGTTTCTGTCAGTCTGACGCGGTTACTTCTGCGTCTTGATCAAAGTATGGCGCGGATGCGGACACTGTTAGCCCTGCTTGATAGTCGCGACACCTCGGTCAGCGTTCAGATTGCAACGGGCTTGTTTAAGGATCTTGTTGCGGCGGACAACAAGCGCCATAGTCTGCGGCAGCTCATGCAGAGCAATACCGAATTACTGTCATTGCAAGTCACGGAACGCGCCGGAAAAAGTGGCGAGCATTACGTGACCAACACCCGCAGCGAATGGTTTGAGATGCTGCATTCTGCCTTGGGTGCGGGCTTTATCGTTGGCTTTATGGCGATGGTGAAAATCCTATTCGGCACCATGGCGCTCGCGCCATTTGGGTACGCATTGCTGTATAGCGCCAATTATTCCTTTGGCTTTATGCTCGTGCACGTCTTGCATTTCACGATTGCAACAAAACAACCCGCCATGACGGCTGCCCTCATCGCGAAGGCGATTGATCAAGGGCATCAAAAGCTCGATGAATTAGTGGAATTGATTGTGCGGGTATTCCGTTCTCAGTTTATTGCGATTGTGGGCAATATCGCGCTGGCAATGCCGACCGCGTTTGCAATTGCGTGGGTCTGGTACGCGGTTGACGGCAAACATTTGGTGAGCCCTGAAAAAGCCCAGCATCTGTTACACGAACTCGATCCATTTGGTAGTCTGGCTCTGCCACACGCCGCCATTGCTGGTGTCTGCTTATTCTTATCGGGACTCATCTCGGGCTATTACGATAACAAAGCGAGTTATTCACATATTCCTGCGCGGTTACGTCAATTGCGCTGGTTACGCAAGCTGCTTGGTGAGCAGCGATTATTTAAAATGACCGACTACATTGGCAATAACTTAGGAGCACTCGCCGGTAATTTCTTTTTCGGGATCATGCTTGGCACGATCGGGCAGCTCGGAAAATTTTTTGGATTACCCGTTGATATCCGCCATATCACCTTCTCCAGCGCCAACTTCGCCTTCGCACTGGCAGGGATGGATAATCACATGAGTTGGCAACTCGCCGCCTATTCTTTGTTTGGCATTCTGCTCATTGGGCTCGTGAATCTCACCGTCAGTTTTAGTCTTGCGCTCTTGGTGGCGCTGCGCTCCCGTCGCGTCAGTTTTGGTTACGGCAGCCATTTAGTACGGCTTCTTATGCGTCGTTTTTTATCTGGCACGCGTGATTTTTTCTTGCCAGCGAAAATCGATGACAAGGCTTCATCCTCCCACACCTAAATCACCAATAGGGATTTTTTGTCCTACGCAAAAAATCCCTTTCTTCTCTCTCCCCTCCCCCGTCGCTGATTCGCAGCATTTTCAACTAGTAACATTTTTGGCAGTTAAAGACGATAAGTTGTCACTGATAGTGGTGTTTTACAACAGTTTCGCTCTCTACAATACGTCTTTTACCTCTTCCATCTGCATAGAAAATGCGTCGATGGACAACTCAATGACCGCACCACTCACAGCCCATCGATAACGAACGATGTCGATGGCTTGCCACTCGTCTTCCTCCTCATCCGCACGTCAATGCGTACGTACAGCAGCTGACATTGAATAGCGCACTGATCAATGCGTGTAGGGATTGTTCTCTATAAGAAACGCTTTGCTGCGCGACATCTGACATCGGATGTCCATTTTTTAAATGCGTTTAAGTACGGTCGAGTGCGTTCAATGCAGTCTAGCACCCAACATATGATCACCAAGAATTACAACACTTTCATCAGCAATATTCGTTCAACCATTTTTACGATCGTTTTTCTGATTGCCAACCAAGCACACGCTGGCGTCACCACGGAAATCGCTGAGACCAACGACTCCCTTTCGGCACCGACAGAAGAAAGTGCCATCACCACTTCTGCTTTTCGCGAACAGGAGAGCGACTGTACGGATCACCGACAACTACAATTAACGGGACTCGAATTGTTATCTGCCAAGGCACGTGCAGAGATCATCAATCATTTACCAACATGTCTGCATCAAACGCAGCTAGCGGCATTCTCTCGACTTGTGACGGCACAATTTATCGACGCCGGCTATCTGAATATCGACATGATCCAAGTCCCGACGGATAAAAAGAACGTCATTGCATTGCATATCGAACCGGTGCGCATTGAGAGTATCACTGGCACGAGCACCACCATCTATCCAGACTTTCTTTTTCCTGGTCATCAAACGCACCCGTTTCTGAACATCCATGATCTTGACCAAGGCTTAGAACAAATAAATCGCTTGGCTTGCAACCAAGCACAAATCGAGATCTACCCTGGCACAGCCCATAGCGTCATCGTCCATTTGAATAACCAAGAAAAAAGCCGACTTCACGGCAACTTCGCGATCGATGACAATGGTCAGAAGAGTACAGGCAAAATTGTTCACCATGCCACTGTTTCTATCGATAGTCCTCTTGGCTTATCGGACGCGGTCGTTGTCAGTGGTAGTCAGTCGCAGCATAGTCGGAGTGCGTTGTTGTCCTATAACGTCCCGTTTGGCTACTGGCTATTCAGTGGCACGGTTAGTCGCTCACACTATCAGTCCCTCGTGCAGCTCACCAATAACAGTGCGCAACAACGCGGTCAAACGCCGCAGATTACATGGCGCGTTGAACGGACGATACAACGCGACACGCAGGGTGTCACCCAACTATTTGGACAGCTCTCGCGCACGAACACACGCAGCGAGCTTTCAGGAAGTGTGATCGATGTGCAAAGTCCGGTGATGAGTAAGTCGCATGTCGGCATCTCACAAACAAGACAATTCAATGACGCATCACTCACAACCACCATGGAGTGGCAGCACGGTCTCAATCTCTTCAACGCAACGAGCGACATCGCGGTCATCTCGCCTGACTATCCTCATGCGCAATTCGACAAATTGCTCTTCGCTGCCAATTGGACAGGTCACACCACGGTCCAGAATCAGTGGTTGATCCATGAGCATCAGCTCTCCACGCAATATGCATGGCAACGCTTATACGCTATTGAACAGTTCAATGTTACAGATCGCTCTGGTGTTCGCGGTCTCAGTGATTGGGGTGTCGCGGGGGACAATGGCGTGACCTTACACAACACACTCTCGATGCCCCTCACCACCTTCGGCATCCCTATGCAGCCACGCCTAGGCTTTGATCTGGGAGCCACATGGAATACCGGTACGCACTCTCACTATCAAAAAGCAGTGAGTAGCAGCGTAGGCATCAGCGTGCAGTGGCACACCTTCACAGTCGATCTGGATTATGCACGAGGAAAAGCCTCGCTCATGCCTACCGTTGTCAACACATTTTCGGCCACTGGCTCGTGGTCGTTCTGAGATCGACGCATCAATACGCGTGTCGATACTCGGTATTTCAGAGCCGTTGTAAATTAACTATAAAACAAACTTGGAGTAAGTCAGTGAAAGCCACATCGAGGGTCCCTTGCAAATTATCCCCAGCCAGTCGCGCCGCCATTTTAGTGGGGCTCGCCTGTCTCAGTATGCAACCGGCATCCGCACAAATCGTCCCTACTGGAAACACATCCATCAGAAACCAGAATGGCGTAGATATCGTGAACATTGCAGCACCAAATAATCAGGGGCTGTCCCATAACAAATACAATCAATATAACGTCAGCACACAAGGGGCTGTGTTAAATAATGCATTACAGTCTGGACAATCCCAATTAGCCGGACAATTAGCATCCAACAACAATCTGAACGGACGCGCCGCCAAAGTGATTCTCAATGAGGTCATTAGCCAGAACCCTTCATTACTATTGGGTAAGCAAGAAGTCTTTGGTGTTGTTGCGGATTATATCCTCGCCAATCCGAACGGAATTACCTGCAACAATTGCGGCTTCATCAACACGCCACGCGCTTCCTTGGTCGTTGGTTCTGCCAACCTGACGAACGGCAATCTGAATGACATGTCCGTCGGTGCTGGTGCGAATAAAAATGCGACACTGTCCGTTGAAGGGAATGTTACCGCTGGCAACATCCTCGATTTAGTTGCACCAAAAATTCAGATCTCTGCCAATCTCAATGCCGACCAAACGATCAACGTTTTCTCGGGCCGAAATAACATCGCGCTCAATGCAGATGATACGATCGCCATCAAAACGCTAACAGAGCCACCAGCGCCACCAGCACCTGCACCAACAACGACAACGACATGTTTCTTACTGGTCTTCTGCAAAACCGTCACCACACCAGCACCCGTCTCTTCGCCCGCCAATGTACCGTCACAAGTGTTAGATGCAAGTATCTTCGGTCGTCTGCAGGCGGGTCGTATCCGCTTGTATAACCTCGATAGTGCGGCAACGACACTCATTCAAGCGCAATTAACTGGTCGAGAATTCATCACGACAGATATCAATGGCAAGCTGGCGATATCAGGTAGTCAGCTTCAAGCGGGCAGTGCTTCTTTACAAGCTGGTGACGTTGCGATTGGTGCCATCATCAATACAACGACGAATCAATCACAAGACCGTCAGGACGGCTATCGTGATATTTTCACGCACTGGACTCACGACACCACTGAAAGCGCAACAAATCAAACGGCGATCAATAGCAATATCACGACCACGGGCGATCTCACTTTGCGGGCACGCAACGGCACCCTTGAAATCAGCGGCGCCACTATCAATGCGGGTCACCTGATATTGGATGGTGCGCAACAAGTCAAGCTGAAAGGTATCACGACCACCAACAGTGCATCACACGAAGAAAAATTTGAACATGAAACTGCAGATAATTTGTCTGGCTACATCACTCGTTCACATGCCGAAGACAGTTATAGCGCTACCATCATTACCGCTGACAACATCGATATCAGCGCAAACGGTACGGTTACGCTAGCGGGAGCGAAACTGTTGTCTCGTGTAGGAATGTCGGTCAACGCAGAGAACATCAACCTGCTCACTGAGGCCACCAACAAATCGGATGTGGCTGATCAAAAAGCAGATTCAATGTTCTTGCTCGCCGTCAATAGTGAGCAACAAAATACGCATGTAAATCGCGAGACAACCCAACATGGCACCTCACTGACTGCTGCGGGCGGCATTTTGGCGATCAATGGGCGCAATGCGATATCGGCGTCTGGTGCGAAATTGCAAGGCGGCGCAGTGCTGTTGTCCGGAACAACTATCGCGTTTGATCAAGCTGTCAGTCGCGTCGAGTCGGGTGATGCACATCACACTAACGGTTCGCTCAACGCACCGCAATATGCGTATTCCACGAACACACTCAATGAAACGGCATTGCCTTCGGAAATCACATCGATTGGTGGTGATGTGAATGTGAATGGTTCAAAATTTTCTCTAACTGGAACGACACTCACTGCTGGTCGTCAGGCAAATATTTACACTTCCAACTCGACGTCTATGCAGGGTGCCGATGAAGTACATAGCAGAGTCGTGACGGATTGGTCACCCTCATTTGATTCCTATCTCGTCGCTGATGGTGCAACGCCACAGGTCTCTACTGATATGCCAACGACATTCGCCGAGCTAGCGCAGATGCTAAAAAATCAAGGCGGTGGATGGCAATGGCGCATCGGAGCGCGATTTGACGGCAATACCCATGAGGTCGTCGATAAAACGATTAACCGCCATCGTAGCCAAATCGTGGCAAATCAACTTGTGAATATCTACAGCGGAGATCAACTCAATGTCGCTGGTAGTACGCTACAAGCCAATGCGGGACAATCAACAATCACCGCACAAACCATATCACTCACCGCAGAACACGATACCGTGATCCATGAGGACAATAAAAAGACGAATGGTATCGGCCCTTATTTCACCTTTGGTCTTGATCGCATCGGCGTCGGTGTGGATATGGTCACCTTCCAAAATAATACCAAAGAAGAAAATGATCACGCGCAGGTGAGTGTCATACAAAGTCGTGGTGACACGAAACTCACAGGCCTACAACGTATCAATAATCAAGGCGCTGCCATCGTCGCAGGGAATCAACTGACCATCAATGCTGGCGAGATCAACAACACGAATGCCAATGATCTCCTCCTGCGTACGCAGGTGTTAGCAGATCTCGGACTTGAGGCCGAAGTGTTTGCCAGTCTTGATCCGAAGGTCGGTGGACGCGCCGCCGTATTTGGCGATCTCGAGATCAAGCGCGATGCCTATACACGCGCCATTGCAAGTCGCATGGAAGGTGCAGATATCACCGTGACGGCAAACAATGCCATCACCGATACCGGCAGCAGCTACAAAGCACCTGGCAACATCAAGATCAATACCGTCAACTATGTCGCAAAAGCCGCTGAAAACGTGCAGTTGCACACCGATGACCTCGCCAGAGGAAAGTTGGAGCTACAGGTCTACACGACGACGTTTGATGACGTTGCGATTGAAGGCATCGTTTCCGGTCAACTCAACCATACGGACAAAGGGACTGCACAGGCAGCCAAAGCGAGTTTCAACGCCAACAACCTCTTGATCAATGCCTCTAACAATCTCGAAAGCTCGGCGGATATCACGACCAAAGACAGTGTCAAATTATTATCCAATAATTTGACCAATGTTAACTTCGCTACTAACCGCTCGTGGGAAAACGATGGCGGGTTTAATGCAAGTATTGACTTGGGTGTTGATCTCTATTTCGACGGACCTGGTGGCGTGATTCCTGTACCAATCATTGGTCTTTCTGGTGGCTTTAACTATAAAAAAATCGCGGACACACAAGCTGTCGCTGCGGATATTACTGGCAACACCGTGACGATTTCTGGTGGTAATGAAGCACTGGTACAAGGTGCCAATATCAATGCACTCAATGACGTTAATCTCATCGGCGCTCGTGCTTGGTACGACCGCGATTTCGACACGCATCATGCAGATGGCATTGCGATCGATGGTAGTTTTGACTTTCAATTTCAAATAGGTAAAAACTTTAAAGTAGGCGTTGGCGGCGATCTGGATTTCATCGATGAAAATAGTACTGTCGGTCATGGTGGTACCGTCACTGCTCATAACATGACTATTCTTGCCAATGCGCAAGGAAGTGGCGCGTTATTAGCCGGAACAAAAATCACGGCAGACAATGTCTCTGTCATGAATAGAGCCGGCGATATCAGCATCACCGCTGCGCAAGGAGATGGCTACGTGGCTGATTTTGGCGGCGGATTTAAATTCGGTATTGGCGTTGCCAATAAAGGCTTAGAGAATGTCCAAATGGGCGCGCGGGTCGATCTCAATTTCGAGAACGAACATACAAGCGATGTCGGCACAATTACTGCAAAAAATCTCACGATGACCGCAGGGAACAATTTGACATTGCAAGGTACCAGCGTCTTTGCCGACACGGTATCGGGCAGCGTTGGAAAAGACATGATGATTGCGTCCGCAGTTGAGCGTGATAACAAGTTCCGTTTTCTTGTTGATTTTGGTATCGGTGCGTCATCCAAACCAATTGACACACTCATCAAGGGGGCCAATGCCGTTCGCTTGAATCTTATCAATGGTGATATTTTTGGTTTTTCTCCGCATGCAAAATTTGATGGACAATTGATTGACTACTTACATACCGAAAAAAGTCTGCTGAGTATGAACAGGCTGAACTTGTCCGTCGGTGGCAAAGTCGATGTCGATGCCGCCACAATCTTGTCTGGAGGTGGCGCACAATTTGGCGGTGCCCCAATCACCACGGCATCCCACCGCGATAAAAATCATCGATTGTCATTGGCATTTGACGTCAGTACGAATGTCTTTAAAACAGTACAACAAGGCATCTATGCCATTGACCACGGAACCACGCCTTGGATCCAAGGGGACGCGACTTGGAGCGATGCATTGATCACCAGCGAGGTGAACTTGAAACTCTGATTTAAACGCTGATTTAAACGCTGATTTAAACGCTGATTAGTAATGACTTAACGCATTGTGGATGTGTACCAACGCAGTTTGATGCACATCAACAAGCTTAGCGGCGTTGTGAAAGCACAGTAGGGGGAGCGTACAATGATTACCCCCTTCTCCGCTTTCACACCCTGCCATGAACAAGCCATCGCCCTCTTTGTCAAAACGTTTTGTACCGCACAGTTTGTTAGAAGATGCACTGGCCATTGTGACTGGCACCTTGTTTGTGTCACTCGGCATTGCGCTGTTCAATCAGGCCGGGCTTCTTACTGGTGGTACGGCGGGGCTCGCATTTTTGTTGCACTACATAACGGGCATCAGCTTTGGGGGAATTTTCTTTTTGATTAATCTTCCGTTTTATTGGTTGGCGTGGCGCCGTATGGGGTGGCGATTTACCCTCAAGACATTCTGTTGCGTGGCACTGGTTTCTTTGTTATCCGGCTACCATTCTCATTTCCTGCAACTGATCAATATCACGCTCTGGACACCGTTTTACATCGCCCTCATCGGAGGACTATTAATGGGTGTCGGCTTTGTCGTCCTGTTTCGCCATCAAGCGAGTCTGGGCGGCATCAATATTCTGGCTCTATATTTGCAGCAAACGCGGGGAATTCGCGCTGGGAAACTGCAAATGGGTCTCGACATCATCATCGTTCTCGCCTCGTTAACAGTGGTCACACCAATGGCACTCATTGCTTCTATCCTCGGTGCCTTTGCGCTCAATCTCGCCATTAGTCTCAACCACAGACCTGGAAGATACATGTCCGCATAGTGCGGTGCGTCACGCCCATCAGCACGGTATAGACGAGCGATCATGGTGGTAGTTTTTTTATATTCTTTACAATCAATTTTATTCACTTGCAAAGAAAACATGACCTCGTTTTGTGTGCACTGCAACAGGCGCATTGCTTACGATAGCGTGTGGAATAAGCACTCTATTTCTGAAGCAAAAATAAGAAACGGTCGTCTTTATTGTGTAAAATCGAGCGACAAGGTCGCGCATTTTGCGCAACTCACACACAACATCTGGGCACGACGCCACCACTTTTTTTCGGATGCATTCCGCTGTGTCCGCGACAAATGGCAACCCCGTGGCCAAACACAGAAAGTAAAACGATGAACAAAGTAGTCATCAGCGGCACCGGCCTGTTCACTCCGTCTGAATCGATTTCCAATGAAGAACTGATTGCTTGTTTCAATAGCTACGTCCAGCAATTTAATGCAGAAAACGCAACTGCGATTGCGGCTGGCGAAGTCAGTGCATTGGAAGAATCCAGTGTTGCGTTTATTGAAAAAGCGTCCGGTATCAAATCACGTTATGTGATGAACAAAGCAGGTGTTCTCGATATCAATCGCATGGTACCTCGTATCCCAGAGCGTAGTGATGAGGAACCTTCCGTCATGTGCGAGATGGCTGTTGCAGCGGCGACGCAAGCGTTAGCCCGCGCTGGTCGTACGGCAGCAGATGTGGATGCGGTCATCTGCGCAGCAAGTAACATGCAACGTGCCTATCCCGCAATGGCCGTTGAAATTCAAAGTGCGTTGGGAATTGATGGCTTTGGCTACGATATCAATGTAGCATGTTCTTCCGCCACCTTCGGTATTCAAGCGGCCGTAACAGCGATCCAAAGCGGACAGGCACGCGCAGTTCTCGTCGTGAATCCTGAAATCACCAGTGGCCACCTGAACTGGCGTGACCGAGACAGCCATTTTATTTTTGGCGATGCATGTACGGCGATTCTGGTCGAACGTGCTGACTTGGCGACCTCTGCGCATCAGTTTGAAATTGTTGGTTTAAAACTGAAAACCCAGTTCTCCAATAATATCCGCAATAACTTTGGTTTCTTGAATCGTGCAGACGAGTCAGGTATCGGCAAGCCAGACAAACTCTTCCGTCAACAGGGTCGCAAAGTGTTTAAAGAAGTGTGCCCCATGGCTGCTGAAACGATCACGAGCACCGTCACCGGTGCCTCATTGGCGGTGACTGATGTACGCCGTTTCTGGTTACATCAGGCAAACCTGAACATGAACCTGCTCATCGCGCGTCTGATTTTGGGTCGTGATGCAACACCAGAAGAATCACCGACGATTCTCGACACGTATGCCAACACGTCGTCTGCAGGCTCCATCATTGCTTTCCACAAACACCAAGATGACTTAGAAGCAGGCGCGATCGGTGTGATCTGCTCGTTTGGTGCAGGGTATTCGATCGGTTGTGTCGTGGTGAAAAAATTAGGCTAACACGCAACTCACATAAAAAAACGCCTTAGACCACTCTGGTGTAAGGCGTTTTTTTTGTCTTGCTAAGCGCGAGTTCTTAGGTTTTCAGTGCTTTTTCTAACAGACCATGCAACTCGTCAAACGACGGTTCACCAAGATAACGCTTGAGTACATTTCCTTGTTTGTCGATAACAAAGGTCGTCGGCGTCATTTTGACATCGCCAAATGCTTTCGCTAGACCACCATCCGCATCAATGGCCACCTGAAATGGTAATTGACGTGTTTCAACGTAATTAAGTACATAATTTGCTGGGTCATAGCTCATCGCAACAGCGACATACTCCAAACCCGCCGCATGGTATTTGTTATACGTACTGATCATCTTTGGCATTTCCGCGACACAAGTCGCGCAAGATGTTGCCCAAAAATTCACCATCACCACTTTACCGCGCAGGCTTTGTGCTGAGATCTTTTCACCTTTGAGATTCGTGAAAGTGACATCAGGAATCGTTGTCTTGGCGGAAAGAGATTGATAGAACAGAGCCGCCAGCGTGATCAAGGCGATCGCCGCAACAAAAGCAAACAGTTTGAATTTTCGGGGAGAAGCAGGTTCTAGCATCGTTTTCTTTCTGACAAAGGCACACAAGCGCCAACTAACCGAAGCATATTATAAAAGTTCAAACCGGATGATGCTTGCGCATCGACAAACATCGATGCCACGCACGAGATATCCACTCAGCATCCACTCAGCTCGATGGGGCGGTGATTGTTTTGCCAGCCACATGGGTGGTGAGGACAATCGCCGTTGAGGTCGAACCAAAGGCATTTAATTCATTGATAATGCGCTGCAAATGCTCGACATCGGTCGCCAACACCCGCATCACCGCACCGTCTTCGCCTGTTACGGTATAGCAATCGATAATTTCCGGACAAGTCGCCACATACTGCGCATAGGGTCGTCCCTGCTGCGTTGATAAGCGTATCATGGCAGTGATCTGATAGCCTAAGGCTTTGGGATTGATATCGGCGCGATAGGCACGAATCACCTCAGCAGCCTCAAGGCGCTTAATGCGCTCCGAGACGGCAGGCTGGCTGAGATGCACCTGCCGGCCAATTTCAGCATGGGACATCCGTGCATCTTGTTGCAATAATTGCAGGATTTTCTGATCAAATTGATCGATCTTGGGATTCATAAGGATTTATCGTCATTTTCAATTGAAAACCATCGTCTGCTTCTCAATTGCTTATGAAACGCTATTCATTCGCAAGAAACAGCTTGTTAAAGTAGAGCTTACACCAAACTTATCCGACTATCAGAGAATCATTATGGCTACTCCAATCAGTAACGCCCAGATCGCCGCCATTGCGCAACAATTTCAGACACCTTGCTGGGTGTATAACGCCGACGTTATTCGTCAGCAAATCGCGCTGTTAAAGCAATTTGATGTGATCCGTTTTGCACAGAAAGCGTCTAGCAATGTGCACTTACTGCGTCTGATGCGCGAAGAAGGCGTCATGGTGGATTCTGTGTCCTTGGGCGAAGTAGAACGTGCGTTAATCGCAGGATATACGCCAACACCTGACGTCGACCAGACGCACGCACAGATCGTATTCACCGCAGATTTGTTAGACCGTCATGCGCTGAAAAAAGTCGTTGAACTCAATATCCCGGTCAATTGCGGCTCTCCCGACATGTTGCGCCAGCTAGGTGAAGTGCATCCCGGTCATCCTGTGTGGCTACGCATCAATCCTGGCTTTGGCCACGGCCATAGCCGCAAAACCAATACCGGCGGAGAACAAAGCAAACACGGTATCTGGCATGAAGAGTTGCCTGAAGCTTACAAGTTAATCGATCAGTACGGATTGCAATTGGTGGGTCTGCATATGCACATCGGTTCAGGTGTGGATTACGATCATTTGCAAAGCGTGTGTGATGCCATGATTACGCAAGTCAAACTCGCACAACGCGATCTCAAGGCGATCTCGATTGGCGGTGGTCTGTCGATTCCTTATCGCGGTGAAGATGATCTCGTCGATACAGCGCATTATTTCCAGATCTGGGACAAAGCACGTAAAGAAATAGAGGCGCATCTGGGGCACACCATCAGTATGGAAATTGAACCCGGTCGTTTCCTCGTTGCCCAATCTGGCGTCATGATTTCGGAATTGCGCGCCCAAAAGCAAGTCGGTAGTAACTTTTTTACGTTGGTCGATGCCGGCTTTAATGACCTCGCCCGTCCAGCGATGTACGGCAGTTTCCACCGTATCAGCGTCCACGCTGCAGATGGCACACCGCGCACAACCGGCGTACAAGCAACGGTGGTCGCCGGACCGTTATGCGAATCGGGTGACGTCTTCACGCAAGAAGAAGGCGGTATTTTGACTAGTCAGGATTTGCCAGCGGGTGAAGTCGGTGATTTATACGTATTTCACGACACTGGTGCCTACGGTGCGAGTATGTCATCCAACTACAACTCACGCCCTTTGATTCCGGAAGTGTTGGTGGATGGCGAACAGATCAAACAAATCCGTCGCCGTCAGACGATCCAAGAGTTGATTGCGCTTGAGGTATAAACCAACGTAGTTCATGTCGTTGAGCAAAAAAAGAGGCAATCTTGATTGCCTCTTTTTTTATACCTCGATGAACAGCAATGCCGTCACACCATTAAGACACCACGCCACATGCCATCCGCATACCGCCACCACCGAGTGGAGCAGGATGATCGCTGTTGTTATCGCCACCTGCATGCACCATGATCGCATGACCAGTCAAATCAGCCGCCTTTAAACGTGGTGCGAGCAATGGATACGTCGCTTTGCCATCGGCATTGACCACCAATGCTGGCAAATCGCCTTTATGTCCCTTGCCGTAAGGCCCGAGATGTTCATTGGTTTTTTCTGGATCCCAGTGACCACCTGCGGCCAATGCTGCTGTTGGTACACCGTTATTGAGGCCAGGTGCGCAGGATGGGTTTGCATGAACGTGAAAGCCATGAATACCTGCAGGCAAACCGCTTAAATCGGGTGTAATCAATAAACCGTACGGCGTATCTTCCAACGTCACTTTACCGGCTGAGCCTTGAACGCCATTGGCATCAACAAATTGTAATTCGACAGTCTGTGCCTGCGCGAACGCCGCAACAAAAGCACTTGCCGCGATACATAGTTTGAACGAAATTGACATGCTTACTCCTGAAAATGAGGTGAGATATTACCTAACGTGAGACATGATCTACATGCAATGATCGGTCGCTTTCGCTTCCAGATTTTTTGCTAACAATCACTATACCTGTTTTTCATTAAAGCGTTTTTTCCGGCAAACTTGCTGAGCGCGATCCAGGGATCGGGAGGTTATCAACGGCGCGATACGTAAAGACCATCGAGAATTTCGTGGCACTCGTTTGGTTTTTCCCAGCGGCGTGGAACAAATTGCTATGGAAAAACAATACGTCCCCCTGTTTCAGTGCCACTGGCACCGCTTGCGCTAACAAGCCCTGGTTTTGCGGAAGATCTGTTCGTAAAAATTGGGCTGCATCCAATTGTTCCCCCTCCACCGTCATGCGATGGGAGCCTGGGATCACCAGCAAGCAGCCGTTTTCAACCGTTTCATCGCGCAATGCAAGCCACGATGAAATCAGCTCTGCGCGTTCAAATTGCCAATAGCGGCTATCCCTATGCCAGCCTGTTGCCGTGGAGTATTGCGGCTGTTTTGTCATGATGCAGTTATGGTGCACCTGGGACATCAACGCGCCATCACCGAGTAACTGTCGTAACGGTGCAGCGAGCGTTTCGCCGGTCGCCCACTGCGCCAGCATAGGGTCGCGGGCATACGCTTGCAACAAGCGACGTGCCGTCTGCCCCCCTTCAGCCTCGCGGGAAGCAGGTGCGCCTGGGTAGCGGGTATCGGCTTCATACTCGATTGGCAAACAATGTGCCGTGAGTTGCTGCTGTGCAAACTCAATCACTTGTTCGCAAAAAACAGCCGAAGCGGCTTGGGGCAGGATTAAAAAACCCTGCGTCTGAAAAGCATGAATCTGGGCAGCACTGAGCATGACGATGTTTCGTTAAAGCATAAAACGCTATTGTGCCACGCTCTGGGAAACTCGATGGAGAACAGATCCGCGACAGATGACTTGCATCAACCATAACAGATGCACAAAAAGTCTAGGCAAAAGGACGACCGGCGCTCCCATGTTTTTGCAGCGCATCAAAAATCCCGCAAAATACGGCATAATGACGTGGAAACCCATTCCGTGGAGTTGATCATCGTAGCGCCTCGTTACCACGAGCTTGCTGTTTGTCATCTTGTGCCCACTATCTGGCGCACCTGCGGGTAGTACCCCTACTCTGCAACTGACCCGCCAATCAACCTCCGGAATTCCCAGCATACCGAATTTGCCGACTTCACTATGACACACACCATTTTAGAAAATATCAATGTCACCTCGTTTGACACCATGCCGACACCGGAAGAACTGCACGCCCGTTTGCCATTAAGCGAACTCGCCGGTGACGTCGTTGAACAAAGCCGCGAAACCTTGCGCCATATTCTCGAACGCAAAGATAAGCGCCTATTTGTCGTCGTTGGCCCCTGCTCCATCCATGATCCAGTAGCGGGTCTCGACTATGCTCGTCGCTTAAAAGCCCTGCAAGAAGAAGTCAGCGACGTCATGTTTTTAGTCATGCGGGTGTATTTTGAAAAACCACGTACTACCACGGGCTGGAAAGGCTACATCAACGATCCGTACATGGATGACTCTTTCCGCGTCGATGAAGGAATGGAAAAAGCGCGTCAGTTTTTATTGGATGTCTGTGAATTAGGATTACCGACTGGCACCGAGGCCCTTGATCCGATCAGCCCGCAATACCTTGGCGATCTGATCGCCTGGACCGCCATTGGCGCTCGCACCACAGAATCACAAACACACCGCGAAATGTCCTCAGGCTTATCAACACCTGTTGGGTTCAAAAATGGCACCGATGGCGATATCAGCATTGCGATCAATGCGATTTTGTCTGCATCACATCCGCACTCGTTTTTAGGATTGAATGGTCAGGGACGCGTCTCCATCGTCCGTACCAGCGGCAATCAATACGGTCACGTGGTATTGCGCGGCGGCGGTGATCGCCCCAACTACGATACCGTCTCCGTCGCCATGGCACAGCAAGCCCTGATCAAAGCAAAACTACCACCCAATATCGTGGTCGATTGCTCCCACGCCAATAGTTACAAAAAACCCGAATTGCAACCGTTGGTCATGGCGGACGTCGTTAACCAAATCGCCAATGGCAATGACGCCATCGTCGGTGTGATGATTGAATCAAACATCGTCGCCGGCAATCAGTCCATCCCCGCCGACCTCTCACAACTGAAATACGGCTGCTCCGTCACCGACGCCTGCGTCGACTGGGCAACAACAGAAAACATGCTCCGCGAAGCCGCCGAACGACTGCGCGCTCAATAAACTCCCTGCAGCTACAACAATCCATCCCCTCGCGTTCATGCGTTTTCTGGCTGATTTTTAGGCTGGAAAGCGCGTGGCGACGAGGGGATATTTATCGTTACCACTCGCACTGCGCCCCCCCCCCAGACATCAAAACAACGAAATGCTATTTTAATAATGACATAGTCTTGTGATGTGTATTATTGTAGTGATACACTTGTACACCATGTTATACGATATCCAAACATCTTCCCCCGTCCCCATCTATCGACAGATCGTCGAGCAGGTGCAGCGGCTGATTGCGAGTGGTCAACTACCACCAGGCACAGACCTGCCATCAGTCAGGGCGGTGGCATTGCACTTTGCGATTAACCCCATGACGGTCAGTAAAGCCTACAGCATGCTGGAAACAGCGGGCAATATCGTCCGCAAACGGGGCGTAGGTATGACCGTGGCCAATCAACAAAACGTCTCCAGCACTGAAGATAAATTGGATTTACTGCGACCGTCATTACAAGCAGCGGCGCAAGTCGCAGCGCAATTGGGAATATCGAGAACCGAAGCGCAGGCCTTATTTTTGGCCTGTCTACAAAACACGCACGTCGACGCATACCAAGATGAAAAACGAGAATCCCATGAATGATCAGCACATCGTTATTGACGCCAAAGATCTCAGTCTGTTTCACCCACGCGGTGTAATATTTGCTGGTATTAATCTCGCCATTCCTGCTGGTGCGGTCGTTGGTTTGGTAGGACGGAATGGCGCAGGTAAAAGTAGCCTATTGCAAACGCTCGTAGGGCTGCGTGAACCAGATCGTGGTAGTGCGTCACTCTTTGGCTGCTCTTCGCTAGCGCTAAGCGACGATGTACGTGAACGGCTGGGATATGTTGCGCAAACAGCTGACGTATTTGAATGGATGAGCGTTTACGAACATCTGCACGAAATTGGCAGAGCATATTCAAACTGGGATGAAGATCGATGTCTGCGACTCGCCGCACAAATGAACTTACCTTTGACAGCTCAAGTGGGGAAATTGTCTGGTGGAGATCAGCAAAAATTATCCTTCGTACTGGCTCTCGTACATGACCCTGATTTATTGATCCTCGATGAGCCTGTAGCGCACCTCGATGCCATTAGTCGTCGAGAATTAATGCTAGCGATGTTTGGTGACTTGAGGAATGAACAACAAGCAGAACGTCAACGGACCGTATTACTATCAAGTCATCTGCTGAGCGATCTAGAACGTGTCGTCAGTCATGTTGCGTTCATGCGTGATGGCCATTTGCAGGTATTTGATAGTTGGGATGCCATGCAGGAGTTTTATCGCTTAGTACCAGCAGATGTGTCCATTGACCCATCGATGATCGTACATAAAAACGAGATCAACTCCACGTATATCGTCGATACCCGCCATTACCCAACAATAATACAACGGGGTAAGGCACTCACACTCGACGCCTTGTTTCTCGAATTGAACACATGAGAGATTCCACAAGAAAGCACATGAGAGCCAACGTGCACGGTGTCTCAGACAAGTCCCCGATCATGTGATACACCGAACATATTAACTCCGTATTTTTAGAAAAAATATGAAAAGTTTCGCGATCCCCACCACACAATTGAGTGCAGACACTGTTCGCCTTCGTCCCGATAATAGCGTTGGCAATTTTGTGTTGTATGCATTATTTGCGCTCATGGTGCTTATCGTTACATTAACGGCGCTCATCAGCACACAGCAATCGCGTTACACAGATGACCTCTATGATTTCTCCCAAATTCTGACAGGTGTCGTGGCGGTTCTCTTTGCGATTCAAGTCAGAAGACAAGTAGGGCATCTCGCGTTGATGGCACGGGTATTACGAAACCGGCAAGCACCGCACAGGATATGGCGTGATAACGTCCGTGGCATCCTCGTCGAATTAATCAGACATACGACCGTTGCCACCGGTATCTTGGTGACAGGCTTTTTATTCCCTTATTCACCTTGGCAATGCTTGGTACCAGCAGTGGTCATCGCTATCGTCTGTAGTATGACCCTTGGCCTTTCATTGCTGCATTATGGATTTTTCTCCGCTGGCAAATACACGTGGATCAGCGGAATCCTGTTCGCGCTCATCGCCGCCGCTATTTTCAAGCAAGGTGTTCCACTACTCATGGTTCAGATCAATCAACTATCGGTGATGGCACTAGTCGGATTATCACTGATCTGGCCACTTAGTTTAATGGCTGTCTATCAGGCCTTCAATATTCGAATTCCAACGTGCCGTGAAGTCGTCGTTGTTCAGCTTTGGAACGAATTAACAAAGCGTATTCAACGGTACTCCGCTGTCGAAAATATGATGGGAACACAATTCAAAAAAGGCGCTGTCGCCTCAATGAGTAGTCTTATCACAGGGGCACTGCAACTCGGACTGTTTCTTCCCAATATTTTTGTCGAAGCCCAACGCCCAGTAAGAACGCCATACAGCCTCTATGTCTTTACGGTGTATAGCTTGGTGTTAGCATCGTTCTTAATCGTGAAAGATGTACACTGGCGCTATTTCCTTCAGCCTGGCAAGCGTCAAGTCCGACTCTTCGCAAATAACATCCTGCGATCATCAATTGAGGTACAACTTAGCTTACTCGTGGCGGCTATCGTCATCTATCAAGCCGTCGCTCTTCTGGTAGACCACGATCACTTATTCAAATTTCTTGGTTCGTTACCGCAATATTGGCTATTCCCCTTTGAATGGCTGTTTGCAAATGTTTTCGCTATTTACTTAGCAAGCTTTAATAAACCAAACAAACTTTCAGTAGCACAGGTGGTGATGCTGATGATTGCGATCAGTATCACGATTTATTTCGGGATTCATTTTAAAGATGCGCAGCTTTTTCATGCTGGGCCGATTTATGCAGGATGTTTACTGGTGCTGAGTTATCTGCTGATGCGCGTCAATAATCGCCGATGGAGTAGTGAATTACTGCTGATGCGTGTAAAGAATTAATCAATAACGAGGCGTACTTGGCCTCGTTATGAACAACGTCACGTTACAACGCCCTTAAACTACGCATGCATTCCACATACGCTTGCTGGATCTCCGATTGCGCACTGTGTTGTCCATTGTGAACAACGCGTTTGCCAGCGACATACACATCTTTTATCAAATTGTCGTTGCCCGCAAACATCCACGTATTGAGCACCGCTTTACTTGGCAAGCCTGCGAGGTTGGGGTGATGCTCATCAAGGACGAGGAAATCGGCACGGTAGCCCTTGGTGAGTTGTCCGACTTGGCGACCACTCGCCTGTGCCCCGCCCGACAATGCTTGTTGCCACAGAAAATCACCAACGTTACGTTGCTGTTCGGTGCTGGCGATATTACGTCCCTGCAAACGCAGGCGCTGACCGTATTCGAGCCAGCGCAATTCTTCGACCGGACTTTGCGAGACATGGCTGTCACTACCAATACCAAAACGACCGCCCGCTTCAATGTACGCCGGCAAATCAAAGAATCCGTCACCGAGATTGCCTTCCGTGGTGGTACAAATCCCTGCGACGGCACCACTCTTCGCAATGTGGCGGACTTCTTCTTTCGTTAAATGGGTTGCGTGCACTAGACACCAACGTTCATCTACCAAGCCTGTCTCAAGCAACAATTCAACTGGGCGACGTCCCGTTGCAGCAAGGCAGGCATCGACTTCTTTGGTTTGCTCTGCGATATGAATATGTAAAGGGCGATCTGCCGGTAACGCCGCATGTACGGCACGAATTTGATCGATACTGGCTGCCCGTAAAGAATGAGGCGCGACACCAATTTCCACTTGTGCACTTCGTTGCGGTGCGAGGTGATCAACGAGCCTCAGAATATCATCCACACCAGTATGAAAGCGACGCTGGTCTTGACGCAAGGGTTGGTCATTGAAATCAGCATAGCTATACAGCACAGGCAACATCGTCATCCCCATGCCAGTGTGTTGTGCGGCGGCGATGAGACGTTGCGCCATCTCTTCTGGTCGCGCGTACCAATGACCATCGCTATTCCGATGCAAATAATGGAACTCACACACCGAGGTATAGCCCTGACGTAGACATTCCATGTACAACTGGGAGGCAATCGCCTGTAACTGTTCTGGGGTGATGTGCAATGCATAGCGATACATCACATCGCGCCAAGTCCAGAAACTGTCTTTGGATACACCAGCCATTTCTGTCATCCCCGCCATCGCCCGCTGGAACGCGTGAGAGTGCAGATTGGTCATCCCTGGCAATACAAATACCGCCTGCGGTTCATGCTGCTGTGGTTGTGCCGCCCTCTCGACCTCAGTCATTGCACCATCGGCATCCCAATGTAATCGTACATTGCTTTCCCAACCGTGCGGCAAATAAGCGTTGCTTGCAAATAAGCTCCCTGCACTCATACAGCCTCACTTTGTGCGGCCCACTGCAAACAAGTCTGAAGCAATTGCTGTAGTAGCGGTTGAACTTGTTGTGCGAGGTCAGGGCGATAGGCAAATGGTGCTGTTTCGTTCATATACACTGACTGACACATCTCTAACTGGACGGCATGGATTCGTCGATGCGGCTGACCATAGTGGCGCGTAATATAGCCACCTTTGAAGCGCCCATTGAAGATATGGGTATAAGGTTTGCTATGAGCAGATGTGAGAAGGCATTGTTCTAACGCTGCTTGAAGGCCTAATGCGCAGGATTTTTGATCGGCAGTGCCAAAATTGAGATCCGGCAATTTGCCTTCAAAAAATCGCGGCACAACGGATGCAATCGAATGCGCATCCCACAGAATCACGTGTCCATGAATCGCTAGCAGGCGCTCTAATTCATCATTGAGTTGCTGGTGATACGGTTGCCAGTACGTGGCAATGCGGCGTTGTACTTCAGCGTGATCAGGCAAATCACCCTCGGCGTAGAGGGCTTGCTTATCAAAGGTATCAATAGGGCAAAGACCAGTCGTATCTTGCCCTGGGTACAAATTCGCATTATCCGGCGCGCGATTGAGGTCAATCACGTAGCGAGAATATTCAGCGACCAAGGTTGAAGCACCCAGCGACTCTGCCATGTTATAGAGTAAATCCAAATGCCAGTCGGTATCCGCTTTGAGGTTAGCAATCGGTAACAGATGTGATGCGATCTCTGGCGCGATGCTGGTGCCCACGTGTGGCATCGATATCAGCAGCGGTGCCGTGCCCGCTTTAAAATGAAACGTCTTCGTCATGTGAAATTCTCCGTTTTTCTTTTGTATTGTGTTGCCGCGTTATCGCTTACTTGATTGGTCGACGATATCAGGTGATTTCCTATGGCATCTAGCCAGTGCTCATTCTTGTAGCTGCTGGCTAACACGATGCGCTGCAGCGACGGTCATATGGATAAAATCATTGTGTCGTGTTGTCGCCCGCTGTGCAGGTGCCATCAGCGACAGCGTGGCGATGAGCTGATTCTTCCCCGAAAAAATCGGTGCACTGACGCCCCAAACACCGTCATCGATTTCATTCTCGCTTGTGGCAAATCCTTGCTGACGAATACGTGCTAACACTGCCGCCAATGCGTCATTATCGGTATTGTGCAGCGTCGCATCGCTGCTCTCATTATGCTGCGTCAATAAATGCTGACGCGTTGCCTCTGGCAAAAATGCGAGTAGCGCTTTGGCTGATGCGCCCCGTACGGTAGAGTTGGCCCGCCCTTTGGCAAACGAACAGCGTAATGCTTGCTTACTTTCTTGCATATCAAGGCAAATTACTTGACCATCGGCATAGCACAGCAACCCCACACTTTCACCAGAACGCGCCACCAATTGCTCAATCTCGCCACGCGCAGCCTGCATTAACCATGAGTGCTGATCGAAACCATGCGCCAACTGCACCGCCAACGGCCCCGGTTCATACATGCCACTGTGCGCGTGCTCTTGTACCCATCCCCATTTTTTTAGAACACCGAGATGACGATAAATGGTGCTAAGTGGCAATCCGGTTTCTTCAACTAAATCACGCGCGGCCATTGCCTTCCCATGGCGCGCAATACACGCGAGCACGTACAAGACACGCTCACTAGTCGCAACGGGTGTTACAGAAGTCATGCGCATAAAAAAAGGGATCAACAATCAAATTGGGATGGGAATATGCTGTTCATGCTAGCAGTTCATGGGGAAAGCTCAAGTAAATTTTCTCAATGAGTGAGAATTGAGGGAGGTTTAATGATAAAAATCGCTTTTTTTGCTCACGCACAGACGTCAGCATTTGAGCGGCATCGTCGGTGATCACCAGTGTTGGGATATGCCACCAATAAGCGCTGTCGCGCACTGGGCTCCCGCCTCCGCGGGAGCGACGAAATGGAGGGAGGTAAGAGATGAAAATCGTCGTTATCTGCGAAAGCGGGTATCCCAGTAGCACTACGAATACACTGATTCAACACGATCGTCATTACCCGCGAAAGCGGGTAATCCAGTTGCACCGCAAATACACTGACTCATTAAGATCGTCATTACCCGCGAAGGCGGGTAATCCAGTGATGCGGTGGTAGTTTGAGGAACAACAATAAAAACTCACGATCGTTACCAAAACATTGAGTCTTCAACACAATTGCGAACAATCCTCACAACATGGAAAGACCGATTAACAAACGCGGTTCCAAGTCGGTCCTACCTGCCGCCACCCTTTCCCTCTTACATACTTGATCCGAAATCGGGTAGTTGTACCGCATCGTAAATGATTGTCACCACCAATTACCCCCTTGGTAGCTTCAAATTCAAACTCGTCACCCTGTTTCTCAAACCGGTTCACACGCAAAATGGGAGGTGATATGCGATCGTCGCCTGGCGCAGGAACTGCTTGTGCGGGCAAGATCTTGCCCCATTGTTTTAGCGCGTTCTCCGCAGGAATAGACAAATTGTCGCCGTAAGTCATCACTTGGTCGTTACGATATCCAATGATCGTCAAGGCCGACTTTGCTGCGTTACGCCATGCGATTTGTTCTTGATCGATAAGCGCCTCAGCGTTGGCACAACATGCGCACCAGAGGCATACCCACACGACGATATTTTTTGTCATATTTTTTCAGCGTACTACGTATGTATTCAGAAAAAAGTTTGCAATTTCAAACGCACATATCCCACTCACTCCGAATCTTCCAAATAAATTTCCACCCGCTCTTTACCTTTCGCTTTCTTCTCGCGTTTCAATCGAATCGGACCGATTTCACCTGTGCTGCGGACATGCGTACCGCCACATGGTACGCGAGAGAAACCAGCGATTTCCCAATAGCGGCGTTCATTTTCTTCATCATCGAAGCCCGTCTGAATCGGCAGATCGGCCGCAATAATCTGATTTGCTTTATCGGTGATTTCAGGAAGTAACGGGGCAATACTTTCGGGCCAGACAAAATCAATTCTGGCTTTATGCGTTGCAATGTGGGCACCCACTTTATCAACACCGTTCAGGGCGGTGTAAAACAGTTCTAATACCAACTCAGCCGCAAAATGGAGACGCATCAAACGATAACGGCGCGACCAGTCGATCTCCATCAACACGGACTGATCTACCTTCAAATCATGGTCATCTGGCAAGGTGTAGATAATGTCGTGTTCCTGCTTTTCTGCAGATATAACAGGCCAGCCTTGAATGGTACCGTGGTCACTTTCTTGTCCACCAGAAAACGCAAAGAAAATAGTTTGATCCACCTGAACATGCGGACCGCTGACGGCGACAACACGTGCAGTGAGTTGCGTGGCGTAGGGATCAAGCCAGAAAGTTTTTTGTGTGGTCATCGGGGAGGAGATGAAAGTAGTGTCCAGTGCGCCTTACTCTAGGTCTTCCCATAAGCCGTATTCTGGCAATTGCGTTCATCATGGGTCGGGAATTCGACTTTGAGGGCATCAAATTTCGCTTTTTCTTCGCTGGTTAATGCACGCAATTGATAAGAAAATTTATTTGTCGTGACTGTCCGCGGCATGATGCGAGCGGTGTGGACGCCTTTGGTGTTGAGCGCCGCAAGATGCTGTTTAGCCGCTTCTTCCGTTTTGAACACGCCCAGAGAAATACCCCAGCGTAAAGGACCGGCATCTTGAATCACAAAGAAATCAGTCACGTTGATGCGGCGTAATTCAGCGACCTTTTTATCAGCGCCTTCCTTGCTTCCTTGGGACGGGATAAACACCATGTGGCTGGCAGAATCGCTGACATTCAAGCGAGCTTGGCGATCACCCAAAGCCAGTGTTTTCAGTTTCTCTTCAATCTTTGGCGCATCTGATTGTAAGAAGTTGCCGATTTCAAGGCAGGCGGTGATTTCGTCTTTTTTCTCTGGCGGGTGTGCTGCTGGTGCCAGCGCCACACTTGCCGGTATCTGTACGAGTTGACTTGTATGATGCTGTTGTTTTAACCGCTCTGGCTCATGCGTTTCCATCGGCCAGTTGCCTAACCAGCCAAGGTTAAACGCGAGCGCCAAGGCGTTAACAACCAACAAAAACCAGAAAAAAAATCGCAACATGATAGAAAGGAGATGAATTCAACGTGAGGCTGATTGTGCCACGACAAATAGCCCCGTCAAGACCAGATTAGCGATATGGTCACATTGAAATGGGAGATGTGGCAACAGATAAGGCGCCGCGCCGCCTGAAATGAGACACATCACCGATTGCGCGTGTTTTTTTTGCAGGGCTTGATAAGCCAAGGTAATCGCGCCCGCTTGTGCGTGAATGCAACCGCTGACAATCGCCTGATCCGTATTGTTGGCAAATGGCTGATCAACCTGGATGCTTTCTGCGACCTGTGGTAACTGTGCGGTATTGCGGGCAAGCGACTCGGCCATGAGCTTGAGACCCGGCAAAATCATGCCGCCCTCAAACGATGCCTGCGCCGTGACGGCATCGACGGTCGTGGCGGTTCCGCATGTCGCCACGATAAGATGTTGTTGCGGATACAAATAGGCCGCAGCGATCGCTGAGGCAAAACGATCACAACCAAGTTGTTGTGGATGCAAATATTGATTCGTGACGCCGGCACACTCGGCTTGCGATGCAAACCATTCCACCGACGCCTCTGGGAAGGTTTGTAACAGTAACGTGGTTAAACGTGCTTTCACTTCAGCACCTGCCACATTCGAAATGAGTACTTTGCTGACGGGGTACTGCTGCCATGCAATGGCTAGGTCATCGATTTCATGATGAGGAATAGAGGTGATGACTAACCATGCAGGTGGCGTCGGTGCGGGTGCTTGTTGTTTGTGAGGGATGCCCCATTTGATTCGGGTGTTTCCAGCATCAATCAGTAATAGCATATGTTTCCTGCGTCCTTTTATTCTGTGGCATCAACCGGACGTAGCGATACGTCGCCGGCAACAATGGTGACTTGCCCTTGGGGCGTTTGGAGTACAAGACGGCCTGAGACATCGACGCCAAGTGCTGTTCCCGCATGCAACGTTTCACCATTGTCAAGAATCCGCACTTCTTGATTGGCATAAGCGTGCAATTGATTCCAACGCAACTGAAAAGCAGAAAACCCCTCCCGTTCAAACTGATCAAAGGCCCTTGCTAAGGCATTCAGTAATTGGGCAACCAAGGCGTTTCGATCCATCCGCGCAAGCCACGGAGCCTCTGCCACTGCACGTCCAATACTGGCTTCAAACGAGGCTGATAACAATAAATTTAAACCAACACCAGCGACAATCCACGTACCGCCCGTTTTCTTTGCAGCACTTTCAATCAGAATCCCTGCGAGCTTTTTACCATCACGGAGAATATCGTTGGGCCATTTTAATTGTACGGGCACACCAAGGGTATGGAGCACCTCGGCCAAAGCAACGCCGACCGCTAATGGCAATCCCATTAACTCGTGTGCAGCGTGCGGCATGGGCCAAGCGATGGAGAACATCAGCATACTGCCCGGCTCTGAACTCCAACTGCGCCCTGCGCGACCACGTCCCGCCGTTTGATGCACGGCAAGCCGCAATACAGGTTTTTCTAACTGATCCAAACGGGCCATGAGATCGGTATTGGTCGATCCTGTTTCTTCAACAACTTCCACATCGAACAACATCCCAAACGCATCCCTCAATGCCGCGATGTGACTGGCATTCAGTGTTGATGACGATGTGACTGTGGATTGAGGATGGCTTTGACTCACGGATTCTGACATGGGATAGGAATTAAATACTGCAACGTTGCCATGATACCTTTCTAGGCGCGTTGTGTCGTCGGGATTGCGTTTTTACAATGATCGATAGGAACGACACGTGCCATGTGAGCATGACATGCCATGACATCCCTATCGATTTACCATAAAAAAAGGCACCGCAAATAATTGCAGTGCCTTCTTAACATTGACTTCAGAAAAGCTTACGCTTCGCCTTCAGTCACATCGGAAGCTGCCACTTCTGGTGCTGGAGCAAAAATCGCTTTCTCTGCATCCAACATCGCTTGACGCTCATCCGCTTCCCACGTTTCTTTCAACTTGCGAGCGCGGTGGAATGCCAGACCTGTACCAGCTGGGATCAGACGACCAACGATGACGTTTTCTTTCAAGCCACGCAGACCATCTTTTTTGCCCATGATCGCTGCTTCGGTCAGAACACGTGTCGTTTCCTGGAAGGAAGCCGCAGAGATGAACGAATCAGTCGACAAGGACGCTTTAGTAATACCCAACAAGATATTTTCATATGTTGCAGGGATACCGCCAGCAGCAACCACGCGATCGTTTTCACCTAACAGGTCAGAACGTTCAACTTGTTCACCAACGATGTAGTTGGTATCGCCTGGGTTCACAACCACAACACGACGCAACATCTGACGTACGATCACTTCGATGTGCTTGTCATTGATCTTAACGCCTTGCAAGCGGTACACGTCTTGAACTTCATCAACGATGTAACGTGCCAGCGCTTCGATACCCAACAAACGCAGGATGTCTTGTGGATCGGCTGGGCCGTCAACAATCATCTCACCCTTGTTCACCACTTGGCCGTCATGCACCAGAACTTGTTTGTCTTTGGTGATCAAGAACTCGTGTTTCTCGCCGTCCATGTCCGTGATTTCCAGACGTTGCTTACCTTTGGTTTCTTTACCAAACGCAACCGTACCAGTTACCTCTGCCAACATACCTGCATCTTTTGGTGAACGTGCTTCGAACAGTTCAGCAACGCGTGGGAGACCACCGGTAATATCACGAGTTTTTTGTGATTCAGTCGGGATACGCGCCAATACTTCACCAACGTGAACTTGCTGACCGTCTTTCACAGTAATCAGCGCGCCCACTTGGAAACCGATCGTTACTGCGTGCTCGGTACCAGAGATCTTGACTTCTTCACCTTGTTCGTTCAACAGCTTCACTTGTGGACGCAGTGTTTTACCTGCTGCGCTACCACGACGTTTCGCATCGATCGCCACCAATGTGGATAAGCCAGTCACTTCATCAACCTGTTTCGCAACAGTAACGCCTTCTTCGACGTTTTCGAACTTCACAGTACCTGTGTATTCGGTAATGATCGGACGTGTCAATGGATCCCATGTTGCCAACGCTGTACCTGCTTTGATCACCATACCGTCTTTAACGATCAGTGTCGCACCGTAAGGTACTTTATGGCGTTCACGCTCACGACCGTGGTCGTCAGTGATCAGTACTTCACCAGAACGGGAAATAACGATCTGATCGCCTTTACCGTTAGTGACATAACGCATTGTTGCTGTGAAACGGATCGTACCGTTGGATTTTGCTTCAACGGAAGATGCTACTGCTGCACGCGACGCCGCACCACCGATGTGGAACGTACGCATCGTCAACTGTGTACCTGGTTCACCGATGGACTGCGCAGCGATAACACCCACTGCCTCACCTGCATTCACCATCATACCGCGGCCCAAATCACGGCCGTAGCACATCGCGCACAGACCGTAGCGTGTGTCGCAAGTCAATGGTGTACGTACTTTTACTTCATCGATACCCAGACGTTCGATTTCCTCGACACAAGTTTCATCGAGCAATGTACCTGCTTCGTACAGAGTTTCTTGTGTTTCTGGATTAACGATATCGTTCGCAGCAACGCGACCCAAGATCAATTCACGCAGAGGAACGTTCACTTCACCGCCCTCAACGATCGCCTTCATGGAAGAGCCATTTGCTGTACCGCAATCGTCTTCAACTACGACCAGATCTTGTGTAACGTCAACCAAACGACGTGTCAAGTAACCGGAGTTCGCTGTCTTCAACGCCGTATCTGCCAGACCTTTACGCGCACCGTGAGTGGAAATAAAGTACTGCAGAACGTTCAGACCTTCGCGGAAGTTCGCTGTAATTGGTGTTTCGATAATCGAACCGTCTGGTTTCGCCATCAGACCACGCATACCTGCCAACTGACGAATCTGTGCTGCAGAACCACGCGCACCGGAGTCAGCCATCATGTAAATCGCGTTGAAGGACTCTTGTGTGCCGACAGTACCATCACGACGTGTTACAGCTTCAACTTTCAGCTGTTCCATCATGGCCTTACCGACTTCATCACCAGTTTTGCCCCAGATATCGACCACTTTATTGTAACGTTCACCCGCAGTCACCAGACCGGACGCGTATTGCTGTTCGATCTGTTTCACTTCGTGTTCTGCTGTTGCCAACAGAGTCACTTTTTGTGGTGGTACTAACATGTCATCGATACAGATGGAGATACCAGCGCGTGTCGCTAAGCGGAAACCCATTTGCATCAATTGATCAGCAAACACAACCGTGGCGCGCAGACCGCACTTACGGAAGGATGTATCGATCAGTTTAGAAATTTCTTTTTTCTTCAACGCACGGTTCAGTACGGTGAATGGCAAGCCTTTTGGCAGAATTTCAGACAAAATCGCACGACCGACAGTGGTTTCGTAACGCTTCACTGTTTTAACGAATTCGCCAGTCGCTGGATCTTTTGGATACTCGGTAATACGCACGGTTACGCGTGTTGCCAGTTCCACTTCTTTGTTGTCCCATGCACGGATCGCTTCGGATACGTCTGGGAACATCATGCCCTCGCCCTTGCCATTGATGGCTTCGCGGGAGCCATGGTACAGACCCAAAACGATATCTTGGGAAGGAACGATGGATGGTTCGCCGTTGGATGGGAACAGAATGTTGTTGGACGCCAGCATCAATGTGCGTGCTTCCATTTGCGCTTCGATCGACAAAGGAACGTGGACCGCCATCTGGTCACCGTCGAAGTCGGCGTTAAATGCCGCGCAAACGAGTGGGTGCAACTGGATCGCTTTACCTTCAATCAATACTGGCTCAAACGCTTGAATACCCAAACGGTGCAACGTTGGTGCACGGTTCAACATGATTGGATGTTCGCGAATGACTTCTTCCAAAATATCCCAAACAACAGGTTCTTGGATTTCAACCAATTTTTTCGCTGCTTTGATCGTTGTTGCCAGACCCATCAATTCCAATTTGTTGAAAATGAATGGTTTGAACAATTCCAACGCCATCAGTTTTGGCAGACCGCACTGATGCAATTTCAGCTGTGGACCCACAACGATAACGGAACGACCGGAGTAGTCAACACGTTTACCCAGCAAGTTCTGACGGAAACGACCGCCTTTACCTTTGATCATCTCAGCCAGAGATTTCAATGGACGCTTGTTCGCGCCAGTCATTGCTTTACCGCGACGACCGTTATCGAGCAAGGAGTCAACGGCTTCTTGCAACATACGCTTTTCGTTGCGTGTGATGATTTCTGGTGCGCGCAATTCCATCAGGCGCTTCAGACGGTTGTTACGGTTGATCACACGGCGATACAGATCGTTCAGATCGGAAGTCGCGAAACGACCACCGTCCAACGGTACCAATGGACGCAACTCTGGTGGCAACACTGGCAGCACTTCCATGATCATCCATTCTGGCTTAATACCAGAACGTTGGAACGCTTCCAATACTTTCAAACGCTTAGCGTATTTCTTGATCTTCGCTTCAGATTTGGATTCTTTCAGTTCTGTACGCAGAACTTCTGCATCACGATCGATATCGATGGAGCGCAACAATTCACGGATACCTTCTGCACCCATGAATGCTGTGAATTCATCACCGTATTCTTCGTATTTTGCAGCAAAATCATCTTCAGACATGATTTGGCACTTTTTCAGCGGTGTCATGCCTGGATCAGTCACAACGTATGCTTCAAAGTACAGAACGCGTTCGATATCGCGCAATGTCATGTCCAGTACCATACCCAAACGGGATGGCAGGGATTTCAGGAACCAGATGTGTGCTGTTGGGGATGCCAATTCGATATGGCCCATGCGTTCACGACGCACTTTTGCCAATGTGACTTCAACGCCGCACTTTTCGCAAATCACACCACGGTGTTTGAGACGCTTGTACTTACCGCACAGGCATTCGTAATCTTTGATTGGGCCAAAAATTTTGGCGCAGAACAGACCGTCGCGTTCTGGTTTGAACGTACGATAGTTGATGGTTTCCGGCTTTTTTACTTCGCCGTAGGACCAGGAACGGATTTTATCCGGTGACGCCAGACCGATTTTGATCGCGTCGAATTGTTCGTTTGGTTGGACTTGCTTGAAAAGATCGAGCAGGGCTTTCATGTATATCACTCCAGTTAAGCGCTTGAAAACGCTTGGTGGCTGAATGGTGCTGCAACAGAAGGTCTTTCGCCTTACCCTGTTCGCATAAGCGGGAGAGCCGGGTCTTTCGACGCTGGTTCCGCTCATACCGGGAACGAAAATCCGCTTCCAAACTGCTGGCTAGCTGAATGACCAACGCCCGAAGTGAATTCGGGCGATGGTTTTACTACTAAATACTGCGTACTGCATCAAACCAACGACGCGCTGTACAACGCGTCGAAGGCTTTTTATTGCGATTAATTGCGTTCGAGATCGATGTCGATACCCAAAGAACGAATCTCTTTGACCAACACGTTGAACGATTCTGGCATACCAGCGTCGATCACGTGATCGCCCTTAACGAGATTTTCGTACACTTTAGTACGTCCATTCACGTCATCGGACTTGACTGTCAACATCTCTTGCAAGACGTAAGACGCGCCGTAAGCTTCCAGTGCCCAAACCTCCATCTCACCGAAACGCTGACCACCGAACTGAGCTTTACCGCCCAATGGTTGCTGAGTGACCAATGAGTATGGGCCAGTTGAGCGGGCATGCATTTTATCATCAACCAGATGGTGCAGCTTGAGAACATGCATGTAACCGAGGGTTACTTTACGTTCAAATGCTTCGCCAGTACGGCCATCGAACAGTGTTACTTGGTTTTTCGATGGTGTCATACCCAGTTGTTGCGCGATATGGTCAGGGAACGCCAGATCCAGCATGCGACGGATTTCACTTTCGTGCGCACCGTCAAACACTGGTGTAGCAAACGGAACACCATTTTTCAGGTTGTTCGTCAATTCCAAGATCTCTGCATCAGTGAAGCCGTCGATGTCTTCCTTCTTACCAGATTCGTTATAAATCTTTTTCAGGAATTCACGCAATTCTTCAACTTTTGCTTTTGCTTTCAGCATTTCGCCGATACGCAAGCCCAGACCTTTTGCTGCCCAACCCAGATGCACTTCCAGAACCTGACCAACGTTCATCCGTGATGGAACACCCAATGGGTTCAACACGATGTCAGCTGGGGTACCGTCTGCCATGTATGGCATATCTTCAATCGGAACGATACGGGAAACAACACCCTTATTACCGTGACGACCCGCCATCTTGTCACCTGGTTGCAAGCGACGTTTCACAGCCAAGTACACCTTGACCATTTTTTGTACGCCTGGTGGCAACTCATCGCCTTGTGTCAGCTTGGTACGTTTTTCTTCGAAAGCCAAATCAAACTGATGACGTTTCTCAGCGATTGAATCTTTCATCGCTACCAATGCGTTCGCTGCTTCGTCTGATGCCAAACGGATATCGAACCAGTGGTATTTATCGATGCTCGCCAGATACTCTTTCGTGATCTTGCTGCCTTTTGCCAGTTTAGCTGGACCGCCATCAGCGATCTTGCCATCTAACATACGTTCCAAACGTTCAAACGCATCGCCTTCAACAATACGCAACTGATCGTTCAAATCGAGGCGGTAGCGCTTCAATTCATCATCGATAATTTGCTGAGCACGTTTGTCGCGTTGGATGCCTTCACGTGTGAACACCTGAACGTCGATGACAGTACCTACCATGCCAGAAGGCACGCGCAGGGAAGTATCTTTAACGTCAGACGCTTTTTCACCGAAGATCGCGCGCAACAGTTTTTCTTCTGGTGTCAGCTGAGTTTCACCTTTTGGTGTCACTTTACCAACCAGTGTGTCGCCTGCAGTCACTTCAGCACCGATGTAGACGATACCGGATTCATCCAGACGTGCTAATTGGTTTTCAGCCAGGTTAGAGATATCACGTGTGATTTCTTCTGCACCTAATTTTGTGTCACGAGCAACAACCGACAACTCTTCGATATGAATCGATGTGTAACGGTCATCAGCAACGACTTTTTCGGAGATCAGGATCGAATCTTCGAAGTTATAGCCATTCCATGGCATAAACGCGACCAGCATGTTTTGACCCAGCGCCAATTCACCCATGTCGGTTGACGCGCCGTCAGCCAATACGTCACCTTTAGCAACAACGTCACCAACTTTCACGATAGGACGCTGGTTGATATTGGTATTTTGGTTAGAACGTGTGTACTTGATCAGGTTGTAGATATCCACACCCACTTCGCCAGCTTGCGCTTCAGCGTCGTTCACACGAATAACGATACGACCCGCATCGATGTAATCGACTTTACCGCCACGCAATGCTTGTACTGTTGTACCGGAGTCAACGGCCACTGTACGTTCGATACCTGTACCAACGAATGCTTTTTCTGGACGCAAGCAAGGAACTGCTTGACGTTGCATGTTGGCACCCATCAACGCACGGTTCGCATCATCGTGTTCAAGGAACGGAATCAACGATGCCGCAACAGAAACAACCTGACCTGTCGCCACGTCCATGTACTGTACGCGCTCTGGGGAGACCAAAATCGTTTCACCCGCTTGACGTGAAGAAACCAGCTCATCCGTCAATGTACCGTTTTCGTCGATCGTCGCATTCGCCTGAGCGATGATGTAACGACCTTCCTCGATCGCGGACAAGTAATCGATTTGGTTAGTAATTTTGCTGTCAACGACTTTACGGTATGGTGTTTCCAAGAAACCGTATTCGTTCAGACGTGCGTACAACGCCAGGGAGTTAATCAAACCAATGTTTGGTCCCTCTGGTGTTTCAATTGGGCAAACACGACCGTAGTGCGTTGGATGAACGTCACGGACTTCAAAGCCTGCGCGCTCACGTGTCAAACCACCAGGTCCCAGCGCGGAGATACGACGCTTATGCGTGATCTCGGACAATGGGTTTGTCTGATCCATAAACTGTGACAACTGTGAAGAACCGAAGAACTCACGGATGGCAGCAGAAATTGGTTTCGAATTGATCAGGTCGTGCGGCATCAGGTTATCCGCTTCAGCTTGACCCAGACGCTCTTTCACAGCACGTTCTACACGTACCAGACCAGCGCGGAATTGGTTCTCAGCCAATTCACCAACGCAACGAACACGGCGGTTACCCAAGTGATCGATATCGTCGACTTCGCCGCGACCATTACGCAACTCAACCAAGATCTTAATCACAGCCAACACGTCTTCGTTCGACAATGTCATCGCACCAGTCAACTCATCACGACCGATACGGCGGTTGAATTTCATACGACCAACTGCGGACAAATCGTAACGCTCTTCGCTGTAGAACAAGCCATTGAACAAGGCCTCAACAGAATCTTCTGTTGGCGGTTCGCCAGGACGCATCATACGGTAGATCGCAACGCGTGCTGCCATCTGGTCTGCTGTGTCATCAGTACGCAGTGTCTGGGAGATGTAAGCACCTTGGTCCAGATCGTTGGTATACAGTGTTTGAATGTCTGTGACACGAGCTTCACGCAGACGACCGAGCAATTCTTCTGTCAGCTCATCGTTGGCGTTAGCAATCACTTCGCCTGTATCGTTGTCGATGATGTTCTTCGCCAGAACACGACCTAACAAGTAATCTTCAGGAACGGAGATGTGCTTGATACCACCAGCTTCGATTTCACGTACGTGCTTCGCATTGATACGCTTATCTTTCGCAACGATCAATTTACCTGACTTGTCAGTGATGTCAAAACGGGCAACTTCACCACGCAGACGCTCAGAAACGAATTCCATTTCCGCGCCATCGTTATGCAGCGTAAAGTTATCGAAGACAAAGAAGTTTGCCAAGATCTGCTCATTGGTCATGCCGATAGCACGCAAGAGGATCGTGACAGGCATCTTACGACGACGGTCAATACGGAAGAACAAGATGTCTTTCGGATCAAATTCGAAATCCAGCCATGAACCACGGTAAGGAATAATACGTGCTGAGAACAGCAACTTACCGGAAGAGTGCGTTTTGCCGCGGTCGTGCTCAAAGAACACACCTGGAGAACGGTGCAACTGGGAAACAATCACACGCTCAGTGCCGTTGATAACGAAAGAACCTGTTGTTGTCATCAAAGGCAATTCGCCCATGTAGACTTCTTGCTCTTTCATTTCTTTAACGACAGGCTTGGTCGGGGATTCTTTATCCAAAATCACCAGACGTACTTTCGCACGCAAAGGTGACGCGTAGGTCAGACCACGCAGTTGACATTCCTTGACGTCAAAAGCCGGATCGCCTAAAACATAAGATAAGAATTCGAGACGAGCGAATCCATTGTGTGAAACGATAGGGAAAATCGAAGTGAAGGCGGACTGCAGGCCCTCATTTTTCCGATTTACCGGTGTTCTGTCTTCTTGCAAAAAGCTCTGATACGACTCGATTTGAGTCGCCAGCAAGAACGGAACGTTGTGGACGTTGGCGCGCTTCGCAAAAGATTTACGAATACGCTTCTTCTCAGTAAATGAGTAGTGCATGGACACTCCGTGAGTGACAAGGAAGGATGGAGAATTCAGGATTCCTGTCACAAAAATAAATCAACCCTGCGACAAAAAACCTCAAGTCTCAGCCCTCGGTCTTAATAAACAGCAAAACAACCCTGAACGACAAAGAAGCCAAAGAGGAACCTTCTCTTTCGAGAGGATTCCTGACTTTGACTCTGGCAAACCCGAAGGTTTGCCATGTACAGCATTACTTGATTTCGACTTTCGCGCCAGCTTCTTCCAATTTCTTTTTAGCTGCTTCAGCATCAGCTTTAGAAACTGCTTCTTTAACTGTTTTTGGTGCGCCGTCAACTACGTCTTTAGCTTCTTTCAAGCCCAGACCAGTCAATTCACGAACTGCTTTAATAACGCCAACTTTGTTTGCGCCAACTTCAGCCAGAACTACGTTGAATTCTGTTTGTTCTTCAGCAGCAGCTGCACCAGCACCAGCAACAGCTGGACCAGCGGACATTGCAGCAGCGGAAACGCCAAATTTTTCTTCGAAAGCTTTAACCAGGTCGTTCAGGTCCATTACGGACATCGCGCCTACGGCTTCCAGGATATCTTCTTTGCTAATTGCCATTTGAAACTCCAATTTATTAATTACATTGATTCGGTATTTGACAGAAAGTTCTTACTCTGCTGCTGCTTCAGTAGCTTCAGCTACTGGTGCTGCAGGAGATTCGGATGCTTTCTTTGCGGAAAGTGCTGCCAGAGCACGTGCCATTGCAGATACAGGAGCCTGCATCATACCCAACACTTGTGCCAACAGTACTTCACGAGCAGGAATGCTTGCCAATGCGACAACGCCAGCTTTATCCAGCGATTTGCCTGCATAGTTACCCGCTTTAACAACCAGCTTGTCATTGCCTTTTGCAAAGTCTTGAACGACTTTAGCAGCAGCAACAGCATCATCCGAGATCGCATAGATCAACGGACCGGTCATTTCAGAAGCGAGACTTGCAAATACAGTTCCCTCAACAGCGCGACGTGCGAGTGTGTTTTTCAACACGCGCATGTAGACGCCTTGAGCACGTGCAGAAGCACGTAATTGCGTCAAATGACCGACCTGGATGCCACGATATTCAGCCACGACGATAGTCTGAGCAGTTGCAACTTTTGCAGAGACTTCAGCGACGACGGCTTTTTTGTCATTCAGATTGAGACTCACGGTCAACCTCCATTAATGATATTCAGTCGGTACATCGGAATGACGTACTTCCCTCATATCGTTTCGAACACGGCGTCCGAAGTTAGGAGTTTCACTGGCGGACCAGTATTCACTACAAAACTTGATCGGGTACACCATCTGCGTTGGGCTCTGTTGATTACTCTCCAGATGTTTAACTTAAACCTTGGTTTAAGCCCCACGGTCTTTGACACTCTGGATGTGTTTTTCAATACATCCAGCCCAAAGATGCGCCCCATGCTTTTCAGCACAGGGACTTAATTTTTTACTTAGCCCAGATTTGCGTGATCAACACGTACGCCTGCACCCATCGTCGATGAGATAGAGACTTTACGCAGATACACACCTTTGCTGGAAGCTGGTTTAGCTTTGTTCAATGCTTCGATCAGAGCAACCAGGTTGGATTTCAAATCGCCATCAGCAAACGACTTACGGCCGATTGTTGTGTGAATGATACCTGCTTTGTCTGTACGGTATTGAACTTGACCTGCTTTAGCGTTTTTAACCGCTGTTGCAACGTCAGGAGTCACTGTACCAACTTTCGGGTTAGGCATCAGACCACGTGGACCCAATACTTGACCCAATGTACCAACGATACGCATTGTGTCTGGAGAAGCGATCACAACGTCAAATGGCATGTCGCCAGCTTTAACGCGTTCTGCCAAATCTTCCATACCAACGATATCTGCACCAGCTGCTTTTGCTTCTTCAGCTTTAGCGCCTTGTGCGAATACCGCTACGCGAACAGTTTTACCAGTACCAGCTGGCAATACAACTGCGCCACGAACAACTTGGTCAGATTTCTTAGGATCAACACCCAATTGTACGGAAACGTCGATGGATTCGTTGAATTTCGCTGTAGCGCATTCTTTGATCAACGCGATTGCGCTGTCAAATGGATAAACTTTCAGACGATCAACTTTAGTTGCGAGCAACTTTGCTTTTTTAGATAACTTAGCCATTACAGACCCTCCACCGTGATGCCCATAGAGCGAGCGGAACCAGCGATAGTACGCACTGCTGCGTCCATATCAGCTGCTGTCAAATCAGCGCGTTTTACAGTCGCGATTTCTTCAGCTTGCGCACGAGTGATCTTACCAACTTTGTCAGTATGTGGCTTAGCAGAGCCTTTAGTGATACCAGCTGCTTTTTTGATCATGTATGTTGCTGGTGGTGTCTTCATCACGAATGTGAAAGACTTATCAGCAAATGCGGTGATCACAACAGGAATCGGCATACCTGGTTCCATACCTTGGGTCTGTGCATTAAATGCTTTGCAGAATTCCATGATATTCAAACCACGTTGACCCAATGCTGGACCGATTGGTGGGGATGGATTTGCTTTACCAGCTGGCACTTGCAGCTTGATAAAACCAATAATTTTCTTTGCCATGGTGGCTCCTTCATTAAATGAGTAGTAGCGCCCAACAGCATCTTTCGATGTTGCCGGGCTCCTCTGCCTGCTTACCGATCAGTTTTAAAAAATTTCTTTTTAGCGTACTGATCAACGATATCTTTTACAGCTCAACGTCTTTACTTCAGACTCAGACTTTTTCAACCTGAGCAAATTCCAACTCAACTGGTGTCGCACGACCAAAGATCGTTACTGTTACGCGTACTTTAGATTTCTCGTAGTTCACTTCTTCCACGTTGCCGTTGAAATCTGTGAATGGACCTTCTTTAATACGAACAATCTCACCAACTTCGTACAATACTTTTGGTCTTGGTTTCTCAACACCATCTTGCATTTGCTGCAAAATCTTGTCGACTTCGTGCTGAGGAATAGGGGAAGGCTTGTTAGACTTACCACCGATAAAACCAGTCACCTTACTTGTGTTCTTTACCAAGTGCCATGTATCGTCAGTCATTTCCATCTCAACGAATACATAACTTGGGAACAGGCGACGTTCTGTGACTGCCTTGCGGCCGTTACGAACTTCAATCACTTCTTCTGTCGGCACCAAAATACGGCCAAACAGATCTTGCATCTCTGCGCGCTCAATACGCTCTACCAAGGCACGGTGAACACTTTTCTCCATGCCAGAGTACGCATGCACTGCGTACCATCTTTTAGCACTTTTAGGTACAGACACCTCTGGTGCTGTACCTTGTTCGTTTTCCTGAATGTTATCGCTCATTATTTTTTCCATCCGAGGATTACGTCATACAACAAGAACTCTAGAAACTTATCAGTTCCCCAGAGAAAAATCGCCATGATCAACACAAAACCGAATACAACGGCTGTGATTTGACCAGCTTCTTTGCGTGTAGGCCAAACAACTTTTTTCGTTTCGCGAACAGCTTCTTTTGCAAACTCTACAAAATTTCTGCCCATCTCGGAAACAGCAACCAAAGCAACAGCAACAGCCAGACCAACTACCAGTGCAGCAGCGCGCACCCAGGTAGATTGACCAGCAAGAATATAAAAAGCAGCAATTCCAGAAACCAGCGCAGCAACTGCCAAAATGACTTTGTATTTGTCATTGGAAGTACTTACAGTTTGTACGGAATGATTAGACATACTTAATTTACTTTCGGTGCCCTGCGGCCTTGATGGTGGCAGGGGCGGTAGGAATCGAACCTACAACCTTCGGTTTTGGAGACCGACGCTCTGCCAATTGAGCTACACCCCTACTGCTTGTTACCACTTGATCGATATAGCGACTTTGGCCAGTCGCTATATCGTTGTCTTACTTTACTGATTACTCGATGATTTTTGCAACAACGCCCGCACCAACTGTACGACCGCCTTCACGGATAGCGAAGCGCAAGCCTTCTTCCATCGCGATCGGGTTGATCAGTTTTACTGTGATCGATACGTTATCACCTGGCATAACCATTTCTTTGTCTTTTGGCAACTCGATCGAACCAGTTACGTCCGTTGTACGGAAGTAGAACTGTGGACGGTAGTTGTTAAAGAATGGTGTATGACGACCACCTTCATCTTTAGACAATACATAGATCTCACCAGTGAAGTGGCTATGTGGCTTGATTGAACCTGGTTTTGCCAACACTTGACCGCGCTGGATATCTTCACGCTTAGTACCGCGCAACAATACACCAACGTTATCACCAGCTTGACCTTGATCCAGCAATTTGCGGAACATTTCAACGCCAGTACATGTTGTTTTTACTGTGTCTTTGATACCAACGATTTCGATCTCTTCACCAACTTTAACGATACCGCGCTCAACACGACCAGTAACTACTGTACCGCGACCAGAGATAGAGAACACGTCTTCTACTGGCAACAAGAATGCGCCGTCAACTGCACGTTCTGGTGTTGGGATATAGCTGTCCAATGCATCAGCCAATTTCATGATCGCTTCTTCGCCCAATGGACCTTTGTCGCCTTCAAGCGCCAATTTCGCGGAACCTTGGATGATTGGCAAATCGTCGCCTGGGAATTCGTATTTGGACAGTAACTCACGTACTTCCATTTCAACCAATTCCAACAATTCAGCGTCATCAACCATGTCGCACTTGTTCAGGAACACGATGATGTATGGAACACCAACTTGGCGAGCCAACAGGATGTGTTCACGTGTTTGTGGCATTGGGCCGTCTGCTGCGGAGCAAACCAGGATCGCGCCGTCCATCTGCGCTGCACCAGTAATCATGTTTTTAACATAGTCAGCATGGCCTGGGCAGTCAACGTGAGCGTAGTGACGTGCTGCTGTTTCGTATTCTACGTGCGCTGTGTTAATTGTAATACCACGTGCTTTTTCTTCTGGTGCTGCGTCGATTTCGTCGTATTTTTTCGCTTCGCCGCCGAATTTAGCGGACAAAACTGTCGCAATCGCTGCTGTCAGTGTAGTTTTACCGTGATCAACGTGACCAATTGTACCGACGTTGACGTGCGGCTTGGTGCGTTCGAACTTACCTTTTGCCATTTTGGACTCCTAACGATTTTGATGAGAACATTCAGGCACGCGCCCGACAAATTCAGACTTGACTACACCAGTTCACATGGTGCCCTTGACGTGGATTGAACACGTGGCCTCTCCCTTACCAAGGGAGTGCTCTACCACTGAGCTACAAGGGCAGCTCGCTTCGCACAAACACCATGCAAATAAACCTGGAGCGGGTGAAGGGAATCGAACCCTCGTCATAAGCTTGGAAGGCTTCAGCTCTACCATTGAGCTACACCCGCAGGGGCTACCACTTCAGCCGCATACTTACTTAAAAAATTCTTTTTCCTATGGTGGAGGGGGCTGGATTCGAACCAGCGTACTCAGAGAGAACAGATTTACAGTCTGTCGCCTTTAACCACTCGGCCACCCCTCCGTAGGGAACTCAGAACTATAGAGATGCAAAGACCTTCTGTCAAGGACTATTTGAAAATAATGTCGAAAAGCCTCAACTTTTTGCGTGCGCAAGCTGAAATGATTCCACTCCTTCAACTTTTTCCATTTCCAATGATAATTCGCAAATGGACATCGCCACATGTTTATTTTCTGCGACGGCAATAAAACGCCACTCCTGACCGCGTTCGGTCATATTGATGGAGAGCGTTCGCTTCATCATCAGATAGCCGCGCTCTTTGGCCATTGTCTCCATCACCGCCTCTTTCGGTTGATAACCCTTTCTGAAATGCATCGTGATGGCAATGGCAGCCTGAGTCGGCAACCACATTTCAAGACGGTGGACCAATACCATGCAGGCCGCAGAAAGCAAGGACAACAAAATTGCTGCAGCGTAAAACCCCACCCCTACTAAAATGCCAATCGCTGAAGACGCCCAGATCGATGCAGCCGTTGTTAAGCCGCTAATACTGAAGCCCTCTTTCATGATCACGCCAGCACCGAGGAAACCAATCCCCGTGACGACACCCTGCATGACGCGGGTTGGATCAGCGGCAGTCGGCGTCAGCACTTTTCCGCCGAACCAGAATTCTGGGTACCCCACCAAGACCACCAACGCGGCAGAAGCCATGCACACTAACCCATATGTCCGCATCCCTGCTGCGCGGCCATGGTAAGAGCGTTCATAGCCGACGATGCACCCTAGCAACAAAGCACCCGCTAGGTTCAAGAAAATAGTGATATTGGCGCTCAATTCGGCGGGCGACCAGAAAACGGTAAATTGACTTAAAAAATCTTGCATGACAGGACTAGCGATCTTAAAAAGGAGACAAGTGTAGCGTGATTTGTTCTCGGGCGTCAGTGGTGGAGAGCGCTTGATTGTACGTTACGCTTTTTTAACGAGACAAATAGAAATCGTCGCAGATCAATGGACTGAAATAAAGTAGGTACTCACATTGGAGAAAATTTTCTTCACATATACGCCCAATTTTCCGCACAGACCAGCCATGAATTTCAGGGTAGAAAAACCGAATGCAGTATAATCCGCGCCCTACGCCATCGGAACGAAGCGTGAACACCTTTGCAACTTGACACCCCACCTCGACACAAACCGCCTGGGAAAGATGGTGGTATCGAAAGCCGCGTATGACTTGCACAACACCTGCGCAGCATGACGCGCTAGGCTTTTTAGAAAAAATAGTGCAAGGTGATGTGGGTGGCAACCATGTTAAGCAGTCGATACGCCGAGGATCGGCACACGCGATCTACCCTGATCGACCGTTCCTATCCCGAACCATGTAGACAAGATAAATAACAGACTTATGATTTACCTCTATCACAATCCTCGCTGTTCGAAATCTCGCGAGACGCTAGCCTTGATTGAACAAGTGGCGCAAGAGCGGCAACTGCCGATCAACGTTGTCGACTATCTCAAGACACCGCTCACCGCTGATCAACTTGGACGGCTTTTGGACGAATTACAAGGAGACGTACAAGCAATGTTGCGTCCCAATGAAGACGAATACACGGCCCTGAACTTGGCCCACGCCGACAGAGCGCGCGCCATTGAGGCGCTCCTCGCACATCCAAAAATCATGCAGCGCCCCATCGTCAGTTTTCAGGGCAAAGCGGCGATCGGACGACCTCCCGAACACGTATTGACCCTATTTAAAGAAAGTATCTGAGCATGTCTGAATTCAAACTCGCCGCAGGAAGTGTTGTCAAAATTGGCACAACGACCAATCAACTGTATCCCATCTTTCGGCATGGGATTGCGCAACATACACCGGCAAATCGCTTCCAAAGTGGCGGCGAGCCTGACGCAGCATCCGCAACACCAGGCATTCAGATTGGCGAGTTGATGGCGTATTTTTCCGCGTGCGCCGGTTTTTGCAATAACACCAGCGAGTTGCATCACCAACATCAAGAAGTCATGGCAGAGTTCGTGACAACGTTACAAGATAAGCGCGGTGAAAAGCCCGCAATTGCTGCCTTAGAAGCGATTGCGCATCAAGCTGGCTTACCGGTCGTGCTCGAAATCATCTTGGAAGAAGATTGCGCCTTGCTTGCTGATCGTCACTTTGTTAGCGACAACGAGATCGACAAAAGCTGGAAATTATGGCGTAGCGCGTTTCTACAGCGTGAGGGTGGCATCCCTGCAGCATGGGTCAAACAATTCTATTTTCCTCGACTCTTAGATTATCGCGATGTGACCGCTGCGAGAAATCCACGCAGCCTAGAGCAAACGACCGATACAGCATTGATGGTCGGCGGTCTCATGCAATACTGGCATAAAGACGCCCCCGGGGATTTGTTAGCAGCGTTCAGAAAACAATATGGACGGATTAATTTCTCACAAAAGAGCAACTTTGATGAGACTGCATTAGAACGTTTCTTTAATTTGAGTGCGATGATTGACCCGGCCACGCGTCTGTTGAACCAGATGACGATCTGGCAAGACATTGACGCTTTAGCGAAAAAACAGAGTATTCATGTGGGCTAATCAGCGCTCAATATCGAAGAGAAAAAAATCTGAATCCCTTAGTGCACCACGATAGGGGGATATGCGTTATAAGCCTATCGACGCGCGGTCTTACAGCGACGAAGTAACGTCGCTGTGTGAGGAGCGACGCAATGAGAACAGGTATTTTTGGAGATAACATGAAACGTATTAGCATGGTATTGGCGGTTGCCGCTGCGGTAACTGCATTGAGTGGTTGCGTCGTTGAGGCACCTCGTCACACCTATTACACCCCTGCCGTGGTGACTGTGGCACCGCCAGCACCTCGGGTTGAGGTGATCACCGCACCACCGGTCTATGGTCACGTCTGGATTGGTGGCGCTTGGTTTTGGGAAGGTGGACACCATGTCTGGCACGAAGGTCACTGGGAAGCACCTCGCCCAGGGTATGTCTGGGTTCCACACCGTTGGGAGCAATATAACGGTGGATGGCGCTTCCATGAGGGTCATTGGGACCGTCATTGATTCTGTGTGAACAATCGAAAGAGAAAAAAGGAGCCTAGCGCTCCTTTTTTTACATGCACACTTGAACGATTGAGAGGACGCTCCTATCCACGCATCATCGCTGCAAGCAATTGGCTCCGCAAAGTCTTGATCAGCGCGGTTTCATCGGCGGATACGCCTTCTTCAGCGGGTATATTTCGATCTGCATAGATCAATCCCAACACTCTTTTTTCGACAACCAGTGGAAGAATCACGAAGCTACGCGCATCGGGTAAGAGGTTCTGATGCCATTCGGGTAGCAAATGTCGGATTTTAGGCAATTTGGAGTTTTCAATCATCACGTCCACATTATTGCCGATCGCCAGATAAAATAAATCGGCCTCCGGCTTAATGGGAAAACGGAATCCTTTCTGTCTTTCCGCATACTTATCGCCGACAGCGACCCGAGAAACATAGTATCCCGCATTCAAATCGCGCAGGCACACAGTCGCGAAACGGAAGCCCATGCTGGAATACAGCGTCTCCAAGACTTGCAAGATTAGATCATTGAGCTGAACGTTGCCCGCCGACATCATGTGAGTCACATCCTGTATACCCGCTAACAACAAATCTCGCGCGTTGTAAGGCTTACCACTCGGATATTTATACGCTTCATCAAGCTGGAAGAGTTCTTCGCTTTTCAGCACAAATTCAAGCGGCACTTCCGGCGCATTTTTGACTTCTTCCGTTTCTTCAAACGTCTCTGGCAGGACGATGTTGAGGCTCTTAGCTAACTCTCTCGTCTCAACTTCCACCTTTTCCAGCATCTGATCGAGCGCCTCTGGCTCCATTTCTAATACCTTACCAAAGCGATCGAGCAAGGCTTCTGTATAGCCAGGCACTTCATGACGACCCATCACCATCATCTCTGCCAGCGCATCGCTAAAGCTCGCCACTTGCTTGAGCCAATCGAGTCGGTGCGGAGATTTTTTGAGTTCACCCTTTGGCAAGCTACCCACTGCCTGAATAATGGCATCAGGAATTTGCCATTCTTGTAACGCGAGTTCGCCCAGTCGTTCAAAGCTGCATCCCAACAGAACCTGTGCTGCATCGTTGGGCAACACATCCCCTTCAGAAACCAATTGCTGGATCTGCAGATATAAAGGGTGATCAAACGAGGCAACAAGTACTCGGCCGATATTTTTGAAGAGTGCAGCGACAGCGGCCTCTTCTGCATCAGAAGAGCGCCCTCGATAAGCGATCTCGCGGCCAATGATGCTGGCACATAAGGAGCGGACCAACTCTTTGCGTACGCTCGTTGCCTGATTTTTGTTTTTAAAACAATCCACCAGCAACATCGCCATCGCGGTGGTTTTAACGGTATTAAAACCGAGTAAGAAAATCGAGCGCGAAACCGTCGTTACTTGGACACCTGCGCTAGCACGATACTGGACCGTATTCGACAGACGCAGAATTTTTTGCGTCAGGCCGACATCTGACAGCACGTAATGTGCCAGTCGGGCCACAGAATCCTCGCCAGATGACGTGATCGCAATGACCTTCGCGATGGCGACGCCTAAACTTGGCAACTCGGATTCTTCACTGATTTTTCTCAGGAGACGGTCTCGCTGTGTACCGGGCAATACGGAAGACGCCGTGGTGATCTCTTTCTGTGCCATAAATACTCTAAACGCAATAACGACCGATAAACCCAGCGTAATCACCGCACTCGCTAGCTGCAACGACGGCAACCAGCCAGTGTGGACATCTCCATCAGGGAGCTTTTGTTATGAAGTCCGACTCACACCTTCGCCACACGGCTGACACTCATACCGTATTTCTTTTGTAATTCATCATATAGACCACGAATTGCTTTCAGACGTGGATTCATCGGATCAAGCCTACGACCTGCTTCAATCAGATTTTTAGCCTGTTCGCCGATCGCGCTATCCCATCCCATATTTTCCAGACATTTCAATGCTGCGAGTGCCGCATTCAGTACCACTTGTGGATTGTCTGGGGATTTGCGGGCGGCGGCAGTCATCAGGTCTACAGAACCACGGAAGTCGCCTTGCTTGGCTTTTTGCACACCAAGTGCCACCAAATCCATCACCTCACGCTGACTGCGTTGTGCCAGTTCTTTCCCTAACAACCCTTTACCGGCGCTTTCAAAAATACCAACAGCTCTCGATATCACGCGTTGGTTGCTCGCATTTTTCATCACGCCCATGACGATTTCTGATGCTGCACCTTCTTTGTCATGCTCCAAGCAAGTTTTCGCTAGGCCTAACTTGGCATTTGTCGATAGGCCGATATCCTCTCGGCTCGCGAAGACGGCGGCATCAATTTCGCTCTCTAGTCGTGAATCACCGGTTTTAGCATGCACCATGGCACTAGAGATCGCGCGGCAGGCTTCCGTTTTTTTCATACCGACCATGTTCTTTTCGAGATCACGAATCACGGTCTTGGCTTGATCGGTATCCCCTTTTTTAACCAATGCATTGACCAGATTGAGATGATCTTCAGGATCACGGAACTCGGAGAATTTTGCCTTGCTCACGACTTTCTTAAAGACATTTTCGGCGGTCTCAATATCGCCGGTTTCCATCGCAATCCGCCCCAGATTGCGCAAACGACGCACTGCATGCGGAGAAACACTCACCGCCGTATCAAGGACTTCTTTGGCTTCGGGTAATTCACCGATCATTTCATGTGTTTTAGCGAGCCAATCGTAGGCATCCATGAACTTATTGTTCTCGGCGACCAGATTTTTTAATATGGCCTCGGCTTCTTGGTACTTCCCTTGCATAAACAAGGTTTTCGCCAATCCTAAACGTGCCCACGCGACCGCTTTGAGCTCAAATAAGAGCGTATAGAGCGCCTCTGCCTCTGCTGCCTCACCCAGCACAACATGCAATTCGGCACGTAAGCGCATGAAATCGATGGCATATTTCGGATGTTCGAGCTCGCCATGATGGCAAGCGGCGACCGCCTCTGTCACAGCGCCAGCGTCCATTAAGCGATGGACTTCAACGAATGCTTTTCGCTTTTCTAAAGCGCGCATGACGCGCTCAAGCAGCATATCGGCGGTAAAAGGTTTGAGGAGATAATCGGACGGTGCCAGTTCAGCTGCACTGACGACTTTGGCATAGGCGCGCTCTGCGGTCACCATGATGAAGATTGTGGACAATGGCGTCAGTTTATGATGCCGCACATCCTCCAATAACTGCTGACCATCCTGACCGACACCCAAATCATACTCACAGAGCACGAGATCGTAGACTTTCGCTTGAATGCTGCGCACAGCAGTGCCAGCGGTCAACGCATGTTCGATTTTGGTAATGCCACATAAATTGAGCATATTGTGCAAACTGACCCGCATCCCTTGATGCGGTTCAATGAGCAATGCCCTGATGTCACTGAGTTCGCTCATTTCAACCTTTAGCGTCGTTTCGGATAAGCCCTGGCTGGGCAGCAGATCGGAACAACAATACGCTTCGCCATGCAACAGCCAGATTTGTTCTACTGCATTATATTAAAGTGTCGGCGAAATAGCGTGGAAACTTTAATGTTTCAGGGAAATATTCGATGTAGGCAGATATTTTTAGACGTTGAACGCAGTTTTTAGGTCTACTTCAAAAAGCGACCGAGGGCCAATGCGACCATTGAGAGGAGAATCGTCGAGGCAAATGGGAAGGAATAGGTCTTCCCTCCGAACCGAAACCGCACGTCACCCGGCAACCGTCCCAAGCCCAGTTTTTCGAGCCAGGGCAGCCAACGGGAAATGATGATCACCATGATGAAAATAATCAACACCCAGCGGATCATTTGCCACTCGCGGAGAAAGGTGACAGCGGTCGCATACGCGCAAGGAATGCCGTCCGACCCGTCTGGGATAGATTGCTCATCAATGTGCGTTCATTACAGGCGATGACAGCGGTCATGTCGTAACAAGCCTTCTGGCATATCAATGCCATTACCAACGACAATCACTTTAAATAACTCGCCCATCTCGGCAGGTGACACCAGTTTTTGTAAGGCATTGGCTTGCGGTAGATACTGCAGCACATGCTCGGCCGACTGACGCGCGAGCAATTCAGCGATACCGGACTCCAATAAGAAAGCCGCTTGGCTGGTGTAGCTCAGTAACTCCAATCCTTCGGCCAGGGCTGCTTTGGCCATCGCTGTAAAATCGACGTGGGCGGTAATATCTTGCAATCCTGGCAAATAAAATGGATCAGGGTGGGCATGGTGGCGATAGTGGCACATCAACGTGCCTTCATTGCGCTGAGGATGATAGTACTCTCCCGCAGGGAAACCATAATCGATGAGAATGGCCGCACTACCGCGACCCGTTTCTTGCTGCCCGGCCTTGAGCATGCGCGCCACACTGTGCATGAACCCCGTCGCAACCGCATGAACCTCTGTCATATACGCCTGAGGCAATGTCTCGGCATCGGGAATCTGTGCCAACTTGCTGTCGTCACATGGACGCTCACGGTACACCAAACGCGGTACATCGACGTCATTGCTCTCTGTGGTCTCGACACCCTCTCGAGAAACAGCCACACCCAACTCACGCCATCCCAGCTCTGTCTTCATGACAAGGTCTACTGGCATGGCATCCAACACTTCATTACCAATCACCAGTCCGGAGAAAGAGGCGGGCATTTCTTGCAACCAAACGACTTGAGGAAAGTCTTTCAATAAGGCTTCCTGACGTGCGCGCAGCTCGCCGGACAATTCCACGATAAAATAGCGATCTACGGCAATACCAGACAATTGGCATTCCGTTAAGAAGTCCCGTGCCAATTTGCCTGTACCTGCCCCAAACTCCATCACTTGGGATGTGGTCTGCGAGAATAAGCTGGCGGATAAATTCGCTAAAGTAGCGCCGAAGAGCGGCGACATTTCCGGCGCCGTTGTAAAATCGCCGTCCTTGCCTAATTTTGTGGCACCGCCACTGTAATAGCCTAGATCCGGCGCATACAGAGCCAGTTCCATGTAACGCGAAAAGGGTATCCAGCCTTGATGCTGGTGAATTTCATCAATAATACGTTGTTGCAGAGCTTGCGATGCAGCGAGAGCATCGGGAGCCGGCAGTGGTAGAGATAATTTTTGCATTCCGGCATTGTATAAAAAACGACGAACACTCAGTGAAGAATTTCCATGAATCAGTCATCGCATAGTCTATCAGGTCAGTCTACAAAGGCTGAGCCCAGAGTCGCCCTCGTCACCGGGGCCGCAAAGCGTATCGGCCGTCATATTGCGTTAGCCATGGCCCGTCAAGGTTGGGATATTGTCGTTCATTATGGCACCTCCGCCGACGCCGCCGCATCGCTGGTGGAAGAAATTAGGGCAATGGGACAACGCGCCGTCGCTATTCAAGCGGATCTTGCCAATGAAGAAGCAACCAAGCGTCTGTTTAGTCAAGCACTAGCAGCCATGGGCGCTGTTCATTGTGTTGTGAACAATGCATCGTTGTTTGAAGAAGATCAGGCGAATACGTTTTCGCATTCCCGCCTCGATCAGCACATGCATGCTAATTTGGCAGCACCTATCCTCTTGGCACAAGCCTTACATGCAGCCACTCCTGATGGGAAACAAGCCAGTGTGATCAATTTACTGGACCAGAAGCTGTATAATCTGAATCCGGATTTTTTATCGTATACCTTGTCAAAAGCCGCCTTGCAATGCGCTACAACGATGCTTGCGCAGGCGCTGGCACCAAAAATCAGGGTTGCAGGGGTTGCGCCTGGCATTACACTCGTCTCTGGCCATCAAACAGAGGCTGACTTTAGTGTTGCGCACCAAGCAACGCCTTTGGGTTATTCCAGCTCGCCTGACGATATTGCACGTAGCGTGTTATTTTTGGCTGACAGTCCGGCAATTACCGGCACAACGATACTGGTCGATGGCGGCCAGCACCTCATCCCTTTGCAACGCGACGTGATGTTTGTCGCGACTGCGACCGAATCACATTCTTAATGAATCGAGCCAACTATGTTATCCGTTTTACACCACCCGCAACTCACTGACTGCCGCCGTTTGTTTTTGCGTAACTATGAAATTTCAATCAACATCGGCGTCCATGAATTTGAGAAAAAAGGCGAACAACGGGTACTGATCAACGTTGATCTGTATATTCCATTGGCGATTTCAACGCCAAAAGAAGATCAACTCGACGAGGTCGTCGATTATGATTTTATCCGTAGCTCGATTGCACAGCGTGTCGCCGAAGGTCATGTCCATTTACAAGAAACCTTGTGTGATGACGTTGCCAAACTCATGCTTGCACATCCACGTGTGCGTGCAGTGTGCATCTCTACCATGAAGCCAGATGTCTACCCTGATTGTGAAGGTGTTGGCGTTGAAGTGTTCCAGATCAAAAATGAAATGTAAGTATCATGCAAGTTAATCAAGAATTATTGGCAGACGTCGTCCTCGACACCACGCAGGAGCGCGGTGCGGAAGCCAAATCGCAAGAAAAAATCACCTACGAAAACAATAAACTGCATAAGCGTTTATGCCGTTTGGTAGGGCAAGCGATTGGTGATTTCAATATGATCGAAGAAGGCGACAAGGTCATGGTTTGCTTGTCTGGTGGCAAAGACAGTTATGCGCTGCTGGATATTCTGATGACCTTGCGTGAACGGGCACCAATTCATTTTGATATCGTTGCCGTCAACCTCGATCAGAAACAACCGCATTTCCCCGCCGAAGTCTTGCCAGCGTACCTCGAAAAATTGGGCATTCCGTACCATATCGAAAATCAGGATACTTATAGCATCGTGAAACGCCTGATCCCTGAAGGCAAAACAACATGCTCTCTGTGTTCTCGTCTGCGTCGCGGCATTTTGTACCGTGTTGCGGATGAATTAGGCGCAACCAAAATCGCGCTGGGACATCACCGGGATGATATTCTAGAGACCTTTTTCCTGAATATGTTCTTTGGTGGCAAGCTCAAAGGGATGCCTGCAAAACTACAATCCGACGATGGCAAACATATCGTGATCCGCCCGATGGCGTACGTCAAAGAAGCAGACACCCAACGCTATGCCGACGTGAAGCAATTCCCCATCATCCCTTGCGACTTGTGCGGTTCCCAAGAAAACCTGCAACGCAAGCAAATCAAAGGATTGATGCGCGAATGGGAAAAGAAATATCCAGGTCGTGTGGATAATATTTTCTCCGCATTGTCGACCGTTGCACCGTCTCATCTGATGGATAAAAATCTGTTCAATTTCCGTGATCTCGCGATTGATGGTCAGGCGCGGCCGGATGGTGACATCGCTTTTGACGATGAACCATGCGCAACACCCGCTACTGGCGTGATTTCTTTGCATCTGGATCAGGACTAACGCTTTCTCAGCGTCAATCCTCTCGTTAAGTAGTTAAGTAGTTAAGTAGTTAAGTAGTAACAATAAAAAACACCTGAAACCATCATGGCTTCAGGTGTTTTTTTGGTCAAAGGGGATGACGAAACGATCGTCGCCGTCCTATGCCGCGCTATGCCGTCTTACGCAGAATGCGATCAAGACTGTATTTGCCACTACCATGGACAGCGGCAAACAATAAGCCACCAGCCATCGACACATTTTTCATAAAATGAATCATCTGATTCTGCGCAGTATCGACGCCCGCATTCCAGAAGTCATGGAAAATAAACCCCGCAGCGAGCGTAAATAACATCATCGCTAGTGCCGCCCAACGTGCCTTCACGCCGAGTAGTAACATCAACCCACCGCCCAATTCAACGATAATCGCTGCCACCGCCGCGATGGCAGGAAACGGGACACCTTTACTTGCAATGTAACCCAGTGTGCCAGCAAATCCCGCTATTTTTGATGCCCCTGACGCGATAAAAATCAGCGCCATCAGGACCCGTGCAAGCACAATCGCATAGTTTTCTACGGTTTTCATTTTCACCACTCCTGATACCGCGTTACGCTGCTACCGCAGCTTGAATTTGCTGTGCCGCATCTGCCAATGCAGCGGCTTCCGCATCGGGTCCCATTGCCAAGCCTTCGGCATAAATAAAAGAAATGTCCGTCATGCCTAAGAAACCGAAAAAGCTCTTCAGGTAAGGCATTTGAGTATCGTTTGGCGTGTTTTTATACATGCCACCACGGGTCAATACGACAAATACTTTTTTACCCGTCAAGAGACCTTCTGGCCCATGCTGGCCATAACGGAATGTCACACCAGCACGTGAAATTGCATCAACCCAGTTTTTCAATTGTGCAGAAATACCAAAGTTGTACATCGGAGCGCCGATCACAATCGTATCCGCTGATTGAATTTCCGCGATTAACGCATCATCGAGCGCAACACGCGCTTGTTGCTCTGGCGTACGTTGGTCGGCGGGAGTAAAGACCGCTTGTAATGCGGTTTCATCAAGCGCCGGATGGGGTTGATGGCCGAGATCACGCACTGCGACTTGCGCATCAGGATGTGCCGCAAGCAGATGATCGACTAAGGTTTGTGTCAGATGTTTTGAATGCGATGCAGCAGCACGAACGCTGGAATTGATATGTAAAATGTTCATAGTAGCCTCTTGTGTTTGTTGAACAATCCGGCACTTGACCGGTAAGGAATGACGATGGGTGTACTTTATAGGTTCCATTTTTGATCCGGAAGAGCATAAAATGGATATCATCATTCCATTTTTGGCAAAATAGACCATGCAACTTGAAGCGAACGACCTCCTATTGTTTGCCCGTGTCATTGAAGAAGGCAGTTTTAGTAAAGCAGCCGACCGATTAGGCATGCCGAAATCAAGCTTGTCGCGACGGATTTCGGCCCTAGAGACGCAATTGGGCGAACGCCTCCTCTTGCGAACCACGCGCCAACTGACGATCACGGATTTTGGTCAAAGCGTGCTCCACCATGCGCAACAGGTACAGGACGAAGTCGATGCCACACTGGCATTGACCCAACACCGCCAAGCACAGCCTTCGGGGCGTCTTCGCATCTCCATGCCCGGCGATTTCGCGAACAGACAGATGAGTGACTTTTTGTCTTCCCTCGTTCAAGCGTATCCGACCATCACGTTGGAACTTGATCTCTCGCCGAGAAGAGTGGATTTGATTGGTGAAAATTTTGATGTCGCCATTCGTATCGGCGATTTGCCAGACGACGCCTCCCTCGCAGCGCGACGGCTCACGGTATTTAAAGTCGGCTTATACGCTGCGCCATCGTACCTTGCACGACGCGGCACACCGACCGAACCCGAAGCCTTGATGGAGCATGATGCATTACGGCTCTTAGGGCGCAATGGCGAACCGAGTCCTTGGCGCATGAAGCGCGGTGAAGAAGAATGGATAGGTATTCCGCCAGGACGAGCAACAGCGAATTCTCCTGAATTATTGACCCGCCTCGCGTTAAATGGCGATGGTATCTTGATGCTATCAGATACCTTCATCCGCCCCTATCTCGACAGCGGTGCACTGACCCCCTTATTGACTGACTGGGAGTTACCCTCAATCAACGTCTGGGCCGTTTTCCCCGGCCGCCGCCTGATGCCAGCCCGCACACGGGTGTTTCTGGATCGGCTACAAGCGGAATTCGAACGGTTGCCGTGCCCATCGCTGATACTTGATTAGCTTGCTGAGGTAGGTGGTAAGCCAGTCATCTAGCACATGTGTCTTCCTCCACCTCCGTCATCCTCCGCCCAACCTCGTCATCCTCCGCCAAACCTCGTCATCCTCCGCGAAAGCGGGGGATCCAGTGCGCGTCAGCGCTTTCGTGCTGATCGGACACGCTCAAAGGCGCTGGCGCGCCACTGGGCTCCCGCCTGCGCGGGAGCGACGAAAATGAAGACGCGGGAGTGACGAAATGAAGGTGCTAGAGTGGCGAAATGAAGGTGCGAGATTGACGAAGCGAAGATGTGGGAATGATGGAGTCGAAAGCGGAGGTTCCTGCTACCACCCCAGGTCCCGCCCCACCATTTTTCCCGTCATATTTTTCCTTCCCCCATTATCCTCCGCGCTCCCCCCGCCATCCTCCGCCCAACCTCGTCATCCTCCGCCCTTCCCCGCCACCCTCCGCCCAACCTCGTCATCCTCCGCGAAAGCGGGGGATCCAGTGCGCGTCAGCGCTTTCGTGCTGATCCGCCACGCTCAAAGGCGCTACCGCGCCACTGGGCTCCCGCCTGCGCGGGAGCGACGAAAATGAAGACGCGGGAGTGACGGAGTTGAAAGCGGAGGTTCCTGCTACTAACCCGAGATCCCGCCCCACCGTTTTTCCCGTCATATTTTTTCTTCCCCCGTCATCCTCCGCGCTCCCCCCCGTCATCCTCCCCGTCATCCTCCCCGTCATCCTCCACGCTCCCCGGCATCCTCCGCCCTTCCCCGCCACCCTCCGCCCAACCTCGTCATCCTCCGCGAAAGCGGGGGATCCAGTGCGCGTCAGCGCTTTCGTGCTGATCCGCCACGCTCAAAGGCGCTACCGCGCCACTGGGCTCCCGCCTGCGCGGGAGCGACGAAAATGAAGACGCGGGAGTAACGAAGTGAAGACGCGAGAATGACGAAGTAAAGAGAGCCCAGCGAGGAGGATAGGCAGGACCAATAGGGTAACGCAAGGAAATGGCGGGTCAACGCAACGAAACAACGACGGTGATGCGAGTCACCGCCAATCCCCTTTGCTTACTGTCGAGCAGGCAACAACGTTCCGACGACCTCACCGAATCCGACGCGCGCGACGCCTTCTTTCTGGGCCCAGCCACGCATGATGATGGTATCGCCATCTTCCATGAAAACGCGTTGTTCACCGTTACTCAAAGCAATCGACTTCTTGCCTCCTTCCGTCAACTCGAGCAACGAGCCTGCTTCTTCAGGTGCGGGGCCTGATTGCGTGCCGGAACCCAGCAAGTCGCCCGGATTTAAATTGCAACCGTTGACTGTATGGTGCGTAACCAATTGCGATACCGTCCAATACGAATGACGGAAATTCGATAACGACAAGCGTTGCGGCGGTGTACCTTCTGCGCGCATTTTTTCGGTTTGCAGCAGGACTTCGAGCTCGATGTCAAATGCGGCATGATCGCGTAATGCGGGAGAATCAAGGTAAGCCAATGGTTGAGGATCGGCTGCGTCACGTGTCCAAGCAAGACGGTATGGTGCCAAGGCTTCTAAGGTTACCACCCATGGCGAAATCGTCGATGCAAAGTTCTTTGCAAGGAATGGGCCGAGTGGTTGATATTCCCAGGCCTGCACATCGCGTGCGGACCAGTCGTTCAACAAACATAAACCAAACACATGGGCTTCGGCTTGCTCCATGTTGATCACATCGCCTAACGCGTTACCTGGGCCGATAAAGATACCCACTTCTAATTCATAATCCATCCGTTTAGCGGGACCAAACACGGGTGTCTCAGCTGTCGGTGGTTTTGTTTGTGCAATCGGACGATGAAATTGTTGCCCAGAGACGCCGATGGAAGAGGCGCGACCGTGGTAACCAATCGGAATCCACTTGTAGTTAGGCAGCAGTGGGTTATCAGGGCGGAATAATTTCCCAACGGCTGTTGCATGGTGCACTGAGGTGTAGAAATCAGTGTAATCACCGATATGTGCAGGCAAGGCAAATTCTGCTGCGCTTTGTGCTAACAGACAGGCCTGTAAGGTGCCTTGCTGAGAAGAGCCTTCCCGCAAGACGCGTGATAACGCCAACCGCAATGCAGACCAGACCGGCGCACCAAGCGCCATCAAGCCGTTGAGATGTTGGCCGTTGACCGCCGCTGTGAAATGGCCGCCCTGCAATTCGGTGTAACCAGCAAACGCATGGACTGCATGCGCAGCCGCAAGATCCAAAATTTGATCACCGATCGCAATACCAATACGAAACGCCTGATTACTTCCCTGACGACGGAACATGCCAAACGGCAAGTTTTGAATAGGAAAATCAGTCTCTGCGTTGTTGGCAGAGGCTACCCAGCTACGCAGGTTGATGTCATGGGTTTCGTTGAGTTGAACCGTCATTTATTTTTGCTCCGGATTGAAATACTTTTTAATACCCTGCCAGCACTGGAAATAGTCAGCCTGTAATTGTGGCGACGCCATCGCGGCACGGGTAGGTTTGATGATATTACGTGTTTCTATCATAAACGCCATCGTATCATCGACTTTGTGCGGTGTGCTGGTATCTGCGTTACTTGCTTTCTCAAATGTCGGTGCATCTGGTCCGTGACCACTCATGCAATTATGCAAGCTCGCACCACCTGGGCGGAAGCCTGTTGATTTAGCGTCGTATTGACCGTGAATCAAGCCCATAAATTCTGAGGCGATATTGCGGTGGAACCAAGGTGGGCGGAAGGTGTTCTCAGCCGCTAACCAGCGTGGTGGGAAGATCACGAAATCAATGGTATCGACACCAGGTGTATCACTTGGTGCCTGCAATACCAAGAAAATCGATGGATCAGGATGGTCGTAGCTGATCGATCCGATGGTGTTGAAATGACGCAGATCGTATTTGTACGGTGCAAAATTACCATGCCATGCGACCACATCCAGCGGCGAATGACCGATCTTGGCGGACCATAAGTTTCCGCTGAACTTTGCCACTAGTTCAAAATCGCCCTCTTTATCTTCATACCACGCGACTGGCGTCTGAAAATCGCGAGGATTTGCGAGTCCATTGGAACCAATCACGCCCAAATCCGGCAGCTTCAGCATGCAGCCGAAGTTTTCACACACGTAGCCACGTGCCTCACCGTCAGGCAAATGGACCTGAAAGCGAATACCGCGTGGAACCACGGCGATTTCTTGTGGCTCAATATCAATCAAGCCCATTTCCGTACGCAAGTGCAGCCGCCCTTGCTGTGGAATGATCAACAATTCGGCATCGGCGTTGTAATAAAAACGCGTGACCATGTCTTTGTTGGCCGCATAGAGATGGATGGCGCAGCCTGTCTGTGCGTCGGCGGAACCATTACCAGCCATGGTGAACCAACCATCGATGAAATCCGTTGGCGTTGTCGGCATCGGTTGTGGATCCCAGCGTAACTGGTTCGGGGTCGATGGTGCTTGAGAAAAATCATTGGTCATCCGACCATTGTCCATCTGCTGAAAAGGCTGGTGCATCGCTGCGGGACGAATGCGATAGGTCCAAGACCGGCGATTGGCATGACGTGGTGCTGTAAATGCGGTACCGGAAATCTGTTCGGCATATAAACCATACGCACATTTTTGTGGGGAATTTTGGTTTTGTGGCAACGCGCCTGGCAAGGCTTCTGTCGCGAATTCGTTCGCGAAGCCGGTTTGATAACGCAATGATGTGTTCATGATGTCTCCCTGATAAGTTGATACCACTTAGTGATTCCGCTCCTCACATGAAACATCGAAAAGGAAAGCGGATGACTGTCTTAGGCCAGAATGTAGTGCATGCGGCGGTTTTTTACGATATAAATACGAAAATACAGACCATTCATCAAATCAATAATGCTCGAAGCCAAAGATATTGACCTCAACCTGCTAGTAATCTTTCAGCGCGTCTTTCAGGAACGCCAGATTTCTGCGGTCGCGCGCCAACTGGGGTTGTCACAACCGGCGGTCAGTAACGCCCTCGCCCGTCTGCGTCGGACGGTTGGTGATGAATTGTTTGTCCGTACAGCAACAGGCATGCAGCCTACCCCGAGGGCGGAGCAACTTGCGGATTCGGTGACGATTGCCCTCAGAGAAATTACACAAGCGCTGAATCCGCAGGAGGATTTTGAGGCGGGGGTGAGCCAGCGACAATTTACGGTGGCGATGACTGACGTGGGTGAGGTGTATTTCATGCCCTTACTTGCCGCGAAATTGCACACCTGCGCACCAAGCTTACGTCTCCGGACGGTACGCGCAAGCAGTGTTGATCTCAAAACGGAGATGGAATCAGGTCATGTCGATTTGGCGATTGGCGCGTTTGATGACCTCTCCGAGGCATGGTATCAACGGCGTCTCTTTCAACAGAACTATGTCTGCATGTTTCGTCAGGATCATCCGTTGGCGGGAAAGCCTTTGGATATCAAAGAATTTCTTGCAGCGCAGCATTTGATTGTTGCCTCCCAAGAGCAGCCGTATATCAACATCAATCAGACGCTAGAAAAAGCGGGCATCATCGCCGCAGCACACTTCAGCGTGCCCCACTTTGTTGCGGTCCCTTACATCGTCAGCACCTCGGATCTGCTCGTGACAGTGCCTCAAAAGCTTGCCGAGCGCGCAGCAGCGCCGTTTGGCTTGGTCTATACCACACCACCTCTTCGCTTGCCTTCCTTGCAAACCAATGTATTCTGGCATCGCCGCTACCACCAAGATGCGGGCAATCTGTGGCTGAGAAACTTTATCGCGGAGCAATTTGCAGAAATGTGACGACATGCTGGATCGACCAGCATCCGTGAGCTGAAAAAACTTCACGCAAAGTCTGAAACGTTTTCCCCCATGGACAGGCGAATATCCCCTACACTTTTGATTATTCCATTTCCGTCCAAGGTGTCACCATGCCAGTTATTACTTGTGTAGAAGATTTACGGTTGCTTGCGAAAAAACGTGTTCCAAAAGCGTTTTACGACTATGCCGATAGCGGTTCTTATACCGAAAGCACCTACAAAGCGAATACCAATGATCTGGCCGCCATTCGTCTGCGTCAACGGGTCGCGATCAATGTCGAAAACCGTTCTACCCGCACAACCATGGTTGGTCAGGAAGTCACCATGCCGGTGGCCATCGCACCCACTGGCTTAACAGGGATGCAATGGGCAAATGGCGAGATGCTGGGTGCAATTGCCGCTGAAAAATTTGGCGTGCCGTTCACACTGTCGACAATGAGTATCTGCTCCATTGAAGATGTGGCGAGCGTCACGACTAAGCCTTTCTGGTTTCAGCTCTATGTGATGCGTGACCGTGGCTTTGTCAAAGAAATGATTCAACGTGCAAAAGCAGCCAAATGCTCCGCGCTGGTACTAACGTTGGATTTACAAATTTTGGGACAACGCCATAAAGATTTAAAGAATGGCATGTCTGTTCCACCAAAACTGACACTCGCAAATATCATCGATCTGGCAACCAAACCTGCGTGGGCATTACGCGCACTGACGGGGCGCAAAACATTCGGTAACTTAGTCGGTCACGTTAAAGGCGGCGACGGCATCCTCACCCTGAGCCAATGGACTGCAAGCCAGTTCGATCCAACCTTGAACTGGGATGATGTGGCATGGATTAAAAAAGAATGGGGCGGCAAGCTCATTCTCAAAGGGATTTTAGATGTCGAAGACGCGAAACTCGCTGTGGCTGCAGGTGCTGATGCCATCGTTGTGAGCAATCACGGTGGTCGTCAACTGGATGGCGCGATGTCATCGATTGAGGCATTACCGATGATTGTCGACGCCGTTGGTCATCTGACAGAAGTATGGTTTGATGGTGGTATCCGGACAGGTCAAGATATTCTCAAAGCAACGGCGCTCGGTGCCAAAGGGAGCATGGTCGGTCGTGCCTTTTTGTATGGTCTGGGCGCGATGGGTGAAGAAGGTGTGACCAAAATGCTGGAGATTTTGCAAAAAGAATTGGACGTCAGTATGGCACTGACAGGGACAAAAGATATCCGTGATGTCGGTTTGAGTACGATTATTCGTTAAGCGGTCATTCTGAATCTAACACTGTCACTCCCGCGTTCGCGGGAGTGATGCCTTCAACGGCTAAGTATTTTTCCGTCCATACGCCTCGATCATCTTTGCGATGTCTTTCAGCGGCAAAATCGTGTCGACCGCACCGAGTTTCACCGCTTCTTTTGGCATCCCATAAACGACACAGGTCTGTTCATCTTGCGCCAGTGTTTCGGCACCTGCATCGTGCATTTCCTTCATACCAATCGCTCCATCGTCACCCATTCCCGTCATCATCACGCCCATCGCGTTGGCGCCCGCGCATTTTGCAACGGAACGGAACAGCACATCGACCGAGGGACGATGTCGATTCACCGGTGGTGCATCTAAAATTTCAACGTGATACTGCGCCCCGCTTCGTTTTAAGAGCATGTGCCGACCGCCGGGCGCGATCAGTGCGCGTCCATTGATGACACGATCACCGTTCTTTGCCTCCAGTACTTCGATCGGGCAGATCTTGTCTAGGCGCTCGGCGAAAGCGGCGGTAAATTTTTCAGGCATGTGCTGAACAATGACAATACCAGGCGACGTACGGCTGAGGTCCTTTAACACCACCTCAAGTGCTTGCGTGCCCCCAGTCGACGTACCGATTGCCACAATTTTATCGGTCGTGACTGACATGGCCGCGCCAGTTCGCGCTTCAAAAGAAGGAATCGCTTCGCTGATCGTCAGTTTTGCGGTTGGGTTCAGCGTGGTCATGGTCATGGCTTTGACGCGCCGCATATCGACCAAGGCAGCGGCCTTCACCGCTTGAACGATATCCCCCGAATCCTGCTCCAAGAACCCTTTCAATCCGGCTTTAGGTTTAGTAACGATACTGACAGCGCCGGCTGCCAATGCCTGCATGGAAGTCGCTGCCCCTTTTTCGGTGAGGGTCGAACAGATAATCACCGGCGTAGGCCGGACAGACATTAATTTTTTCAAAAAGGTAATGCCATCCATCCGCGGCATTTCGACATCAAGGACGACCACGTCCGGCCAACGCTGGTTCATCTTATCCATCGCAAAAATCGGATCAGGTGCGACCGCAATCACCTCAATATCGGGGTCACGACTCAGTAAGGCAGTCAGTACCTGCCGCACGACCGCTGAATCATCGACCAACATCACCTTTATTTTTGCTTTTGCATTCACGGAAAAATCACTTTCTCAACATGTTTGACCCATACATCACCCGACCATAAATCAAACATGACATTACGATGCCCAACGCCGCCCATGTGTTCCCGGCGAACCTCAAATCCATATTGCGACAACAAATGCCGACCGAGTTCGATATTTTTATCAGAAACGGTGATTTCGTTGTTTTTTTGGGATGGAAACTGGTTTCCACCGCCAAACATCTTAACCTCGTAATCGCGGGGATGGGTACGGGATTTTTTAATTTCTTGCAAAAATAACTGCACGGCGTCCTCGGCATACCGTCCATCCAAATCCGTATGAGGTTGACGACGATTGTCTTTGGGGAGCATGTAGTGGCACATCCCGCCGATGCGCAAAATGGGATGCCACATCGTTATCGCGACACAAGAGCCAAGAATCGTGCGGATACGTGTGTCACAGTCACCGAAATAAAAATCGCCGGGCTGTAAAAAAATATCGATATAAAATGAAGGCGCTTCCATGCTAAAAGATCACTTTCTTTGCAAAAGCCAGGTGTTGCTTATCACAACAGCCCTCATCTATTTCTGACTCAACACGATCACTCGTCAGCTAAAACGATCTTAACAGGCCACATCATGTCACCGTTGCGGCACATCAATTTTTTTGATTGTTTGTGTCACTCACGCTGACGGAACAGCCACAAAAAATGCCATCACAACGCACTGATGTGTACCTGAAGATCAAGCAAGAAAAGCTTAAGCCTCGCGCTGATAAATAGAAGGACTGACCAGTTTCAGACTATTATTAACACCATTGAGTGTCTCTGAGTGGCTAATGAAAAAGTATCCTCCTGGTCGTAATTTTTCTATCATTCTTTGTACCAGACGGCGCTTTGTTTCAAGATCAAAATAGATCATGACATTGCGTAAAAAAATGGCATCAAATAAGCCGATGTCCGGTAAAGGCTCGATCAAATTTAATGAGTGAAATCGGACTTTTGAGCGTAACGATTGATCAATCAGAAAAAAATCTTCAAATTCGTCACGCCCTTTGAGGCAATACTTCTTTAACAACGTGGCTGGAATTTTATCTGTCGCCGCCATGGGGTACAGTGCGCGGGCCGCTTTTTCTAATACTCTGCTTGAAATATCTGTCCCTAAAATTTCCCAATCGCCGCCCGGCAGGCTGTCTGCCAGCGTCATGGCGATCGTGTAGGCTTCTTCACCACTTGAGCTCGCCGCACTCCACACACGCAATTTATGCTGACGCGTATGCTGTGGACAAACGACTTTTTTTAAGAATTCAAAGTGTTTAGGTTCACGAAAAAAATACGTTTCATTGGTGGTCAATAAATCGATTGCGACCGTCGTTTCATCTTCAAAACCAGGCTTACCAAGTAATTCAAAATAATCGGTGTAGGTACTCAATCCGCGTTTTCTTAAACGCTTATCGAGACGTCCCATCACCAAGGCTTGCTTTCCGTCACTCAATGCGATTCCTGTGCGGTCATATAAAAACCGAGAAATCCATTCAAACTCCGATTTTTTGAGTGCTTCAATATTTCCAAGAACTAAGGCGTTAGCTTTCATGCTCCTGCTCCGGGTTGCCGTCCGTGTCTGATACGCCATCTGGGCGAGCGATATCGCCGTCCAGCATCGAGCTGCTCAATGCAACCATTTCTTCCACTGACAGCACCTGAGCAAGGTTAAGAACGATGATGAAGCGGCCATCCCGCTTCGCCATGCCACTGATAAAATCCGCGCGCAAGCGTCCACCAAACGCTGGAGGTGGTTCAACATCGCTATCAGCAATATCGATGACTTCGTTCACGGCATCAACCATCACGCCAATACTTTGCGCTTCGACCTCACTCTCTTCCTCTCGTGCCAGCTCAATGATGACAATACTGGTGCGACGCGCCACGCTCGTCACACCACGTCCAAAACGGGCCGTCATATCGACGACGGGCACGACCTTGCCGCGCAGATTGATAACGCCGCGAATAAAACTCGGCATCATCGGCACCTCAGTGAGTTCTCCATACTGAATAATTTCTTTGATATGCAGAATTTCGAGCGCATAGACCTCTCCCCCTAAAACGAAGGTGAGGTATTGCGAGCTACTCACTGACTTTTTTGCGTCTGCACCCTGTGTAGCAACAGCATGCTTTTTCGCTTCAATCACAGCGCCCATGTCATACTCCTAGAAGCGTTCGAACTTTGCTTCATCGATACCACTGGATGAGACAAGACGACCGCGTTTGGTACTGCTCGACACTGCCTTCGATTTCACTTCTGTCGCCGCTGAAAAATGACTTTCTTGCGAGATTTTAAAGAAGGAAACCAGTTCTTTTAATTGTTCCGCTTGGCTCGTCATTTCTTCAGATGTCGCTGCTAACTCTTCAGACGACGATGCATTTTGCTGCGTTATTTGATTCATCTGGTTCATCGCCGTATTGATTTGCGATACGCCGGACGATTGCTCTTGCGACGCGGCAGCAATTTCTTGTACCAGGTCGGAGGTACGACCAATTCCCGGTACGATTTCATCAATCAGCTCACCGGCACGTTCTGCTGTTTTGACGCTGCCTCCCGCCAAATCACCGATTTCTTTGGCAGCAATCTGACTGCGTTCAGCAAGCTTACGCACTTCGGCTGCGACGACTGCAAAGCCCTTGCCATGTTCGCCTGCCCGCGCTGCCTCAATCGCTGCATTGAGTGCCAGCATATTCGTCTGATAGGCAATGTCGTCGATGATGCCGATCTTGGAAGCAATTTCTTTCATCGCACTCACGGTATGTTTCACAGCGACCCCACCTTCCGTCGCCTCTTTCGCCGCCTTGCCAGCGATACCATCTGTCACTTTGGCATTCTCTGCATTTTGATTAATGCCTGCCGCCATTTGTTCAATACTTGCACTGGTTTCTTCGACACTCGCTGCTTGTTCACTCGCCGCTTGCGACAAGGCTTGAGAAGTCGCGCTGACTTGTTCAGAGGCATTCGACAGTGCGTCGGTGGCATTAATGACGTCGGTCACGATTTGAGATAAGCGGTTCACCGTTTCATTACTTGCCGCTTTTAAGGCACCGAATGTCCCTTCGTAGTCGCGATCAATTGTTTGCGTTAAATCCCCTTTCGCCATCGCCGCCAACACTCTTAATACTTCATTGAGGCCTTCATCGCTCGTTTGCATCAAGCGATTGACATCCGAACTGAGCTTACCGAAGAAGCCTGATTTTCCTTCTTCTGAAATACGTGTAGTGAAATTCCCTGCCACGGCCTGTTCAACGATATGACCGATCTCTTTTTCGATGGCGACTTCAGCAGTACGATCCACCCATTCAACCACGCTACCAAGACGCTCGCCGTGGTCACTCATGACGGGATTGGCAGATAATGCAAAGGTTCTGGTACCAACAACAATCTGCGCTTTATGATTACTTGTAAAGCTCGCCAGCATCGCCTTCTGGTGGGCAGGATTTTTATGGAACTGGTCAATACTTGCCCCCATCAACTTGGTCACATTGAAGTTAGGCATGGCTTTACGGATATCTTGTTCGGCGACCGTCAACATATCCACAATGGATTTATTCATGTAAATAATATTACGCTCTGGATCAGCAATCATCACATTGGTTGCGCAATTATCGAGCGCAATTTTTATGCGAAGATTTTCAGCCGCCAGTTGTTCGGCTGCACGTTGCGCAGCTAACTGTGCCGTAATATCTGCCCACTCAACGACGCTACCAAGACGCTCACCTGACTCATTGATTACTGGGTTAGCAGATAGCGTAAAGGTACGACCTCCCACCGTAATTTGGGCATGATGATTATTGGTGAAGGTCGATAATAATTGTTTCTGGTGAGCTGGGTTTTTATGAAATTGATCAATATTAGATCCCATCAGATTAGCCACGGAGAACGTCGGTAGTGCCTTACGGATATCCGCCTCGGCCGTGGTAAGCATGTCGATAATCGATTTGTTGCAGTAAATAATATTGCGATCATTATCTGCAATCATGACATTGGTCGCGACGTTATCCAGCGCAATTTTGATACGCAAGGTTTCCTTGGCAACTTGCTCGCTTTCTTCCATGCGCGAACGAATATTCCCTACCATCGCTGACAAATTCGCGGCAATGCTCGATATATCGTTGTCGCGCAGATCAAGGGAGGCAGAGAGATCTCCTGATGCAACGCGGTTTGCGTATTCAACAACGTCAGTCGGTTCCTGACCAATCTGACGAATGACCATTTTGATCATGAACCACGAGAGTAAAACAACGATGACAAACATCAGCAAGCAGGCACCCACTGTCTCCAACCGTTGCGCTTTCAGTTCCTTATTACGATCTTGTGTACGCTTGATAAGCTCTTTAAGCACTTGCTGTTCAAGTTCGTGCGTATTGTCCATAACGGCACTGAGCCGCTGTGTATAATCCGTTACTTCCGTATCGAATTTATTACTATCTAAAATCTTTTCAGTAATAAAACGCATCACCTCTTTGGAACGCTTGTTCTGCTCATCCATTTTGGTGCCTAAGGCATCTTTATAAGCAGAAGAGACGGCGACCAGCTTCGAAAATGTTTTTTCGTTTTTAATGATATGGTCGTTAATCACCGCATTATTGGCGGCCAATCTTCCACGTTCGGAATCGGACAGCGATTTGTTGCTCAGCGCATCGATGCCAATTGCACGTGAGCCACGGAATTGCTCTGTTAGACGAGGAACATTATCCGTTCCCATCACGGCAAGATAAAATGTGCCTGGATCGGGACTCAGTAATAAATTACCGTTATCAGCAATGGCTTCGATCAATTCAAAAACGCGATCAACGAGTCCTCGATGGGCTGCACGATTGCGTTCAGAATTCATCCCATCTTGTTCGCTGAGGATGCCAGACCAGAGTTGTTTGAGCTGATTGATTTTTTCGTCAAGTTTGAGTTCTGGGCTCTGTTTACTCAACGCGATCATGCTTTCGATCTCAGCGTTCATTTCCTGACTAGTTGCATCTCGGGCACTTCTGGCATTCTTTTCACCCAGAATCATTTCCTGGTTCTGGACGCTATGACGCTGCGCTAATTGTAGAATTTTACTTGCGGGTACCAATGCGGTTGCGCCACTTTTTTCAAAATCTGAGTCGTGCACATCTTGGTTCGCTGTATTCAAATACAAAATAAACGGCAAGCCAAATAAGGCAATCACAAACAAACCAACTAATGCAAATTTCTGCCACATTTTCAAGGATTCCAAAAGCGATTTCATTTGTGCTTCCTTTCTTCAGATTACGGCATGTACTATGAACAGAAGTGATTAATTTAAATCCTCAGTTTGCTTTTTTTGGCCAATCATCGACTGGCTCATTCGTAAATGTCTTTTTTGCTCTTGTGCAGAATACAGCTGTGTCATTGCGGGAATACTCAAAATCAAGGCAACTTCCCCACTACCCAAAATCGTCGAACCACCGATTCCTTTGACGTGATTAAATATCCGTCCTAATGGCTTAATCACCGTCTGAAATTCACCCATCAGACGATCGACAATCAAACCCGTTTTATTGTCTCCGTAACCAACCACCACCACATTTTGACGGCGAGGTAATTCACCTTCGATCTCAAAGAAACTACGCAGGCGAATAAACGGTAAAACCTCACCACGTAAATCCATGTAATCAAGCGCTTCGCTTTCTTTGGGCAACTCGACGCATTCGATGACATGATCCAAAGGTACGACGAACGACGATGCGCCGACACCGACTAAGAACCCATCAATAATCGCTAAAGTCAGCGGTAATCTGATTCTGATGGTAGCACCAACACCCATCTCACTATCAATATCGATGCTTCCGCGTAAGGAAGTGACGTTGCGTTTTACCACATCCATACCAACACCACGACCAGACAGGTTCGACACTTGATCAGCTGTAGAAAAGCCTGGCTCAAAAATTAAGGCATAAATGTCTTTATCACTCAGCACGGCATTGGGCGCAATAAGCCCACGTTCAACCGCTTTTGCTAAAATTTTATCTTTATTGAGCCCGCCGCCATCGTCACTGACTTCAATGATGATGCTGCCGGATTCATGGTAGGCGTTGAGACGTAATACACCTTGTGCGGGCTTTCCTCGGGCTAATCGCACAGAGGATGATTCGATGCCATGGTCCATTGAATTACGTACGAGGTGCATTAATGGATCACCAATTTTTTCGACCACCGATTTATCGACCTCGGTATCTCCACCGGAGATTTCCAAGACAATGTCTTTTCCCAGTTCAAGGCTAACGTCACGCACCACCCGCTGAAAACGGCTGAATGTCGTACCAATGGGCACCATACGCAATTGCAAGGCACTATCACGGACTTCTTCGACTAAGCGCATCACCTCACTAGTCGATTCCAGTAAAGCCATATCCGCCACTTTACTGGCACGTAAATTCGCACCCGCGCCAGCAATGACTAGCTCGCCGACAAGATCAATGAGTTTATCAAGACGTTCAGCATCCACTCGGATACTTTGCCGTTCACGTGCTTTTGAATCTTTGACCTGCTGTTGCTTATTGAGCGCCGCGTTAAGCACGGGCTTTTGCAACATATCTTGTTTGACTAAGATCTCGCCAATCGGTAGCTGCTCTGTTCCATCATCAGTGAAGGACCCTGTTTGCTTTTGTTTTTGTAATTCAAGACAACGATCTAATTCATGGCGTGTGAGCACGCCACTCTTGATGAGGATTTCACCCAAGAGTTCGATATCGTCCGGGAGGGAATGAATGATCTCAATGTATTCATCGATTTTGCTGTTCGGGGGCAAAATCCGAATCACGCTATCTTCATTCACAAATTCAAAGACACTTTCAATCGCTTCTTTGGTCGCATTGCTGCGCAGAACGACTTCAAATCCGAGATAGCACGTCTCTGGATCCATCGTTTCAGCGGCAGGGAGATCTTTCGTGATGGTGACAATATGTACCACATCACCAAGCGTGTTGAGATAACCGATAAAGGAAAGAGGATCCATCCCATTACGCAGGCAGTCTGGTCCGAAACGTAAAGAGAGATACCAATTCCCAGCGTCAACAATACTCCCTTCCGTCCGCGATGTATGCGCGGTGTCCGATTCTTTATGTTGAACAACTTTACCTGTGTCGTTCGTATTTTTATGGTCGAGAAATTGACCTAACTGACCATGCAAATCGTCCCCTGCAGCAGTCAAGGCTGGCGAGGGGGTCAGATCACCTGCGGCAATACGATCAATTAATAAACTTAAATGATCACGACATGGCAGCAATACGGCTACTAATTGCGAAGAAATTGGAATGTCGCCGTCCCGTACTTTGTCGAGGAGGCTCTCCAACATATGCGTAAAATGAACGACATGATCGAGGCCAAATAATCCAGCAGAGCCTTTGATGGTATGGGCAGCACGGAAAATCGCATTGATGGCGTCGGCGCTGTCCTCGCTGTGCTCGAGTCCGAGCAACATGTCTTCCATATCCTGCAATAAATCGCGACTTTCAACGATAAACGTTTCCATCGCGGCTTTCATTTCATTGTCGAAACTCATTCAATCCTCCGCTTTGTGTGGCTATGGAATGCTGTGCTTCTTTATTTTTTTGCGGTATGTTGGACGTGTTACTGATGTCGTTCACCGCGTACGAAAAATCAGATCTTTTGGAAAAAATCAATCAGGTCAGAATGACTTGATCTCCGAAACTGGCAGTCATGTTTGCCATTTCTAGAATTTCTAATACGGGTTTGCTATGCATGACGTAATGCAGTGTTTTTTGATGACGCCGGGCTTCATTTTTTAACAGAATTAATACCTGTAATCCGGCCGTATCCATTTCTGTCACCTTAGAAAGATTCAGCTCCAATTCATCATCGGATTGAAGGAAGCTAATCAGGTTTTCTTTTTCGGTTGCTGCGGTATAAATGGTCAACTCACCTTCGATTTCCCTGGTCTTCATACCGGACCTCTTTTAAGGCAAAATAAGTTTAGATACCGCTGCCAACATCTGTGCGGGCTGGAAGGGTTTGACAACCCATGCGCGCGCACCAGCAGCTTGTCCTTGTAATTTTTTTCCTTCTTGCGACTCGGTTGTCAGCATGATGATAGGAGTGAACTTGTAGGCCGCAAGCTTTTTCACTTCCTGGACGAAGGTAATGCCGTCCATATTCGGCATATTGACGTCAGAAATGATCAAATGCACCTTTTGACCTTTGAGTTTGGATAATGCATCAACACCATCACACCCCTCGATCACGGTGTAACCAGCACCTTTAAGCGCCAATCCGACAACTTGTCGTACTGATGCTGAATCATCTACTACCATGACGGTCTTGGACATACGACATCCTCTCTTGATGAATGATGCAACGACAACTCTTGGCTGATGGGCTCCTACTGCGCGGAAACAAGTAACCGTGATCTATATTCCGCACTTTCACCCACTTATTCATTGCGTCAGCACAAATGTTAAGCGAATTTGAACAAATAAGACAAAGATAGGTTTTACATTATTTCACAAACTTAGTTTGATGAATATTAACTTAAATTACATTTTCACAAAAAAATGTGTAAAGAAATGAAACGTTACACCATCGTTTTTTTACTATAGTAACTATATTGTGTCCAAATAAACAATTTTTACTAGAAATATTTATTAAAAGCTAAAAAAGATACATTTTCTGTCTTGGTGTCGTCCGCGCAACAATAAGGTACCTGACTTCACTCTTTATGTCAGGAAAGTTTTCTAAGCAACAATCTGTTCACAAGCATGAGGACGAAGAATCCATAGGATGATGGCGAAAAAAAAGACATGGTCGGGGAGAGTCCATGTCTTTTGTCAGGTGCCTCCGCGAGACGGGAGGCGATTGGGCTGGTTTAAAACGACTTAAGCTGCCTGGGTCTGTACCAGTTGCAGATTATCGCCATCAATCAGAATACGGCGTGGTTTGTAGGCTTCAGGCACTTCGCGGACCAATTCAATTTTCAGCAGGCCATTATTCATACTCGCGCCGACCACTTTCACGTGATCTGCCAAGCGGAAGCGATGTTCGAAATCACGTGAGGCGATACCACGATGCAGGTAATTTTTTGGACTCTCGTCTTTCTGCTTACGGCCCACTACTTTGAGCGTATCACGTTCACTTTCAATCTCAATTTCAGAACGATCAAAACCTGCGATCGCCATGGTAATGCTGTACTTGTCCTCGGCGATGAGTTCGATATTGTAAGGAGGGTAGCTGGTGGCAGTGTCGTTACGCTGTGCATCGTCAAACAATTGTGCGAGACGGTCAAATCCAATCGCGGAACGGTATAAAGGGGCAAAGTCAAAATTACGCATGATGATATCCTTGTAAAAATAAGCGATATAAATAATAAAAACAACGAAATATAACGATCGATAGCACGGTCAATCTTGCGGCCATCGAGACAAACTAATTCAACAACTAGCTCTGTCTAGCAAACCTCTCATGAGCATCTGCTGAGTAGAAGATAAGGTGGCTTTGAGTGTTTTCAAGAGATTTTTTTTGAAAAAAATGCGCCACTATTTCTATCCAAAAAAGCTTGAAAAGCGATCAAGAAGATACAATATGCGCTCTTCAATATAAAAATAAGGATCACTCGTGGCCAAGCTTTACTTCAGATATTCTGCAATGAATGCAGGTAAATCCACTGCACTATTGCAAGTAGCCCATAACTATGAAGAGCAAGGTCAGCAAGTCTGTTTATATACGGCAGCCATCGACCATCGCTACGGCATTGGCAAAGTGACCTCGCGTCTCGGGCCTCAACGAGAAGCCGCGGTATTTGATGCCGCATTTGATTTTTTTAAGGAGGCGCCCCAAGTCAATTGTCTGTTAGTCGACGAAGCGCAATTCCTCTCGCCAGACCAAGTGAAGCAGTTACATCAATTGGCCCATGTTCGGGGGGTGCCTGTGATTTGTTACGGGATTCGGAGTGATTTCCTTGGTGAACCGTTCCCTGGTGCAACCTATTTATTGGCGTTAGCCGATACGATAGAAGAGCTGAAAAATATTTGCACATGCGGAAAAAAAGCAACGATGAATATTCGCGTTGATAGCGAAGGAAAACGCATGCAGGTTGGTGAACAAATTGACATTGGTGGCAACGAACGGTACCAGCATGTCTGTGGACGTTGCTTCTATACCGTGTAATAACATTTGCAACATTGACGACATGATAGAAACAAAAACCGGAAGCCTTGCCTAGGCAGCTTCCGGTTTTTTTATGTCCCTCGACATCTGAAATGAACTTGTTTTGACGACGGATATCATCATCAAGCGCCTCTTCCTCCTTTATTACGCCATAATTGAGGACTACGATCAGGGATAAGATCATTGGTTCGTCTCGATGTAGATTGTTTTCTTTCAGATCCTATTCAATCACGCCATGCGCCTGACTATCGCTAAAAAAATTGCTGCTACCATCACTGCCGTCGTGATGCTGAGTATTGGCACCATGGCGTGGATTACGAGTCAGAATCTGAAGCGAGGCTTCATTTCTTACCTTGGAGAAATCGAGCAACAGGATCTACGCAAACTCAGTCGATTACTGGCTGAAACCTATCAACGTGACGGAAACTTTGACCGTTTTTATCATGATCGCGAGAACTTACAAGAACTCCTCGATCAATTACATCCACTTCCTCCAGACAATAGTAAAGCGAGTGACACACCAGTAGCATCGGGGGAAGAATCGATTTCGCCGGCAAGTGTAAGGCAACGGCGACGCGCAACACCTCCCGATCTGATGGGCTTCACACAGCGCTTATCCCTTGTTGATGCCCGTGGCACAGCCATCATCGGCCCCAAAGAAGCCGCTGACGCACTCGACGGTAGTCGACAGAATATTGTTGTTGGCCAGCAGGTTGTAGGGAGCTTGAGACTGGCGCCATTGCAGAATATCTCGAACACGAGCGGTCTTGATTTTGTTCGCATTCAAATTCAACAAACAATTTGGCTCGCCGCAGGTCTTATTCTCATGGCCTTGATCTTATCGATTTACCTTGCGCGCCATTTACTGCGGCCTTTAGGGTCATTGCATAAAGTGGCAAAGCGGATTGCGAAGGGACAATTCCAAGCACGCGCTGTTGTGTTAAATCAAGACGAATTGGGAGAGCTTTCTAAAGACATTAATAGCATGGCGCGGTCTCTACAAGAGAATGAAGTACAACGTCGCCAAATGCTGGCGGATATTTCGCATGAATTACGGACCCCGCTGACAGTCATTCTTGGTGAGGTTGAAGCATTGATCGATGGCGTCAGGAAATCGAGTCCGGAAGCCATGGCATCACTCCATGCAGAAGTCATTCATTTGAACAAGCTGGTCGATGACGTTCGCCAACTCACGCTTGCCGATGCCGGTGATCTGCGTTACGAGTTCGCTCGCATCGACATCATCGCTTTAGTCAGGGCGGTCATTCAACGCTACACGTTACGCTTACAAAAGGCACAACTGACGATGCAAATAGACTTCCCAACCGAACTCGCTTTTGTCAGGGCGGATGCAGGGCGGATCACGCAGGTCATTAGCAATTTACTTGAAAACAGTATTCGCTACACGGATAGCCCCGGAACACTGCGGTGTACGATCACCACGAGCCGCAATTTTGTTGATATCACCATGGAGGATAGTGCACCTGGCGTTCCTCCTCATGCACACGCGCTGTTGTTTGATCGTTTGTATCGCGTCGATCTCGCACGCAGCCGCGCACATGGCGGAAGTGGTCTTGGTTTATCGATTTGCAAAGCATTGCTCAGTGCACATGATGGAGAGATCAGTGCCATGCCCTCGTCGCTAGGTGGACTAGCCATGGTGATTCGTCTGCCATTGATCAAGTAATAGGAAAATAATGAAAGACAACTTCGCTCAGCGAATTTTAATTATTGAAGATGATCTAAAGATCGCTGCCCTACTCCAAGACTATTTTGTTGCTAGCGGCTTCCTTGTAGAGCAGCAACATGATGGGCAGGCAGGTCTCATGTCGGTCAAGCAGAATCCGCCGGATCTTGTGTTGCTCGATCTGATGTTGCCGACAATGGATGGCATCTCGGTGTGTCAGGAGATCCGTCGATTTAGTCAGCTACCGATCATTATGATTACCGCCAGAGTGGAAGAAGTTGATCGTTTGTTAGGGTTGGAAGTCGGCGCAGACGACTATGTCTGCAAACCGTTCAGTCCACGTGAGGTCGTAGCACGAGCGAAAATTCATCTTCGCCGTCATAGCGCACCAACCCAGTCCACGCCTGGCTTTTCTATTGACACTGAAGGGCAAAGAATCTTATATGAAGGAAGCGCATTACCTTTAACTCCCGTGGAATACAGACTCTTAGCAGAAATGGTTCGCCATCCCAACCGCGTATTCTCACGACAGCATTTACTCGACATCGCCCATGAGGATCAGCGCGATATCAATGACCGCACCATTGACTCGCATATCAAAAATATTCGCAAGAAAATCCAAAGTCGATTACCGACACCAGAGTGTTTGCACTCGGTTTATGGTGTCGGTTATCGATTTGAACACCCGGAAATGCACCGGTAATTGGTGAAGCGCTTACTTCTGACCGACCTTGCGATAGCCATCATCCAAGGTCTTTAAAAACGCCAGTAGATCCTGCATTTCTGCTTCTGTCATGGCAGGCTTATCGGTTTTTTTGCGGTTGAACGGCGCGTTAACATGGTCGATGTTTTCACGGTATTTTTTGGGTATATCGTTGTACATCGCGATGCTGCCATTGGCTTTCGGATACCATTTTTCTGGTTTGCTATCGCGTTCAGCATAAAAATGAATGACATCATCTAAGCTTTTAAAGACGCCATTATGCAGAAACACTTGGCGCGTTGCGACGTTACGTAAAGTCGGCGTTTTAAACATACCACAGTAGGCCGTTTCTCTGCGCAGATCTTGGCGGACGGGACCGCACAATCCAAGATCAAAGTACGCTGGGTTCTTATTCGCTGGAATCTCGTTATTACGCGGCGCACCAATCGCTTCAAAGCCAAAGTCTGTAAATTGCGCCGGGCGGCCACCACCACCGATACGATCGATGTGGCACTTCGCGCAATTACCTTTGCTTGGATCATGGAAGACGATAAAGCCACGCGACTCTGCCTCGGTAAACTCTGCCTCGCCGGAGACCACGGCGTCGAACTTACTGGTGTAAGGATGGAAGCTAATGTCTTCTGTCTGAAATGCTTCGAGTGCGTTACCCGCTTGTTCCAGAACGAGCGCCGGATTTTTTAACGTATCGACACCAAACACCTTGATAAAGTCCGCGACAAACGGACTATGCTGCAACTTCTCGGTAAATCCTTCCGCTGTGAGGTTGGCCATCTCATTCGCGGCAAGCAAAGGCACTGCCGCTTGTTTGCTAAGCGAATCCACGGCACCATCATGGGTAAAGCCACCTGTTGGTCCCTCATCCTCCAAGCCCTCACCAGCTGGCTGGTAGAAATGGCGTGTGAATTTGGGCGTGAAGCCAAGATAGCGTAACGAGGGCACGGCGCGCGTCCCTGCCTGCTGCATATCAGGGCCACCTAATTGTACGGCGAGATGATTCGCAGGCGCGTAGGCATGGTCTGGTTGGTGACACGTCGCACAGGACATCTTGCCCGAAGCCGACAGTGAAACATCGAAGAACAATTGCTTACCGAGTTGCGCCTGTGGGCTTAATGGCGTATCTGGCTTGGGATAGTCAACCCACACTTTTTTCGCAGCTGCAGGCTTTGGAGGTGGATTGGCTGCAGGATTGACCCCGGCATTGGCCGGCACTTCAGCTTGTTTCTGGCAGGCACTCAACAATAAGAAGACAGAAAGAATACAGGTAATACGACGCGTCAACATAACAACCAACCTCACAAATAGGAAACTTCTGAAAATTCACTGCGACGCAATATCCATTGCGAGGTGGGTACCGGCAAAGAATGATTTTTCAGAAATTCCCGGAAATAAAAAACGGAGTCAATGCGGGGCATTCACTCCGTTTTTAGTCAGAAACAACGATTAGAAATTGAACATCGTTGTCAGATCACCCATCGCGCCAGCATTGGCTGGGAGGTAGGGGTTTGTTTTCAACATGGCTGGATTTGGACGGTTATCACGGCTGCGGTTAGACAACGGTGCCAACTTCCAGTTACGCTCGATAAACTTCATCACGGATGTGTGGTCGTGATAAGTGTGGTCGATGTAGTTCGTACGTGCGTAAGGAGAAACGATCAAGAATGGAATACGTGGGCCATCGCCAAAGAAGTCGATATTTTGAATCGCACCCGTATCAAAGTGACCACCACCTTCATCCGTTGTCACGATAATCGCCGTATGTGCCCACAGCGTTGGGTTAGCCTGTACCTTTGCAATCAGGTTTTGCAAGAAGTACTCATATTTTGCTGGAACGGAATAACCAGGGTGACCACTATCCAGATTTTTCGGCACAACGAAAGAGACTGCTGGCAAGGTGCCTTTTTGTACGTCATTGAAGAAGGTTGTCAAACCAGCCAGACCTGATTTCAGCGTCGTTGATGTCATCACATTTTTGGATGCCACCAATGGATCACCAATAGCGTTGTACTGAACCGCTTGTGCCACAGCCTGTGGAACGCCGAAGGCTGCTGCATCTGTTGCCACGTCGGCCAACTCACGACCGCCTGTGTACCATTTCCATGTCACACCCTTGTTGGCAAGCGATTCTGCAATCGTTGGTACGGTTTGTGGTGGGTAGTTGTAGTTATTCGGACCGATCGGCTGTACATTGCCGTTCATGTCGTAACCTGGTGCGTAGTTATTCACCAGATAGTATTTACCGCTTTCACAGTTGCTCGTCACGCCGTTGACAGCAAGTACGGACAGAATCGAAGCCACACCCGGCTGTGTTGAATCAGCACAGTTGACGTACGAGCCGCCGCTGTAGCCGTCTTTGGTGTAGAAGTTGGCAGTGCCCGCTTGTGGAGTTGGATTTTCAATCTGATTTGCTGGTGGTACAGCGACAGTGCCGTTGGTATTGAAGTACGGCACATCAGCGGTTGCCATCGCAAAGAAGTTAGCGCCTGTGCCGCCCAGGATCGATTGATGGTAGTTATCACTCAAGGCATAGTTTTGTGCCAAGGATTTGAAGAATGGCGCATCGCCAGTGCTCATGTTAAAGAAGCCCATGAGCTCGCCACCTTGTGATGGATTGGCAACCGTCACACCGGTTGTGTCACCACCTTGGCCTGTATTGACCGCCACCCACGTGAACATATCGAGTTTCGCGTTGGTACCGCCAGTTTGCTGCCACATTTGGAAGAAGCGGTGAACAGGATCGCCTGTCGTTGTGCCAATTGGGTTGCTTGCTGTCACACCGTACGGAACGTAGGAAGTGATTTGGAATGGACCATTTTTTAAGTTCGCTGGGAAGCGTGGATCTGGCGTGCCACCCAAGGTCTGCAAGGTCGGTGTCACTTCACCAATTTGCAATGGTTGTGGCAAGGTTGCGTAAGCAGCGCCACGTGTTGGTTGAACGGTATAAGTGCTTTGTGCAACGCCTTGATTTTGCGCCGCTAATGCAAAGTTAGGACCTGGCGTACCGTCGGCATTAATAATGCCTTGGGATAACAAGTTCTTCACTGTCTGACCTTGTGGTGCCACATACGCACCAAACAAGCCATCGAATGTTTGATTTTCACCGATCACGACGATCACGTTCGTGATAGGAGTCGTTGTTGGTCCTGTTGCTAATGCCGTCAGAGACGTGACAGAATTGGCTGGAACGCTCGTAGAAATTGTACCTGTCGCTGGCACATTCAATACTGTTTTGTTGGCGTCGGTACCAACGCTGATTGTGCCGTTATGGATATTAAAACGGGCAATGTTAAACAGGTTATCTAAAGGATCACTGGAACCTGCTTTGTACGTCGTTGAACCGATTGGGTCAGTTGTCTCTGTCGTTGGAATAGACAACGCTGTGTACACGGGTTGCAATAGCGTGCTGAGGCTTTGCTCCGCTGCGGTAATTTGGGTGCTATTGATCGTCGCGACGGTCGCTGCAGCGACGGTGCTGCTGGTCGGTACTGTGCCGATGACACGTTGAGAAATCAAGGATGTCAGTGGATTCAGGTTAGCCTGGACCGACGTGGTTTGGCCGGATGCGACGGTAGGGCTAATCGCTGCCGACAACACGGCAGGCGTACCATCAACATCTGTGTACGGTGCGGTCAGCAAATACGGCGCTGTCCCAGTCAAAGTCAAAATATAGTGACCGCTGTTATCAGTCAACGTTGAGGTCGTGATCGCTCCCGTTGCATCGGTCGCACTAACGACAACACCTGCCAATGGATAACCGGCAGCAGCGACACCTGTCACACTGACGACGGTAGCAGAGGATCCGCTGCCGGAAGAGCTTTTGCTGCAGCCGGTAGCCAACGCCAATATCGAACACGCCAATGCGATTGTGCGTAATTTCATCATGTACATCTCCAAAGAGGATGGTTTTTGTTAACTTCATCAAACACAACAGCCTAATCAGCCAGTGTTTTCGTATTCTTTAATAGGATTCGGGTATCCTGGTGACAGCGGGACATTCATAGATCCTAGGATAGTGCAGCAGTGTCGCGCGAATTTATGACCTGCGCGTTAAACTGCTCAGAAAATTTTCATATTAGAAAGATAATTCTAAATCATCGTGACATTTTCCCTGTTTATTGACCATCTGTCGCTACGGGAATGTATCAAAATACTTCGCTATCCATCAAGATAAACTTTTGAAAACATACCTTAACGCATCCAATGGCACTTCACCTTGCTTGCGTTACCTGTAAAAAAGCGAAGGCAAGTGCCGCGACAAGCGGGACAAACGATGTTATCTTCTATGGCTCCGCTTTTTTGTTATCCATGTCTATCAAAAAATCCCTCTTTCATCCCCATAACCGCCATCAAGGTCAGTATGATTTTGATCGGTTGTGTCAGCACTCCCCTACCCTTTTACCGTTCATTCACGTCGATGATCAACAGCAGCATCGGATTGATTTTGCTGACCCGTTGGCAGTCAAAGCCCTGAATGCGGCGATTCTTAAGGCGGACTATGGCATTGATGGGTGGGATATTCCTGCAGGTCAGTTATGTCCACCAATTCCGGGGCGTGCCGACTACATTCATTATCTGGCGGATGTATTACGTCAGAGCCATCAAGGGAAACTCCCCAAAAAACAGCATCTGACAGTGTTAGATATCGGAACGGGTGCCAGTGGTATTTACCCGTTGTTGGGCGTTGCAGAATATGGATGGCGGTTTGTCGCAGCGGACATCAATCCAACCTCGTTGGAAAACGTCGAACACATTCTGGCGCGTAACAACACGTATGCACGCCAGATTTCTCTCCGTTTACAACCCCATGCAAATGCGATTTTTGATGGCATTATCAATGACGACGATTGGTTCGATCTGACGATGTGCAATCCTCCTTTTCATGGCTCACTCGCTGAGGCACAGGAAGGAACCCGACGTAAATGGACCAATTTGAACAAGGAAGCCCACGCCGAATCAGCGGCACCCGTCTTAAATTTTGGCGGTCAAGATGCTGAGTTGTGGTGTCCCGGTGGTGAATTAGCGTTTATCGAGCGCATGATCAAAGAAAGTGCAAAATACGCGTCACGTTGCTTCTGGTTCACGTGTCTTGTATCGAAATCGGCCAATCTACCTGTCCTTAAAACACGACTCAAGAACATCGGCGTCCAAGACCAACGCGAAATCGCCATGGCGCAAGGGAATAAACAAAGCCGCTTTCTGGCGTGGACTTTTTTGACGCCCACCCAACAAGCCGGATGGCGGAAATTACGCTGGTAATCGGCGTAGAAAACCCAATCTGTTCAGAAATCATTGATGATCGCTCCCGCTGTCATGGCTATGACATAGTTATCAGGCACAGTCAGAAACGGAAAACGGACTTCAGGTACGTGAAATGGCGTCCACAACCCTTTGATCCGTATCAAAAGACCGTAAAAAAAATAGGGGATCAATCGATCATCAGCGAAGGCTGCATGCATGGCAGCAACTAAAATGGAAGAACTAAAATTAGAGAAAACAGTCTAACTCTTATTATTTTTAAGCGATCGTCGTCTAGCTGTACGCAACCTCAAAATAATTAATTTTTAGATAATTTTCTATGGTCCTATTTTTGTCTTTTCTCCGCCGCCGACAAGCTGATTTTGGTTCTTAAATTATTCACAGGACATACCCCGACTGGCTTACAATCTGGGTCGCCTTCATTCTGAATGACGGCTTCACCCGCTGCAAAGACCTAGACGTGGGTGTGACCTTTAAGCTCAATGTGTCAAGGATAGCAATGAAACGAGTAGATGATTTCCGCCTGAAGTTAGGCAAAGATGAACTGGTTCCTATCATGATTGGTGGGATGGGCGTTGATATTTCCACTGCTGAATTAGCACTGGTTGCAGCACGTCTTGGCGGTATCGGTCACATTTCTGATGCGATGGTGCACGACGTTACGGACCGTCGTTTTGACACAAGTTACATCAAAGAAAAAACAAAGTACTACAAATACAATATCAACAACAGCGACAAGACAGATATCAAGTTCAACCTAGAACACTTGGCGGATGCGACGCGCATGCATGTCAGCAAAACCATGGAAGCCAAGCAAGGCTCCGGCATGATTTTTGTTAATTGCATGGAAAAACTGACCATGAACGGTCCGCGCGAAACCCTCAAAGTGCGCCTGGAGGCTGCGCTGGATGGTGGTATCGATGGTATTACCCTGAGCGCAGGTCTGCATCTGAGCTCTTTTGGTCTGATGGCTGAACATCCACGCTTCCGCGAAGCCAAATTGGGCATTATTGTGTCGTCCTTGCGCGCCCTGCAATTGTTCTTACGTAAAAATGCGAAATTAAATCGTCTACCAGACTACGTCATCGTCGAAGGTCCGTTGGCCGGTGGCCATCTTGGATTTGGTGATGATTGGGCAGAATTTGATTTACAAACAATCATCACAGAAATCGCTGCTTACCTGAAGGCCGAGCAACTGGATATTCCGTTGATTGCCGCTGGTGGTATTTTTACAGGCAGTGATGCGGTTTCTTTCCTCGAAAATGGGGCATCCGGCGTCCAAGTCGCTACCCGCTTTACCGTCACGAAAGAATGTGGCCTGCCTGACGACGTCAAGCAAGAGTACTTTAAAGCAAGCGAAGAGGACATCGAAGTCAACCACATTTCACCGACTGGCTACCCAATGCGTATGCTCAAGAGCACACCAGCCATTGGCGATGGCATCCGTCCGGGCTGCGAATCGTATGGTTATCTGCTCGATGGTAATGGGAATTGTGCGTATATCACTTCCTATAACCGCGAAGTCGCCGCGCATCCTGACGCGAAAAAAGTCGTGGTGATGGATAAGACATGCCTGTGCACACACATGCGTAACTTCAATTGCTGGACCTGCGGACAAACAACGTATCGCCTCAAAGATACAACCCGAAAATTGGCTGACGGAAGCTATCAATTATTGACAGCAGAACACGTGTTCCGTGATTATCAGTTCAGTACTGACAATCAGATCGCATTACCGGAATAATAAGGCAGACCACACCTCCGGTCACACTGCAATTCACGACGTCATCAACAAAAAAAACGCCGCTTTCGCGGCGTTTTTGCTTACTCAGCGTACCAATACCCTTGATTGACCCAATCAACGAGGGCGTCAACAAATGCAGCCAAGTGCAAGCCCTTCTCCAGAATGACCGCATCAACGATATCGTGATCACACAAAGCGATCACCGCATCACGGGCGGCAGCGCCAAACGCATAACGCTCGCCATCGACATAACACACCCCTTGATCAACCGTCTGATCGAGGTAAAAACAGCGTAAGCCTCCCGTACGACGTAACTCGCCGTTGTGCAGCATGTCGAGCAAGGCCTCGGGGGTGATTTCTTCATCGTCCTCGATCACCTGTAAATCCAGCTCGCACTTCGTTTTGGATAAAAAGGTCCCCACAAAGTCTGCCATCACTTGTTCGTCATCCAAGATTGATTGCATTTGTGCTTTCACCAAAGCCAGGTCGCTCTGGTTGATATGACCTTGCTTGGTGTGTAATGGACGTCCTGCGTCACTGATTAAGGCTGTTCCTACATCGTGATCAATCAAATAGTCGGCTAGCCCACTGAGCATATCGCGGGCAGATTTACTCCGAAAGCCGACCGAAAAACTCATTGAGTGTTCAAGGCAGATCCCTTCATGTGGGAAGCCGGGGGGAATGTAAAGGATATCTCCTGCAGTCAGCTCTGCATCAATGATTGCCTCAAAAGGCGCGGTATGGAGCAAGGCAGGATGGGCCGCAAACTGGTGGTGGTTGCCACGATCACCGACACGCCAGTGACGTCGTCCCGATCCTTGGCAGATAAAGACATCATACAAGTCGATATGCGGCCCTACGCCGCCACCTGTTGCGGCATAGCTGATCATGACATCATCCAGCCGCCATTTAGGGATAAAAGAAAACGCCTGCACCAGATCAGCGACATCCGGCGACCAGTGATCCACTGCCTGCACAACCAGCGTCCAGTCTTTTTTACCAAAGCGACCATAACTCTCAAATGGCCCCGTTTCCGCCTGCCAGACGCCGTCTTGCCGATAAATGACCCGCGATTCAATCTGCGGCTCGCAGGCCAAACCGGCTAGCTCATCGGGACGGATCAGGTCATAAAATCCCGGAAATCCCTGACGAATCAGGACCGGTTTCTTTTGCCAATAATGGGCAAGAAATTCTTCGACAGAAAAGTCACTGAGCTGGAGTGTCAACATGGCAAGCAAAAAAAGAGGCGAAAACACTCTTGTAGCATGCCCACTGAAACCGGCGTTTCAGCTAGATCAAGCTTTGCGCAAAAAGTAGATCAAATCCCTTACCACCGCGCAGTATGGTCTTCTGTCACCCCGACCAAATCCGTAATAACGCGCAACGGTGCATCACAATGCGCCCTCACCCAGCCTCGGAATGTGCCAATTGGCTGGATATAACGACTCGCAGCGATGAGCAAATTTTTATTTTCTTGGCGATAGCCTTCTGGCTGAAAATAGACATCTAACAAGCCATCGTCTGTCGTGATATGCCACATTCCCATGGGATCGGTCGGGTCAAAGTCAAAGTTTGCGGTCCCTAATCCGATGATCTCGCCATCGAGCCACAGCGCATTCTCATTATTGCCAAAATAACCTGCTTGTAGATTGAACCCAATCGCTCGACTATGCGCCGACGCCCAGCGCCATGCGGTGTCTCGCGCCAAAAACCCGTTGCTATAATCACTACTACCAACCCCACCATCAAGCAACCATCGTCTCCCCGCCACCTCCACCGATCCCTGCAAGGGTATCGCTGAGGATTTGACGGTCGCATGAACAGCCCCGCCCTCGACCGGTCCAATCGCTGTCAACGAAGGCGCAGCATCGTGCAGACACAAGGTCGCATGGAGCGAGAAATCATGACCAACAACGTCCAACGTCGCCTCGGCATCATGCGATATCGCAAAATGAATGTGCTTTCCCAAAAACCGAAAATGGCTGGCTGCACCAGATGAAGGATAGTCGTTGATACGCGCCGTCAGTCCCGGCACGCCGTCTTGCGAAAAATGACCAAGGAGGCGCTTTTGCTGTCGGTCGAAAACGTAGGCAAACGCGGTATTCGTCCACCCCACATCGACAATGGCCACGCCACAGAACAGGTCATCCGTCGCTAAGCCGAGGTATTGCCACCGTTTGTGGTGCGTATGCCGCCACCATCGTCCACGACGATAGGGAGCGCCTAACAGAGACCAGTCGATCTCAGGGATGGCACCGGTGTATTTCCCAAACGCTACAGCTCCTGCGGCATCAAGCACCTCGGCGGGGACTGGTGGTAGCGGTAATGTCGACATCCAATGACTCCTTCAAGCGCAATCGTGCGCTCATTGTGCATGATTCGGGTAGAGCAAGGCATCCAAATCACCGACGAGTTATTTTCCTGATAGCGCCAGAAATGAGGACAAGGGATACAATGGCGGGAAATTTACTGAATGAGTACGATGTTAACACCACTTGCACGCCCGCTCGCCTTTGTCGACCTAGAAACCACTGGCACGATTGCCACACGGGACCGAATTACTGAAATTGCCATTGTCACATACGATGGCATCAAGGTAGAGCGATGGAGCCAGCTACTGAATCCTGAAACCCCGATCCCGCCGTTTGTAGAGCAATTAACTGGCATTAGTGATGGGATGGTCGCAGGTCAACCGACTTTCGCTCAAGTGATGGACGACGTCCTTCAGCGCTTAGACGGCCATATTTTTGTGGCGCACAATGCCCGCTTTGACTATGGCTTTTTGAAAAACGAATGCAAACGTTTAGAGCGCTCATTTCGCTCAACAGTGCTATGTACCCTCAAATTGTCACGGAAATTATTTCCACAGTTTGCGAAGCATAATCTCGATAGCATCATGGAGCGTCACCATATTACGGGTGAAGGTGATCGCCATCGTGCCCTCTGTGATGCGGACGCGATCTACCAATTCTGGCGTGCGCTTGAAACATCGTTGCCTGAAGATCAATTAACAGCAGCAGTAAAAGAACTCACCACACGCTCCAGCCTACCACCGCATCTGGATGCCGATATTGTCGATCAAATTCCAAAAGGCTATGGCGTCTATCTGTTTTACGCAGAAAACCGCTTACCGCTCTATATTGGCAAAAGTAATACCTTACGCCAGCGTGTGCTTTCCCATTTTTCTTCGGACCATGCCATCGCGAAAGAGATGAATATCTCCTTGCAGGTGCGCGACATTGAATGGATCGAATGCGAGGGCGAAGTCGATGCTCTCATTACCGAAGCCCGCCTGATCAAAGAAAAGCAACCGACGCTCAATCGTCAATTGCGTCGTAACACGGAGTTTTGTTCATGGCGTTTGGTGGATATGGGATCAGGCCTATTACAACCACAACTAGCCTACGGACGAGACCTCGACCTCGGACGCCAAGAACAGCTCTACGGTTTATTTAAAAGTGGTGCCAGCGCCCGTGAATTTTTATTGCAAGCAGTCAAGCAATTCCAATTGTGCGCAGCCACACTCGGATTAGAAAAAGGTGGTGCAGGGAAACCATGTTTTGCTCGCCAGCTCAAGCAATGTAAAGGGGCGTGCGTTGGTCAGGAATCCCCACTTCAGCACAACTTGCGACTGATTGAAGCGCTAGGAGAAATGAAACTGAAAGCGTGGCCGTTCAATGGACCGGCAACCTTCAAAGAGGGAAACGTGTATCACGTCATTGAGGCCTGGTGTTATCTGGGGCGCGCCAAAGATGAAGCAGAAATCGCGACCTTACTCGCATCAGGCAAACCGCGATTTGACCGGGACACTTATCGCATCCTAGTCAAATATCTCAATCGCATGGAAGCATTAACGATTAAAAAATCAGCGTAATGCAGCGGCCGTCGAAGCAAGATGACCATCCGACGGTAATGCAGGCACATCAATCAGTTTCATCACCAAAGGATACACATCGACGTTATCAAAAGCGGGCAAAGTGATGTGTTCTTTGAATGCGGGACCATGGGCAATAAACAAAGCTCCCATTTCCTGACTCATTTGATCGTAACCATGTGCGCCGCCGTTGGCTTGAATCTTCGGATCTTCAGCGGCAAAGATCAGCCAACCCACGTCAGCAAGACAAACAATGCTTGGAACCCGTGGATTGTGTCCGTATTCATAGCGAGCAGGAATATCCGCTTTGTTCCAGCATTCCATATGCGCATGCTTTTTCACGAGCGCTTGGCTCACCAGTGATGCTTGACCAGGAGCTGGCTCGATACCCGCGTACGTCCCGGAAGTGATGACTTTCAACCGACTGGTATCGACCAGTTTGTTGAGATAAATCACACGATCAGCGCTGGTTGATGCCATCCCATGGTCAGACACGACCACGATATTGGCGTTGATATGGCGCGCTGCAAGGCCAGCGACCAAGCGACTCATCGCCTGATCCACTTTGCCCACGGCCTCGGTCACTTGCGGTGTATCAGGCCCAAACTCATGTCCCGCATGATCAACGTCATCAAAATACAGCGTAAAAAATCCGGCACGCTCAGCCGCAGGTTTATCCATCCAACCCAGTAATACATCAACGCGTTGAGCCGGTGGTAATTTACCATCGAAGGTACGCCAATCGCTAGGACGCACACCATGGATATCTGCCTCGGTTCCTGGCCAGAACATGGTGGCAGCGTGTACACCGTGTTTTTCGGCTGTCACCCAAACTGGCTCTGCCTGATCCCACCAACGGCGATCTACCACGGCCGTATGATTACCGAGGCTAAAATGTTGATCAGGCATCGTGGGGTCATCCATATTATTCCCCACAATACCATGATGATCAGGACGCAATCCGGTCACGAGTGTGTAGTGATTGGGAAAGGTAATCGATGGGAACGAAGGATGCATGACATCCGCCAACACGCCTTTGTCGGCAAGCGCATTGAGCGTTGGTGTCACACCGCGTTGCAAATAGGTCGGCTTAAAACCATCAATAGAAACCAGAATGACAGGTGTTTTTTGTGCCTGTGCCGTACTAACTGGCGCTTCCTGCGCTGTCGGTTTTAACGGTTGCTGGCAGCCAGATAACAGCCACATCAGCGATGCGCAGACAAGGAGTGGTATTGTTCGACGAGTGATCATTATTTTTTCGATGAAAGCACGGTAAATAAAAGACAAATTGTCCGCTGTTTAAATGACAGGATGATTAAAAATCTGCCGCAAATACGCAAGGAAGGTTTCGTCCGTGCAAAGGGTTTTACCGCTGGCGTCAGAGAGTTTCGCCACCGATTGCCCATTGCACGAGGTGAGTTTCATGACGATATTTAATGGCGTGATCCCGGTATCGTTGGTCAGATTGGTGCCAATGCCAAACGCTGGCATGGTGCGATCTGCAAAGTGTTGATAGAGCGAAAACGCCATGTCAAAGTCGAGTCCATCTGAGAAGACAAGACGTTTGGTATGCGGATCGATCCGTAACTTTGCATAATGCGCGAGGGCTTTTTCTCCCCATAACACCGGGTCGCCAGAGTCGTGACGTAAGCCGTCGAATAATTTCGCAAAATATAAATCAAAATCCGCTAAAAACGCATCCATCCCCACGACGTCGGTCAATGCGATACCGAGATCACCGCGATATTCTTGCACCCAATCTTCTAAGGCGGCTTTCTGAAAATCGCGCAGACGAACACCAAACGCTTGGTAAGACTGCAAATACTCATGCGCCATCGTACCTATCGGGAATAGTTTGTATTGTTTAGCCAGATAAACATTCGACGTGCCTTTGAAAAACTGCGGCACTTCACGGGCGAGTGTTTCCACCACTTCGTCATGCCACTCCCCAGAAAAACGGCGACGTAATCCAAAGTCAGAGAATTCAAATGGGTGAGCCAGCGCAGGCTCTTTTTCAAACGCACGAAGCCGTTCAATTTTCGCAGCAAGTCGCCGACGTGCCTCTGGAAGAGTATCGGGCGTTTGTAAGCGACGGAAATAAAGCTCGTTGACGATGTGCAGTACAAAGATCTCAAATCCCATTACATGAACTTGTGGCCCTTTGGCGATGATCTCCAACTGATCACCTTGCGTACTGACATGAATAAATTTTCTCTGGAAATGGAAAACGGTCAAAAAGTCCGTGAAGTCACTTTTAATGAACCGGAGAGAACGCAAATAATCGAGTTCCTCTTCCGTAAATCGCAACGTACATAAATAATCAATTTCACGTTCTACGTCGGCATACAGCTCAGCTAAAGGATAAGCAGGTGTATTGCGGCAGAGAAAGACATACTCGGTTTGTGCATCAGGATGCTTATGCAGTAAGGCCTGCCACATCGTGAACTTATAAAGGTCAGTCTCTAACAGACTGCGTACTACTGGTTTCATTGGTTTCCTTGGTAGGCGCAACGATCGCGCTGTCAGCAGAACGTCTGTGGTGGTGTATTTTCACCGACGAGCGTTCATGACCAACGCGACAAGTGAAGTGTCTCTGCAGTGTCTCTACAGTCGATCAGCCGTTTGCAATAGCGTTGGCATTGGCGTTGGCGATCAACTCAGCACGGACTTCCTCAGCGGTCGCGAGTCGTATGCCGAGTGCCTGCATCTCACGCAGAAAAGCAGTATGCACTTCTTCAAAGCCAGCAACCGGGCTCATACAATCGGTGATTAAAACAAGTTTTTCTCGGTCTGCAGGCGAACAGTGCGCGACGATATGTTCGGTACTGGCTTTTACACAATGGCTACTTGCCTCACCTGCAATGTAAATCCGGTCAGCTGCCCCTAAATTCTCGAGTAGTGATTGATTTAATTGGGTCTCTGGGTCGTGATCATCTGGCACTTCGGCCATCACCGCAGAATAATGCTCCGTCCAAGGATTCGATCCTTTGAGAATTTTTTGCACTGGCTTGCAATGGCGGTCTTCCCATTGGTTATAAGCAGCGCGAACATCGGCGTGAACGCCATGGCCCCACGTGCCGATCTCGCAATGAACAGGCCAGACCATCAACTGATAACGACCATTGATTTCAAGGGAATCGAGATAGCGTAACACCCGTGGTAGTGCACGGTGATCGCGTGGCACAAACTGCTGCGCCCGGACTGCCGCCGCAGAAATCGTGGTGAATGGTGCAACCTCACGCTGTTCATGCGTCATCCAAAAACTGGGATGGGCAATATCGTAGCGGTGATGCGCATCCAAGGTAATGCTGATGGCATCGAGACCTTCGCTACCTTGTTCAATCAATTGCGCCACGCGTTGCATGTCAGCGTGAGCACCTGGGACAGGTAAAGTCGGAAGAACGGGTCTGCCGCTGAGCGGGTCAGTGATCAGGTAAGACGCGGGGACATCGCAAAAATCGTTTTGCGGATCAATGAGCAAAAGGTGGTAGGTGTTTTTCATGAAAGTGATCCTGCATGCGTCGACGCCAGTGACTTTGGCTTAACGCAAAAATTGGGCTCAATTGTCATCGTATGACAGGCAAAACGCTATTGTACGCCTGCAAGAAAAGGACACCAGATAATCCACCAAAAAGACAAAACGCCGCTGAGACGACAAGGCGGCGTTTTTGTATGATTTATATCGTTTATTCCAAGAAATCGCTATAGTGACAATAGTGCGGAGAACTCTCCTACTCCTCCACTCTGTGTAAAACCGCCCACCGCGCCGCGCTGACGCCTTTTTCAAGACTAATGCGACTCACGATTTGCTCTAATTGCACCAGATTGTTGGGTGAAGCAATTAAATCTGCTCTGACCTCAAGCTGCCCACCAATCGGAATATCCTCGCTGTGCAAAGACTGTATGACCAATTGTGGCATACCGTTAAGCATGTGCAACATCAAGGTCCGCACGTGCACCTCGTCATCTGCCTGACAAACAATCGAGAGGCGGTACATCTGCTCAACTTCTGTGGCGCTTTCCATGCTTTGCTTGTTGATCATTTGTCCGACACTGCGCAATACCAAGTTAGCGCCCAAAATAACACAAGCCCCAATGGTGGCTTCTAGCAAATGCCCCAGTCCGGCTAATACGCCGATCGCCGCAGAGCACCATAGGGTCGCCGCCGTATTGAGTCCGCGGACATTGAGCCCTTCGCGCATAATGACACCCGCCCCCAGAAAACCAATACCAGAAACGACTTGCGCGGCAATCCGTGCCTGACCATCGGCGTTCCCTGCGATCACACCGACCGTCACAAAAAGACATGCGCCCGCCGCCACCAGCGCATTCGTACGCAATCCCGCCATACGTTGCCGCATCTGACGTTCTGCACCGATTAACGACCCCAAGGTCAACGCCAGTAAGACGCGAACCGTAAATACATCCCATTCCATCATCATTGATCTCCACTTTGCAAATGATGTTCTTTTCTCCCAATGACAAGCTCACCTGCGTGGTGTCATGGAAAAAACGAACAAAAGTACAGAAGATGAGAATGGCGTGAAGGCGATGGCATCAACCAAGATCAGCCATCGTTAAAAGACTAGATGGGATGAAATATTGATTGAGACATGGCTAACGAGCAAGCCCATCCACTATATCGACACTGACAACTGCTACCGTCCACGGTGGCATTCCTATATAAAAATAATGGGCGGATTGTAAGTGCGATGAATTTCTGGTGTCAACGTCGTTGACCGTCAAAACGGCGCCTATTTTGAGCAAAAAACACCGCTCAATAGGTCCGAAATAGGTTCGAAATAGGTTCGAACCACCCCAAAACGAGAAATTCACCCAAAATCACAAAATGTTCGCTTTAACTCATTTTATGAGAATTTTAAGTCACTTTATCAACATTTTAAGTTCGTTCTTCGCTATTTTGATGTTCGTTTATGTTCGTTTTAATGAAAATGAAAGAATTTGCTAGCAATCTTTTATGTCATCAACATGACATAAAAGAGAATTTTCATTCAATTCAATAATGTGTTGTATTCGCTCCGAATCCCTCTTTTTTTAACGAATTCGTCACAATCGGTTGTTAAGCTTCGCCGCGTTGATCTCTGAGCACAAAGTTGTATAGACGTATTTTAAAACGCGCATCACCTCGCATCGATAGACGTAATGAAAAAAACGATGCACCGCAAAGACAACACTCCATTTTTTAATCCAGTTATTTTGAAGGGAACTTCTTGTGGCAAACCATTTCCGACGCACGCCGATCTACCTCGTTTTGATGCAGGCGTTCGCAGCACCCGCTTTTGCAGAAGCAGTAGCAACGCCAGATCCAACGCCAGTAGCAGCGCCAGCAGCTGACACAACAACCGTAACGATTGTTGGCGAAGGAAAAACACGTCAGGTTCAAGACATCACCAAAGAAGATTTGATGAAAGTCGTTCCTGGTACAAGCCCACTGAAAACATTGGATAAATTACCTGGCGTCGCATTTGAATCTGCCGATCCATTTGGTGCTTACGAGTGGTCGACACGTTTTAGCGCACGTGGTTTTAATCAAAACCATTTGGGCTTCACATTAGACAACGTCCCACTGGGCGACATGAGCTACGGCAACAACAACGGTTTGCACATTAGCCGTGCGATCTCCTCTGAAAACATTGGCCACGTGATCCTGTCTCAGGGTGCAGGTGATGTCGGCACAGCGTCAACAAGCAATCTGGGTGGTACTGTTCAGTTCTACTCGTCAGCACCAACCGATGAATTTGCTCTCACAGGCGCACAAACATTTGGTAGCGACAGCACATCCCGTACCTTCGCCCGTGTTGACACTGGTTTGTTATCGACAGGTACCAAGGCTTATCTGAGCGTGACACGTCAACGTGCTGATAAATCAAAAGGGAGTGGTTCACAAGATCAAAACCAATTCAACTCCAAACTGGTACAGAAGTTAGGCGACAATAACAAATTGTCCGCTTTCTATAACTACTCTGACCGTAAAGAAGTGGATTACCAAGACGTATCCATCGATATGGTGAACCGTCTGGGTTACAACTGGGACAACTACGCACCAGACTGGCAGCGCGCACTGAATGCAGCCAAAAAAATCTACACTGGCGGCGTCAATAGCCTCGACGATGCCTACTATCAAGGCAGTGGCTTACGTAAAGATAGCCTGATCGGCGCGACATTGGACAGCAACTTGTCGGACACCGTCACGCTCAAGACAACCGCTTACCACCATAGTAACGAAGGTCAAGGTCACTGGTACACACCGTATCAAGCATCGACAAACGGCTTGCCAATCTCTATTCGTACAACAGAATATTCGATCAGCCGTAACGGTTTGCTGTCTGATCTGACATGGGATCTGGGTCAACACACGATCAATGCTGGTTTCTGGGCTGAAAGAAGTCTGCACACCTTGTCCCGTAACTACTACGATGCAACAGGTCCACAGGATACAAACTATTTCCTGAGCAACCCAACAAGCGTTGTCTTTAAGCAGAACTTCACTACAGACACAACACAGTTCTACGCACAAGATACCGTGAGTCTGATGGATAACAAACTGAAGCTGAACTATGGCTTCAAATCTCCTTCCGTTAAGATTGACGCAGTGAGTGTTGTTGGCTCACGCGCTGCTGGTGAGATCAAGGCATCGAAAACCTTCTTACCACAAGTGGGTGTGAACTACGCGCTGACAAAAACAGACGAACTGTTTGCCAGCGTGACCCAAAATATGCGTGCGTTCCAACCAGGTGTGGATGGTCCATTCTCTCAAACGCAAGCAGCGTTCAACCTCGGTCAGCCAAATCTGAAACCAGAAACATCCACAACGCTCGACACAGGTTATCGCTTTAAGCGAAATGACTTCGTTGGTTCCGTTGCTGTGTACTACACGAAGTTCAATGATCGTTTGCTGTCTGTTGCTACATGCGCCGGTATCGTTGGTTGCCCAAGCACATTCGTGAACGTAGGCTCTGTTGAGAACAAAGGTATCGAAACAGCATTGTCGTATGCCGTATCTAAAGACGTGACTTGGTTCAATTCTTTCACTTACAACGATTCTCAGTACAAGTCTAACTATGTCGATGGCACAACGACCGTCAACATCGCTGGCAAACAAGTCGTTGATGCACCAAAAGTGATGTTCAAAACAGAACTGTCCTACGACACACCAGTATGGTTCGCACGCTCTGGTGCTAAATACACAGACAAGCGTTTCTATACTTACACCAATGATGCAAGTGTTCCTTCTTACTGGATCGTTGACCTGTCCGCAGGTTACAAACAAAAATCCATGGCAGGTCTGAAGGATGTATCGATCCAGTTGAACGTACAAAATGTCATGAACAAACAGTACTTCAGCACCATCGGTTCGAATGGCTTCCAAGCAAGCGATCCAACAGGTACAGCACAGACATTGTTGACTGGTGCACCACGTCAGTTCTTCATCTCGTTCAGCGGCAAAATGTAATTCTGAACCGATGTCGTAAAGACGAAAAAGCCGACGTAATCCGCGTCGGCTTTTTCTCTCTTTGATGACGATGTATTTTGACCACAAGAGACGCATAACGCCAGACCGAAAAACTTGTCTCTGTCATTAAATTGTCATGACAATATGAAACCATCTTTTTTGTCTGAAATTACGTAAAGAATATAAATGAATATCCTACGCCGCACCACACTCTCCGCCGCCATTCTCTGCGCGTCATTTGGCTTACTTTCTCAATCAAGTCTCGCTGCTGATAAGTTACGAATCCTGACGTGGGCTGATTATGTCCCTAAGGATGTCGCTGAACAGTTCACTAAAGAAACAGGTATTGCTGTTGAGCTGACCTTATCCAACAATGAAGAAATGATCTCTAAGTTGCGCGCAACAGGGGGAGCTGGTTTTGATCTGGTCCAACCAAGTCAAGACAGGATTGCTGGTCCAGCAACGGAGTTCGGTATTTATAAACCCATCGATCTGTCCAAAGTAAAAACGGCGCAATTCATGCCAGAGATGCTCGAAGCGACCAAGAAAGTCACGACAGTCAATGGTAAAACCTATGGCCTGCCTTTTTTCTGGGGTACAGATGGTTTAGTCATGGCCAGTAACAAAGTAAAAGTCGCTGATTACAGTGATCTGTGCAAACCAGAGTTACATGGAAAAGTCGCAGTCCGTCTCAAACGCCCAACCTTAATCGGCATGGCATTCTCCATGGGACTCGATCCATTTAAAGCCTATAACAATCCAAAGCAATACGAACAACTCATGCAACAAGCAGGGGACAAGCTCATCTCCTGTAAAAAGAATCTGAAGTATTTCTGGGAAAGCAAAGACCAATTGCTCAACGATTTGCGTACCGGCGAATTGCTCGCAGCCCAAATGTGGGATAGCGGTGGTTGGAAACTCAATTCCGAAAATCCTCATCTCAAATTTATCGCACCAAAATCGGGTGCACTCGGTTGGGTCGATGGTTTCGCGATTCCAGCACGTGGCAAGAATGATGCAGCGGCTTACGCCTGGATCAATTTTGTAACACGCCCTGAAATTGCTGGTCGCATGGCGAAAGCCGCACGCACCTTCACTGCTGTCAAGGATGCCGATCAATTCATGGATGCCAAAATGAAAGCGCAGTTTAATGAATCGTTCTCTGCGGATGCGTTGAAAAACATTAAATGGTATCCGGCGATTCCAGCAGGTTTGGAAGAACTGGACGGCAAAATTTTGGACAAAATCAAAGCGTCATAACAGCATTGTCCCTCGTCAGATATTTTACCCATAGCAGCCCATAGCAACCCATAGCAACTCATAGCAACCCCTAACAATTTATAGCGGCTTATCGCAAAACACAGTCATACAGCAATGCAGAAAGCGATAGCGGAAATAAGGAAGTCGTTTCCGCTATCGTTTCATGAACGGCACAATCACCGAACACATCACGCTGTCTGTTTTACTCCCGTTGTTACTCATTCATTTCTTTCACTATGCAGCCCTCTTCATCCGATGTGATCGACCTTGATATTCAAGGCGTATCCAAGCGTTATCAACTCAATGGCACCACGTTTACTGCGGTCGACAATCTGTCATTACAAATACCCAAAGGCCAGTTCTGCTCCATCCTAGGACCATCAGGATGTGGGAAAACGACGCTGCTGCGCATGGTCGCAGGCTTTATTGAACCTGACGATGGCGATATTGTTGTCGGTGGAAAAAGTATGCGCGGCGTCGCACCGAATCAACGTCCGGTCAATATGGTGTTCCAACACTTGGCCCTATTTCCGATGATGTCTGTCGGTGAAAACGTCGGCTATGGTTTGGCGCGGCGTCAGGTCAAGAAAGCAGACATCCAACACAAGGTCAAAGATATGCTAAGCCGGGTTGGCTTGCCCGGTATCGAAGACAAACGTATCGAACAACTATCTGGCGGTCAAAAACAGCGCGTCGCCATCGCGCGATCTTTGGTCCTTGAACCAACGCTGTTGTTACTCGACGAGCCGCTCGGTGCATTGGACCTCAAGTTGCGTGAGCACATGAAAGTCGAGCTCAAACAATTGCAGGCGCAAATCGGTACCACCTTTTTGTATATCACCCATGATCAATCAGAAGCGCTGGTCATGTCAGATATGGTGGCAGTGATGAACCACGGGAAATGTGAGCAAATCGGGACGCCGCAAGATCTGTATTACCGTCCAAAGACCAGTTTTGTCGCGGGTTTCGTCGGCAATGCCAACAAACTCTCCGGCCGGGCGCAAACGGGCATGACGAATCTGATTTCTGCGACCATCACTGACAACTTGGCTTTATTCTGCACATCAACAGAATCCTTTCATCCATCACAAGACGTTCAGTTATTTATCCGTCCTGAAGGTATTGCTATTAGCCGACAGCCATTTTCTTCTGATCACTATCCCAACCACCTGCGCGGTAAAGTAAGTAGCATTTTATTTGACGGCGCGAATTCGTCGGTCTTAGTCCGTCTGAACGATAGTGAGATATCGCTACAAGTGTCGTTACCTCAAAATGGACAGCTCAAGGATTTACAGCATGGCGATGACGTCCACCTTGCCATCAGTGCTGATAATGTTCAAGCCTTTGCCGCCTGAGTGACGCCATGATTACTAAGCAAAAAACATTACTCTTGTGGCTGCTACTCGCGCCAGCAGTGATTTGGCTCAGTCTGCTCATTATCCTGCCGCACCTTGAAATGCTCGTCTTGTCGCTGCGTACCCGCACCGCTCCCCAAGAATACGCATTTAGCTTACGTCAATATGCGACGTTCTTCGATGAACCGTTGTATTGGCATACGTTTTTACGAACTGCCGTCTTATCCCTGTCCGCGACCGCTATTTCTTTGGTTCTCGCATTTCCAGTCGCGTGGTACATCGCTAAGATCGCCGGCAATACCTCGAAGCCTCTCTTATTGGCGATGGTACTGCTGCCGTTTTGGGTGAGCGAAATGGTTCGTACATTGGGATGGATGATTTTATTGCGAGGCAATGGGGTGTTACCGCAATTGCTTTTTCATCTGGGCCTCACTTCGGAACCGATTGAACTGCTGTACAACGATGCCGCCATCCTGTTAGGTCTGGTGTATTCCTCGTTGCTGTTCATGTTAATCCCTTTGATTAATGCCTTAGAAACACTGGATGTAAGTCTGATCGAAGCCGCTTATGACCTTGGCGCACGTCCTTTGAACATCGTGCGACAAATCGTGATTCCCCATGCGGCGCCTGGTATCGCTGCGGGGACCATCATGGTGTTTATGCTGACACTTGGAAATTATCTGACGCCAGTGTTGTTAGGTGGAAAAAATTCAATGTGGTTCACCGAGCAAATTTATACCCAATTTATTACCCGATTTAATTGGGAACAAGGCGCTGCATTTGCGTTCCTGCTCTTGGGCTTATCGACCTCTTTGGTCTGGTGTGGCTTGAAATTAAGCCGTCAATCCTTTACTGCTGTCATGAGGCGTACATGATTCCAACAATTCCTCAGTCCGCAACCGTACGGACATTGCGACTCACTTATGTTGCAACTTTCTTTTTATTTTTATTTATTCCGCTGATTGTCGTCGTGGCATTTGCATTTAACGATGCCGCGTATCCGATGCCACCGTGGCATGGTTTTACACTCGATTGGTTTTTTGCGGATGGGAGCCAAGAGCGCACTGGTGTCTTTTTTGATCAAGATATTCAAACGAGTCTCTGGTACAGCTTCAAGGTGGCGGTGGCCGTCAGTAGCATGAGCGTCTTGCTCGGAACCTGTAATGCATTTTTGCTAGAACGTTTCCAATTTCGCGGTCAACAAGTGTTATCGGTCATGATGTTATTACCCTTAGTCATTCCAGGGGTCATTTTAGGGATTTCAATCCTCGCGCTGATGAGTCATATTGCGCAATTTGCGGAAGATGTCGCTGGATGGGAACTCGATTTCTTGCGCCCTGGCTTGGTATTGGTGACGATTGGACAAATTTCTTATATTGCCTCCATCACGACGCTGACCATCAGCGCACGTTTAAAACGTTTTGACGTCAGTCTAGAAGAGGCTGCGCTCAATCTCGGGGCGACGCGGTGGCAGATTTTTTACACGATCCTCTTGCCCTACCTCAAGCCAGCCCTGGTCGGTGCGGCAATGATCGCGTTTTTGTTGTCATTTGAAAATTTCAACACCACGTACATGCTTGCAGGGAGCGATGCCCCTTTGACTGTGATGATTTATGGTCGTATGAAAGATGGTGCGACGCCAGTTGTTAACGCCATCAGTTTGCTGTTGATGCTGTTGTCTGCGGGTGTGGTATTGGCGATGAATCTCAAAAAACCAAAAAGCAACAATCCCTAGCTAACCAAGGCCGCCAGTCACCTCGCTGCGGTCAGCACCTATTGTTTATCGAACCATCTCGAAGTAGTATTGCATTTACGCTAACTGTCAGATATCGTACATTCTCCTCCCGGAACGTTGTTTCGGGAGGAGAGCAGGTTGAACAGATACTGAGACCGTTCTACATTGTTTCCGTTCGGAAATATAAAATAGAATAAGGCGTGTGATGTCGTCTCTCTGGCGATACCGATGACTTTTCATGTCAAGGGATAGAGGTGATCAAATGAATGCAAGGGATCAGCAAGACGATAGCGACACGGCGATCTATATCAGCGCATGGCAGCATTCGTTGTTTCCTTTATTAGCGATCAATCGCGAGACGGGCCTGATTACCGCAGTCAATCAAGCAACAGAGGCGCTCACGGGGTTTGATCAAAGTGAACTTGTCGGGCAGCCCTATCTCTCCTTGCACTTCCTCGAAGAAGAAAAACTCGTTCGCCAGACGATCGAATCGGGTACGACGCCAACAGTCTTACGCAATGTTCACATCAGAAATAAAAATGGACTGCAAATCCCGCTAGAAATTTCGTTTGCATGCAACGTCGACGTTAACCAAACGCCCACCATTATTATCAGTTTCCGAGATGTGAGTTCCGCGTCGACCTCTGAGGTGGAGCTTCAGGTGAAAAAGTGGGAGCTGTCAGCGTATGCCACGGCGGTGACCGCCCTATCGAAAGCCACATCACGCGAAGAGCTGATGCAAGCAGTCTGTGATGCCCTCACCCATGAACATCGTTACGTCTTGGCCATGGTCGGGATAGCAGAAGACAATCCAGAAAAAAATGTCCGTATCGCCGCGGCATCCGGACGGAGCATTGCTTACATTGACGATCTGAAAATTAGTTGGTCCGCCGACTCCCCCGATGGACTCGGTCCGACGGGAATGGCAATTCGCAATGGCGAAATTCAGGTTGTCAGTGATGTTAGTACTCACTCTAATTTCAAGCCATGGAGCGATAGAGCGAAGCACGCCAAGATCAGTTCAAGTGCCACCATCCCTTTTGTGTTTGAACAACACCGGCGTGGTGCCTTGATGGTGTATTCCTCAGAAACCAGCACATTCGGTCCCGCCTTGATTGAATTATTTGAGCGACTTGCCAATGAAATCGCCCATGGTCTTGATTTCTTTTCTCATCTCGACATGATTGACGATGAAAGAAAGAAGACCCAAGCCGCTGAACTCAAACTCTCCATTGCATTGTTAGAAACAATCAAAGCCATGGCAAAAACCATGGAGAGTCGCGATCCCTACACTGCTGGACATCAGGATCGCGTATCCATTATTGCCTGTAAGATCGGAGAACGTCTTGGGTGGTCCAGTGAGCAGTTAAAAGCCTTGGAAATGGCCGCGCTGGTACATGATATTGGCAAAATTGCCGTGCCCATTGAAATTCTGACCAAGCCAAAGAGCTTGAGTGATGCCGAATTTACCCTCATCAAAGAACATCCTCTAAACGGTTATAACATTCTCAAGGACGTTCCTTTCCCGTGGCCTGTGGCAGAAATCGTGTATCAGCATCACGAAAAAATGGATGGTTCTGGCTACCCGCAAGGTTTACGTGGCGATGCCATCCTGCCTGAGGCACGCGTACTGGCGGTCGCCGATATCGTTGAAGCGATGGCTTCGTACCGACCTTACCGACCAGCACTCGGGATAGATTTCGCATTGCGAGAAATTCAAAGCCAAGCTGGGACACAACTCGACCCTGTGATCGTCGATGCTTGCGTCAAGCTCTTTAAAGAAGACCATTTTGAAGTGCCCGTCCCAGGACATCTACGTCCCGCCATGCCAGAAGCAGAGTGATTATGTTAAAACTGATCATCAACTCACTGCTGAGCAAGGATAACTTTTGATTGAATTAGTTTCCTTGGGTTAATGCAAAGCCTAACAACTTGTCCTACACTAGAGGTATTCGCGTTGATTGACACAGTCAACAGAGAATAATGAACAACGTTGAGTAGGCAATATCTATCGAAGTGACGGAGCACATGATGAGTATCAGTTCAATTGGCAGTAACAGCTATGCTAGCGAAGCAATCAGCAATAAGCTCGACCCAGCACAGGTGAAAAAAGCGTCAGAGAAAAATCATGATGCTAAACAAGCAACGCAAAGCGTGACATCGACACCTGCCGTATCGGTGCCTTCGTTTTCGGCAACGTCGTCGTCCTCCGCGACTTCTTCCTCGACGTCTTCTGCAGCCGCGGCACTGAGCCCAACGGTCAATACCTCAGGCGAGACCGTCGGGAAATTTGTGAGCGTCAAGGCATAACGACGCTCATCCCTTGGGACGTTCCGACGCCATTTGTTTCAAATAAATTAACAAATCATTCAGTTCGGCATCTGAAATAATCTCTTCTTGAAATCCTGGCATCATCGATTGTTGCCAGGTCCGGACCGATGCAGGTTGACGAATCAGCTTGCGCAAGGCGGCTTCCTGAAAATACTCTGTTGGATTCATCGGTAAGTTTAAGTCCGGACCAATGGCCGCATCACCACCTTGGTTTAAACGGTGACACGTCGCGCAATTCTTCGTAAAGACCTGCAAACCCCGCAGTGCAGCCGCTTGATTGGCTTGATCGGCATGGGGTACGAGCTGAGGATAGCGCGCTTCCAATGGGGTCGCCGTCGTGATTTTCGCGATCTGATAGGGCCACTGTTCACCTGAAATGTGTGACTTTTCGGGTGATAACCAAACGAGATAAAACGGACCTGCGCTGGGCTGACCAGGCTTCAAGGCCTCCCAGGGGTGCGCCGGATTTTCAATCGCCAACCACGCTTCTGCTTTTTGTGCCGCGTCCCCATTTGTCTGGAATAAATGATTCGGAATTGTCGCAACAAAGCCATCCAGTGCCGTAAATTGCAAACTGCCGTCGTCTGGCAACCCGGCAACAAGGGACTTCAATGGAACAGCCTGATAGGTTTGCTGGTGGTGATACGAGACATCATCAGGAATCACAATCGTGGCGAGTGCAGGCGACTGCAACAACATGGCGCGTGTGAGGGTCGTTGCTTTCCCATCGACTTGCAACTGAAGAACCGCACCGGTCGTCGATGAGGTGGCAGTGTCAGGCGTCGGTAAAGCGCAAGCGGCAAGTAAAAAGCAACTCGATAGTGCAATCTGCTGTAAAAATCGGGTAGCACGTTTGTTCATGATGGGTCCACATGCAAGGGTAAGAGAGAACACGTATTATCTCGTGCTTTCACGCGAGAAGGAAAAAAGGAAAGATTTTCAGACAATTTACCATGAATAAGAATCTCTTCTTTTTCTTAATGAGAATCACTTTTTTTGATCGCTTTATTTTGTCCGCTTTACTCTAGTTTTATCGGCACGCTTTGTCGATTTGCCCATAAAATGTGCTGCATCAGACGGGCAGTCACCATACAATGACACCTGAAAACCGAAAATGACTATCTCGCTCCGTTGATGGCTGAAACACGCCCCTCATTTTCATTGCATCGCCCTTATTTCATTCAAACAGATATTCCATGAACAACACTGATTTCCACGATGAACACGACAGCCCGCAATACAGCGCCGCCGAGAGAGCGAAGGCGACTTCGCGTAGTACCTGGGTCAGTGTCGCCGTTAATGTATGCCTGAGTTTTTTTCAGATTACGATAGGGATCATCAGTAAGTCTCAAGGTCTTGTCGCTGACGGTATTCACTCGCTGTCTGACTTGGTTGCTGATTTCGTGGTGCTTTTTGCGAGTCATCATAGTAAAAAAGATGCCGATGAAGATCACCCCTATGGACATCATCGCTTTGAAAATGGTGCATCCCTCGCACTGGGTCTCATTCTCCTTTTAGTGGGTCTGGGGATGTTGTGGTCGGCTTTCCTTAAATTACAAGCACCTGAAACGATCCCTCGGGTGCAGCAAATTGCCTTGTGGGTTGCTTGTGTCGCCTTGGTGTCGAAAGAGCTTCTCTTCCGTTATATGCTGGCTGTCGCCCGCCGAGTGAAATCAAGCATGCTCGTTGCTAACGCGTGGCATGCGAGGTCGGATGCTGCCTCCTCCTTGGTCGTTGCATTGGGTATTATTGGTAACCTCGCTGGCTATCCCATTCTTGATCCAATCGCCGCGTCCATCGTTGGGTTTATGATCGCCAAAATGGGATGGGAATTTGGCTGGGAAGCATTGAACGACCTCATGGATCGCGCTGCCGACGATGATGAAGTCCAGGCTATTCGCCGCACGCTGCAAGAAACACCCGGCGTGATCGGCGTCCATGACGTGAACACCCGCAAAATGGGCGATATGATCGTGGTCGATGCCCATATTGAAGTGGATGGCGACATCACCGTCGAAGAAGGACACGATATCGCCGTTGACGCCAGAAAACGTGTCATGCAACACCATCGTGTGCTCAATCTGATGACCCATATTGATCCTTGGCGTCGGCCAGATCGTGATCATGAACACTGAGAGAGATCATGTTGAGGTCCATCTCAATCCCGCATCGTGGTGGTCCGTTTTTATTATTTTTTTGCGACTCGGACTGACCTCTTTCGGTGGACCGATTGCACATCTTGGCTATTTTCAGAAAGAATTCGTCCAGAAGAGGGCATGGATGACGGCAAGCGAGTACGCCGACTTGGTCGCGCTTTGTCAGTTTTTGCCGGGTCCTGCGAGTAGTCAGGTTGGTATCGGTCTTGGACTTCTGCGCGCTGGCATCCCGGGCTCGATCGCTGCCTTTTTAGGGTTCACCCTGCCTTCTGCGGTGGTGATGGGCGGATTTGCATTGGTCTATGAGCAATTATGGAAGGCTGGTAGCGGTGGTTTTCTCCATGGCTTTCAACTGGTCTCGGTCGCCGTTGTTGCTCAGGCGTTGTGGACCATGGCGAAGAGTTTTTCTCAAGGTTGGATACGAAGCGCGATTACCGCATTTTCTGCCATAGGGATCATTGTTCTGCCGCCAACGATAGGCCAAATCATTGTCATCACCCTTGCCGGTTTCCTTGGGTTGACGTGGCTGCATGTCGAGGTACCGCCGCCATCACAAGCACGCAAACGACAAGCCTCGACAGCCACCGCCATTTTTTCGCTCAGTTTGTTTTTTGCTTTATTAGCAGGCTTACCTCTCCTTGCGCATGCGTTGCCAGTGTATCCCCTCCAATTGATCGACTGTTTTTTTAGGACAGGTGCGTTGGTATTTGGCGGTGGCCATGTCGTCCTGCCATTACTGGAGACGCAAGTGGTCCAGCATGGCTGGGTCACGCAAGATGCATTTCTTGTCGGATATGGGGCAACACAAGCGATGCCCGGTCCCTTGTTCACCTTTGCCGCATTTTTAGGGGCTATTTCATCGCAAACACCCTCTGGTTGGATCGGTGCAATGATTGCCATCGTGGCAATTTTCTTGCCGGCATTTTTGCTTGTGATTGGAGCGATGCCGTTTTGGGAACAAATACGCCACCACCAAGTTGCGAGAAACGCCTTGTCAGGCATCAACGCGGGAGTCGTTGGCATGTTGTTAGCCGCCTTTTATCACCCTCTCTGGACAAGTGCGATCCTCACGCCAAGAGACTTCTTTGTTGCCATTACTGCCTTGCTCCTCCTGACGGTCGCACGACTTTCAGCGTGGCTAACGGTCATCATGACGGTTACTCTTTCTGGCCTTTTCTTGTCCTGAAAAAAAAGAATCCTCCAGCGTCGAACGTAGGAAACCAAAACGAATGTAAGTTATCTAACAAGATAAGCGACTACGATCAGATGGACGGCGATCGCGCCTTCCCCCATGAACAATGAAGGATTTAATGCATGAGATCAATCACCCGCCTTTCCCTGGTCCTGTTACTTGCCCTGTCTCGCGTCGCGCATGCTGATAGTTTCAAACTCTTGAGTGATGATATCCACGAAGGTCAGCGACTTCACAATGAACAGGTGTATCAAGGATTTGGTTGTCACGGAGGCAATCTCTCCCCTGCGTTATCATGGCAAGGCGCGCCGGAAGGAACAAAAAGTTTTGCAGTGACCGTGTTTGATCCCGATGCGCCGGGAGGTCATGGGTGGTGGCATTGGACCCTCGTCAATATTCCCTCAACAGTCAATCACCTTGCCAAAGGCGTCAGCAAGCAACGTGGCACATTGCCATCCGGTGCGGTTGAAGGGAAAACCGATTTCGAACAAACCGGGTTTGGCGGCGCTTGTCCGCCAGTGGGTGATAAGCCGCATCGCTATCAGTTCACTGTCTGGGCGTTACAGAAAACCACGATTGACATCCATGAACACAACGATGGTGCCAGCGTCAACAAGGTGCTCGAAGCGAACGCGATCGCTAAAGCGTCGATCACTGCGATATATGGTCGATAGCGTCAGATTCTTGCACGCTCAACACATCCCGCTCGCAAGATCGATCAACAAAGAGGTCATCAAAACAGACCTCTTTGATATCAACGTCAAAGAGGTCTTTGACATGCGCCTTCGCCGTTAAATTAACAGCCACTGACCTTTAAATAAAATCGGTCCTGATGGTTTTTCGGGATTGCTTGAACCGCCTTTCGGCTCCAAGGAAATAGCAAGTACGGCTTGTTCTTGGGTGCGCATATGATCAGGCATACGCAAAGTCGCCTGACCGGCGCTGGCGATCAAACCTAACGAGTGTACCTTGCCTTCTTTTGAAATCGACCATAGCTCCAGACTCTGATCCGGACGAATCGTCTGCGCGCTCACCATCCGCACAACGAGTTCGCCACGCTGTTTGTCGCCGGTAATCAGCGCGATGGCTTGGGCTTTGTCATCGGTCAGAGTCGCCACATAGTGGCCGCTGACAGGTCCTGTGGGTTCACGTTCCAACGTGCTCAACAACACCGATAATAAAATCATCACAGCCGCCGTCGATACCAAGCCCAAACCGCGCCAGAAGGCCAAGTCTTGTCTTAAGTCGCGCCAGAAGCGCCAGCGATCAGGCGTCACCTCCTGTTTGACCTGTTCGAGACCGATACGCTGGCGGATATGCTCCCAGACTTGCGGCGAAGGTGCGACGGCGGGGGCAATTTCTGCCATCGGTAACAGATGCGACTCCCATTGACGAACCAGATGTCGCAAGCCCGCCTCGGTTTGCAACCAGCTCTCGAAGCGACGCCGTGCACCACCACGTAAAGTACCCAACACATATTGCGCAGCTAACTGATGTTGCAAGCGGTGATTCGCCATCACTGTCTGTACGTTCATACGGCCTCCTTGCGATTGAGGCAGATACGTAACTTATCGAGCCCTCTGCGTATCCACGTTTTGACCGTGCCGATGGGCAGACTTAACTGCTGTGCGACTTCAGAATGGGAAAGATCATGAAAGAAGGCCAGCGCCATCGCCTGACGATGTGCACTTTCCAGTCGCGACATACACGCCGTTAATGCACGTGCATCCTGACTCAGCTCCAATTGCCGTGCGGGGGTGGGCTCTGTGCTTTCCAGTGCTTGTAAGACATCCATATCAAAATCCTCTCCGTCGATTTCCACGTCATGATCCAAACGACGCAATTGATCAATTGCCCGGTGACGAACAATAGTGATCAACCAGGTCATAGGGGCGGCGAGGCTGGATTGGTAACTACCCGCGTTGTGCCAGATATTGACGTAACTCTCTTGCAATACCTCTTCTGCCAGCTCTCGCTTATGCAATATACGCAGCGCATAGCCAAACAGTTTCGCCGAAGTGGCATCGTAAAGCGCCTGAAATGCACGCCCATCCTGTTTTGCAATCGCGCTCAGCCAATGGTGTAGCTGGCTGGCATCAGTCGTGGCAGTCGCCTGTGTCAACGGAGTCTCCCTCAGATGAGATCAAAAATAATTGGATTAGCTGTGATTGTAACGATTTTTTTAAACTCGCTACGGGGTGGTCACGCTGAAACCACAGAAGTGCGATTTATTTCTTTTTTTTGAAAATAGTTGAATCCGATACGTTTCTGCTTGCGTATCAGTCTACAGGTCATCGCGCTCAGGGCATCATTGCTAGGCGGCGATGTTTTCTGGTGCATTTCAAAGGAACCATCATGCAATTAACAAAATGCTTACGTTATGCTGGCCTGGCGTCAGGGTTGGCAATCGCTACGCAGATCAGTCACGCGCAGGAAATGACATATCCTGATATGGGAAAATTGACCGCAACGGGCGGTGTCAGCAGCGTTGAAGGTGCTGGCGGTGGCGGTATCACCCCATGGGCCTTGATCACAGGTTACGGCAGCCGAGATAGCTTTGGTGCCAATGCGCACGTCACACGCATTTCTACGCAAGACTATGGTCTCACCTCATACGGTGTCGCCGTTGGTATCGCAGACCGCGTCGAACTCTCGATTGCGAATCAAGAATTTACAGGCAGCTTAGCCCCCCTCAATGCCCTCAGAATCACCCAAGACATCGTGGGTATCAAGGTCAAAGTGGCGGGTGACGCTGTCTATGATCAAGATAGCTGGATGCCTCAGATCGCTGTCGGTGCGATGATGAAGCGCAACACCGGCATTACCGGACTGGAAGCACTGGGCGTCACCAATGTCAAACAACTGGGCGCAAAAGACGACCATGGTGTCGATTACTACGTCTCCGCGACCAAAATTTTGTTAGACCAAAGCGTTCTGTTGAATGGCACTGTGCGTATGACCAAAGCCAATCAGATGGGTATTCTGGGTTTTGGCGGCGATAAAAAAGATCACTACGAAGCGATGTTTGAGGGATCGGCCGCCTATCTGATTAACCGCAAACTCGCGGCTGGCGTCGAATACCGCATGAAGCCCCGTAATCTGACGGTCGATAATGAGAAAGCGTATTACGACGCCTTTGTCGCCTGGTTCCCCACAAAAAATGTCTCCGTCACGGCAGCTTACGCACGGCTTGGCGATATCACTGTGTTTAATCCTAAAGATCAGCGCGGCTGGTATTTATCGGTACAGACTGGGTTCTGATCACCGCTTCCTTTTTTGCTGATGAGCGATCCAATTTTTTGAAAGACAATACAAATGACACACACTACGTTCTCCCTATCAATACCTGCAATGAAGACCCGCTTGACCATGCTCGCTGGTGTCATCGCCTTGGGCTTATCACTGCAGACCATGGCTTTCGCAGAAACAACTAACGATGCGGTCTACCAAGGATTAGGACAAAAAGAGGGCATCGCTCGCTTTGTTCAAGACTTCGTTGAAATCATTACGACCGATCATCGGATCAGCGCAGCATTTGCCGAAACAGATAAAGAACGCTTGGGCTTTATGCTGACGGAACAATTTTGTGAACTCAGTGGTGGTCCTTGCAAATACAGCGGCAAAGATATGAGTACAGCGCATCAACAAATGCATATCACCAATGCGCAATTCAATGCGTTGGCAGAAGATTTGCAAATCGCTATGGATAAACATGGCGTTGCCTCCTCTGTGCAAAATAAACTGATCGCAAAGCTTGCACCCATGCAGCGTGCTGTTGTGACGAAATAAGCGAATGATCATGCATGCTACTTTTCTCACTCGTTTATGGAACGTGCCGCAGCATTTCATCGCTCGGGGTGTCATCGAGATTCGCCGACATCAGCGACGTTTAATTCTCATTGGGTTGATGCTGACCGGCAGTATCGTCGTAGGACAAACTTATGCAGCCGATCTTGTTGCCACCGCCGTGGATAAAAATGGTAATCCGATGCCGGATGTGATTGTCTACGCGACGCCATTACATGGATCACTGCCCCCACTGACCAAAACGGCAGATGCCGTGATCAGTCAGAGTGGCATGCAGTTTTCTCCCTACGTCACAGCCGTACGCACAGGTACACAAGTTGTCTTTCCGAACTATGACAAGATGGAACATCACGTCAAATCGTTCTCAGCGGCGAAAGAGTTTGAAATTAAAACCTACGACAAAGGCGTGACACCACCACCTGTCTTATTCGACAAGCCGGGTATCGTTGTCGTGTACTGTTTGCTGCACAATTGGATGCGTGCCTATGTCTTGGTGCTCGACACGCCCTATTTTGCAAAGTCGGATAGTAATGGTGTAACTCGCATTGAGCACTTACCTGCCGGTGAATACAAACTTGAGGCATGGCACCCGAACATGGGCAGTATCAAACCACCGCTCAATCAACACGTGAATGTGGCGGCAGAGAATCCCACGGTGCATTTTCAGTTTGATTTTGTACCGATTGCACGAAAGATGAAGTAAGACGAAAAAAGACGACTAGCTCGATGCTTGGAACGCAGCACAAGGGAATGTGGTCAATGGGATCGCCGTCAACCCATCGATCCTATTTCTGTTCGTTCCAAGCAGCGAGAATTTTATTGAGACTACCATCGGCTATCATGGTATTGAGCGCCGCGTCCAAACGATCAATGATGCCGTTGGCATCGGGGACACTGTGCGCGATGGCAAAGTAATTGGGATCTAATGCCACAGCGGTTTTTTGGATCGTTAAATCTTCAAAGGGAATATCGGCCAGACGAGCATTCATTCTTACTGCGGCGACTCCACCCGGCATAATAGCGCCGTCGATTCTTCCCATCGCCAGTTTTTTCAGCCGCAATTTAGAACTGCTGTCTTCATCGACGGTCACGAGGGAGAGTTCATTGGCAAATTTCTCGCCATATTTTGAGCCACGATTGACACCGACGACCTTTCCCTTCAGATCAGCAAGGCTATTCGCAACCATGTGCTTGTTTTTCATCGTCACAATCAGCACTCTATCGACGACCACCGGCACTGAATAACGATAAATTTTTTCTCTCTCTGGAAGAAGAGACAAACCACAGATGATTCCTTCTCCGTGCTCAGCCATATTCACGGCTCGGGCCCATGGTACGGCAACAATATGAATATCAAACCCTGCACGGCGCCCTGCTTCCATCGCAATCTCTGGTAAATAGCCATCCGGATTACCTTCTGCGTTAACGAACATCTTTGGCGCGCTGTCGCTACTAATGATCATCGTTAACGCTTGCGGCGCTGCGTTTGTCAAAGTGCAACATAAACTCAGGCACACGCTCAACAACAGACGGCGATAGTGTCGGTAGCTTCGATCCAACAGCTCAAAACAAGCATACATTCTCAACAACATGTTGACTCTCAATATCTGAAAACTTCCGACCGATCGCAAAGGCGCGACCAGACAGCACAGCGTGACGATTTGTTGCCAATCAATTGTTGCCTTCTCCGTGCAACAACAATGATCACAGCGAAACCACAGACTCCATTATTACCACCATTAGAAAATACAACAAAGTTTTTCGTCTCATATTGGACAAAAGACCGCAAAAAATATAGTATCCCCCCCTATATTTTTGTCGAGGATTCAATGAGTCATACCATCCGTGAAAAGCAAAGACTGTTAAACCGTGTTCGTCGTATTCGTGGACAAATTGATGCCGTAGAGAGGGCATTAATTCAGGAATCGGATTGCAACGAGGTACTTCAACTCATCACGAGTTGCCGAGGAGCCATGAATGGTTTATTGACAAATGTCTTAGAGGATCACATCCGCACGCATCTGGTGGAGGCAGAAGATGAACACCTTGGCAAGCACGGCGATGCACGTGAACAACTGATTAGCGTTGTTCGTAGCTATTTTAAATAACCCTACTTTGTTGAGACCCCAATGAATAACTTCTACGATACCCCCTTTCAAAGTGAACATACGCATGTATTCTTGGGCGAAGGTCATGAGAAAAGTGAACGTAAAACGTGGAGTGTGATCGCGCTGTGTAGCGTGATGATGGTCATCGAAATCGTCGGTGGTAGTTATGTTGGCTCGTTGGCATTGGTTGCAGATGGCTTGCACATGTCGACCCACGCAGGGGCGATGCTGATTGCTGCCATGGCTTACACCCATGCACGTCGGCATGCCAATGATCCAAAATTTGTTTTTGGCACAGGAAAATTAGGTGATCTTGCAGGATTTACTAGCGCGATTATTCTGGCGATGATTGCATTACTCATTGGCTATGAGGCGGTCGTTCGCCTCCTTTCACCGGTCGCCATTCACTTTGAAGAAGCGATCCCCATCGCCATTCTTGGTCTTTTGGTGAATATCGCGAGTGCGTGGTTGCTCAGTGGTGATCACCACCACGGACATAGCCATGGGCATCATCATCACGCTAAAGATCATCATGCTCATCATGATCACCATGACCATCATAACCACCACGATCATCACGATCATCATCATGATGATCACCACCATGTCGATGCAACGGATCACAATATGCGCGCGGCCTATATCCACGTCATCGCGGATGCCGCTGTTTCGGTGTTAGCCATTATCGGTCTCGTACTCGCTAAGATGTTTGGCTGGGTGTGGATGGACGCACTGGCAGGGATTGTTGGTGCGCTGGTGATCGCCAATTGGTCTTACGGGCTGGTAAAAGATACCGGTGCAATTTTGTTAGATATGAACCTCGATCAGCCATTGATCAACAAAGTCCGTGCCGTCGTTGAAAAAAATGGCGATAAGGTCATTGACTTGCATGTCTGGCGTCTGGGCCCTGGCCACTTTGGTGCCATTATCGCGTTACGCAGCAAGGATCAACAAGTTGTACCTGCTGTTTATCATGGGATGCTGAAACAGATCACTGGTCTCTCCCATGTGACGATCGAAGTTCATCACGACCTTCATCACGACCTTCATCACGACCTCCATCACACAGAACTCACATCGTAAACGATTCAAAAAAAATCGCTCTGACCACTTCCCATGTCGTTCAGGAAGAAAATCAGAGCGATCGTGACGTCAAACACGACGACAGTGATGTCGCCAACTCAGTGATTATGAAAGGTCGAAACGGTCTGCATCCATCACTTTATTCCATGCTGCAATAAAGTCCTTCACGAACTGAGCTTGCCCACCATTGCTTGCGTAGACTTCGGCGACTGCACGTAATTGCGAGTTCGATCCAAACACCAGATCAACCGTTGTACCAGTCCATTTCACTTCACCTGATTGACGGTCGCGTCCTTCCAATACTCCCTCGACACCTGACTTTTTCCACTGCGTATTCATGTCAAGCAGATTGACAAAGAAATCGGTCGTCAACTGTCCTGGGCGCTTCGTAAAGACACCATGTTGAACACCGCCTGCATTGGCATTCAAGACGCGCAAACCACCGATCAGGGCTGTCATTTCCGGCGCAGCCAAATTCAACAGTTGGGCTTTATCAATCAAGAGTTCTGCCACGGCGTTGGTACCTGGACGGGCATAGTTACGGAAACCATCTGCCACAGGCTCCAGTACCGCGAAGGAATCCACGTCCGTCTGCGCTTGGGAAGCATCCATACGACCCGGTGTGAAAGGAACCGTCACGACCTGGCCTGCTTCTTTCGCTGCTTGTTCGATGGCGGCCGCGCCACCCAACACGATCAAATCAGCGAGAGAAATTTTCTTGCCGCCGGTTTGTGCGCTATTAAAGGCTTGCTGAATGCCCTTCAAAGTCGCCAACACTTGTTGCAACTGCGCAGGCTGATTCACAGCCCAGTCTTTCTGAGGCGCAAGCTGGATGCGTGCACCATTAGCGCCACCACGTTTATCGCTGCCACGGAATGTAGACGCCGAAGCCCATGCAGTGTTGACCAGTTGAGAGATCGATAAACCGGACGCAAGCAGGGTGGCCTTTAAGCTCGCAATATCCTTGTCATCCACCAAAACGTGATCAACAGCAGGGATAGGATCTTGCCAGATCAAGACTTCTTTCGGTACCAACGGTCCCAAGTAGCGCGCAACAGGACCCATGTCGCGGTGAGTCAGCTTGAACCATGCACGTGCAAAAGCATCAGCCAGTTCTTGCGGATTTTCCAAGAAGCGACGAGAAATTTTCTCGTATGCAGGATCGACACGCAAAGCCATATCCGCGGTAGTCATCATCGGTGCATGACGCAAAGCAGGATCATGCGCGTCAGGAACGGTGGTTTTTGCAGCAGGATCCGTCGGCGTCCATTGATGCGCGCCAGCTGGGCTCTTTGTTAATTCCCACTCATAGCCAAACAAGGTCTCAAAATAGCCGTTATCCCATTGAATCGGGTTGGGTGTCCACGCGCCTTCGATACCGCTTGTTGTGGTGTGTACGCCTTTACCTGTACCAAAGCTGTTTTTCCAACCCAAGCCTTGTTCTTCGATATCAGCGCCTTCTGGCTCACTGCCAACCAATGACGGATCGCCTGCACCGTGCGCTTTACCAAAGGTATGACCGCCCGCAACCAAAGCAACGGTTTCTTCATCGTTCATCGCCATGCGAGCAAAGGTTTCGCGAATATCGCGTGCCGATGCCAGTGGGTCAGGTTTGCCGTTAGGTCCTTCTGGGTTCACATAAATCAGGCCCATCTGTACGGCTGCTAACGGTTTTTCTAATTCACGGTCACCGCTGTAGCGTTGGTCGCCCAGCCATTTACCTTCTGAACCCCAATAGATATCTTGCTCTGGTTCCCAAATATCAGGACGTCCACCCGCAAAACCGAACGTCTCAAAGCCCATTGTTTCAAGCGCGACGTTACCTGCCAAAATCATCAGATCGGCCCACGACAAGTGATTGCCATATTTTTGCTTAATCGGCCATAATAAACGGCGTGCTTTGTCCAGATTACCATTGTCTGGCCAGCTATTGAGGGGCGCAAAACGTTGTGCGCCGGCGCCGGCACCACCGCGACCATCGGTAACGCGGTAAGTACCTGCGCTGTGCCACGCCATACGAATAAAGAGAGGACCATAGTGTCCGTAGTCAGCTGGCCACCAATCCTGTGAATCCGTCATCAGTGTCTTCAAGTCCTCAACCACCGCATGCAGGTCCAATGCTTTAAATGCCTCAGCGTAATTAAAATCCTCTTGCATTGGGTTCGCTTTGGCTGAGTGTTGATGCAAGATATTGACGTTCAATTGATTCGGCCACCAATCTGCATTGCTTTGGTGTTTGGCAACAGCCGTTTTATTGGTGTTGTGCGGAAAAGGGCATTTTGCTTCGTTGGACATGGTATCTCCTGTGGCGTGTTGAAAGATGATGCAGGGACGATTCTAGAGCGCGGCGATTAATTAATCTATTTAATTAAAAATATGCATTCAATAAATTTTTACTATTATCAATCGATCAGTCTTTCTCGGCGATGATTGAAAGGTAGTCTGTCTGGAGTACTGAAGGATGTCACTCGCTATAAGTGGGGATGAATAGTGCAACCAACACCAGCCACTTTCACATAAAAACTCACTGTCTTCTGTCTCCTCATAGGCATTGGCTATCGAACCGATTCCTTAGGCAGCACAGAAGGCGGGACATGTTGGGTAACGAAGTCGTTGCGTTACCCAGTCTAGGTGTGAATCAAGGGGGATTCAAGGCAAAGCGGTCAATGGGCAGGAGCGAAAAACCGATAGCGATAACATTAGGCCTCTGCCATGTCATCGATGGGATGCGCTGCGGTGACTTTCAACGTACTCGCCAATCCGACGAGATCTTTCACGTGCAGCATCTTTTGCTGTTCAGCAATGGTGAATAAGGCTAACTGGGTTTTTCGGGGACTCGTGCCCTTTTCAACTTGTGCACCCGAAAGTTCTGAAATCTCGGGTTCCCAGCTGGTATTGGCGATCGTCAATAAGGCCATCACAAAAAAGCCGACGCTTTGCTCTTCTGTTTCCACCACCAAAATACACGATGACGACGTGGCATGCACCTCTTTCACGCCCTGAATCTGGCACAAATTAAAAACCGGAATCGACTTACCGCGACTTTCGATGATACCGAGATAGCCTGTGTCACTTTGCTGCTGCACATCAGGGGTATAGGGCAAAATCATCGAGAGTTGATCGACCGGCGTGGCCATCAATATCCCTACGTCGTACAAGAGCATGGATCGGTTTGATTGATCAGATAGACGGTGACTCACCCCGCCAAGAGGGGTCTCTGCAAACTGTTTCGACGCAAAGGTATTCGTCGATGCCAAACTCACGACTTCTGGCATCGCAAAAAAACGGTCGTTATCAATGATAAGACATTGCGACTGGGGGTTGAGTTTTTCCAGAATTTCCGTTGGTAAGGATTCGTTGGGGATAATTCCAGAAAACAAGGCTGGTAGTGCCAAGACAAACTCGGGTACAGGATTGAAGTGCGCTGTATCAATACGCACAATATCCACAATCTGATCGATTAAAAAAGCAACCTTGCCTTTTTCAAGCGCAATAATAAAAGCCGTTTTTGTCCCTTGCGACGACAATTTTCCGCCACCACAAAAATCCTGAAAATCAATCAACGGGATCGCCATCCCCATATGATGAATCACTCCCAGACAATGTCCCATCGCTAATGCTGATTTCTCGATCGTAAATCCAGCAATAGTCGTATCAACGTGCACCGCTCGGATCGCTAGATCTAATTGCCCACATTTCAGAATCATCATGGGTTCAATAACGCGCCCCGAGACATCGGCATGGCTATCGGTATGGGCAGCTTCATCGCTGATCATGGGGAAACATTCAGCCTTGGCAATTTTTTCTAACGACAGCACACTCACGGTCGTCAGTTCATCGTCGCGCACCACGGTGGCATGAAAGACGCTTCCCAAGAGATCCGTCGTCAGGACATCTTTCCAAGAATCTGGTTGCGCAGTGAAAATACCCGTGACTTCATCAGCGAGAAGACCAAAGAGATGCGATCCCACCACGACCACCAAAATGCATTTGGCATTGTCGGAGACCGTCGATTTTTCAAGGAGTCGACATAAATCAATCACCGGCAAAATCGCATCGCGGTAGTTGATACCGCCCACGACACACTGCGCAGGACTAGGTATATCCAGCATCTGCTGATACGGTAACACTTCACGCAATGACGCAATCGGAAAGGCGAGCTTCATTCCATGAATGGTGAAACCGCCAAACCGCATCGCTAAGTCAGGAGCATTCATCCATTCACCGACCGGGTAAGATCTTCAATCAATGTCGATACTTCTGCCGCCATCCTACGCTGGTCATCGGTTGCGCAAGCAATCGCATTGACACGTTCGCCTGTTCTGCTAACGCTACGGATGATGCCCTCAAAGCTTTGCGCCGCCTGTTGGCTCACTGCGGCACCATGACCGACCTGCGAGGTTGATTCATCAATCAAACGCGTAATTTTCTGCGCTGCCTGTGAACTGCGCTCAGCGAGCTTCCGTACTTCTGCTGCCACAACCGAGAAGCCGACGCCGTGCTCTCCGGCGCGCGCCGCTTCAATCGCCGCATTAAATGCGAGCAAGTTCGTCTGGTTGGCGATATCGCTAATCACGCCCACAATTTCGGCAACTTGCTTTGAACTCGCCTGAATCGCATTAATCGAATCAATCGATTTTTGTAAGGCGAGTTGACCATCTTGCGCGACCGTTGAGGTTTCATTGGCCATGCTGGCGGCTGTTGTCGAGTTATCGGCGATCGCTTTGATACTGTCAATGAGCTTAAGGATACTGCCACTCATCTCGTTCGATTTGGCGGTGATATGCTGCTCAAGTTGGACTTCTTTTGTCAGGTCATACGCGTATTTCACAACCTTCATGACCTTGCCATTGAGATCAAGCACCGGGTTATAGGTGGCCTGGATCCATACTTCACGATCATATTTACCAACACGCTGGAACCGTCCGGCAATAAATTCGCCTTCATTGAGACGCAACCAGAAGTCGCGATACTCATCACTTTGTACATAAGCCGTTGAGCAAAACAAGCTATGATGTTGCCCCTCAATTTCACGCAAGGTATAGCCCATCGCTTGCAAGAAATTCCGATTAGCCCATTGCACTTTACCATCCAGATCAAATTCAACAACAGCCTGCGCCCGGTCGATGGCGGCCACTTTGGCTTCAAACTCGATGTTATGTAATTTTGTTGCTGTAATGTCCGTCGCGAACTTCACGATTTTGATAGGCTTCCCATGAAAATCCAAGATGGGATTATAGGTGGCTTGAATCCATACTTCCTTACCGCCTTTGCCAATGCGTTTATATTCACCGGTCTCAAATTCGCCCCGCTTTAATTTATCCCAAAATGATTCGTAATTGCTCGTGGCTGCGAAGACGGGATCAATAAATTGTCGATGATGACGCCCCTGAATCTCGTTCAGTTCGTAGCCCATCAAATCAAGAAAATTCTTATTCGCATCAATAACATTACCTCGCAAATCGAATTCAATCACCGCCAAAGAACGATCAAGAGCGCCGATTTTCCCTTCGGTGTCCACGCGCGATATTTTTTCGACGGTAATGTTACGTGCAACGAGAATCGCTTTCTCGAAAATTCCCGCAATATCCTTGACCGGACTAATCATGCCAGAGAGCCAGATTTCTCTATCGCCCTGTGCTTTATACCGAAACTCTCCGCTAATGACTTCACCCTCTCGTAATCGATCCCAGTTACTTTGACGATCTTTCGTCTGCACGTTGTCAGCAAACATGAAATCATCAATGGGTTGACCAATCATGGTAGACGCGGCACAACCAAACGCTTTCTCTGTATTTTCATTAACATTGATAATGCGCCGATTGTTGCCGACTTCAATGATGCAACTGCTATTCGACACGGACAGCATTTTGGCTGCCACTTCTTCCTCTTTTGCTTTTTGTTCTGAAATATCAGAGCACAATTTGACGATTTTCTTTACGTGACCATGCTCATCTACCACGGGGCTATAGGTGGCTTGTAACCACACACGTTTCGTGTTTTTTCCAAAGCGCAAATATTCTCCATTGAACGATTCGCCTTGGCTTAACTGTTGCCAAAATTCTTTATATCCTGGGGTGTTGATGATATGCATATCAACAAACATCCGATGATGTTTTCCAACGATTTCTCCCAACTCATAGTCCATCAAATTCAAAAAATTCTCATTGGCATGCAGTACATGGCCGTTGATGTCAAACTCAATCATCGCTTGACTACGAGAGATCGCTTCTAGGACGCTGTTGGCGTCATTGATGTCTCGTGAATTTGTTGCTTCTTTCAGGATGGTCTGTTGTGAACTACCCATTTCGCGTCTCCATAATTGACGAACTACATTTGCTACCCAACATTAAGGTAAAGCAGGAACAAGATTCAGGCGTTCTGAACGCTTGATGAGTTTCTTAGGTGTCATCTGGGCCACTTTCGTGAACCGGCTCACACCCGAGATCGTTTCTATTTTTTGCTTTAATTTAAATGACTCCACCAACGAGCGTAGCGTCAATGCCTGCTCATTTAAGGCTTGCGAAGCCGCTGCAGCCTCTTCGACCAACGAGGAATTTTGCTGGGTCGATTCATCTAGCTGCGTAATGGCCTGATTAATTTGATTTAATCCCGCTGTCTGTTCCGTATTTGCAGCAGAGATTTCGCTAATCACGTCAGACACCTTACGGACGCTAGTGACCACGTCTTCAATAATGTGTCCTGCCTCATCGACCTTTTTCGCGCCGGTACCGACTTTTTCGACGGTATCGTTGATCAATGTTTTGATTTCTTTTGCGGCGACCGCACTGCGCTGAGCAAGGTTACGCACCTCGCTCGCCACCACAGCAAAGCCGCGCCCTTGTTCGCCGGCACGCGCAGCCTCTACCGCTGCATTTAAAGCAAGAATATTGGTCTGGAATGCGATGCCGTCGATGACGCTGATAATGTCGATAATTTTCTTTGACGATTCACTGATTGAATTCATGGTGACGATGACTTCAGTTACCATTTTTCCGCCCTGGGACGCGACGTCTGACGCAGACGCTGCGAGCTGGTTTGCTTGGCGCGAGTTGTCTTCGTTGTGACGGACTGTCGACGTCAGTTCTTCCATCGAGGAGGCCGTTTCTTCGATCGCTCCCGCCTGTTTTTCGGAGCGCACGGCAAGATCGGCATTGCCGACAGAAATCTCCTGCGCTGCATTAGAGATCGTCTCCGCACCTTGCGCGACCTTTGCGACGATCAACTCAAGATTATCTCGCATCGCATTGATGGCAAAAATCAAACTATCGGGATTGGCATTACCGACATCAATCTCGACCGTCAGGTCACCTGTCGCAATCTGTCGTGCCACATCCCGAACATAGTTGGGCTCAGCACCAAGCTGACGCAAGAGTGAACGCGTAATCAGTGTGCCAATCACAATCGAAGAGACCACGGCTAGCAGGGAGAACAGAATAATAATGAGCCGCAAATCACTGTACTCTTTGGCGGCAGTGATTTCATCCTGCTTACTTTTTTCGCGCTGTAATGTGATGAACTGATGAAGACTGTCTTGCCAAAGCGCAGTGGCTGGATTGGCAATTTCGAGTAAAAAGACCACGCTTTGTTCTTTGTCGGTTTTGACCATCTCAAGAAACTGATTATTCTTGGGTCGCGCAAGGTCTCTGTATTTCTCTATTTGCACAACAAAATCTTGTCCCTCACGATCGAGTGACATTTTTTTCAGGGCATCAAACGCTTTGTCGTATTCATCTCGTGCAGCGACAATTTTCTTTTGTTCCCGCTCATAAACTGCTTGGTCGCTGATCAACGCCAGTGAACGAATGACACGAGAGACGATATGCACTGAATTCGACATATCTTCCAACAATGCCATTTTGACTGTGTTCACCTCAGTCACCTGCTTGAGTTTATCGTTAGATTGCGACATGCCGTATAAACCAGACATCGCCACAATGACCAAAAAAACAAGAATGACAGCATAACCGGCCACCATTTTGAACTTCACCGTAAGCGTTGACATGTTCATTTTTGCCACCATGAAATGAGGATATGACGTTGGTTCAGTCAAGAGACTTCAAGCGCAATAGAAATTATTGCCCAAAAGCATCATGCCATCAAAAGAGACAGACAAAAAGTTGCTTATTGTTAATTCAATGCGATGAAACGATTTGTTGCATTTAAAAAAAACAGCCGTTTTTATTCTAGTAAAGATAAGAGGGTTTTACTAATTGGAATACACATAATTTGTTGCATTTTAGGAAAAAATCCTTAGAACGCAACACATGACAGCCGATGCAGACGCAGACGCTTTTAGCTCATCAGCAAAAAAAGATCAAATGGACAATGTTGAGTAGGAATCTTGGATCGAGTGTGGCGTGCGAATGTTGAGTGGGAATGTTGTGGATAAGCCTAAAAACGCTGAATTCATTCCTTATTAACAACATGTTGGCAGTCCCTCACACCTATTTTTGATACTATCTTAATAAGAGTATAAATAAATAGTGAGAACGACGCATGATCATTGGTATTGACCTGGGGACAACAAATAGCTTGGTCTCAGTGTGGGGAGAAAAAGGGCCACAACTTATTCCGAATAAATTAGGTGAAATGCTGACACCCTCCTGCGTCAGTATTGATGAAGATGGTAGCGTACTGATCGGAAACGCTGCGCGAGACCGCCTGCAAACGCACCCCGAGCGTTCCACCGCCCTCTTCAAACGCTATATGGGTAGTGAAAGAATTGTACGTATTGGTAAGCGGGATTTTCGCCCAGAGGAGTTATCGTCGCTGATCTTGCGTGCACTCAAAGAGGATGCCGAAGCCTATCTTGGCCATCCCGTCACCGAGGCAATTATTACTGTGCCAGCCTATTTTTCTGAGGCGCAACGTAAGGCGACCAAGACAGCTGGGCGCCTCGCTGGATTAAACGTGGAGCGATTGCTCAATGAGCCGACCGCAGCCGCACTCGCCTATGGCATTCATCAACGTGAGGCGGAAAGTAAATTCTTGGTATTCGACCTCGGTGGTGGCACCTTCGATGTCTCCGTGTTGGATTTATTTGAAGGCGTCATGGAAGTACGGGCGACCACGGGCGATAACTTTCTCGGTGGGGAAGATTTTGTCGGTGTCATCAATGATCTCTTTTTTGCAGCAAACCAAACAGCGCTCAGGTTCAAGAAAGAAGCCCTCTTTATGCAACGTTTGTTTGCGGCGGCAGAACAAGCAAAACGTCAGCTAAGCAAAGAAGCATCTGCCACCATTCAGTTCTCATATCGCGACAAAGAATTTTCCCTCACCCTCACAGAGGCTGAGTTTGAAAAAGCCTGTGCACCGCTCTTGGTACGCTTGCGTGATCCCGTCGAACGCGCACTACGCGATGCCAATATCCACCCATCTGAACTCGACAGCATTGTTCTCGCTGGTGGCGCAACCCGTATGCCGATTGTTAGACGTATGGTGTCAAGAATGTTTGGCCGCTTCCCGTCGGTTGACATCAATCCAGACGAGGTGATTGCGCTCGGTGCCGCGGTGCAGGCGGGTCTTAAAATGAAAAATAGCGCATTGAGCGAAGTCGTGATGACGGACGTCGCGCCCTACTCTCTCGGTATCGATGTCTCTAAACGCTTGTCAGATAACAGTCTTTCTTCGGATCATTTTGATCCCATCATCGAACGCAATAGCGTTATACCGATTAGCCGCGTAAAAAAATATTTCCCTATCACCGATAACCAGGCATACCTCGAACTCAACATCTATCAGGGCGAGTCACGCATGGTCAAAGACAATATTAAATTAGGGAGCCTCAGGGTTAAGTTAGGCAGTGGTCCGTGCGAAGAAAATCCTGTCGACGTCCGTTTTACCTACGATGTGAATGGTCTGTTGCAAGTGGAGGCAAGAACAGCAGAGTGGGCAAACCCTTACACCTTAATCATTGAAGGTAACCCAGGCATTTTGTCTGAACAAGAAATTACTGAACGACTAGCCGCGATTGCCTCACTCAAAATCCACCCGCGTGATCGGATCGAATCGCGTACGATTTTGGCGAAAGCGGAAAGAATCTATCAACAGTTATTAGGCGACGAACGTGTGTGGTTGGGTCAACAAATTTTCATGTTTGAACAGGCACTAGAGACACAAGACGATAAAGTGATTGCACCTGCAAAAACAGTCATTGAGTCCGTGTTGACAGAGATAGAAAGTCAAAACCGTCTACAACCCACACCTGACCCAAGTTGGTAGATCGCAGGATTCATCGATGACGAATACACCCCTTTTCCTGCAACGATTTGGACTCCAAAGCGATGCCGACGAGCGTACCATTCGGCGTACCTATGCCCGCGAATTAAAGTTAATCGACCAAAGCACCGAACCCCAACGGTTTCAAGAGTTACGCGAAATCTACGAGCAAGCGTTACAGTGGCGGCGCTACTGGGCCAATCATGCCGCGCAAGAGGATACCGAAGGTGGTTCTGTAGAAGTGATGAGCGACGCTGCTCCCGTAGCCTCCTCGGATACGTTACCGTCAGCATCCTTAGATCTATCTTTAGAACCGTCTTTGGAACCGTCTTTGGCGCCCTCTTCGGACCCGTTACCTCCAAGCGACATATCGCATGACGGCGATGCACCACCGATCTCAACGCAGCAAGCCCCGCTCACCCAACCTCCTGAGTTCGTTCGTATCGCGAATCATTTATTTCAACAATTCTACGAACAGTTTTCTTACGCCGTTGAACATGATGCTCCGCTGAATGAAGCGAAGATGAAAGCCATTCTGGATCAATGTATTTATGATCCGCTGATGGATGATTTTTTTGTCCGCGAGATCGTCGAAGCGCGGATCGTCGAACTACTACTAAGCGGATGGCGACGAGGACACGAAGTCCTTTTCGTTGTTGCAGGGACCTCGTTCAAATGGCTCACAGACCGCTCTCGACTGCATCGTTTAGGACAAATCGGTTACGTTCTCGACCAAGCGTACACGGAGCGAGAAAGCTTTTTTCAGTTGACTGATTTTTCGCGTGACGATTGTCGCTCGGCGATTACCTGTTGCAGAAAACTCGAGCGTCCGAGTAACGGAGATCTGCTGGAATTCCTCCCCTTACTGGAAAAAATGCAAGAGCGGTATCCTTACCTCATGCCCATCATCATCAGCACCCAACATCTCGATGAGTGGAAAAAATGGTATCAAGAGGTTCCCTCTTGGCGTCGATTTAGCTTGAAATCGAGTGCAAGAAAACTCAACGACAAACTCCCAAGCAATTCGGACGACAAATTTTTGACGCCTTGGCGCATCGCCTGGATCGCCATTGTTGCGGCGAAATTTATTTTCTTCTCACATTAACCTGACTTCATTTTATGCATATCGCCTACGTAACAGCAGCGGTGCTGCTGCCCGCTACCGTTCTTGCCGCACCAACAAGTAAATCAGCAAGCGACACACCAGGCTTTGTTCGTGGCGCACCTGTACCAACATGGGTACATCTGGCAACTGACATCCCCCAGACTGAGCGGACGGATCCGGTCGTGATCCGTCTTGCTGATACCCAAGCGTTTGTCGGTGCAGTGCCTGCGGTTACTTACCAACGCGCTCTGCAAGTCAATGACTCCAGTTCACTTGGTGTCATTGGACAATATAGTATTGATTATTTCTCTCAATATGAAAAATTATTACTCCATAAAGTAACGATTCTGCGCGGCAACCAACGACTCGACCGTACTAACAGTGTCAGCATCCGTCCTCTCCAGCGTGAAACCAATATTGACAACGGCATGCTTGGTGGTGCGACGACCTTACAGCTATTGCTCGACGACGTCCGAATTGGCGACACGCTCTCCATCGTCTACACCATTGAAGGCAGCAACCCTGTTTTTGGAAAACATTGGTCATCGAATTTTGGCTGGGACAGTACTGCACCGGTAGAACGAAAGCGCCTCAGTGTGCTTCATCCGCGCAACCGACCTCTTTTGTGGCGACAACTTGGTGACTTTCAGAAAGACGCCATTCCCTCACAGATCGATACCGTCAACGATATGGAACGCATTCGCTTTGAAAGCGAAGGTCTCGATGCCATAGAAATCGAGAAGTCAACGCCAGCGGATTTCTTGGCTGGCCGCGTCTTCCAATTGACTGAATATCAGAACTGGCAAGAGGTCGCAGCATGGGCGAGCGATCTCTTTCCTCCTTTACCTGCCACACCTGCCCTCAAGGATCTCGTTGCTGAATTCCGCAAACAACCAAATCCAACCGCGCAAACGGAAGCAGCATTACATTGGGTGCAAAATGAAATTCGCTACTTTAGTGTATCGATTGGTGAAAACTCGCATCGACCGCAAGCACCTGATGTCGTGCTCAAAAAACGCTATGGCGACTGTAAAGACAAAAGCTATCTGTTGGTGAGTCTGTTAAGAGAGCTTGGTATTGATGCAAAGCCTGTTTTGCTATCAGCTGATGCACCGAAATTACCTGCGAAATTATTGAACTCTCCGACATGGTTTAATCATGTCATTGTCCAAGTCACCATCAATGGTCAACTCTATTACGTTGACCCGACACGTACCAATCAACCAGAACCTTTAGCAACGATGCCCTCGGCATTTCCTGGTGCGTCAGCGTTAGTCGTCGACAAAAAAAGTAATGCGTTGATCACATTACCTGAGCGTGCCGATGTCGGCCCAAGCTTTGAGCATGTCGAAGATATTGTCTTGAGGGATTTCAACGGAAGAGCGAACTTAGAAGCCCATGATATTTTCCGAGGAAATTATGCGGATGGTATGCGTGCACGCATCAATGCCATGTCGGCCAATGAGCAAAAGAAATATCTACTCTCATTTTACGAAAAAACATATGCCGGTATCAAGATGAACGGCGCACCGCAAATCAATGACAATAGCAGCGAGAATACGTTAGAAATGATCGGTCGCTATGTCTTGCCCAAAGCGGTTAATCATAAAGATGGTTTCTATTCGATCGATTTCGATAGTCAGATTCTTGCTGGCTCTATTGGCATCCCAGATAAGGTGGTACGCAATTTTCCTTTCGAATTAGCAGGCGGCAATTTTCATGGACGATACCGATTACGCATTCACTGGCCCGAAACGTTACGTGTAAGCGACCCAGAAAACGGTGAAACATTGAATAACCCGTATTTCAAGATCCAAGATATTTACAGTTTCCATGGAAATGTCCTGGATTATTTGATGGACTATCGGTTAAAGCAAGCCGTCATTCCTGCCGCGGAGGTACCCGCACTCCAGCTGGAAGTAAAGAAACTGAACCCTTTTGTTTCTAACTCAATGCGTGTGAATGAGTCAGCCATTACGTCAAGTTTAATGTCGAGCTATGGCTTCCGTAGCCTCGACAACTTACGCTACGCCAACGAAGCAGTAAGATCGATGCAGGCAATGCAAGCTGAAAATAAAGAACCATCACCCGAATCTGCTTGTAGCTTTATCCGTGACACGTTGAGCCCAGATTTGATGGTTGAACGAGACATTAGAAATTTTGCGAATGAGCTGACCCGTCGCCTTGAGACGAAAACAAAAGTAAAAGGCGTCGATCAATGTCGAGGTGAACTCGCCTTCTTAGCTGGCAATTTTGAACTCAGTAACACATTGTGGACAGGCAACGATCGCCCGGAAGACAGCAATCCGTACACACGCAATTTAGCATGGTCATATTTTTATACTGGCGATACAAAAGCAGCGTTGGCGACGATGGAACGTTATCAGTTGGCGCGCGGGAAGCGGGAGAAATTGACAAATGTAACGGCAGATATCATCGATGACATCGCCCTGTTGCAAAGAACAAAACAACCAGTAACACCTGACTTGTTGAAGATCGCCGGCGAATTTCCTGATGGTCCATGGCCACGCCCCGTGCTTGCCATGCAAGTAGGATTGATCACGCCAGAACAACTCATTGAAAAAGCCAATACCTTACCCGCTGATGCCAAACACATTGCGCTCAATACCGCATGGTTTTACATCGGTCAATCACGCCTCGCCAACAATGATCTCGCAGGCGCTCGGCAGGCGTTTCATTGGTATCTGGCCGACGGCCTCATTGGCTCAGATCTCACTTTCCAAGCAAAAATCGAACTACAGCGGCTGCAGGTCAATAATCCTCGCCTTGAAGCCGGTCGCGCTGCGCTACGCGCCAATCAACCTGCGCAGGCAATAGCGGCTTGGTTACCCGATGCAGAGGCTGGCGATCCAGATACTCAGGCGGCACTTGGGGCACTTTATTTGACAGGGAAAGTGGTCCCCAACGGCACCCAGCAAGGGCTTGTGTGGCTCAAATCTGCCGCAGAGAAAAAACAAGTGGATGCCTTACTGACCTTAGCGAATGCATATGACAAAGGTATCGATGTTGAAGCAGATAAGGCACAAGCACTTCGCTACTTCACAGAAGCTGCAGAACTGGGCTCTGCAGTAGCACGAAACGAATTAGGCGACCGCTATCATCGGGGAAACGGTGTCGGCGAAGACATGACCAAGGCACTTCAATTTTTTCATGCGGCAGCGGACCAAGGAAACGCAGATGCGATGAATACATTAGGTGAAATGTACCGGGATGGTGAAGGCGATGAAGAAGATTTTAGTTATGCCGAATTTTGGTTTCGTCGTGCGATACGCCAGCACCATATCAGAGCCATTTTCAATCTTGGATATGCCTACGAAAATGGTCAATCGGTCGACAAAAATGTTCATCAAGCCTTTGCACTTTATCGCGAAGCAGCGGAAGCAGGATTTACTCCCGCACAGTACAACCTTGGGTGCATGTATGAAGCAGGCGTAGGTGTTGAAAAAGACGAAAAAATGGCGCTTGCGTTGTATCTCAAAGCCGCAGAAAATGGCAACGCAAACGGCACCTATGCTGTTGGTGTCATGTACGAAAATGGAACAGCCGTTGAGAAAAATCTAGAGAAAGCCACCGCATGGTTTAAAAAAGCAGCCGACCAAGGTAACCCGTCGGCGATGGTTGAGTTAGGCTACCTGTATTCAACGTATATTGACGGCGGAAAAAATTATACAGAAGCAAACCGTCTCTATGAAAAAGCGGCGACCTTTAACAACGCCACTGCCGAGTTCCGTCTCGGAAGAAATTACGAATTCGGGCGTGGTTTTCCTGTTAACAAGGATTTGTCTCTGTATTGGTATCTTCGTGCTGCAGAACATGGGGATAGTGACGCCCAATTTACGGTTGGTCTGATCTACCAGCAAGGAAGAGATGTTGCCCAAAATCTTGATTTAGCAACCAAGTGGTATGAAAAAGCGGTGAGCCAAGGAAACGTTGACGCCCAACTTTACTTAGGCCAAATGTATTTAAATGGCAATGGCGTTGCATTGGACATCAAAAAAGGGGTAAAAATTCTCGGCGATGCAGCAAAAGGAAACAACGCTAACGCGATGTATTTATTAGGGCTATGTTACGAGCGAGGAGTAGGCGTTGAAAAAAATGCGTCGATGGCTGAACATTTTTTTCTTGATTCCGCAAAATTAGGATCAATCACAAGCCAAGTGCAATTAGCCAAGTGGTACCAAAGACATGGCAATCCAAACGAAGCTCAGAAATGGTTCGCCATTGCCGATGAACCTCGCGACCTTGTGCAGACACAGACCTTAATCGACGCTTATACACGTGTTAATGATTATCAACGTTTAGAAGCCATTCAACTGCGTGCGCTTAAACTGGCGGAAGATCAGCCTAGCAATGATCATGAAGAATTGATCGAACAACTGAAATCCACTTCTCTCTACTACTTCTTTATGAGCGAAAGTAAGAAAGGTCTTCCTTATGCCGAGAGACTCCTTTCGCTTGTTCAGGCAGGTGACGAAAAAAATACGGATCAACGCATTGATGCGCTCGAAATCAACGGCAATATCTATCGTGATCTATTTGAAAACGATAAGGCCGCTTCTTTCTTTTTGAAGGCACTTGCTATTCGCGAACAAAGATCCGGTGCGCAATCGAAAGATGTGGCCGAGGGGCTATCCGAATTGGGTAACTTTTATACAAGAGTGGAACAAATCGATAAAGCAATCGATTACCACAACAAAGCTTATGCTCTTCGGCGCGCACTATTTGGTGAGAAAAATAGTATTACAGCCATTTCCATGGCGGCACTTGCTGAGAACATGGTTTTTATGGGTCGCTATGCCGAGGCAGAAAAATCGCTGATGGAAGTCAACGCGATCAGAGAAAAAGCCGGAAAAAAAGAGCAATATAAGATGATTAATTCGATGGTGCTTCTTGGTACTGTCTATGATTTAACCGAGCGGTATCAACAAGCACAAGAACTCCTCCAGCGCGCTGTAGCGTTAAGAACAGAGTTAGGGGGTGAAGATGATTTGTGGCTGAGTTTCATCCTTGATAATTTGGCTCGGGTAGAAATTCATCTCAATCAGCTCGACGCTGCTGAACGTTCTCTCAAACGTGCTCTACAACTTAAATCAGACGCGCTTGGCGCCGAAAACTTCAATCTCGATTCTTCGTATCAATATCTTGGTGAACTCTATGCCAAACAACATCGTTATACTGACGCTGAACAACAGTTCAAGCATGCGTGGAAGTTACGCGAAGCGAGCAAGGGAAAGGATAACAGCGACGTTGCTGAGTCTTTGCAAACCCTTGGTTCAATGTACAACGAACAGGGTCGCTATGCCGAGGCTGAGCCACTTCTGCAGCGCGCCCTCTTGATTCAAAATAAAGTCATGGGCGGCACACACCCGCTGACGAAAATCACTCGGAACGCGTTGGCGTATAACTGGCGAAAAACAGGCCGTGAAGCAGCAGCGGCCGATCTTGAACAGCAAGCGCAAGGACATTAACTGTCCGACACACACCACTATCTCGCCGATAAAAGGTAAGTCTTCACGGCGAGGTAGTGGTTTCATCAGGCAAATACCGTCGTCACCTGACGGCTAATCGCCACCAGATTTTTCTCATCGTCCCAAATATGTGCCACGGCATGTGCATAACCTGATTGGGCATAATCGGTCGTGACTTGATACTGCCACCAATGCTCACTGGTCTTACTCAAGTCATGTGTCAGAAATTCGATATTCCAACTGAGTGTGCTCGCGTTCGCGTGCCCCTTGAGTAGCGGCAACACAGATGGGGGCCAAGCGTCAATCAAACCGAGCAAATGGGTACGGGTCATTGTTGGGAAGGTATCTTTCCAGCGCATCCAACCACCAAAATCCGCTTGCGGCGCACCGCTGAAAGGCAACGCGCCTGCGGCCCAACGTAGATCCACTTGCTGGATAAATTCTGGCATCAAACCTGGGATGTAACCAAACTTCATCGCATCGTCTGGCGACTTCACTTCGGGTGGACGAATACTCGCAGGAATATCAATCGAAGAAGGACGGCTGCTACCAAAATTGGCGAGCAACATCGCTAACACCGCACCGTCTTGCAGCAACGTTGCCGACGCCTGCGTCACTGATTTTCCGCTACGGATCACTTCCGCTTTGATCTCCACCTCACCCGGTGCCACCGCGCCGATGAAGGAAATCGTGGCAGATCGCAGCACCCGGTCTTGGGTGAGATCACCCAGCGTCGCATGCAAACGACTCAACATCAGACTTGCCAATAAGCCACCAAAGGTCGCGCGCCCTTGTCCCCACCCTGCAGGGATGGTGATCGTGGATTGTGTTTCTAATTGTTTGATGAGCTGATCAATAGACATCCGTTACCTTTCAGTATGTTGTGCTGTGTTGCGTTGTTCTGTGTTGTGTTATGAGGGCATTATGACTAAAAAAATACAATGCAGTATATTTTTCCTTTAGACACGCCTCTCAGTCCACGCGATTCCTTCGTTGAAGGAAAAAATAGACCCCGCCTGTCTGATACTGACGGCCTCTTCATTAAACTATATATCGGATGGGTTAGTTTTATCTCAATGACGGCTATTTTCCACGTCAATCTTCCCCATTGTCGCCTCGCATAAAAGTGATTACTATCAAACACTCTGTTTAATTGTATTCAACAAAGCGATGAATCTGAATTTGATCAGTATGTTTCTGGAGATGGTTGATGCGCGTAGTCTGAGTGCGGCGGCACGACGGCTCAATATGACACGGTCTAATATCAGTCATCAGCTGAAGTTACTCGAACGCGAGGCGGGGGCGCAGCTCTTGCGGCGTTCAACGCGGAGTCTGGAGCTTACGCAAGCTGGGCAAATTTTGTATGAGTATGGCCAACGGATGATGGCCGAGTTAAGCACGGCAAGGGCATCGATTGATAGTTTGGGACAATCCTTGCGTGGTCATGTACGAATCAGTGTACCCACAGGATTTGGGCGGATGTACGCAGGGGCGATGTTGCTGGAATTTGCCAAATTACATCCGGGCATTACACTCAATGTGACGTTTAACAACCGCATCCACAATCTGATTGCCGCCGAGGTGGACGTGGCGCTCAAGATCACGACCACGCCGCCGATGGACTGTGTGGCCAAACACCTATGTCCGATCCATTGGCAATTGTTTGCTTCGCCTGCCTATTTAAAACGGCATGGACCGATTCTTCAGCCGAGTGACCTTGCCCATCATCCTTTGGTGGCGTCACCCTATCCTGGTCTCCGGGTCAATCTGAAGCTCGCGCATACGCTTTACGACAACGATTTACATACGGTTGATATGACGACGGGCTTGCAATCCGACGATTTCCCACTGCTGGCCGATGCCGTTTCTCAGGGCTTAGGCGTTGGCTTATTGCCTGCCTATGTCCAGTATATGCCTGCCTACGCGGGAATAGAGCCCTTGCTCCCAGACTACCGCGTAGCGGATCTGGGGGGTAACCTCTATCTTTTGACGTTACCCAACAGATACCCATCCCCCTCCACCCGTGCCGTGATTCATTTCTTAAGTGAAAAGATCGTCGCGCTGAGTCAGATATGGCGTTGAACATCAGGCCGCATGCGTGCTGCCACATCGCCGTTTTTGGAAGCTTATTGTCAAATTTAATTTGACGCAGTGTCAAGAAGTAAGGAGATTGTCAACAAGCCACTTTGCGATGACAATCAATGAGGATTCAACCTAGGCGTTTGGCCGCTTGCGTTGTTGCGGAACGCCGTCTCATTGAAAGTCATTCACTATGCAAAATGATGTTGCGCAAGAAATCAAGGATGCGGCGCTCGCCCACGTTCTCTACGCCGAGCAAGCGGTTTTTTTAGCACCAGAAACCCAATCCGCGACGGCTCGTACAATCACCAGTGCTGGCGTGATCGGTGGTGGCACCATGGGTGCTGGGATTGCTGTTGCGTTGTTAGAACACGGCTTGCCCGTCACATTGGTTGAGCGCGATGAAGCGGGACTCAGCCGAGCGAGTCAATACATCCATAAAGTCTTCGATAACGCCATCACCAAAGGGCGTCTGACTGCTGATCAAAAAACGCAGATTATGCAACGCTATCAAGGTAGCTTGACCTATGAATCACTTGCCGAAACGGATCTCGTGATCGAAGCTGTTTTTGAGGACATGGCCGTCAAGAAAGCGGTTTTTGCAGAGCTAGACCGCGTCTGTCATGCGGGCGCCGTTTTAGCAACGAACACCTCCTACCTCGATGTCAACGACATCGCTGCCAGCATCTCCCGACCAGCCGATGTGATTGGCTTACATTTCTTTTCGCCTGCCAATGTGATGAAGTTACTGGAAATCGTCGTCGCGGAGAAAACGGCTGCCGATGTCGTCGCAACGGCGTTTGCGCTCGCGAAGACCTTGAAAAAAATTCCAGTCCGTGCGGGCGTCTGTGATGGCTTTATCGGCAATCGAATTTTAGCTGTGTACCGTCAAGCAGCGGATCACATGATGGAAGATGGCGCCTCTCCTTACCAGATCGATAAGGTGATGGTCGATTTTGGCTTTGCAATGGGACCATTTCAAGTCTCTGATCTGGCCGGGGGCGACATTGGTTGGGCGACACGCAAACGCCGCGCAGCAACGCGCGATCCCAAAGCGCGCTATGTGCAGATTGCGGATCGTATTTGTGAGCGTGGTTGGTTTGGACAAAAAACCGGGCGTGGCTATTATTTGTATCCCAATGGCACTCGCCATGGTCTGCCAGATCCCGACATCCTCGCGATCATCGACGCCGAACAAGCACGGGTCGGTATCTCCCCACGCACCTTTTCCGACGAAGAAATTCTGCGCCGCTATATGGCAGCGATGATCAACGAAGGCGCGAACGTCGTGCATCAGGGGATCGCTTTACGTCCCCTCGATATCGATGTCACATTTATCAACGGCTACGGATTCCCACGTCACCGTGGTGGCCCCATGAAATATGCCGATACAGTGGGTTTGCCGCAGATCTTGGCGGACATCCGCACCTTTGCACAAGCCGATCCCTTGTTCTGGACACCCTCCCCGCTGCTCGTCGAATTAGTCGCACAGGGGAAAAATTTCGATAGTCTCAATCACCTCTGAGCACTGTCAGCACCATTCCACAAAAATATAACGAAGGAGATCACACCATGCGCGAAGCCGTCATTGTCTCAACAGCACGCACCCCGCTCACCAAAGCCCATCGCGGCGAGTTTAATATCACTCCTGGTCCAACTCTCGCCGCATTTGCGGTCAGTGCCGCTGTGCAGCGCGCGGGCATCGACCCCTCATGCATTGAAGACGCCATTCTTGGGTGCGGCTATCCCGAAGGCACTACGGGGCGCAATATTGCGCGTCAAACGATCATCCGCGCTGGCTTGCCCATCAGCATTGCCGGCACGACGGTCAATCGCTTCTGTGCATCAGGACTGCAAGCGATTGCCATGGCCGCAGGCCGCATCGTCGTTGATGGAGCGCCTGCGATGATTGCGGGCGGTGTGGAAAGTATTTCACAGATTCGCACCCGAGAAGATGGAGCGAGCAGTCTGGATCCATGGATTCTTGAACACAAACCTGACTTGTATCTGCCGATGATCGAAACCGCGGATATTGTAGCTGCCCGTTATGGAATTAGTCGCGAAGCTCAGGATGTATTCTCTGAACAAAGCCAACGTAAAACCGCTGAGGCACAAGCCGCTGGTCGCTACCGGGATGAAATTGTCGCGTGCCGCACCACCATGGCTGTCACAGACAAAGCGACCGGTACCGTTACTCAGCGCGATGTCACCATCGATGTCGATACTTGTAACCGCGTCGACACCACGCTGGCAGGACTGGCAAAGCTACCACCTGTACGCGGTGCAGAGCATTTTATTACGGCAGGTAATTCATCACAGTTATCCGATGGCGCATCCGCTTGCGTGTTGATGGAAGCCAAAGAAGCGAGCCGCGCCAATGTCACGCCACTGGGCGCATTTCGGGGTCTAGCATTGGCAGGATGCGAACCGGATGAAATGGGCATTGGGCCTGTATTTGCCGTCCCTAAACTACTCGCACGCCACGGCTTGAAGATCGAGGATATTGGGTTGTGGGAACTCAATGAAGCTTTTGCATCACAGGCGATTTATTGCCAGCAACGCTTGGGCATTCCCGATGAACGCCTGAACGTAAATGGCGGCGCGATTTCCATCGGTCATCCCTTTGGTATGACAGGGGCACGTCTGGTGGGTCATGTGCTACTGGAAGGACGCCGCCGTGGCGTCAAGTACGCCGTCGTGACGATGTGTATCGCAGGTGGGATGGGTGCAGCGGGTTTGTTTGAAATTTATTGAGGGTGAGTGAGATGGATTTACAGTTCACAGCAGAAGAAGAACAGTTCAGACAAGAAGTCAGAGATTTCTTACGCACACAATTGCCCGCCCGTTTGTCAGATAAAGTCAAACAAGGACAGCATCTATCCAAAGCCGACATGGAACAATGGCATGCGATTTTGCATGCGCGTGGTTGGTTGGCCAATCACTGGCCCAAAGAATACGGCGGGCCGGACTGGACTGTTTTTGAGAAATATATTTTTGAGCATGAATGTTGCCTTGCTCATGCGCCGCGGGTCGTTCCGTTTGGCGTCAATATGCTGGGGCCAGTGCTGATTAAGTATGGTAATCAAGCACAAAAAAACTACTGGCTGCCACGCATTTTGAATGGCGCGGATTGGTGGTGTCAGGGCTATTCTGAACCGGGTGCAGGATCGGATCTTGCCGCCGTCAAGACCAGCGCTGTGCGCGACGTTGATGCGGAGGGCGATCACTTCATCGTCAATGGACAAAAGACATGGACGACCTTGGGTCACCATGCCAATATGATTTTTTGTTTGGTGCGCACCAACCCCGATGCACGCAAACAAGAAGGCATCAGCTTTCTGCTCATCGACATGACGACACCGGGCATCGAAGTGCGTCCTATCATCACGCTCGATGGCGCACATGAAGTCAATGAGGTCTTCTTTACCAATGTAAGAGTGCCAGCAGACAATCTGGTCGGCGAGCAAGATAAGGGGTGGACTTGCGCTAAATATCTGCTGACCTATGAACGAACCAATATCGCAGGAATTGGATTTTCTGTCGCAGCGCTCAAGCGTCTCAAACAGATTGCCGCAACACGCACTCATCACGGCAAACCTCTCGCTGATGACCCCGTGTTTGCCGCACGTCTTGCACGGGTGGAGATTGATCTCGATAACATGAAAACCACCAATATGCGTGTGCTTGCAAGTGTGGCGGGAGGAGGTGCACCGGGCGCTGAAAGTTCAATGTTAAAAATTCGGGGTACAGAAATTCGCCAAGAAATTTTTTCGCTTACCCGTCGCGCAATGGGTACTTATGCGCGGGCACTGCCGACAAGCGCCGAAGCGGATGCCACGTCCACGCTCCCTGCAGAACTGACCAGCGCCAGCGGCGTGGCCGGACACTACTTCAACAGCCGTAAGTTATCCATCTTTGGCGGTTCGAATGAAATTCAAAAAAATATCATCAGCAAGATGATTTTGGGACTGTGAGGTAGAACATGAATTTTGACCATAGCGAAGAACGTCGCATGCTGGCTGACAGCCTCAACCGGTTTATCAGCGAACAATACACCATCGATGAACGTCATCGCATTAATGCATCAGAACATGGGATCAGTAGCGCATTGTGGCAACAACTGGCTGATCTAGGCACGATGGCTGCTTTGTTTCGTGAAGAAGAAGGCGGTTTGGGTGGAAGTGGTTTTGATATCGCTGTCATTTTTGAAGCGCTCGGACGCGGTCTGGTGCTTGAACCTGTATTAGGTAGCGCCGTATTAGCAGGTAGCGCCATCGCCTTAGTGGGCAATGACGCGCAACGACAATGGCTAGAAAAAATCATCGACGGCAGCAGTATTGCTGCATTTGCCCACGAAGAACCCCATGCCCATCATGACTTAACGAGGGTAGAAACCACCGCGAAACCCGAGCAAGAGGGATGGCGGTTGCAAGGCGCAAAAGCGATGGTGATGTATGGCGGCATCGCTGATGTGTTCATTGTGTCGGCGCGTACGCAAGGTTCGACAAGCGATGAGCATGGTATCTCTTTATTTGTGCTTCCGGCTAACACGCCTGGGGTGTCAGTGCATGCGATTGGATTAGTGGATGGTGGCCGAGCTGCAGAGCTCCGGCTCGATGATGTTTGGGTCGGTAAGGAACCGCTTTTGGGTAGCGTCGATCAAGCGTATCCGATCATTGAACACGTGACCGCTCGCGGCATCTTGGCATTATGCGCCGAGGCGTTGGGTGCGATGGAAGTCTGTAAAGCAGCGACATTGGATTATCTGCAAACGCGAAAGCAATTTGGTGTGCCAATTGGTCAGTTTCAGGCATTGCAGCATCGCATGGCAGACGTGTTATTAGAGATCGAACAGGCACGCTCTGCCGTCATCAATGCGGCGGCGGCTATGGAGATGGACAGACTGACGCGAGAGTGTGCAGTCTCCGCTGCCAAATTCACGATTGGGCGTATTGGCACCTTGGTTTCTGAAGAAAGTATTCAGTTGCATGGCGGTATTGGTATGACGTGGGAGCTACCACTTTCGCATTACGCAAAACGCTTGATCATGATCGATCATCAGTTGGGTGATGAAGATACCCACTTACAACGCTATATCGCGCTCAAGAAACAGATCAAGGATACCGCCGATGTCGACTAATCTTTCTCCATCCCCCGCGCTGCTCAGCGAGCAACGTGGTGCGGTGCTTATATTGACCAATAACAATCCCGGCGCACGCAATGCACTCAGTCTCGGTTTCTACCAAGCGCTACCGACTGCGCTCGCGAACGCGCAAACCGATCCTAGTGTGGCTGTGATTGTCTTGACCGGTGCGGGCGACTTCTTTTGTTCTGGCGGCGATCTCAACCAACTGAAGCTTCGTCGTACCCTCCCCGCTGCACAGCGTGCTGAAACACTCGAAGGCTTGCATACGCTGATTCATTCAATACGTCATTGCACGAAACCCGTGATCGCTGCGATTGAAGGGGGTGCTGCCGGTGCGGGGATGTCACTGGCGTTTGCCTGCGATATGATCGTTGCCGCACGAGATGCGTTTTTTTCTATTGCGTATTGCAAAGTCGGTTTAACACCTGACGGCGGTATCACACAATTTTTATCCGAAGTGTTATCACGTCACCTCTTGGTAGAATTCAGCATGACGGGCGACCGTATCGGCAGTGAGCGGATGTATGCTTTGGGAGCGATCAATCGCCTGACTGAGCCTGATGCCGCACTCCAAGAAGCGATTGCGTTGGCAGAGCGCTTAGCGCAAGGCCCTGAACGCGCTACTGCACGCATCAAAACATTATGTCAGGCAGCGTATGACAATGATGCAGAGACACACATGCTGCTCGAAGCGCGCTACATGGTGGAATCACAAGGTGATACCGAATCCGCGGAAGGGATTAATGCCTTTTTAGAAAAACGTCCTGCCCGTTTCGCTGCGCTGCGGGGAACATAGTCCGTGCCATCGAGGCTATCCGCGATGCTCAATCAATGGAGTTGTTATGTCTGAAAAAAATACTGCCTTGCCACTCGCAGGTATCCGCATTCTCGATCTTTCTCGGGTATTGGCGGGACCATGGTGTGGCATGGTGCTCGGCGATTTAGGTGCCGAAGTGATTAAAGTGGAACACCCTCAACGCGGCGATGATACCCGCGACTGGGGCTTGCGTATCGGGGACACAGAAACACCCTACTTCAATAGCGTCAATCGCAACAAACGCTCCGTATGCTTGGATTTGCAAACAACAGAAGGACAACAAATTGCCCGCGATCTGGCATTGAAGTCGGATGTCGTGATTCAAAATTTTAAATTTGGCGGTATTGAAAAAATGGGGCTCGGATACGAGCAACTGCGTGTCGATCATCCTGGTTTGATTTATTGTTCGATTACGGGATATGACCGAACCGGCCCCGAGGCAAGCCGCCCTGGTTATGATTTGGTGATTCAAGGCGAAGCCGGATTAATGGCTCTCAACGGCGAAGCCAGCCAACCGCCACTCAAGTTCGGAACAGCGGTGGTGGACATGATGACCGGCATGTACGCAGCACAGGCCATTCTCGCCGCCCTCTATGAGCGCAAAACGACAGGCAAAGGGCGTGATATTGGCATGGCCTTATTCGATTGCGGTTTAATGATCACCGCTTATTATGGTCTGGAAGCCTTGCTACAGGAAAAAGATCCGCCACGATTCGGTAACGCCCACCCATCGATTGTGCCGTATGGCGTCTTTGAAGCAGCCGATGGGCCGGTCGTGATTGCAGTTGGCAACAATGCGCAGTTCACTCGTTTTTGTCAGGAGGTCATCGATCGTCCCGATATTCCGAGCGATGCGCGGTTTGCGACCAACCTACAACGCGCTGCCAACCGTGATGTGCTGTTTCCGTTGATACGCCAAGAACTCGCGAGTCGCCCGCGTCAATTGCTGCTGGATAAATTAACCGCCGCAGGCATCCCTTGCGGTATGGTCGCTGGTTTATACGAAAGCCTCACCTCACAACGCGTCAGCGATGCGGGTCTGGTCACGACGCAAGCGCATCCCGTGGCTGGTAGTGTGAAGGTACTGGCACCACCCTATTTATTCGATGGCGAACGCCTTCCTGTACGCCACGCACCGCCCGTGCTGGGCGAAGCGACAGACAATGTCTTGCACTCCTTATTGGGAATTTCTGCAGAAGAGATTGACCGCCTGAAGGCGTCTGGGGTGATTTAGGGGATCAATCAATAGCGACGTGATCCACGCCTGTGCTAATCAAAAAAAGCACATTAACGGATCACTCGCCCTATCAACGACAGCGCCAGCACCCACATCGTTACTCCAATCAAGGCGTCGACTATCTGCCACGCACGTGGTCGAGCAAAAAAAGGCGCTAGCCAACGGGCACCGAAGCCCAGTCCGGCAAACCACACCACGCTGGCGCAGCAGGCACCTGCGACAAACCACACACGTAAATCGGGGGGTTGTTGCGCGCCAATGCTGCCAAGAAGTAAGACCGTATCCAGATAAACATGGGGGTTGAGCAGCGTAAAAGCCGCCGCCTGCAATAACACGCTGATGCGTCGCATGCCACTGGCCGCTTCCGCTGGTCGCAATTGATTGGATTGCGTGACACGTCGCAATGCTTGATAACCATAGGTAGCTAAAAACACCGCACCCGCAAGTGACAAGATTTTTGTAAGTAGTGGGCGCTCACCCAAGGCTGCAGACATGCCAAACACCCCCGCCGCAATCAGCACTGCATCGCACACCGCACAAAACAGCACAATACTCCCCACGTATTCGCGCCGCAGCCCTTGCCGTAAGACAAAGGCGTTTTGCGCACCAATGGCGACAATCAGTCCGAGGCTCAGGGCGAGGCCTTGCGTGAAAGCAGGGACGGCAGGAACGGCAAGTACGGTGCCAGCGAGAGAGAAAGTGAGATTTGTCATACCGCCAGCTTGCAACGTTCATCAAATGAAGTCAAACTACAATTTCTTAAGTAAATGAAGTAAAACTAATCTGATGCTGGACTATGCCTCGTTATCTGTCTTAGCCGCGGTGATCCGAGAAGGCAGCTTCGAACGGGCCGCGCGATCGCTGCATGTCACGCCTTCGGCCGTTTCACAGCGGATTCGGTTGCTCGAAGAAAGCGTCGGCGCCGCGTTAATCGTGCGCGGCCAACCCTGCGTGGCGACTGATACAGGGCGTCGCTTATGTCAGCATGTGGATCAAGTGCGCTTGCTAGAACACGAATTACAGTCATCGGTTCCGTCGTTGGGACAAGAAGCGCCCACACGTGTTCCCTTACCGGTGGCGGTCAATGCCGATAGTTTAGCCACGTGGTTTGCGCCAGCACTGACCAGCTTTGCGGCGACCGCGCCCGTGCTCATGGAAGTCGCGGTGGATGATCAAGACCATACTGCCGACTGGCTGCGCTCTGGTAAAGTCTTAGCCGCAGTCACCAGCAGCCCACAAGCGCCGTCTGGATGCAACAGCCGCGCATTGGGATCGATGCGCTACATTGCCGCGGCAAGTCCCCATTTTATGGCCCGCTATTTTGCAGAGGGTGTCAGTAACACGAGCCTCGCCCTCGCACCGAGCTTGGTATTCAACAGCAAAGATGAATTGCAGACGCGGTGGGTGCACCGCTACTGCCAACAGCATGTCGAACTCCCTCGCCATACTTTACCCTCGGCACATGCGTTTGTTGCGGCAGCCATCGCTGGCATGGGCTGGGGCTTGCACCCTCAAACATTGATCCAAGCCCATCTTGATCGTGGTGCATTGGTTGAGCTCGTGTCACAGACACCGTTAGACATTCCGCTGTATTGGCAACAGGCGCGCTCTGCCTCTTCCTTGTTAGAAGGACTGACCCGTAGTGTGATCAAGGTTGCACAGACTCATTTATTGCCGCCACATGACTGATCTACAAACAAGCCCCGAACTCGGTTTTATCCTCACCCGTCATTGGCGCGATATGCCTGACGGTATCGAGATCAGCTTTTGGATCGCCACGAACAACGGCCCTCGGCTTGTGCGTTTGCCACGCCAGTCTTGCATTGCTTTTATTCCTGCCGAACATCGAGCGCTCTCAGAGCGGGTATTGCAACAACAACCGTCTAGCAAGCAACAAGGCGCTGAACTGCGACCATTGGCATTAAAGGATTTCCAGCAGCGTCCTGTCCTAGGACTCTATTGCACCCACTATCGCCAGCTCAGTCAGCTTGAACGGCGATTACGTCAGGCGGGTGTTGATGTCTATGAGGCCGATGTGCAGCCGCCGGATCGCTATTTGATGGAGCGCTTTATCACCGCACCTGTGCTTTTACGCACCACAACAGAAGCACAAAGTAAGGTCGTTGCGACGGATATAAAGCCCGCAACGGACTACCGTCCATCATTACGCTTGGTGTCGCTCGATATTGAAACCAGTATGAATGGTGAGTTGTATTCGATTGCATTAGAAGGTTGCGGTCAGCGCCAAGTCTACATGTTGGGGCCGGCGAATGGCGATGCCAGTGGGCTTGATTTTGCGATGGAATATTGTGACAGCCGCGCGGCGCTCCTTGAAAAACTCATCGCGTGGATCACAACCCATGATCCCGATGCCATCATTGGCTGGAATCTGGTGCAATTTGATTTGCGCATCTTGCAGCAACACGCAGAACACCTTCGTATCCCGCTGACGCTTGGCCGTGATGGCAGTGTCATGGAGTGGCGTAAGCATCAGCGGCAAGACCACTACTTTGCTGGTATCGCCGGACGATTAGTGATTGATGGTATTGAAGCATTAAAATCAGCAACGTGGCATTTTGCGTCGTTCAGTCTGGAATTTGTCTCGCAGACCTTATTGGGTGAAGGCAAAGCGACTGATAATCCGTATCAACGGATGGACGAGATCCAGCGCCGATTTGATGAAGACAAACCCGCGTTGGCCACCTATAACCTCAAAGACTGTGAGCTCGTTACGCGAATTTTTGCCAAAACGGAACTGATGTCATTTTTGTTGGAGCGCGCCACTGTTACGGGCTTAGCTGCAGACCGCAGTGGTGGCTCGGTCGCCGCCTTCACCCACCGCTACCTGCCCTCGATGCATCGGCTTGGTTATGTTGCACCGAACCTTGGTGACATCCATGGCGAACCCAGTCCGGGTGGGTTTGTGATGAATTCTCAGCCAGGTTTATACGATTCAGTGCTGGTATTGGACTACAAGAGCCTGTACCCCTCCATCATCCGCAGCTTTTTGATCGATCCCGTCGGTCTGATTGAAGGTGTTAACCACCCAGAGGACGATGCCTCGGTACCTGGGTTTATCGGCGCACATTTTTCCAGACACAAGCATTGCCTGCCGGATATCGTACGGCAGATCTCAGAAGCACGTGATGTCGCAAAACGAGAAAAAAATGCCCCCCTATCACAAGCCCTGAAAATCATCATGAACTCCTTTTATGGCGTTTTGGGTTCGACGGGTTGTCGCTTCTTTGATCCACGTCTGGCATCGTCGATCACGATGCGTGGACATCAAATCATGCACCAAACCCGCAAGCTCATTGAGCAACAAGGCTACGTGGTGATTTATGGTGATACCGACTCGACCTTTGTTTGGCTCAAAAAAGCCCATAGTGATGAGGATGCACGACACATCGGCAACGCCTTGGTAACGTCCATTAACGACTGGTGGAAGACACACTTACAATCCACTCTGAGATTAGAAAGTGCCTTAGAGATTCAGTTTGAACGACACTACAGCCGCTTCTTTATGCCCACCATTCGTGGCACAGAAGAAGGGAGCAAGAAACGATACGCGGGTCTGTACACGCGCCCAGATGGGAGCGATGATGTCGTCTATAAGGGATTGGAAACCGTTCGTTCAGACTGGACACCATTGGCCCAAGAATTTCAACAAACACTCTATGGTCAAATCTTCCGAGGCCAACCTTATCAAGCCTTTGTGCGAGACTATGTCAGACGCACCCTCAATGGTGAGTTCGATCACGCCTTGGTCTACCGGAAACGGCTGCGTCGTTCTCTAGCGGACTATCAGCGCAATGTGCCACCGCACGTCCGCGCTGCCCGCATTGCGGATGAATTCAATCTGCAACGTGGACGTCCTTTGCAATATCAACACGGCGGCTGGATTAGTTATGTCATCACGCGCAACGGCCCTGAACCACTAGAAAATCGACAAGCAGCGATCGATTACGAGCATTACCTGTCGAATCAGCTCAAACCGATCGCGGATGCGATTCTGCCGTTATTACATGATGACTTTGACGCGCTGACCAGTCGACAACAGGCCTTGTTTTAATCCATACCGTACGATCAAAGGCGCTTTGCACCTTGCAGTACCGTCTGTTCAACTTGAACGACCGGGCAATTCACGATAATCCGCAATGGTTTGATATCGACGAGCCCCTGATCTTGGGCATCGAGTAGCTCTTGTTCTGAGCGAAGTTCATGGGGTGTTTTACCTGGCAACCAAAATACCGCATAGAGTTGCCAGAAGGGGCTGTAGTTCACGTTGGTATTGCCACCGCCCATCGGTTGTGGAATCGACGGCAACACACTTGGCTGATCCACATTCATAAATTTATAAATGCGTTCAACCGCCGAGGGCTTACCGGGTACCGGCGGCTCGGGCGGTAAGGCGTTGGCAAGACGCGGAACATAATTGGCTTGACCGGCATCTGCCATCGCTTTGTCAGAAATATCCGTCGTGACATACCAGACACGATGTCCTTCAAACCAGCCCGGCACCAAGGGAAGACCAATCATGGAAGGATTGTTTGTCGCAACCGCTGATCCGTCAGCAACGCTGGTGCACGCACTCATCAGCACAACACCCGCTAATGAGAGCGCCATCGCGGCAGAGCGCACACAACGTTGAGCAAAGCTTTGTTTCATAGCACTTCTTTTTGAAAGAGACTTCGTCATCACAAGACAACCGTCGTCGCGACACGAGGACATCCGTTTACGTCGCTCGGCGTGGCAAAACCCAGTTGGCTCTCGGAAAATGACAAGTATAGCCGTTCGGATGCCGCTCTAGGTAATCCTGATGCTCAGGCTCCGCTTCCCAAAAATCGCCGACTGGCGCGACTTCGGTGACGACTTTGCCAGGCCACAGGCCAGACGCGTTGACGTCCGCAATCGTATTGATTGCTTCAAGACGTTGCGCCTCATTGGCAAAGTAAATCGCCGAACGGTAAGACATGCCGCGGTCATTACCCTGACGCATGGGCGTCGTCGGATCATGGATCTGGAAAAAGAATTCAAGCAAACGACGATAGCTGATCACGCTGGGGTCGAAGTGAATTTCAATCCCTTCAGCATGTGTGCCATGATTGCGATAAGTCGCATTCTTGACGTCTCCGCCGGTATAGCCAACGCGAGTGCTTTGAACGCCCGGCAACTTACGGATCAAATCCTGCATACCCCAAAAACATCCCCCTGCCAGTACGGCACGTTCTGTTGTCATCTTATGCTCCTTCGATTTGATCAAGGTAATCGCCATAACCTTCAGCGACCATGTTTTCTAATGGCACGAAGCGTAACGACGCCGAGTTAATACAGTAGCGTAGACCACCCCGATCACGAGGACCATCCGGAAATACGTGCCCAAGGTGACTATCACCATGCGTAGAACGCACTTCGATGCGACGCATACCGTGGCTCTCGTCATGCAATTCTTTGATAAAACCATGGGTAATCGGTTTCGTAAAACTAGGCCAGCCGCAACCGGATTCGTATTTATCGGACGAGGCAAACAACGGTTCGCCTGAAACGATATCAACGTAGATCCCTGGTTTTTTATTATTGAGATATTCACCTGTACCCGGTCTTTCAGTGCCATTACGCTGGGTCACATGAAACTGTTCAGGGGTCAGGGCTTTAATGGCCTCTGCGGATTTGCTGTAACGTGTCATAAAAACTCCGATAGTAGTCATTGCAGGTCATGCATCACGTTGTCATGTCCATCATGAAGCATACGCCATGCCTCATGTAGTCGTCTGGCAACGAAAAAACTTACATGTTTTCTTTAGGCTTGCATGCTATCAGAGAAGCCGCGCTCATGCTGCCGTCAAAAATGGGTACCTATAATGCACTTCACCACCCACTTGTCGGCGTCGCTGGTGACACCTCGTCCGATGCCCGCATTCAGATCAAATGCGCCAAAATCATGGTCTAACGCCAGATAAACCGTCTTGCTATTTTGGCTCCAGCCTTGCAAATGGCGTAAGGGTCCCAGTTCATTATAGGTTTCGAAACCAATCTGGGTCTTTTCCGTCACTTTGTACGCCACCTTGCCGTCGACATCTAAGGTGACTGGTCCACCACCAGCGGACAAGCTCCAATCAACATTCGGATTCATGGCAAATGTCCAGCGACCAGAGCGATACCCGATAATGCCTTTGAGTTCTGCATTCCATGCTTGCGGCGACGCGTAGAGATTAGTGCGACCGACTTCAAGGTTCGCGCCCCAAAACGCGCCATTGTCCGCATCATGCGGTGCGATGTACTTGACGCGGACCTTTTCGCCTTCAAAATGGGCAGTCCCATCACTGGCTCTGGCGGTCAGTAAATACAATCCCAACTCAAGATTGTTTGTCAGACCATAATAAAACTCAGGAGTTAAGCGGTACTGATGACGTGCAGCAAGACCGCCAGGATAAGGAGCATTCGCATCACCCGAAGGTACATAGTTATGATGCACATCGACCCCCAATTGTCCGGGTTCACTCATGTCATCCATGTACACCTGGATCTCTTCATTGGCAGCAAAACAGACAGCAGGTAAGCTCACTGCGATACTTGCGATGATTAAGAATAAGGGTCGTTTCAAGATCTTCTCCAGCGTGAGGCCATATTCGGTGACGCTATTTTATCGAATTCCCTCCACCGCTGCCGACGCCGATGTCCCGATCAAGAAGTCGTTGGTAATCGTTTAAGTTGTACCTGGGCTAAAGAAGGATAGAGAGGTTGGCTAAGGATACGCGATATACCGCTAGCAATCAGGGCGCAAGCCATGAGGCTCAGTACCATGGCATGACCATCCACCATTTCCATGACGATGATAAACGAGGTCAATGGCGCTTGCGTCACTGCAGCCAAGAACCCTGTCATGCCTAGGGCGATCAGGGCTGCGGTTAAAGGGGAATGCAAGAGCTGCGCAACGTCATTGCCCAATGCAGCACCAATGGCGAGCGATGGTGCGAAAATTCCTGCTGGTACCCCCGACCACGTCGTCAGCCACGTCGCCAGAAACTTAAACACGACATAGATACTGACGGTATTGTCCGAACCTTCAAGCATATGGCGTGTATGTGAATAGCCGCTCCCAAACGTCGCGCCACTCGTCACGACACCAATCACCGCCACCAGCAAGCCGCAGACACCCGCAAACACAATCGGATGACGACGGCGTAATACGCTTAGGCGATCCTGCCCTTGACCGCTCAAGGAAGCAATGACCAGTCGCGAGAAGACACCACCCGCCATTCCGCTCGCGATCGCCACCAACAAACCCGGTAACAAAAGCGCCAGACCCGCCTGTGTCGCATGAATCACACCAAAATATGTGGCGTTGCCTGTCAGCGATACCGCAATCAAACCACCCAAAACGATACACGCGACCAACAAGCCGCTACTGCGTTGCTCGGGTAAACGAGATAATTCTTCGATCGCGAACATCACCCCTGCTAGCGGGGTGTTAAACGCCGCGGCGATCCCCGCTGCGCCCCCAGCCACCAACAAGCCGTGCTCGTTGACGCTGGCACGGGCGGGTAGCCAACGACGCGCCGACAGCATAATACCCGCGGCGACTTGCACAGACGGTCCTTCACGACCAAGGGATAATCCACCGAGTAAGCCCGCCGAGGTGAGCATTATTTTTGATAGGCTGAGCTTCAGCGACACGAAGAGCGGCCGGTTCGCACGATGGACACTGGGATCAAGCGCAGCCATGACTTGCGGTATCCCAGAACCCGCCGCCCCCGCTGCATAGCGCCGCGTCAACCACACAATAATCATGGCACAGACGGGTGTCCAGATCAGGGGCAGCCATCGGCATCCTGCGTTCAGTTGAAAAAAGATCGCTACTGCTTTTTCTGATAGCCATGTAAAGCCCACAACAACCAGCCCCGCAATGGCCGCCATTGTCACGACGACAATACGCGTTTGCCAGATATTCCAGTTCGTCAATTCTTTCTTCAATGCCTTGACAATAGGGTGGTCGAATTTCATCCTGGATATCCTTGTACTTATTTTATGCTGTAGACGTTTTGCGACGTGCGTGATATCCGCTATCATAAGCGCATGCCTACACCAACCAACAAAAACGCCTCTGGTGCCCCATCAGCGACAAACAGCGCGCACAGCACCGATTACAGCAATGTGCCAGCAACGCGCGTCCTCCGCCAATTTAGGGTGGTCGTCAACGCGGTTAAGGTGCATTTCCGACAGGTAGAAAAAGAGACCGGTATCGGCGGCGCACAAGTATGGGCACTCAGTGTCATTGATGCACAACCCCACATCGGCATGAATGATCTGGCCCAAGCAATGGATGTCCATCAGTCCACTGCCAGTAATCTCGTGAAAGCCCTGATCAAACAAGAATTGATCGTCGCAGAAAAAGATCTTGTTGACCGCCGCTCTGTTCGTTTATCGATTCTCCCCAAAGGGAAAAAAATCTTAAAAACGGCACCCGCACCTTTTACTGGCGTCTTACCTGATGCTTTATCAAGCTTAGATACCCGCACACTGAATCGCCTTGAAAAAGATCTCGGTAAATTAATCGAAGCCCTGCATGCCGATGAAGGTGCTGCCAATACGCCACTCGCTGATCTATAAGAAAAGCCGCCAGCAATGCTGAGCGGCTTTGGTCGTTTTTACAGAAAAAATAGATTATTTCTGTGGATAATCCAAATCGACGCGACGGTTTTGTGACCATGCTGCTTCGTTGTCGCCTGTTGCTTTTGGTTTTTCTTTACCAAAGCTGACGGCTTCTAATTGTGTCTCTTTCACGCCATACACTTTCAACGCACGAACAACAGCTTCTGCACGCTTCTGACCCAATGCTAAGTTGTATTCTGCGCCGCCGCGATCATCCGTGTTGCCTTCCACTTTGATCGACAACTGTGGATTCGCTGCCAGGTATTTACCCTGACGTTCGATCATCGCGTTGTAATCTGTTTTTACCGTGTATTGGTCAAAATCGAAATAGACGCTACGTTCTTTGTAGATTGGGCTAGATGGATCAAGGTAAGCAGGTACCGCAGCTTGTACAGGTGCTGGTGTTGCTGGTGTCGCTGCCACTGGTGCTGGCATCACTGGTGCTGGTTTTGCTTCTTCAACAGGTTTAACTGGCGCGCTGCTGCAAGCGGCTAATACGAATCCAACAATACCGATGCATGCAAGTGACTTTGCGGCTTTCATTTGTAGTTCCTCTAGATGGTGTACGTCAATGATGTGGTGATAGATCAGCATATTTATCTGATTTATCGCGTATTTTACTGAGGTTTTTATATTTGCACAAATATAGTTGCAATAAACAAACGCTTTATATCATTCGAACGATCGACATCCTTGGCGCCAGCGATCATCATACCACTTTATATTTGCACAAATATAAAAAGCGAGCACAAAATTTCAAAGCAAGAGGCAAATAAGCTGTCGCAAATGAGATAAATAACTCCATTAAAATCCATCAAATGGCCCCAAGACATTAACAACAACCCGATCTGACCACCACAGTCTATTGATACACTCCGTTAATGTATAAAACAATAAAGCACGTTTCAGTCGTCATCCCCACGGACATCAGCAGCGTTATTAGGCACATGGATGCATCAAATTGATGACCACCCAACATCACCATTAACCGACTAAACTGGAGTCAATCATGTTCAAGACAACTCGTCATATCGCTTCTACCGCAATCCTCGCCGGCTTAGCAGTTCTCTCGATCCAATCTGCGTTTGCACAGGACTCCACCTTCGCGAAAGAACATCCACGTCGCGCTGAAGTGATCGCCCGTGAAAAACATGAAAAGGCAGTCAATGCCAAAGACGTGAAAAACGGTAGCCTGACAAAGGCCCAAGGTAAGCAGTTAAATAAAGAAGATACCGCCATCAGAAAAGAAGAACGCGCTGATGCAGCGGCGGATGGTGGTCACATCACAAAAGCAGAACAGCGTCAGTTAAACCGTCAAGAAAACGCCGTGAATGCCCAACGTAAGGCAGATGTTCAATCCAACGCCGCGGGCGTTACAACAGGCAAGTAATCGAGCTCACCATCAGCGATCATCGCCATCGCCGAGAGGGACTGCACAGCGCAGTCCCTCTCGGCGATTCTTTTTTTGGGTACACTCTTTGAGCCATAACGATCCCGTGACAACGCAGCATCAGCAGAGATAGTCTTGTGCTTAAAATTGTGCGAAAATTAAGCAAAAGGAACATTGGTGGTAAGGAGGCGTCACAGCCCTGAAACAACACCGCTCCTTTGACGTGTCGAGGGACTCGCAGTGCGTCCATTTTCGTCGACAAGGCAAGCAGTACTTCAACGCCCGTCATACGGCGGGACCATTGTGCGAACGCCAGACGATATATGCATCGAAATTTCTATTCACCGCTCGTTATTCTTTGCACTCGCCTACTCGCTATCACGGTCTTGTTCGCGCTGCCTGGCTGTGATCAACATGATAGAGAATCGACACCGCTACCTCTTCAAAAGCAGACAACCATCACCGCACTCATTTGGGCACCAGACTGGCCCGATGAAATGCTCCAGATTGCTGAAGCGTTTAACAAGCAACATCCAGATATCAACGTCAACGTCCAATTTATGATTGGAGAATCGGTTGAACAAAATATCAAACCAAGAGTTGCTTCTCGGAATTTACCCGATCTCGTCTCCATCAATCCGAACTCATACGCGCAAGAACTCGCAGAAAATGGTTTGTTGGCCGACGTGAGCCAAAGCACTGCATGGCAGAACATGCATGACAATCTCAAAGCAGAATGGCGAACTCCGACCAAAAAAGCCTTCGGTATTGCGGGTGGCATTGCGATGACACTGATCTATTACAACAAAGCGCAGTTCGCCAAAGCGGGCATCACCCGACTACCCACCGATTTCAAAGAGTTTTTAGCGGTCTGCGAAAAACTCAAAAAGGCAGGATTAACGCCCCTTGTATGGAATGGTGGATTCCCTAATATGCTAGGCAACGGCCCTTTTAGCTTCGGGTTTGGCAACAATGTCGTTGTCAACGAGCCTGAATGGAAAGCCAAGATCGCCGACGGTTCGCTTAAACTGAATACGCCCCAAGTCGCCAATATTTTTGACCGCATGGTACAGATCGTCGATCGCGGGTACGTGCAAAGTGGGTTTATGAATACCAACTACGATGACGGTATTCGTTTATTCACAGAAGGCAAAGTAGCGATGGCATTCCAAGGGAGCTGGGCATCAGGTCGCCTCATGCACGGCAAGGATTTTCAGACAGGTGTTTTTATCCCGCCATGGAATGATCCCGGCAAAACGATTGTGCCCGTCATCGGTAGCGAGACGGGGTTTGCGGTGGGCGAAACCCCGCATAAACAGGCTGCATTACAGTTCCTGGAATATATGTCGGGACCAGGATTTGTTGAGATTCAAAAGAAACGGCACAACATTTCCCCATTCAAACAAAACCTTGTCGCGGGACTAAGCGAACCAGAGATCGATCACTATGCCGACAATCTACGACATTATCCGGTCACGGTAGGCTTGTATTATTCGTTTCTTCCGGCCAATACAATCGACGACCTGCATCCGATGATTCAGGACGTTCTGCTAAAGAAAATTACCCCACAGCAAGCGGCAGCGATGTTAGACGCATCGATTAAACACGAAGCGAAAATGCACTACAAATGACCTCGAATCGTCCAACATCAGATCGCTGGTATAGCTACCTGCCATGGATCCGCCTCAGACGGATCGAGATTCGGCATCGTTTAATTGCGGCCTTTATTCTGGTGTCGCTATTTCCCTTGTTAGTCTCTGGCTATATTGCATTTGTGGACTCGGTCAATGCAATCGAAACAAAAACACGCGTCTTTTCTACCGAGGTTGTGAAACAGGTCGCGAAAAATATTCATCTGAGAATGGCGCAGATCGACAATGAGAGCGCCAGTCTGATCTATGCCACGCCTGTACAAAAGGCGCTCACTGCGTACGCCACGGAACAAGAAGCAGAACGAAGCGCTGCGAGGCGCGCTCTGACACAGGCGCTTCTCGAGCACTATGGCGCTGTTAGTCATATCAACCAAAAGTATTTTCTCGACACACATCACCAAGTGGTCGATATGCAAGCCTTTGCTGAATTAACACGCGGCGTCGCCCATTTTATCGACCACGCTGACGCCACTTCCAGCAAACCACAATGGGGAAGCTATGACAACGGTGTGGGTCAAGAAAACATCGGCATGGTGCGCACCATCATCAATAAAAATAATAACGAAGTCATCGGTGCTATTTTCCTTGCGATTAATCCAGCGCACTTTTCCGCTATTTTTGATAACGTTGATCTCGGTGGTGATGCCAGTATTTTTGTGATGGACGCAAATAGTGGCAAGATTATTGTGTACACGCCGGGTGTGCCACAAAATAATCTCGATACGCTACAAAGCACAACTCCCATGCTCAGCGTCATCAAGAATGATCTCCATCGTGGTACAGATAATGGTTTCATCAATTTTAGCGATCCCCACCGAGAACAATACCTCGCCTCCTTTGCCACCATTCCCGGCACCTCGTGGTTAGTCGTCAACACTATTCCAAAACGTCGACTTATCGCTGAAATTCAGACCGTACGAAATAAGTTAGTACTCATTGGCGTTTTATGCTTCCTGTTCGCGATTGCACTGGGAATGGTCATCGCACATAGTATTTCGAGTCCGCTACGAGCCTTAATGCGAAAAATAGAAGCCTTTGGAAATCAAGTCAACCCAACAGCATCACCGATGCAACGGCGCGCTTTACGAAGAGCGGAGGGCAATGACGAACTCAGTCGACTCACGCAAAGTTTTGTGGTCATGAATGATATCGTTCACCAGAAAATCGCACAAATCAATGACATCAATGCGACGCTAGAGCAAAAAATTATTGAACGTACTGCGGCACTCGCTGCCAGCGAACAAGAGTCACGTACCCTGATTGAAAATTCTCCAGACACCATCGTCCGGTATGACCTGCAATGTCGTCGGATTTTTATCAATGCAACCTTTGATGCACTGACCTCTGATGGCGTCCATTCTCTGTTAGGCACAAAACCCTCAGAACTCCCCGGTGGTGCCAACTGGGACATGTATGAACAGAAAATCGTCGACGTCATCAAGACAGGACGTAAAGGATTTTTTGAATTACGTTGGACTAGCAAGAATGGTCACGACCTGTGCAGTGATATCCGACTCATTCCGGAGTTTGACACCGAAGGCAAGATCGTCTCGGTCATGAGTGTGGGACGCGATATCACCGAACTCAATTTATCTCGCGCCGAACTCAGTGCTGTGAATGTGCAATTAGCAGAAATGAACGCCACACTCGAATCACTCGCGACCCATGATTCACTCACCCAACTGCCTAATCGTCGGCTCTTGTTAGATCGTCTGCGAAGAGCGATGCCGGCGAGTGATCGTCATGGACGATATGGTGCTGTCATGTTTATTGATCTCGACCACTTCAAGACAATCAATGACACCCTCGGTCATGACATGGGAGATGAACTGTTAATTGAAGTCGCACATCGGTTGCAGGCGTGTGTACGAGATATCGATACGGTCGCTAGAATTGGCGGCGATGAATTTATTGTCATGCTTGAGAATTTAAGCGACATCCCTTTTGAAGCTGCATCGCAAACCGAGATCGTTGGGAAGAAAATACTGCAAGTCCTGATGCAGCCGTTTCATTTACTCTCAGACCACTATCACATTAGTGCAAGTATCGGCATCACCCTTTTCCGCGGTACCGGAAAAAGCGCAGAAGATGTATTAAGAGAGGGCGACATCGCCATGTACGATGTCAAAAAATCGGGACGTAACGCATTACGCTTTTTTGATGCTAACGCCTATGGAGCAACACACGCACAAGGCATCCTGTATTGAACATGCAGGGAATACCCTACTCCCATGATGAAGGATCAATCACGCCTACCGCCTCAAAGGCAGGCTTACAAAATAAATAGCCTTGCATCAAATCAATACCGATCGATGTCAGAAAATCTCTCTCGCTTTTCGTTTCTATGCCCTCCGCCAAGATCTCTATCTGTAAATCGCGACAGATAGACACAATCCCACGCAGAATGGCCTGTTTTGGACGACTCCGATCCACGTCCCGAATCAGCTCCATATCGATTTTTAAGACATGGGGCTGGTAGTCCGCTAACAAATTCAACCCAGAAAACCCCGCACCAAAATCATCAATCGATGTGATAAAACCAAATCGCTCATACTCTCTAAAAATATTGACCAAATGGGCGCGATCGACCACCTTCTCGCCTTCCGTCACTTCAAACATGATCCGCTCAATCGGAAAGCCATATTTTCTGGCGGCCTCTAAGGTTGTCTGGATACATGCTTCAGGCTGATACACGGCGTTGGGTAAAAAATTAATCGACAATTTTCCTTCCATGTGAAGTGCCGCGGCTCTCCGAATCGCTTCCACACGACATTGTTGGTCAAACTGATATCGATTCGTGTCATTCACCCGACTCAAGACAGAATACGCCGACTCACCGTTGGGGCCGCGCACCAAGGCTTCATGTCCAAAGATCGTCTTGGAAGTCAGACTAATAATCGGCTGGTACGCAAACGTGAACTCAAAGTCCAACGCCGTTCCTGACCTGCACATGCCGCATTTGTCTTGTGATGACGACGCGCTATCTGGGTGCAATGCAATCTTTTTCATTGATAGAGTGAAGAACTGAGTGAAGAAGTCATTGAGTAAAAAACAGAGCCAACGTGGTCTAATTCATTCAAAAACCGGTGCGTTACCGCTGATGCCATGCCAAGTCTGTCTGCGGCAAAGCGACCGCCAACATCATTTGTCATTATCAGTTAATCTAAGCCATCGTTTCTTATTTGTCGCGTTATTTTTTGTTTAATCAACACTTTTTATACCTCTGAATTTCTATTTCTGAAGGTGAATGCATTCATTTATTGACTTTTTAATAATTCTTAATAATTTTTAATACCGACCGGCAATAATAAGAAGCCTAGATTTGCCTCCCACCGTTCAATCAATGAAAGACCCCACTTATGATGATTCGTTTGATTTATGCCAGCCGTGCCGTTAACTTAGGACCCGCGGACGTCAAAGACATTTTAGCAAGTTCCCGTAAAAATAATCAGCAACTCGCTATTACGGGTGCATTATGCTTATCGAACGGAATATTTTTACAGTGCCTCGAAGGAGAACGTTCCGCGGTGAATGCCTTATACCATCATATTCTGAAAGATAAACGTCACGTCAGACCAGAAGTATTATCGCTGGAAGAAATCACACAACGACAATTCACCAGCTGGAACATGGGGCTCGTCGCCGCAACCAGCGAAAATACCACGCTCTTTCTCAAATACTCGGCAACAGCAGATTTTGATCCCTACAGCATGCCTGCCGCCGCGCTGACAGAATTCTTCACTGAGGTCATCAAAAATTCTAAATGGCTGAGTTGATGTGCAGGCGCCAAGAAACGATGTAGCCTCAATAGGATTCCGGATATCATAGAGAAACACAATCTATGGAGGTATTATGGTATTCGGCTATTCCATCATTTATGTCAACAACGTCAAAGACACCATCGAATTTTACGAGAAAGCATTTGGGTTCCAGCGTATTTTCATCACGGATACCAATGAATACGGCGAATTAGCGACTGGCACAACAAAACTAGCATTTGCTGCGAACACTTTCGTCAAAACCATCATGCCTCAGCCATTTGAGGAAGCCTCCATCGATAAACCAGCACCTCCTATGGAACTGGGATTTGTGACAGAGCACGTCGAAGAAGCCTTCCATCAGGCTATCTCTGCGGGAGCGATCGAAATTAAAAAACCGACACAAAAACCGTGGGGACAATTAGTTGGCTATGTGCGCGATATCAATGGCTTCATCATCGAACTCTGCTCACCCATGTCTTAGGACTTTGTTCTCTTTAAGATAAGGTTAACCGGCACTGCCACCCACGGCTGTCGGTCGACTTCATTCGCCGTCTTTGATGTGCAAGCCGTTCATCATGTTTTCAAACTGCGCATCGTTTTGTGAAAACCGTTCCTCGGGACACCACAGCGCAAGGTAGATCACTTTGTTCTTGGTAAAAATTACGCGGCCAACATAGTGCAAATAGACGCCATGCCTATCGACGCCACGCATTTCCTGCCGGTACGCCTCAACACCCGGCAGATCAAATTGTCGACTGGTAGTGAGGGCACCTTTAACGAGATCACTATCCATTCGCAACCTTTCCATGAGCGATCCGCTGATATCGCTGAATATCGGAAAAGGATTGCGCATATAGGTACTGACAAACACCCCCGCTTGCAGACCTTCATTGTATGCATAATGTTGATAAAGACCGCTCGGTGAGACCGCCTGTACCCACCCTGTCGACAATACCATATTCCAGACTTCGTCATCAAACCGGTGCGAATCACGCACCCGCACAATGGCATTATTGATTGTCTCAAGATTCCGAACAGCGCTCGATTGAGAAGGTGCACCGTGATCGCTTGTTTCAAACGCCATTGGAAAAGCATCATCAGAAAAATCCTTGCTGTCCCATTTCATCGCTTGTACGTCGCGGTTGCATTGTTGGTAGGGATGATTCGCCCGCAATCCAGCCACCCCATATGCCCACGCACCACAACTGCTCGCGAGAGGCAACTGCGTGCACCCACTCAGCAAACTGCACAGAAAAATAAACCCATGTATAAAGCGATACTGACGTGTTGGCATTGATGTTTTCTCGGTCATTGATTCAATCGACATCGAAGATGTACGAATGGATATCGATGGCTAGTGTAAAGTGGACACGACTAACGTATCTCGATGGGGTTCGAACGAGCAGTGGTCTTATGTACCATTGGTCATTTCAATTTTTTCGTGATGGCGACGATAGAGCGTGTCCCGTTGATGTTGAAAACACTCACGATATCCGCAAGAATTTTCGCTTGGTTTTGCAATGATCCCGCCGCTGCAGCCGCTTCTTCAACTAAGGCTGCATTTTGTTGTGTCACATTGTCCATTTCGATCACTGCGCTATTGATCTGCTCAATACCCGTCGTTTGTTCCTGACCGGCAGCGGTAATTTCACTAATCACATCGGTCACACGTTTAACACTGTCGACGACTTCAGTCATGGTTGCTCCTGCCAGCCCCACCATCCTGCTTCCCGCTTCAACTTTTTCAACGGAATCGCCGATCAGCGCTTTGATTTCTTTTGCAGCACTCGCACTGCGTTGCGCTAAATTACGCACTTCAGACGCCACAACAGCAAAGCCACGTCCTTGCTCTCCAGCACGTGCAGCTTCAACGGCGGCATTCAAAGCAAGAATATTTGTCTGGAAGGCGATGCCGTCGATCACGCTAATAATGTCGACGATTTTCTTTGCGGACTCACTGATCGAATCCATAGTACCAACGACTTCAGACACCACACTACCGCCTTTCCTTGCCACTTCAGAGGCTGTTTTAGCTAAGGTGTTGGCGTGACGGGCATGTTCAGCATTTTGTTGAACGGTGGACGTAATCTCCTCCATCGCTGAGGCGGTTTCTTCAAGTGCACCAGCCTGCTGTTCAGTGCGGGAAGATAAATCCAAGTTGCCGATCGCAATCTGTGTTGTTGCTGTCGCGATGGTGTCCGTTCCTAATCGCACTTGGGAAACAATCGTTTGTAGCGAATCGTTCATGTCCTTCAGCGCTTGCAGCAATTCCCCCGTCTCATCCGAGGTATTCACTTCGATGTGGCTCGTCAAATCACCGGCCGCCACCGTCTGCGCCACTTTCACCGCTTTGTTGATGGGGCGCGTAATCGAGCGGGTAATGAGTACGCCAATGACGGTCGCCAACAGTGCCGCAATCAAGGACAATATGATGACAAGGTTTGTCGCCGTGCGCGCTTGCTCGAGCGTGTCGTTGGCAGTGCTATCCATTGCTTCTGTTTGATATTCATCAAATTTTTCAATGGCGCCAAAGAGAGCGTTCTGCAGTGGGATAACTTCCTTGAACAAGAACTCAGTTGCTTGTTCTTTGCCACCTTCTTCAATGAGTTTTAGCTCTTTATCAGCAGCAGCGTGATAGGCCGTACGAGCATCGATAATGGCTTTAAACAGCGCCATACCCTTGGGGCCATGAATCAGCTTTTCGAGTTGCGGCAGGATCACCTCATTTTTCTTTTCTGCATTAACAGCTAACGCAATAAAGTTCTTTGCTTCCTCTGGCGTCGGCGCAAGGAGTGCATTACGCAAATTGCGCGCCTCGGTATTGGTATTGCCCCTGACCTGGGTCGCAAGCGCAATCTTCGCATAGCGATCATTCACAATCGCTTCGGTGTTTGCCGTTCCACTCTTCAAGTGAGTAACACTCAAGATAGAAATAACAACCAATAACAATATAACGAGCCCAAAACCTAGCCCAAGACGTGTACCGATTCTTAAATTTGACATTTTCACGAGTACTCTCCGAGCTAGTAAATACAGCTTTACATTGGATGTGGTGTTCTTACCATCTGATTGTTTAATATTTCTTTAAATTAAAATATGCGTAAAAGTAGAAAAAGAAAAGTTGATGTTTGTTAATTTGATGCAATGTAACAAAAGTTTTCCCTTTTTAACAAAACGTGTTTCATCCTAAACCATCTTTGTACAAATGGATAGACGCGTTGTCGTTAAAAAATCAAACAAACCGGTCACAGTCGATATGCGAAAAAATGTTGTCTTATCACTAGCATGTGCAGGCACTTTACGTTCGATCACGTCGTCAATAATAGCGACACCGCAGTCGTTCTTTATGCGGTGTCATTCATCCATCAGATTGGGAAAGTTGGAATACGTTGCCTTCAGGATCTTGTCCATCGCACATCAATTGGGGAAATCCATCATAGCGCTTAAGATCCCCCATGGCCACACCTGCACTCAATAATGAAGTACGTAACTCGGGCAATCCTGATTTCACATTAAAAACCATTTTGACGTTAGAACTCGAACGATTAAGAGGCTGATCGCGCCAGGGCATTCCCACGCGGTGCAGTGCAAGTTCTATGTGCCCAGTATGAAGTACCACCCACTCATCCGGGATCTCTTCAACGAGCTCAAAAGAAAAATGTAGTTGATAAAAACGTTTCAATAACGAAACGTCATGGACATAGAGAATGAGACGACATAGAGAGAGAGGCATCTTTATTCCGATGAAGTTAGTTGGTCCAAAAAGTGGAGGCGACCACAATCAATATACGAGCAACACGATCAACGACGCGACGCAAAATAAACGTAATCCCAAAGTAGATGCGGGTAGAGCTAAGTAAAATTAAACGTAGACATCGCTACTACAAGATATTCATCGTTTACAGCGTCCATAGATGCCATGCATTCATTGATTTTCGCCTGCTCTTTTTAAGCACATAGCAATGGTTTTCAAGCACTGAAAAAATGAACTCCTCAGACGTTTTCGACGATGTCTAGTGATTTAATGTGAGTTAATTTGATAATACTTTCAATCAATAAGTCTTCATTATAAGGTTTAACAAAATAATCAGTTACCCCCGCATTACTCGCTTTCCGGCGATGTTTATCGGTAGATCTCGATGAAATCATAACGATAGGTACACTAAACAATCGTTGCTGAGATCGTACATAAGAGGCAAGTTCGAGTCCATTCATGCGTGGCATTTCCATATCAGTCAGAACAATATCAGGAACCCACTCCTCCATCATCGTCACCGCATCTACTCCATCATTGGCCACCCTTACGTCAAAACCAATGTCAGCCATAAACTGCACAGTATTGCGGCGCGCTGAGAGCGAGTCGTCAACAACCAGTGCCTTCATTTTCTCCGTCGCTTCTAATACTGCCTGTTGAGTATGATTATGTCTCCAGGCATTCAATCCACCTTCGGTAACTTTGGTAGCAAGCTCTCGCAAATCGATCACAGGTGCAACATCGCCATTACCCAATATCGTCGCACCCAACAACCCAGACATACGCGGAACAAACTCACCTAAATCTTTCACGACAATATCTCGAGAGTAATACACGGCTTGAAGTCGAACGGCTTCTAAAGTACCAGTATCTAACTGAACAACCACTACAGGAAATCCAGTTCTATGTTCATTTTGCAGTTGAGGTACACATAATAATTCTTCAAGATCGGTTAATCGTTGCTTACTACCGTTCACCTGTACTTGCATCTGACCATCCTCGGTCACTGAAACATCAGACAAATCCAGATAAATCAAATCGTGAATGCCACTCGTGGACAACGCATATACCTGACCTCCACACGACACTAACAGTGCATGGCTCGCGACGAGCGAAACGGGCATTCGTAATTCCACAGTAAGTCCACGACCTGGTTCATTATGTAGAAAAAGTGTGCCTTTTAAATCATGAATCGATGCCAAAACGGCGTCCATTCCAATTCCACGTCCGGAAATTTGGCTCGCCTCGTCACGAGTAGAAAAACCATGCCGCAAAATGAGACGCATCACTTCTTCGGCACTCAACTCTTGATCAGGTGTGACCATTCCAATTGCTTCGGCTTTACGACGAATAATATGATGATCAAGTCCCTGACCATCATCACGACAACGCACAACGAGTGAATTACCCTCACGATTGAAGGACAGTCTAATATGTCCCACGCGCGATTTCCCGATCGCATCGCGCTCATCCGGCATTTCTAACCCATGATCAATAGCATTACGGATAATATGCATTAAGGGGTCAACGAGTGCCTGCAGCACGTGACTATCCATTAACGTCTCTCCGCCCTCAATGTCAAGAATCACCTCTTTATCGAGGAGACGCGACGTCTGACGGGCAGACCGTTGTAATCGCGGCTCAATTGTTACTACTGGAACCATTCGAGTGCGCATCACGAGATCCTGAGAACGAATCTGTAATCGATGATGCTGCTCTACAAGTTCATTGAAATTCTCAAGTTGTAAGCTTCCATCGTTCAAAATCGTTTTGGTATCAACGCTTGCTTCGGTCAACTGCCGTGAAAGGGTCTGTAGTTCGTTAAAACGTTCGAATTCAAGTTCATCAAATTCATGCTCCCCGCTACTCGTTGCGTAAAGATGACTTCCAATACCCAGTCCTCGAATATCGACCATGTGCTCCAACTGACCAACCAAACTCTGTAGAATTTCGTTTTGACTGCGAGTACGGCTTGTCATTTCACGAGACTGTGCTAATTGTTCACGTAATTGCGCTGCAGAAATAATAGATTCATTGACGAGATTCAAAAGTTCGTCGATCAAAGAAGCAGGTACCCGGACAGTGGCTGACATATTTGACGCAACAACTGCTGGAGCAACCACCGATTCAGCAGGATGCACTGCCCCTGAATCTCCACTATGTTCATCCAATCTTATCCCCACAATACCTGCAGATTCACTATCAGGTATTCCACACTCATCAATTTGATTTGCTAAATCTAGAACGTTTTGCAATACTTTTAAGCGATCTGTCGGTGCTGGTACGATACCTTGGACTGCCTCACTCATTGTTTCAAGACAATCACCTGCCTCGACTAAGATGTGAGAAACATATCTGCCAGGCATCGTTTCAGCAGCATGCAAAGCAACTAAGATATCCTCCAAATGGTGAGTCAGATTAGCAATGCCAGAAATGCCAACGGTGTTTGCGGCACCTTTGAGTGTATGCGCAGCGCGCTTTGCGATATCCAAATCTTTGAGCGTCCCATTACCGCTAGCGATTTGCAAAATAGCCCCCGAGAATGCCGCAGTCTGAATGGGCAATTCTTGAATCAATCCTTCTACAAGTTCGGTATTGATATCGTCGGGAATATCGAGACACACATCACTATCATTTGCGACGCTAGGGCGTGTTATACCAGCGCTAGTCGTCACTTCTAGAATTTCCACTGCAGATAGCCGATTTGCCATCACTTCGACTTCTTCTGTCTCCCATGGCGATGACCAACACGGAAGTACAAGTAAATTTGCCAGGGCCACTGCAGTAGCGGGATCATCAGGTGTCAAACAATAATAGCGCATCGCTGGCACCATAACCAACATTGCTTCGCGTTGCGCCGCATTTGGCCCGGGCGCGTCTAACGTAGCTAACATCAACGCTGCGTAAGCGTAAATCCATTCAGACAACACAGAAAGACCAATCGCATCACAAGCGCCTGCAAAACGTTCTAATAACTCTGCAAGGGCAGCTTGTACATCCTTACGTTTTTCAATTTCATCCGAAGTATCGTTCAAGAGATCGATTGCACTTAACGTATCAACAATCTCACTCATCACAATATCAAGTTCATCAGTCAGAATAACCAACATGTCGCGGCCAACCTTCTGAGGCGTATCCGTTATGTCCCTTATGTCCGTTATCTCCGCCATTTCTCTAGTCTCGTGAACCACTACCGTCTCACTTTCTCCCGATCCAGATAAATTGGAAGACATATCGATCATGAAATCGACTGATGAATCTGAAGTAGCATCGTTCAAATGCATAAGCAACGCTGCGATACGTTGAGGTTGATCCATGTATGCATCCAACAGTGCCACTTTCGCTTGCATAGCGATCGTAAGTTGCTGAGTTGCATTGAGATTCATTACCACCCTTTCTGCTAACGAAAAGCAAGCTTCGCAAAGAATACTCAAATTTTTTTCGTCGGCATACTGAGCAATGATAAACAGCGAGTCACACACAGCGGTGCTATCCCATTTCTGATTCAACACAAAATCTAGTGCTTCGATTTCAAGTAACATCCGATCAGTATCATTGATCGGATTGTCCACAGGATCTTGCGTACTCTCTCTTGGTCGGCAGTGGTTCGTCTCATTTAATTGATGAGTAAGACTCATCCTCGCGCCGAACTCATCAATCAGGTTAGATGATCGATGCACCGCATCAATATCGTCCTCATAATGCTTCAGAGACAAAATAGCGTCGCATAATGGTTGGACCAAATCGATTGCGGAATGGCGATTACCTTTTGCGAACGCAACGACAATGGAATTCAGGCCCTTAGACAAAATAGATAAGATGTCTCCCAGCGCGTGATGTGGCGTGGATGCCAATATCGACGCACTTTGATTCTCAACATCTGTCGCAACGTCGATCCAGTCGTTATAAGTTATATTCGTATCAGAAGGAAACGCCGCCACACGCTTGAGCAAGGCTTCGAGATGAGAGTTAAACATCAAATACCAATCTAATTAATCTACTAGTTTAAAGACCCGTACAGCTGCAACAAGACTACGAGCGTATTCAACCAAATTATTGGTCTGTCCCACCTGCTCCCCCAACTGTCGACTCGTTTCTTCAGTACTGGAACGGATAGCATCCGCACGAACAAGTAAGTCTTGGTTATTCTTGAGCTGATCTTCTGTCGACTCTGCAATCTCATGTACCGACCGGACGAGTTCTTCAGTCGTGCGCTGTGTTTCTTGCATTTGCGTACCCGCTTGCTCGGCTAAACGCGAACCACTCACCACTTGCTCAATAGCTAAATTCATGGTGCCCACTGTTTCAGCCGTATCTGCCTGAATATTTTTCACCAAGGCAGCAATTTGCTGTGTTGCCTGACGTGAGCTTTCTGCAAGACGCTGAACCTCATCAGCAACCACCGCAAATCCGCGACCCGCCTCCCCAGCAGACGCTGCATGCATGGACGCATTTAACGCCAGTACATGCGTACGTTCAGCAATGGCGTTAATCAAGTTAACGGCCTGTGAAATATCTTGCGACCGCTCACCCAAGCGTTTAATTTGTTTTTCCGTTTCACGCATCATGTCGCGAGTAAGATTAATGCCGGAGACAGTATTAGATACCGTATCCATCGCCTGTTGCGTAGCTCGCAGTGCGAGTTCGGCACTGTGATTAGCACCGCGCGCTAACTTTGTCATACGTCCCATAGCTTCGGCGGCGTTACCTAATGAAATAGCTGTTGCAGCAATTTCACTTCGCTCCGATGAGGCAACTTCGATCACGGCATTACTTTGTTCCTGAACGCGCAATGATGCCAATGCCACGTCAGCAGAGAGATCAGACACCTCGCGCAAAACTTTGCCTGTTTCTGTTGTAAGCAAATTCAACGCATCAGCAACAGGACCGGTTACGTCCTCCGTAACAGGCACTTTAATTGTTAAGTCACGCTTTGCTAACATCGCCACGGCTTGAAGCAAATTCAATACCGAATCATTCAACGCGTCATTTTCATCCTGAATCCGTTTTTGTGTTGCAAGACGAGCATCGATCATTCCATCCAACGTACGCCCAAGTTGACTCAATTCATCCTGCTCAAGCATATGCGCACGCGCGGTGTCATCGCCACTTTGTAGTCGAGAAATCGTTTCCTGCAAATGCGTCACCGGACTAGTCACCGAACGCGAAATAAACGTCACGATCAGGTAGAGTAACGATGCTGTAAGCAAAACAATGAAAGTAACAATAATGCCAGTTGCGTTTCGTACAAAACTAACCCGACGTTCACTGGCAAGCGTTTCTTCCTCTGAAAACAATTGCAACTTATCAACGAGAGGCTCCGTTTTACGGGTTGCTTGACGAGCGACCTCAGCAGACTTTTTTGCACTTAACGTTGCATTAGCGAATTCAATAAACGATTGCCCATACATTTTCATATTGGTCAAAATCGTCTTTCTACTATCCTCTTGTATTTTGGCGCGTTCAATTAATGCCAATGCTTTATCAAGCTGATGAGAAAACGTTTGGATATATTGTTCTTCTTCACGTTGAATAAAGTCTTTTTCATTACGTCGCATTTCGAGATATGCTGCTTGAATTTCAAAAGCACCTTCAGGAATTTGCGTTTCAGCATCATGCGCTGCAGCACGGAATTTTCCGTGTAATCCAGAATCTTGATTCAAGCCGGCGCGTGTCATTAACTCCGCTGTTTTGGCAAAGGTGACCCCATACTCATTCACCGATTTTTTAACATCATTAATTAATCCCACGAGCTGGTCGTTCGGAGACAATTGACTAGATTCATTTAATTTCGCTTGTAACTTTGCGATGATCGACTGTTGACTTGCTACATATTGAGGATCCTTACGTAAGTAAAAATCTTTCTCATGACGACGAGCAATCAAAGTCAATACTTGTGTTTCCTGAATCGCATGGGAAAAATCTGCAAGACGTCGTTCCGTGTTTGCCGCTTGATAGCTCACGGCAAAATCTAAAGCAAAAATCAGAAATAAGGTGAACAAACTGACGGCCAACACACGCATCAATAAGCGCATCCGCCATTTAACAGTATTCGCTGCCAGTAAGGCCTCTAGGCGTTTGGCAAGTGCTTTCATTAAAATTCCTCTTGTGATGAAATAGTTGTAGAGTGGAATGGCATATCTTTTGTCTCGGAATAGTTATAAGCATGCTCGCTGAGGAAATCTTGAAGTGCAAAATCAACGAGATACAAGTCATTCTCTGTTTTCCAGCAGGCGATCAAATGACGACCAAAGAGCGCGGAAAAATCGAAAGTTTCAGATCGTGTCAAACGGCTATAGGCTTCTGGCAAGCCATTGACACGAAGTGCAAAAACACTCTGTCCTTTGCCAATCATGACATCAACAGAACTAGCGGGACGCTGTCGAAGCTCTTGACTAGGCCATCCATTAACGAGAGAGAGATCAAATAAAGGAACTAAACTCCCTCGTACGTTGAGTACGCCCAGTAATCCAGGTGGTGTCCTTGGCAATAGCGTTAATTTAGAATTGTCGAGAACTTCACTTTCTAGTCCATTAGGCAAGAGTATTCGCACATCGCCAATCCTGACACCATAGCGGCGAGAATCGATGTTCCACCATTCTGGCGTCGCTGCGTCATCCCATATTGCTTCAACGATGGCCGAATCAGTGTTTAGATCAGTATGTGGATCAGCTATTGGACTAACCACATCATGCGTAATTGCATCAGTTCTTTTATCAATCTGTTCGTCATAAGGTATATGTACCATTGCTAACACCACCGAATGGTTACGATACTTTCTTTAACTGATCGATGATCTGATCAGCTGAATAAGGTTTAACGACATGCCCCTTTGCCCCTTGCATTTGCCCCCAGACGAGGTCAGCCTTTTGTCCTTTACTTGTCACAAAAATGACAGGAATCGATTTTGTATTGGGATCCTCATTTAATAAACAACACGCTTCATAGCCGTCCATATCAGGCATGACGATGTCGAGAAAAATAGCATTCGGCTTCTCTAATTTCGCTTTCTCAATCGCCTCTCGACCATTTCTGGCAGTAACAACCAAACATCCTGCATCACTCAATACCGTTTTGATATTGGCGAGATCCACGGGGGAATCGTCGACTATAAGCACCTTCTTACTCATTGCATTTTTCCTTTATTAAATTTATGAAAATACGTAACTAAATAACTCTTCGTTTGGCATGTATTTTTTGATTGTCGACTGAAATACTTTCAAATCAACGGGCTTAGTAAGATACGTATCACAACCCGCGAGATTGCCGCGTATCTTGTCAAAGGGAGAGCTCTTCCCAGTCAACATGATGATTGGTAACTGCTTTGTCTTTCTATTTTTTTTGATCGTTCGGCAAATGGCATAACCGTCTGCGCCAGGGAGAACTACGTCAAGAAACAACATATCAAATTCTTGTTTTAATAAGATATCTAAGGCGGCCTCCCCTGTATCGACGCAGACAACTTCACCGCCAATTTGCTTAATGGCCAATTCCATTTGTTTTCGAATCGTTGTACTGTCATCGACGACCAAAACCCGAAAAGGAGCATGTAATCCGGAAGTCGAGGAAGCATCAAATTCTGCATGCAACGAGATGTCTTTGGGCTGACGATTCTTTTGAATACGATCAGACTCCTTCACTGAAATCTCTTCCAAGATTTTTAAAAGACTACCGGGGACCATCGGTCGCTTTAATAGATAGCCATGTCGATCTTCAATTGTTCGCGACAAGACCACAGCGGGGATATTTCGTTCCTGATTAAACTTCCCCCAAAAACTCATCGATTCCGGCGACTCCTCATTAATGAGAACAATATCTGGCGCATTGCTCTCATCGATGACGTCATTGACACGAAAGCTATATTGCCGTCCTGCTGTAATTGCGCAAACACTCTTAATGACACGAACCTCAATTGCACTAAGACCTAGCGCCGCTAAGTTATATACTTTATCTAACGCCATATTTATACCGAAGAAAATTACTGTATGACTAGATTACCTACTGTTTAATCTATCGCTTAACGACACACTGAAATGTTCACTTTGAGTGAGCGACATATAACTTAGATTTGGAGTTGCCATCTGTCGTGTGCGTTGCTACCACAGGTCGTTCCATTCAATGGAAATACTGAACAATATCAATTCAGTAATCAGGCTGATGGGAACGAATGACAATAGGTATGCCTAGCGATATATGCACCGCTAGGTTTATGGGAGGGCGCATCTTAACTACAAAATTGATGTACGGCAATTTGTAGGAATACGCACTTATATTGCGGGAATTACTGAGTTGAGGTAGGCGCAGTGAGAAGTCGAAAGTCAGAAATGATGCAACGTATTAGTCATTCATTACCATGACAGCTTAAGAGAAAACAAACGTCATCACTACGCGCATAAATTAAATGTGAGGCATTCAAGCATCTAATGACTCTTTGAAAGAATGTCTTGATATGCCAGCTGAATTTTGATGCATTCTGCGATGGATGTTGCATCGAGTTTTTCGATCGCATTTGCACGATGGGTCTCTACCGTACGAACGCTGACCCCTAAATTGACCGCGATTACTTTATTGGGTAATCCATCCACCAATGATTCCAGTACTAATTTTTCTCGCTCTGTTAAACGACTCACCCTGTTCAAGATACCTTCCTCAAATCGACGCTGATTAAAAGTCTCTTGAGAAATGTTGATCGATTTTTGTACACAATCAATCAAGGCTTGCTCAGCCACGGGTTTCAAAAGAAAATCAATCGCTCCTGCCTTAAATGCCCTTGTGCATTGAGCTAAATCGCCATGTCCAGTAATAAAAATAATCGGAATCGAGACACCACGCTCTTTCAGCGAATCTTGAAACGAAAGCCCACTGATCCCTGGCATCCGTATATCTAATATGAGGCAACAGACAGCGTCAGGCTTGAAATCAAGTAAAAATTGATTAACATCTGCATAGGCTCGCACATGAAGTCCGACTGAACCTATCAATAGGCTCAGCGAGTCTCTTACAGCAACATCGTCGTCAATTAAGTACACAATAGGTTCAACCATCTCTATCTCTCGCATCTAGTTCATTTTGCGTTTTCACAATCGTCGCTATTGTGGCATTGGTTTATTCAACACTTGACATATAAAAGCTAAATTCTGCACCACCAAACGTATTATTTTTCGCAATTAACTTTCCACCAAAGGATTCAATGATCGATGTGCTAATCGCCAAACCAAGCCCTAGTCCATCTTTTTTTGTTGTAAAAAAAGGGTGGAATAAATTATCCATCGTTCCTTCAGATATGCCGCAACCCTTATCTATCACGGATACAAAGACAAAGTTTGATTCATACTTGGTAGAAATTAGGATCGTCTTCTCGGCGACATTCACGTCTGACATCGCATCGATTGCATTACGGATAAGATTCAATATCACTTGTTCTATCTGAATTCCATCAGCTAAAACGGGGGGTATTTGATCAACCAAATCAACCTGCAACGTGACTTCCGCATCTCTCAAATCATGCTCAATGAGCGTCAGCACATTTTCAATATGTTGGTTAACATTAATTAGCTCTGGAAGGCAATTTTCTTTTTTTATAAAAGACCTGAGCCTTGCAATAATGTCTCCAGCGCGTGTAGATTGCGTTGCAGCCGACTGCATAGCCTGAATAATTTTTTCAATATTAGGATTGGGAGAGTGCAAAAGATGAATGCATGCTTGGTTATAACTCAGGATCGCTGATAAAGGTTGGTTGAGCTCATGTGCAATCCCGGAAACCATTTCTCCCATGGTTGTTAAACGGGTGACATGCGCTAATTCCGTTTGATGCTGACGCAGGCGCTTCTCGCTTGCAGCCAAAGCCGCTAATACTTTTTTTCTGGCTGGACCTAAATCTCTGAAGACAATGACCGCTCCGATAATTGATTGCTTCAAATCGCACAATGGTGAAACGCTTCCTTCGATCAAAGTTGGATCTTCTGAGTGGATTTGAAAAATCGTATTATCCGGAAGTTCGACAATGCGTTTTTCTACCAGACAAGTTTGAATCGGGTCTAGCGTTAAGGTGTTTGCTAAGTCATACCTAAAGTTAAGTACTTTGTGGGCGAGCCTGTTTTTTATTGCATCAAGATCTGTTCGCAAAATTTCTAATGCAGATGCATTGGCGTAATCTATATTACCCGTCAAATCCATCGTAATGACAGCATCATTGATCGAGTGCAATGTGACCAGAGCTCGCTCTTTTTCCTGAAAGATAATTTCTTTTGTTTGGCGAGACAATTCACTTTTATCTCCCCATACCCGAATTAATCCAGCAGTTAATAAGGCAATACTCAAACTCAATATCGCACCTAACAAAGTGGTTGATCGATTAAAGACTTCCCAGCCAATCTGCTGATTAGCTTCAATGGAATAAGGCGTCCCTCCATGATCCTCGTTTTGTGAAAAATGAAGTTTTAAGAAAAACTCTTGCCACTTGATAGACGAAGTTGAACTTGCTAATGGATTAAAAATGACCAATCTCGTCTTATCGCCCTTGATCAAAGGGTTGGCACTATAGATACTCACACTCATATTTGAGGGCGGTAGTTCATCAGCGGATAAAAGCTTGTCGGGATTAACTGAAATAGAAATGGTATGCGCTGCTTGGGTATAACGAATAATCGGATCGGTCGACGGCGACACCGTCGAGAAGATCGCTTTTAAAAGTAAAAAATCATGATTTTTCGCGTCACTTGGTTGCTGTGCAATCGCATATTTTCGACTATAAACCGACCGATTAAGGGCCTCGCGCCAGATAGCATCTTGGTATTTATCCGTTCCTAGTTGAAGTAAATCACCAGGATCCATCGGCTCCTTAAACGTGAAAGGATAATAAAACGTCCGAGGTACTCTCACCGGTGATCCACTTGGCTTCACATTGTTGGCAGCGCTACCTTTTTTATCTGAACGATCCATGTCATTCGATTTTATTTTATAGTTTGTCGCCAGCATGGACCGCGCATGCTCTTCAAATTGCTTCACTTCTGCCTGTTCAATTCTTGGCTCGATGGCAACGAATGAAATATAAGGATGCTGCACGATCATGTCTTTGATGTAACCGCGCAAACGATTGAACAAGACGGTATCAAAAGCGCCCGACTCGACATTCATTTTTGGCATGATCCCTACATCGATTGATGATAATCCGGCCTCAGTCGATTTAAAGAGAGCCTCAATTTCAGAACTCGGATCGTTATTGAATACTGAGCTTTTCTTTGGAAATTGCGTCAGAGTAGGACTGGGGTAAAGTTCCGGTCCATAATAAGGAATGACATCAAAGATATGAATAATTGTTTCTAGACTATTCAATACTGTTTCACTTTGAATAAATCGTTGATGTAATAATTCTGCGATAGAACGAGCCCTATCGTTAAAAATTTGTTTTTGATTTTTTAGCTCGATGGATACCTGAACACTGAGAACGATTGAATAAATGAGCACCCAGAGAAATAGCGTCAGCACAAAAAAATTGCGCCGTAGTTTCTGCCATTTTTGGGGTATGTATAAGTGCATATCGCTAATGTTAATAGGCGACTAAAAATAATGTCAGGATCGTTCTAAGAATCTCATAACCCTGACTTCGATAACTCCCCTGTTTTTGCCATAGATCGAATCACGAGATTCAGTTTTTCAATCGTCTCATCGCTGACCTGAGGATTACATGCAACATAACCATCGGTTACGCCAAGCGATGTAATCAACCGCGGTTCAGACACACCTAATTCTTTTACCGCAGCCAAAGCAGGAATGGCATTTGCCGCCCAGAGATCAATTTTGTGTGTGGTGAGTTTTTTCAGATTAATTAATTCATCGTCGGATTCATCGAGTAAAAATCCTGCTTCACGTAACATCGAAGCGACGACCGTTTTCTTTCTGACGCCAATCGTCATCTTTCGCGCATCCTCTAGATTATGAATAACGCGGCGATCACTTTTATTTGCGTACAGCAATATTTTTTGCCTCACTACTGGTCCGACCCATTTGAATTTTTCTTCAGTGCTTTTATCCCGTCCAATTCCTAAAGCACACGTTGCTTTCATATTTTGGGCGGATTCGAACGCTTGAACGAAAGGGACGACCTGATAGTTATCAGTGATTCCAGAACGACTTGCAATAATATGAACAAACTCTACTGCTGCTTTATTAACAACTTTTCCGTTATCATTCTTACTAATTAAGCCTGGAATTTCAGGTGAATAAAACGTAATTGTCTCTGCAACTGAGAGGACAGGTGTGACAGCGATGAGGCATGTCAAATATCGCAAGATTTTTCTCATTCTGTTCACGCTGAATTTCTTTGCGAGCCTTGGTGTATAAAAGTAGTCAAAAAACGTTTCATCGCTGGTTATCAAATAAGCAATATGACATACGAGGTTTTCTTGCAGCTCTCATGAATTGAATTCACTATGATTTGTACGATTCATCTTATCTGAATTTCCATTTTTAGACACTCTTCTTTTCAGAGACCTTCAACATGGCGACAAACGCCCTCGTTAAGTAAGGGTGGTTTTCAATCACAGGCAAGTAAGGTCTGATCGACCCATATCGTTAACGACATAGCGTTCAAATACATCAAGTAGACGATACGAAAAGTAATGTGCTAGCGTTGAATGATCTGACCAATCCGAATTAAATTCCCATCCAAATCAACAATCGCAAATTCTCTGAGTCCCCACGGTTTATCTTCCAAGCGATCCATTCTGGGGATTCCTGAGACGGGTAAATAATTCACCGCACATACCTGATAGATTCGATCGACATCCTGAACACGAATATAGCAACCAGCCGAAGAAACGGCTGGAATAAGTTCTTTGTGGGTGAAGAAATGAAGCTTAATACTGCCACGGTGAAGAACCGCGTAATCGCTATTGAAGGCATGTGCACCACCTTCGAAACCTAACTGTCGATAAAATTTGATCGTCTCAGTGATGGAGCGACAAGGTAAAGTTGGAATCGCAAAATCATGATTTTCGTTCATCTTTGGTCCCTTCTCCGATGCCTACGACTAACACCACTCATCAAACCACCTGTGTGCCTTCAACGACGATAGAGATGCCGTATCCCTATTCCCATGAAGACCAACCCAGCCATCATGATCGTGATTTGGAGATATTCGAGTGAGTCGATGTGACGACGCAGAAAGCTTTTTAATACGACTCCGTTGAAGCTGCGGCATCTCTCCTTTTTCGGCAAGATCAGATCCAGACGTCCTTACTACCCAATACCATTGTATTTATCACTTTTCAATATGTAAACAAAACAGACCTTGAGCGTGCTCCCCAATCATCATGATGCACCAAAGTACAATACTTTTATCCGTCGAGATTCGTTATCTTCGTTCGCATTGATATGTGGTTCAGTGACGGAGGCTTTGATGGAAAGTATGAGAAACAGAAAATCAGTATTAAAAAGCACCTCGATGAGGCTGATTCCAGGTTTGGTGATGGCATCATTTTTATTGTCTGGTTGTGGCGGCGGATCGGGCGGAGTGCAAGCAGGGGCGGCAACCAATTCGAATGCTGGTACGCCTAATAATAACAATACGACATCGCCACCACAGCTTCCTGGCATATCGATCGCAAAAGTGGAATTTGCCCAGACCCACGTCCTGCCTCCGAATGGTCTTTCATGGCCGACGACGATAGGAAGTGCACCGTTGACATTAGCGGGTCAACGTAGTGCCTTAGCGCTTGTCCAAATATCACAAACGGATGTGAAAAATCCGGTGTTAGAAATTTGGAATAATCAAACGCTGATACAAACTATTCCACTCAATCCACCCAATAAGCTTCCCCCAACCGAGGGAGGAGAAGCGGCGTACGGGACGAATATTTGGTCGGCCACCATTCCGTCTGTACTGGTTACTGCTGGGATGTCGGTCAACTTTTCTAGTGACAACTATAGCCGCACAACACCAACCAATGTCGCGGTAGGTGCAAACATTGATCTGACCATGCAAATCTTGCCATTCGTGCTATTTGGCGCTACCAACGCAAATACGGGCCTTGATTTAAACAGTGAACGAACAATGCGTATGACTGATCAGATGAAGCAACAAATCAGTGCTGGCTGGCCAGGCAACGTGACCGTAGTCAACCATCCTGCAGGACAATTTGTGTCGCCCTATTTTGTCATGCCACCACAAAACGGTGCACCAGCATTTCTCGCTACATCAATGAGCGATATCAAAGATACGGGCTTATTTGTTGATGCAATCAATGATCTGACCTATCAGGTGCACCAAGCGAGCGGCGATATGAGTATGAACCGCGTGACGTTTTCATCTGTCATTGCGGTTGACAATACGAAATCTGGATCGAATAAATTGGCATGGATTGGAAACGGTGTGAGCGTCGTAGGCGCTGGGGTGGCAACTGGAGGGAATAGCTATGGCTTCTTGTTACATGAAACAGGGCATGCCATGAGTTTAGGGCACTCTCGTCCAGAGTACAACGATCCTACTGGCAAGCGTTACCCATACATACAAGGATCTTTAGATGGATCAGCGTGGGGCTATAACAGTGCAACAAACGAGTTGCGTAATCCATTGATACCCAAAACATCGCCCATTTATCTATCGTGTACGAAACAAAGCAACTATCAATTAGATGCCAATGGAAAATGCTACCGTTTAGATCCGATGGACCACGCTGATGATGGAAGCGATCCCTCCTATAATGGTTTTTCCCTCTTTTCTGATTACAATATTGCCCGTATTCAGAGGTGGATTACTGGACAAATCAAGTTGGATAGCGCCTCCCCAACCAATTTTTCCAAATGGGACAGTGCTAGTTCAAGCTGGAAAGCCTATACCCCGGTCACGAGCAATTATGGCGTTGATCAGATTAAGGGAAATGTTCCGGTATTAAGAAACATACCTGTTGCCAAAATCGTTTTAACATTCAGTCATGCGGGAACGCCTAACGTGTCCCGTTTTTATCCGCCTATTCTTGCAACAGATAGTTCTATTGAAACCATCGATCCGACCGATGTCACACAGTTAGCGAAAATTTATCCGTACACACTGAATGGTAATAATGCTGAGTACATGTGGTACTGCCATCAGTCTGGATGTGACTATACCTTAAGAGCGACTTTCACTGATGGTACCCAATCGTACCGATTATTAAAGGGAGGTTTTCGCCAATACTCGTATCCAACAACATTTGATGCGGGAGTGACCGATCCAACGAATGCAAAAAGTTTTCATTTATGGGCAATCAATATCCCCACCCCATCAAATGCTAAAGTGGCGAAACTGGAGTTACTTGATACATCGACGATTTGGACAATGACACCAGCACAAATCAAGACAGCTAATGTGTTGATGTCTCAATCGTTTTAATCTTCAACAATCACATACGCTTTCCCTCAACATATTGCTCCCCAAAGACGACGTAAAATAAACGTGATCTTTGGGAGCACATATGTGAAAGAAGAGCGTAATGAAACACGGTTGAATGCGTTTGAAAAAATGATGGTCAGCCGCAAATACCAATAACTGTGAGCAATCGTATTAGGTGATGTGACTATTGCAGTACTTATTCAAGAACACCAAGTTGAATTGCGCATAAGACGAGATCTGCCAAGGTGTCGACTTTCATCTTTTCCATAATGCTGCTTCGATACGCCTTTATTGTTCGCTCTGCGTAGCCCAGATCATAAGCAATTTGTTTGTTTAGACGCCCTCGGATCACACTATTGAATATTTGTAATTCAGTATCCGACAAGCCAGCATAACTCCGACGCAAGTCCTCCAAAAAGGTTCTTGAACTTTTGCTTTCAAGTGACTGTTCATGCGCCTTATTGATCGATGCCAGTAGTCGCTCTTTTTGAATTGGCTTACTTAAAAAATCTTCAGCCCCTGCTTTTATCGCCAGAACGCTTAATGCAATATCATTCACGCCTGTCAGGAAAATGACTGGTATTGAACATTGACGCTCCTTTAACTTCTTGAGTACATCTAATCCACTTAAGCCGGGCATCGTCATATCCAACAAAATACAACAAGCCTCATCTTTTAACTCTGCTTCTAAAAACTGAACGCCAGATTCAAATGTCAAAACCCGAAAATAACGCGTATTCAAAATTCCGCATAAGGTAGAACGAATCAAGGCATCATCATCAACAACATAAACAAGTGGATATGATTCTCTTTGCATTTTTGGCCAGGTGATCAATGAATGAGTAATGATGCAGACAAAGCTATTTTTCAACTCGTAGTTCGTAACAACATTCGCCAAAAAATAATTTTAAAAGCTGTACGTGACCATTTTTTATTATAAAAAATACGTTTCCATTCACGTAAATTCACAATATTGAACTTGATTATAGATAGCTGAGATTCAATGTAAATTGCACTTTGGTGCAGAAAAAATAAATTAGAAAATCAGACAACACCGGATAGCGATGCTCAATAATTTCACCTGATCCCCATGGTAATAAAGCATCAAATTACATGCAGACCGATCAGACAAAAGAAATAGATTAACAATCGTTTTCAATCTTTTATTTTTTATTAGGGACTTAAAAATAAAATAATTAAATTCCATATTTGAATTTTTATTTATTCATCTCAATTTTAAATTTCGTCTAAATGTCCATAACTTACAGAGAAATTTATCCATCTATATTTCAGTTTAGTGACAGAAAAAAATGAAATGAAGTATTCATTTTTAACATAATTGATCATTTTTCATACTCATGTTTTCTTCAGGAAAATACTACGGTGGCGCATGAAAATTTTATGCTAGAGTTCCACGATTCATTTGGAGACACGATAATGAACAATCAAATTGATGCAGCGGAGCTCATCCATTTTCCTGCACAAAAAAAAGATGATATTCAGTTCGTTCATATCATCGAAACGTTCATTACTTTTATGCAGAAGCATGATATTGCCATTTGCTTTACGGGCAACGAGAGTAATCGGATTCATTCAACAGAGGCATTAGCGTCAGAAATTTCTCAGCATTTACACGGAACGAGTATGACCTCGGCGCGGATATCAAGCTTATTAAATCACTACATCACTCTCCCCTATGAGGTCGTGAAGTGGAAAGAGGTAGGGCGATTTCCTGAAGTTGGAAATGCGATGAATGAGATATTGTCAAAAACAATTGATGATGTTGTCGACGCCGCCAATGCAGGAAAAATTTCTCGTGATCGTGCTTTGGGCGTAGTGAACGGGACGACATCGCTTCTCTATCAAACTGGCGCGATCAGTTTGTTGCTAACGCAAGAAATTAACGATGAAGTCAAAAAGCGGATAAAGAAAAAATTCTTTTCAATCTAACCGCTATTTTCATCAAGAGACGTTGAATAATGACACGATATCCGTGTGATAGAGTAAAAAGTTGCTAACGATATTTTCAATCGAAATAATAAGATCGTTTGAAAATATCGAGCAACGAAAACAATTCAATGCTTTTCACTGGACGATGAATAAAAGAGATACCATTTCCAAAATAATGCTTTGGTAAATGACGAAATAAGGCAATGTCCACCATCATAATAATAGGCAGTCGGTTATTTAATTTTTGTAGTTTTTCAAAAAAATGATCGCCGCCCAAGATTGTCTCATCCAACGCCATCAAGACACACTCTGTCGACCCCAAATGCGGGGGAGTCAATTCTTCTAAACGACGAAATGATCTTACTGCAATAGCCCGGGAACGCAGGATAGACTTCAGATTTTCAACTTCGATTTTATCTTCTGAGATGATGTTAACTACTAGCATACTTTTCGTCTCGCCCCTTCATTGGTGACATTTCTAGAGAGTCTCCGACGGCATCGTCGTTGATGAAAGTGTAGCGAGACGGCGCTCAAAGTATAGTGTCCTTTGGTGCACTGTTGATGATGATCTCTACATGTGAGGTCATTTTTTTTCGAACGTGTCGTGATGAAAAACTTATTTCTATTTTTAAATATCAATATTGCCATCACATTCTTCAATGCACCAAAGTGCAATAGCTAACTTTTATCGACTCTCTATAATCCGAACTAACAGCATCGTCATCGATCTTGGTGATATGAAAAAGAACACCTCATGAATAGATATTTTCAAGACTAAAAGTATCTTCATTCATGGTGGTTCATTACGGAAAATAGGGTTAAGTCATGTCTTTAAAAATACCATTTAATTTTTATTTAGATAGAGTTAATTCGCGCGAGATTGCGCTTTTTACATCGTATGTACGCGTGCTGGATTTTCGTCTTGAGCATCAATGGCGTCATCAACAAACTGACGCGCATGTCGTCATTTATGGCACAGCGGTATCGAGAGACATCGTCAGAGAACATCAAAAAAACGCAAGCCACGCGCTATTTCTGACCACACACGAAATAGGTGATCAATTTCTACAATTACCTCTGAATTCAAACGAAATTGAAGCCAAACTGAACCACATTGGTCGTCTCATTTCTCCGAAAGTCAATGCAAAGCCATCCATCGTTATCGATCCCAATGAGCCTTACCGCTTGCTCCGTTGGCCGCCAAGCACCATGCTGCAGACGGCGGATTGGATCCGCTTAAGTACGCTGATGACTAAGCGTCCTCTGTCCGTGAATGAATTACATAAACATACCGGACTCGCATTAAATCAATGTCGTCTCTTTTTAGAAGAATTACTGAAGCATGGTTTGTTGGTTGCACCACGCACGCATCACAGTCCGCAAAGAGCGGCTCCACAAATCCATATTGATATTGAAAAGAAGGCACACCGTTCCACAGTCCTTTCTCTGATACGTAACAACCTCGCACGATTCTCGGCAATGAGTACGCATCAATAATGGAGCACAAAATCTTATTTAGCGGTACCACCGGCGCAGGCAAAACGACCGCAATCAGTCAGGTAAGTCAGGTCGCGACGTTAATGACGGAAGTAAAAAATACGGACGCTGCCGTTGGGAAAGAGTCGACGACGGTCGGCTTGGATTACGGTGAGCTGACACTAGATAACGGCGATAAATTAAGACTTTATGGTACGCCGGGACAACAGCGATTTAATTTCATGTGGGAGATTCTGTCGCGTGGGGCTCTTGGTTTAATTATTTTGATCGATAACTCGTCGAACGACCCTTTGGCAGATTTGGATATCTACCTCGATGGATTTAAGCGACTCATTAGTGATTCGGCATGTGTCATTGCTGTTGGCAGAATGGATACGCATCCAACGCCAGATATTGCCCAGTTCGCGGCACATCTCGAATCCAAAGGTGTGCTATGCCCCGTCATTCCGACGGATGTACGAGAAACCATGCAAGTTGTCGAGTTGTTAGAACTATTAATGATTCAGTTAGAAGCAACACAGGAGTGTTATTCATATGCCAGATAAAAAATATCTACCCCAGCATGTATTGAGTCGCGCTGAAGCCGCCATAGAACTCGTCATGAACGAAGGTAGTAGCGTTAGGGCAGTGGTCATCTCCACTGAAGATGGATTCGAGCTGGTCTCTCGTGTTGACAACAACGCACAGGTAACGCGCCTTTCTGCGATGGCAAGCTCCTTATCTGCTTTAGGTGTTCTCGCTGGAGAAGAGAGCAACTTGGGTGAATGCAGAAACATCATTATCGAGGCGGCGTCGGGAATGCTTATTATTCTTCAGTTCAAACGAGGACAGGACACTTTCATCATGAGCGTGATTGCCGGAACAGATGCCGTGATTGGTCAAATACTGTATTTCGCAAAACAAGCTGTGCGTACGCTCCAAGTGATGGAATGAATGTCCGTTTGGCTACTTAGGATCACATCACTCATAGCGTTTAAGACGCCGCGCTATCAGTGCATATCCCAGGCGTCCATTGAGGGGAAAATAGAATGGCGAGTATTACCCAATCCGTACAAGAAATCATTAGTAGTCTCGACGGTGCGATGTGTTCAGCGCTGGTGGATTCAACAAGTGGCATGATTTTAGGGCAAGCTGGATCCGGTATCGACCTTGAGATTGCGGCTGCTGGAAATACTGAAGTTGTGAGAGCAAAACTCAAGACAATGCGAGGCTTGGGATTAAATGATGTCATTGAAGATATTCTGATTACCTTAGGTAAGCACTATCACATCATACGTCCGTTAGCAAAACACGAAGGCTTATTCCTGTACGTGGTATTGGATAAGGCTAAATCTAATTTGGCACTTGCTCGTCGTAAAATTTCAGATATTGAAGCCTTACTCACCGTATAACTCTCTCTTGTCTTGAAATAAGGTCCATGATGATAAAACGCTGAAGGTGTTCACGCACCACTGGATCACCCGCCTGCGCGGGTGATGACGATGCGAATGGCTGTGTTGTTTTGACTTACAGACCCCGCCTACGCGGATAATGACGCTGCGGATTGCTGCGTTATTTTTAACTTCCAGACTTTGGATTAGAGCCAATACCCGTCATTCCCGCGCACGGGGGAATCCAGTGCGCGTCTGCGCTTTTAGCTTGAAATAAGATCCACGATGATTCACCGCTGAAGGTGCTCACGCACCACTGGATCACCCGCCTGCGCGGGTGATGACGGTGGAAATGGCTGCGTCGTTTTGACTTCCAGACTTTGATTACAGCCAATACCCGTCATTCCCGCGAACGCGGGAATCCAGTGCGCGTCAGCGCTTTTGGCTTGAAATAAGGTTCGAGATGATTCACCGCTAAAGGTGCTCACGCACCACTGGATCACCCGCCTGCGCGGGTGATGACTTCCATTTATAAAGAAAAATCAGCCACCAATCCCCCGCGCCCTACCATCACTCCACTGTCACACTCTTCGCCAAATTCCGTGGCTTATCCACATCTGTACCGCGCGCTAGCGCAGTGTGGTACGCCAGGAGTTGCAGGGTGATGACGTGCAAGATCGCGGAGAGTTGGCCGTAGTGTTCTGGCAGGCGGATGACGTGTACGCCTTCGCTTGAGGTGATGTGGGAATCGGCATCGGCGAAGACAAATAACTCACCGCCACGGGCGCGAACTTCTTGCATGTTGGATTTGAGTTTTTCAATCAAGGCGTCGTTAGGAGCGACGGTCACAACAGGCATTTCTTTCGTGACCAAGGCTAACGGACCGTGTTTCAATTCGCCCGCTGGATAGGCTTCGGCATGGATGTAAGAAATTTCTTTGAGTTTTAACGCGCCTTCCAATGCGATTGGATAGTGCAGGCCGCGGCCCAAAAACAAGGCGTTTTCTTTGTTCGCGAATTCATCTGCCCATGCGATGATTTGTGGTTCCAGCGCCAGCACGGCGCTGATGGCCACTGGCAAATGGCGCATGGACTTGATGTGGGTGGCTTCTTCTTCCTCTGTCAAACGACCTTTGCTTTGTGCCAGGGTCAAAGTAAGTAAGAACAGCGCGGCTAATTGGGTGGTGAATGCTTTGGTCGAGGCAACGCCGACTTCCACACCAGCGCGGGTGATATAGGACAAAGCACATTCACGGACCATGGCACTTGTTGAGACGTTGCAAATGGTCAGGGTGTGATGCATGCCAAGGCTGCGGGCATGTTTTAACGCAGCGAGGGTATCTGCGGTTTCGCCACTTTGCGAAATCGTAACGACGAGGCTATTCGGGTTAGGTACGCTGTCACGGTAGCGGTATTCACTCGCGATCTCGACATTGACTGGAATTTTTGCAATGGATTCGAGCCAGTATTTTGCAGTGAGGCCAGCGTAGTAGCTCGTGCCGCAAGCAAGGATCAGAACAGAGTCCACTTGTTTGAAAATACCGTACGCGTTATCACCAAACAATTCTGGCATGATGCCAGTGATGCCTTCTAAGGTATCGCTGATGGCACGTGGTTGCTCAAAAATTTCTTTTTGCATGTAGTGGCGGTACGGGCCCAACTCTGCTGCGCCGCTGTGGGCGTGCACTGTACGGACTTCGCGTTCAACCGATTTGCCATTGACGTCGGCAATCCATACGCGTTGCAATTGCAGGTCAACGACATCGCCCTCTTCCAAATACGTGATTTGGTCAGTCACACCTGCCAGTGCCATGGCATCAGAGGCAAGGAAGTTTTCTCCTTTGCCGATACCGACGATCAATGGCGAGCCGTGGCGCGCACCGACAACGCGGTGTGGTTCATCGCGACAAAATACGGCAATGGCGTAGGCGCCGGTGAGACGTTTCACTGCAAGTTTAACGGTTTCAAACAAATCACCTTGGTACATGTGATCGACCAAGTGGGCGATGACTTCGGTATCGGTCTGGCTTTCAAAGACATAGCCCAATGCGGTCAGCTCTGCGCGTAACTCTTCATGGTTTTCAATAATGCCGTTATGTACCAGTGCGATACGATCGCGTGAGAAATGGGGGTGGGCATTGGCAGACGATGGCACGCCGTGTGTTGCCCAGCGGGTGTGCGCGATGCCAGTGAAGCCAGCCAAGCCGGTTTGTTCAATTTGTGCCTGCAATTCTGCAACGCGTGATGTACTGCGAGAACGTTGTAACTCACCATTCACATGCAGAGCAACACCGCACGAGTCATAGCCACGGTATTCAAGTCGCTTTAAACCTTCAAGCAGAATAGGAGTAATGTTACGCTGAGCAACTGCCGCGACGATACCGCACATAATGACCTCACAAAGAAAAAGAATATGGCATCATGCTAATCGAGATTGAATGAGGTTTTATTTCAAAATTAAGCAACTTTTGAAATAAAGCATCGACATACAAAAAAGTGAATGTTATATTTCATATGAGAGTCACTTTTGAAATTTTCTATCAAAAACCATGGTACTTGATGAATTAGATAAGCGTATTTTGTTGCAAATACAACAAAACTCCGCACTCACTAATCACGAATTAGCCGCGCGGGTGCATGCGTCACCGCCCACCTGCTTGCGGCGGGTGAAACGCTTGGTCGATGAAGGGGTCATTGCGCGCCAAGTTGCCTTGTTGGCACCAGAAAAGCTCGGACCGAGCCTGACGGCGATCGTTGAAATTACATTGGATGTGCAGACCACTGAGCACATGCAGGCATTTGAGGCGTTAGTCGCTGAAGAGATTTCGGTTCAGCAATGTTATCGCGTTTCACCAGGGCCCGATTTTGTGTTGATCATTCAGGTGGCAGATATGCCCGCCTACCACGCGCTTGCCCATCGCTTATTTGCCACGCAAAGCAACATCCGGAACGTACGAAGTTTTTTCTCCATCCATCGGAGTAAATTCGAAACGCAGATCATGCTCTGATCCTAGGTCAAGCCTGTTTCAGAGTGGGCGAATTCCTTCGCGCAGGAATTCAGCACGGTAATACCGTTGAAAGCCTTTCCACACGACACCATTGCGTGCGACGCGATCAAACATCTCTTGCAAGGTATTCAGGTCTTCTAGACTAAGAGATTTTTTGGAGAAGTAGACGCCACTCTCGCCCCAAGGTAACTCGGCGAGGGCCTCATAGCGCAGGTGGTCGACGATGTCATCAACGCGCGGATCTGTTTGCGACGTTCCTGCCAAGATCGTCGGTGCCATTAAAACGTAGTCGGCACTGCCGAGTTTTAATAATCGTGCGACTGATAATGGATCGGTATCCACCAATAGTCGACCTTGCTTTTGTAATTCTACGAGCAGTTCTTGATAACGCTCGCCGTAATCAAATCCCCGAACAACTGCGACTTTCGTTTTTGATTGCGCGAGCAGATCTTGCATTGTTTTCACTGGCGGCAGTGATGTTTGTATCGACATCAGCATCGCACGATTGCGAACCAATGGAACGAACAAGCCATAAAGATCCCGATGCGGCGTACGGGTCGCAGGGATCATGAGATCAGCTTTGCCACTTTCAAACATCACTTCAAGGCGCGCGCGGGGAACTATCGTGATTGTGAAGGTACACCCTTCTTTGGCGGCAATCGTACGCAGAATTTCCGGATAGATGCCACTGATGATGTCACCCTGATCAATGATGCTCAATCCCGTTGCCGCTACCGGTACATTCAATGGCCGCGTGCAACGTGCCAGTGCTGGTAGAGAAACACATACCGAACAGAGAGCAAACGAAACCAGCAATCCTTGAAGATGTCTGGGTAATTGAAAAGGCAACATACTGAAATGAAAAAGGTGCGCAACAGGTGTAGTCTACCTGATGCACACGCTTTTAAAACAAAAGGAGGGCGCGACAGCAACAATGTCGCGTAAAAAAGCGATTCAGCTATCGCGGACGAGAACCAAGGCTGAATGCCTCTGATTGATAATAGAACTGAAAATATTTCCACACAGCACCAGATTTTAATAATCCAGCGAAGAGTGTTTTTAGGCTTTGTTTGTCTTGTTCTGTCAGTGTTTTTGCAGATAAATAAACACCGCTATCGAGCCAAGGCATTTCAGGCAGCATTTCATAGCGCAATTTATCTTCGATATCACGGATACGCGAATCCATCTGTACTTCACCGATCAAAATATAAGGCGCAATGATGGTGTAGTCGGCAGCACCTGCCTTGAGCATTCGCGCGACGGACCCGGGGTCTGCTTCGTAAATTAACCTGTCTTGCTTTGCAAGTTCTTGTAATGCGTTGATGTAGACATCACCGTAATCGTACCCACGAACGACGACCACTTTGGCTGTTTTTCTGTCGATCAGTTCTTGGATGGAGGCGACCGGAGGCAAGTCAGCGCGCATCGATACTAGCACTGCGCGGGTGTACAACAAAGGAATAAACGTCCCAAACGCATCGCGCCGCACCGTTCTGATCGCGGGGAGCAATAAATCCGTCTGACCGTTTTGGAACATGAGTTCCTGGCGGGTACGAGGAACCACAGAAAACTCGAATGAACAGCCTTCTTTTCCTGAAGCAGAAGCCAATAAACTAGGATAAATACCGGAGATACCTGTCTCAGAGGGGATGGCTGTCAGGCCTGTAGGAGAGAAAGCAACGTTTATTTTTCGGCTGCACTTAGCGTGTACCGCCGACATGATGCAATGGCACAGCGTAAAAATTAGAAAATAGCAACAATAACGAGTCATTATTTGAGCCATTTAGTATTCCAATATCTGTATCAGTCAAACTTTCAGCATAGAACATAAATGTTCTTTTTACAAAAAGAATTCATGGATAAAACGCAACATTTTTCCCTGCAGATACATCGACGACTCGTTTGATTACTAAGTATCCCGGAGGCAACGCAACAACACGCGCTCCTTGGCGCTAGCGCTCAAACAAAACGGCGATCATATTTTACCGTTGCCCAGAAAAAGAAGACAAGATCGTCAACGATAGAATATGAATAGACCGGTATTTCAGTGCAATCGCCTTTTGCGCGGCCAAAAACTTTAATTCTTTCGATAAAGTTTGGCGACTCATGCCCAACATCATCGCCAAGGACTCTTGAGATACTGGAATAGATTGATGGGGCGCTGATTCTTGCATGGTATTGCTCCCCGAAAGCAATAACAAACGACGTGCCACCCGTTCTCTGGGCGACCGTAAATGCACATCTTCTACAACACCATAAAGCAGCCTGATTCTGTACGCCAACATGCGAGCAATCGCATTCGCAAAGACGGGGTCTTGCATGAGGACCGAAAAGCAAGGCGGCGTAACGAGTAGCACTTCAACTGGATCGACAGCCGTCGCATCATGTGTCCGCGGCTGACCGTCAATGAGGGAAATTTCTCCGAACCAAGTGCCCGGCTCAAGAATCGTTAATATGCCTTCCCTTCCGTCTTCATTTAAGGTCGACATTTTAATTTTGCCCTTTAGCAAGGCATAAAACCCACTTGGCGCATCACCACGCCGAAACAACATTTCCCCTGCAGCAAGACGAACGCGGGTCGCGGTATCCAGTAACACATGACGGACAGTAGAAGGCAATGCAGAAAACCAGCTATCCGCTAATAAAAGGGATAGAGGGGATAACGGGGCGTCGCTATCAGTTTCATCTGGTAACACGTTGAATGACATTTTGTTACCATTCATTTTAGGAAATATTCTTTAGATCAATTGTAGAATATTTGACAGTTCAAGGAAATGAATCGCTGTATGGTGGTGTCATTATCAACCAACATTGTACAGATTCATCCCGACTCACCGCGGCGATGTTTGCCAGGCGTGTGCATCAAAGAACGCCAATCCGTGTAGGAAGAGTTTGTGTCAGTGCTACTAACAGGAGTGAGACAAATGCATCATCGTACCGATTTCGTCCGTATGGAAGACAGCAAAAAAGAAGACTGGCAAGTCATCGGCGGAGAGTTCGTCCAATTTGCCCAGCAATTGCCAGAACGCATTATCCGACACTTACAGTTGCTTGAGGGTGACTACGGCGGGTTTCCAATCGATCGCTATGCGCATTCCCTGCAAACAGCAACCCGCGCGCTACGTGACGGTAGAGATGAAGAGTATGTTTGCTGTGCACTCTTGCACGATATTGGTGATACGCTGGGTAGCTATAACCATCCTGATATTGCTGCAGCGATACTCAAGCCATTCGTGAGTGAAGACAATCTGTGGATGGTGCAACACCATGGCATCTTTCAAGGTCACTATTTTTTTCATCACATCGGCATGGACAGAGATATGCGCGAGCAATTTCGTGGACATCCTTATTTCGACAAAACGGCGGAATTCTGCGCGCTGTATGACAACCCATCTTTTGACAAGCACGCCGAGACGTTTCCAATGAGCGAATTTGAGCCAATGCTCCAACGCTTATTTGCCCGCCCCAAAAATTCGATTTACAAAGCAGCGTTAAGCGAGAAGGCGTAACACCAACAGCAGAGAAGCGCTCTCGGCAGCGGTTTGGTGCAGGCGATGTGTTTCCTTGGCACAAAAATTTGCCTCGATCACATCATCCTGACACGCAAACCATGGAGTGATCAAAACCAACACAGCATCATCAACGATAACAATGAATGGAGACAGGAATCATGCAAATACCTTCACTTAAAGATCAAGTCAGCCCCGAAGAATGGCAACTCCGCGTAGATCTTGCAGCGTGCTACCGCTTGGTCGCGCTGTATGGCTGGAGCGACTTGGTCTTTACTCACATCAGTGCGCGTATTCCTGGACCTGAACATCATTTTTTGATTAATCCGTATGGATTGATGTTCGACGAAATTACTGCGTCGTCGTTGATTAAAGTGGATCAACAATGTAACAAGGTCATCGATTCTCCGTTTCCTGTTAACCCTGCCGGTTTCGTCATCCACAGCGCGGTGCATGCCGCACGCGAAGATGTGCAGTGTGTACTGCACACGCATACACGGGCAGGTGTTGCTGTGAGTGCTCAACAATGCGGCATTTTGCCAATTTCACAACAATCTACATTTGTATTGGCATCTCTCGCGTATCATGACTACGAAGGCGTGGCTTTTCGTGAAGATGAAAAGCCACGTTTGCAAGCAGACATGGGTCGCGCTAATTTTTTAGTGTTGCGTAATCATGGATTGTTGACAGCGGGTAAATCGGTTGCTGATGCATTTTTGTCGATGTATACCTTCGAATCGACTTGTCAAATTCAATTGGCAGCACAAGCTGGCGGCGAACTGACGCAGATTAATCCGCACATTGTCAAAGGTGTTGCTGAGGCGATGCGTGTACAAACCGGTGGTCTTGGTGGTGCATTTGTCTGGCCTTCGCTTATTCGTAAACTGAACCGTATTGATGAAAGCTACGCATCATGAAGAAACGTCATCGCGTCATAATCATTACCGGTGCCTCTGATGGTATCGGCGCTGAAATGGCGCGCCAACTTGCGTGTAAATATAAAGGCGACCTGGGATTAGTTCTTGCAGCACGCAATGAAGAAGCACTCCATGACGTCGCCGCCGACTGCAAACTCTTTGGTACCGTTTGCCTCGTCGTCAGAACGGATGTCGGGTCTGAACCCGACTGCCGTCGGCTCATTCGCGCCACCATCGAGGCATTTGGCAGTATCGACTGCCTCATCAATAACGCTGGCAAATCAGCGCAAGCCTTATTCAGTGACGTCGAGAACCTTGGCTGGTACCAAGAGTTGATGCGGATTAATTTCTGGGGCAGTGTCTGGTGCACCCACGCGGCCTTACCTTACCTCAAAGAAACACGCGGCAACATTGTGGCCGTGTCTTCCCTGGCAGGGCTCATCGGTGTACCGGGACGCACCGCCTACAGCGCCAGCAAGTTTGCCATGAACGGTTTTTTTGAAAGTTTGCGCAGCGAGATCAGCGATACCGGTGTGCATGTAACACTGGCTTATCCGGGCGTCGTGGCAACACGCATTCGCTATAACGGCTACAACGCTGCCGGCGATGCCGCGGGTCATAGCGGACTCAAAGAGGACAACGCGATGTCGGTCGCTGAATGCGCTCGTCTGATTATCGAGGGAATGGAAAACAATAAGCGCGAGGTCGTCATGACAGGCAAAGGCAAAATTGCCCGCTTGCTCAAGTTACTCATGCCTGGCTTGGTCGAGAAAATGGCAATGTCTGCGTTAAAGAAAGAAGTGCGTCCGCAATAAGATACCCATACAGATACTCATGCAGCGAGCGCACTTCTTTCGATATCAGACAGTGAACAACCACTGAATCAGAAAAAAACTCGTCAATCCGGCAGCGATAGTCAACAACTGTCGCCTGCCGACCAAACAAACGACAACCGCCACCAGTGATGCTAACAACTGGGGATTGCGCCAATTTAACTCCATCTGTCCACCATGCGGTGCCAAAATCATCGGTGTAATAATCGCTGTTAATACCGTCACCGGCACAAAACTCAACGCTTGGTTCAACCAACCTGGAAATTGGATACGGTCGCCCAAAATAAAAAAGATCGCTTTAATGAGCACGGTAATCACCGCCATGCCAAGAATCAACACGGTGTAATTCATACCGCCTCCTTTTTATTACGCATCTGATGGGTCAATGCCATTCCCACGGCAACGCCGACAAATACCGCCGTCATCAAGCCAAGTTTATAAGGTAATTCCCGCAATAAGAAGGCAAAGCTGCCAGCCGCAATGGCTGCAGCGAAGTAAGGCATTTTATTCATCTGGGGCACGATAATCGCAATAAAGGTGGCAACCATCGCAAAATCGAGCCCCATATTCTGCAACCCTGGGAACAAGGTACCAAACAGTAAGCCGACCAGCGTCCATAGTTGCCAGTTGCTATACATCGCCAGCCCCGATCCTAAAAAGTACCAATGCGCGTAGCGACGCTGATGCGCACTCAGGGCCTGTTGGTGATGACCTGCAACGACAGCAAAGGTCTCGTCGGTTAACAAGAATCCAAGCAACCAGCGCCAACGTAAGGACAGATGTGCGACATGCGGCAAGAGCGTGGCGGCGTACAGCATATGCCGCAAATTCACGATGAATGTCGTCAGCCAAATCACCAACATGCCTGTATGGCTCGCCACCAAGCCGGTAGCAATAAACTGGCTGGAACCGGCATACACAGACAAAGACATTAATTGCCCATGCCACGGCATCATCGTACTGGCAGAGACCAGCGTACCAAAAATCATCCCAAATGGTGCGGCCCCCACCAACATCGGAATCGTGTCTCTCGCACCATTAACCAGATTAGACAATTTAAGCGCCCGAGAAGAGAGCGGCGCCTCGTTGTTATTCGTCATGAAATCTCCTTTGCATGAAAGTATACATGGCGATGGATGGCGTGTTTGATATATCAAAGCAAAGCGCTGCTCGCAAAATGGCATCCTTGCGATTATCCCAAGCCCGTCGTCCTTGTAATTCCCACCTCCAAAAAATTTTCCATCCTGCCGTTGCCCCCTAATTCGTCATACTTGTGATTACCACCTCCAAAATTTTTCATCCTGCCGTTGCCCCCCAATTCGTCATCCTCCGCGCACGCGGGGGATCCAGTGCGCGCAAGCGCTTTCTGGTCGCAGTCGAGACGCAGCCATACACTAGGCGCTAACGCGCCACTGGACTCCCGCCTACGCGGGAGCGACGAGCGAATTGATGCACAGATGAGGATCATGACTTCGCGGGAGTGACGGGGTGGGAGGTGGCGAGTGTGGTGGTAGGGATGAGGTGTTATCGTTCATTTTCATTTCTCGCATCGTTATCCTCATGTTTCCGCAAAAATTTTCCATCCTGCCGATTCCCCCAATTCGTCATCCTTGTGATTACCACCTCCAAAATTTTTCATCCTGCCGTTGCCCCCCAATTCGTCATCCTCCGCGCAGGCGGGGGATCCAGTGCGCGCAAGCGCTTTCTGGTCGCAGTCGAGACGCAGCCACACACTAGGCGCTACCGCGCCACTGGGCTCCCGCCTACGCGGGAGCGACGGAGGAATTGATGCACAGATGAGAATCATGCCTTCACGGAAGCAACGGGGTTGGAGGTGACGAGTGTGGTAGTCGGGATGAGGAGTTATCGTTCATTTTCATTTCTCGCATCGTTATCCTCATGTTTCCCCAAAAATTTTCCATCCTGCCGATTCCCCCAATTCGTCATCCTTGTAATTACCACCTCCAAAAATTTTCCATCCTTCCGCCGCCCCCCCCCAAACTCGTCATCCTCCGCGCACGCGGGGGATCCAGTGCGCGCAAGCGCTTTCTGGTCACAATCGAGACGCAGCCATACACTAGGCGCTAACGCGCCACTGGACTCCCGCCTTCGCGGGAGCGACGAGCGAGTTGATGTACAGATGAAGATCATGCCTACGCGGGAGCGACGAGCGAATTGATGCGCAGATGAGGATCATGCCTACGCGGCAGCGACGGGGTATATAACGACAGGGAGTTGAAACACCGACCAAGATCAAGCTTATGCAAGTGCAACACTTCATCTTCCCCTCGCAACAAATGACACCAAAAAACCGAGCCATCACTTTTCCTGATACCCCTATTTTTATTCTGTATTTTCCCAAACGCGTAGACTCCCCTACACTGTGATCACAGCAGATTTCAAAGGAAGTCAAAGAAGCGCTGCAGCGATATTTCGGAAAGCTTCTTTTGATATCTCTTTGATTCGGCGAGAACAGGTAGCGATGTTTTTATTGCATGATCGACACGAAGCGTGGTGGGCTTATTTGGGTAAGCGCGGCATGATGAGGGGCGATATGCAGTCAGCGAACGTCTTCCTATCGAGTTTTGTGCCGAATTCGAATAAAATGGCTGCTATCTCAGCCAACGCAACGAGAGCCTATACCCGATACCTCGCTATAGGTTACGAGCAAACTTGTGTCTTACCGGATGCAACGCATGTTCTTTGCGATCTAAATTACCCATTTTGGAGCCACACATGTCATCCGACACCCAACTGGAGTCTGCTGGACTCACGTCCACGTCTTCGCCTGCGCAAGGCATTACAACAAGCGCACAACCGACCTCCCCACAGCTCAACGATGTCAGCCTCGATGATAAATATACATCGAACACAGGCACGATCTTTTTATCCGGCATTCAGGCATTAGTGCGCTTGCCGATGATACAACGACAACGTGATCTCGCTGCGGGTCTGAATACGGCTGGTTTTATTTCCGGCTATCGCGGTTCACCACTGGGAGGTCTCGATGAGACATTGTGGAAAACCAAAAAATTACTTGAACAGAATCATGTCCAATTTGTTCCTGGCGTCAACGAGGACTTAGCGGCGACAGCCGTCTGGGGTACGCAAACTGTCGATCTGATAGGCCCCGCGAAATACGACGGTGTCTATGCAATGTGGTACGGTAAAGGCCCTGGCGTAGACCGTAGTGCAGACGTGTTCAAGCACATGAACCATGCCGGCACGTCCAAACACGGCGGCGTGTTGTTGGTTGCTGGCGATGATCATGGTGCATATTCTTCTACCTTGCCGCATCAATCGGACCATATTTTTTCCGCATGCATGATCCCGATGCTCTATCCAGCCAATGTGCAGGAATATCTGGATCTGGGCTTACATGCGTGGGCGATGTCGCGTTTTTCCGGCTGCGCTGTTGGCTTTAAGGCATTGGCGGACACGGTGGAATCAACCTCATCTGTGGATGCCGATCCGTTCCGTCTGAAAATTACCATCCCTGAAGACTTTGTAATGCCAGAAGGTGGGCTCAATACCCGCTTGTCCTTAGACACGCTCGGCATCCAAGCGCGCAAGCAAGAAGCATTGATGCAGGATTACAAAATCTATGCCGCCCTCGCCTATGCCCGTGCAAACAAACTCAATCACGTCACGATCGATAGTCCGCATGCGAAGTTAGGGATTGTCGCGTCTGGTAAATCCTACCTGGATGTCCTTGAAGCGCTTGAAGAACTCGGTATCGACGAGCAATTTGCCGCTGACATTGGTATTCGTTTATTTAAAGTTTCTATGCCATGGCCGCTGGAACCAGATGGTGTGCGTGAATTTGCGCAGGGTCTGGATGAAATTCTGGTCATTGAAGAAAAACGCCAGATGGTAGAATACCAACTCAAAGAGCAGTTATATAACTGGCGTGACGATGTACGTCCACGGGTCATTGGTAAGTTCGATGAAAAAGGTGAATGGGTCCATCCTCGCGGCGAATGGTTGTTAACATCGAAGGCAGACTTCTCGGTAGCGCAGATTGCACGTGTGATTTCTTCTCGGATTGCGCGTTTCCATACGAGCGACTTAATCAAAGCACGCCTCGCGTTTTTAGAAGCCAAAGATGTGGTGTTGACGAAACAAGTCAATACGCCAGCGCGTCCTGCTTATTATTGCTCTGGCTGTCCACACAACACCTCGACCAAAGTACCCGAAGGAAGTCTGGCACTGGCGGGGATTGGCTGCCACGTGATGGCGACGGCCATTTATCCCGAGTTCAACAAACTGACGACTCACATGGGTGGTGAAGGCGCGCCGTGGATTGGTCAAGCAGCCTTTTCGACATTGCCGCACGTGTTTCAAAATCTGGGTGATGGTACGTATTTCCACTCTGGATATCTAGCCATCCGCGCGGCAGTCGCTGCGAAGGTCAATATCACCTATAAGATTCTCTATAACGACGCGGTCGCCATGACGGGTGGTCAGCCTGTTGATGGCACAATCAGTGTACCGATGATGGCGCAGCAAATGGCGGCGGAAGGTGTGAAGCGTATCGCGCTGGTGACGGAAGATTTGTCTCGTTATACCGACCGCTCACAACTGCCAGCCTCTGTGACCGTGCATGACCGCAAAGACATGGATGCGGTACAGCGTGAACTGCGTGAATTACCTGGTTGCAGCGTCTTGATTTACGACCAAACCTGCGCAGCAGAAAAACGTCGCCGTCGTAAAAAAGGCGAATTCCCTGACCCCAACCAGCGTTTGTTTATTAACGAAGCCGTCTGCGAGGGATGTGGTGATTGTGGCGTGCAATCGAACTGCACTTCCATCATGCCATTAGAAACAGAATTTGGCCGTAAGCGCACGATTGACCAATCGTCCTGCAATAAAGATTACTCTTGCGTGAAGGGTTTCTGCCCCAGTTTTGTCACCGTTGAAGGCGGCAAGTTGCGCAAGTCAAAAACCGGCACTGCAAAAACAGACGACTTCGGCGCATTGCCTGCACCAGTCGTACCAACCTGCGCTACCTCCTACAATATCCTCATTAACGGCATTGGCGGCACAGGCGTCATTACCGTCGGCGCTTTGCTGGGGATGGCGGCGCATTTAGAAGGCAAAGGCGCGTCGGTATTGGACATGACAGGGATGTCGCAAAAGAATGGTTCTGTCACTTCCCATATTCGTATTGTGAACGACCGCAACAAACTGCGTGCACAACGGATCGCCACTGGCGAAGCCGATCTGGTGTTGGGTTGCGACATTCTGACTGCCGGTGCACACGATGCTATTTCCAAAATGCGTGCCGGTCGCACTCGTGCCGTCATCAATACCAATGAACAACCGACTGGACCCTTCGCAAAAAATCCAGATTGGCAGTTCCCATTAGCATCCACCGAGCAGTTAATTTCGGAATCTGTTGGTGGTAAAGCAGACTTTATCAACGCCACGAAATTAGCTACGGCATTGATGGGTGACTCCATTGCGACCAATCTGTTCATGCTCGGCTTTGCGTTCCAAAAAGGTGCGATCCCTCTGTCTGAAGCGGCTTTATTACGTGCCATTGAGCTCAATGGTGTTGCCGTCGACGCGAATAAAAAGGCGTTCTTATGGGGCCGTCGTGCCGCAGTCGATCTGCAACGTGTCGAAAAAATTGCCCTGCCAACACAGACGGTGATCGTGCAGATGCCACAAAATCTTGATACCGTCATCAAGCGCCGCGTTGATTATCTGACGGCCTATCAAGATGCTGACTACGCTGCGCAATACACGGCGCTGGTCAATCGTGTTCGCAGTACCGAGAATGCGCTGGGTCTGGGTAACAAGTTGACGACGGCTGTAGCGAAGTACTACTTCAAATTGATGGCGTACAAGGATGAATACGAAGTTGCCCGTCTCTACACCGACGGTCAGTTCACTGACAAACTGAAACAACAGTTTGAAGGCGACTTCAGTCTCAAATTCAATATCGCGCCGCCGCTGTTCTCCAAGAAAGACGCGCAAGGCCATCTCATCAAAGCGCAATATGGCTCTTGGATGTGGCATGCCTTTGGGTTGCTGGCAAAATTAAAAGGCTTACGTGGCACGAAGTTCGACGTGTTTGGCTATACACAAGAGCGTCAAGCAGAACGTGCCATGATTGCTGATTACCGCACAACGATTGAACAATTGTTGTCAAATTTAACAGCAGACAGTCTCGACACCGCGATTGCTGTTGCGAATTTGCCCGAAAAAGTGCGTGGATTTGGCCATGTCAAAGAAAAAGCCATGCAGGCTTACCAGCTTGAAAAAGCCAGCCTGTTAGCACAGCCAACCAAGCGCGCCGCAGCATAACGCAGAAGGATCAGGACAGTTTTCTGAAAAAACGTGTCCTGATCACCTGCCAATAATGTTTATTTACCAAGTCCAATGAATACGCCACTCTTGCGCCATATATGTCTCAAGACCCGCATAAAACATGGGCTTGGTATTTCCAGCCGTTTCGACAATTTCGTATTGACGTTTACGTTAACGTCATATAAGTTAGCGACAAACAAACCGAACAATTCGAAAGCAATAACCAACCCGATAAGCCTATCTGAGCGTATGCTTATCCGAAAAAATAGACTGTTGAGGATGACATGACCGACCTGTCCGTAGCCCAAAATCTGACCGAATACAAACCAACAAATAAGGTGCGTTTCGTCACTGCCGCTTCATTGTTCGATGGCCATGACGCCTCGATCAACATCATGCGCCGTATTCTGATGGCCAATGGTGCTGAGGTGATCCATCTGGGACACAACCGTTCCGTAGAAGAAATCGTCACCGCTGCCTTACAAGAAGATGCGCAAGGGATTGCCATCTCCAGCTACCAAGGTGGTCATGTTGAGTACTTCAAATACATGATCGACCTGCTCAAGCAACGTGGCGGTGCGCATATCAAAGTCTTTGGTGGTGGTGGTGGTGTGATCGTCCCTGAAGAAATCGCCGACCTGCACGCCTATGGCGTCACGCGCATTTTTAGCCCTGAAGACGGACAACGCATGGGCCTGGTCGGCATGATTTTGTCGATGATCCAAGCCTGTGACGTTGATCTCTCAAGCTACGCACCAACCAGCCTGCAAGTCCTACAAGAAGGCGACATTGCTGCGAAGCATCGTCCTTTGGCCCAGTTAATTACCGCACTTGAAAACGACCAAGTGGCGCCTGCGTTACGCGCAGAGCTGGTCAATGCGGCGAAAGAAATCACGATTCCGACGTTTGGTATCACCGGCACTGGTGGTGCGGGTAAATCCTCCCTGACGGATGAACTGATCCGTCGTATCCGTCTCGATCAAGACGACAATCTGAATATTGCCTTGATTTCCATTGATCCTTCCCGTCGCAAATCAGGCGGTGCGCTCTTGGGTGACCGGATTCGCATGAATGCGATCAATCCTTGGAAAGGAAACGTTAAGGTCTTCATGCGCTCACTGGCAACGCGTGAAGCCGGTTCTGAAATTTCTCAGGCATTACCTGATGTCATTGCTGCATGCAAAGTAGCAGGCTTTGATCTGGTGATCGTCGAAACCTCGGGTATCGGTCAGGGCGACGCTGCGATCGTGCCGCACGTGAATGTCTCGATGTATGTGATGACACCTGAATTTGGTGCTGCATCGCAATTAGAAAAAATCGACATGCTCGATTTTGCAGACTTTGTAGCGATCAACAAATTTGACCGAAAAGGCGCACAAGACGCACTGCGCGATGTCGCTAAACAGTACCAACGTAACCGTGAGCTCTGGACGAAAAAGCCAGACGATATGCCCGTCTACGGTACACAAGCATCGCGCTTTAATGACGACGGCGTCACCGCTTTGTATCAAGGCTTATTGCCTGCATTGACTGCACATGGCCTGAAAACCACAACCAGCAAACTCGCCCGCGTCGATGTGAAATTCTCCAGTGCTAAAAACGTCATCGTTCCGCCTGCGCGCAGCCGTTATCTGGCAGAAATCGCCGATACCGTGCGCCAATATCACAAGCAAGTCGGCAAACAAGTTGGACTGGCACGTGAACGTCAGCAACTGCAAGAAACAAAACGAATGCTGAGCACTGCAGGTAAAGCGCAGGACGTCGTTGGCGGCATCGATGAGCTCATCGCAGAACGAGACAATCATCTCAATGCAGAATCCAAAAAACTCATTAGCATGTGGCCTGACATGCAAGCAGCTTATGCGGGTGATGAGTATGTCGTGAAGATTCGCGACAAAGAAATTCGTACTCGTCTGACACAAAAGACCTTGTCCGGCACGACCATTCGTAAAGTGGCGCTACCCCGTTTTGTTGACCACGGCGAAATTTTGCGTTGGTTGTTATTAGAAAACGTCCCAGGCTCTTTCCCATTCACCGCAGGCGTCTTTGCATTCAAACGTGAAGGTGAAGATCCAACGCGGATGTTCGCTGGTGAAGGCGATCCCTTCCGCACCAATCGCCGCTTTAAGCTGGTGTCACAAGGGATGGAAGCGAAGCGTCTCTCGACCGCTTTTGACTCGGTCACCTTGTACGGCGCAGATCCTGCAATCCGTCCAGACATCTACGGTAAAGTCGGCAACTCTGGCGTGTCCGTGGCAACACTGGAAGACATGAAGGTCTTATACGACGGTTTCGATTTGTGCGATCCAGCGACCTCCGTTTCGATGACCATCAATGGTCCTGCACCAACAATTCTGGCGTTCTTCATGAACACCGCGATTGATCAGCAAATGGACAAATTCCGCGCTGATAACAAGCGTGAGCCAACCGCAGATGAAGCAGCAAAAATCCGCGCATGGGTCTTAATGAATGTTCGCGGTACGGTGCAGGCAGATATTCTGAAAGAAGATCAAGGTCAAAACACCTGCATCTTCTCGACAGAATTCTCACTCAAAGTGATGGGTGATATTCAGGAATATTTTGTGCATCATCAGGTGCGTAATTTCTATTCTGTCTCCATCTCTGGCTACCACATTGCCGAAGCCGGCGCGAATCCAATTTCGCAACTGGCCTTCACGTTGTCGAATGGCTTTACTTTCGTCGAAGCGTACCTAGCACGTGGTATGCACATCGATGATTTCGCAGCAAACTTGTCGTTCTTCTTTAGTAACGGCATGGACCCTGAATACACGGTCTTGGGTCGCGTTGCACGCCGTATCTGGGCGATTGCCATGCGCGACAAATACGGCGCGAACGACCGTAGCCAGAAATTGAAATACCATATTCAAACGTCTGGTCGTTCATTGCATGCGCAAGAAATCGACTTCAACGATATCCGCACGACATTGCAAGCACTGATTGCGATTTACGACAACTGCAACAGCCTGCACACCAATGCCTACGATGAAGCAATTACGACACCGACCGACGAATCCGTTCGTCGTGCCTTAGCGATTCAGCTCATCATCAACCGTGAATGGGGTCTGGCGAAAAACGAAAACCCGATCCAAGGTAGCTTCATCATTGAAGAACTGACTGATCTGGTCGAAGAAGCCGTCATGCAAGAATTTGAACGTATCGCTGAACGTGGCGGCGTATTGGGCGCGATGGAAACCGGCTATCAACGCGGTAAAATCCAAGAAGAATCCATGCACTACGAACATCTCAAGCACGATGGCACGCTGCCGATCATTGGTGTGAATACCTTCCGCAATCCGAAAGCGGGAGAAGCACCACAGAAGATCGAATTAGCGCGCTCAACCGATGAGGAAAAGCAATCCCAATTGTCACGTCTTGCTGATTTCCATCAACGCCACGCCGATGTCGCACCACAGGCATTGGCCGCATTACAACAAGCCGCCATCAACAATGAAAACGTGTTCGCCAAACTGATGGACGCCGCCCGCGTCTGCTCACTCGGCCAGATCACCACCGCTTTGTTTGAAGTCGGCGGGCAATATCGTCGCAATATGTAATAAAGGGGCGGGTGATCCCCGCCTCCCATCGTCATACTCCGCGCAAGCGGAGTAACTAGCATCACACCCACCAACCCTACCCATGGTCATACTCCGCGCAGGCGGAGTATCCAGTGCGCGAATGCGCTTCATGCCAACATCATCATTCCACCCACCAACAAGGCGCTGCCGCGCCACTGGGCTCCCGCTTTCGCGGGAGCGACGGGGTTGGGGGTGACGAGTGAAGTGATAGGAATTTGGGATTACGGCTTAACCCCATTTTCGCATTGTCATTCCGTGCCATTCCCCCAACGTATCAAACACCGCGCATTAGTATCACACCCATCAACCCTACCCACCGTCATACTCCGCGCAGGCGGAGTATCCAGTGCGCGAATGCGCTTCATGCCGATATCATCATTCCACCCACCAACAAGGCGCTGCCGCGCCACTGGACTCCCGCCTTCGCGAGAGTGACGGGATTGGGGGTTGGGGGTTGGGGGTTAAGGTTTAGGGTTAGAAGTTACGTGTGGGGATTGAGAGCGGAAATTCATCCTCATTTTCCCCATCGTCATACTCCGCGCAGGCGGAGTATCCAGTGCGCGAATGCGCTTCATGCCGAAATCATCATTCCCCCCCACCAACAAAGCGCTGCCGCGCCACTGGGCTCCCGCTTTCGCGAGAGCGACGGGATTGGGGGATGAGGGTTAGAAATTACGTGTTAGGGTTAAGAGCGAAAATTCATCTTCATTTTCACCATCGTCATACTCCGCGTAGGCGGAGTATCCAGTGCGCCAATGCGCTTCATCCCGATATCATCATTCCCCCCACCAACAAGGCGCTGCCGCGCCACTGGGCTCCCGCCTTCGCGGGAGCGACGGGGTTGGATGCCTCCCTCCGCGCTTACATAACAGAATCAAGCATGAATTCGCACTAATTGATCACCCAAAATAGACCTGACGCAGCTACTATCTCTTCTACGAAAGAATTTTGGAGAATATGTTGTCTTCGTTGTGGATGGTCGTTGCAGGTTTTTGCTTTGCGCTCATGGGGGTGCTCATCAAGCACGTATCGGATGCGCTCGCCGTACCGGATATCTTGTTTTATCGGTCGTTGATCAACCTCGTCATGATCGTGGTCTTGATGCGACGTCAAGGCATTGGATTTTCAACGTCGGTGCCGTTATTGCACGTACGGCGTGCGATGACTGGTAATTTGTCGTTGATCTGCATGTTCTTCTCGATTGCGCATTTGCCGATCGCGACGGCCACCACCTTAAACTATACCAATCCCATCTTCTTGGCGTTGCTTTCCATTTTTCTCTTTAAAGAAAAACCAACATGGCTCGTCTATGTGGCGATTTTGATAGGTTTTGTGGGCATCGTGACAATCTTGCACCCGTCCTTTTCGCCGGATCAATATCTTGGTGGAATTGCGGGGTTATGCAGCGGTCTGCTCACCGCATTGGCTTATTACAGCGTGGGTGTCCTCGTCAAAAATGGTGAATCCGAGCTACGTGTCGTGTTTTATTTCTCACTCACCGGCGTGGTGATGAGCCTGTTGTGGTTGATGGGTACGGGCTTTTCTCATATTACTCTGGCAATGATCCCCACGATCATCGGATTCGGTACACTCGGATCTCTGGGACAACTTTGCATGACCCGCGCCTATGGTCGAGGGAAAGCACTGACAACCAGTGCGCTCTCCTATTCAACGGTCATTTTCTCCGCATTACTCTCTTGGATGTTACTCAACGATACGCTCACTGGCAGTACCATCGCGGGTATTGCATTAATCACCATGGGCGGTGTGATGAGTATGGTCTTTAACGTCGATCGACGTTCGCGTTCATGACGCGGGGTAACTTTAACCGCGCATCCGATAGTGTTTAGTAAACATCCTAAACTATCGCCCATTTTCATCCCCTGATTGACCCTACATGCTTGCGGCTGTATAACAATGACATAGAGAAAAACGCGTCGTTTGATCGCGCTATCGCCTTCTTGTTATTTGTTTAGTTCTAACATCGGAGCCCCTCGCATGACGGTCAGTATCAGAGACATTGCACGTCACACTGGACTATCAGTGGGTACGGTGTCGCGGGCGCTCAAAAATCAGGAAGGTTTGACGGAGGCCACGCGGGTTAGGGTCAGTGAGGCGGCGCATGCCATGGGATACGATTTTTCGAGGTTGAAGCAAGGAAAAATCCGCCGCATTGTCTTCTTACTCCATCGTCAACATGCAGGTGACTCCGCTGCACAGTTTTTCTCACCCGTACTACAAGGCGCAGAATCAGCCTGTCGCGAAGCTGGCATTGCGCTATCCCTTGTCACCAGCGCCCCCTCAGAACCGCTGTTAGAGCAGATTCGTTTGCATCAAGCCGATGCGATTATCTGTGCGGGGTATGTTGAACCGGATATTCTTTCCGCGCTACGCCACACCAACAAGCCCATGTTATTGCTCGATGCGAGGCAATCTGGGTTTGATTCGGTGTGTCCGGATCACCGTTTAGGTGGGTTTCTCGCTACCCGACATTTGATCCAGCAAGGCCGTCAGCGTATCGCGATGCTCAGTGGTTCGCTTGCCCATTTCAGTATCGCTGAGCGCGCCCGAGGCTTCAGGCAGGCACTCTTTGAAAACAAAATGCTGGCAGATCCGCAATTAGAAATCAGCATCGACACCATACATGATTTGACGGCGGGTGTTGGTAACGCGATGGATGTGTTAATGCACTTACCGCATCCACCCGATGCGCTGTTTTGTTATAACGACATCACCGCACTTGAGGTATTGAAGTACTGCCATGCACACGGGATCAAAGTGCCTGCGCAACTTGCGGTGATTGGTTTTGATGACATCGCGCCAGCAGCACAAGCGATGCCGCCGTTAAGTAGTATCGGTATCGATAAACAAGCACTGGGCATGGCTGGCGTCGCGTTCCTGCTCAGTCATACACCGAACGTTGGTTCACCAGAACGAGCGGTGACGGAACGTATCGAACCCGTGCGCTTAATTGTGCGTGAGAGTAGCTGCGACGATTAATGCATTTTCCACTACGTGATACAACATGCCTCCCTCCACAACGACTGTCGATTTTTTTTCACCAGCGATGATTCAAGATCACATCGCATCCACCATGCGCTTTTATCATCCGCGTTGCATTGATCCCAGTGGTGGTTTTTATCATTACTTTAAAGATGATGGTACGGTCTACAACCAGCACCACCGCCATCTGGTCAGCAGTACACGGTTTGTTTTTAATTACGCGATGGCCTACCGGCAATGGAACGAGCCTGCGTATCTAGAGCAAGTGCGACATGGTGTTCGATTCTTACGCGAGGTGCATCGCGACCCCGCCACCGGTGGCTATGCATGGCAATTGCAATGGCGCGATGGGCACAAAGAAGTCACTGCTGCAGATAATCACTGTTATGGCCTCGCCTTTGTTGTGTTGGCCTATGCCCATGCCGTGATGGCAGGCGTCACTGAAGCGCGTGTTTTCCTTGATGAAACCGTCGCGTTAATGGAGGAAAAATTCTGGAGCGAAACACACGGGCTCTATGCCGATCAGGCCAGCGCAGACTGGAAGACCGTTGATTCCTACCGAGGACAAAATGCCAATATGCACGCGTGCGAGGCACTCCTTGCCGCGTATCACGCTAGTGGCACTGTCGCCTATCTGCGCCGTGCTGAACTGCTCGCAAAAAACATCACCCAGCGTCAGGCGTCGGTCGATGGTGTCACGCAAGGCATGATCTGGGAACACTATGACGCGGACTGGCAAGTCGACTGGAACTACAATCTGCATGACAAAGCCAACCTATTCCGACCTTGGGGATATCAGCCTGGTCATTTCACGGAATGGGCAAAGTTACTGGTGCTCTTAGAAGCAGAACGATCACAGTTGCTCAACGACAGTGCTTGGATGATCCCTACGGCACAACGCTTATTTGACACCGCCCTTCGTTATGCCTGGGACGACCAATATGGTGGCATTTGCTACGGCTTTGCACCGGACCTCAGCATTTGCGATGGCGATAAATATTTTTGGGTTCAAGCTGAATCCTTGGCTGCTGCGGCATTGCTGGCAGAGCGTTGTGAAGACGCCTCCCAACAGCAAATCTACCGCGATTGGTACAGCAACATTTGGGCGTATAGCTGGCAACACCTTGTTGATCATCAACACGGCGCGTGGTTCCGAATTTTATCGCGCGACAACCGCCCATACAGCGACGAAAAAAGTCCCGCAGGCAAGACCGATTATCATACGATGGGGGCTTGCTACGATGTCTTAAAAAGTTTTTCTAGAATCTCATCAGGAGCACCGCATGCAAAATAAATTTCCCTCCATCGTCTGTGCCGGCGAGGCATTAACGGACATGATTTCTATGGGCCAGGATCAATGGCATAGCCTCGTTGGCGGCTCGACCTGGAACGTCTCACGTGTACTGGCACGTGCGGGCGTGGCGACGGGTTTTGCAGGGGCGATTAGTGAAGATGTATTTGGCGATCAGTTATATGCTGCTAGTGCTGCAGCTGGCCTTGATTTACGACTGCTACAAAGAAATCATCATGCACCGCTCTTAGCAATCGTCGCGCAAAGCTCGCCGCCCAGCTATTTTTTTATTGGCGACGATAGTGCGGATTTGCATTTTGATGTGAGCGCCTTGCCTGAGGGCTGGAGTCAAGATCTGGCGTGGGCCCATTTTGGCGGTATCAGCCTCGCACGTCAGCCGTTAGCCTCAACCTTAGTGACCTTGGCGCAGCAATTAAAATCACAAGGAGTCAAGATCAGCTACGATCCAAATTTCAGAAATATCATGGATGAACGCTACGACCACGTCTTGCAAACAATGACACCACTGGCAGATGTGATCAAGGTATCCGATGAAGATCTGTGTGGATTGTTTAGAACCGATGATCCTCAAGCGGGGCTGACACAATTACGACGGATGAATCCCCATGCCACCTATTTGTACACACGCGGTGCAGAGGGAGCGAGTCTCTTGATCGGCGATCAGGTATGGCATACGCCAACGCCGCGTATCAACGTGGTCGATACTGTCGGCGCTGGCGATGCAAGTATGGCCGGTCTGTTGTATAGCCTGTATCTGCACCCAGAACGTGATGCCCGATCCCACTTACACTATGCCGTGGCCAGCGGTGCGGCTGCCTGTACAGCTGCTGGTGCGCAGGCCGTGCCTGTCGAGCAGGTGGTCAGTTTGTTTACCCAATTACAGCAAGCATCACAACGTTCGTAGCGAAAAAAAACTACGATGAAGACAACGATTCATTTTTAAGCGATGGCGCACGAATCTCTATGTTAAAACGCATTCACCATGCCGCAATCATTTGCTCTGACTACGCGGTATCAAAAAAATTTTATGTCGATCAACTCGGTTTGCGTATCATCGCTGAAAACTATCGTCCGGCTCGTCAATCGTACAAACTCGATCTAGCGCTGCCGGATGGGGGGCAGATCGAATTATTCTCTTTTCCTGAAGCACCCGTCAGACCTTCGTACCCTGAAGCGCGAGGGTTACGGCATCTTGCCTTTGTCGTCGATGACATTGTTCTTGCGAAACAGGAGCTTGAAGAGAAAGGTATTCCACTTGAAGCTATTCGGGTCGACGAATACACCCAACGCCGCTTCGTCTTTTTTGCTGACCCCGATGGATTACCGCTAGAACTTTACGAAGCCTAACGCGTTCATGCCGCAGCGTGCGTCGATGGAATCAAGTTATCCGACACAAGACGAGACAAAGAGATAAAATTCATCATGCATGTGAGCAATTTCGCTTTTGCATCCTCTTTCCAACAAGGCATCCCATGAAACTTCACACTTGGTGGCTTTTTGTCACGGCGACATTTTTTATCTCTGCCGCTCCTGGTCCGAACATGTTACTGATCATGAGTCAGAGTGTGCGCTTTAACTTCCGTTCAGCGATGTGTGGCGCGATGGGTTGCCTGACAGCCCTCTTTATGATGATGTCGGCTTCTGCAGCAGGACTAGGCGTCTTGTTACAAAGCGCTCCAGCCGTCTTTGAAACCTTACGATGGATCGGTGCAGCGTATTTGGCTTACCTCGGCTATAAAGTGTGGACTGCTCCTGTCACTGAAGCCTCTCCTGAAGACGACGCAACGCCGATGCGCGCGCAAGCCACAGCATGGGAGCTTTACCGGGTCGGCTTCGTCACAGCCGCGAGCAATCCCAAAGCACTTTTATTCGCTGTCGCTTTTTTGCCGCAATTTATGCAAGCGGGCCAACCTCAATTGCCACAGTTTGGCATTCTGTTGGGTAGCTTTACGGTGATCGAAATGAGTTGGTATCTCATCTACGCGATCGGTGGATTTAAGCTGTCTGTCTACTTAAAAAGAGCCAGTGTCTTAAAAATGTTCAACCGTGTCACCGGCGGTGCCTTTGTTGGTTTTGCAGCATTAATGGCAGGCATGAAAGCGTGAAACATCGCTCTTTCTCCGCCGACCCACTACAACAATATCGCTTCATGCTAGTATAAGCGGGAGATATTCCTCCGCTTGGTTGACTTTTTGCAGGACAGCATGGCGAGTCCTAGGACGCTTATATAAGGCTTATATAACGCTTAGGATGTACCTGACCACCGCAGGACATTTTGTGTAGCATCTATTTTTTGGGCGAGAAATTTTATGACTGCGACAATCTTTGTCAGTTCAACTCCTTTTGACTTGGCTTTACATAGACAAAAGATTACGGAAAGTTGCGGTCATGCAGGAACGGCAAGACCCGATGTCAGCGTGGTGGCAACACTGCCTGAAACGTCGATTGAAAATCGTCTGCATTTGGTACGTGCGGCCCGAGCGTACATCGGCATCTTCGGGATGATGTTGGGCGATGTGGATCCCGTTTCAAAAAAATCATTAGTGCAGTTAGAACTTGAAGAAGCGCTGGCCCACAATATCCCTATGCTGATTTACATCATGGATGAGGACGAACATTGGGTATTGCCGAAGCATGTCGATACAGGTGACTCTGCACATCAATTGAGCGAACTAAAAGGCTTATTGAGCCAAGTGCAAGATGTCCGTTTTTTTGATTCTGCGGATGATCTTGTTGCTAAGATTCACAATGATCTATTCCGCGTGTTGGGTGCGATTAATGCAGCCCCTACACCTAAGCCAGTACCTGTCAGTGCGCCGGTGAAACCACTCGAAGTGAAGGTCGCTGAAAAAGCGGCACCAACAGTCACTGAAGCGCCGACAAAGGTGAATGAACCCGTGATCAGCGCTGCAGTACCTGCTGAAAAAGTCCCTGCCGAAAAAGTACCGGCAACAGCCAATGTCGCGCCAGCAAAAACAACAACTGAAATCCCTTCTGCACCGTCCACACCCGCCCCACCGACGACAGCGAGTCTCGCCTCAAAACGGTACATACTCACGCAACCACGGTTTGAATTTTTCAAAGACAAAGTCAAGCATCTGTTTGGACCTTATATGTCTGACACAGTGCTGAAAGATGTGCTTGAGTATGTGTTGGCCGGTAACACCATGTCTGCATCATCGACATTGGCACGCGGTACCAGTTTGTCGTTGGAAGATGCGATTGAAGAAATCCGTAAAACAGAATTGGTAATCCTGGAAACAGTACAACGCCACGCTGCACAAAATAACGAAACGAAATAGTGATGTAACCATTCACACATCACGCTCAACGGACGGATACCTCTTGTCGGTATGCCGTCCGTTTTGTTTTTGATCAACCATGAAGTAAAGCGTCGCAGAACCGGTTCTGTGCACGATAAAATACGGGTCTTTTATCACCGAGATTCTTATGACTATCCAGATTGCAAAAGAAGCACGTAAAGAAGCGATCACCTCAATTGAGCGTTACGCCCGTGAAAATTTTCCGGAACCCATCGGTAGCTTGGAAGCAGATAGTCTGCTCAGTTTTTTTCTAGAAGAAATTGGCCCGCTGGTGTACAACAAAGCCGTCGCTGATGTTCAAGAACGTTTACAGGCAAGAATTATGGAAGTCGATATTGAGGTACATGAGGCTGAATTCCAATATTGGCGCAAGCTCGATGGAAAGCGCCCAAAGCGATAAAAAGTGCAATGCATCTCCTATCGTGAAGACAACATCGCCTGTGATTACCGTCAATATCGCTTGAAATAACGCAAGATGTCGCCCTAAAAATACGAGGGGCGACGGACGGGTCGGTTATACTGCCAGCCTGTTATTTGCAATTTGAAGAAAAAAACATGTCTAATTTATCAGCATGCCCTCAATGTGGCATGGAAAATACCTACCCAGACGGGGACAACTTTGTGTGCGCTGATTGCGGTCACGAATGGCCTCAAGTGGCTGCGGCCAGCAGTGATGATGGCGATGAACGTATCGTGAAAGACGCCAATGGCAATGTCTTGGCCGACGGTGATGCCGTTGTTTTGATCAAGGATCTGAAAGTGAAGGGTTCCTCGACAACACTCAAAATGGGTACCAAGATTAAGAGTATCCGTATTGTGGGTGGAGATCACGAAGTCGATTGCAAGATGGATGGCGGCAGTTTCATGCTCAAAGCTTGCTATCTGAAAAAAGTGTAATCACGGTCGATATCCGTCGTGATGCCACGCCCGGTTGCGGTTCGCTGCACACCGGGCTTTTTTATTGGAGGGCTTTTACCGCCTTCCAAATCTTCAGATCATGCGCAACACGACGCGCGACGTCGGTCCAATCTTCCTCTGCCTGCTGACGGAACAAACGCATCACGCCCGGATACCACGGACTATCTTCACGTTCCGTCATCCAACGCCAATCTGCTCGATAATTCGGTAACAAGACCCAGACCGTTTTCCCCAACGCACCGGCAAGATGGGCGACAGCCGTGTCCACACTAATCACCAGATCGAGATGGGCAATGAGGGCCGCCGTATCCGAAAAATCATGCATCACCTGGTTTGCCGGTATCAGCGATTGGCCCAGCCCCTGAGACAACTGACCTTCTCCTGCCCCTTTTTGCAGACTCACAAAGGCAATATCGTCCAGTGACAGCAAGGGATGTAACATCTCAATGTCGGCAATGGACCGATGCTCGTTATTTTCAAACAACGGGTTTCCTTGCCAGACGAGACCGACGCGCAAACTCTTTTTTTCAAACAAGCTACTGCAAGAGGTGACTTTGTCTGGATCGGCATACAGATACGGTATCGACGCAGGAATCGATTCGCGTCGTGTGCCACAGCGATAAGGCAAACTCGTCATTGGCACCCAGTAATTCCAGCCCGATTTATCGACGTCCACATCATACGAGTACACATCATCGATATCCGCCATCGTGTGGAATAATGTCACCAATGGTGGGTGACAAATCAAACTGACCCGACTGGCACCGCGATGCTTTAACACCGATGCGTAGCGACTAAATTGAATCATGTCGCCAAATCCACCTTCGAAACAAATGACGATGGATTTTCCTAGCAGTGCCTCTCCTTGCCAGCGCGGAAAATGAAAATAGCTGCTGAAAAGATCCTGCCACTCGCGCGACTCCAGGCAATACCAGCCTTCTTCAAATCGTCCTTGGCGCAATAAAATATAACTGAGGTTAAAGCGGGCTTTCTGATAACCAGGATCGAGTTCAAGCGCTTTTCGATAGCATTGCTCTGCTTCCGTGTCGCGCTTCATGCAAGCGTAAAGAACACCGTAATTCGACCAGACCCATGGCGAATTCGGGTCCACTTGCAATGCGCGTTCGTAGAGCTCTTTTGCCTCGTCAAATCGATGGAGTTTTACCAGCATGACACCCATATTGAGATAAATTTGCAGTGTCGTTGGCAAGAGGTGGAGTGCCTGTCGATAATACCGTTCAGCGAGGACAACGTCGCCCTGACGCTCTTTCAGAAAAGCCAAATTCGCGATCACCTCGCCAGAATACGGATGAATCGCCAAGGCCGTCGTCAAACATGCTTCAGCTGCAGCGAGGTCGCCGCTATTCATGAGGGCGGTCCCTTCTGAAAAAAGTTGCTCAAGCGTTTTTTCGGACATAAATTTCTTAAGAGAAAGAGGTAGATCTTTATTGTAAATGACGTCCGTCCGCTTGGGTGGACTCTGCGTTCGGCTCGTTATGTTGAAAAAGTTTCCATAGGTAAATGTCCCATGTGAATGTGCTATTTGCGTCATCGACATTTTCTCGAATTCGCCAGAGTCCCATGTTAAAATTCTACTATTACCTTTTTAGCGATCTCTTCCGCACAACTACCTATGAACGTCGTGATTCTGGCTGCCGGTATGGGCAAACGTATGCAATCTTCTTTGCCAAAAGTATTACATCCTTTGGCAGGCAAAGCATTGCTCTCTCATGTGATTGATACGGCACGTAGCCTGCAAGTATCGTCAATTTGCGTTATCTATGGCCATGGTGGTGAGCAAGTATTGAGCGCTGTCGCTGCGGATGATCTACGTTTTGCTAAACAAGAACCACAATTAGGTACAGGTCATGCAGTAGCGCAGGCGATTCCTGTCCTCGATGAATCGGTACCTACCTTAGTTCTCTACGGCGATGTGCCATTAACGACCGCCGCCAGTTTACAACGACTCATGGATGTGGCTGGCAACGATCGCCTTGCTATCTTGACCGCAGAGATGCCAGATCCAACAGGTCTGGGTCGCATTGTGCGAGAAAACGGTGAGATCAAACGGATTGTTGAACAAAAAGATGCGACTGAAGAAGAGCGCCGGATTACCGAGATTAATACCGGCATCATGATTGCCCCAACGGCACATCTCAAACAATGGCTGAGCACTTTATCAAACAACAACGCGCAGGGAGAATACTACCTAACAGACATCGTCGCGCGTGCCGTGGCTGATGGCGTCAGCGTTGTGTCTGCTCAACCCGATGCGATCTGGGAGACATTGGGTGTCAACAGTAAAGTTCAACTCGCTGAATTAGAGCGTATTCATCAACTCAATATCGCCCGCAAGCTGCTTGAACAAGGCGTTCATTTGCTTGATCCAGCGCGTATCGATGTCCGAGGAAAATTGGTTTGCGGTCGCGATGTCAGTATCGACGTCGGTTGCGTGTTTGAAGGCGATGTGACGCTGGAAGATGGTGTCTCCATTGCTGCCCATTGCGTGATCAGTAACGCCCGTATCGGTGCTGGTGCCACGATTAAGCCGTTTTGCCATATCGAAGATGCGCAAGTCGGTGCACAGTCACAAATCGGACCTTATGCGCGCTTGCGTCCAGGAACGACACTGGCCGAAGACGTCCACATTGGCAATTTTGTTGAAATCAAAAATAGCCAGATCGCTGCACATAGCAAAGCGAACCATCTTGCCTACGTCGGCGATGCCACCGTTGGTAGTCGCGTTAATATCGGCGCAGGTACAATCACATGCAATTATGACGGTGCAAACAAATTCCGCACAGTGATTGAAGACGATGCATTTATCGGTAGTGACACGCAGTTAGTTGCACCAGTGACCGTCGGTCAGGGCGCAACACTCGGTGCAGGTACTACCCTCACGAAAGACGCACCAGCAGGCAAATTAACAGTCTCACGGGCGCGTCAGATCACTATCGAAAACTGGCAGCGTCCAGTAAAAATCAAAAAATAATGTGGCTAGTAGTGACGACAATGACCTGCTGTTGATCAACAGGTCATTTTTTCAACGACGCCATCCATGCATCATCGCTGCATCGCTTTCCTATTGATAAGATCCAACTATGAGGATTTTTTAGGTAAGCGAATACATGCCAACAACCCACCACCCACCGCGTTACTCAGCAGCAGCTGTCCGCCATGTGCTTGCACAATATCGCGTGCGATACTCAAGCCCAACCCAAGTCCCGTTTGATTTTGCTGACGTCCATGATCGAGACGCACATACGGATCAAACAATCGATCTAAGGCTTCTTCAGGAACACCCGGCCCGTGGTCTCGGATTTGGATCTCAATCGACGACTCGGTTTCTAACGCAAAAATTTCGACTTGTTTGCCGTAATGAATCGCATTGTTGAGTAAATTACCAATAGCACGCTTGAGTGCAAGCGGTTTTGCAGAGACCGTGAGTCCCGACGGTTGGAAAGAAATTTGATGCCCCGCTAATCCCACGCCCCGCACCATCCTGCCAATCAACGGATCAAGGCGAATCTCAGTGGGATTTTCATAGATATCGCTATCCTTCACACATTGCAGCGCACCTTTGACCATCATATCGAGCTCATCGAGGTCATCATGAAACTCACTTCTCACCTCGTCATCATCTAATAACTCAGCACGCAATTTCAGCCGCATGATGGGGGTTCTGAGATCATGAGAAATGGAGACAAACAAGCGTTCACGGTCTTCAATGTAACGTGCAATCCGTTCACGCATCGCACTAAAGGCACGGGCTGTATTGATAAATTCACGGCTACCGGTTTCTGGCAATTCGGGGGCAGATTCGCCATTACCAAATGCCGACGCCGCTTCCGATAAAGCAGCCAATGGTCGCGTGATCCAGCTCACCACCAAAATAGAAAGTAACAAGACCGCCGCTAAGGATAAGGCCTGAAGCACAACACGATCGCCTGATAAGGGATCATTGCTATCTAAAAAATACGGGTTCGGCATCAGCGTAGCGAGATACAGCCAATGCCCCGGTTCCATTTCAATTTGCAAGACAAGAATCGGCGCAGGATTCGGTTTCGTGACCAAGATATGTTGCACCCAACGGTCGGGCACATCGCCAATCCCTGCCCCATTTTCCGACAACACGAGGTCAGCGGGCCACGTAAAATTGATTTGGGTTTTCGCGATGTTTGGTAAGACTTTTTTTAACGCTGCGCCAAATTTTTCTTTGGCGAGGGCCGTCAATGTCTCGTCAGGAATTTCTTTAATTTTAAGCGGAACACTGTTCAAATTGACATAAAAACGTGTTCCACCCATCTCTCTAAATTGCTGAATAATGAGAGGCCGAAAATTAGGGGGTGGGCTCATAAAGAAGCGGATCGTCGATGCGGCACTTTGCGCTAAGTGTTGCGACGATTCCGTCACTTCGATCTGTGACTCTTTGCGCATTTGTGCCGCCCAAAACGCATTGCCCACAAACTGCGTCAGCATCACGCCAGCGACCATCACAATCGATAAACGACCCAGTAACGAGGACGGTAAAATCCGCTGCAACCAAGGACGAGAGCGCGCGTGATTAGGCATTGGACACACTAACATCAACAGAGAAAACGTAGCCAGCACCGCGCACTGTTTTAATGATAAACGGCTGCTTCGCGTCATCATTGAGACGCAAGCGTAGGCGGCTAATCTGTACATCCAGCGAACGATCTAGCGGACCAGAATCACGGCCCCGCGTTTCTTCACACAAAATACCGCGATCCAAAATATCACCCGGATGCTCAACGAAATATTTCAGCAATTGGAAATCAAGCCCTGTCAGCGGGACAATCTCTGATTCCGCGTTCACGACGGTTCGTTCCAGCGCATCGAGGGTGAATCCATTGAAACGGTAATAGCGCGGCGGTCCATTGCTCTCGGTGCCCATACGACGGTGAATCGCCTTGATACGGGCCAACAATTCACGCGGGCTATACGGCTTGCCAATATAGTCGTCCGCCCCCAACTCAAGACCTACAACACGATCGGTTTCGTCCGAACTCGCGGTAAGCATGATGATAGGAATATTTGATCGTTGACGGACAATTTTGCAGAGCGCAAATCCGTCTGTGTCAGGCAACATCACATCAAGAATCACCATCGACAACTCATCAACGTAACGTTGAAACTCCGCGAGAAAAGACTCGCCGTTGTGGGCAAGTCTGACCTCGTATTGGTTCTTTTCGAGATACGCCTTTAATAAAGTGCGGGTCTTTTGGTCGTCATCGACGATAAGGATCTTGCGCGTCATAACCGAAATTTATTTAGGTAAGGTGTGTGAAATAGCTGCTAAGCGTTTTTGGGTCTCGCTCACGCTGATACGGTCGTCGGAAAAGAAACGAATGACTTCAGCAATAATGGCTTCTTTTGAAATTTCATCAGTGGCCATTCGATGCGAAAAACTAGGCACTTGACTCGCCGCGCCGCGTGAAAAACTTTTCCATGACGCTTGTGCGCAACTATCCATTTTGCTGAGGTCGGGTGCGCGCAGTACGGGTATCGATCCCTTTAATTGGTTGTATTCTGCCTGCACCGCAGGTTGCAACGCAGCTTGGGCGATTTTATCTTGCGCAATTCGTGCCGCATTCCCTTTTTTGATCATCACGAGTGTATCAACGTCATACAAGTGATAATTGCTGGTGTGCGGAACCACACTGCAAGAAAAGCCAACATCCGTCACCAAACCCAGTGCATTGAGTTCTGCCTTGGCCCAATCTCCCATCACTAACATCCCTGCTTCACCATCAGCGAGCAGTTTGGTCGTCGCTACCCAGGTATTTTCTTTGAGCGGTGACGGCATATATTGCTTGAGATGACGCAAGCGGCTTAATGCTCGGCCAAAACGAGGGTCGTTGAATGCCTGCGGTTTTTTATAAACGAAGGCGTCACGGTATAAATTGGAATCAGACTCAGACAAGACGAGCGTTTCAAACAAAGTCGCCAATTGCCACGGTTCAGAACTTTGCGCTAACGGTGTGATGCCAGCTTGCTGAAGCTTTTTGGCGACGATCTCAAATTCTTCCCACGTCGTTGGCGGGGTGAGGTCATATTTAGCGAATAGCTTGCGATGAATGAACAGCGTATTAATCCGATGTATGCCCAGTGGCACTGCCACGGGATGACCACTCGTCTGGATGAGCCGCCAAACGGTTGGTTGTAATAATTTTTCCCACCGCCCCGCCACCGCATCAGAATCCATTTCCTGCAGCAGGCCCAATTGCGCCCACTCAGCAATCATGACGCCATTTAACTGAGCGACTTCTGGGGCATCACCGGCAAGCATCCGACTTTTAAGGACGATACCCGCGCCGATTCCTGACCCACTCGGGATCACGGCATTCTTCCAAGTAATATTATCTTGTGCCAGACGCCCTGACAGCACTGCAACGGCTTTTTCTTCGCTGGCGGAAGTCCACCAATGAAGTACCTGCACGGTCTGGGCATGCGCATTTACCACTAGCAACAAAAGCATCACCAAAAGCAACACCTGGCTGAGGGTACTTGGCTTGTTTTCATGTTGTAACTTGGTGGCAAATTCCGCGTAGGGCAATAATTTTTTTTCTATTTGCACCTTGAGGGATCCTTCTTTGTCTCGGGGGACACTATAGCCCAAGTGAACAACAAAGTGGGATCGCTACCGTAATGAAGACTAGTTAATTGTAAAGAAACGTAAGTTTTTATGAAATTTTATGAGTCTCTTCATCTCGTGCTCATTTTGTGATTCGTCCTCTTAAATTGAATTAATTGTCGTTTCTATAAGCCTCTTTTTGTAAAGAAACGTAAGCACTTCTTAACACATAAAAATGAGTAATTCTTTATAAATCAAGACCTTAACACTCACTACCACTCAGTACCCGTCTTAGTTGGAATCACATTTGTAGCGATGTTACCTTCCGATCGCTGTCAAATGACATGCAATAAAAAAACAAGCTCAAAGCAAAAAATAAAAAAGCACAGACTTTGTTGAGCATTGTTCACTCAACTATTACGGAGACAACATGACTCGTACTACCCTCAAAGCATTGCCTTTGGCGCTGACTCTCGCGCTCTCTTCCGGATTCACCTACGCTGATGCTGGCCACGATGAAGATGGCTTCCATGGTTACTTACGCGACGGCGCTGGTGTCAGTTCAGCCCACGGCCCTCAAAGCTGTTTTGGTCTAGGTGGTAACACCATGAAATACCGCCTCGGTAACGAATGTGATGCCTACTTTGAAGGTGGATACACATCTACGCTCGCCAAAGCAGTTGATGGCGTCACATTTACCGGCACATTGTGGGCCAATGCGTACAGCCCAAATTCTGACTTTGGTAATGCCACACTGAAATTGGCGAAAGCGTACGTTGAAGCAAAAAACGTTGATTTCTTAGAAGGTGGCGTTGCGTGGATCGGTAAGCGTTACTACTACCGTCCTGATATTCATATGTTGGATATGCAGTTCGTCAATTTGAACGGTACTGGCGGTGGCTTTGACGGTGTAAAAGCGGGTCCTGGTAAATTCAGCTATGCCTTCTTTAAAGACAATGACGCAACAACCATTGATCCGAAAACCGGTCTGGTCATCAACACAACTGCTGCGATTCGCCAAAACTTTATCTATGAAGGTCTGCCAGTCAACGAAGGCGGTAAAGTGGACGCGATTCTGACCGCCATCAAAAGCCAAGGAACCAATACACACAGCGGCTGGCAATTAAGTCTGTTGCATAAGCAAGATGTTTGGGGTGGTGGTAATACATTCGGATTCCAATATGGTGTGGGTCCAGGTACCGGCGTTGGTGTTGGTAACGGTCGTATGGGCTCCTCTGGTAGTACTGCGTTGGGTTCAGACGTGACACGTACTCGTATTTTTGATGACCTCGTCGTACAGCCAACAAAACAATTTAGTGCTGAATTTGTCGCCTTAGTGCAAAAAGACAAATCCGATGCTGCAGGCTCTTCAACATGGACAAGTCTGGGTGTGCGCCCTGTCTACGCCATCATGCCGCATCTGAAATTACAACTGGAATTGGGTACCGACCGCGTGACATCCCCAACAGGCGGTGCTGATCAGCGTCTGACCAAAGTGACATTTGCCCCAGCTATCGCGATGGGTGAGAGCTATTGGGCACGTCCAGAACTGCGTTTCTTCGTCAGTTATGGCAAATGGAACAACGCAGCAACTGCTGCCGTGAATGCCAACAACAACTCCGGCCCGGTTTATAACAACGGCACAAGCGGAACCTCTGCTGGTGTACAAGTTGAGGCTTGGTGGTAATACGCCTGAAAAATTCAACGAGCACACTGCTAAACAGAGGGTGTGCTCGCACTGACATTCGTCGTCGATAACATATAACGGAGACTCAAATGAAACTGAAACAACTGACACTTGCTATTTTGACAGGCACAACCTTACTGGCAGGTGCAAGCATCGCCAACGCAGCGGAAGTCGAAGTATTGCACTACTGGACATCCGGTGGTGAGGCGAAATCTGTTGCCGAACTCAAAAAAATGATGGAAGCCAAAGGCGTGGCATGGAAAGATTTTGCTGTTGCTGGTGGTGCTGGTGAAAACGCAATGACTGCATTAAAAGCACGTGTTATTGCAGGTAGCGCACCTACTGCAGCGCTGATCAAAGGCCCATCCATTCAAGAATGGGGCAACGAAGGTGTCTTGGCTAATATCGATGCAGCAGCGGCTGAAGGCAAATGGGAATCAACATTGCCACCAACGCTGACCAATATCATGAAATACAAAGGTCACTACGTCGCCGCACCGGTCAACGTCCACCGCGTGAACTGGTTGTGGGTGAACCCAGAAGTATTGAAAAAATCTGGCGCAAAAGTACCAACCAATTTTGCTGAATTTTTTGACGCCGCCGACAAGATCAAAAAAGCAGGTTACATCGCGATCGCACACGGTGGTCAGCCATGGCAAGATGCGACGGTGTTTGAATCCGTTGCGTTAGGTGTGGGTGGTGCCGACTTCTACAAAAAAGCGATCGTCCAATTGGATCAGGCAACATTGACTGGCCCAACAATGATCAAAACATTTGATACCTTAGCAAAAATCAAAACCTACATCGACAAAGATGCAGCAGGTCGCGACTGGAACCTCGCAACAGCGATGGTGATCAATGGTAAAGCAGGTATGCAGTTTATGGGTGACTGGGCCAAAGGTGAATTTACAGCAGCAGGTAAACAACCTGGTAAAGATTTCTTGTGTGTAGCTGCACCGGGTACCGAAAAATCCTTCACCTTTAACGTCGACTCGTTGACTATGTTTGCAGTCAAAGGCGCGGAAGCACAAAAAGCACAATTGACATTGGCAACAGCCGTCATGAGCCCAGAGTTCCAGGAAGTATTTAACCTGAACAAAGGATCCATTCCTGCCCGTGCTGGCGTTTCTCGTGCTAAGTTTGACAGCTGCGCATTGAAATCGATGGATGACATGGATGCGTCCAGCAAAGCAGGTAGTTTCGTTCCAAGCTTTGCGCATGGTATGGCGATCGACTCTGCAAAAGCAGGGGCGATTCAAGACGTCATTGCGAAATTCATGAATTCCAACATGACATCGCAAGCCGCAGTTCAAGCGTTGGCAAAAGCAGCAAAAACTAAGTAAGGTTCACCCGAGTCCCGGCGTCGTCGATGATGACGCCGTTGAGCTGGTGTGGAACCTCCCCCCACATCAGCTCTGCTCAGTCCCCCGGAGACAAGCATGTCGGTTACATCCCCGTCAGAAACATCTATTCCTGTTACACAAAACAAAGCCGCATCTGGCCGTCTGCAAGCATTCGCCGATCTCTGGTTACCACGTCTGGTGTTGTCACCCACCGTGTTTGCGTCGCTACTCTTTGTTTATGGATTTATCGCCTTCACCGCGTATTTATCGTTCACTGATTCGCGCCTGATGCCCAATTATGAACTGACAGGTTTTGGTCAGTACCAAGCCTTGTTCGAACTCGATCGCTGGTGGGTGTCTGCCACGAATCTGGGTATTTTTGGTGGTCTGTTTATTTTATTTTGTCTGATCGTTGGCTTATTGCTTGCGGTATTTTTAGATCAAAAAATTCGGATGGAAGGGGCCTTACGCGCCATTTATCTTTATCCGATGGCGCTCTCTTTTATTGTCACTGGCGTGGCATGGAAATGGATTTTGAATCCAGGTCTGGGTCTTGAGAAGATGGTGCATGAATGGGGTTTCTCACAGTTTTCTATGGACTGGCTTGTTGATTCCGATATGGCCATTTACACCGTTGTCATCGCTGGTTTGTGGCAGTCTTCTGGATTTGTGATGGCACTCTTCCTTGCAGGTTTGCGTGGTGTCGATGATGCCATTATCAAAGCGGCGATGGTGGATGGGGCAAGCTTGCCGACGATCTACCGCCGTATCGTCATCCCTGCGTTACGTCCGGTGTTTTTCAGCGTATTACTCGTGTTGTCACACATTGCGATTAAGAGTTTCGATCTGGTCATGGCGTTGACTGCCGGTGGTCCAGGTACCTCGTCCGATGTTCCTGCGATTTTTATGTATCAATTTTCATTCACCCGTGGTCAGTTAGGCTTAGGCGCAGCGTCGGCGATGATGATGTTAATGACTGTTTTGGCCGTGTTGGTGCCATTGATTTATCTGGAAAGTAAGGAGGCCAAACATGGGCACTGATTCTCACACCTCGGGTTCGCCATTCACCTTCAGCCCAGGACGTATTTTTATTTATGCGTTGTTGGTGTTCTGCGCTCTGTATTACCTGGCACCGCTCTATGTGATGTTGACGACATCCGTCAAATCTTTAGATGAAATTCGTAGCGGTAATTTGCTGGATTTTCCGTTGCACCCCAGCTTTGCGGCGTGGCAAAAAGCGTGGAGCGGCGCTTGTACTGGCGTGCGTTGTGATGGGCTGTCACCGTACTTCTGGAACTCGGTCAAGATGGCGGTACCGGCAGTATTGATTTCAACATTGATCGGTTCGGTCAATGGTTATGTGTTGGCGCATTGGAAATTCAAATTTTCAGAAATCATTTTCACGGCGTTGATGGTGGGTTGCTTTATTCCGTTTCAAGTCGTGATTCTGCCAATGGCACGATTGTTGGGGATGGCAGAGTTATCGAATACCACGATGGGCCTCGTTTTTGTTCACGTGGTCTATGGCGTTGCATTCACGACCTTATTTTTCCGTAACTACTACATCAGCGTACCCGATGAATTAGTCAAAGCAGCACGTATTGATGGTGCAGGATTTTTCCGGATTTATCGCAGTGTGATTCTGCCGCTGTCTCTGCCTATTTTTATGGTCTGCTTTATTTGGCAATTCACACAAATCTGGAATGACTTTTTATTCGGTGTAGTTTTCGGTGGAACCGATGCACAGCCAGTCACTGTTGCCCTTAACAATCTGGTCAATACATCAACGGGCGTAACGGAATATAACGTCAATATGGCAGCAGCGATCATCGCGGCATTGCCCACACTGGGATTGTATTTATTGGCAGGGAAATATTTTGTACGTGGTCTGACAGCAGGTGCCGTGAAAGGTTAACGAAGTAACGGGGTAATCCACGCTGCAACACACGCTGTAACAAACATTATAACGATTCATGAGCGATCTCTTCTTATACACGCTCAACAAGAATAATCAGGAGAAACAACGATGGCAAGCTTATCTATCCGAGGTGTACGAAAGGTGTACCCGAACGGTGCAGAAATTTTAAAAGGAATTGATTTAGAAATTAAAGATGGCGAATTTCTGATCTTGGTGGGTGGCTCTGGTTGTGGTAAATCGACCTTGTTGAACATGATTGCCGGTCTCGAAACGATCTCCGAAGGCGAAATCTATATCGGCGAAAAGTGCGTCAATAACGTGCCACCGAAATCACGTGATATCGCCATGGTGTTTCAGTCCTATGCGCTCTACCCAACGATGACTGTGCGTGAAAATATTTCGTTCGGTTTAGGGATTCGTAAGGTACCAGCGGCGGAACAAAAGAAGATTGTGGATCGTGTCGCAGAAACCTTGCAGATGACGCATTTACTGGATCGCAAACCAGCGCATTTGTCCGGTGGACAGCGCCAGCGTGTGGCGATGGGGCGTGCGATTGCACGTAACCCTTCTTTGTTTTTGTTTGACGAACCACTCTCGAATTTGGATGCAAAACTACGCGTAGAAATGCGTGCAGAAATTAAACTTTTACATCAACGTCTGAAAACAACGACCGTCTACGTGACCCATGATCAAGTCGAAGCGATGACGCTTGGCGATAAAATTGCGGTGATGAAGGATGGTGTCGTTCAGCAGTTTGGAAGTCCGCAAGACATCTACGATCGCCCCGCCAACATGTTCGTCGCAGGCTTTATCGGTTCACCTTCCATGAATTTCTTGCGCGGAAAATTGCAAGCACACGACAATGGCTTGGGATTTGTGGTTGAACATGCGGGGCACCATACCGTGTTACCAATCCCTGCGTCCCATCATAACGCGATCAAGCATTTGCGAAACAAAGACGGCGATATCATTTTGGGCATTCGTCCTGAACACGTCACGGATGCCGCCAGCGCACGTCGCTCAGAAACGTCCTCTGACTATCATCCAACAGAAGTCGATTGCCTCATCGACCTCACAGAGCCAACGGGTCCAGATACCTTGGTCTTCACAAGCTTTAACCAAGAACGTATCACTTGCCGCACGCACCCACGCGCCGGCGCGACAGCCGGTCAGCCGCTGCGCCTTGCGTTTGATTTGTCGAAGGCGGTCTTTTTTGATCCGGAAACAGAGCAAAGTTTGCTGTAATACGAAAAAGGAGTTACTGATGCGCATCCCTAAATTATTGGCCGATATTGGTGGAACCAACGCCCGCTTCGCCCTTGAGACCTCGCCTGGGGTACTCAGTGCAGTCAACATTCTGGCATGCGCACAGTACCCAAGCTTAGAGGACGCGATGCGCGCCTATCTGCAATCGGATTTGGCTAGAGCAGCCGGTGCAGATCTCGTCAAAAATGCTGGTATCGCCATCGCTAATCCAATCAATGGCGATGTGGTACAGATGACCAATCATCATTGGCGTTTTTCGATTGAAACCACCCGCAAGCAATTTCAGCTCGATAGCCTCGATGTCGTGAATGACTTCACCGCACTGGCGATGTCACTCCCTCGTTTGAACGCACAACAATTGACGCAGGTTGGTGGACAATCCGTCGTTGCTGGCAGCGCCATTGGTCTTTTAGGCGCAGGTACCGGTCTTGGCGTCTCCGGCCTGATCCCTTCTGAGAATGGCTGGAAGCCACTCCACAGCGAGGGTGGCCATGTCACTTTTACCCCCGTCAATCGCCGTGAAATTGCTATTCTTGAATTCGCGTGGCAAGAATTTGATCACGTCTCCGCTGAACGTTTGCTATCTGGCCCTGGGCTCAAACTGATCTATCGTGCACTCGCGGCATTACATCAGCAACCAGCCGACGATATCGATGCACCTGAGATTCTGCAACGTGGATTGAATCAAGAATGCACTATCTGCACGGAAGTATTGTCCTGCTTCTGCGAAATGCTCGGCACAATGGCTGGCAACCTCGCCGTCACCCTCGGCGCTCGTGGTGGCATCTACATCGGCGGCGGCATTGTGCCGCGCATAGGTGACTACATCAACCACTCTGGCTTTCGGCAACGCTTTGAGCAAAAAGGGCGGTTCACACAGTATCTATCAGAGATACCGGTATTCGTGATTACCGAACCGTACCCAGCGTTTATTGGCTTATCTGCACTGCTAGAAGATGCCCCCTCGCGCATCGCAGCGTAACCGTCAGCGATAGGCGCTGACGCGCCACTGGACTCCCGCGTGCGCGGGAGTGACGGTTTATTCGTCATCCTCCACAAAAACAAAAAGAACCACCTACCTTCAACCCCGTCATCCTCCGCGAACGCGGGGGATCCAGTGCGCGATAGCGCTTTCTCGCTACAACCACTCACACAAGGCGCTGACGCGCCACTGGACTCCCGCCTGCGCGGGAGTGACGGTTTAAGAGCGGATGGTAATACGAGAGTGGCGGTTTATCCGTCGTCCTCCACAAAAACAAATGGACCACCCACCTTCACCTTCGTCATCCTCCGCGAAAACAAAAGAACAACCCAGCCCTCACCCCCGTCATCCTCCACAAAAACAAAAGAACCACCCAACCTTTACCCCCGTCATCCTCCGCGAACGCGGGGGATCCAGTGCGCGGTAGCGCTTCTCGCTACAACCACCGACACACAAGGCGCTGAAGCGCCACTGGACTCCCGCCTACGCGGGAGTGACGATTTAAGAGGGGATAGCAATACGGGAGTGACGGGTTAAAAGGAGATGGTAATGCGGGAGTTGCGGTTGAAAAGTGGATGGCAATGCGGGACCAATACATACAAGGTGGACGGTAACAAGGTAGCAACGAATGCAAAGTGAAAAACAACAAAAAGCCAAACGCCATACCCGTTCCTGCGTCTATTTCGCTAACAAACTCACCGCCCCCAACCACTTCTGACTCAAGCACAATTCTCGCGTCACTTCCAATACCAGCTTCTCCACCGCCATGGCAGCATTGGTCAGTGGGATATTTTTCGATGCACACAACGTCACCGTACGCGATAGTCGTACGTCACTGATCGGACATGCCACCATTTCACCGCGTTCAATTTCTGCCAACAAAGGGGATACCGGTAAAATCGTCGCCCCCATATCCGCTAACAATGCCGACTTTAAAATCGCAATTGATGTGATATCAATCACTTGACCGATGTGTAGTCCCTGTTGCCGAACAACGGCCTCGATTCTGGGGCGAACACCGTGTTGAATGCTCGGTAAAATCAATGGTACCTGTAGCGCCTTGGCAAGCGTCGTCGATTTTCGCTTGCAGGCAAATTGAGAATCGGCCCGGGTAATAAACATCATTTCTTCTTCGACAAGCGGTGTCGTCGCAAAATGCGTAAGCTGCCCATCATCAAACAGTACAGCGAGGTTCAATCTTCCTGATCGCAATTGCTCAGTCAAGTTGCCGGTCAATTCTTCCGTGAGCTGAAAGACGATGTCTGGGTAAGCAGCACGAACGGCGGTCAGCAACGGAAAAGCCAATGCCCCCGAGGCACTTTGGGGTATACCCAATGCGACGGTGCCGGTTGGTTTGTCTGTTGATTGTGCAACGGCTGATTTGGCGTCACTGACTTGTTTCAAAATCGCGAGCGCATGTTCGTAAAAGAGTTTTCCCGCATCTGTCGCTTGCATTCCTTGCGCCGAGCGATGTAACAGCGTTGCCCCCAATTCCTCTTCCAGTTGCTGCAATTGCTGCGTCAATGCGGGTTGCACGATATGCAGCACCTTCGCGGCGCGCGAGAGGGAACCATGATCAACGATGGCGACAAAATAGCGCAACTGGCGTAATTCCATGGTCTACTCCACGGGTTTAATGGCACGTCGTTCAATGGAAGAAGAAAGAATCAACGAGGTGGATGTCACACCACAACGTGCGAGGCTCGTAATGACTCGCTCTAACTCTCTGACCGAAGGAGCGACAACCTTCACAATCACGCAATCTTCACCGGTGATGGCATGACATTCAATCACTTCTGGGACTTGTTCGGCAATTTTAGCAACCGGAATATCGCTTGAACGGCTCGCGATGCGGACAAACGCTGTAATTCCATACCCTAAGGCTTCTGGATTAACGTGGGCGTGATAGCCGGTAATGACGTTGGCAGCCTCCATGCGTTTGATCCGTTCCGCGACGGCAGGTTGGCTAAGATGAATACGGCGACCGATTTCTGCCAGCGTAACACGCGCGTCGGCCTGCAAAATATCGAGGATTTTGGCATCCATTAGGTCAAATTCTATCTTCATGGTGAAACCTTGATTTTTCAGTGAATTTAAAAGAAATGTACCTCATTTACCTTGTTTTATCCATTCAAAAGCGGTTCTCGATGACATACACTGTTTTCTATTCAATGCTATTAAGCACCGTTTCACTTTCCCTTTGATTGCTATGCGCCATTTGCCCCGCTCCGTTTTGATTGCCTTATTGACTGTCTATATTGTCTGGGGGTCAACGTATTTTGCGATCCAAGTAGCGCTTGAATCGTTTCCGCCCTTGATGATGATTGGTACACGCTTTGTTGCGGCGGGTTCCATTCTGTTTTTATGGCAATTATGGCGGGGATCCCGTGTGCCCACGTTGCGCGAGTGGCGCGATGGCGGCATCATCGGTATCTTGATGCTAGGCGGCGGCACGGGACTGACGGCGTGCGCTGAGCAGTATGTCTCTTCAGGACTAACCGCTGTCTTTATTGCCTGCTCACCGATGATTTTGTCGGGCTTATCCGGTTTATTTGGTGATTGGCCGAAACGCCGGGAATGGGTAGGTATTCTGTGCGGCTTTGCTGGTGCCGTATTGTTGGCGTCGGATGGCGAATTTTCAGCGAAACCTGCAGGGATTATCTTATTGTTAGCCGCCATTTTATGCTGGGACGTCGGCTCGATTTTGTCGCAAAAGAAATTGAAGATGGCTGCAGGTGGGATGGGATTTGCCAGTGAAATGCTTGTGGGTGGTTTCTTTTTGGTGATTGCCAGTCTGATGATGGGAGAGCAGTCCCCAGGTCCCGTCACCGTCAATGCGGTTGTTGCGTGGTGTTATTTAGTGACAGCGGGTTCTTTGCTTGCCTTCACGGCCTATATGTTCCTCTTGTCTAAGGTGCATACCGGACTGGCGGGAAGCTATGCGTATGTCAATCCTGTCATTGCTGTTGCGCTTGGTGCGGCTTTTGGCGGTGAACATATTTCAGTTAAAGCCATGGTGGCGATGACCATTATTCTCGGCAGTGTAATGATGCTCACCAGCGCCAGAAAACCCGCAAAATAACCGCCATTAAAAAAATTCGGCGATATCGTTTGCAAATTCTTGGTGTAAGTCACCATTAGAAACAAGATGGTCGTAATGACAGCATTGATTGCGGCCATGTGTTTTTGCGTAATACAACGCCTGATCGGCGCGCCCAACGATGGCGACCCAAGGCTCGACATGATCAATCCGCGAGAAGCCAATACTCAGCGTAATCTGTCCCACCTGCGGGAAATGGTGTTGCTCGACTTGGATGCGGAACTGATCCAACATCGCCTGCGCCTTTTCAAGGGTGGTGGCGTGCAACAGGATCAAGAACTGCTCCCCCCCAAATCGGAATAAATAATCATCGGAGCCAAAAGCTCCACGCATAAGGTTCGCAATCAAAATCAGTACTTCGTCCCCATACAAATGCCCCAATTGGTCATTCACACGTTTGAAATGATCAATATCGACGATGGCTAGCCAATGGGCTTGTTCCGCATCGGCTTCTGCGCCCTCAGCACCAACCCGAGGTGCCGCCGTATTGAGGCGTAATAATTTGGTGTAACTGTCTTCAAATGTTTTACGGTTCAGCAGACCGGTCAAGGAATCACGTTCGTGATAATCAAGCAAGGCATGAAAATTTCGGAAGACAACCATCATCCCTTTGAGAACTTCGACAATATTGACGCTGTGTTTCGCCGGATGACACAAGCGAATGACCGCCTCTAATTTTTGATCGTTCCACAAGAAGAAGTAGATATCGAGGCCGCTGTCTGTGATGGTTTCGATGAGCGGCAGACGCGCCGCAATCGCGGCCTGAATTTCAGCTGCCGCGCTCTCGTCGGATGTCAAATCGATGGTTTCTTGATGGTCGACCAGTTTGACATCCGTCGCCGTGATATCGACCTTCGATCGCAAAAACGGTCCGGAATCACTCGTCATCAACTCAAATACCCTGACCGAGGCGGCATCAACGATTTCGCGCAACGAGGAGGCAATTGAGATATTGAGCAAGTCGTGGTCACGGTAACCCGTAATTTTTACTAAATGCTGAATAGTGGATTCCATAGCGCCAATCCCTGCAATATCATCGAATGACAATTAGTAAGAAGATGGCAGCAACACCATCCTGCAATATTTTACTGACAGTATTAAACTCTGGAGCGGTGTGAACATGTTCTTGCCTGTCAACGGCATCACAACAATGATAGGCTTATGCCTTCCGTGTGTCTAATCGATTTATGCAACAGTGTATGATCATCGACTCGTTGAACATACAATTGCAACATACGACCGAATTTGCCACTTCCCTACCCACTTTAGAACTCGGGATTCTGCTATGTCAAACAAACACTTTCGTCCAACGCTACGTACCATCCTCACTTTACTCCTGTGCGTTGCAGCAAACAATACCGTGTTGGCAAATACCGTCGTCACTGTCACCGACAACAGCGGGCAAAAAATCGAAGATGCGGTTGTCTACGCTGAGCCCGAATTTGCACTTCCCGCGACCAAAGCAGAACCCGCCGTCATTGAGCAAAAAAACAAGCAATTCATTCCGCTGGTGACTGTCGTTCAGACGGGCGCATTGATTTCGTTTCCGAATAACGACACGGTAAAACACCAAGCTTATTCGTTTTCTCCTGCCAAAAACTTTGAACTGAAACTCTATTCCGGCAAACCGACAGCGCCGTTGCTATTCGATAAGGCAGGTACAGTCACGGTGGGTTGCAATATTCATGATCAAATGCTCGCTTATATTCAAGTGGTGAACACCCCATTTTTTGCAAAAACGGATGCGCATGGCAATGCCACCCTGCCATCGCTGCCCGCAGGTAAATACGCGCTAAAAGTCTGGCATTACTTGCAAGCACCCGGCAGTGAGCCGCACTCGCAACCCTTACAGGTCGCAAAAGATATTCCAACTATCGCCGTACACCTCAATTTCAAGCTACGATAAGGGATTGAAAAAGCAGGAGCGTGATTGAATCAAGAACCTGAAACCACCACCAGCGCCTGAAGAAAGAGAAAAATGCGTTTGAGAAGTCTGGAAAGCCGTGTCGTTACTTTATTTATCAGCTTACTGCTGGGTTTGCAGCTGGTTGGCTATGCGTTTATCGACCGTGCCATCGATAACAATGCTCGCAAGGCGATCGAAGGTAGCTTGGCGATCAATGAGAAAATTTTTACGCACTTGCTCGATCAGAATGCGCAGAAACTCGTTGAGGGCGCGACATTATTATCAAAAGACTACGCTTTCAGACAAGCCATCGGGACCAACGATACGCAAACCATGGTGTCAGCGTTACTTAACCATGGCGATAGAATCAAGGCTGACCTGACTATGCTGGTCGGTTTGGACGGCAAAATTATCGTTGCCAGCAGCGATACATTGGCCCATGGGTTCCAAAAAACCGTCGATAAACTCATTAAAGACGCGACGCTGAACGGCAACGCGTCTAGCACGGATATCGTCAACGGAACGCCTTACCAAATGGTGATGGTACCGGTGAAAGCACCTGTCACCATTAGTTGGGTCGCAATGGCGATTCCCATTGATCAAGGGCTGGTGAACGACATGCGTGAGCTGTCGATGATGCAAATCAGTCTTTTCACTTCTAAAAACAATGGCCCCTGGCAGCCCAATGTATCGACCTTGGACGTCGATGAGCAAAAAAAACTAGCAAGCTTGCTGCCGCCACACGTCGCAACATCAACCTTCATTGGTGACTTGACCATTGGTGATGATCGCTACAGCGAGAGAATTCTGCCCGTCGCCATGAACGACAAAAGCACAACGATCGCCGTTTTGCAGTTATCGATCAGTCACGCCATTGCTCCTTACAAGCAATTGCAAAGAAACCTGTTAATTTTGACCATCATCGGTGGTATTGCTGCAAGCATTTTCAGTGCCATCACGGCCCGTCGCATCACTGGTCCCGTCAGACAATTAGCAGACACAGCGCGCCGCCTCGGAACGGGTGATTATAAAGTGGCCATCGATATTCAGCGCAAGGATGAAATCGGCGACCTCGCCAGCAGTTTTTCTAACATGCGCGATGCGATCGCCCTCCGTGAGAAAGAAATCAGCCGTCTCGCTTACTGGGATACGCTGACCACCCTGCCGAACCGTGCCCTTTTCACAGAAATGCTCGATGAAGCCATTGAACAAGCCAAATCTCGGGCTAACTCATGCTTTGTATTGATGATGGATCTTGACCGCTTTAAGCATGTCAACGACGTCATGGGACATCGTTTTGGGGATTTACTATTAAAACAAGTCGCACTCCGACTCAGCGCCGAACTCGGTGCAGGCAACACCAAACCAGCACGTCTGGGTGGCGATGAGTTTGCCATTTTGTTACCTGCGACCAATGCCGATCAAGCGCAAGTGTTAGCCAATAAAATTCTGGAATCGCTCGAAAAGCCGATTTCAATCGAAGACCAAACGGTCGATATTAGCGCTGGTATTGGTATTGCCGGATACCCCGAGCATGCCTCTGATACGGCAAGTTTGCTGAGCCACACCGAGGTCGCGATGTATGTCGCAAAGCAGGCGAAAAATGGCCCTGTGGTGTATTCACCTGCGATTGATAAATCGAGTCAGCAAAGCTTATCGCTATTAACGGATATGCGTATTGCCTTAGAGCAGAACCATTTTCAGTTATATGTGCAACCCAAAGTATCACTCAACAGCAATGAGGTCATCGCTGTCGAAACCTTGGTGCGCTGGGTTCATCCGGATAAAGGCATGGTCTTTCCAGACCAGTTTATCCCTTTCGCCGAACAAACTGGCTTCATCCGCCAGCTCACCCGCTGGGTGATGAATGCCGCGGCAGCGTGCTGCAAAGACTGGAGCCAAGCGGGTATCGATATCAAAATTTCTGTCAACATTTCGACCAGAGACCTATTGGACCAAGAGTTGCCACAAAAATTTGCGGACATCTTGCGGGCCCACGACGTCAATCCAACCTCGTTCTGTCTTGAAATTACCGAGAGTGCGATCATGGATGATCCGGTCAGAGCCCATCAGACACTCGATAAATTGCATGCGATGGGAATGGAATTATCGATCGATGACTTCGGCACTGGTTACTCTTCTCTCGCTTATTTGAAACGTCTTCCAGTCGATGAATTAAAAATCGATAAGTCCTTTGTCTTAAAAATGGAGCAGGATATCGACGACACCAAGATCGTTAAATCAACGATTGATCTTGGGCACAACATGGGACTTCGTGTCGTTGCGGAGGGCATAGAAAACGCTGAAGTGATGGCATTGCTCAAAGAACTCGGCTGCGACCAGGCGCAGGGCTATTTCATCAGTCGACCGATGCCAGCCAGTAAGATGCCAGCGTGGCTCGCAGAATGGAAAACGAAACAGGCACCAGAGACCGCTGTTTAACCAACCGCTGGTTGCGTTGAATGCGGACTCGTTTTGAATTCAATCTGACGGCTAATGCTCAGACCGCATGCACCAGCGAGGTCGTCTTTCTGTCTCGCTTACGGTTATACATGCGGCTATCGGCAATTTTAATCAATCGCAAATAGTCATCACCATCTTCTGGGAAGCTTGCCCAACCAATCGAGGCGCCGATGCCCACGACCTCGTTATCGAGCGCAATCGGCTCTTCCACGAGCGAAGTGATTTTTTCAACCATGGTGTGAATGTCGATCGTGCTTTTGGTGTCTTTTAGCAGCAATACAAACTCATCACCGCCATACCGTGCCACCTCATCCGAATCGCGGATTGCTGCGCGCAAACGTGCTGCAGTAATCACTAGCACCTTGTCCCCAGCGTCATGACCAAACGTATCATTAATCGTTTTAAAGCGGTCTAAATCCACAAAAAGAAGCGTGAATCCACTCGGTAGCTCGGGGTGCTCTTTCGAGATTTGCTGCAAATGGTTGATTTGGGCGAAGAGCGACTCGCGGTTAGCAACTTGCGTAAGCTTGTCGTAACGCAGTTTGTTTTCCATTTCCACGAAAGTCTGGGCAAGAATCCCGATTTCATCTTGACGACGAATATCAAGCTTCGGCATTGCCTCGCCATTACCAAATTTTTCGGCAGCGGCCGTCAACTTACGGATATCGCGAATGACACGCTCAACCACCGTCAATCCCACCGTGAGTGCAAAGAGAATGCATGCTGCCGCAATGACGACACTCTGCAAAAAACCTTGATTAATGCTGCTCATAAAGTCAGCGCGAGGAACAGCCACAACGGTCTGCCAATGTAGTCCTTGCTTATTACCTAAAGGAGAAATCGCCACATCAATAGTGCCCGACGGGAGCGCTAAGGACTGCGTTTCGGCTGTTTTCACAACTAGTTGGTTGAGCTGTTTATAAGTCTGACTAATCAATGGCGTTTTCATATCAACGGCGCGCATACGCTCAGGGAGGCCATTCACGACGCGTTCGGGGATTTCTTTGCCAGAGGTCGCGATGATGTAGCCGTCTTCATCGACGATATAAGCCACACTGTTTTTGCTGATATCAAGCTTTGATAAGAAACTCGATAATTCTTTGAGTGTTACGTCCGTTGCCACGACACCGGCAAATTCATGACGGCGTTCAAAAACAGCTTTTGCCAATGTGATGGTCGGGTAGTGAAAGGAAAAATTATTGTAAATGCGCGTCCATACCGGCGTATCTGAATACATCGCAATCTGATACCACGGTCTTTTACGGGGATCAAAGTCATCCTTACGCACGAATAACGATCTGTCGCCAACGCTGCCCACTTTATAGACGGTGCGATAAAGGTCAGAGGGCTCGCGCCAAAATAACTGGACGTTCGTCGGAGAAATACGGTAAACACCAATAAAGCGTCCATCTTTGCCGCCGAAATAGACGTAGTTATTGACGTCCATAAATAAGCCACTCGCGGTCCAGAACTTATCTTCAAGGACATGCAAGTCGGGGGTAAATTCGTACTCTTTGGGAAGATGGCTCGAGCTGGGTGCAATCGATTCAAGCGCTGTTAATGCACCATCAAGGTGTTTCTCGGTAGCGACGTTGATACGGCTCACCATATCAATCAAAATACGTCGCGTCAGTGCGTTGACCGCATCGGTTCCTGCCTTCATGGACACCCATCCAATCGCAATAGACACCCCCACCACCACAGCGGTAATAGGGATAACCAGTTCGCGACGTAAAGATGAACGACCCATAAAGCGTCTCAAAAACCCATATAAGGTGAACAACGTTGCCCCATCACATCAACAACGAACACCTGATGCGGAAAGATCAACCAAGATGTAAAACCTGAAAATTGCTCGATTTATCTACAATTATACGAAGATAAGCGAATTCAGTTCTTATGAGCAAGTTAATTATTCTGTGTCAATTCATCGTATCCGAGCGGCATCCCGTGATGTTGAACGGGAAATATTGCTGTTTCCCTCAGGTGAGAAGCGTCAGGATTCAGCATGTCGCTCTTTACACCGTCACACATGAGATCAACCCGATGGGCTGAGAGGACTGAAACATCGCAACTATCACACGATCGCTGCCGTATTTTTTAAGCAACACTCTGTGGTCAAACACACAGCATAAAGGGCCAGAAAGACGACTGTTATTTGACGACGTTGTTGATATTTAGCCTCATTCACACCGTGTGCGGTTGATCAGAAGATGTATGCTATGCAGTATGTTTTGTGTGGGGTCAATATTGTTCATGAAAGACAGACAATGTTGATTTGCATTAACATTACAGACTATGTCTGTTATTTCACCATAGCTATCCTATGCGCCTCCTCCATTTTTCTACTTGTATCGCCATCTGCTTTGCTGGATGGACACTGCAAACAGCCAATGCACAAGTGATCCCCCTACCGGATCAGGGCAAATTGTTAGCGACATCGGGTGTATCAGAAGTGGAAGGTGCCGCCGGCGGTGGCATTACACCCTGGGCGGTGATCACCGGCTACGGCAGCGAAAACAGCTATGGTGCCAATGCCCATATGACGCAGCTCAATACGCAAGATTATCAACTCACGACTAACGGCGTCGCGATTGGCATCTGCGATAAGCTGGAACTGTCGCTCTCTCAACAAACATTCAAAGGCAGCAAGGCGCCGCTCGACAAGTTAAACCTCAACCAGGATATCGTCGGCGTCAAACTGAAATTATCTGGCGATCTCGTTGCTGATCAGGATAATTGGAAGCCACAGATTGCGATCGGTGCCATGTTTAAACGCGATAAAAGCATCTCTGGCCTGGAAGCACTCGGCATCACCAACGTCAAACAACTCGGTGCCAAAGATGATCACGGTACAGACTATTATGTGTCAGCGACAAAGCTATTCTTAGCCCAAAGTCTGTTACTCAACGGAACGATCCGATTCACCAAAGCCAATCAGATGGGACTACTGGGCTTTGGCGGCGATCAACATGACCGTTATCAGGCGATGCCAGAAGTTTCTGCGGCTTATCTGCTGAACCGAAAATGGGTTCTTGGTGCTGAATACCGTCAAAAGCCGAATAATCTCAGTGTGGACCATGAAAAAGCCTACTACGACGGGTTTGTTGCGTGGTTTCCAAATAAAAACCTCTCTTTCACCCTTGCTTACGTCACGCTCGGAGACATTACCGTTTTTAACCCGACAAATCAGCGTGGCTGGTATTTATCCGTGCAAATAGGCAATTAATGAAGGAGGCAAATCAAGTATGAACAAGTACCAAACACTGGCGGGCATCGCCCTGATCGCCACCTCCATACTGGTCACGAGCACACCTGTATCTGCACAGGAATCGTCGCTTTATGACGCACTTGGACAAGAAAGCGGCATTAGCCGTATCGTTGACGAAACCGTCGTCCAGATTTTGAACGATGCACGGATCAAAACCGGCTTCAAAGAGACCAACATGAAACGGCTCGCACAGCTACTTAAAGAGCAATTCTGCGTCGTGGCGGGAGGCCCCTGTAAGTACTCAGGGGATGACATGGCACTCGTGCATGAAAAACTCGGCATCACGAGCGCCCAATTCAATGCCTTGGCGGAAGATTTGCAAACAGCAATGGAAAAATGTCAGGTGCCATTTGCCGTACAGAATAAATTCATCGCCCGACTCGCTCCCATGAAAAGAGATATAGTGACGGTCAAATAAAGAACGGTGGAACTCTTCCGCTGTTTTCGTCGTCTGATCAGTTTTCTTCCTCTGGAGTCATACCATGAAACGCTTTGCGCTTGTGTCGGCCCTTGTTTTGTCAATTTGTAGTCCGGCATTTGCCGACGATGCACTCACGGCGGCGATCAATGGCCCCCAGCGCACACCAGAAAACGCTGCACGCGACGCCTACCGCCATCCGTACGACACGCTGCAATTTTTCGGCATTCGTCCTGACATGAAAGTCGTTGAGCTGGCCCCGGGTGGCGGTTGGTACACAGAAATTCTGGCGCCTTATTTGCACAACGATGGCCTCATGATTGCGACAGCAAGCGATCCAGTATCCGATAACGAGCAATCAAAGCGGAGTTATCAGCGATTCAAACAACGCTTAGAGGCGCGCCCTGCGGTATTTGATAAAGTCGTTCTTGGCGTCTTTGAACCACCTCACAATATTCACTATGCCGCAAAGAATAGTGTGGATATGGTGCTCACCTTCCGCAATATTCATAATTGGATTGCCAATGAAAACGGTAGCGTCAAAGCCGTATTCCAAAGTGCTTTCGATGCCCTGAAGCCAGGTGGGGTGTTTGGTGTTGTCGAGCATCGCTTGCCTGCCAATAAAGCCCAGGATGACAAAGCAAGTACAGGCTACGTGCATGAGGCTTACGTCATTCAAATGGCACAAAGTGTCGGATTTAAGCTTGCTGGCACGTCAGAAATCAACGCCAATCCCAAAGACAATGCCGATCATGAAGGGGGCGTTTGGGCATTACCACCGACCTACGCCAACAAAGACAAGGACAAAGCGACATATCAAGCCATCGGTGAAAGTGATAGGATGACGCTGAAGTTCATCAAGCCGTAAAACGTGTAAGAGCACCGCCACCATGTGACACAGCTGATTGTGTCGCATCCGCCTGGAGCATGTCATGGTATTGCATCTCACTACAAAGTTGTCAGTCTCTGCCCTGTTATCTTCCCTCCTCTTCCTGACATCAACTCAGGCGATTGGTGCAGAAGAGGTCTATACCATCGATCCCGAACATACTTACAGCAGTTTCGAGTATCAACATTGGGGACTATCGACCCAACGTGGACGATTCGATAAAAATACCGGCAGTATTCATATCGATAAAGAGGCAAAAACAGGGTCGATTGACATGGTGATCGATGCCACATCCGTCAGCACTGGCTCAGCGGTCTTTGACCGCGCCATGCGATCTTCGAATTTTTTTGACACTGAAAAATTTCCGAACATCACGTTTACGTCGGACAAATTGTTGTTTGATAACGACAAGTTAACCCAAGTCATGGGGAAATTGACGATCAAAGACACAACATTACCCGTCACTATCGAAGTGACCCAGTTCAATTGCCGTTTTATGATCCTGTACCTGAAACAAGCATGCGGTGCGAATGGGTACACCAAAATACTACGGAGTGACTTTAAAGTGGGCCGCTATGTGCCGTTTGTCAGTGATGAAGTAACGTTGTCGTTTAACGTTGAAGCCATCAAAGAATGAGAAAAAAGGGCATTTTTCTCATTCTCTAGCCGACGATAGTGAATTAATACGCGCCCATAAAGTCTTTTTTACCTAAAGCCACACCCTGGTGGCGCAAAATGGCATAGGTCGTGGTGACGTGAAAAAAGAATTGCGGCAACCCATAATTCAATAAGTACGCATGGCCCGTCAGCTTTTTCTCTTTTGGCGTACCAGGACGCAACACAATCTCGCGGTCTTCGCTCCCTTCAAATTGCGCGGCATCCAAGGACTGAATGAATGTCTTGGTTTTCGCAATACGCTGCTGTAAATCCGCAAAGCTTTGCTCGTTGTCTTCATACGCTGGTAAATCAGCGCCCGCTAATCGTCCCGCGACACCTTTTGCAAAGTCAGCAGCGATCTGCACTTGACGCACTAAAGCGAACATATCCGGAAATAAACGCGATTGCAGGAAGACTTCGGGGGCAATATTTTTCTCCGTCGCATGTGCTTCGGCTTTGTTGAGCACATCACTGAGGCTATCAAGCATTTGAACCAGAACAGGAACGGAAGCGGTGTACATCGAAATGGCCATTTTTTTCTCCAGAGTTAATACCGACGTTAATACCGACGCCAAAGCGCCAAAAGGCAGGCGAGAGAAACAAGGTTCGGCTCGCAAAGCGGGATCGATTATAGGGCCTGTGCCATTTTTGCGTACGACGCAACGATGTGGCGTCCGTGAAGAGAAGGAAGGTAGCGATGAAGAAGGACAAAAAAAAGCCAGTCGAGTGACTGGCTGTTCTACGTATCAGTGGTCGACTACTGCTTAGAAGCGATAGCCAACGCCCACGCCCACCAGCAATGGATCCACTTTTACGTTCGATACTTTGGTGCCGTTCAAGGACAAATCACTGCGGATCTGCACTTTTTTCACGTCCAAGTTCAGAGACCAGTTTTTATCCAGTTTGAAATCAACGCCAGCTTGTAGCGCAAAACCAAAACTGTTGTTATCCAGACTCAGGCCTGTTGGCAGGTTGACGTCAGAAATACGTGTGTAGTTAATACCAGCGCCCAGATATGGGTTAATTTTCGCTTCTGGCGCGAAATGGTACTGTGCAGTCAATGTAGGTGGCAGGTGCTTGAGGCTACCGATTGTATTGCCGTCCAGTTTGACGTCATGTTTTTGTGGGTAAGTCAAAATCAACTCAGCAGACCAGTTTGGTGTGACGAAATACGTGAAATCTACCTCTGGAATTGTTTTGTTGCTCAGAGACACGCGATCTGCTGCACCAACGCCACCGATAGGATCAGATTCATTTGCTGGGCTCAGGTTCACTGCACGGACACGAACCAACCATGGGCTCGTTGCATCTTCTGCCATTGCTTGTGTTGCTGTAAAACCAACTGCTGCCAAGGAGAGAGCGAGAACTAATTTTTTCATTTTAATTTCCTTTTTGTGTTGAATTAAGATGAACAAAGTGTAGATCTGCACCGTAAAAGGGAACTTGAGCTACATCAAGTTTGGTGCGAAGCACAAATTCTCATAAAATGCGCCAAAATGTGCCGCGCAATGTCTGCTTAAGGTATCCTTGCAGGCATTGTCTTTACCTCCCAAAAAAACATCAAAAATGGCTAATTACGTCTACACAATGAACCGCGTCGGTAAGATTGTTCCACCGAAGCGTCAGATTCTGAAAGATATCTCCTTGTCCTTTTTTCCCGGCGCCAAAATCGGCGTGTTGGGTCTGAATGGGTCAGGAAAATCGTCACTGCTTAAAATTATGGCAGGCATCGATAAGGATATTCAGGGCGAAGCAGTCCCCATGCCGAATCTGAACATTGGTTATCTGCCCCAAGAACCGCAGCTCGATCCAGAGCAAACAGTGCGCCAAGCGGTGGAATCCGCGCTCGGTGAAGTATTCGAAGCCAAAGCAAAGCTCGAAGAAGTGTATGCAGCTTACGCCGACGAAAATGCCGATTTCGATGCCCTTGCAAACGAACAAGCACGTTTGGAAGCGATTATCTCGACATCGTCCGGCGACAACGTCGAACTGCAATTAGAGATGGCCGCTGATGCTTTGCGTCTGCCTGCATGGGACGCCAAAATCGGCGTCTTGTCCGGTGGTGAAAAACGCCGTGTGGCTTTGTGCCGTCTGCTGCTGTCAAAACCAGACATGCTCTTACTGGATGAGCCAACCAACCATCTGGATGCCGAATCCGTGGACTGGTTGGAGCAGTTCTTACTGCGCTTCCCAGGCACCGTTGTAGCGATTACGCATGATCGCTACTTCCTTGATAACGCTGCTGAATGGATTCTTGAGCTGGATCGTGGTCATGGTATTCCTTGGAAAGGCAACTACTCTTCTTGGTTAGATCAAAAGCAAGCACGTCTGAAACAAGAAGAAGCCACAGAATCTGCACGTCAAAAAGCGCTGCAAAAAGAGTTGGAATGGTCACGCCAGAATCCAAAGGCACGTCAGGCAAAGAGTAAGGCCCGTCTGGCCCGTTTCAATGAAATGAGCGAACACGAATACCAAAAACGGAATGAAACACAGGAGATTTTTATCCCTGTAGCAGAACGTTTGGGTAATGAAGTCATTGAATTCAAAAACGTCTCCAAGGCATTTGGCGATCGTTTGTTGATCGATAACCTCAGTTTCAAAATTCCACCAGGCGCAATCGTCGGTATCATCGGTCCGAACGGTGCCGGTAAATCCACGCTGTTCAAAATGATCAAAGGTCTGGAACAACCTGACAGCGGTGAGGTGGTTTTGGGACAAACAGCAAAGATCTCTCTGGTGGACCAATCCCGCGAAGATTTAGCGAATACAAAAACCGTTTTCGACGATGTCGCCAATGGTGCCGATATTCTGACAGTAGGCCGTTTTGAAATGCCATCTCGCGCCTACCTCGGTCGTTTCAATTTCAAAGGCGGCGATCAGCAAAAAATCGTTGGTAATCTGTCTGGTGGTGAACGCGGTCGTCTGCATCTGGCGAAGACGCTGCTTCAAGGCGGTAACGTGTTGCTGCTCGATGAACCGTCCAATGATTTGGACGTCGAGACACTGCGCGCATTGGAAGATGCGTTGTTAGAGTTTGCGGGTAGCGTCATGGTGATCTCCCATGATCGCTGGTTCCTCGACCGGATTGCAACCCATATCTTGGCATTCGAAGGCAACTCCCAAGTCACTTTCTTTGACGGTAATTATCAGGAATATGAAGCCGATAAGAAGAAACGTCTCGGTGAAGAAGGCGCGAAACCAAAACGTATTCGTTACAAACCACTGACGGTATAAGCACGATCCGGCACTTCCCCGCGACAGCGCCTGATGACGCTCTCACGGGGATCCCGAACACCCTATCCCTTGTGAGAGAGTTATGCGAAAAAATGCATTCATAAAGGTCCTTCTGGCGAGTATTTTTTGCTTGCTTGCCCTGGTCTCAGGTGCGTCTCAGGCGAACGAAAAAAAGGAAGGTGGCGAAGGTAGTTCCTCGGTCATTCCTCTGGAACCGTTCACCGTTAACTTGTCGAGCTTTGATCGATATTTACAAATCAGTCTCACCCTACAATTAGGTGCACCGGAAACAGGCGAAAAGGTCAAAGCGAAAATGCCTATCGTGCGTCACGCAATGATCATGCTGCTGAGCGGTAAAGAGTCGTCAGATATTCAAAACGGCGAAGGCAAACACGAGTTAATTAACGAAATCAAGGAGAAATTAAATTCGGTACTCGAACTCAAAGAACGCGATGGCGTGACTGATGTGTATTTTGTGAATTTTGTCATTCAATAATTGGCAATCCACAGGTCTGTCTGTTTCTGTCAGCCAGACCTGATCACAGACGTAGCAAAGAGAAACACCGTTATTCAACCCTCTTGATATCGACGCTCTTTTTGACCTTCATTGCCTGCGTCCCAACGCCCGCTCCCTCCACACGATTATCGTTATTTTCATGCACCAACTGGCAGCACCCGCATTTGCGGAAATTGAGATCAAAAAAAGCCGTTTTCTGGGGCAACTGTATCCATTGCACAGCCGCACGGAGGCACGCGATCGCTTAAGCCAGATCCGCGCAGCGCATCCCAATGCGGTCCATGTTTGCTGGGCTTTAGTATGTGCTGGTGAATCTGGCCTCGATGATGATGGAGAACCTTCCGGTACGGCGGCCAAACCCATGTATAACGTCCTCGTCCATAAAGAAGTCACAAACGTGCTTGCTGTGGTTGTAAGGTATTGGGGCGGCATCAAACTCGGCGCTGGCGGCTTAACACGCGCCTATGGTCAAGCGATCTCAGAAGCCTTTAAAATGGCGGAGTTGATTGCTGTCGAAACCATGGCAGATATCCACATTACTGTGAACTTTGCTGACGAAACGCACGCTCGACGGACCCTCGATAAATATGCCGCACAAGTGACCGACGTCCATTACGCCGACATGGTGCAGATGGCGGTTCGCCTGAAAGAAAAACAGATTGATGCACTGATCATTGAACTCACAGAGCAACTCAAAGGTCAAGTTACCATCTCCACTTTATAACGTAGCGTCTGCCACCCTTCGCTTTTCATCCCCTTTGTCTTCTCATTTAACATCATGTCTCCCGAACTTTCCTTACGCCAAAAAATTAACCAAGAAACTGCCACGTTCCCTTGGAGTGAATTACTGAAGCAATTTGCCAGCGGCAACGTCATCGCTGTCGATGGCGCGCTTGATTTGGTGGATATCGCCGAAGCCATGGCACAGGACAATACCGCGATCATTGAGCCCCTCATCGTTGCCGGTAAAATTGCCAAAGTTAGCGATGAACAGGCCAGTGCTTGGCTGGAACAAAATCTGTTGCTATGGACCGTGGTTGTGAAACCGTGGATTTTGGTGCAACATCGCCCTGCCACATGAAGTCAGCGCCACCGCCATTCACCCGCATTGGATGAGGTGCATGGCATTGACCAACCATGCGCCTCGGTGACATTGAACTTTTACCAAGTTCTTCCTGTCACAGTGACAAACCACTTTGGGGGCTTCACGATGCAGCATGCACTAACTGAACCACTTTCCAAACGACTTTTGGTCATTTTTCTGATGTTGTCGGTCCATGTGGCACTGTGGTGGGCATGGCAATCGCAGACCCAATTTAAGCTGTGGCGAGACCGTCCAACAACGTATTTGCAATTATTGCAAATCCCGTTGCTAACGCCACCACAACCCAAGGAAACGCAGCAGAAATCGCCACCAGCAACGCTTGCGGCCTCAGCACCAGTGACCAAACCCACTGTAGCGACGTCGCACCCGCCATCGCATCCCGCGGCCAATGCGACGAACGCCATCACCGTCACAGATGTTCCCCCAGCAGTGACCACACCGTCCCCTGCCGCGCCCACCAATGGCGAGCCCTCGCCGACAACGCACCTCGATCTCGATGCGCTGAAAGCCTCTGCGCTCGCCATGGACAAGCAGCGACGTCCTAGTGAAATTGAAAAGATTCAACATGATCTCAGGCGGGATGATGGCTTCGAGAAGAAACTGGGTGAAGGTATTCAGAAGGCCAAAGCAAAAGACTGTATGCAGGCTTATTCGGGTTTGGGCATACTGGCTTTGATCCCGTTAGCAGCGAGCGCCGTCAGCGATAAGGTGTGTAAATGGTGATCCAGCCGCTACCTCAGTTATAATGCCCGCTTCCGCACATCCACAGTCAACAGACTTCTTCGCTGAGCGTTATTCTCAGAACCGTGCTCGTGCGGTTTTCCTTATTTTTTACCGGATATTCCATGAAAAAAATTTCTTACTTGTTCGCTGCGATGATGTTTGCAGCAATCGGTACAGGCTTTGCTCCTGTGACCTCAGGTATCGCTCACGCGGATGAAGCGGCCGATAAAGCGAAACAACCAACTGTCCGTGCGGAAATGGGTAAACCATTGTCAGAAATTCAAGATTTGCTCGAAAAAAAGCAATTCCCGCAAGCGTCTGAGAAAATCGACGCATTGAGCAAGTTTGAAAATAAAACACCTTACGAATTATTCGTGATCAACCGGATGCGCGCCGTTATCGCTTCTGGCACCAGCAACACGGATCAATTAGCTGTCGCGTTTGATGGCATGATCAATTCCGATTTCCTCAAAGACAATGAAAAATTGCGCTTAATTGAAGGTCTGGCGGGTACTTACTTCAATGAGAAGAAGTATGACTCGTCCATCGTTTGGGCAAAACGCTTTTTAGAGAAAAACAGCGACAATGCATCGATGCATAACCTGTTGTCCCGTGCTTACTACCTCAAAGGTGACTACGCTAGCGCGATTGTCGAACTCAAAAACATTATCGCCAGTGATCAAGCAGCGAAACGTGCCCCTACTGAAGAAACCTTGCGTTTGTTAGGCAGCAGCTACCAACAAACCAAAGATATGGTTGGCTACAGTGCATTGCTGGAAATGATGATCGAGTACCACCCAACGAAAGAATACTGGGGTGATCTGCTGTACCGCGTGGAACATAAAGCCGGTTTCTCTGACCGTCTGCGCTTGGATCTGTATCGCCTGATGCTGGCAACCAACAACATGGAAGATCCTGGTCAATACGTTGAAATGGCCGAATTAGCGTTGCAAGCTGGCTTGCCAACAGAAGCAAAAGCCGTTGTTGACGCAGGCTATGCGTCCAATTTGCTCGGTGCAAACAAAGACGCTGCAAAACAAAAGCAATTGCGTGACCGTGTGAACAAACAAGCAGCAGATGACGTGAAATCTCTGGATGCAGGCGAATCCGCTGCGAAAAATGCAAAAACCGGTGTGGGTTTGGTCAATATTGGCTACAACTATGTCGTCAATGGTCAGTTTGAAAAGGGTATCACTTTCATCGAGCAAGGGATTGCGAAAGGTGGTTTGAAATCACCTGATGAAGCGAAACTGCATTTAGGTCTTGCGTACCTCAAATCCGGCAACCGCGACAAGGCGGCAGACGTATTCAAAACCATCGAAGCGACTGATGGCACAGCAGACATCGCACGTCTGTGGTTGAAGTTTCAACCGTTAGAAGCAACAGCAGCAAAATAAATCATGTTGGTCAGAAACTGAACAACTAGTTTGAATTTAGTTTTAGTTTTAGTTTTAGTTTTAGCTTCACATCAACGTGCCAGAACTTGTTTCTGGCACGTTTTTTTTGCCTTGCAATCTTGTGAGGCATCACGATATCGTCCATCGTCATAGGTCATACAAGTAAAAAAAAGCGGTTTAGCCATGTCGCTAAACCGCTTATAAAATCAGCACCGTGCGCTCTATACACGTACTGAGGATACTAGATTTCCTACTTCAAACTTTTATCGACCACCACACATTAAGAGTGGTAAGCAGATTCACCGTGGCTAGTGATGTCCAGACCTTCGCGCTCTTCATCTTCAGGAACACGCAAGCCGATGACGATATCAACCAGTTTGTATGCAATCACAGAGACGATCGCTGACCAGATCACGGTTGTACCAACAGCGATGGCTTGTACTTTCACTTGATCAAAGATCACATAAGGATCTGCGGACATTTTGTTTGCTACGTAGTCCATGATGCCTTGGCCGCCCAACGCTGGTGCAGCGAACACACCTGTTGCCAACGCACCGAAGATACCGCCAACACCGTGAACACCGAACACGTCCAGAGAGTCATCTGCGCCGATCAAGCGTTTCAGACCGTTCACACCCCACAAGCAGATGATGCCGACCAACAAACCGATGATCAATGCACCCATTGGGCCAACGAAACCACATGCTGGTGTAATCGCAACCAAACCAGCAACAGCACCGGATGCACCACCTAACATGGATGGCTTACCTTTAGACATCCACTCACCGAAGACCCAAGACACAGCAGCTGCAGCCGTTGCCAACAGCGTATTAACGAATGCCAATGCTGCGATATCGCCTGCTTCCAGCGCAGAACCTGCATTGAAACCAAACCAGCCCACCCACAACAAAGACGCACCAATCATTGTCATTGTCAGGGAGTGTGGTGCCATGGATTCTTTACCGTAGCCAACACGCTTACCAATCATGATCGCGCCAACCAAACCGGCAACCGCTGCATTGATATGAACAACCGTACCACCTGCGAAGTCCAACGCGCCTTTTTGTTGCAAGAAGCCGCCTTTGACCAACTCAGCTGCTGCAGTCGCTGCATCTTTGATGCCATCAGGACCAGTCCAGAACCACACCATGTGTGCCACTGGCAAGTAGCTGAAAGTGAACCACAAGACGACGAATGCAAGTACTGCACTGAATTTTGCACGCTCAGCAAACGCACCGATAATCAGACCGCAAGTGATCGCTGCAAATGTTGCTTGGAAAGCGACATACACAAACTCAGGAATCACAACGCCTTTACTGAAGGTAGCAGCCGTCGAGAATGAGCCTTTGACAGGATCCCAGATACCTTTGAGGAACACGCGATCAAAGCCACCGATGAACGAATTGCCTTCGGTAAATGCCAGTGAGTAACCATAGATGCACCACAGAACGATGATCACAGCGAAGATCATGAACACTTGCATCAAAATGGACAGCATGTTTTTGGAACGAACCAGACCGCCGTAGAACAAGGCCAAACCTGGGATCGTCATCAAAATCACCAACAGTGTCGATACCAACATCCAAGCGGTATCGCCTTTGTTAGCGACTACGACAGGTGCGGAAGCAGCGGACGCATCGGCTGCGGCGGCTGGTGCAGAAGCGGTCGCAGCATCTGATGCTGCTGCAGGCGCTGCAACTGGCGCTGGTGCTGCCGTTGCTGCTGGTGCGGAAGCGGTTGCTGCGGATGCCGCAGTCGCGTCAACTTTTGCTGGCGCATCGTCAGCCATTGCGACGGATGTCATCCCCACTGATGCAAGCAAGGCACCTGCTACCAGTATATTTTTAAAAATATTTTTCATATGAATTCCCTAATGAATCAATCAGAGTACGTCAGAGTGCGTCGTTGCCGGTTTCGCCGGTACGGATACGCACAACCTGTTGCAAGTCATAGACAAAAATCTTTCCATCGCCAATTTTGCCTGTGCGTGCTGCGTTTTCGATCGCTTCGATCGCGCGATCAACGATCGCATCATCCACAGCCGCTTCAATTTTGGTTTTTGGTAAGAAATCAACGACGTATTCAGCACCGCGATATAACTCGGTATGACCTTTTTGACGGCCAAAACCTTTGACTTCCGTCACGGTGATGCCCTGCACTCCCATCTCCGATAAAGCTTCACGCACTTCATCGAGTTTGAAAGGTTTGATAATCGCTGTAATGAGTTTCATACTATCCTCGATCTTCAGAATGTTTTAACGGCAGTCAAGACCAGGCTTGTTTTGCCAGTGAATTTACCCGCTGGTGTGACATATAAGGCACTGTTTGCGTTGGTGCCAATGGCTGCTAATGTGAACGCGACGCCAACAAATTCTTTCGTTACACCGAATTTCCAGTCTGTGTAAGACAAGGCAGAACTATTTTTGACGTTTTGACGACCTGCGTGAATAACCAGTGTGTAACCTTCTGGCAATTCAACGTTGGCACCCAGATCCAAATAGCCACTGTTTTTACTATTTTGGTTGCCGAACAGGTTCGTTACCGAGCTGGAGTACTTGGCGTAGAAAGGACCTGTACCAACTTGACCGTAGATTTCTGTGGTGTTCGCATTAGCCAAGCCAGCAACGTTACCCAAACCGTTAGAAGGATAGACGTAGCTCAGGACACCCACGTCATAGGTCACGTCTTTCGTGATCTCGCCGCGCTTACCTGCATACAAATCCCACTCAACATCGCCACCGCCGCCTGCATCTTTAGTCCATTTAATGGAAGACAACCAAGTACCAGCGTAAAAGCCTGTTGGATTGTTGGTGTAGTCCGCACCGCCTTGCAATGCTGGATCTAAACGCGTTTGAGAGATACCACGATAACGATAGTCGCTTGCGACACCAACGTTATAACTGACTTCATTGTCTGGTTTTGCATCTTCTGCGTGAACAAATCCAGTCACGAACGTTGAGGCAACTGCTACAGCAAGTAAAGCTTTCTTCATTTTGCTTCCCCTTAAAGGTATAAACATTAGTCGTAATTAAGAAACTGCCTTGAACTCACTTCGTCAACCACTGATACACAAAGCCAGAAGATCATCCGTGACCCTGCGGGAAATGAACTCATTGAACTTGATAGAGCTCTTCGATCTTGTATAAGCAGGAGTCGTGCCAGCTGTCTTTAGAACAATACAGCTCAAATAAATCATGGATAATTTGTCACTAATTATGAAGCGATCGACTGTTGATGACAGCTTTGTTACGCCTTGTCATATCTCTGTCGCGTCCAGATGCACCCCGACCATGGGCAGGTCTCGGGCTTTGGGTTATGATTTCCCTTTCATCACATTTGTTGGAATTCACTATAGTTCACCAACGGATGATTTGCACCAATTTGTAGCAGGCGTTTTTGCACCTTTTGACGCCAGAAAAATACGCACCATAAACGTGCGCACTCTTTGATAACCAGGACAAGCCACCATGAACAAGCAAAATTTTTTCGACGACATGCAAGCCAAAATCAATCAGGTGCTCGAGAATTCTCCAGCCAAAGACATCGAAAAAAATGTCAAAGCCATGATGACGCAGGGTTTTTCTAAACTGGATCTGGTGACCCGCGAAGAGTTTGATATTCAGGCACAAGTCTTAGCGAAAACCCGCGCTAAACTCGAAGCGCTCGAAGAACGCGTGGCAGCCCTTGAAGCGCACTTCGCGGCGAAGTAAGTAGCGAATCCACTTTTTACTCTCCATGGTGCATCGCGATGACCGATGCACCATGGTGATCATTCATCTGCCTATCATCCGCCCCCTTATTTCCCATTCTTGCCCATGTTCAATCCGCGCCCAACAATTCAATTGATTCCCATCCCCGGACATTTGCCTTGTATCGTGATTGACGACTTTTTATTGGAACCAGAGGCGATGGTGGCGTATGCAACGCAACAGCGTGACCACTTTTCAATGGCGCCGGTGAATACCTTCCCGGGGTTGCAACTCGTGATGCCCGACGATTTTTCGGCACGGTTAAATGATTTTTTCATTCAGCACATCAGACGCTTGCTGGGTGCGCGGCGGACAGAACGGATTTTTAGCCGCTTGTCGATGGCGACGTTGCAGCCCCATGAGCTCGGGCTATTTCAGCGTATTTGCCATACGGACCCGATCACCACGCATCCACAGCAGTGTTTTGCCGCCTCCGTGCTTTACTTGTTTGACAATCCAGACTTAGGTGGCACCAGCTTTTACCGGCCCACGATGGCCAAAGATGAGCTATACCGCTTGTTCTACTCTCCTGACTCCCCTTGGTGCACGATGTCCAATGAAGAGTTCACGGCAGAACTCGGTGTGGAGCCCGGTTACCAGACAGGATCAAATAAATACTTTGAACTGATCAACATGGTTCCAGCAAAATGGAATCGCATGATTTTTTATGATGCGTACATTTTTCATTCTGCCTACATCACCAATCCATCCTTACTGAGCAGCGACCCCACCGGCGGCAGGCTCACCATCAATGGGTTTTTCACCTGCCGGCGCGCTGCATAGTCCATTCATTGTCGCCCTTGCTGCCACACGGTACTCAATGCCCGTCGCCGATTCTTCCCGTTCAATCGCTGAACGATGAATCGACGCTACGGTGCTGCCGTCTAGATAATTCATCGTTTCACCAAATAAAGGAAGAATGTGAGTCTTGCTGTATTAAAAAGCCGCGCATTGGCTGGTATGGATGCGCCACAAGTGACTGTGGAAGTCCATCTGGCAAACGGTTTGCCTGCGTTTACGATCGTCGGGCTGCCTGAAACGGAAGTAAAAGAATCCAAGGACAGGGTGCGTGCCGCCATCCAGAATGCACGTTTTGAGTTTCCTGCCAAACGGATCACCGTCAACCTTGCACCGGCGGATCTGCCGAAAGAGTCTGGCCGCTTTGACCTTCCCATCGCTTTGGGCATTCTGGCAGCATCTGGCCAAATTCCGAGCGAGATGCTCGACCACTACGAATTTGCGGGGGAACTGTCACTCTCTGGAGAACTCCGCCCAATTCGCGGTGCGCTGGCCATGACCTTTGCAATTTGTCAGGGTCAACGCGGTGCCCAGCCCGAACGTAAGCGCGCCTTTATCTTACCCACTGCAAATGCGAATGAAGCGGCGTTGGTGAGCGATGCCGCGATTTATCCAGCAGACTCTTTACTTCAAGTTTGTACTCACTTCGCTGCTATCAAGGGTGATGACAGGCTTTCACGCCATCGTCCAGTCGAAAACAGCCGAACCGTCAACTGTCCGGATTTCAATGAAGTGAAAGGACAACTCCAAGCCAAACGGGCACTTGAGGTCGCTGCGGCAGGTTCGCACTCCGTCCTTATGGTCGGACCACCCGGCACCGGTAAATCCATGCTTGCGGCCCGCTTTGCGGGTATTTTGCCCACAATGACCGACCAAGAGGCATTAGAATCGGCAGCAGTCCAATCGTTAACATCAGGCTTCTCGATTCATCAATGGAAGATTCGCCCCTATCGTGCACCTCATCACACGGCCTCCGCCGTTGCACTGGTTGGCGGTGGTGGCAATCCGCGCCCCGGCGAAATTTCGCTGGCACACCGTGGCGTCCTGTTTCTCGATGAGCTCCCAGAATTTGATCGTAAAGTCTTAGAAGTGCTACGTGAACCGCTCGAATCTGGTCACATCACCATTTCCCGCGCTGCACGTCAGGCGGATTTTCCGGCACGCTTTCAACTCATCGCTGCAATGAATCCCTGCCCCTGTGGCTATTTTGGCCACAGTAATGGCAAATGTCGTTGCACGCCGGAGCTGATCAATCGCTATCAAGACAAAATCTCAGGTCCCTTGCTCGATCGCATTGACCTACAAATTCAGGTGGCCGCGTTGCCCCACGCTGATTTACTGAAGCAAGCCGACGGCGAACCCAGCGCCCTCATTCACGCACGCGTCGAAGCCGCGTTTGAGCGCCAGCAGAGGCGCCAAGGAAAAGCCAACAACTTACTCAGCACCAGCGAAATCGATGCGTTATGCCAACCAGATGCCGCCGCACAACAGCTTCTCACGCAAGCCATCACCAAGTTTGCTTGGTCTGCACGCGCATACCACCGAGTATTAAAAGTAGCGAGAACCATCGCCGATCTCGCCGCCGCAGAGACCATTAGCACACCCCATGTCGCAGAAGCGATTCAATATCGACGAGCACTCAGGGAGCATTAAGCTATCCTCATGGCGGGTATCATCTACATCAGTATTGAAATCCATCCGGTCATAACCAGATAGGTAGCGTTACGTTCACCTCAGGAGAAAATGATGTCACCACAGGAAATCCACTTATTGCAGAATTTTCTGGATCAGTTGGTCCAAGTGCAGGGCGTCAATAAAGATCCCGTGGCACAGGAAATGATTAACACCGCCGTCAGTAAGCAGCCTGATGCCAGCTATTTGCTGGTACAACGTGCACTATTATTGGATCAGGCAATGGTCCACGCCAATAGTCAAATTGCCAGCCTGCAAGCAGATCTGCGTGAGCAAAAGGCCCTCAATGCGGCGCTTGGCAATGGGCAAACCAGTTCATCGTCCAGTTTTCTCGACCCCGCCATCAGTGGTTGGGGCAACAGCGCTCAAAGCAGACCACTCAATGTGTCTTCAGCGCCCCCAGTTGCGAGTTATCCATCTGGCGCAACATCCGTCACTGGTCAGCCGTTGCCTGCCTACCCGACAGCTTACCCGGCAAACGTAGCGACACCAGTGCAATACGCACAACCCGCTTCGTCGAGCTTTTTTGGTGGAAATACGGGAAGCGTCCTTGGTTCCGTTGCGGCAACGGCAGCTGGCGTGGCCGCGGGGGCGTTCTTGTATGAAGGGATCAGCCATATGATGAACGGTAATGAACACCAACGGTTGAATGCGAATTTCAATGACAATGTCACTGGTGACAATATGAACTCGTCCCTCAGCAACCAGAATGACAGCGGGCTCATCTCTGGCTATTTTGACCAAGGACAAGATCAGTCTTCGGCATTAGACGACAGCAGCGACATTTGATCGACTAGTCAAAAAAACTATTTTTATACAAAAAAATACATAGTCGCAGTCCACCCCGGTCATCTCTTTTGAGCATAATTCGTTGTATCCTCCTATGCTTTGAATATGACCGGAGTACAGACTGCCCATGTTTAGCTCTCTTTCAATACAACGGCTCGCCAGCGCAGGACTGATCTGCCTGCTGGCCGCGTGCGGCTCATCTTCTGTGCGACAAGATGCAAAAAACGACTACGTTAAAACCTTGCCGCCTGTTGGCAATACCTTGTCCAAAGCCAATGTCAATCCCAGCCAGTTATTGAATCGTATTACTTTTGGCAGTAATTTCACTTCCGACCAGCAGTTACAATCGGTCAACATGGACCGCTATCTGGACCAGCAGTTGCGCTCTCGGGGCAGCGTCGTCCCTAATGTCATTCAAGCCCAGATCAACAGCATGACGATTTCGCAGTTGTCACTGGAAGAATTAATTCACAAATTAGAAGCGCAGCGTATCGAGGCAGAGCAACAAAAAGGCGTCGATGATAGTTTGAGAAAAGCCTATCAACAGGAATTGAACCGTCTGTATCGTGAGTTTGCGACGCGCTCATTATTACGCGATGTCTATTCGCCGAATCAGTTGCAGGAACAAATGACGTGGTTCTGGATGAATCACTTTAACATTCACAGTGGTAAGCACAATGTGCGCGCGATGTTAGGTGATTTTGAAGAAAATGCTATCCGCCCCAATGCCCTAGGCAACTTTCGCGATTTACTCCGTGCAACCGCCTACCACCCAGCGATGCTGCGCTATTTGGACAATGAATATAACACCGTTGGTCATATCAACGAAAACTATGCCCGTGAAATCATGGAATTGCACACCATGGGCGTCAATAGCGGCTATTCCCAGAAGGACGTTCAGGAGTTAGCACGCGTACTTACGGGTATCGGCGTAAATTTAAACGGCAATGCACCCAAAATTAAACCCGAGTTCAGCAGACTGTATATACGTCGTGGCTTATTTGAATTTAACCCACAACGTCATGATTTCGGCGATAAGCAATTCTTAGGCAACACCATTTATGGTCGTGGCCTGAATGAAATGGAAGATGTGCTGACCATGTTGACAAGGCAGCCAGCAACAGCGCGTTATATCAGTAAAAAACTCGCCATGTACTTTGTGTCGGATAATCCCTCGGATGCATTAGTGCAAAGCATGGCCAATAGCTTTTTACAAAGCGACGGCAATATTCCCGTCACCCTGCGAACCATGTTCGATTCGCCGGAATTCATTGCCTCCCTTGGTCACAAGTTTAAAGATCCTCTCCATTACGTTGTCAGCGAAGTCCGGCTCGCCTATGACGGCAACTACATTGTGAATGCGGGTCCAATGTTGAACTGGCTCAATATGATGGGGCAACCGTTAAACGGGCATCAAACACCAGACGGCTACGCCATGGATGAAAGTGCGTGGGCGAGTCCTGGTCAAATGAGTGTCCGGTTTGACATTGCCCGTGCGATGGCATTTGGTACGCCAGGTCTATTTAAGGCGGACAACATGACGGTAGCAGAGAAGCCGCCAGCACCAGCATTGGCGAACTCGATGTACGCAAAAACAATGAGTAGCACCTTTAGCTCGGAAACCCGCGAAGCACTCAAGCAAGCGAAGTCGCCCAACGAATGGAATATTTTTTTCCTGGCGTCACCTGAAATGATGCGACGTTAGCGATTGATTTGATTCAACCCTATTTTGCCCGCCAAAAGGAACCATCATGCACCGCCGCGATCTCCTCAAATCCATGTTAGCGATGAGCGTCTTGCCTGCGACAGGCTATTGCAGTCATGCCTTGGCGGCACCAGCGACGCAAAGCCGCTTCCTCCTCGTGTTTCTGCGCGGAGGTTATGATGCCTGCAACCTACTCGTGCCAACGTCGAGCAGTTTTTACTACGAATCTCGGCCCAACATAGCGATTGCACGCCCGGGTGATAATCCACAATCGGCGCTGGCACTCAATGCGGACTGGGGACTGCATCCTGCATTGAAAGACTCGATTTATCCCTTGTATCAGAGCGGCGAAGTCGCTTTTATCCCTTTTGCAGGCACAGAAGATCTCACGCGCAGCCATTTTGAAACCCAAGACTCGATCGAGCTCGGGCAGCCATTAACGGGTTCACGCAATTACCATTCTGGGTTTATGAATCGGCTAGCATCGGTGATCAACGATGGGAAAGGTATTCCGACAATGGCATTTACTGATCAGTTGCCAATTTCCATGCAAGGCAGTGCGACCGTTGGCAACACCTCACTACGGAGTCTCTCCAAATCAAGCGTCGATCAACGTCAAAGCGATATCATCCAAAAAATGTATGGCAAAACGGGCTTATCGCAGCAAGTCAATGAAGGGTTCGCAGTCAGGCAAGATATTGCCATGGAAATGCAGGATGAAATGAATGCCGCTAACCGCGATGCCATTACAACCAAAGGCTTTGCGCTCGAAGCGAGACGTGTTGCAAAGATGATGCGAGAAAAATACAGTCTCGGCTTCATTGACGTTGGTGGTTGGGATACACATGTCGACCAAGGTGGCGCAAAGGGTACGTTAGCCAATAAGTTTGAAGAATTAGGTCGCGGCCTAGCAACTTACAAAAATGAGATGGGCGATGCGTGGCAACAAACCACCGTCGTTGTGATTAGCGAATTTGGTCGCACTTTCCGCGAAAACGGAAAGCGTGGCACAGATCATGGTCACGGCAGTGTCTATTGGGTACTGGGCGGCGGAATCAAAGGGGGGCAAATCGCCGGAGAGCAAACCAAAGTCGCAGCCGGACAATTATTTCAAAACCGCGATTTTCCGGTCTTAAACGAATATCGTGCGGTATTGGGTGGCTTGTTTAGCCGCATTTATGGTTTGAATCATCAACAAATCAACACCGTGTTCAGTGGTGTCAAACCGCGCGATCTGGGATTAATTTAACTCCCATTCCGACGAACGCTTTCGACGTGAGAGTATAGAGACGTTAGATGTTGCAGTCCGAAGAGAAAGCGAGCGGCATGATTGGATACCGCATGCCTACATTAGGCACTCTCTTTATGAAGCGACAGCGGGAGATCGACATAGAAAACGGCGCCGCCACCATCTTCGGCAGCCCGATTATAAAATCCAATCTCGCCCTGCATTTGCTGAATAATCACTTTTGAAATGGCCAGCCCCAAGCCTGTGCCCCCTTTTGCGCGGGTATCCGATGAGTCTGCTTGAGAAAATTTTTGGAAGATCCGGTCTTTAAAATTATCCGGCACACCAATGCCCTGATCGGCAACTGCGATCCGGATCATATCGTTTGGCAACACGCTGCTAAATAGCGTCACTTTTCCATCTCTCGGCGAATATTTACAAGCGTTCGAAATCAGGTTAGCCATCACCTGTTGGAAACGTCCTTGGTCGACAGAAATGGCGTGTGATTTGGCAACATGACTTTCATCCGCCACAGCAAGACGTACATGCAGCTCATCGGCGACGCCCTGATTGCTTTGGACCGCAGATTGCAATAGCTGGTACAAATTGTAGTGGTCGATCATGAAATCCATTTTTCCGGCTTCAATTTTTTGAATATCAAGCAAATCATTGATGAGGCGGGTCAGGCTGACACTATTTTTGTGTGCCATCGACATCAGCGGCAATAGCTTCTCTGGTAAGGCTCCCATGGCACCGCCTATCAACAGACCCAATGCACCACGAATCGCCGTCAGTGGCGTGCGGAGCTCATGGCTCACTGTCGAGATAAACTCATTCTTCATGCGCTCTATTTTTCGGCGTTCAGAAATATCTCTCACAAACACAATCAGCTTGCGTTGTCCGCCAAGAATATATTCACTGATTGCCAATTCTGCGGGGAAGAGATCGCCGCCTTTACGGACGCGTTCAGTCTCCATTCGCAGTCGACCCGTTTTTACGAACTCACGTGTCCCCATCACCAGCGCCAACAACCCAGGTTGTCCTTCCGGAGAAAATATCTGGCTATCTCGACCAACAACTTCATCTTCGCTGTAACGGTAGATCGCCATGGCGGCGGGATTTAATGCTTCAATGATTCCTCTGTCATCGAGCATCACAATGCCATCGGCAGCATTCTGAAAAATCGCCTTAAGACGATCGGATGATTCTTTCAATGCCCCTTGTTGTTCTGTCAGGCTGTTTAATAGAGTCGTCTGATTGCGGTTGATCTGATCTGCTTCCCGTTTGAGTTCTGTCATCTCGCGCATATCCTGTTCGCGCAACAAGAACAGACGAATTAAAACGCGGAAGGCAGCGACCAATACAAGAACCGCTGCGAACGTCACCAGGATCACCGCGACGCTCATTTTTCGCCAATCGGCGAGATACAGGTCTTCGTCGATCGAAAAATTCAGTATTAACGGATACTTGTCGAGCATTTGCACGGCTTCCATCCGTCGCATCGGCGGCTCGCCAGGAAGAGACATTTCATCCGTAATCATCACGCCAGAGCGTTTGTGCAAATCATTGATCACTTTGTAAGCAGCGCCAGCCAGCTCCATGTGTCCAATTTCTTCCTTGTGCTCTGGCCACTGGGCGAGGTAGGTGTAATCATCGCGCATGAGACTGATGGCAGCGTGACCATCGGTGCTGAGTTTTTGGTAGAAGTGAGAATAAAAATCCGGTGAAATACCCAACGTCACCGCGCCGATAAACTCACCATCGCTTCCAGTTAAACGATGGCTCAAAAAGAAAATCCACTGACCTGTTGTTTTGCTGCGAACAGGATTACTGAGGTAAACTTTTTGTGAAATATTGTTTCGCTGTGCCAAAAAATAATCGCGTTCGCCGAGGTTGTACGTGGGTGCAGGGTACTCCCGCGAAGTGCTGATCACGTTGCCATCAACATCAAGCACAGAAATCACTTCGATCGCTGGAAAGAGCGCGACTTTTTCTTTTAAGAATTGATGAAAATCCGCAGAACCTAGTTGATTCGGTAAATAACGGGCGCTGACACTCCAGCGATCCTCAATACGATCGGCGATGTTAGCGAGTGCTGTGTAGGCGAAATCCATTTGTTGTGTCGTTGTTTCAGCCAACACCACACTAAATGTCTGCGTCTGTTTTTCCCACTTATGGATTTCCTGCACACGCAACGTCCAGATGAACGCGCCCGCAGCGATCAACATCGCAACGACAAGACACACTTCGAGTGTTTTAGCAATTCGACTGGCATGCGATGCAGCAAATCTCATCATTAAATAATTTTTCCCTAAAACGACGTAAAATACGCCACAATTATTTCCACACAGCAATTTATGATTTAGATAAATTGTCAATTAAAAGAAATACTAGTATCTTTATAAACAAGCCTTTAAAGCAAGCTCTCTTAACAAGAGTTTTAAACAAGCGTTTTAAACAAGCTTTTTATACAAATTCTTTATACAAATTGTTTACACACTCTTTTTACTACCAGAATCAGATCAACAAATAGGCGGTTAAACACAGCAAAAAAACGCTAAGAGAAGTTCATCGTATAAGCATTGAGAGAGTATCACCTGGTCGCAGGTGTGACGAAAGTCATATTAATTCCCTTTAACGAGAAAGTACCATGATCAGACGCTTTTTTTTCTTTCTCTTGAGCATTTTTTTCTTCCTTCTTGTGGTGTTAACCGCAAATACACTGCGCCACCGCTCGCAGCAACTTCTGGTCTCCCCGATCGCGCCGATTGCCATCGATGAAGCCGCCGTCGCTACCCGATTAGCCAAGTCGCTCACGTTCAAAACGATTTCTAGCCAAACTGACCGCGACGCCAATGCGGCACAATTTGAACAACTACACGCCTACTTGGCGACGGCGTTTCCCCTGGTTCATGCAAAGTTACAACATGAAACCGTTGGCGGTAGCAGTCTGTTATTCAAGTGGCAGGGCAGCGATGCCAATGCCAAACCTATTCTCCTCATGGCCCACGAAGATGTCGTCCCCATCGCGCCGGGCACTGAATCGCTCTGGCAGCAAGCGCCTTTCGCCGGCACGATCAACGATGGGTTTATTTGGGGTCGTGGTGCATGGGATGACAAAGGCAATTTGTTGTCGATTCTTGAAGCAGTTGAAAGCCTGCTGGCTGCCGGTTTTCAGCCACAGCGTAGTATCTATCTTTCTTTTGGTCACGATGAAGAAGTCGGGGGCGAGCATGGTGCAAAAGCCATCGCCGCTTTGCTGGAATCACGCCATCTCCAGTTTGAATTTGTGCTCGACGAAGGAATGCTCATCACAGAGGGCATGTTAAGTGGTTTATCCGTGCCCGCTGCGTTGATCGGCGTTGCTGAAAAAGGATACGCAAGTATTCAATTAACGCTAGAAGCCACGCCAGGACACTCGTCCATGCCGCCTGCACACACCGCAATTGGGATGATGAGTACCGCCTTGAGCGAATTAGAAAAGAATCAGTTACCTGCGGGTATTCGCGGTGTGGCGCTCGACATGTTCGATACGCTGGCACCGGAAATGCATGGCATCAACCGCGTCATTTTGTCCAATTTGTGGCTCTTCAGTCCTTTATTGCAACATGAACTAGAGAAAAATGGCAGCACGAATGCGATGTTACGCACAACGACCGCACTGACCATGGTGCACGCCGGTAACAAAGACAACGTTTTACCCGGCGTAATCGACGCCACCGTCAATTTCCGCACACTGCCTGGCGATACGCAAGCGACTGTCATTGAACATGTCAAAAATACGATTGCGCAGAGTGGTATTCGTGTTCAAAGTCTCGCCGGAAATTCAGAACCATCGCGCGTCTCACCCACAACCAGTGCTGCGTATCAAACGCTCAACCGCACCATCCGCGAAACATTCCCTAACGTGATTGTCGCGCCGGGTCTCATGCTGGGTGCAACGGACTCACGTCACTTCGACAAACTGAGCGACAACATTTTCAAGTTTTCTCCTGTACGCGCAGGATCGGAAGACTTACCGAGGTTCCATGGAACAAATGAGCGTATCTCTGTGAAAAATTACGCAGAAATGATCCGTTTCTATCATCAACTCATTTTAAACAGCAGCAAACCATCCACTGAAAAGGAGAAGACAACATGATTAAGCGTGTAATAACAACGAGTCTGGTAGTGAGTTTGATGCTAAGCACGACCTCAGGCTGGGCAGCAATCACGTCCTGCGACACCATCATCGATAAAATCAATACAAAACTGGAACACAAAGAGGTGACCGGCTATTCCTTGACTATCGTCTCCAAGGATACTGAGACGAAGTCACGGGTGGTGGGTGTCTGCGAGGGGGGAAGCAAAAAGATCATCTACAAGAAGAAACGCCACGCCAGCAAGAAGGATGATGCCGACACGTCGGATCAAGCTGAAAAAGCGAAATAAGGTCGTATAACGCGATTGCCGCTTTATATTTTTTTCGTACAGTAATAGGCGGGACCGGAATAGCTCAGTAACACTGATGCCTGTTCCGGACTGAGTTCGTGGTCCTCTTCGAATCCCAACTTGTTCCAAAAAACAAGGCTATCTTGGACCGATACAAGACAAACATACGTTAATAGCCTGCTGATGGCGTACGCGAAGGCTTGTTGCACTAAAGCGGCAGCAACGCCCTGACCCGCCATCCGAGGCGCGACCGCTAAGTCATGGATGTACAGCGCATTTGCCGCTGGCGCGATATCAAATTCCCCGCCCAAAGACGAGATCTTCCCCCGATGGGAAGGATAAGCCACCAGATAAGCACCAATACCATCTTTGTTTTCAGCAACCCAGGCTGTATCAGGCGCTGACATCAAACGTGAGCGTAAGACATCCTGACTTTCGACCATGTCCGTGTAAGCAAGGGTCTGCACAGCATAGACTGCGTGAAGATCAGACTCACGCATCGTGCGTAGGCGAAATGTCATTGATGATTATTTCTTTGACTTCGCCGAGGCAGAAGAGGATGCCGATTCCGAGGCGGAGGCCGACGCGGACTCTGATGCTGCGTCCTCTGCAGCCTCAGTGCGTGGAGGCAGTTCTGGTTTCACGACTTCGATTTTGTTTTCACGCATGTAGTCGTTCATTTCTTTCCAGCCCGCGAAAATCGATGCTCTAGCGGCATCGGGATTTAAGGAATAGCAATCCTCAATCGCACGCCCCGCATGGCGGCAAGCACTCCCTGTTGCCCGTGCATCAGATTCCTTTTGCGCGGCCTCTTTGGCAGGATCAGCAATGCCCAGACGATCACAAGCACTCAACAAGAGCACTGAAAAAACCGTTATTAACGCAGAATGACGTGGCAACATCGTAGCACCAGTGTAATTATGTAAAAAAACGCCTCTCACCCGCACACGTTGCGCTATGACCGCATTGTGAGGGGATCACTTATGATACCTTAGTGTAGGTCAATCACGATAACATTGAATCAAGAAAACATGATTGTCTTCTCTTGAAATAACATGCAACGCCACGCAAGCCCAAGCAACATGATTCAGATCATCATCCAAGATTGCACCACCCAACCATCACGTCAAGATAATGATTGAGCAAGCTCGTCCGATAAAACCACCCCACCACAACGACCTATGACGATCAAGAAAACTGCGCTGACTCTGTGCCTGCTGCTCTGCCAAGTCCTTATTTCTGCTTGCAATCCCACCTTTAATTGGCGTGAGATTCATTCAGCCGATGCCCCCTTCACGATGCTAATGCCAGCCAAACCCGAGAGCTTTACCCAACCGGTACAACTGGGCGAAAGCAAACTGAACATGACCATGACGGCAACTGAAGTCGACCACCTTAGTTTTGCCGTTGGCAGTGCCAAAGTCAGCAATCAAAGCAGCACGGCCGCCATTCTCACTGCAATGCAACAAGGAATGATCAACAACATTCACGGCCAAATCATCGAAGCCCCAACCACATCCGGTGGTGTCATGCGTATTGCAGGACGCCATGGAGAGACAGAGGTCATCATGGCCGCCCGCTTCATCGCGCGGGGTGACTGGGTCTATCAACTGGTGATGATGGGACCGCCTCAAAAAATGTCCCCAGAAATCATCGAGACATTTATGAATTCCTTCGTCGCAAACTGAAACACCACGTGTCGTGATTTGGGATTATCATAGGCTATCGATATCTGAATGCACGATGCGATACCCTTTTGTGCATGCTTGCGGTGCCCTTTTACCTTATTTGTCACACTATTCGTCACACTATTCATCGAAGGAATGCAGATCATGCTGATCACGTTTAAATCTAAAGCAGCAACTGAAGTCACCATGTACAAAGAACACGCTCGCCGCATTCTCGAAATTCTGGAAAAAGATGTCGAGCGAGGCATCATTACCCCAGCTGAATTACCAAAAGCGATTGAAAAGATCGAAGCGGCTGTCGCGGACAGCAAAGCACATCCGATTTCTGACGAAGTCAGCCGTGACGTCAACGCCCACCACAATGAAAACGGCGATGACCATGACCACGAAAAACCAGAACGTGTCAGTTTTGCAACACGCGTTTTCCCCGTACTGGAAATGCTTCACGCCGCCCACAAAATGCAAAAAGAAGTGATGTGGGGCGTATAACCCATGACCGCGCATATTGAAAACACGCTAGAGTTTTCGCTCTGTGCTGACGATGAAACGCCGATTTTTGTGCGGGACTGGCCTTTGCCAGAGACAGGAAACAAAGAGCGCACATCGACCGTTGAGGGTGTTGTCATCATGCATGGTCTCGGTGAGCACTGCGGCAGATATGCGCACGTCGCCCGCTTTTTTAATGCCTTAGGGTATATCGTCCGCACCTATGATCACCGGGGTCATGGCCAATCAGGAGGCTCCCGTGGTGATGTGCCGGATGACACGGCGATGGTGCGAGATGCAGCACTCGTGATCAATGATTTCCGCCGACAATTAGACGCGCCGCCCATCGTCCTTGGGCACAGCATGGGTGGCTTGTTTGCAGCGCGGTTCGCCACAGAGAGCGTCGCCCCCATCAAAGCGCTTATTTTGTCGTCACCTGCCTTGGCGATTTATATGTCCGCCTTGCAGCATCGCTTCTTAAGTATTGCCAAGGCGATTTTCCCGGGACTTGGAATTCCCAATGGATTAAAGACCCACTTTTTGTCTCACGACGCCGAAGTGGTCTATGCCTACAAAAATGACAGATTGGTTCATGGCAAAATTAGCGCCCGCCTACTCACGAGCATGCTCAATACCATGGACTTCAGCCTCCAACATGCCTCTGGATTGCAGGTACCCGTACTCGTCCTCGTCGCCTTAGACGATCACCTGGTCGATCCTAAAGGAAGTCAACAATTTGCCCATGCATGTCTTCCTGACAAGGTCACGACGCATCTTTACCCTGGGTTTTACCACGAACTGTTTAACGAATTAGATGCAACGCGGGTGTTTGATGATATCCGCACCTGGCTTGAGGTTCAGCATTTATCACCGCATTAATGTTCGCATTCATGTTCGCATTCATGCCCGCATCGTCCCCGCATGAAGTCGCAGCTCGCGTCCATCGACGCTGAGGCGCTGAGGCGATGTGGGAAGCGGAATGCGACGGAGATGTTTCCTGTTTTTTTGTTATTGATCGCTATTTTCAGTGCTGATTGTTCTACGCGTCGCAACCATATGGGAGGTGAAAGGCCGGATGAATTAGCAGTATGAGCTGGTAGACTGGTACACTAGCGTTGTATCTGTCACACAATACCAACAATGGTGACTGAAATACTGTGCCAGCAGCGCGTCGGTCGCGCTTGGCATTACATTGGTAACAATAAAATACTCCTATGCAAGAACGTCCACGAAAAATCCTCGGTAAGCCTGTCAACAAACCTGCAAATAAAGTCAGCAATTCTTCTCCACTGGTCACGCCAGAACTGCAGATGACAGATCTCAAGCCCGATTCTCTCGCTTTTAGCTTGATTGGTGCCGCACAAGCGGTCGCCTACGTGCTCGAGGGAACGGCATTGCCACAGGCGCTACTGAAGGTCTTTTCGCAGACGAACGCGTTGCCACAAGCACGTGGTGCCATTCAGGATATTTCCTACAGAACAATGCGTCAGGTCGGTCGGGTAGATGCGCTCCTCAAAGCCATGACCAATAAAACGCCTGAACCGGCCTTGTTATACGGTCTACTGTGCTGTGCGCTGACGCTGTTAGTCAGCAATGAGGGCGAAAGTGCCCCCTATGAAGAATTTGTGGTCGTCGATCAAGCGGTTACTGCAGCGACGTCCAGTCCACACATGGTATTTGCAAAAGGCATGGTCAACGCCGTGTTACGCCGCTTTTTGCGCGAAAAAGACGAATTACTCAAGCTGGTCATGAAACAACCCGCCGCTGTCTGGAACTATCCGCAATGGTGGGTGGATCAAACTAAAGCGGCTTACCCACAAGAGTGGCAAGCCATTCTGACAGCAGGCAATCATGCGCCGCCGCTGACCTTGCGCGTCAATCAACGCAAAACGAGCACCGCAGCCTATCTGGAACTGCTCGCGAGCGAACAAATCGCAGCGAGCCAAATCGGTCCTTTCGCGATCCGTTTAGCCAAACCGATTCCCGTCACCCAGATCCCAGGTTTTGAGGCGGGGATGGTGTCGGTACAGGATGCGGCAGCACAATTAGCTGCCCCGCTCCTCGATGTGCAAGCTGGTATGCGGGTTCTCGATGCATGTGCAGCACCCGGCGGGAAAACCTGTCATTTGTTGGAATTGGCTGATCTGGAGTTAGTAGCGCTTGAGATTGATCACGCACGGATACAGCGAATCAACGAAAATCTCGACCGCTTGCAGTTGTCAGCCAGTGTCAAGCAAGGCGATGCCACCCGTTCTGGTTGGTGGGATAACAAACCATTCGACCGGATTTTGGCAGACGTTCCTTGTACCGCCTCCGGTGTTGTGCGACGCCATCCAGACAGCCGATGGCTCAGGCGCAAAACGGACACCGCCCAACTTGCTGCGTTGTCGTCACGCATTCTGGACAATTTATGGCGGATGTTGGCACCGGGTGGCAAGATGTTGATGGTGACATGTTCCATCTGGCCGCAAGAATCCGAGAAACAAGCTCAGGCATTTGTCGAAAAACATGGCGCCATTCGTCTGGATGCGCCGGGGCAATTGTTACCAACAATGGCCAATTCGTCCGATGCACACAACGAACACGACGGTTTGTTCTACGCCTTGTTCCAAAAACCAGCGCAAGACTAACTAAATCGAGAGCTTCACGTTATCATTTAGCCTGATATCAATTTTCTTGTAATGCATGAAATGAAACGACCATGCATACGGAACAAATAGATATCAGTCCTGTCTTTATGACTCCCGATTTTAATTTCTTATTGCATGCGCTTTCGACTGACCGCACCCTTACGCCAATTCATGCTGACCATGTTGTTAGCGGTATTGGCCGTGCTCGTCGTCCCGGTAGCGGGAGCGACTGAAGCTGAAGTCACCTCGGCAAAACTGGAATCAACGGAAGAAGGCTACCGGATCTCCGCCAGTTTTTCATTTGAACTGAGCCGCGGTTTGGTCGACGCCATTGCCAAAGAAATTCCCCTCTCCTTTACCACCGAAGTAGAACTCACCCGACCGCGCTGGTACTGGTTTGACGAAAAAACAATTCGTTCCATTCAAACTGTCAGAATTGCCTACAATCCCTGGACCCGTAATTACACAGGCACCATTAACAACGGCTTGCAGCAGAATTTTGCGACCTTGGAAGATGCCTTAGCACTAGTGCTACGTCCACGACGCTGGATTGTCGCGGAAAAAGGCAGCCTGACTCCAGGTGCGGTCTACAACGTGGCGGTAAAACTCAAGCTGGATCTGAGTTATTTGCCAAAAACCTTCCTGATCACTTCACTCAACGACAGTGACTGGCGGTTCTCTTCTGACTGGAAACGATTTACTTTCAAGGCCGAAGACAAGTGACGAAATTTTTGCGGTATGCCTTAATTATCGGCGGGGCTCTGATGAGTATCCTGCTGTTCTTACTTACGACTGCAGCAGACAATTCCGCGCGCTTTGAGCATTACTATGGCTGGCTGCTCGGTGCCAACGCCGTCGTCGCCTTGGCGCTATTGGCCTTAATCGCCACACTGCTTCTGCGCTTGTTCAGCCGTTTTCGTAGCCGAGAATTTGGTTCGCGGCTCATGACGCGCTTGGTTTTACTCTTCGCGCTGGTCGGGATCCTGCCGGGTACCGTGATTTATGTGGTCTCCGTGACCTTTGTCTCCAAGTCCATTGAATCGTGGTTTGACGTCAAAGTCGAAACCGCCTTGGACTCAGGTAAAAATCTTGGCCTGAGCGCGCTCGATTTTTTGCTGGCAGATCTCAAATCCAAAGCGCGGGACATGGCGAGTGAATTAAATTCACCGTCGAGCTCTTCCGCACTGACCCTGTCACGTCTCCGTGAACGTGCTGGCGTACAAGAAGCCTGCATCGTTAATAGCCGTGGGCGTCTCATTGCTGCCGCTAACCAAAATTTTGATCATTTAGTCCCAGAATTACCAACGACAGAGATGATACGGTCTGCGCGTAGCTCACGTATTTATGCCGCGACAGACGAAAAAATCATCGGCGAAGAATCAGATCATCCCGAGAACAACAGCGCCACCAATGGTGCCAAACGGCCGGTCCTCGCACAAGAACCCAAGAAAATTCTGCGCTCACGGGTCGTGATTAAACTGGAAAATAGTGACAACGGACTCTCTTTACAAAACGACACGTACTATCTGCAACTGATCCAACCTGTTCCCGCCAGTATCGCAATGCATGCTGAAGCATTACGGAATGCATCGAGCGAATACCAAGTGCGGTCTTTGGGTCGCAGTAGTCTTAAAACGATGTACATTTTTACGCTGACACTGACCTTATTGTTAGCGATTTTTGCGGCGATCACCAGTGCTTTCCTGATCTCTGGACAGCTTGCCCGCCCCTTGTTGTTATTAGCAGAGGGTACCAAAGCGGTGACAGAAGGTAACTTCTCACCCCGTCCAATCGTGGCTAGTTCAGATGAATTGGGCAGCTTAACGCAGTCGTTTAATACGATGACGCGGCAATTATTTGATGCGCGTGCAGCGGTAGAAAAAAATCGTAACGAACTCGAAAACGCCAAAGCCTACCTCGAATCGGTACTGGCCAACATGTCAGCGGGCGTGATGGTGCTTGATCAACGCGGTCACTTGGTCACCTGTAATGAATCAGTTGAACGGATCTTGCAGCGCCCTCTAGAGGCCGACATTGGTAAAGCACTGAGCACCATCCCTGGGATGAACGAGTTTGCGACCGCGATTGATACTGCTTTTTCGGAGCAACAAGCCCAGTCAGCAGCGGGTGGTAAAGATGGTCAAGAACAGCACTGGCAGCAACAGATCGAAGTGCCACGTCCCGATGCCATTCAGCAGCAACCACCGGCCGCGGACGCGATGCCCAATGATGAAAACGCCAGCATCACCCTCCTTGCGCGCGGCTCCCATCTGCCCGTGGGATCGGGTAACGGCTACGTGATCGTTTTTGACGATATCAGCAATATCATTTCTGCACAGCGTTCTATTGCATGGGGTGAAGTCGCACGACGACTCGCCCACGAAATTAAAAATCCACTCACCCCGATTCAGCTATCCGCAGAACGCCTGCAGATGAAATTACAAGACAAGCTCAACGAGGTTGATGTCGCGATCTTAAATAAAAGTACCACCACAATTGTCAATCAAGTGGCATCCATGAAACGGATGGTGGATGATTTCCGCGACTATGCCAAAACGCCGCCGGCCGTATTGACCCAACTGAACCTCGGTGAACTGATCGACGAAGTACTGCATCTTTATCTGGCTGGCGATGACCGCGATATTATCCGACTGAGTCTCGCACCGGATTTGCCTAAAATCATGGGTGATGCGACACAATTACGGCAGGTAATTCATAATTTGTTACAAAACGCGCAGGATGCAGTGGCGGATAATCCACAGTCATCGACACCGCCGCGTATCGATGTCGTCACTGAAGTTGTACGATATAACACCAAAGGTAATGACGTTCACTCGGCAGTACGTCTGTCCATCATTGATAATGGTCCGGGATTTTCTAAAAAAATTCTGGCCCGTGCGTTTGAACCATATGCAACATCGAAGCCACGTGGCACCGGTTTAGGTCTTGCTATGGTGAAAAAAATCATCGATGAACACGGCGGTAGAATCGATATTCAAAATCGGACTGATACAAACGGTGCAAAAGTAGCGATTTTGCTGTTAAAGTTAGCACCGGAATTAAACGCAAGTTGAGTATGCAGGTATTCACCTGACATCTTCAAAGAAGGATGCAGGCATCAACAAGGCAAAAATCATAGGGGCGGTAATAGGGTAATTTTATGGCAAATATTCTGGTCGTAGATGATGAAATGGGTATCCGAGAATTACTTTCGGAAATTCTGGGAGATGAAGGGCATGTCGTTCAACTTGCTGAAAACGCACAACAGGCACGTCTTGCACGCCAAGAAGCAAAGCCTGATTTGGTGTTGTTAGATATCTGGATGCCCGACACGGATGGCGTAACGCTGCTCAAAGAATGGCAACGCGATGGATTGCTGACCATGCCAGTAATCATGATGTCTGGTCATGCCACAATCGACACCGCAGTCGAAGCAACGCGGATTGGAGCGCTCAATTTCCTTGAAAAACCGATCGCCTTGCAAAAGCTATTAAAAGCAGTGCAACAAGGTCTGACAAGAACAGCGGAACCAACCCGTCCAGCGGTACCGCCACTGCGCGTGATTGGCGGCGACCATAGCATCAACCAGAGCCATTTGCATCACCAGCAAACGATCAACAGCGGCTATGAGGGTAGATCCTTTACTGTGCCTCCTGTCGCTGCTGTGGCACCGGTCAATCAGTTTGCTAGCTTGTCGTTTGACTTGCCATTACGCGAAGCCAGAGATGCTTTCGAGCGGATTTACTTTGAGTATCATCTCAACCGTGAGAGTGGCAGCATGACGCGGGTCGCTGAAAAAACCGGCTTAGAACGCACACATCTGTATCGTAAATTGAAACAGTTGGGTGTTGAATCTGTGAAATACGCCAAACGCGGCGAATAACCCTTCCAACGGCGCCCATGTCTGAATCTATACCGCTGACCATCGTCAGCGGTGCCGATTACGTCCAAAGAGAGGCCTTGATCTGGCAGGCGAGCACTGCCTTTTTGGATCTGCATGGGCCCACCGCCACCATTGGCGTGGTTCTTGAAGGATTGCCAACGGGGGAACAACTGCTGGTTCCCTCCGTACAGATGACGGTGCAGAGAATTGCGCCTGGTTGCTTCTGTTGCATTGGCAATTTGACTATGCGTGTCACCTTAAATCGTCTCTTACGACAAAAAATACAACACCTCTATCTCGGTGTTGCTAGCAGCGACCACCTTCAAAATCTTCGCAAAATGTTAAAGCAAGCACCGTATGACCAGTTGCTACTGGAACATTCTGTCGTTTACTTGTAGACTAAAGCTGTAACAAGTTATGTCGTTACCCTTATCAGTAGTACGCACTTCGTGAGAGGGTTGGTTGCCTCATTGTTTCTTGGCATTTTGCTTAGAGGTACTCACACCCGTCTTTTCTCTCACTTGAAATCCGCTGCCTTGAGCACCATGTCCGGTTAAACCGAGGAAGTTTTTCCTCTTGCCAGAAAGGATGCAAAAAATGAATCTTATCTATAACAGCGAACATTACAGTGTCGTCGAATATGGTGCAGATGCTGATCACGAAGCGCTTCGTTTTGGCGGCTATGAAATTACAGACAAAGCCGTACACCGTGAATGGTTTATTGCTGGCGCACGCGCCATCGATTTCCGTAACGATGTCACACAGCTGATTGCGAGCGAACCGACCGTCGAAGAAATCGATGAGTTTCTGGGACAATACGACGGTTCAATGGCGCAACCTGTTTATTTCCATTAATTTGCGCTACACGCGACCATTGACACACCTTGCCTGACAGCAAGGTGTAGGTCATTTTTTGTTCAAATGTCACCAATTCACTCCTGGCCATACCCCTCTTCCGCCGTCATTATTGATGGCATAGCATGAAATACTGCGACTCAAATAAGCAGCATCAGCCGCAGCGTATGTTGTTCACAAGGCAAACTGCTATCGTGGACTGATTCGCCGTTATGGAGTCCCATGTATGCAAACGACAAGCACCAACTGGCTAGAAAGCCTACGTCGGCTAACACCTGCCGATAAAGCCGTCTTGATCACGGTCACCGCCGTCAAAGGTTCAACCCCACGCGGTACGGGAACACGCATGCTTGTGACTGCCAATAATCAATTCGATACCATCGGTGGCGGCCATCTCGAATGGAAAGCGATTGCCACTGCGCGACTATGGCTCAACGAAGCAGGCAATGACACTGCGCCACGCCACATTGATTTATCCTTGGGACCTAGCCTTGGACAGTGCTGCGGCGGCGCGCTGAGCCTCTGCCTTGAACGCGTTGATTGCTGGAGCTACCAAGATCTGCAACATAAGCTTGATAACTACCAACAAGAACGTACTACATTGCCCCATTTGTATTTATTTGGTGCGGGCCATGTCGGGACTGCATTAATTCATATCTTGCAACAAGTACCTTGTCGTATCACATGGATCGATGAACGGGATCATCTTTTCCCCACAGAACTCCCCGCGCACATCACGACAGAAGCCACCGACACGCCCGAAGCGATCATTGCCAGCGCAGAGGTTGGCGCGTACTTTTTGGTCATGACCCATCATCATGGATTGGATTTGATCCTCAGTGAGCATATCCTGCGACGCCCAGACGCCGCGTGGTTTGGACTCATTGGCTCAAAAACCAAGCGCGCTCGCTTTGAGCATCGCTTACAAGAACGCGGTATCGATCAGCACCGACTACAGGAGATGGTTTGCCCGGTGGGTGTTTCTGGTATCACTGGCAAAGAACCTGGCGTGATTGCGGTTGCCGTCGCTGCCCAATTATTGCAACTCTGGTCGAAGCACCCTACACTCTCGCCCATCGCAACCCAAACAAGAATAAGTGAAGCCACCCTATGAGTACCTCTTTACACGATTTCATCCGTCATTTACCTAAAGCCGAACTGCATCTGCATATCGAAGGCTCGTTAGAACCTGAGCTGATGTTTGCCCTGGCTAAAAAAAATCAGGTGCAACTTCCTTATGCCACCGTCGACGAAGTGCGTGCGGCGTATGATTTTGCCGATTTACAATCGTTTCTGGATTTGTATTACGCAGGCGCTGCGGTGTTACAAACGGAACAAGATTTTTTTGATCTGACACACGCGTACATTCAACGAGCATTGGCAGATCAAGTGCGCCATGTCGAGTTGTTTTTCGATCCGCAAACCCATACTGCACGCGGCATTGCGATAGAGACGGTATTTTCTGGGATCGCCCGCGCCTTGCGCGAGGCCAAAGCCTCGCATGGTTTCTCCGCCAGCATGATTATGTGCTTCCTGCGTCACCTGAGCGAAGAGGATGCCATTGCAACACTCGAAGCAGCATTGCCTTTGCGCGATGACTATGCGGATGTCTGGATTGGTGTGGGGCTCGATTCATCGGAGGTCGGTAACCCACCTGAAAAATTCGCACATGTATTTACCTTAGCGCAAGCCATGGGTATGCATCTCGTTGCCCATGCCGGTGAAGAAGGACCACCAGCGTATATCCACGGGGCATTGGATGTCTTGCAGGTCGAGCGAATTGATCATGGTGTTCGTGCCGAGGAAGATGCCGCTTTGATGACCCGCTTGCAGCAGACACGCATGCCACTCACCGTCTGTCCGCTGTCGAATCTGAAATTATGTGTGGTGAAAGATTTGCGAGAACACAACCTCGCCCGCATGTTACGCGATGGGCTTTGCGTCACGATTAATTCTGATGATCCAGCGTATTTCGGTGGCTATATGAACACAAACTTCATCGCAACGGCAGATGCACTCGACCTGAGCAAGGAAGAATTAGGACAACTGGCACGTAACAGTTTTGAAGCGGCGTTTGTATCGGATGAACAAAAGCAAATCTGGTTTGATGAGCTTGATGCCTACCTGAAAAATGCTTGAGTCAGCGCCCCTTCCGTAGCAAGGCGCTGCCGCGCCACTGGGCGCCCGCCTTCGCGGGAGCGACGGGGGGTGGGGTGATCGTATTAAATACATCGTTCACCCCTTATCCGTCTCTATGCGGCTTCGTCGTTGAACTTCCTATCGCGTAGTCCCACCCTCATACCCTTCTACGCAACTTCGTCATTGAACTTCCTACCGCGTTTTCTCCTAGCATCCTTCCATATTCACCGCCCCCTCCGTTTCGTCATCCTCCGCGCAGGCGGAGGATCCAGTGTGCGGATGCGTACATGAAAAACGCTTGAGTCAGCACCCCTTCCGCAGCAAGGCGCTGCCGCGCCACTGGGCGCCCGCCTTCGCGGGAGCGACGGGGGGTGGGGTGATCGTATTAAATACATCGTTCACCCCTTATCCGTCTCTATGCGGCTTCGTCGTTGAACTTCCTATCTCGTCGTCCCCCATTCCCCTTCCATTCAGCTCTATCGTTGAACTTCCTATCGCGTAGTCCCACCCTCATACCCTTCTACGCAACTTCGTCATTGAACTTCCTACCGCGTTTTCTCCTAGCACCCTTCCATGTTCACCGCCCCTCCGCTCGTTATCCTCCGCGCACGCGGAGGATCCAGTGTGCGAATGCGTACATGAAAAACGCTTGCGTCAGCGCCCCTTCCGTAGCAAGGCGCTGCCGCGCCACTGGGCTCCCGCCTTCGCGGGAGCGACGGGGGGTGGGGTGATCGTATTAAATACATCGTTCACCCCTTATCCGTCTCTATGCGGCTTCGTCGTTGAACTTCCTATCTCGTCGTCCCCCATTCCCCTTCCATTCAGCTTTATCGTTGAACTTCCTATCGCGTAGTCCCACCCTCATACCCTTCTACGCAACTTCGTCATTGAACTTCCTACCGCGTTTTCTCCTAGCACCCTTCCATGTTCACCCCCTCGCTCGTCATCCTCCGCGCACGCGGGGGATCCAGTGCGCGGATGCGCTTTCTTTTGGTGAGTGGTGATCCGTCCTTGACCAAGCCCAATGACATGGGTCGATAACGCAGAAACAAGCAGTCAATCCCTATAAAATTGATAAAATACAACACGTTTTGGCGCACATCGATGCCAACGTCGAACCGCATCGCCAAACGGCACCTCCATTTCATCAAAAAAAGGTTTCTTGTGGCACGAACCCGGATTATCCTTGCCGCCGTGACAGCAGTTGTGTATGTTGCTGCTGTGGTTGGCAACTCGTTACTCAATCTCGCAGGCAACGCGAGTCATGTCAGCATTCAGATTAGTTTGAACCAACCAGTGATGTGGTTGATTGCGCTGTGTGGGTTGCTCATCGCTATCGGCTTGTTAGGGCGCTACGCATGGGCGTGGTGGCTTGGTTTAGCAGCGAGTGCATTTCAACTGTATCGGCTCGGTAGCCGTGTGATCAATCAATATAGTTTGTCGCACTTACCCGGTATGCACGTCGTTTTATTATTCAGCTTGTTGGTCATTTTTCTGCTGTTACTGATCTCACCGAAGGCGATGGCCTCTTGTCATCGTTAACGCTCGTTCATTCATTTTTCATTAGGACTTCTATGCACATCGCTCCTCTCGGACCACTTACAGAAGACACAGAAAACGACTGGCTCATTAGCGCGCCGATCGCGATTCCAGCACTCGATGGTCATCGGTGCGAGTTCTTGATCGAAGGATATCCGGATGATCCGCGCCCGCAAGAATTTAGTGATGCCATCACGCATTTTCTGGAGCTCGATAAAAGCGTGTTACTCGCTGTAGAAAAAGATATTTTTGCTTACTACCAAGACTGTGCGCAGTTCGCAAAAAGTGAAGGACAAGAAGTGATTGCCATCGATACCCCAGAGGGTGTGTGGCAGCATATTCAGTTTGGTGAAGAGATTTTGGTGTGCCGTCGTCAAACGGCGGAGCAAGGTGTTTACGTACTTCTCGAATGCGATTGTGACTGGAACGAAGTAGAAGGTCTGCAATTCGTCTTCAAGGATGGCAAAGTGATTCATAAACTCGGCCCATTTGATGACTTTTTAAGTAATGCCGATGTGTACGGACTACCTGAATTGGAGCACGTCATCTATCAAAGTCGCGGCTAACATACCAAGACGCCCCCCATCAAGCAACATCCCCATCGGGTCTCGCGACATGCCGATGGGGATGTGGGTTCGATTAGCGCGGACGCTAATCAGTTGCTGTCATCAATGATCAGAACTTGTGGCGAATACCAACAGCAACGCTGTTTGCACGGTCTGCTGTATTGATCTTATCGCTCATGGCGACTGCGTAGACGTCTGTACGTTTTGACAGATCGTAGTCGTAGCCAGCAGAGAACGTATCACGGCTCAAATCAGCACCCACTAAGCTACCAGTGCGTTTTGTATCTGCGAACGCTAACAACACATTACCACCCGCCGCTGGCACTTTTGCGCCAAGGCTGTAGGTCTTGTCTGTCATCGTTGCTGTCGATGTTGTGTCATCTTTTGTGGATGAGTAAGTTGCAAACAATTTCGCTACGTTCAGATCATAGCTACCACCAATGAAATAGGATTTTTGGTAGTTGATCGAAGCGTAGTTGATCGGTGTGCTTGTTGCATCAACGATCGCGCCTGGGGTTGGGTTACCTACTTGTGCCTGATGGTAGTAAGCAGTCAATGCCAGTGGGCCGTTGAAGTACAGCACGTTCGCGCCAACGTTATTCACGCCAGTTTTTCCTGCTTGCTCACCTGCTTGATAGTGGATGTTCGCTGTCAGGCCATTGAAGCTTGGTGTCGTGTAGATGATTTCGTTGCTCCAGCCAGAGTCAGCAGCAGAAGAATTTACCCATGTACGTGCACCGAAATTACCGTTTGGTACCCAAGTATGCAAGACCAATGGTGAGAAGTTGAACGAATCGCCAAACGGATTAAAAATCACGACTGGCAAGAAGTTAGGGGACAAATTACGGCCCAGAGATACTTTACCGAAATCACCAGACAAGCCAACGTTGGCATCGCGGGAGAACAGCGTGTCGCCAAAAAAACGGCCAGACTGACCATTGTCTGCTTGCAAAAAGCTTGTCAAAGCGAAATCAACTTTCAAGCCGTTGCCGATGTCTTCAACGCCTTTGAAACCCAACCAAGATGTGGTCATACCGCCGCTGTTGACGGACAGTTTGCTACCCGTATCGCCACTGTACTTGATCGATCCAGCCGACATGTCGACCAAGCCTTGAACGGAAACGCTGGATTGTGCCAACGCACTACCTGCTGCGAGAGTTGCTGCAACTGCAACGACCAGACTATTGAATTTCATTTTCATCGTTTTTCCTTTATCAAAGTGTTAAAAAAATTCTGTTGCAGCAGCGCAGAGAGCGCTTTACACATAATTCATCGTACTCGTACATCAAGTGACAATCCTGCAAAGTCGGCGACAAGGCATCCAACTCACTCTCAGGATTGGATCACATCAGCAAGACGGAAACCGCCAATCCGGACAATTTGCTCGATGCATTCCTGCATTTCAGTGGCGCGGTCTGCATGGAGCCGCTGCGTGAAGTGCCGGATAATACTTTGTCTGTCATGTCCTCGTACAGCAATGATGAATGGAAAGCCGAATTTTTTATTATATTGATCATTTAACCGTTGTAATTCCGCGAATTCTTCAGGGCTACATTGATTCAATCCGGCACCACTTTGTTCTCGTGTTGACTCTGCTGTGAGCTCCCCCCTCACTGCCGCTTTACCTGCCAGTTCTGGGTGGGCACGAATGAGCGTGAGTCGAGCCTCTTCATCGGCGTCACGTACTGCCTTGGCCATCGCTGCATGCAAACTTGCTACGCTATCAAAAGGGCGCTGCCCCACAACTGCCTGCGCCACCCAGGGTGAATGTTCAAAAATTCCTCCCAACAGCTGTACAAAATCGGTATCCGGCAATTGATTCACCGTTGCTAATTGATAACACGCACTCATCGCTGCCCTCCTTGTCCCGCAAGAACTGCGCCAGCATACGGATGCGTTGCCATCCAATGTTGTGCGATATCAATCCGTCGGCAAATCCAGACTTTGTCATGCGACTGTACATAATCTAAAAAGCGTTGCAAAGCACGGAAGCGGCCAGGTCGTCCCAGTAAGCGACAATGCATACCGACCGATAACATTTTTGGTGCATTGTCACCAGCAGGATCGCCCTCGGCATACAACACATCAAAACTTTCTTTCAAATACGTAAAAAACTGTTCCCCAGTATTAAAACCTTGTGGCGTCGCAAAACGCATGTCATTGGCATCGAGCGTATACGGCACGACAAGATGGGGCTTGACCTCACCAGCGCCCGTATTGACCTCAGTCCAAAACGGTAAATCGTCGCCATAATAATCGGCGTCGTACGCAAAACCGCCATGCTCAACCACCAAGCGCCGCGTATTCGGTGAATCGCGTCCGGTGTACCACCCCAACGGCGCGCTGCCCGTCAATTCGCGCAGAATCTGCACCGCTTGTTGCATATGCGCACGTTCTGTTGCCTCATCCATGTGTTGATAATGAATCCAACGCAATCCGTGGCAGGCAATCTCATGTCCTAGTTCTGAAAACGCTTGTGTCAATTCTGGATGACGCTGCAAAGCCATCGCTACGCCAAACACCGTGAGGGGCAAACCGCGTTTTTCGAATTCACGCAAAATCCGCCAAACACCTGCACGTGAGCCGTATTCGTAAATCGATTCCATCGACATATGCCGCGCTTCATAGGCAGCAGCGCCAACGATTTCGGATAAAAATTGCTCCGAGGTGGCATCACCATGCAGAACACAATTTTCACCACCTTCTTCGTAATTCAAGACAAACTGCACGGCAATACGTGCTTGCTGCGGCCATTGTGCGTGTGGCACATGGCGACCGTATCCAATCAAATCGCGCGGGTAAGCTGAGGTGATCGTCATTCGTTTTTTCTCCATTCATGTCGGAACAATATGGTCAACGTATCAAACATGATCCATCGCGGATCAGCTTCGTTGACCAAGTACTGCTTTTAAATCAAAACTTTTTCCAACATTTTTGGGCGTACGACAAGCGCACTGATGCAAATGTTGTGCCATTTCATGTAACGCTGACTTTTTATCACGACGCTCCAAGGCTTCGAGGACCTTGAAGTGCTCATCGAATGAGCAAGGTCGGGTACCAGGCACATCGTTACTGGAAATCATTAATGTTGTGCGAGAGACTAAGCGACGTAGCATTTCAACTAATAAATCGTTGCCGCTCAAGCGCGCTAGTTCAATATGAAAATCTGCCGATAATCGGATCCATTGTGCGCGGTCACCTTGTTGATAGGCATCGCGTTCACGCTCGACCATCTGGCGCAACGCGACGAGCCCCTCACTGTTGCTTTGCACGTGGACAAGCACTTTTTCTACAGCAAGTTGCTCCAGATTTTGTCGCAACTCAAACATATCCTGCGCCTCTTTTTCGCCCGGGCTGGCAATAAATGCACCACGATTGGGCTCGAGATCGACTAAGCCATCGGCAGATAATTGCGTTAACACTTTGCGCACACCGTGACGCGCCATGTTGTAGATCTGGCTTAAAGATTGCTCTGTTAATTTGGTACGAGCAGGTAAACGATGGTCCATGATGGCATCGTAGATATCACGGTACATACGCTGTTCTTTTTCAGCGTTGTCGGCGTGGTCGAGGTGGGTAGTCTGGTTAGTATTCACGATTGTCGTTGTTGGTTGCCATGCCGGCTGCACGTTGATCAGACGTAATGAGCCTGCTCATCAATCATCTTATTTAATCACGATTGTCGACAATCGATAAACAAAAAATGATTGAATAGGTATATTTTGTGGCAAAAACTGCCGTATTTCCCTTTCTTTACAACTACTTATTGTATTTATGTTTGACATGTCGTTTTTAAACGACTTAAGATTGTCGACAATTTGTTTCATTTTCTTAAATACATAGAGGACTGGTATGGGACGTCTGACGACACATGTACTCGACACCGCCCACGGCAAACCGGGGCAAGGCATTCAGGTACGTCTGTACCGCACAGACAGTGGGCAGCGGCATTTGCTCTGCGAACGCGTGACCAATGCAGATGGGCGCTGCGATCAACCCTTACTCGAAGGCGAGGCGCTCACAAGTGGCATCTATGAGTTAGATTTTGATATCGGTCATTATTTTCAGGCGCTTGGTGTACCCGTTACCGAACCGGCATTTTTGGGTGTTGTCACTCTGCGGTTTGGTGTTGCCGATGCCAGCCAACACTATCACGTGCCCTTGGTGACCACGCCTTGGAGCTACTCAACTTATCGCGGCAGTTAGGAAGATTCATGGAAGCGTATTTATTGGACTGGGCCAACCTGTTATTACGTTGGCTACATGTGATTGTGGCGATTGCTTGGATCGGCTCGTCGTTCTATTTTGTGTGGTTGGATAACCATCTGACACCACCAACCGATGAGCAACTGCGCAAGCAAGGGGTCGGTGGCGAGTTGTGGGCGGTGCATGGCGGTGGATTTTATAATCCCCAAAAATATCTCGGTGCGCCACCCCGTTTGCCTGAACATCTGCATTGGTTTTATTGGGAATCTTATAGCACCTGGTTGTCTGGGTTTAGCTTGTTCACCCTCGTCTATTTATTCAATGCCCGCACGTATCTCATTGATCCCTCAGTAGCATCGCTGACACCAGCGACGGCGGTCGCAGCGGCATTGGGTTTTCTGGCATTAGGGTGGATTGTCTATGACTTGCTGTGCAGGCTCTTCGGTAAAAACGAACGCCTGCTTTCTGCGCTCATTATTGGGTATGTCATTGCGGCGGCTTGGGGCGCGTGTCATTTGTTTTCTGGACGTGCTGCCTTTCTGATTATCGGTGCCATGATCGCCACCATCATGAGTGCGAATGTCTTTTTCTGGATCATTCCCGGACAACGCAAAGTCGTTGCGGCGATGAAAGCGGGGCAACCGGTGGATCCTGTCCATGGACAACGTGGCAAACAGCGTAGCGTTCACAACACGTATTTCACCTTGCCTGTGTTATTTGCGATGCTCTCCAATCACTACAGCATGGTCTACAGCGCCCGCAACAATTGGGCCGTCTTGGTGTTGATGATGGTAGCAGGCGTCTTGATTCGACAATTTTTTATTCTGCGCCACAAAGGAAAAACACAAGCAATTTACCCACTAGTGGCGATCGTGATTCTTGGTGGCGTGGCGGCTTGGATTATGCCGACCCCATCGGCGACGAATGCAGTCACCCCAACCGCCAATCAGTTTGCCGAAGTGCAGCACATTGTGCAGGCGCGGTGTGTGCAATGCCATTCATCACATCCAACGTTGATGGATAGTCCCGCAAAAGGTTTGATGTTTGACCAACCCGGTGTGATCGAAGCAAAAGCCCAACTGATTTATCAGCAAGTGGTACAACAAAAAATTATGCCGCTTGGCAACCTGACGAACATCACAGAACAAGAACGCGCGGTGATCGCGCATTGGGTGGAAAACGGTGCAGATGCAGGTACAGGTGCAGCTTCTGCTCCAGCCTCTGCTACTGCTGCCGTTCATCCTTCAACCAACTAACAATTTGCCGTTCCCTTATTGAAAGTAGCTCATGGCCATCATTACCCTTGACCCGAATGCCCCTGAATTTACCCGTCGCTATCCTAATCTCGCTGATCCGCGTTTAGGCGCCGCCACATTGGCGTGCAGTGACGATTTTTTTGCCGAAATGGCACGGATGCTTCATCCTGAGCCTGCTGTTTTTATTCCTGGCAAATACGACACCAACGGTAAATGGATGGATGGCTGGGAGTCCCGCCGCAAGCGCGTCAATGGCTATGACTGGTGCACACTCAAACTGGCACGGGCAGGCATCTTAAAAGGGGTCGATATCGATACCAGCCATTTCACCGGAAACTATCCACCCGCCGCCTCGCTGGAGGGCGCGTTTATCGCCAATGGCGAACCTGACGCGAATACGGTGTGGCAAGAAGTACTGCCCTCTGTCAATTTACAAGGGAATAGTCATCATTATCACGAGATTACGCATCCCGGCGCCTTCACCCATTTACGCCTCAACATCTACCCCGACGGCGGCGTAGCGCGTTTGCGCGTCTATGCACAACCAGAAACCGACTGGGCGTCAGCGGATCGCTCCAGCCTGTTTGATTTGATTGCGATGGAGAATGGCGGCTATGTTGTGGCAACCAACAACCAACATTTTGGTCTTGCATCCAATCTTCTAATGCCAGGACGTGGCGTCAATATGGGAGATGGCTGGGAAACGCGTCGTCGCCGTGAGCCAGGCAACGATTGGTGCATTATCGCCCTTGCCCATCCGGGGATTGTTGAAAAAATCGAAGTCGACACTTGTCACTTCAAAGGTAATTTTCCCGATAGCTGTTCGATTCAAGCAGCATCCATGGTGGGCGGCACCGAGACCTCATTGATCACACAATCCATGTTCTGGCCTGTATTACTGCCACAGCAACGATTGCAAATGGATCACCAACACTACTATGAGCAAGAGATTCAACCGCTGGGCGCGATCACCCATATCCGTCTGAATATTTTCCCAGATGGGGGTGTTTCCCGTCTGCGCTTACTGAGTCGATTAGCTTAAGATCACGATCGGAATACGCTTCATGCCCACCCTGACTATCCAGCCGTTGACCAGAGAAGCCTTCGCCCCTTTCGGCGAAGTCATCATGCTTGAAGGCGCACGGCATTATCCAATCAATCAAGGAACCACTGAGCGATTTCATGCCTTGGCAACGGCCGATACCCACGCCATGGACGGTAAAACGATCCTCAGCGTATTTCGCGGCCAACCAAGGTCGATGCCGTTAGCGATCACCGTCATGGAGCGTCACCCGCTGGGTAGTCAGGCGTTTGTTCCGATGACTGTCCAACCCGATGATGAATATCTCGTTGTCGTTGCACCACCGGGCGACTTTGATGAAAACAGCATGCAGGCCTTCTTATGCAAGGGGTTTCAGGGTGTCAATTACGCACGCGGCGTCTGGCACCATCCCTTGATTGCCTTGCATCGGGTCAGTGATTTTGTGGTGATGGACCGGATCGGCGAAGGATTCAATTGCGACGAGGTCACACTCGATGGTCGTTGGGTGGTGGGCTGACAGCTGACAGAAAGCGCCAGATAAAAAAATAGCCCGCTAGTTGCGGGCTTAAATCCAAACCTTAGGAGGTGTTGGAGGAGACAGGTGTAACTATATCGCAGCGCAACAAATACACCAACTACTATTTCCGCATATCAAACATTCATAAATCATATATCTCATTCGAACTATTCATTTCCGCAAAGAAATGAATTTTTATATGGTTATTTCTGCAAGGAAAAAGTGTGCGTAACGCAAAATCTCTTCAACATATCAAGCATCAGCGGGATCAGTAAGCAGCGCCAAGGATTGCGCTTGGTGCACCTTTTTTTTCACGATGATATTTTTTTCTTAACAGAAATAATCGAATGATGCGTGCGCGTTGTCATCGGCAACGCCATGGATCAGAAAAATGTGGATAAAAAAAAACCCGCGACCTGTTGGTTGCGGGTTAAATCCAAACCTTAGGAGGTGTTGGAGGAGACACGTGTAACTATAGTGCACTGCAACATAGATGTCTGCTTTATTATTCGTATACCACTCATCACCGCAACGCATAACTTGTCACAATAATCTCCCCTCTACAATGCTGCTGGGTGTACGCTTTCACACAGCCTGCCTTAGAATCTGGTATCTTTCTTGATATCTTTTTTGATTCAATACCCAGAGCGCGACAGCCAGTAACGCCGTCGTGTGGGTAACAAATACTATGTTGTGCCATGGTGCGTTGGTTTCTTCACAACTAGCTCACCACGACAGACAGCACAATACGGAGACTGTGATGCAACTGATCGACCCTATCATCGAATTTCAGCATGAAATTCAACAAATCCGACGTGATATTCACGCCCATCCTGAGCTGTGTTACGAAGAACACCGCACCGCCGACGTGGTCGCCCGTCAACTCGAAGCGTGGGGCATCCCCGTCGTACGAGGCTTAGGCGTCACTGGCGTGCTGGGCATCATCAAACAAGGCACAAGCGCGCGCGCGATTGGCTTACGCGCCGATATGGATGCATTGCCAATGCAGGAAATCAATACCTTTGCGCATACCTCCCGCCATGCCGGAAAAATGCATGCCTGCGGACATGATGGTCATACGGCAATGCTTCTTGGTGCCGCGCACTACTTATCCAAGCATCAGGTATTTGATGGCACCGTTTATGTGATTTTTCAGCCTGCAGAAGAAGGCGGTGGTGGCGCAAAAGCCATGATCAAGGATGGTTTATTTGAAAAATACCCCATGGAAGCGGTGTTTGGCATGCATAACTGGCCTGGCGCAGCCGTAGGTACCTTTGGTGTCACGCCAGGGCCGATGATGGCCTCATCCAATGAATTTTACGTCACGGTCAAGGGCAAAGGCGCGCACGCCGCGCAACCACACAAGGGAATCGATCCAGTGATGACCGCCGTTCAGATCGCCCAAAGCTGGCAGACCATTATCAGCCGCAATGCCAGTCCGCTTGAATCTGCCGTGTTATCCGTCACGCAAATTCATGCGGGAAGCGCCACCAACGTTATCCCTGACGAAGCAGAGCTCGTTGGCACGGTGCGTACCTTTACCACCTCGATGCTTGATATGATCGAGCACCGGATGCGTACCATTGCGGAACACACTGCCGCTGCATTTGATGCAGAGGTCGAGTTTAAGTTTAAACGTAACTATCCACCACTGATTAATCACCCCAAAGAAACCGCATTTGCCACAGAAGTTATGCGCGCCGTGGTCGGGGCTGAGCATGTTGACGCACAGGTTGAACCGACTATGGGTGCCGAGGATTTTGCGTTTATGCTCCAAGAAAAACCGGGCTGCTACGTCTTTATTGGTAACGGTGATGGACAACATCGTGATATCGGTCACGGTCTTGGTCCTTGCAACCTGCATAATCCCAGCTACGACTTTAACGATGACCTTCTGCCGATTGGTGCCACTTATTGGGTACGCTTAGCAGAAACTTACTTGAAAAAAGCGGCCCCCGCAGCCATCTGAGGCTGTAGAGCACCGAGAATTTTTACCCCAACAACCTTATACACAAAGTAGATCTTATGGCCGACGAAAAAGACAACAACACCGACGCAGCGCGTAGCCCTTTTCTGGAAGAAAAGGCCTTTAAATCCCGTACCGTTCTGGTGTTTGGCACGATCAACGACAAACTCGCCGCAGATGTCAGCAAACGTCTGATCGCGTTGGCCGCCGAATCGAAAGAACCGATTACCATCTTGGTTTCTTCTCCAGGTGGCCATGTGGAGTCCGGTGACGTCATCCACGACATGATCAAATTCATCGATGCGCCTGTCAACATGGTGGGCACAGGTTGGGTTGGAAGCGCCGCAGTGAGTGTGTTCTTGGCCGTACCGAAAGAGCGCCGCGTTTGCCTGCCAAATACGCGCTTCTTAATTCATCAGCCAAGCGGTGGCTGCGGTGGACAAGCAACTGATATCGCGATTCAAGCACGTGAAATCGTGAAAGTACGTGAGCGTATTTCCGCCCTCATCGCCCGTGAATCGGGTCAATCTTTAGAACGCGTCACCAATGATATCGATCGCGACTATTGGATGAGCGCCGAAGAAGCCAAAGAATACGGCCTGATTTCACGCACCATCGTCAAGCAAAGCGACTTAAGCTAATCCAACGCGGTCAATACGGCCGCATCAGGATTGCACTACGAATAAAAAAAGCAGCAAGAGTTCACCTCTGCTGCTTTTTTTCATTGCCGGATATCACCTCAAAATTCTTCCCAATCATCCGTTGCTTTGGCGGTCGATCCCGAAGCACTCGTCTTTGGCGACTGGCTTTCTGCTGATGGTTTCGGCAACGCTTTTGTTGATGTTTTCGTGCCTTTCGATACAGGCGCTGCTTTTTTCACTGCGGAAGGCGTTGGACGTAATGCTGCTTGGTGACTCTCTTGTTCATGCGCGCGATCCAGTTTAAAAACACTCACCACTTGCGATAAACTCTGCGCCTGTTCCTGCAAGGAGGCGGCCGCCGCGGCAGCTTCTTCCACCAACGCCGCATTTTGCTGAGTGAGCGTATCCATTTCGGTAACGGCATCGTTGATTTGAGAAATACCGGCGCTTTGCTGCAAACCTGCCGCGGTAATCTCACTAATGATGTCACTGACACGTCGAACGCTTTCAACGACCTCACTCATGGTACTTCCTGCCTGATCCACCAAACGCGACCCTTCGGCCACTTTGTTGACGGAATCATTGATGAGCTCTTTAATCTCTTTCGCCGCACCAGCAGAACGTTGTGCGAGGTTACGGACCTCAGAAGCGACCACGGCAAATCCTCGACCTTGTTCACCAGCGCGGGCGGCTTCAACCGCCGCATTCAATGCAAGAATATTGGGTTGAAACGCAATGCCGTCAATAACCGCAATAATGTCGACAATTTTCTTAGACGACTCGTTGATCGACCCCATCGTCGTGACCACTTGCGACACAACACTACCACCGCGCTGCGCCACTTCCGAAGCAGAATGAGACAATTGATTAGCTTGACGAGCGTTGTCCGCATTATGCTGAATCGTTGAAGTAATTTCCTCCATGGAGGAGGCCGTTTCCTCCAACGAACTCGCCTGTGTCTCTGTACGATTGGACAAGTCCAAATTGCCTTGCGCAATTTCTGCTGAGGCGTAGGTAATTTCATCGGTACCTTTGCGCACCTGCGTCACGACACTCATCAGACTATCGTTCATTTCTTTGAGCGCCTGCAACAGCAGACCTGTTTCATCACTGCTGCGAACCTCAATATGACTCGTCAGATCACCTGCTGCCACTGTTTGCGCCACTTTCACAGCGTGCTGCAATGGACGAGAAACGATGCCTGCAATCCAGAATGCCAACGTAAAACCAATCGCCAGACTGACGATCAACAAAATGAAAATCAAATTGCGAGAATGCTCATACACCGCAATACTGGACTTATAGGCATTGATGCCACCATTGGCGTTGATATCGACAAGCTTATCAACGACCCCGCGCATTTTGCTATTGAGCTTAGAAGACTCTCCACGCAATAACGCAATGGCTTCGTCTGATTTGTTTTCCTTTTTGAACGCAATCATCTTGTCAGTGATTTGGAGATAGGCGTTCTCTTCCTGAATAAAATCACCATACAGTTTCTTCTCTTCCGGCTCGGTAATGAGCGCAGCGTAGGCAGCTTCGTTTTCTCGCAACCCTTTTACTGCTTCATTCACACGCCCTTCGTAGACGGCAATCTCTTCTGGATTTTCAGCAAACACTAACTGTGCCTCCTGAGAGCGAATGCGAGAAAGTCGTTCTTTGACGCCCATCGCCGCTTTCACACTCGGCATCCAATTCGTGCCCAACTCCGTCGCAGAGTTATTGACACTGGATAATTCGTAGATGGAAAAAAGCCCAATGAACGCGGTCAACACCAATAGCAACACAAAACCAACTAACAACTTGGCAGAGATTTTGAGGTTCTTAAAAAATAGCATGTATCGCTCCGTTGAATAAATAACTACGCCGTTAATGCCAACGACGATTTTTTCGTCGGGCTTTGATTCGTGTTTGTCAGCACCGGGTGGGTGCGGACACTCGCATGATGTGGTTGCAGATGCTGATCAAATTTGAAAATACTCACAACCTGACTCAGATTAGCCGCCTGTTCTTGTAGCGACGCAGCGGCAGCAGCCGCTTCTTCGACCAACGCCGCATTCTGCTGCGTAATCTCGTCGATATGGATGATGGCATCGTTCACTTGGTCAATACCTGCGCTTTGCTCGGTCGATGCAGCGGTAATTTCGGTAATCACATCGTTAACACGCTGAACACTGGCCACCACTTCATGCATCGTTTTGCCTGCCTCAGCCACAAGTTGCGTGCCTTGCATGACTTGGGTCACTGAATCGTCGATCAGGATTTTAATTTCTTTGGCTGCTGCCGAAGAGCGTTGCGCTAGGTTACGAACTTCAGATGCCACCACAGCAAAGCCGCGCCCTTGTTCACCCGCACGAGCGGCTTCTACCGCTGCATTCAGTGCCAAGATGTTGGTCTGAAAAGCGATCCCATCAATGACGGTAATGATATCGACAATCTTTTTCGACGAACCATTGATGGTATTCATCGTATCGACGACCCGTGAAACCACATCACCACCTTTTTGGGCGACGGTACTAGCGGATTGCGCCAATTGATTTGCTTGACGTGCGTTATCGCTGTTTTGTTTGACGGTGGACGTAAGTTCTTCCATCGACGATGCCGTCTCTTCCAATGACCCCGCTTGGCTCTCGGTACGCGCCGATAAGTCCATATTACCTGTCGCAATTTGGGTGGAGGCCGTCGCAATCGCGTCCGTTCCTTGCCGCACCTCACGCACTACCGATAAGAGGTTGGCATTCATTTCTTTGAGTGCCCCGAGCAATTGTCCTGTTTCGTCTTTCGTGTCCGCTCGGATGTCAATGCTTAAATCTCCCGCAGCAACGGTCTTTGCAATTCTGACAGCAGCTTGTAGTGGGCGAGAAATCACACCAGCGATCCAGAAGGCAAGCGCAAGACCAAGACTCACGCTGATTACGCACAAGGTAATAATGAGGATTCGGGAAGACTTGTAAATCTCAGCACTCGTCTGGAAAGAGGCTTTCCCTCCTTCGACATTGAGCTTCACAATGTTATCGGCAACCTCCAAGATCTTCGCATTGAGCTTGGACGATTCACCACGTAGGGTCGCAACCGCAGCATCTTTGTCGCCGGCGCGCGCTTGATCACGCAGTTTTTTTGATTCTGCCAGATATTGATCCCATAACTTCTGGTATTCAATGAAATAGCTTCTTTCGGTTTCTGATGAAATCAGCTTTTGGTAATCCTGCTCGTATTGTTTTAATTCTGCCGTGTAGTCCTCAAAGCGTTTTGTGTATTTATCAACATTGGCGGTGTCGCCAGCGGATAAGACAATCTGCATTTCCTGCGTTCGAAGACGTGACATCCGCTCTTTGATACCCATGGCGGCATTGACGCTGGGCATCCAGTTTGCACCCAGATCCACCGTCGTCTGGTTCACATTGGATAATTGATAGACAGAAAAGATGCCAAGAAAGCTTGTCAGGAGCAACAAAATGACAAAGCCAAGAAGGAGTTTTGATGCAATTCGTAGGTCGTAAAACAATTTCATGACATGCTCCAGAAAATTCCAGATATCAAAAAATGCTACAGAAACCAAACATCATGGGTAACTATACAACGTAATTGCCACTGCCAGATGACATGCTTTTGCGCAGGATAACAATTTCATTATTACTCAAATTAAAAAGTTTCCCACAGATAACACAATTTTCTACAATTGCTGTTTTAAGGCCCGATCAGGGGCTGACGCCCCCCCTGTATATGCGTTTTGCATCAACAATGCTGCAAAAAAATAAAAAACGGAGCACATCGGCTCCGTTTTTTATTTTTGCGTATTTACAACATCATCTGACATTTCACTGCATAACCTGATGACATTGCGTACTTTTTTCTTGCATCTGACACGCGGTAATCAGGTTCCCTTGTTTATTCCATGCTTGGACTTTCCAACCATGTTGTTCCCGCTCAAGGGTCATAAAGCCGACATCATTGGAGTTACTAAAGTGCGCCAACTGCGCAGCAGAGTACGGGGTTACACTTGGGTCCAGCGGGGTTTTCAGCGGCGTATCGAGTGAGGACCCGCCGTTACCAGACACAAATTGCGTCGGAAAATTATTTGAAAAAGTCAGTGCCTCAAATAAGTGTACATGACCAGAGATCGCCACCTGAATTTTGTCCGAGAATAGACGATCTGGATTGATATCACGCATCACGTCCTGCAATGCACCGTTTCCGGGTTTCACATCGAGACCACCACTTTTTTTCTTTTCAACAGACATCCCCAGAATCGGATGATGATTGGTGAACAGATTAAAGTCCGCTTGCTGCGCTAACTGGTTGACCAACTTCATCTGATCAACATAGATCTGACGCGCGGGGTCCTCATGAGACAAGGCTTTGGCAGGCACTTTCGACGAATCAAACACAATAAACTGCGCCGACTGACCACCCACCGTACCTAAAGGCACAGCGTAAGGTGCGCTGTAATCACCCATCATATCGTTCTGATCGAGGTTACAGTCACGACCAGCCTGTAATGGACGAGGGTCCAGAAAACGCCACCAGCCTTGCCCTGCGCGGGTGCATATTTCATGGTTTCCGCGCACCATGACCCAAGGAGCAGCATTCAATAAAGCCTGCGCTGGACTAAAAAAATCAGCTTGCCAAGTGTCCCAACCATACCCCCAAGGGCTGCCTGCACATTCAGGATGACCGTCTGGACAGGGATTTTCACGGTATTGATAGTCACCTACGTGCAATACGAGGTCTGGCTTGAAGGTCGCTGCTTTTTCAACCATCGATCGAAATGCCCATTTTTCGCCATCATTACATGGCTGAAAATAGTTATCTGATGCCTTCAAACGACAGCCACTATCACCAACGACCACGATTCGCTTCACGGTTGCTTTTGGTAACGGTAATGCATGACCCGCAATGCTCGCGGACACCGTTGTCTTCAACAGGGGCGCTTCACAAGTCAGCACAGGAAATGCAGAAGGCTTCGATGCCTCTGGTTTGCTAGCCGTTTTTCGCTGTGCAATCGTCGCCGGCGCAGCACGTACTGACATCACTTGCGCCACACCATCTTGCACCAAGGCAGGACAAACCGTATCCGTCGTTATAGCACGAGCGATGGCTTGCCCTTGTTCACCCATCACCACCCACGATGCCTGCAACGCAGTCATCGAAGCGGTTTGCGATACGGCGGTGGATTTCTGTGATGAGACGGAACTACAAGCCGCTAGCGCCAGCACGCTGGTCATAAGGCCTATGCGACGTATCCAATGTAAATTCAATTTGTTTCTCCAGAGGGGGCAATGTCATCGAGGTCGCTATGGTATGCGACAAAGATGGCAGCAATATGAAACCTTGCTTAAAAATCCCTGAAAGTCACCCTCTTATTTGTTAGCAATCGCCGCCGTACCACCTTACCGACTGCATCACAAAGGCGCTGAAGCCGAACCAGGGACAAGGGACTAGGACGTGACCCCGATAGCCTGATAAGCCGCACGTTTAAAATCAAACGAGAACGGATGCCAGAAGCTCATCAAGCGCTGCGTCATCAACACCCCAGCAATACCGTGACGTGGATTGATCCACCAATGGGTGCCTGCAATACCACCCCATTCAAATTCGCCTGTCGAGCCAGAGGGGTCGATGGATGATGGCGTCAGTGTCACAGCACCCCCATATCCAAAGCCCTTACCGGGGACATCACCGATGCCCGGAAAACTGATACCAGTGCCTTGTGGCAAATGATTTTGCATCATCAAATGCAGCGTGTCTGGTTTCAGCAAAGCATCACCACCGGGCATCAGGCTGCGCATCAGCGCGAGCATGTCGTGCATACTAGAGACCAAGCCACCACCACCCGACAAGCGCGGCACTGGCGTCACAAACGCACCTGGATAGGGTGATTTTTCTAAACGACGCAAACCACGCTTGAGGATATTTTCCGGGTCAGCACCGCCGTAATAGGCAGTCAGCCGATCCAGCTTATGCTCAGGCACGACGAAACTCGTGTCATCCATACCGAGCGGGTTGAGGATACGCAAACGAATAAACTGCTCAAAATTACGACCACTCACCACTTCCACGATACGCGATAACACATCAGTTGCAATGGAATACTGCCATGCTGTGCCCGGATGAAAGCTCAGCGGCAGCGGCGCTAAGACGGTGATCATTTCCTCTAAAGTCTGAAAAGCATTCAAGACTTTGCGTTCGTTATAGGCCTTATACATCATGCTGCCATGATCTAAGAGACCATAACTGAGCCCAGACGTGTGGTTGAATAATTGACGAATAGTGATCGAGGAACGCGCTGGTTCCGTATCGTCGAGGCTTGTGGCGTTTGCCTTGAGCACGCGACGGTTGCCTAGTTCCGGCAAATACTGTTCAACGGGATCATGCAATGACAGCTTACCGTCATCCATGAGTAGCAGAATGGCGATGGATGTAATGAGTTTGGTATTAGAAAAAATCCGAAATAAATGGTCATCACGCAATGGGATATTGTTTTCTTTGTCAGCCCACCCGACACACTGCTGATGCACCACGTCTTGCCCGACTAAGACGGCGGTCGATACCCCTGCCAGAATCTCGCGGTCGACGTATTTTTGCATTGATGAATTTACTTCACTGAAATCGTAAGTCATATCGTTTATGATCGTTTTAAAATTGAAATGGCTATGCATCGAGATCGGTGCGATGCCGTTGTCATCGTTCGGACGCTATCATGCCACGTCCCCATGACCGCGTCAGCCCTCACCAATGTGACCGCCCTTTTTACTCTCAACTTACTATTCTGCCACTATGACCATCGCTAACCCACGTGATTTTTTGCTTTCTTTATATCAAACAGCGGTGGATGCGGTCAGTGCAGAGAAGTGTCTGCCTGCTTTTTTACCAACACCACCCACAACAGGTCGTACGATTGTGATTGGTGCAGGAAAAGCAGCGGCGGCAATGGCCAGTACAGTAGAAAAACACTGGCAAGGAGCGCTCTCCGGCTTGGTCGTCACCAGATATGGTCACGGTGCACCGTGTGACAAGATCGAGGTCATTGAAGCCGCACACCCCGTCCCCGATGCCGCGGGACAACAAGCGGCGCAGCGGATTATGGAGATGGTGCAAGGACTCAGTGCCGATGATGTGGTGCTGTGCCTCATCTCGGGCGGCGGCTCGGCGCTTCTTGCCTTGCCCGCTGAAGGCATTACGCTTGCACAAAAACAAGCATTAAACAAAGCACTCCTACGCAGTGGTGCTGCTATTGATGAAATGAATTGCGTTCGTAAGCATCTCTCCGCGATCAAAGGTGGTCGCCTCGGACTCGCCTGCGCACCGGCCCGTGTCGTCACCTTAATGATTTCAGATGTACCGGGTGACGATCCAAGCATTATCGCCAGCGGCCCAACGCTACCAGACGACAGCACGTGCGCCGATGCCTTAGCTATTTTGCAAAAATATGCGATTGAAATACCACCCAACGTCCTCGACCATCTGCAAAGTGGTCGCGGCGAAACACCAGACGCGACCGATCCGCGCTTTGCCCGCCATTCGCATCACATCATCGCTACCGCGCAAGATGCGTTGGATGCTACTGCCGGTGCGGCGCGTGCCGCTGGTATCCATGCCCATGTGCTGTCTGACGGTATTGAAGGCGAAGCGAAAGACATCGGCCTCATGCATGCCGCCTTGGCACGTCAAATCGCCCAAAAAGGACAACCTTTCCAACGACCTTGCGTGGTGTTATCGGGCGGAGAAACCACCGTCACTGTGCGGGGCAATGGTCGCGGCGGACGCAATGCTGAATTTTTACTCAGTCTGACATTAGCGCTCAATGGACATCCTGGCATCTATGCGCTCGCCTGTGATACCGACGGCATTGACGGATCTGAGGACAACGCCGGTGCGATCTGCGAACCAACGTCCCTCCAACGCGCAGCAGAAAATCATTTATACCCAAAACTGATGTTGGAAAACAACGATGGTTACGGGTTTTTTTCATGCTTAGATGATTTAATTGTCACCGGACCAACTCGCACCAACGTGAATGATTTCAGGGCTATTTTGGTTTTGTAGATCTACCCCAGAGGGATTTATAATAGCGGCTGAATACTCAACATGCCTATTTCATGATGATGTCAGTGCATCAATCTCCCTAACCTGAGTTTGTTGTCGCTGTTTTTATGCTGGTCATCTTGCCAGGATCTGCTGACGTTTTTTTAAAAAATAAAAAAGGCGGCCAGCTTGTCCTCAGGGATCAGGTTTTTTCTGCTGCCCCCAGGCTTATTTCAAGCGCCCCCTTCACCGTGCGGCGCTTATATTCATGTTGGAAAGGTACACGTGACTTCTACTGCTTCACCGATCTTGCCCAGATTAGCACTTGCTGATATTTGTAAAAGCTACCCATCGGTAGTGGCAAACGACCATGTTAATCTCAGCGTTGCCCCCGGTGAAATCCACGCGGTGTTGGGCGAAAACGGCGCTGGCAAATCCACCTTAATGAAAATCATTTTTGGCGCGGTGAAACCCGATGCGGGCCGCGTCCATTGGAATGGTCAAGAAATCAACATCGCCAACCCACAAGATGCACGCAAACTCGGCATCTCGATGGTATTTCAGCATTTCTCTTTGTTTGACACACTCACGGTCGCCGAAAATATTGCGCTGGGGCTCGATGCCGACATCGATATGGCAGCACTGGCGGAACAAATTCGCCAAACCGGCACCAATTATGGCCTAGAGCTTGAACCGCATCGCCATGTGCATACGCTCTCCGTCGGGGAGCGACAGCGCGTTGAAATCGTTCGCGCACTTCTCACCCACCCTCAGTTATTGATTCTCGACGAACCCACATCGGTTCTCACTCCCCAAGCAGTACAAAAACTCTTCGTCACCTTGCGCAAAATTGCGGCTGAGGGATGCAGTATTTTGTACATCAGCCACAAACTCGATGAAATCCGCGAACTGTGCCATTCGGCGACGGTCATGCGGATGGGGAAAGTGACGGGTCATTGTGATCCTGCGCAAGAAACCGCTGCGAGTCTGTCGCGCATGATGATTGGCGATACGATTGCGCAGCACACACCGGATACACACACAACGCCGGGTGTTTCACGTTTACAAATAAAAAATCTGTCACTCTCCAAAGCGCACGCTTTTGCCACTGCTCTTGAGAATATCCATCTGGATTTATGTGCGGGTGAGATCGTCGGGATTGCCGGGGTTTCCGGGAACGGTCAGCAAGAATTGTTGGCAGCCTTGTCTGGTGAAGATCGACGTCCAGAAGCGAACATGATTACTTTAAACGGTCAGCCTGTTGGCAATCGTGGGCCCAATGCGCGCCGTGATCTGGGCCAAAGTCTGGTGCCAGAAGAGCGTCTCGGTCGTGGCGCGGTGCCGGAACTCAGTCTGACAGACAACATGCTGCTGTCACAACAGAAAGCACCGTTTGTCCGCCGTGGCATGATCAATTTCAAACATACGATGCAGGCTGCCGCAGACATTATCAGCCGTTTCCGCGTGAAAGCGTCCGGCCCCGCTGCCCTCGCTCGTAGTTTGTCTGGCGGCAATCTCCAGAAATTTATTGTTGGTCGCGAAATCATGCGCCAACCCGAAGTCTTCATCGTGGCGCAACCAACGTGGGGGGTGGACGTTGGTGCTGCAGCACAAATTCATGCAGAAATCCGTCAACTCAAACAAGCTGGATGCGCGGTAATGGTGATTTCAGAAGAACTAGACGAATTATTTGAATTATGCGATCGCATGCATGTGATCGCCAAAGGTCGTCTGTCGCCTTCGATTGCGAAGGAAGCAGCGACCAGAGAACAGATAGGATTGTGGATGAGTGGTTTATGGAACGTCAATGCAAGTGACCAGGCCGAGGTTGCCCATGCTTAAACTTGAATTACGTCCGGCATCGTCCCTTCGCATGGCGTATTTGTCACCGGTATTCGCCTTGTTGTTGACGATTTTCTTTGGTGGTTTGGTATTTTTGGCACTTGGAAAAAATCCACTTGTGGGTCTTGAAGTCTTCCTCATTGAACCGATCCGCAATGCATCTGCCATTGCCGAACTGCTCATGAAAACCACGCCGTTGGTCTTATGCGCGCTGGGGCTCTCTGTTTGCTACCGCGCTAATGTCTGGAATATCGGCGCCGAAGGTCAGTTGATTGCCGGAGGACTGGCAGCAGGTTCAACCATCTTATTTTTTGATAACGGCACATCGACACTGGCACCAAGCATTGTCTTGGTGCTGGCGACATTAGCAGGTGTTATCGGAGGAAGCGTGTGGGCATCGATCACGGCTTTGTTGAAAGACAAGTTCCACGCCAATGAAATTCTGGTCTCCTTGATGCTGACCTACATCGCACAACTTTTGTTGATGTATGCAGTCAATGGTCCCCTCAAAGACCCGAACGGCATGAACTTCCCGCAATCCAAAACCTTCTCCAGTGAATATCTGTTGCCGCATCTGATCGCAGGCAGTCGGTTGCATGTTGGCTTTGTGGTGATGCTGGTAGCAAGTGTGATCATGGCTATTTTTGTGTACCGCAGTTTTGCTGGCTATCGTTTAACGGTGGGTGGTCTCGCACCACTCGCAGCGCGTTATGCTGGTTTCTCTAGTCGCAAGGCATTGTGGACATCGTTACTCATTTCGGGTGGCTTTGCAGGAATGGCGGGTGCATTTGAAGTCACTGGACCGATTGGCCAGGTCTTGCCGTCGATCTCACCTGGTTATGGTTTTGCAGCGATTATTGTGGCGTTTATTGGTCGCCTGAATCCCATTGGCAGTATTTTTGGTGGGTTGGTGTTGTCGCTGTTTTACCTCGGCGGCGAACTCGCCCAATCACGTCTGGGCTTGCCCTCTGCCATTACTGGTTTGTTCCAAGGTATGTTGCTGTTTCTGCTGCTGGCTTGCGACACCCTGATTAACTACCGCCTCCGTTGGAAGAAATAAGCATCATGGAAAATTTCGCAGCTCTTATTGCCGCCTCTATTAATTCTGGAACGCCGCTGTTAATCGCCGCGCTCGGTTTGTTGATCAATGAACGCGCAGGCGTGCTCAATCTTGGTGCAGAAGGCATGATGCTGGTCGCCGCGATTGTCGGCTTTGCGGTGGCACATCAGACCCATGTACCTGCACTTGGCTTTTTGGCTGGTGCCGTAGCAGGCATGCTTATGGCGAGCCTGTTTGCGTGGCTCGCCTTGGTATTAGCAACCAATCAGGTTGCGACAGGGTTAGCGCTATCGATTTTTGGTGCGGGTTTATCGGCATTTATCGGGCAGGCTTTCGTAGGACAATCATTAACACCTGGCAGCCATGGGATTCCGGGTCTGGTTGATTTGCCATTTGTCGGTAAAGCATTTTTCGATCAACACTGGGCTGTGTACTTCAGTCTCACCTTGTGTGGCGGCATCATCTGGTTCCTCTACCGTACTCGTGCAGGACTCATCTTGCGCGCTGTCGGTGAATCACCCGAATCAGCCCATGCGCTTGGCTACCCTGTGCGTAAGATTCGCTATCTATCACTGTTATTCAGCGGCGCGTGCTGCGGTATTGCTGGTGCTTACCTGTCTGTGGTCTACACACCGATGTGGGTGGAAGGTCTGGTAGCAGGACGCGGATGGATCGCTTTGGCATTAACGACCTTCGCTACTTGGCGCCCGGCACGGGTCTTGCTCGGTGCATTGCTGTTTGGCAGCGTCACGATTTTGCAATTTTATTTCCAATCCATCGGTATCGCGATTCCTTCTCAAATTTTATCGATGCTACCGTACGTCGCAACGATTATTGTGTTGGTACTGATTTCGCGTAATCCGGATTGGATCCGCCTCAATATGCCGGCGTCATTAGGCAAGCCTTTCCGCCCTTAGGCAGTTTGGCGGTCTGACGCACTGGCAATGCGTCTTGTTTGTTCTGCGTCTGGTTGATCGTTCGTGTTAGTGTGAGTGTGAGTGTTACGTCGTACAAGGCAAGCGAATTGAAGTGCTGTGAAATGATGTCAAGGTAAGTAAAGCTCCATTGAAAGACCATTTTTTTTGTTCACCGAAGGAAACTGATAATGAAAATTTCCCGTAGAAAAACCCTGGTAGCAGCCGTCTCGCTGGCCGTTCTCGGCCTTGCAGCATGCGGTAAAAAAGAAGAAGCCAAACCAGATGCAGCAGCAGCGCCCGCCAGCGCCGCTGCCGCACCGGCAAGTGCTACTGAGCCGTTGAAAGTTGGCTTTATTTATGTCGATCCTGTCGGTGACGCAGGCTGGACGTTTGCGCACGATTCAGCACGTAAGCTGGTCGAAGCAAAATTCGGCGACAAAGTGAAAACCACGTTTGTTGAAAACGTTCCAGAAAGCGCTGCCGATGCAGAGCGCGTCATCCGTGACTTGGCATCCCAAGGTAACAAAGTGATTTTCGGTACGTCTTTCGGTTACATGGAAGCAATGCTGAAAGTCGCAAAAGACTTCCCAGACGTCAAATTTGAACACGCTACTGGCTACAAAACAGCAGACAACCTTGCACAGTACGATGTTCGTACTTACGAAGGTGCCTATTTGGCTGGTGTCGCGGCAGGTAAGCTCAGCAAATCAGGCAAACTGGGTGTTGTCGCTTCAGTACCTATTCCAGAAGTGCTGCGTAACATCAACTCCTTTGAACTGGGTGCACGCTCCGTGAATCCAAAAGCAACGACCAAAGTCGTCTGGGTAAACAAATGGTTTGATCCGGGCAAAGAGCGTGAAGCAGCGACAACCTTGGTTGGTCAAGGTGTTGATGTCTTGATGCAAAATACTGACTCCGCAGCTGTGGTTCAAACGGCAGAAGAAAAAAATGTGCTGGCATTCGGCTGGGATAGCGACATGACTAAATTCGGTCCAAAAGCACACATTGCTGCGTCAACGATCGACTGGAGCGGTTACTACATCCAGCGTATCAGCGATGTCATGGAAGGCAAATGGAAGTCTGGCTTTACATGGTGGGGTCTGAAAGAAAACATGATCGACCTGAAGTACTTCAACGCAAACCTGTCAGATGACGTTAAAAAACTCATCGCAGAGCGTCGTCAAGGTGTGATCGACGGTACAGCACCGATCTGGAAAGGTCCATTGAAAGACAATACAGGTAAAGAAGTCTTGGGCAAAGATGTCGTTGCCGATGACAAATTCTTGCACGACGTGAAATTCTACGTCGAAGGTGTAGAAGGTAAAGTACCGGGCTAATCGATCCGGCTTGATCTCATCACCACAATTAAAAACCTCGCGCTTCGATCTCGAAGCAGCGAGGTTTTTTTATGTCAGGCGACGTTTTTACGCAAACACCGCACCGGCGGCATCTGCCACAATTTTACGCAACCATTGCACATCCGCAGCCGCATGGACACGCTCATGCCACAGCATAAAGAATCGCATTTTAGGCATCGGAATCGGCATCGGTAAAATCTCGATCGGCCAGTCTTTGGCACACTGCACCGCAAAACTACGGCTGGTCGTGAACACCAAATCTGTCGTTGATAAGACGTAGGGCACCATCCCAAAATAAGGAATAGTCATCTGAATTTTACGCTTCAACCCCTGCTCTGCGAGCGTGCCATCGATAATGCTGCGATGCCCCATCATGTATGGCGTTGGTGCTAGGTGCGACATCTCGAGGTAATACTTGAGCGACAATCCCTTACCGACCACGGGATGTTTGCGATTGACCATACACACCACGTCGTCTTCAAACAATTGCGCTATGTGCAAATGATTAGGTAAATCAGGCCAATTGCCGATCACACAATCCAGCTCACCCGTTTCAAGCGCCGCTGCGTAATCAAATCCTGCATTTAAAGCATGAATCACCAACCCTGCATTGGGCGCAAGTTCACGCACTTTTTCCATCACCATCGGAAGCAAGAGCACGCTCAAATAATCCGGCGCACCCAAATGAAACACCCGTTGCGTGGTCGCGGCAATAAACGCCGGTGCGGGACTAGCAATGCTTTCCATCACGCTCAATCCTTGACGTGCCAACAGCAATAATTCTTCGCCTCGCGCCGTTGCCGTCATGCCGTTTTTACCACGCACCAGAATCGCATCCCCAGTGATGTCGCGTAAGCGTTTGAGCATATTGCTAATCGCTGGTTGCGACTGCCCCAGTTTCATCGCTGTACGCGTCACACTGCGCTCGGTCAACAAGGTGTGCAGCACACGCAGTAAATTGGTATCGAGCTGATCAATCTGCCGTGTACTCATGCCGCCTCCAGCGAGGCCGTGCTTGTCATCACATCACCATCAACAAAAACGATGAGCTGTCCCGCCGAGAACTGTGTCCATTGTTCATTATTGGTCAATGGCTCAGTCACAATCACTGCCACTTTATCGTTGGGCGTGGTGACCGTCGAGAAATCGACGCTAACTTGTTCATCCGATAAGTTCGCCACCGGAAACGGATGTTGTCTGACGATGTAATGTAACTTGGTCGAGCAATGCGCGAACAAGGCTTCACCATTCGACAACATCATATTAAAGGTGCCAAACGCAGCAATTTCAGCGGTGATGTCACGCATGAACGCTTCCAATTCCGACATCGCTGGTAAGGCCTCACCAAAACGGGCGCGCATTTGTTGCAACACATAACAAAATGCCAGTTCGCTGTCCGTCGTTCCAACCGGCAAAAAACTGCCGTTCAACACTGGGGCAAACTGTTTCAAATCACCATTGTGGGCAAACACCCAATATCGCCCCCAACATTCACGGACAAAAGGATGGCAGTTTTCTAACATCACTTCGCCCTGCGTCGCTTTGCGAATATGCGCGATGACGTTTTTAGATTTAATCGGATAACTTTTGATCAAATCGGCAACCGGTGAGCTGACGGCAGGTTGATGATCAACAAACAAACGGACGCCACTGCCTTCAAAAAAAGCAATACCCCAGCCATCCTTATGCTCGTCAGTCAGCCCGCCGCGCGTTGAAAACCCCGTAAAACTGAACACAATGTCCGTCGGGGTGTTGCAATTCATTCCAAGTAATTGACACATGATGCAAAACGTAAAAATAAGTCCTTCTACCTTACCATACGCAAGCGGGGTTTTGCGGAGAGTTTTACGTCGTTGCCTTGTGGTACTTGGGGATGCGGGGTGTTTGGTTGATTCGATGTTGTAACTGGATCCTCCGCTTTCGCGGAGGATGACGGACGAGAAAAATGCGTAGGTGTGAGGGAGGATAAAAGGTAAACCGTCACTCCCGCGCAGGCGGGAGTCCAGTGGCGCGCGAGCGTCTTTCCGTCGGTCGGTTATCCGTCTCAGCATCAAAGCGCTGTCGCGCACTGGATCCCCCGCCTTCGCGGAGGATGACGGGCTAAAAATGGTGTACGTGTGAAGAAGGATGACGGGTGAAAAATGGTGTACGCGTGAGGGAGAACGACAGATAAACCGTCACTCCCGCGCACGCGGGAGTCCAGGGGCGCGCGAGCGCCTTTCCGTCGGTCGGTTATACGTCTCAGCATCAAAGCGCTGTCGCGCACTGGATCCCCCGCCTTCGCGGAGGATGACGGGCTAAAAATGGTGTACGTGTGAAGAAGGATGACGGGTGAAAAATTGTGTACGCGTGAAGAAGGATGACGGGTGAAAAATGGTGTACGCGTGAGGGAGAACGACAGGTAAACCGTCACTCCCGCGCACGCGGGAGTCCAGTGGCGCGAGAGCGCCTTTTAGCGGGGAGATACGCGATCACAACGCAAGGGCTATTTTCGCGTTCAAGAAAAAGACGTTTATTTACCGATGCAGAATCGCGAAAAAATCACGCCGAGCAGATCATCGGACGTAAATTCTCCCGTGATACTGTTCAAGCGGTCTTGAGTGAGTCGCAGCTCTTCGGCGAATAAATCTAATAATTGATCATTCTGAGCAGCATACTCTGCCGCGCTTTGCAGATGCTCGTGAGCATGTTTGAGTGCGATCAGATGGCGTTCGCGGGCGAGGTAAAGGGACTCGCCGGTTTGTTCCCAGCCTGCGATGCGTAATAACTCCTGGCGCAGTAAATCAATACCGATATGGTCTTGCGCGGAGAGGTAGATGTGGGTGGCGTCGTCCATTTGATCGACGCTGGCGTGATGTCCGGAAAGGTCAATTTTGTTCCAGACGCGGATCACGGGGACACCGTCCGGGAAGCGGGCCACGATGGCCTCGTCAGCGCGTGTTGGGCCGCGGCTGGCGTCGAGTAAGTGCAGAATCACATCGGCTTTTTCCACTTCTGCCCAAGTGCGCTCGATGCCGATGCGTTCAACGGTATCGATAACGTTGACGATGCCGCCCGGTTCGACATCATCGTGCTCATGGCGGATGCCGGCGGTGTCGATAATATTGAGCGGAATGCCTTCGATATGAATGGTTTCCGTCACCTTGTCGCGGGTGGTCCCAGCGATGGGCGTGACGATGGCGACATCATCGCCTGCCAGCGCATTGAGCAAAGACGATTTACCGACATTCGGCTGACCTGCCAAAACAACGTTCAAACCCGCCCGTAATAACGCACCTTGTGAAGCTTGTTCAAATACTTTTTGCAGGGCGGCTTGAATCACCGTCAACTGACCGCGCGCATTGGATTTTTCAAGAAAATCGATTTCTTCTTCCGGAAAATCCAGTGTCGCTTCGACGAGCATACGTAAATTGACGACCTTCTCGACTAGATCATGAATCACCCGAGAGAATGCGCCAGACAAGGATTGCGATGCCGATTTGGCGGCGGCTTCGGTCGATGCTTCGATCAGATCTGACACGGCTTCGGCCTGCGCGAGATCGAGTTTATCGTTTAAAAATGCGCGTTGCGTAAATTCACCCGGTTCTGCCAGACGCAAGCCAGCCTCTTTGCCTGCTTCGAGGCAACGGCTTAATAACATTTGCATGACGACGGGACCGCCATGGCCTTGCAACTCGAGGACATCTTCACCGGTATAGGAATGTGGCGCCTTGAAATAAATCGCGATCCCCTGATCGATCACGCTGCCATCTTGTTGGGTAAACGGAAGGTAGGTCGCATGGCGTGGTTTGAACTGTGTCGTACCAAATAAGGCTGTGATGACTGGTGCGAGATCTTTACCAGAAATGCGGACAACACCAATACCGCCGCGTCCGGGCGCGGTGGCGATAGCTGCGATGGGGATAGGATCGTAAATCATGCTGAAATTTTAACTTTGCTTACACATTGGACCGAGGGAATTCGGGGCATACTTGTGACAAAAATGCGACAAATTCGCTATCTGACCGGACCGTTCTCAAAAAAAAAGCCCGCGCGCAGCGGGCTCTGACTTGGTTGATGCAGGAACTGGGTGGTTCCCGCTTCAAGCTTATGCCTTCACTTTATGCTCTGCCGGAATCAATTTGTTATTGATAACCCATTGCTGGCAAATCGACAAAATGTTGTTCACTACCCAGTAGAGTACCAGACCTGATGGGAAGAAGAAGAACATGACGGAGAATGCCAATGGCATAAACATCATCATCTTCGCTTGCATCGGATCAGCCGGTGCTGGATTGAGCTTTGTCGTGATGTACATCGAGATCGCGTAAATCACTGGCAAAATGAACAGCGGATCTGGCGAAGTCAAATCGGTAATCCAACCCATCCATGGTGCGCCGCGCATTTCAACACTGGCTTGCAGTACCCAGTACAGGGACAAGAACACTGGCATCTGAATCAAAATCGGGAAGCAACCACCCAATGGGTTGATTTTTTCCGTTTTGTACAACTCCATCATTGCCTGATTCATTTTTTGCGGATCGTTTTTATAACGCTCACGCACCGCTTGCATCTTCGGTGTGACCACTTTCATTTTTGCCATGCTGCGATAGCCTGCAGCAGACAATGGGAACAAGGCCAATTTGATCGAAATAGTGAAGACAACAATCGTCCAACCCCAGTTACCGATCAAGCCGTGGATGAAGCTCATCAAACCAAACAGTGGTTTAGCGATGATCGCCAAATAACCGTAGTCTTTAACCAGCTCAAGGCCTGGTGCGATTTTTTCCAAAATCGCTGTCGATTGTGGACCTGTGTAGAGCGTTGCATCCGATGCTTTACTTGCACCTGGCGCAATCGCACCCAACTTCAACACTGTGCTGACGGCGTAGATGTTGTCGCGTACTTTTTCAGTACGGAATTCACGCATCATGCCTTTGTCTTGCGGTACAAATGCGGATACAAAGAAATGTTGAATCACTGCAACCCAGCCATTGTCTGCTGACTTCGCGTGATTATTGTTGCTGCTACCGACCTGCTCTTCTTCTGCTTTGCGAATTTTTTCAAATTCCAGCTTCTGGAAGTGTTCTGATTCGGTATAAACCGCTGGTGCGTAGAACTCAGATGGACCTGAGAACATGGAACCGCCTGCTGGCTTGGTACCATCATGAATCAATTGTAAATACAGCTCTGGCGTGATGGCCGCAGCAGTGTTATTGGTCACTGTGTGCTTCACATCAATCGCGTAATCCCCTTTTTTGAAGGTGAAAGTTTTGGTCAGTTTGACGCCACCTTGTTCGGAGACCAACACCAATTGCACACTATCACTGCCATCCAAACTACGTTTGCCAGGCTGTGCAACGAACACCGACTTGTGATTCGGATAAGCGGCATTTGCTAAGCCTGTTTGTGCGAGGTAAGTACGCGCATTGCTTTCGTCAAACAACACGACGTTCTTGTCGCTTTGCTGTTTCGCACGCAAGCCAACCTCTTCGAGGAACGGCTCATAGAAATGGTCTGGCTTTGGATTATCTTTGTATTGCAACAATTCCAGACGCTTTACTTCGCCGCCCAAGGTATCGATATCCGCCTTGATGACATCCGTCGTGATCGTAATACGCTCGGTTTTGACCGCAACGGCCGCTGTATCGCCATTGGCTGGTGCTGCGCCTGTTGCAGATGTCGCAGCAGAAACTGCCGCGTTCGGTGCCGTTGCCGCCGTTGTTGACTTGGCATCTTTTACTTGTTGCGTTGCTGCTGCAGGGAAAAACATAGATGATTTGCCGTTATGGCGCATCCAGTTATCCCACAGAAGCAAAAGCGACATGGAAAAAATAACCCACAGGACGGTACGTTTGATATCCATTTTATCCATTTGGTGTATGTCAGGAAAAGTGTGAGGAATGACCAGTGCTGCCAGGATGATCATGGCAGCATGGGTCGGATGTGGGGGCAATCGGTTGTTTTTCACTAGCAGGCGGAACAGGGTCCACACCGCCAGGGTGCCAAGGATGGCATTTACACAAGCGTTTGCCTGCTAAATAACTTCCTTTGGCTGCGCCATGCATGCCAATTGCCTGCGCGGCATACTCAGAGCAACTGGGATAAAAACGACAATTCTGCCCCAGCATAGGACTGATTGCATACTTATAAAAGCGTAGCAACAGGAGCAGTAGTGTTTTCATGTCAGCTCACTTTTTTGCAGGCAGGTGAGGCAAACAGGCGTAGGATTTCCGCCCGCAGCTCGCGTTTGAGCTGGGCAGTCGTCGCTGGGCCATCTTTGCTGTTGACAGGTCGCGACAAACGCACGATGCAGTCGACGTTCTGTAAAGCAGCGCATCGAAAGATTTCACGTGTGACACGCTTGATCGTATTGCGCGTGACGGCGCGCGGCGCAAAGCGCTTAGCAGCCACCACGCCCAGACGCGCATGTGCCAGATCATTGGCCCTAGCGTAGAGCACGAAATGCGGCGTTTTTTGCACGGGGCGCAAACGAAAAACGGATGAAAACTCATCCGTTTTAATGATGCGTCGGGCACGTGCAAAATCTGCACCGCCTGCATCGGCCTGAACTGGGTCAGCTAAAAGATTGATCATGCGATTTCAGCGAAAGCTGCCGCAGACCAAAAATTTAAAATCAAGCTGCCAGGCGTTTACGGCCTTTTGCACGGCGTGCATTCAGTACAGCGCGGCCACCGCGGGTTGCCATACGTGCGCGGAAACCGTGAGTGCGCTTGCGGCGAACGACGGAAGGTTGGTAAGTACGTTTCATGTTGGTCTCGCTATTTGAGCAATAAAAAAAATCGGAATTACGGGTAAAGGCTTGCGTTATTTACGTCAGGCTTTTCACCTTTACTGCCCCAAAACCGCTGCTCATGGCTTGCTGCATTACTGTACTGCGCATGTGTTGAACGGTAAAACCCAACACAAACAATGCACCATCCAATAAAAGAGGGTAGGGAACCCGTAATTAGACACCATTTTTACCTTACGTGTCAATCACTTAGCGTAAAAATTAATCAAAAGCCGTTTACAGCCTCTGATGCAGTGCAAGGAATAAATTTAATGTAAGGCTGTGGATAACTCGCCCAGTCGCGGTTAAAATAGAGGATTAGCGCGGCACCGGTTTATGCCTTTATGGCAACTTTCAAAATTGACTCCTATTTGGTATTTGGAATCTCACCATAGAAAGTATCGGGGTGTCTGCAAACACGCTCACGTAGGGTGTCACTCACAGATTGGCTTGATGTCGTCTGCCTGGCTCCTGCTTGTTGAACCCGTTTTGCGTTGACCCCGACATATTCATTCGGCACCGCGCATTTGCATTTAATAATTTAAAGTCATACATGGAAAATTTCTGGCAAGCCTGTTCGTCCCAACTTGAGCAAGAGCTTCCACCGCAACAATATAGTGCATGGATTAAATCGCTCGTACCGCTCTCCTTCGAAGAAGGCAAGCTGAGTATTGCTGCGCCCAATCGATTTAAATTGGATTGGGTGAAAGCCCAGTTCGCCAATCGCATCACTGAGCTGGCAAACCAGTACTGGGATGAGGACGTGGAAGTTGTTTTTGTGCTCGATCCACGTGGTGGCAAGAAGCCTGCTGCGGCACCCATGCCTTCGCGTCCTGGTGTGGACGGTGAGCCTGCGGGCAACGCGCCAGAATCTCAGCCAGAAGCGGCTGCGCCAGAGGCCTCTCCACGTCGCGACTTAAGCCGTATCAACGTTGAATTAACGTTTGATAGTTTCGTTACTGGTAAAGCCAACCAATTGGCGCGCGCTGCGGCAATTCAGGTCGCTAATAACCCGGGCGTTTCTTACAATCCGCTGTTTTTATACGGCGGTGTTGGTCTCGGTAAAACGCACTTGATTCATGCGATTGGTAACCAAATTTTGGTCGACAACCCGAATGCCAAAATCCGCTACATCCACGCTGAGCAATACGTGCGTGACGTGGTGACCGCGTACCAACGCAAAGGCTTTGATGAGTTCAAGCGTTACTACCATTCGCTCGATCTCTTGCTGATCGATGATATTCAATTCTTTGGCGGCAAGAGCCGCACCCAAGAAGAATTCTTCTACGCATTTGAAGCCCTGATTGCAGCGAAAAAACAAATCATCATCACCAGTGATACGTATCCAAAAGAAATCACTGGCATGGATGACCGTCTGATTTCCCGCTTCGACTCGGGTCTGACAGTGGCCATTGAACCGCCAGAATTAGAAATGCGTGTCGCCATTTTGCTCAAAAAAGCCCATTCTGAAGGCGTGCACTTCTCGGATGACGTGGCGTTTTTTGTCGCCAAGCATCTGCGCTCCAATGTGCGTGAGCTCGAAGGTGCGTTGCGTAAGATTTTGGCGTACTCCCGCTTCCATGGCAAAGAGATCACGATTGATGTCGTTAAAGAGGCGCTCAAAGATTTGTTGTCGGTACAAAACCGCCAGATTTCTGTTGAAAACATTCAAAAAACAGTGGCTGACTTTTTCAACATCAAAGTGGCTGACATGTACTCTAAAAAGCGTCCTGCCAACATTGCAAGACCGCGTCAGATCGCGATGTATTTAGCCAAAGAATTGACACAAAAGAGTTTGCCCGAAATTGGCGAATTGTTTGGTGGCCGCGATCACACCACGGTCTTACATGCAGTCCGTAAGATCACCGCTGATCGCAGTAAAAATCCAGAATGCAACCATGAATTACACGTGCTGGAGCAGACACTGAAAGGGTAATTGCTTGAGCAAAATATAGTCAGTCCGGGCATGAAACATGCATCACATGCCGGACAGTAGGTGGCAGTTCAACAGCAATCAGTATGAAATAGTTATGCAGTATTTTGTAGCATCCATCACAACAACCACGATTAGCGAGGATTTCAAATGCAATTGGTAAAAACCCACCGGGACACACTGCTCCGGCCTTTGCAAATTGTGAGTGGTATTGTCGAGCGTCGGCACACATTGCCGATTTTGGCCAATATCCTCATTCGCAAAGACGGTGAACAAGTGTCCTTCTTGTCGACGGACATCGAAGTACAAATCACGACCAAAGCAGAAATCGGATCAGGTGGCGAGGTTGTCGCGACCACCGTCGCTGCACGTAAATTGCTCGATATTTTGCGCGCCTTGCCTGATGATCAGGACGTCGTGCTCAAGCTCGACAACAAACGCATGAGCGTGCAATCCGGCAAATCACGTTTCTCCTTGCAAACCTTGGCAGCAGAAGAGTTCCCAACCGTTGCGCAAGCGGAACATTTCAATGCCAGCGTGAATCTGCCACAAAAGACCTTAAAGCACTTGTTTAACATGGTGCACTTCTCCATGGCACAACAAGACATCCGTTATTACCTCAACGGCTTATTGCTGGTCGTCGATGGTAAAAACGTGATTGCCGTCGCCACAGACGGTCACCGTTTGGCGTTTTGCCAAGTAGAAGTAGAACAAGAGTTCCCGCGTCACGAAGTCATCATTCCACGCAAAACCATCATTGAATTGCAACGTTTGCTGGAAGACAAAGAAGATCCGGTTCAAATCGACATCGCCAACAATCAAGTTAAATTGACTTTTGCGGATATCGAATTGGTGTCGAAATTAGTCGAAGGCAAGTTCCCTGACTTTAACCGCGTGATTCCAAAAGGCTACAAAAACAGCTTCACACTGAGCCGCGAACAATTACTGCGCTCGCTGCAACGTGCTGCGATCATGACGTCCGACAAATTCAAAGGCGTCCGTTGTGTCATCACACCAGGCAGCATGCAAATTCTGTCGACCAACGCGGATCAAGAAGAAGCCATGGAAGAAATCGAAATCGATTACGGCGGCGATAACGTCGACATCGGTTTCAATGTCAGCTACCTGCTCGACGTACTCAATAACCTGAAGTGCGATCAAGTGTGCGTTTCGCTGGGCGACTCCAATTCATCTGCATTGATCACCGTTCCAGAAAACACTGACTTCAAATACGTTGTCATGCCAATGAGAATTTAAGCATGTCATCCCTCTCCTGCATGCGGGAGAGGGCCGGGGTGAAGGTCGTTGATCGTTGTTCATATCTCATCATCAATGTCTTTTTCGCTGAGTGTCAACCCAGCCACCCCACCCTTCCCTGCCCAGTACACCTGAGCGAGGAAGGGATTGAATACCCATGAACACGCAGTAAACACAAAGAAGGTAGCCATGTCCGATCAAAACCAAGAGAACCAACCAGTTTCCGCCGCCAGCTCTAATCAATACGGCGCATCCTCTATCCAGATTCTGGAGGGCCTGGAAGCCGTGCGTAAGCGCCCCGGCATGTACATTGGCGATACATCGGACGGCACCGGCTTGCATCATCTGGTCTTTGAAGTGTTGGATAACTCAATTGATGAATCCTTAGCTGGTCACTGTACAGAGATCAACGTCGCCATCCATACTGACAATTCCATTTCCATTACCGATAACGGTCGCGGTATTCCAACGGGTATCAAATGGGACGACAAACACGAACCAAAACGTAGTGCCGCCGAGATCGTGATGACCGAGCTGCACGCAGGTGGTAAGTTCGATCAAAACTCATACAAAGTGTCGGGTGGTTTGCACGGCGTGGGTGTTTCTTGCGTGAACGGTCTATCTAAATTATTGAAACTGACAATTCGTCGCGACGGCAAAGTCCACACCATGGAATTTGCGAAAGGTGTTGTTCAAAACCGCGAATTAGAAACAGTCGACGGCGTTCTCACTTCACCGATCAAAGTCGTCGGCGAAACCGACAAACGCGGCACCGAAGTCCATTTCTGGGCTGACGAAGAAATCTTCACGCACGTTGAATTCCATTACGAAATTTTGGCAAAACGTATCCGCGAATTGTCCTTCTTGAACAACGGTGTGCGGATCAAACTGAATGATCACCGCACTGGCAAAGAAGAATTATTTGCGTTCGAAGGCGGCACCCGTGGTTTTGTGGAATACATCAACAAAGCCAAGAGCGTGTTGCATCCAACGATTTTCCAAGCGACGGGCGAACGCGTTTCGGATCAAGGCACCAACATCACTGTTGACGTTTCTATGCAATGGAACGATGCCTACAATGAACAAGTACTCTGCTTTACCAACAACATTCCACAGCGCGACGGCGGCACCCACTTAACAGGCTTGCGCGCTGCGATGACCCGCGTCATCAACAAATACATCGAAGAACACGAATACGCGAAAAAAGCGAAAGTCGAAGTCACTGGCGACGATATGCGCGAAGGTTTAACGTGCGTATTATCGGTCAAAGTGCCTGAACCAAAATTCAGCTCCCAAACCAAAGACAAACTCGTGTCTTCTGAAGTTCGCGGTCCTGTTGAAGAAATCGTCGCAAAAACACTGACCGATTTCTTGATGGAAAAACCGAACGACGCCAAGATCATTTGCGGCAAAATCGTTGAAGCCTCCCGCGCCCGCGAAGCCGCACGTAAAGCACGTGAACTGACCCGCCGTAAAGGTGTCATGGACGGTCTGGGCTTGTCATCGAAACTGGCTGATTGCCAAGAAAAAGATCCTGCCCTGTGCGAACTGTACATCGTCGAGGGTGACTCTGCGGGCGGTTCAGCGAAACAAGGTCGTGATCGTAAGTTCCAAGCGATTTTGCCTCTGCGCGGTAAAGTACTCAACGTCGAAAAAGCGCGCTTTGAAAAAATGCTCTCCAGCGAACAGATCACCACACTGATCGCCACGCTCGGCACCAGCATCGGCCCTGATGAATTCAACGCCGACAAACTGCGCTACCACCGCATTATCATCATGACTGATGCGGACGTCGACGGTGCCCACATCCGTACCCTGCTGCTGACCCTCTTCTATCGCCAAATGCCTCAATTGGTCGAACGCGGTCACATCTACATCGCCCAGCCACCACTGTACAAAGTCAAAGCCGGTCGCGATGAACGTTACCTCAAAGATGACGCCGAAGAAGCCACTTACATGATGACCGTGGCACTGACCGGCGCTTCGCTGATTCCAAGCACTGGCGCAGACCCTATCACGGGCGATGCACTGGCGGAACTGGTACGTCAATACAACCTCGCTAACGCCATCATGATGCGCTTAACGCGCGTCATCGACCGCGCCGCACTGACAGCGATCATGACCGGTGTTACCCTCAAAATGGACACCTTAGAAAACGCTGAACAGTCCGCGATCAACATGACCAAAGCGATCAACGACCCCGCCGTCAAAGCAGTGGTCCGCACGGATGAACTCTCAGGTGCCTTTAGCCTGCGCATCGAACGCATGTACCACGGCAACATCAAGGTCACCAGCATCGACGCAGACTTTGTCGAAGCCACCGACTACAAAGTCTTAGAAAGCGCCGCTGCAACGTTTAAAGGCCTCTTAGGCGAAGGCGCATTCATGCGCCGTGGCGAAGGCGAACGCGCGAAAGAAATCGCCGTACAAGACTTCCACCACGCCATGCTGTGGCTCCGCGACGAAGCCGAACGCGGCGTCAGCAAGCAACGCTACAAAGGACTGGGCGAAATGAACCCAGACCAACTCTGGGAAACCACCATGGACCCAACCGTCCGCCGCCTGTTGAAGGTCCAAATCGAAGACGCCATCGCCGCCGACCAGATTTTCACGACACTGATGGGCGACGACGTCGAACCACGCCGTGCGTTTATTGAGTCGAATGCGTTGAGGGCGGGGAATATTGACGTTTAAGGTTGTAGGTTCCCGTTGGAGTATAAATTTTTCCCAAAAAATTTATATCTTGTAGGGTTCCTTAGAAAATGAAAAGATGTCGAATGACACGATAATTGAAAACTGTGCCAAGTTAGTGTCATCAATAATGCAAAAAACAGGAAGACCAGCATCAAGCTGGTTTTTTTGTGCTCAATGCATTTAAGATGAAAAAAAGAATATATATTTTGAAAAGTAAGCAACTAAAATTTTACCGGCAGTCCTTTCTCATTTGTGGAGCCATGCATGAAAATAATTCGTATTGAGATCAGGAATTTTCGACTTCTTCAGGACTTTACAATCGAGCTCGAACATGATCTTTCGCTAGTAATTGGCAAAAATAACTCTGGAAAAACATCATTCCTTATCGCTTTGGACAAGTTCTTAAACGCATCAGAGAAAAACAAGTTCACTTATGATGACTTCAACATCGAATTAAAAAATAAGCTGATTAAACTAGTCAGTAAAGAAGAAGTCATTCAAGAAAAAGACTACATTCCCATTGGAATTAGTCTAAAAATCGACATTGAGTATGATGAAAAAGATGATCTCTCAAGTGTAAATCAATTGATCATGAGCCTTGATCCCAAGGACAACCATATTTTACTGGAGTTCGATTACGTCCTTTCTTACGCTCAGTTAAGTACCATGTGTAACGATTTTAAATTGTGCAAAGATAAATTTGAAAACGATCCAGCTCTTTTTCTCAGTGAAAATCTGGAAGATTACTTTGGGTCGATAGGAAAAAAGAGTGTTTCACTCTCAGATCCAAACGTATTCACTGATCTAGTTAAAGAAAAGATCGGACTACAAGATGTGATCTCTTTTAAGTACATCAGTGCAAAAAGGAGCGTTACCAATAAAGATACCGATAAGACACTGTCAACACAAACTGCATCGATTTATAAGAAAAGTGCTGGAAGCATCGAACAAGAAGCAACTGTAGCTGCCTTCAAGAAAAAGCTACGAGAGACAGATCAAGAATTGAGTGGCATTTATCAAAACATGTTCGAGGGGTTGTTGAAGAAAGTATCAAAATTTGGTGGGTTAAAAGAAAGTGATACGCAAGTCAAGATTGCTTCAACTTTGCAGCACAGGGAATTATTGGAAGGAAATACAACCGTCCTATACTCACATGACACACATCGACTTCCAGAGTATTTCAACGGTTTAGGCTATATGAACCTAATAAGTATGATTTTCGAGATTGAAATGTTAATGGCCGCATTTCGAGGTTCTTCAAAAGAAAAACCAGCAGCGATTAATCTCCTGTTTATTGAAGAGCCAGAAGCACATACGCATCCACAAATGCAATATGTATTCATAAAAAATATAAAATCGTTGCTTTTGGAAAGCCGATCACGTGATGACGGTTTGAATGTCAACCTTCAAACGATTATTAGCACACACTCTTCACACATCGTTGCCGAGTGTGATTTTGATGATATTAAATACTTTTGGAAGGTACAAACCGGTAATGGTGTTAGGGCGAAAAGTCTCAAAATCCTGCAAGACCAATATTCTTCAACAGATCCCGATGTTGACACAACATACAAGCAGCACTACAAATTTCTGAAACAATATTTGACTCTGAACCGAGCCGAGCTGTTTTTCGCAGACAAAGCGATATTAGTTGAGGGCGAAACCGAGAAAATTCTTCTTCCAGCAATGATGAAGAAATTCGATCAAGAAAAACCTTCAAATGAATATTCGCCTTTACTTTCTCAAAATATCTCAATAGTTGAAGTCGGCGCTCACTCTAAAGTGTTTGAAAAGTTCATCCATTTTTTCGAATTAAAAACATTAATCATTACAGATATCGACAGCTATTTTGAGGAGGTCGAATATGAAGACGATGGAGTGACTACTAAAAAGTACACAAATGGTAATGAAGTCACCGCCCAAATCAAGTGTTCCCCAAATGATACGAGAGCCAAACATACATCTAACTCTTCCTTATGTTTTTATCACGATAACGATACGAAAGATCTCGACTATTTTAAGAAATTAACTCTTGAAAAAAAGAGTCTTAAAAAAGAGGGGGACAAGTGGATTCCAGATATAAATGGCAATTTACTCATGGTTTATCAAACTGAAGAAGATGGCTATCACGCTAGAAGCTTTGAAGACGCTTTTTTCTCAATTAACAAGAATTTACTTGGTACCTGTCCTCTTAAATTTCCATCCCTTACACAAAAATGGTTTAAAAAATATGTGGAAAATAAATGTAATGTGTTCGAATTCGCAGAAAAAGCCGTAGGCAGCAAGCCATCTTTGGCCATCGAGATCCTGCTTAACAGCAAAAGTGACACTACTTCGGATTATTCTAACTGGAAAACTCCTAGCTATATCGAAGAGGGGCTTGAATGGCTATGCAAACAATGATGCTTGGGGAGCTAAGCAAAGAGGCAAAACAAGTGGTTGAAGCCATTGACCTCGGAAACAATTTCCTACTTAGCGGGGGTGCTGGCAGCGGGAAAACTTATTCGCTTGTAGAAATAATTAGGCATCTTATTGGGTCGCGACCAATAGCGCGTATCGCTTGTATCACATATACAAACGCCGCCGTCCGAGAAATTGAACAAAGAGTAAATCATCCAAATCTTCGTGTATCGACAATTCACGATTTTCTGTGGGACTCAATAAAACACTATCAAACTGAACTAAAAAGTGTGCTTCTCGACCTCATTAACGATAGTGAAGTATCTCAATTTAGTGTTTTAGATTCAGATGGAGAGCTACAAAAATTAGAGTTCATCCCAGATCAAATTCGCTACAAAGAATATGTCAGGTTAAGGGAGGGAATAATTTCTCACGATGAACTGATTACAGTTGCAAGAGAAATGTTTAAACGCTATGAAAAACTGTGCCGTATTATACAAGACTGTTACTCATTTATAATGGTTGATGAGTACCAAGACACAAGTAAAGATGTAATTGAAATTTTACTTTCTTGCTTAAATCGTTCTGGAAAGCGGAATATTGTGGGCTTTTTCGGCGATGCTATGCAGTCCATTTATGATGAAGGTGTCGGAAGCCTGAATGCATATATAGGAACAGGTATTGGAAAAGTTACTGAAATTCAGAAGCAGCAAAATCGCCGAAATCCAAAGAAAGTAATAGACTTGGCGAACGCGCTAAGGAACGACGGCCTAGTTCAAATTCCCTCCAACGACATTTCTGCACCAAATATGGATGTAGGTGGAGAAATTAAAGAAGGAAATTTAAAGTTTCTATACTCAAAGAAAAATGACATTTCAAAAGCGAAGTCCTTATTAGGATGGGATTTCTCAAATTCAAAAAATTCGAAAGAGTTAAATTTGACACATAACCTTATAGCTACCAAAGCGGGCTTTGGCGAGCTAATGAGAATTTATGATGGTGACAAAGTCTTAGAATATGTAAAACGAATAAAAGCCTACATTAAGGACAAGGAACCTGAGACTTCAGTCGAAGAAAAAACTTTTGGCGAAGTTGTTTGCTCTTTGAAACAGGGTAAGTCAGCGAAAGAACTTAAAGCCATCGACCCAACAGATGGAATGCTCACCTATATCGGAAAACACAAAGCAATATTTAATCTCGCGTGCAGTTTGCCTTACAGAGATCTTGCTTCACTTTTTATCGATAAAGATCACCTTCTTGATGACAAAAAAAATAGCGAAGACGAGATAAGTAAAACTGGTTCAAATCGAGACGATTTAATTAAACACCTGTTTAGAATTCAAAAAAACGTACAACTCTATATGAATGGACAATTTAATGAGTTCTTGCGAGTGACTGACCGAGAAATCAATTCGCTGCAAGACAAAATTGACCTTAAGAGAGAAATGGATGGTTTTGTAACTTTAGATGGTAAAACGATCGGGCAAGTAATCGAAGAGGCGAATAAGAGTGGGATCGTTAGGATCGATGATCGACTACTAAATTTTAATAAAAGAAGACTCTATATTTACGAACAAGTCGTCGCGCTTCCGTATTTAGAGTTTCAGAATTTGTTTAAATATCTCGAAGGCTCCACACCATTTTCAACACAGCACAAAACAAAGGGATCGGAATTCTCAAATGTTTTCGTTGTACTCAATAATGGAAATTGGAATAAGTATAATTTTGAGTATCTCTTTACAGACCGAACTGATAAAAAAAACGTCATAACACGAACTCAAAAAATATTTTATGTATGTTGTACTCGCGCGAAAGAAAATCTTGCTGTGTTCTATGAGTCTCCCACAACAGAAGTTTTAGCGAAAGCTCGCAAATGGTTTGGGTCAGAAAATGTTATAAATTTAGATTCGGATATTGAGACCTAATCTTTTATCAATAAGGTGACCTTCTTGTAATTCAATTTAGACTTTATATCATTTTTATTGGCGCGCATGACACCAGAACTATTGATCGCCTTATGGCAAAAATAATAAATTTACTGAACGAGGCGGTGCCCAAGCTCACTTCGACGATTTATGTGTGTTACTAGGAGTCGAAAAACTGTAACGCGGCGATTTTGTGCGCCTTCGATAAGTAAAAAAGTCCGCACAAAAAAAAGAACCACATCCTGATGGGCATGCCCAAACAGAGATGTGGTTCCTTTTTTTGCGCCGATGATTTTTTTCTACGGCAATTTATCTCAACTTAAACGCACTAATCAACCTCACCAAATGCTCCACCTGCTCGCGCATAGTTTCTGTTGCGGCGGAGGCTTCTTCGACCAGGGCGGAGTTTTGTTGGGTCATGTCGTCCATTTGGGCGACGGCTTGGTTGATTTGTTCGATGCCGTCGCTTTGTTCTTGGCTGGCGTGAGAAATCTCGGCGGTGATTTGGGTGATTTGGTCGACGGCGCGGAGGACGTCTTCCATGGTTTTGCCGGTTTGTTCTGCCAAGAGGTTGCCGGATTCGACTTTGGAGACGGAGTCTTTAATCAGGGCGGCGATTTCTTTGGCGGCGCTGGCGGAGCGTTGTGCTAGGTTTCGGACTTCGCTCGCAACCACAGCAAAGCCGCGACCTTGTTCGCCGGCACGGGCGGCTTCGACGGCGGCGTTCAGCGCCAGAATGTTGGTCTGGAAGGCGATGCCGTCGATAACGCTGATGATGTCGACGATTTTTCTGGAGCTGTCTTTGATCGAGGACATGGTGTCGATCACGTCATGGACGACTTTGCCGCCACGCGACGCAACTTCTGCTGCGGCAAGGACTAAATCATTGGCGTGTTTCGCGCCTTCGGAGTTTTGTTTAACCGTGCCCGTCATTTCGTCCATGGAGGCGGCCGTTTGCTCTAAGGAGCTTGCTTGTGATTCAGTTCTAGCGGAGAGATCAACGTTGCCGTCAGACAGTTCTTGTGACGAATACGCGATCATGTTGGCGCTTTGCTGGACTTCGTTAATCAGCGAACGCAGGCCTTCGCCAATGCCGTTGATGGCATGCATGAGCTGACCGATTTCATCGACACGGGTCACGCGTACGGAGGTGGTGAGATCACCGTTAGCCATTTTATTGGCGGCATCAATCACCTGCGCCAGCGGCGTGCTTAAGCGGATCTGCATGACCTTGAACATGAAGACACCCAACAGCACCACGATCACCAGGCTAATGATCTGATAGCGCTGGTTAGTGCGATTGGATTCTGCTGCATATTCATCTGCATACATGCCACCTGCGACAACCCAGTTCCAGCCTTTGATCGGATAGAACGCGACGATTTTTTCTCGGGCATCGGTTTCGCCTAGCTCCGTGTTGATCCATGGATAGCGGATTAAGCCTTGTTTTTTCTCGAGGATTTCTTTGATAAATTCGTGGCCGTTTCCATCTTTGGAATCGAGGATATTTTTACCTTCTTTGGTCGGATGCAAGAACAGGTTGCCGTAGGTTTTACCTTCACGGGCATCTAATGCATAAAAATAACCCGATTTGCCGAGTTTGATGGAGCGAATTTTGTCTTTGACTTCGTTAATCGCGGCCGTAAAGTCTTTACCAACAAACAAGGCACCGATGACTTTACCGCTGGCATCAACGATCGGATCGTATTGGGTCATGTACTGTTTGTTGAACAATTCGGTCAGACCGACATATCCTTTGCCATCGGTGAGCGTTTTGTAGGCAGGGCTGGCGTGGTTCAGTGGTGTGCCGATCGCGCGTTCGCCTTTATCGTTTTTGAGCGATGTGGAGATACGGATGAAGTCATCGCCGCTTTTAACGAACACGGTGGCGACGGCACCAATTTCACTGGTCAAACGGTCTGTAAAACTCAGATCACCGTTCAGATCCTTGCCGCCTGACTTGAGGACTGGGGTCGCGGCACCCGCGACGTCGACTGTCCGTGCAGTGTCAAGTTCGAAACCGTCTTTAAAATTACCTTTGAACACTTTGAGCGCGTCACTTGCTTGATTGCGCAAGTCTGCATCAAAGATATTGAGCATATCGACAACAAACTGTGTTCTCTCCGTGACATCGGTCACCGCCTGCGCGTCTGCCTGTTGCTTGAGGTTATAGTTCACCACTGATGTGAAGGTTAATAAGATCAAGCTGAAAACAACGGAAACTATTAGCGTTAATTTTGATCCTACTGTCCATTCGGTATATTTTTTGAATTTTATTGTCATGCCATCAGTCTCTTATTGTGTTTAGTGGATTGCAGAAATTAAGCGAACTTCGGTGATAGTATCAAAGAACATATCGACACTTGTTTCTAAAAACAAATATTCCGTATAGGGCAATAAGGTGATATAGGGTCTATATCAAGAATTTAATACAAATTTGAAAAGTTTGCTGGCCGCAAATAATTATTTTTTTGAAATTGCTTGAAAGAGCAAAATGAAAGTCGTTATGAAACTACACACGTATTCCGCCCGTCGTTTGGCCACCCTCTGTGTTTGCCTGTCCGGAGGAATATTCTTGTACGGCAATGTACAAGCACAGATAGCACCACCTGTGACAAACGTCGCGCCCCCAGCGGCACAATCAACCGGGGGACTCTCTGGGCAAGTTCTCGCGCAGCCATTGAGCGCGGAGTCAAAGCAGGTTGTCAAAGATATCAGTAAAGAACTCAACAATACCGACGAAAAACCACCGCTTCTGAGCAATAGCACGGCAAATGCCGCTGGAATAACGCACGATGAGTTTGAGAAGAGTCTGCATGAGGCAGAGAACCGCAAAAAAATCTTTGGTGTCGCGGAAGTAGGCGCAAGTACCGGCAGCATTCCAGCCCAGCGCGGCTTTAAAGGGGCGACGGTCACTTGTGCAGACTCGGCAGTCGCAGTGACGGACCAAATCAGTCAATCCGCGCAAGTGACCGTGGCAGCGGCGGTGGAGAAATGTCGCGCGAGATAGCCACAACACACCGCTTTGGTGCGTGCTATGATCTGCGCGGCGATGATCTGCGCGTCTATGGTCTGCGCGTCTTGTATCAGTGGATCATTTTGCAGCACAACAAAACACGTTGTGTCTGCCCTCATGACTAGCGATATCAAGACGCGAATGACGATCAAATCAACTATTTCAATTACTCAGCATTCAGGAGCAACGCATGTCTCAACTCAAACTTACCTATTTCGATGTGCACGGCGGTCGCGGCGAACCCGTCAGACTCGCATTGGCCATCGGCGGCATCGCATTTGAAGATCACCGTTTTAGCTTTGCTGAGTTTCCAGAAGTGCGTAAAACGACACCGTTTGGTCAGGTACCTACATTAGAAGTGGATGGCGTGACCGTGACACAGTGCGATGCCATGCTGCGTTACGCAGGCAAACTGGCGGGTCTGTATCCAAACGACGCGTTCCAAGCCTTGTTGTGCGACGAAGTGATGTATGTGGTGGAAGAATCGATTGTGCGACTCGGTCCGACGTTCCGGATGACGGGCGAAGAGCAAAAAGCCGCTCGTCTTGCCTTGGTGAACGGTCCAATGCCGGTCTACTTACAATGGTTAGAAAAGCAGTTACTGGCCCACGGCGGCGAATATTTCGCCGACAACCGCTTAACTGTGGCGGATTTGAAAGTGTTTGTGGACATCCGCGGCTTGAATTCTGGTCGCCTGGATCATGTACCAACAGACCTCGTTGAAAAAGTTGCGCCAGCACTGAATGCCCATTTACAGCGCATTTCTTCGTTGCCTACTGTACAAGCGTATTACGCGAAATTCGCCTAAATAGGCACCCTGCCTTTCCCCCACCCTTCTGGGGCTTTGGGGGAAAGATCATCACTACCCTACGCCACAAACTGCGATAACTTCGCTTTCTGCTTCATCTTCGCAGGTGTCACACCGTATGCTGTTTTGAATGCAGCGGTTAAATGACTCTGACTACTGAAACCACATTCCTGCGCGATACGCTCGATACTCAGATCCGTTCTGGTCAGTAACTCACTCGCCCGCTGCAAACGTTGTTGCAGAATATACTGATGCGGCGCCATGCCCATGGCATCAAGAAATAAACGCCGACAATGCGCGGTGCTCACACCTGCTCGTCGGGCGAGATCAACGACGGGTAATGAAGACGACAGATTTTGTTGAATCCAACCAAGAACTTGCTCAAGGCGGCCGATTTGTAAAGGATCGGGGCGCATTCCTTTGCCTGTCATTCCTTCGATAGTCCGGCACGATTGTTCCACCATCAACGCGCTCAGGCGGTGGACGTAATCGGCGTCACCACCTCGCGCTTTTGCTAGTTCATCGACGATCTGACGAGCCAGTGCATTGACCAGCGGATCGTTGAAGGAATAAAGCGTGCTGCTACCACTGATCAGATGGTGCAATCGCAACGCATCCCCATGCAGTGGTTCAGAGAAATAAAAAATCGCCACATCGATCGCGCCGCCAAATTGCCAATGCGTCGGACAATTTGCGCGCATCGCGGCGGAAAAGCTGGGAATAGAATCAAACACGGTATCCGCCTGATGCGCCTCATGGGCGCGGCCACCGCCTAAATGCGACAGCAATACCATCGCAGGCAACGCAGGGATCTCCCGTTGTGTCATCCGAAACAGATAACGCTCTGCATGCAAAGACAAGCCTTCGCCAGTGACAGGCCCGATGGCCGCACTCACGATCGGTTTCACGCCCAGAAGCCGACTGACTTCTTCCCACACTTTCATGCTGGCACCTCTTCCGTTGTCTGACAATGAGCGTTTTTTGATAAAAACAAGCGCAGTTTATCGTACTTTAGCAAGACCGTAAGGAAGAGAATACACGAACGGATTATCAAAAAAAAAACCATTACGACAACCATATCGGAGACAACTATGGCAACCACCGTCCCTTCAGGCTGGGCCTCTGCACTCGAGCAGAAATGGCTCGCCCATAAACGCTATTGGTATCTCACCTCCTTACTGTTACCGACCTTACCCTTGTTGTCTGCGGTGTTGGCCGTACACTTTCATCAAGGGGCATGGCTGTGGCTAGTCGTACCGGTGGGGTATCTGCTGGTGCCTATACTCGATAGCATTGTCGGCAAAGACCACGCCAACCCGAGCGACGAACAAGTCGAGCACCTCAAAAACGATCGTTACTTTGCCCGCGTGCTGTACTGCGCCGCAGTCATGCATTGGGTTGCGATGATAGGAATGGCCTATACGGTGTCCCATTGGCAATGGTCAGCACTGGTCATGCTGGGAGCAGGATTAAGTGCGGGTCTCATTAATGGCGTTGGTTTGGCCATTGGGCACGAACTTGGGCACAAAGTGACCGACAAACAACAAACTTGGGCAGGTAAGCTGGTGCTGGCATGTTGTGGCTATGGGCATTTCATCGTGGAGCATAATAAGGGGCATCACAAGAATGTCGCCACGCCAGAAGATCCGGCGTCGGCACGTTTTGGGGAATCGCTGTATCGCTTTGCCAGACGGGAATTGCCCGGTGCATTGGTGCGGGCGTGGGAACTGGAAACGCAGCGACTAGAGCGCCAACATCAACGCTGGTGGTCACCCCATAACGAGATCGTGCAGCAATGGGTCTTTACGCTGTTGATGTATGGGCTGATGGTGTCTTTTTGGGGGGTGGTCTTGGTTCCCTTTTTGCTCTTGGCAGCGGGGTTTGGTTGGTGGCAATTAACCTTAGCCAACTACGTTGAACATTATGGCTTGTTACGCCAAAAAGAAGCGAATGGTCGTTATCAACGTTGTGAGCCTAAGCATTCATGGAACAGTAACTTCAAATTATCGAATTTATTATTGGTCCATCTCCAACGCCATTCGGATCACCATGCTCATCCGACGATGCCCTATCAGGTGTTGCGCGACTATGACGATGTGCCGCAATTACCCCAAGGTTATTTTGGGATGTTTTTGGTGGCAATGATTCCTCCGCTGTGGTTTGCCATCATGAATCCTCGGGTGGTGGCATGGGCAGAGGGCGATATGATGCGCGTCAACCTTGATCCAGCACGGCGCGAGGCACTGATTCAGCGGTATCATCGCCCCACCACATCCTAAGGAGAACCCATGCACCGCTACCAATGCCCTGACTGTGGCTATGTGTATGACGAACAGCAAGGTTGTGCGCATGAGGGATATGCGCCAGGGACGCTGTGGTCATCGCTTCCGGAGGATTTTCCGTGTCCAGAGTGTTTTGTCCGAGAAAAGCCGGATTTTATTGCACTCGATCATCGTCCGGCAGAAGAATAGGATAACGACAAGAGGATGGCGACTTGTTGTAGGTGATTTGCGGTGCCTGCACTAAAATGCATGCCTCTACTGCACTCCGCATTTCATCGTTGCCATCATGACCACTGTCCCACCGCTTTTTCCGCCGCATGCTGTTTCTCGGTTGCGGTCTGCGCGTTTATTGCGCAGCACCCGTCCCTTCCTTGCACGAGGTGGGCCGCATGGCGAGCGGTGCGGTGGATGCCGGTTAATATTAAGTCATTGTTTGTGTCATCTGCGCCCTATTGTCCCAACACGCGCCGGGTTTTGTTTGTTGATGGCAGAGCATGAAACACTCAAACCAAGCAACACTGGCTGGCTGATTGCCGATGTCATCCCCGATACCATGGCCTTTGGCTGGGCGCGGACGGAAACCGACCCCGCATTACTTGCTGTGCTGGCCGATCCTCAGTGGCAGCCCTATGTGGTGTTTCCGGGTGAATTTGTGGCACCGGAGCGCGTCGTCAGTCACTTAATCGCAGAGGCTGAAGCAGGTGCAGCGACAGACGCACAAGCAGAAGTCGCCGCCACACCAACAAAACGTCCTCTCTTTATTTTGCTCGATGCCACGTGGTCAGAGGCGCGCAAAATTTTTAAAAAGAGCCCGTATCTGCTGCCGTTTCCTGTTCTCAGTCTGGCACCAGAACAACTTTCTCGCTATCGTCTGCGACGCTCGAAGCGCGATGATCATTTGTGTACGGCCGAGGTGGCGGCGATATGTCTGGGGATGGCGGGGGAAACGCAAGCGGCGCAAACGCTTGATGCGTATCTCGATGTGTTCAGCGATCACTACCTGCGAGCGAAGCAACAAATCAAAGTCAGCTGGGAGGATGCACTCCATCAGCAATTGGCAGCGTTGCGTACCACAGCGAATACTGAGTTGTAATGCGGCGCTGGTGATGCACGAGCGATGAGGAAATAGGTCGACCCATGATACGATTTCAGACATCGCCCATGCATTGCATCCACACCTATTTTCTTCACGTCTTTATGAATCAACGTGTCTTGTTTTCTGCACTGATGGTATGCCTCCTCACCGCAACCAACCATATTGCGTTGGCGAGTGACGAAAGCTTTCCAGCAAAGGTTTCGCGTGCGGAGCGCTTGCAGCTCGAGCGGATGGTGTGCGGTGACAAATGGGGTCTGGCGGTCGCTGAGATTGATGCCCGTTCGCTGGAAGCCAACAGTCGTGCACATTTTGCGGACGTGAAATGTCGTCCCCATGCACAGTTACAAGGTCAACCGTTGTACCACGTTGCCCAATGTGGTCGTGACGGGAATGAATGGAGTTGCAGTGAATCCGAATTGGAAACAATACTACCGCTGTCGAACGGACCAGAAACACGCAAATTATTGGTTCGCCCCGGCACACTCGACCCCGCACGCGCGATCACGACTTTAAAAAAAGTGAGTGGCTACGGCTATTTTCAAGGACGAAGTATTGATCAGGCATTACAATCGACCTGCAATATGGGTAGCGGAAACCGTTCAGATTTGATTGAGATTTCATGTCGTCGCTGGTCGATGACGGTTTCTTTTTGGTGTCCACAAACAAAGCAAGATCCGACCTGTCCGCGCATCATTTACATGGCCGAGCATTAGAAAGCCCTCCACAATGAATCACGCTCCATTACGACGAATACTGCTAGGAGTCAGCCTGCTGATATGTTTGCAGGGACTACCTTTACTGGCTCAATCTCAAGAGAGTTTGCTCCAAGTCGAAACGATCAAAGAAGACGACGCGAACATTGTCATGGCGCATAATCTGAGTCAAACGCCGCTGACCGTGACACTGACCTTGGTCAGTTCGACGAACATTGCATCGACGTCCAACTGGCCGGTCGTCCGCTTATTAAAAGCAGGTGAAACGAGTGAATTAGTGCGCGTCACCGCCGAAGACAAACAAGAACGTTTTGCGTTTGAGTTTCACTACGAATACAAGGTAGGGCAAGCCAATCTAGGACAAGCCGCTACCGTGACGACACCAAGTCAACCGACCGTCAAAAAATCAAAAAAAGAACGAACGCTCAAGGAGTGCGCGGCGGATGGCATCGTTGATGAGGCGACCATTCAGTGCATGCGACGTCGATAAAAAAAACACCAGTTCATCGCTGAACTGGTGTTTCTTCACGCTAACAACACTTCTTACATCGTACTTCTCACATCGTACTTCTTACTTCTTACGGCTCGACTTATTTAGAAGCAGCGACTTTATCGAGTTGTGGCTTCGGTGCGATTTTTGTTGCTACCTTCGCGTCAACTTTCGTGTCAGCTTTGACTTCTGATTTCACTTCTGGTTTTACTTCTGTTTTCGTTTCCATCTTTGCTTCTGTTTTTTCAACAGCCGCTTTTTTCGCATCCATATGATGCTTCATTTTAGTTTTCTCACCAGGCACTGTTGCTTTTGCCTGTGATGCAGCGGTTGCTACTGCGGATGCTGCTGGCGCAGTTGCCGTTGTTGCTGCTGTAGTTGCTGTTGTAGTGGCGGCAGCTTTTGCTGTTGCAACTGGTGCTGCTACTTTTGCTTGCGCAGCCTCTGTTGGTGTTTGTGCGAAAGCAGTACCCATTGCAAAGGTCGTTGCGATGATAGCGGCGATAATTGTTTTCATGATAGTTCCTAATCTTTAATCGTTAATTGAATGCGACTGTTCTTACGTGTGACGGTCAATTTCTAGCGGTAACCGTTAAATTTATTTCTTAACAGCAGGTGTTGCTGGTCCTGTTTTTGCGTCTACTTTTGCATCTGTTTTTGCATCAACTTTTGCGTCGGTTTTTGTTTCAGCGCCTGCGTCTTTTTTCACGTGCTTTTTGTGTGCATGTTTGACGACTGGTGCTTCGACTTTTGTATCTGCTTTGGCACTTGCCGCTGGTGCACTTACTGCTGCTGGTGTGGCAGGTGTTGCGCTCTTAGCAGGTGCTGTTGTTGCTGGCGTTTGTGCGAAAGCGGTGCCCATTGCGAAAGTGGTAGCGATGATGGCGGCGATAACTGTTTTCATGATAGTTCCTATTCTTTCTTCGTTCGTTTTTACGTTAGTTTTGCGTTTATTTCTACGTCTATTTCTGCGTTTATTTCTGCGTCGAATTCGACGTTGATCTTGAATACTGCTTCACATTATTTCTTTGGTGCTTCTACTTTTTTTACGGCTGGTGCTGCACCACTTTTTGCGACTGTTGTGACAGCAGCGACTTTTGTATCGGTCGTTGCTTCTGCTTTGGCAACTGTCTTTGTGTCGGCTTTAGTTTCAGTTTTTGCTTCAGTTTTTGCTTCTGTTTTTGCTTCGGCTTTCACCTCTTTTTTCAGATGTTTTTTATGCGCTACTTTGGCAACTGGTGCAGCAACATTGGTGTCAACTTTGCTAGCGGTTGGCGCTGGTGCGGTTACTGCTGCTGGAGCTGCACTGGCTTTTGCTGGTGCGCTCGCTGCGGGTGTCTGGGCGAACGCTGTACCCATTGCGAACGTTGTAGCGATGATGGCGGCGATAATCGTTTTCATGATGAGTCCTGTTCTATATAAAGTGAAACGTGGATGATTTCTTTTTTACTGCTTACTTTGTTTAGCGTAGTGTGTCTACGTAAGCCAAGAACGCGGTCGAGAGACAAGCTGTTGACAACGTTTTTTGAAAAATAGCTGATTTGGTAGAGTCGTTCTAAACTGATTTTTTTTAACAATTGGCTGTCAACCAAAATAGAAACCGGTGAAAACAAAAAAGAAGTCATGGTGCTAAAGAACAGCTTTTCACTTAGTATGTCGAAACGAAAATTCTGATCACTGAGCAAAACACAATCTATAGGAGATAAAAATGACGATCGCGAACTGGTGTGTATTAATTGCTTGTTTGTTGCCCATCATCACTGTCGGTCTTGCCAAAGGTGCCTCGGCAAAGACGGCAGGCGGCGCAGGTCGCTATGACAATAACAATCCACGTGAATGGGCAAATCGCCTCACAGGCTGGCCGCAACGTGCTCAGGCGGCTCAAAACAACGGTTGGGAAGCGTTGCCACTGTTTATCGCAGCGGTCGTTCTGGCGCAGCAAGCTCATGCAGATCAGGGGCGAGTCGATGTACTGGCGATCGCTTTCATTGTGATTCGTGTTTTATACGTCATCGCCTATCTGATGAACGTCGGTACGCTGCGGACGCTGATATGGATGGCAGGCGTAGGCACCTCGATCGCGATTTTGCTGCAAGCGTGATCACAGTGGATGCTGTCCTCCATCATCTTCATTCACCAGAACCAGAAAGAAAGTTATCGCTATGAATGATGAAGAAATGCAAGGGATGTTGATGGGCTTGTTACCCACACCCGCTTATCTGTTTGGTGCCATCATTTTTGGGATTGTTGGTTTTGTGGCGTATCGGTTTGGTAAAAAAACGGCACGAACAAAAACCAAATGGCTGGGCGTCGCAATGATGTTCTATCCCTATGTGATTGGTAGCGATACCCGTTTGCTGTATGCCGTTGGGGTGCTACTGTGCGTGGCAATGTATGTTTATCGTAACGAATGAACAAGGTGTTTCAAGCTGGCAAGTGATCGCCAGCTCTACCCTTCAAGGGTAACGTTTTGCCATCCATTTTTGCCATACATCGAGGCCACTCCTATCGCTTCGCCGTTGTCACTCGGAAAGAAACGAGTTGTCTTCGAGGATTTATGAATTGTTCACATTTGTCTAGAAGAATTTGGCATTTTTTTACAATAAATCCGCGTACCATGTGCGGTGTTTGTCATGTTTATCTCAGATAGTTTTTCCATCAACGCCGCCGATGACACCTCCCAAAGTGACTTCTATTCTCTTTGTATGTATGGGCAATATTTGCCGCTCACCCACCGCTGAAGCTGTGTTTCAAGCGAAGGTGCGCGCACGCGGGTTGGCGGATTATCTGACTATTGATTCGGCCGGTATGTACCTCAATCATGTTGGTGAAGCACCAGATCCACGTGCTCAGTCGCATGCTTTGAAACGCGGTTACGATCTGAGTAAGCAGCGCGCCCGCCAGGTCAAAGCAAATGACTTTGAGCAATTTGACTTGATCCTTGCGATGGACAAGCACAATCTTGCCCTATTGGAAGCCGCCTGTCCGACGAGCTATCGGTCCAAACTCGGCTTATTGATGGCGTATGCACAACATACGAACGCATCCGAAGTGCCTGATCCCTACTACGAGGGCGGCAAGAGCTTTGATCTGGTGCTCGATTACATCGATGATGCCACTGACGGCTTGTTAAGCCGACTCGAAGTCACCCATTCTTTCCCAGAGCGTACTTCTTGCGGTATCCCCCCCTCTTCCGTGTCATCCGGCAGTAAAAATCTCAAATAATTGAACGGCATCGCCGCTTTTTATCCCCTCTGTGATCCGACAGAAGGTATTATTTTGCCGTTCATCCTCAAAAAAACGCGTTTCATCCCTCAATAAACGCAACTTATATCTATGACACTTGTCTTAGATGCCACAGTACACAATACTGCACCATCCCTGAAGTCCCGATTATTTCTATAGCGTAAGAGACCCGCCATGTTACGTAAAACATTGATAGCCATCGCCATTGCCTCGACCTTGGCTGCTTGTAACAATAATAAAGAACCAGAAAAGACGGCCGCTTCCAGCACCACCAGTGTCGCGGGTAAAGAGAATGCAGAGAAGAAAGAGAAAGCAGTCAAGCTACTGATCGCTCCAGAAGACACCATCAAAATCGGTACGAACGCGATGGTTTCCGGTCCAGTTGTGACTGGCTCGATCCAACCAGAACGAAAAGCGGATCTACGGGCAGAAGTGCAAGCCATCGTCCTGCAAGTATTAAAAGAAAACGGCGACGTGGTAAAACGCGGCGATATCCTCGTCAAGCTCGATGAAACGGCAATCCGAGACAATCTTAATTCGGCAGAAGATAACGTGCGGAGCGCCAGCTTGTCGTTAGAACAAGCAGAACGCGCTCAACAACGCTTAAAAACGTTACGCGCCTCTGGCATGGCTTCATTGCAAGCGCTGGATGATGCTGAAGTGAAAGTGGATGCCGCTCGTAGCGAATTGTCCGCATCCAAAGCCCGGGCAACGACCGCTCGCCAGCAATTGCAACGCACCGTCGTCCGCGCGCCGTTTGATGGTGTGGTCAGTGAACGCAAGGTCTCCGCCGGTGACACAGCGTCCATTGGTAAAGAACTCGTCAAAGTAATCGATCCGGGCAGTATGCGATTTGTTGGCAATGTCTCTGCCGACCGCATTTCTCAGGTGAAAGTAGGCCAACCTGTTACTTTCCGCGTCAATGGCTATCTGAATCAAGATTTCCACGGCAAAGTGACCCGCGTTGACCCTGCAGCTAACGATGTGACCCGTCAGGTCGAGGTCTTAGTGAGTTTTGTCGATAGCAACCAACCTAAAGTAGGTGGCTTGTATGCGGAAGGCAATATCGAATCAGCCACGGTGGAAGCGTTGACCTTGCCAGAAGGCGCCATCGTCAAAGCAGGCGATAAATCGTATGCATGGCAAGTGACAGGCGCAAAGTTGAAAAAAGTCGATCTGCTATTGGGTAAGCGGGACCAACGCTCTGGCAATGTGGAAATTCGTCACGGTCTGGCATCAGGCGATGTGGTGATGCGGAGTCCTGGCTCTAACTTGAAAGACGACCAAGATATCGAAATGGCGGTTGCCAAAGTTGCCGCGTCTTCTACACAGCGTACTGAAGGAAACTGATTATGTTTTTATCTGATTTCAGTATTAAACGACCGATTGCAACGATCGTCATGATCATTGCGTTGATGGCAATGGGGTTGCTGGCGTTAAGCAAGCTCCGCGTCAATCAGAATCCAGACGTCTCCGTACCGGGTTTGTCGGTGATCATTACCTACCCTGGCGCATCGCCTGATACGGTCGAACGCGATGTCATCAATCGCCTTGAAAAATCGCTCATGAGTATTCAGGGCGTGACCGAGCTCAACGCCTCTGCTAACGAGGGTGTCGCCACCTTCGACATCATGTTTAACTTCAAGAAAAACATGATCGAAGCCTCCGATGAAGTACGTAACGTGATTTCTAGCGTCCGCTACAAGATGCCGACCGAAATGCGTGAGCCTGTCATACAGCGTTGGGATCCTTCTGCGCAGCCCATTCTCAATTTAGCGTTATCGTCGAATAAGTTGACGCATGCCGAGATTTCTCGTCTTGCAGAAGATACTTTGGCAGATAAATTGCGTGGTATTCCTGGTGTCTCGACAGTGATCGTGAACGGTTCGTTAAAGCGTGAGTTATCCGTCCTCGTTCGCGCCGAAAAACTGCGTGAATACAATGTTTCTATTAGCGACGTCGTCAATGCCTTACGCAATCAAAACAGTAACGCACCCGTCGGAAAACTGCGGGGCGATCTGGAAGAAGAAAGTATCCGTTTAGTTGGTCGAATTGAATCCCCAGAAGAATTCCAAGGGATTGTGGTCAAACGAAATGGCGACCAGATCGTTCGCCTTGCCCAAGTCGCGACCATTGAAGATAGTTTTGCGGATATCAATGGCTTGTCGATTCGTAGTGGTAAGCCTAACGTCGGTATTCAAGTGACGCAATCACGCGATGCCAGTACCGTTTCTGTGGCCAAAGAAGTGCACAAGTTGGTCGACGAAATCAATAAAGATTTTGAGAAAAACCATCCTGGCACAAAATTAGAAGTGACCCGTGACGGCGGTAAAGAAGCGCAAAACAGTCTCAATAACGTAGTCGATTCCTTGGTGCTCGGTGCCTGTTTGACGATCTTTGTGGTGTATGCCTTCCTGAACTCTTGGCGTTCCACACTCATTACCGCCTTGAGTTTGCCGACTTCTGTTATTGCTGCCTTCATTGCAGTTTGGTTATGCGGTTTTACACTCAACTTTATGACCTTGTTGGGCTTGTCGCTCGCCATTGGTGTGTTGATCGACGATGCGATTGTAGTGCGTGAGAACATTGTCCGTCACATGCAAATGGGTGCTGACCGCCGCAAAGCAGCGTTGGAAGGCACGGCAGAAATTGGCCTCGCTGTTGCTGCCACAACCTTCTCTATCATCGCGGTATTTATTCCGGTCGCGTTTATGCCGGGGATGCCAGGTGAATGGTTCCGTCCATTTGCATTGACAGTGACTTGTTCCGTGCTGGTCAGTCTGGGTATTTCCTTCACGCTTGATCCGATGTTGTCTGCGTATTGGGGTGATCCTGCAGACCACCATACCGCACCCAAGAAGGGCATTAGCAAGGTCTTGGCGCGTTTTAATGATTGGTTTGACCACCAGGCAGACCGTTATGGCCGTGTGATCGCTTGGGCGCTGCATCATCGTCGTTGGATGGGCGCGATTGCGGTGATCAGTTTGGTGACCGCATTGGGATTACAAGCAAAATGGGGTGGCACGAGTTTCTTACCTCCTACCGATTCGGGTAACCTGATGATCGAAGTTCGCACACCAGCCTCCTCATCATTGGAATACGCCAAGCTGAAAATGGAACGTGCTGCTGAGATTGCTCGTAGTATCAAAGAAGTCAAAGAAACGAACAGCAACATCAATCCTGCCGGTGGTCGTATTTATGTCGATATTGGCAAACGGACTGAACGCAAACGCAGCGCAAAAGAAATCGCTGTCGAATTACGCAACAAAGTGAAGTCGCTTGTCGGTGCGGAATACGTGGTGTTAGATGATCTGAACAACGGTGCGCAAAAACCTGTGCAGATTGAATTTACTGGCCCTGATTCACGCAAGCTATTAGAAATCACTGGTGCCTTCATGGAGAAATTACATGATGTGCCGGGTGCCGTCGATATTGGTTTGTCTCAGCAAGATCCGAAAAAAGAACTGAAAATCGAACTCAACCGCGGTCTGGCGAATTCGATGGGGATTTCTTCTAACGATGCAGCACAAGCATTACGTGTGGCATTCGCCGGTATCGAAGTGGGTGACTGGGTCGATCCGACAGGAGAAACCCGCGATGTGGCCGTGCGTTTGCATCCAGATGATCGCGTAAGAAAAGAGAATATCGAACGCTTGCCAATCGCAGTCACAGGGACAAACCAAATGGTGCCGCTGGATCAGATTGCGACGATCAGTATGGGGAAAGGTCCTTCAGGAATCGAGCATAACAAAGGCAAACGGACGATCACCGTCTCTGCCAATGTGCAAGGTCGCTCCAACGGTGAAGTGATTGCAGAAGCTAAAAAATTGGCAGAGTCCTTTGATTATCCACCAGGATACGGCTTAGCAATCGCTGGTTCTGGTCAAGATCAAGAAGAAGTATTTGGTGCCATGGCCATCGCCTTGTTATCCGGTATTGGCTTGATGTATCTGATTTTGGTCATGCAGTTTGGCTCGTTCACTGCACCAATTGGTGTGATGTTATCCCTGCCTTTGTCGTTGATTGGTGTGGTGCTTGCCTTGCTGGTGACTGGTAGCACGATCAATTTGATGAGCTTGATCGGGGTCATTATGTTGATGGGCTTGGTGGCGAAAAATGCGATTCTGTTGCTCGACGCTGCGCGTAAAAATGAAGCCGAAGGCATGCAACGTGAAGACGCGTTAATGCAGGCTGGTCGCGTCCGTTTGCGGCCTATCCTGATGACGACGTTCGCATTGATTGCAGGGATGATGCCGGTGGCACTGGGACTGGGTGAAGGTGGTGAATTCTATCGTCCGCTGGCGATTGCGATTATCGGCGGCACGATCACCTCAACACTGTTGACTTTACTGGTCGTACCTACTTTCTATGACAGCATTGAAATCGCCCGTGAAAGCATGTTGCAAAAAATGCGTAGCCGCATGACACGTTTTAACCCTGTCGTTGGTTTTGCGATGACGATGTTAGAAGCGGTATGCACCTTGCTGATGTTGCGATTTGTCTACCGTACCTTGTTGCGATTGCTGGGGTTGATCCTGGGACGCCGCCGTAGATCACGTCCCTTAGATCTGACCGCTGCGAATTCTGAAGTCATTTAGTCATGTCCTCTGACGCTGGTCATCAGCGTCAGAACCCCTCCCACTGGAGAGATCTCCCGAATCACGCTCTCTGGTATTTGATGCCCGCAAATGTTTGTTTGCGGGCTTTTTTTATTGTTCCAGCTTAAATTAATGCCTTAGGTTGTGGCGTGAATACTTCCATCGCGATTCGGTAGGATGCCAAACGCGCTTCATGATCAAAGATGTTGGACGCAATCATCAACTCATCCGCACCAGTCTTCGCTATAAATGCCTGCATTTGCGTCGCTACGGTCTCCGGCGCACCAATCGCCGAGCAAGCAAGAATCTGATTCAACAAGAACCGCTCACCTTCACTGATGCCTTGTAAAAAGTGTTCCACTGGCGGTGGAATTTTAGCGGGTCGACCACTGCGTAAATTGAGGAAAGCCTGTTGTGCAGAGCTTGCCAAATACTGCGCACGCTCATCGGTTTCAGCGGCAAACACATTAAATCCCAGCATGACATACGGCTGACGCAAGTACGCCGATGGACGGAACGTCTGGCGATAAATATCAATTGCTTGCATCAGCTCTTGCGGGGCGAAATGCGAGGCAAACGCATATGGCAAACCGAGCGCCGCAGCTAACTGCGCGCCATACAAACTAGAACCAAGAATCCACACGGGCACATGCAAACCCGTTCCCGGTACCGCACGCACCGCCGATTGCGGTTCATCAGAAAAATAATCCAATAGCTCTTGCACATCTCTTGGAAATTCATCGGCATCCGAGTGCAAGTTGCGACGCAAAGCACGCGCTGTTCGCTGATCCGATCCCGGTGCACGTCCCAGACCCAAATCAATGCGCCCCGGAAATAAAGATTCTAAGGTACCAAATTGTTCCGCGATGACCAACGGCGAATGATTCGGCAACATGATGCCGCCAGAGCCCACACGGATCGACGTCGTGCCTGCGGCAACGTGACCAATCAACACGGCGGTTGCAGCACTGGCAATGCCCGGCATGCCGTGGTGTTCTGCTAACCAATATCGATGGTAGCCAAGTCGCTCCGCATGTTGCGCCAAATGCAATGAATTTTTAAACGATTGGGCAGGTGTACTGCCTTCAGGAATAGGGGCTAGGTCTAAGATAGAAAGTCGTGTCATGGTGCAATCACCTCCGGTGCAATGTGCCGGCTAAACAAAAGCCGGACAATATACCTCGTATTATGAGCTATCTTGTCCGGCGATGTTTTTGGTTGCCTTTTTTGGTGACCTTTTTTGGTGACGTTTTAGCGCATGACGCTGGTGCGTCGATCGCGCTAACCGATCACAACCAGCCGCTTACCAAATATGCACACGCTTAGCAGGCGCCAAATACAGCGAATCACCTGGTTTCACATCGAACGCTTTGTACCACGCATCCAGATTACGTACGGTTTGTACGCGATAAGGTGATGGTGCATGCTCATTGGTGATAATTTCTGTCCGTAGTACTTCATCACGCAATTTGCTGCGGAAAGATTTGGCATACGCTAAGAAAAACTCACGGTCAGTTTCTTCTGTTGGCGTTTGCCCTTTTTCTTTCATCGCCGCATGATACGCATCATAGGCCGCCATCAGGCCCACCAAGTCGGCAATGTTTTCACCGAGTGTTTGCTGTCCCTTGATCGCGAGATCAGGAAACGGACGGTACTGATTAAACTGAGCGACCAATGCTTTGGCGGAGGTATTGAAACGCACCAGATCCGCTTTGGTCCACCAGTTACGTAATTCGCCTTTGGAATCAAACATCGCACCAGTGTTATCAAAGCTATGGCTGATTTCGTGACCAATGGTTGCGCCCAGTGCGCCGTAGTTAGTTGCATCACTGGCATGCAAATCAAAGTTAGGGGATTGCAAATACGCGGCAGGGAAATCAATCGCATTTTGCATTGGCATGTTGACCGCATTGACCAACTGCGGATTCATACACCATTCGGTCTCATCAACAGGCTGACCAAACTTCGCTAACGCACGTTGATACTCTACCCAGCTAGAACGCTCCATGTTGCCATACGCGTCATCGGCCTTGACTTCTAGTGCTGAATAATCACGCCATTTTTCAGGATAGCCAACACCAACGTAGGTATTTTTGATTTTCTGTAAGGCTTCTTGCTTGGTGCTCGCTGCGAGCCACGTATTGCTTTCAATCCGATTGCTCAATGCTGTCAGCAAATTGGTCACCATCGAACGAATACGTTCTTTTGCTTCGGGTGTGAAGTTATCAGCGACATAGAGCTTACCGACTTCTTCGCCCAACGCATCGTTGGTGGCATTGATCGCGTATTTCTCGCGTGACTCAGGAACCGATGTGCCTGCTAAGACGCTATAAAACGCAAATTTGGCTTTGAAAAAAGCCGTTGGCAGCACGTCAGCACGTTGGTTAATGACATGGAACCGCAAATAGTCTTTCCAAGTCGTCAGGGGTGTCGAGGCCACCAAGGCCGCGGAGGTTTTCAGCGCGGTAGGATGCCAGATGATCATGGCAGTCTGTTTGTCCAAGCCCGCAGCAGCGAAATACGTCTGCCAATCCAGACCCGGTGCTTTTTGATTGAAGTCCGCCTTGCGCCATGTGTGATCCGCTTTCAACACATTGGAGGTGTCTTCACGTGAAGCATGTCCGCGTGCGATACTCGTTTCTAAATCAACGATCCGTTTTGCCGCCTGAGGTGCATCGGCTGCGGGAACGATGTTCGCCAGTGTTAATACCTCAGCGACATACTGTTGATACTTGCTGCGTAACGCCACCATATCGGGGCTTTTCGACAAATAATATTCTCGGTCTGGCAAGCCAAGCCCACCTTGCATCAGATATCCTTGATAAGAGGTGTGATCGTGAAATCCCTGCGCAACCCAGAGTCCAAACAAATTCTCAGTAAATACCTTGGTCGCGTTAATCGGATCGACATCAGCGCGCAAATTCTGACCCAAATAGCGAGCCAGACTCGTTTTATCGCTAATAGCCGCAATAGCTTCCATCCGCGGTTGCAAAGGGGCTAAGCCACGCTGATCAATCACATCCGTATTCAAAAATGCCTGATAAAAATCTGCAATTTTCTTAGCAGGGGTGCCAGCAGGTGCTTGTAGTGCCTGATGAATCACACGGGCAACGGCATCATCTGACTCTTCTGCCAGCATGTCATCCAAACCGACGCTGGACTTCGTTTTAGGAATCACCGCTTGCTTTTCCCACGCACCGTTTGCGTATTGATTGAAGTCTTGACCCGGCTTTACCGTTGGATCGATACCGCTACCTTTGACGGCAGCGATCTCTTCAGGCGTCAGCGTGCCGGCCATGGCGAATGGTACGTGCACCGCCGTTGCCAATGGCATGGCTAACATCATTTGCAGGCACAGACGCGCCACCGGAGTTAATTTTGCGTGTTGCAATGGTTTCATACTGTTCATCCAGAGGTAGATAAAATCGTGCAGCCCGAGCATCCTTGCTCATGGTGATTGGTCGCTGGTTTCACTTTTGGATCACTCCGACCAACACCGCCGCTACAACAAACGAACATTGTATCAATTCTCGCTCAGATTACCTTTACCAACGATAAAACGTTGTGCGTCGCAGCATTCGCGATGTGAGTTGATCATTCACACCGCAAGCAAAAAAAAAGTGATGCAAACAATGAAAAGAATTCACCGTCATACGACCTGACATGCATGTTTTGCGTTGGTCTCGCCATCAAAAACCGTCGATAATATGGCGATAAAAATGACAAGATAACTTATTCAACAACTGCTCATTCGGATGCGTTCAGCGAGGCTCTCTTGCGTCGTGTCAATGTGGATCGATCAAGGTTCTGTACCATCCGTTTCTTCACCTATTTATCACCGGAGGACGCATGTCTATCTCTGAAAAATTACAACAACTATCAATTTCGAGACGTCTACAATTATTGATTGCTAGCGCAGTCATTGGCATCCTGCTTCTGACAGCATTGTTCTTAGCGTCCGAGAAAAAAATGATTCTCGAAGAGCGACAAGCGAACGTTCAACAAACCGTTGAGACCGCAGCAAAAGTGGTGTCCCACTACTATGACCTTGCTAGTCAACATCAGATGTCTGAAGCTGATGCGAAGCAAGCAGCGATGGATACCGTCAAAGCTTTACGTTATGGTGACAATGGCTATTTTTGGATCAATGACATGCAACCTGTCATGTTGATGCATCCGATTAAAGCAGAGCTAGTGGGAAAAAATCTCGCTAATTTTAAAGACCCTGAAGGCAAGCTGTTGTACATGGAGATGCTTGATGTCGTCAAATCCAAGGGATCCGGTTTCGTCTTTCATGTCTGGACAAAACCTGGTAGCTCTGCGCCCGTTCCTAAAGTGTCTTATGTCAAAGGATTCGCGCCATGGGGCTGGATCATTGCCTCAGGTGTGTACATTGACGGCGTCGATGCTAGCTTTCATGCGCGCCTACTAACTGCCTCCGTTTACACTCTCGTATTAGCAGCGGTTCTCATCGGCGTGTCTATCTTTATTGCACGCAGTCTGATCGTACAGCTGGGCGGCGAACCAAGTTATGCGTCTGCGGTGACAAAAGACATCGCCGCTGGAAAATTAACAGGTGACATTATTCTCAAGCAGAACGACACGACGAGCTTGTTAGCCTCTATCAAAATGATGCGCGACGAAATCGCCGATTTGATCCGACAAATTAAAACAGGCGCCGAGACCATTAGCCACGCATCGAAAGAAATTGCCTCAGGCAACCTTGATTTATCGGCACGCACCGAAAGTCAGGCAGGGTCGCTCGAAGAAACAGCATCCACCATGGAAGAACTGACCAGCACCGTCCGCCAAAACGCAGACAATGCACGACAAGCGCGTCAACTCGCCAGCTCGGCATCCGACGTGGCGATCAAAGGCAGTAGCGTTGTCTCGGAAGTCGTCGCGACGATGGAAGTGATCAACGCTTCGTCGCAAAAAATTGTGGATATTATTTCAGTGATTGATGGTATCGCCTTCCAAACCAATATTCTCGCACTCAACGCCGCTGTGGAAGCAGCACGCGCTGGCGAGCAAGGTCGCGGCTTTGCAGTGGTCGCCACAGAAGTCCGCAACCTCGCGCAGCGCTCTGCACTGGCGGCAAAAGAAATCAAAACCTTGATTAATGATTCGGTTGACAACGTCGGCCATGGTACGCGCTTGGTCGATGCTGCAGGCAAAACCATGGAGGCTATTTTAGAAAGCGTCAAGAAAGTAAATGACGTCATTTCTGAAATTACCGCGGCAACAGGTGAACAAAGTACCGGCATTGAGCAGGTCAATCTCGCAATCATAGAAATGGACAACGCCACCCAGCAAAATGCCGCCTTGGTAGAACAAGCAGCGGCCGCCGCAGCCTCGATGGAAGAACAAGCAGGTCACTTAATGGCCGCAGTGGGTATGTTTGATTTAGGCCACGACGTCACCACGCAAGCGTCCACAGCTGCAACGTCAGTCAAACCTGCCGTCCGTACCTCGTCCCGCCCAACGCCCAGCAACCGACCAGCACAGCAAATTACGAATCAAACCGCCCGTAAGTCGCGTGTCAATCAGGAGTCGACGGCCGATCAGTGGGAAGAGTTTTAAGCGTATCGTTTTCGAGTCGGTACTGGACTCCCGCCTACGCGGGAGTGACGATTTAAGAGTGGATGGAAATGCGGGGGTGACGGTTCATCCGTCATCCTCCGCGAACGCGGGGGATCCAGTGCGCGTCAGCGCTTTCTTACCGCCATCAACGATCCACCCAGTGCGCATACCGCTCGTCGCTCACTCCCCCTCACAAGGCGCTCACGCGCCACTGGACTCCCGCCTACGCGGGAGTGACGGAGTTGAGGGGAGCGGTGTTTAAAATCGATGTCAATTGCTCACACGTTTAATTACTCGTATCTTGTCATCCTCCACCTCTTTACCCGTCTTCTTCCACCCCTTTTACCCGTCATCCCCCACCCCTTTACCCGTCATCCCCCGCCCCTTTTACCCGTCATCCTCGCCCTCTTTACCCGTCATCCTCCGCGAACGCGGGGGATCCAGTGCGCGTCAGCGCTTTCTTACCGCAATCAACGATCCACCCAGTGCGCATAACGCTCGCCGCTCACTTCCCCTCACAAGGCGCTCCCGCGCCACTGGACTCCCGCCTACGCGGGAGTGACGGGGTGGGTCGTTTGTAAAGGCGACGGAGTTAAAAACGAAGCATCCGATCAAGTAAAACTGTCGTGCAAAAAAAATCCCTGCTCACTTTCATGAGCAGGGATCATTACGAACCACTTCAGCTTTATACCAGCGCTGGTTATGCCAAATGACGTAACTCGCGCAACGCCACTGATACCGGTGCCAAATCAGCACTCTGTGCACTGATCAACGTTAATAGACCCGTAAGACGATCAATCGCTGCGGCGTTACGGGCATGCCATGTCGCCAAGTCTTCCTGACGAGATAACAATCCGCGTGTAATCTGCGTGGCGATGGAGTACACATCGTCACGGGCGCTACCGCGGGCCTGTGTTTGCCAGAGGGTATCAGTTGGTAGGCGGTTGATTTGTGTTCGCCAGCCGCTTAAGCCTAACTGATCGTCCACACCAAAGTAAGCACGCGCCACTTGTTCTAGCGTGGCATCAGAACTCGCCGCTAAATCAACGAGATCCAAGGCTGGGAAGATGTATTCCAAGGCGCTTAAATCTTGTGCGAGTGTAGACTCAACACCTGCCTTAACGAGTACATCAGCCTCACGTTGCCATGCTGATCGGGCATTCGCTGGCAACCATTCATTGAGCTGGCCGCGCAACTCACGTGCAGCCGGTTGATAGCGATGAATCAGCGTTGGCATGTCAGTGCTTTGTGAACGCAAGCGTAAAATCCAACGCGATGCCCGCTGGGTGATGGCGATTAGTTTCGATAACAAGTCCAGTTGCAAATGAGACGCGACTTTGTAATCGAGAATATCGATTTGATCCCACAATGCTTCCAGATCAAAAATTTCTCGTGCCAGTGTGAATGCACGAATCACATCCGCAGAACTTGCCCCCGCTTCTGACGCAATGAAATTCACAAAGGTCGCACCGGCTCGATTAACGACGGTGTTAGTGATGTAGGTCGCAATGATTTCGCGTTTCAATGGATGCTGTGCAATGGCGTCCGCAAAACGTTCCGATAACACTTTCGGGAAATACGCCTTCAGTGCGCGACTAAAGAACGGATCATCTGGCAAATTACTGGCGACCAGATCATCGAACACCGACATCTTGGCATACGCAAGCACCACGGCGCCTTCCGGTGCGGTCAAGCCTTGCTTGCGCGCTTTACGACGTAAAATTTCGTCGTCACTTGGCAGATATTCGATCGCACGGTTGAGACGCCCTTGTTTCTCTAAGGATTGCATCAAACGTTGTTGACCATCGAGTACATATAACGGACGATGTGCAGCGATATCCAGTGCCTGCGTTTGGTAGTAGTTATCCGTTAAAACCAAGTGACCCACTTCATCGGTCATGGACGCCAAGAGGTCATTGCGTTGTTTGAGTGTGAGATCGCCTGCTTCGACAATCGCGCCCACCAAAATCTTGATATTGACTTCGTGATCAGAGCAATCAACACCCGCTGAGTTATCAATCGCATCGGTGTAGATGCGTCCACCTTTTTGCGCGAATTCGATACGGCCATTTTGAGTACAACCTAAATTGCCACCCTCTGCCAGCACCTTACAACGCAGGTCGTTACCATTGACCCGGAACGCATCACCCGCTTTGTCACCCACTTGTGCATGGGTTTCAAAGGTCGCTTTGACGTAGGTACCGATACCGCCGTTATAGAGCAAATCGACAGGCGCTTGCAGAATCACCCGTAACAATTCAACAGGTGTTAATTCTTCCGCTTGAATACCCAACACACTACGTGCTTCTGGACTGAGTTTGATCGATTTTGCGCTGCGTGGATACACGCCACCGCCTGCTGAAATCAGCGATTTATCGTAATCATCCCAGCTTGAGCGCGGCAGGTTAAACAAGCGTTGACGTTCGGCAAACGACACTGCCACATCCGGTGAAGGATCGATAAAAATATGGCGATGATCAAAAGCAGCAACCAGCTTGATGTGCTCTGATAACAGCATGCCGTTACCAAACACGTCACCTGACATATCGCCAATACCGGCCACCGTGAACGCGGTGTTTTGTGTATTCACACCCAATGAGCGGAAATGGCGTTTGACAGATTCCCACGCGCCACGGGCAGTGATGCCCATTTTTTTATGGTCGTAGCCAACCGAACCGCCCGACGCAAACGCATCACCCAGCCAGAAGCCATAGTCTGCTGATACGCCGTTTGCGATATCAGAGAAGGTTGCCGTGCCTTTATCCGCAGCGACGACCAGATACGGATCATCGACGTCATGACGTACGACTTTTGTCGGTGGGACGACGGTTCCTTTGACGATGTTGTCAGTGATATCCAGCAAGCCTGACAGGAATATTTTGTAGCACGCCACGCCCTCAGCTTGATAGGCCTCACGATCACTCATCGGTGGTGCATTTTTGAGGACAAAACCACCTTTCGATCCCACTGGCACAATCACCGTATTTTTGACTTGCTGAGCTTTGACCAACCCCAGGATCTCAGTACGGAAATCTTCGCGACGATCAGACCAACGCAAGCCACCCCGTGCGACTTTACCGCCGCGCAAATGAACGCCTTCAACACGTGGCGAATAGACCCAAATTTCAAACAATGGTTTTGGTTCAGGGACACCTGGCACTTCTCGTGGATTGAGCTTGAAACTCATGTACGGTTTGAAATTGCCATCGGCTGTCGTCTGCCATAAATTCGTCCGCAGCGTTGCCATGATCGTGGCAAAGAACTGTCGCAAAATCCGGTCTTCATCCAAGCTAGCAACGTTGGCTAATGCGGCTTCTAGTTGTTCCTTAATCTGCTTTTGTGCCGCTTCACGGTCACCTGCAAAATCGGGTTTAAAGCGTGCGCCAAAGAGCTCGGCAATCAATTGCGTGATGGCGGCATTTTTGTTTAACGCCGATTCGATGTACGTCTGGCTGTACGCGAAACCTAATTGCTTGAAGTAACGTGAGCAAGCGCGCAAAACAGCGATCGAACGTGCATCGAGTGACGTGTTGAGTACCAAACGGTTCAAATCATCGCTCTCGACTTCGCCTTTCCAAGCTTGTGAGAATAAGGTCTCAAAACGCGCCTTAATGGCGGACAAATCGGTGTCTGGCGGCAGCTGTAAACCCAGATCATGAATCCATAAATTGTCGGTGCCATTAACGATTTGGTAGGGATGCTCATCAAGTACGCGCGCACCCATATGTTCCAGCACCGGCAAGGAATCCGACAAGGCCACTTTGGTGGTGTTGTAGATCTTAAAGCGCAGCATGCCGTTGTCAGCATCCAGCGGACGATACAGCTTCACCACCATCGCTTGTGATGGATTTAAGCTTGCTAACATTTCGGCATCTTCCGCACCGACGAGCGCAGAAAAGTCTTCGCGATAGGCGGTTGGGAACGCGGAGGCAAAACGATTCGCTAACGCAAGGCCGTTGCCTTCCCCATGGGTGCGTAACAACTCGGCGGTGCAATCGTCTTCCCATCGCTGCGCCAGTTTGGCGATACGCGCTTCCAATGCCCTCAAATTCACATTCACTGGCGCACGATTTTTAGCGCGTACTTGGTAGTGAATCCGCGCTAATGGGCTATCCGTCAGCATCGGTGTGAACTCAATGGATTCGCCATCCAAGGCGAACATCAGTTCATGGCCAATTTTGACGCGCAATTCGGTGTTATATCGATCACGCGGCACAAAGACTTGTGCTGAAGTGAAACGGCCAAATGGATCGCGACGCAAAAATAAACGTGTACGCTGACGTTCTTGCAAACGCAAAATACCGATTGCATGGTCGGTCAACGTTGGCGTGTCAATTTGGAATAATTCATCGCGTGGATAATCATCCAAAATCGCTTGCAATGCTTTTGCTGCATGGCTTTGCGGTACTACACCTGACGTCGCCATCACCGAGGCCACACGTTGCCGCACCTGTGGGATGTCATCGACCGGCGCTGAATATGCCGAAGAGGTATAAAGACCCATAAAGCGTGATTCGCCAATCACTTTGCCGGCATCGTCATAGCGTTTGATGGCGACATAATCGAGCCATGCAGGACGATGAACGGTCGAACGTGTCATGGCTTTGGTCACCAAGACCGTTTCGTCTGATTCCATAATCGCCAGAACTTCTGGCGGCAAATACGCGAGTGAGGTCTGTACCTTGCCACGCAAAATACCCAGTCCCGATTCAGGAATCGCGACGAGACTATATTTATCGCCATCCCGTTTCAAATCATAATCACGCGCCCCAAGGAACGTGAAATGACGATCTTCTAACCAGCGCAAGAAGGCGACGCCTTCATTACCACTTTGGTCTGGCGCATGTTTTTCACATGCACTACACACGGCATGAACACGATCAAGCATCGCTTGCCAATCCACCACCGCACTGAGCACATCCGCCAGTACCTGTTTTAATTCTTCTGCTAATGCCTGTTGTTCAGCAACACTGACGATGCGGTCGCATTCGACCATGATCAGCGACTCCACAGGGTCATTGCGTCCAGCCGCTTTGGCGGCAGCAACGGTACTCACCGATTCCACGCCATCATTGGCATTACGCGTAACGCTCATCAACGGATGCACGATCCAATGCGCGGTCCGACCAGTCCGGTTAATCGCCATCGTGACTGAGTCAACCAAGAAAGGCATGTTGTCATTGACGATCTGCACAATCGTGTGTTCACTGACAAATCCGTCTTCCGCCAACGTAGGATTAAACACCCGAATCTTCGGCGTATGTGCCGCTCTCGGCGCATCCAATAGTCGCCAATGGGCATTCGCCTGCGCAAACAGTGTCGCCGGCCCCCGCGCCGTAATCTCGTCGGGATCCGTGTTTTCAAAATACGCTGTAATAAACGGCCCTTGTCGGTCAACAGCTGGGCCAGGATGGGCTTGCGCATAAGCGAGCAGCTCTGCGAAGTGTGAGGTGGTCATACGTTCTCCTATGGGTGGGAAGACACGAGAAAAAGCGAAGCAAGATCATTGCAGCAATGGTGAGCAGTATCCTCCATTATCCTTGGGTGGACAAATGCCTGTGCTTTTTTGTGACAAAAATCATATGTTTCTTGACTAGCAGCAAGTTTTGGATTCTTGTCGTCCGGTTTGTTATTGATGATCTGCCACGTTGTCGTATTGCTCGGCAAAATGTCATACTCCGCATCAACCCTTCACATTTCCAATCAATCCGTCATACTCCGCGAAGGCGGAGTATCCAGTGCGCGCAAGCGCTTTGTCGCGATGAAAGTTGATCAACCCCACACAAGGCGCCACCGCGCCACTAGACTCCCGCCTGCGCGGGAGTGACGAGGCTGGGGGTACGGTAGTTCATGAAAGTACAGGTAACGCTCCACAAAACCGTCACACTCCGCATGAATCCCTCACGCTTCCAATCAATTCGTCATACTCCGCGAACGCGGAGTATCCAGTGCGCGCAAGCGCTTTGTCTAAGTGAAAGTTGATCACCCCCCACAAAGCGCCACCGCGCCACTGGACTTCCGCCTGCGCGGGAGTGACGAGTAGAAAAAGTGTACGTGCGCTTATTTATCGTGCAATGAGCACGCCTGTACCTTCGCGCCAAAAAAGTCCTTGTTTAACTGAAATGCCTGCAGAATACGCTGCCGGCCCGCTTCGTCTTCGGGTAATGAAAACACGACTTTCAAAAATTTAGGACCATGCGCTGATCGGCTATGACCAATGTCATTGGCCAGCAAATCCTGCTCAAGGAGGGTCATGACCGAAGGCACCACCACGTGCTGGCTTGCCCTCATCTCGTCTAGCACCTCTGTTTCGGTGACATTGACCGTATCATGTGCGCCTTGGAATTTTTTCACGCCACTGATATTGACTGCGATGCCACCCGTGATTTCGAACTCGGTGGCGGACAGTCGCTCGTAATGAAATGCCTCCCAGCCAGGGACGCCGCGTTTGCGCTGTGCCACGGCGGCCATGGCTGCAGCAGCTGTACCGCCGCCGTTAATCATGCCAACAGGTAACATTTCTGCGAGACTGGTAGGGACAAGGTCGTGTATTGGGTCGGTCATGATGCATCCTCGGTTGAAACAGATACGTGATTGTAAGCCTTGCCTGACAAGACGATGATGCGGTCATCATAGAAAGGGCTGCTGGGGAACTATTTCTGATTTTTGTGACCAAACGATATGTTCCATTTGCTGATTTTCAGCGTGTTCCGCACGGGCAATTCATGACCGTTCTGTGACGAGATTGGGGTCTTTTTCGTCAAAAATGGCGTTGGAACGTAACGAAAAGTGAATATCTAGCAAGAACCCCATAATCACAGGTAGAATTCAGCGTCACATAATTTGGCAGCATGTCGCAACAAAAGACATGCGATGGTATTTATTCGCTGCACAGCAGTTCAACTTTAAGGAAATATTCATGTCGATCAAATCCCGCGTAGTTTTGGGTAGTGCTATTGCGTTGTTCGCGCTGAGCGCTTGTAATGATAAAGATAAGGCTGCTTCTGCGCCTTCAGCTGCTGCTGATACCAAAGAAGCCGTTGCCGCAACGGTCAATGGTACACCGATCTCCAAAAAGCAATTGGACCAGATCATGCAGCAACAAGCTGGTCAAGGGATGCCTGACAATCCAGAAACACGCAAAATGGTGATCGATAACCTGGCAATGCAAATTATCGTCGCACAAGAAGCTGAGAAAAAAGGGCTGGATAAAGTTGCTGACGTTAAAGAACAGCTGGAAATGGCACGTCTTTCCATTATGGCAAATTCGTTTGTTCGTGATTACATGAAGACGGCCACAGTGACTGACGAAGCGCTCAAAGCCGAATACGACAAATTCAAAGCAACACAAGGCGGCAACGAGTACAAAGCACGCCATATTTTGGTTGGCACAGAAGCAGAAGCAAAAGACATCATTGCTAAAATTTCTAAAGATCCAAAAGCATTCGAAGCACTGGCAAAATCCAAATCCAAAGATCCTGGTTCTAAAGACAAAGGCGGCGATCTGGGCTGGTTCAATCCGCACAATATGGTGCCTGAATTCGGTAACGCCGTTGCTAAATTGGAAAAAGGTAAGTTCACAGCAGAGCCAGTGAAATCCCAATTCGGCTACCACGTGATCATGCTGGACGACACACGTCCATTGGCTGTTCCTTCCTTGGAAGAAGTCAAAGCTGGCCTGACACAACAGTTGCAACAGCAAAATCTGAAAAAAATGCTGGATGACATGAAAGCGAAAGCGAAGATTGACATCACTGCAGCGCCAGCATCTGCACCTGCAGCAGCAACGCCAGCACCCGCAGCAGCTGACGCAGCCGCATCGAAATAATTTGTTCGATTACGATTGAACAAAGCGTGAGCTGACATAGCTCATCACCGTTTGGTGATGAGCTATTTTTTTGCCTATCGTTGTCTCAGAAAAACAGGTCGTCAGTGCCTGATATATAAAAAATGCAATAATACGACCGATTCTTTTGCTTCATCATGTGCGTACCGGCTCAGATGTGCTATCCGGTTTCTTTTCACCATCAAACAGGCTTATGCATGGCAACTACTCAATTTGCATGGACCGGCGATAATCTCACGTTAGATGTCCGCCCCGATCGTCAAGACATTCGCGATCGCCAGTTTATTCCCGTCATTCGACACCTCCCACCCACATCCCCCTCCCCTGACTGGGTTGCCAACAAATGGCAAGCCTATATCGATGCAGGATTTATTCTGAATCAAGGATCTGCTGGGGCATGCACGGGATTTGGCCTATCTGCGGTGATCAATTACCTGCACTGGTCCGAACATCCAGACCATGTCGAAGTCAGTCCACGAATGGTGTATCACCTCGCTAAATTTTATGATGAGTGGCAAGGCGACGACTATGTCGGATCGAGCTGTCGTGGCGCACTCAAAGGCTGGAATAAACATGGCGTTTGCCGCCGTGATCTGTGGCCATTTACTGTCCATGCCGGCAACAAAGCCGTCTCGTGGGAGGCACCATTAGCAGGTTGGGAGCAGGATGCGCAGACAAGGCCGCTCGGCATTTACTATCGGGTCGATCGGAGCAATATTAGCGACATGCAGGCCGCCATTGCGGAGACGGGGGCGGTCTATGTCTCCGCCAATGTGCATACGGGTTGGTATTTATCCACCTATCGCCGCCCCAAAAAACAAGCGCCGCTTACCACACTGGATCAGATTCCGGTCATACCGATGGAAGCACATGGAATTGGTGGCCACGCGTTTGCACTGATCGGTTATAACGCGCAGGGATTTGTCGTACAAAATTCGTGGGGAACCGATTGGGGCTATCAGGGATTGGCGGTACTGAGTTACGAAGACTGGCAAGCCAATGGTACTGACGCATGGACCGTATCGCTCGGCGTGCCAACCAGTGGTGCTAGCGCGTACAGCAGCAGTAATTCCTTATCGACGCCAGCAAGTGCTGGTCTGCTCAGCCAATTACCACCACCGATGACAAGCAAACGAGGCGCACCACCTGCCCCTCGCCGCCACTCTCATCCTATTGCTCATTTGCCACCCCTCAGTCTAGATCAAGCCTATGGTCTGACCTTGGTCATGGACAACAACGGTGCACTCATTCAACGTCTAGTGGCATTCAAAAATGCCGCTGCCAGTGCCGAACATATCGCGTTCAAAGCGCCCCTGTCGGCCTATCAACAACAGGGTGCAAAGTCAGCCTTCAAGCTCACGTTATTCGCGCTTAGTGGCCTCGATAATGAAGATGCCACCATCGCCCATATCGCTAGCCTTGCGCCTTACTTTTTGGCGAATGGTAGTTATCCGATTTTTTTGACATGGAATAGCGGTCTCGGTGACACATTAAACCAGCTAATTTCTAGTCAATTTTCTGCACCCGATCCGGGCACGAACGCCGCGCAAGATAGCAGTATTGAAGGGTATGCAGCAAACAATGGCGGTAAAGCAGAATGGACCTTACTCAAACAAAATGCAGCGCAATCGGTGCTCAATGATCATCCACCACGTGGCTTGCATGCGCTGGTTCAGCATCTGCATAAACTTGCCAACGCCATTGGCCCTGATCGTTTGGAGCTACATCTGGTCGGCCATTCGACAGGAGCGCAACTCATTGGCAATCTTCTTCCGTATCTGAAGAAAAAGCTTACCATCAAAACTTGTACGCTATTAGCACCTGCCTGCAGTATCGATTTTGCTAATGCGAACTTTTTACCTGCACTCGAATCAGGTCAAATTGCACGCTCGCATTTCCATTTGCATGTGTTATCCGACGAGGTCGAGTGCGCTGACAATGTGGCACAGGTCTACAGCAAATCCTTGCTGTACCTCTTGTCACATAGTCTTGAGATCCGGCATAAAACACCCATGCTGGGCATGGCAACCGCGCTCGACGCGGCCTATCTCACCAGCACCGATAACGCGCATGCGCAATGGAATCCTGCAGCGATTCCTGCGCTGCATCGATGGCAAAGTGTGTATTGGGGAGGAAAAGCACCTTCTGGCTTCGCGCAAAAAGGACTCGGGTTGACGCAAAAACAGGCACTCACTTTACATATTCAATCGGAACGCTTTCTGCAAAGTGGCCAAGAACTGCTCCGCGCCGGCCATGCAACGTTTGACTATGATCAAAAAACCATCACGGCGATTTTATTGCGCATTGCCGGCATGGGACCGGGTAGAAGCTTGCCGCATCCTGTCGGTGTTCTGAATTAAGCAAGGTAGCGAAACCCGCTTCCAACAAAAAACCGCCACGAAGGCGGTTTTTTGTTGGTCAACAGTCAGTCTTATTTGGACGACTTGCGACGGGTCGTTCCGCTATCCTTATCAAACTTAGAAGGACGTCCGTTCGACAATTTGCCTGCTGGCTTACTTGATGGCTTCCCAGCCGCTTTTTCTAATACGCGACGATCGCCACCTGATTTCTTCTGACCTGCTGGGAAATCATGTGCAATGCCACCGCTCGTTGGTTCGCCGACGGGACTAATCTTGATCTGCTTGCCAGCCACCCACACACCCTTGAGTTGAGACAACAATTCTGGCGGCATACCGACAGGCAAGTCTAAGGTGCTGTGGTGATCGAAAATGTCGATACGACCAATGTACTTCGCTTCCATGCCCGCTTCATTGGCGATGGCACCAACGATATTGGCTGGTGTGACCGTATCTGCCTTACCGACTTCGATACGATACGTTTGCATTGGAACGCTGACTTTGGCTTTGCCTGCTTTGTCTTTCTTCGGCTTTGCTGCACGGTCGTCACGATCGAATTCAGCGGGTGCACTGAATGCACGATCGACCACTTGGTTCATACGGCTGCCGGGCACCGCATCGGCAATACGTGGCGCACGTTCTGTACGCTCTGGACGCGCTTCTGAACGGGCATCAGAACGGGGTGCACGCGCTGGTGCAGCGGAACCACTGCCTGCTTTTTCAGCACTGATACGCAAAGACTGGCCTGCCACGCGGACTGACTTCAGATGATCGAGCATGTCAGACGGCAAATCGTCTGGCAAATCCAAAATCGTGTAGTCGTCATAAATATCAATGCGACCAATAAATTTGGATTCGATATTCGCCTCGTTCGCAATCGCACCAACGATGTTGCCAGGTTTCACGCCGTGGTCATGACCGACAGCGATACGGTAAGTTTGCATGCCTGGCTCGGCAGTACGTGGGCTGTGTTCACGTCGTGCGCCGCGGTCTTCACGCTCAAAGCGATCGCCACGACTTGGACGGTCTCCGCGGTCTCCGCGATCACCGCGGTCATTGCGATCATGACGGGCCGGACGCTCATCACGCCAGCTATCGTCAGATTTGACTTCGCGACGGTTTTTATCGAGCAACAACGGTTCATCACCGCGTGCCATCTTGGCTAACGCTGCCGCGATTTCAATCGCTGGAATATTGTGTTCACGCTCGTAATCTTCGATCAACGAAGTGTATTCATCCAAACCACCCTCTGCCAACGCAGTCGAAATTTGATCTTTAAAGCGGGCGATACGCACGTTGTTGACGGTTTGAATGGTCGGCAATTCCAGCGGAGACACTGGCTGACGTGTTGCGCGTTCGATGGCTTTTAAGAGATTTTTTTCACGCGGGGTGATAAACAAAATTGCTTCACCGCTACGGCCTGCACGACCGGTACGACCGATACGGTGAGTATAGCTTTCTGGATCATACGGTACGTCGTAGTTGATCACGTGGCTGATACGCTCCACGTCCAAACCACGCGCCGCAACGTCGGTCGCCACCAAAATATCGATCTTGCCGTCTTTCAATTGCTGAATGGTGCGTTCACGTTGCTGTTGGTTGATGTCGCCGTTGATCGCTGCGACAGAGAACCCACGGGCATCCAACTTAGCAGCCAATTCTTCTGTGCCCAGTTTCGTACGGGCGAAAATGATCATGCCGTCGAAGGTTTCGGCTTCGAGGATACGGGTTAACGCGTCCAGCTTGTGCATCCCAGAGACCAGCCAGTAGCGTTGGCGGATATTGTCTGCGGTGCCTGTTTTAGCGGCAATGGTGACTTCGGCTGGTTTGTTCAGATACGTTTGCGCGATACGCTTAATGGCGGATGGCATCGTGGCAGAGAACAAGGCAGTCTGACGGCCTTCTGGCGTTTCTTGCAAAATGCGTTCAACGTCGTCAATAAAGCCCATGCGTAACATTTCATCGGCTTCATCCAAGACCAACGTTTTGATTTTGGACAGGTCCAACGAGCCTTTATCCAAATGATCAATCACGCGACCTGGTGTACCAACGACCACATGCACACCACGGCGCAATGCGGATAATTGCGGACCGTAGCTCTGACCACCGTAGATCGGCAACACGTGGAAACCCGGGATATGACGTGCATACGTTTGGAATGCTTCGGCAACCTGAATCGCCAGTTCGCGAGTAGGTGCCAAGACCAAGGCCTGCGGACTGCTTTGATTGATATCCAGACGGGACAAAATCGGCAAGGCGAAAGAGGCCGTTTTACCGGTACCCGTTTGCGCTTGTCCCAGTACGTCACGGTTATCCAGTAAGTACGGGATAGTGGCGGCCTGAATAGGAGAAGGTGTTTCGTAACCGACATCTTGCAAGGCGCGCAATAAAGGCGCACTCAGTTGCAAATCGGTGAAAGTAATAGTGGATGTAGATTCTGACATGGCGATGCTCGCTCGTTCGCTCGAATCGCAGGATGCGACAAGATTTGGGGCGTAGTTTACTCTGTTGTCATAGAGTCAGGGAGAAACTACACCATTGTTTGCACAAAAAACAGGCAATCCGGTCTGAAAAACAGGGGTTAACACTGAAATGTTTATTTTTAAACTATGTTTTTACGCTGTTTTACTCTGTATTTCTCTGCTTTTATGATCATTGGCAGCACAATCTCGTGGGTATTTCTCAGCACTTTCATGCATGATGCGCGTCCTTGATCTGCTTATTTTTCGGACAACCCATAGCGCCGCATCATGGCATCTTGTTCACCGCTCGACTGAAGACGGCTGATGGCACGGTTGATTTGATCGATTTTCCATGAGGATTTGCGTGACAATGCGCACTGAGTACCCGTCATTGAAAACACGGTTTTCGAGAGTGCGAACTGCTCACGCTGGTCTGGAAAATTTTTGAAATAACCTTCAATCTCGGCTTCCGAACTGATCAAGCCATCCGCACCACCCAAAGCGACGAGACGGAACATGCTCGGCACATCGGTCAAATCAATCCGCTTGATTCGCCCATCGGCCACCTCTTTGGAAATGGAAGGGTAAAAATAACCAAGCCGGACGGCGATTTTTTTACCGATAAGCTGTTGTGGAAAATGATTGAGCAATGGCTTATCACGCGCCACGACAACCCGCTCGTTTTGCGGCAAATTAGGGATGGTCCAGAGAAACTGATCGCGGTTGTCGGTCCACTGGGGGCTGAAATAACACACCATATCAGCCTGACCGCTCTTAAGCGCCTGCTCCACGCGCCGACGAGAGTAAACGACATAGACAGGTGTAGCACCGATATCACGGGCGATGGCATCCTGAAAATCTTTCAATAGCCCACCAACGAGATGATCATGCTGATCCAGCACATTCAATGGGTAGGTGACCGTATCAAATAGCGCTAGCTTCAATTCATCCTGTGCAAAAGCATGCATTGGCAGCAAGAGTGCCCCGATGATCAACACCATGATCGCGCACACACGTGCGACAATCAAATCAATACCCTGCTTCAATCTGTTTTATCCTCGTTTCATGTTCTAAACAACACCCGTTGATACCGCGAGAAGTTACTCGCTAAAACCACGATTGCCCTGCAATCCCCCCGTGTGTATCGCAACAACGCGTGTCTTCGCAGGGAAATAATTTTGTCGACACAACTGATGTAATGCAAACAACATTTTTGCGGTATAGACAGGTTCGAGGGGAATACCAGTCTGGTGTTGGAACATATCACAGAATGCGACTAACTCGGTACTGATTTTGGCATAACCACCATGATGAAAATCGGTGAGAATCTGATAATGGTGGTCAGTGGCATAACCGGCTTGCTGCAACAAACGTCTCACATCGTCGCGTAAATAGTCGCCATTTTTGATCGCAGACACACCAATGACCTGACTCTCTCCACGTGCCCCTGCAACCACGCCAGCGAGTGTCGCACCTGTGCCACAAGCAAGCATAAACACATCGGGAAGGGAACCCATTTGGTCGCCGACCTCTACTACCAGTTCCGCGACCCCATGTAAGGCGGCAGGCGAGCTACCTCCCTCGGGCAACCAAACATGTTCAGGAGTGATGTGATCTACACAACGACGCCAATAGTGATCGTCATCGCGCAGTGCGCGGTATGTTTCTCGATTCACGTATTGAATGTGCATCCCCAACGCACGACAATCATCAAGCATTGCACTTTGCATACCATCGGCTGCGCGGATCAAGGCCGTTGCCGAATGTCCTGCCAACGCTGCTGCATGCGCCAGCGCATGAATATGATTCGACCACAGTCCCCCCATACTGACGAGGTGCGACCGCTGACCTGCCAGCGCCAGCAAGGGATATTTCAATTTACGAAATTTGTTCCCCGATACCTGCGGATGTAGCAAATCATCCCGCTTGATCCACAGCGCAATGCCGGGAAATAAAATACTGTTAATTCGCTGGCATGGCGAGGCAGATGAGGTGAACACGATGCAATTATCTGAGCGAAAATGGTAAAGTAACATTGTACGCGTACAGCAATGAACAAACGAATGCCGTCTTGTCTGTCGCGCCCACCATTCGCACTTTTTCCCGGAGAGGGACATGCCAGCAGATTTAGATCAATCGCTCACCAGTGCCAGACTACAGCTGTCTCAGTTGATTAAACAAATCAAAGAGAACGGACAGCAGGATAATCTGTTGCCGACGCTGGAGACGGTGTTAACGAAGCTCGAAGGGATGTCCCAACACGACCACCTCACCGGTGCGCTCAATCGCCGCACATTACTCAGCACGTTAGACGCAGAATTAGCACGCTCTTACAGGACAGGGCACACATTTTCTTTTGCCGTCATCAGTGTCGACGGACTCGAAGTCATTTTAGAAAAACACGGACAAACGGTCGCAAAAGAAATCCTAAGAACCATCAGCAAAGAAGCGCTCGACATGCTGCGCACCCTCGATTCATTTGGTCGCGTCTCCGCCAACGAATTTGCGATTATTATGCCAACGACATGGCTAGATCAAAGCCTCAAAGCCATTGCACGCCTCAAAAAACGTATCGCTAGCGTCGATTGGGAAAGCCAAGCGCCAGGCTTAATGGTGACCTTTTCAACGGGTCTGACCACCAACGCAATCAAAGACACCGCCGATACCATGCTCCAACGTGCGAGCACCGCAATGCAATCTGCGAGATCAAAAGGGCCCGACAGCATTGCCCAAATCGAGCCACCGCTACCGGACTACGACCCTAACGCGCCAGAAAATCAATAACGGTCGCCATCACGACAAGCGCTTAATGGCGCTGCCCTTATTTGATGACCTCTGCTTTTTTGGGAGAGTAAGCGACTAACCACGTTGCCATCACGACTGCCGCACAGCCAATTAGCATATTGAGCGTAATCACTTCGTGCAAGAAAATCGATCCCCATAAGAGCGCAAACAGCGGAATCAAAAAGGTCACGGTCAGCGCCTTGGTCGGTCCAACATCATGGATCAATCGGAAGTACAGGAGATAGGCCACTGCGCTGCATAAGAGCGCCAACCCCGCCGCCGCGAGCATCACCGTGGGTGTGACCGTTCCAGGAATCGGAGAAAAAGGGAGCGAAGGAAGCAAAAATACAGCGCCACCCACTTGGGATGCAGTGGCCATGAGCACAGGGTTCACATTGACCGATAATTTTTTGGTGTAGACGCCTGCCAATGCATAGCAAATGGTTGCTGCTGAACACGACAACAGCGCCAGCAATAATTCGGTACTCCACGCAACCGGACCCAAGCGAACCAAGAGGCCCACGCCCACGACACCGGCAACCATGCCGGCCATTTTGCGTGTGGTGAATTGTTCACCGAGGAAAATCGCCGCCATCACTGCGCCCCACAAGGGGCTTGTTGCATTCATGATCGCTGAATACCCCGCCGGAATATGTATCGCCGCATAAGCATAAAAGACGGCAGGTAATGCGGTACTGATGGCACCAAGAATTAAAAAGGATTTCCAATGTTGCCTGAAAAGAATCGGCTGTTTACTAACGAACATCCATCCAACCAGTGCAAGACCAGCAAGACCGACGCGAATTTCTGCGGTCCACAAAGCACCGAGTTGCGGGGCAATGATCCGCATAAACAAAAAAGACGCGCCCCAGATCGATGCCAAACCAAGTAACCTCAGAAAATCACTGTGACGCATGCCCACTCCCACCTAGTCAAAGAGCAACAGCTTAACAAAGACGCAGGTCTTACGCTCGCCTAAATCGGACACGGCATTACGCCATCACTACATCGGCTTGAAGCGCCACGCGTAAGCTTGACTGACTTTGAGTTTTTCTTGGCTGCCTTCGAGCTCAACGGTGTATCGTCCCATTTCATCACGATGGGCACGCACAATGGCGTCCGCACGGACAACCACACTGCGATGGATTTGCCAAAACTGCTCGCTGTCGAGCCCTTCCATGATGTCCTTTAATGGCTTACGGACATGGGCTTCATCGTGCGCACAGACGACGCGGGTGTATTTTTCGTCGGAAGAAAAAAACAAGATTTTCTCTATCGCGAACATTTTGATCGTATCGCCGACGCTGGCACTGATCCAACGAATACGCTCTGGTACCTCGGGCCGCAAACGCTTATCCAGCGCCGACATAATTTGACTGAGATCTGGGACTGGTTGTTGGCTTGCTAACCGTTTTTTTAAGCGATCAATGGCCTCTGCCAAGCGCGCAGTAGAAACGGGTTTAAGTAAATAATCGACCGCGCCGCATGAAAAAGCATCAATGGCATAACTATCATAGGCCGTGGTGAATACCGCATGACACCGACCTTTGACCGCATGCGCAACATCTAGACCCGTCATCCCTGGCATGCGGATATCCAAGAAAGCAATATCGGGTTGATGCTCATGAATCGCTTCTAAGGCATCTGCGCCGTGCTCACATTCAGCCACAATACGGAGTTCCGGCCACAATTCATTGAGCAAACGTCGCAGGTCTTTACGTGGTAAATCTTCGTCGTCGGCAATGATTGCCGTCATCATCGCTGTCATTCTTTTCTCTCCTCTCACGCTTCCAAAGGCAAACTAATCACCGCCGTCACGCCGCCGTCGGGATTGGCTTTCAATACCAAACTGGCGTTTTCGCCGTACATGGATGCGAGTCGTTCACGGATATTTTCCAAGCCAAGTCCTGAACCGCTCGTGGTTCCACCAAACCCCACCCCGTCATCACTCACACTCACGGTCAGATAAGGTTGACCGGCGTTATCTGTCTGATGCGCTGACACCGCAATGTGCGCTGGGCCGACTTTGGGCTCGATCCCATGCTTGACGGCGTTTTCAACGAGTGAAATGAGCATCAACGGCGGTAAAGCCGCATCGGTAATTGTCGATTCAACGGTAAATTGCAAACGCGGGATGCGGGTCTGCATCAGATTCAAATAAGCGCGGGCGGCGTCTAATTGCTGTCCTAGACGGGCTTGGGTTGAACTCCCGTCACGGCGTATTTTAGGAATCGTTGCCCGTAAATAATCAACCAGATGATCGACAATCGCCGTCGCACGTGCGGGTTCGCTGTTGATCGCGGAGCGAACGCCGGCCAGTGTATTAAACAAAAAATGTGGTTCGACCTGTGCCACCAACACCGATAACCGCAGCTCTGCTTCACGTCGTGCTTCTTGCGCCTGCTTGAGTTCACGGGCGAGTCGATCTTCTTGAAGTCGCTTTTTTTGACGGAAAAACAGCCACAAGTCAAAACCGCCGCCCAGATAGCTCACCACAAAGCAGGTAAATAAAAAGTCAATGAGATCGCGCAGCATCAACAAGGTTTCTTGGCTCAGAACAGAATGCGATTCGGCGGCGACCGATGCACTGGCGAGACCCTGAGTGCTTGAAGAGCTTGGGGCGCTAGGAGAGGCTGAAGAGGCTGGAGCGGTCGCTTTCGGGGGTGTTGCCTTCCCCTCCTCCGCGTCTTCGTGATACTTGGATGAAACAAAAAGCTCTATTTTTCCATGGCGAATATGATCATGTGCAATCCACTTACAGAGCTTATCCGAGCCCTCAAACAGGCCGTAACTCAGTCCAGCACCGAGGAGCAATACGACAACAAGACCGATCGTCTCTTTTCTTGCCGGCCATTGGCGCTTCCTTACCAGTACCGCCAGCCCCGTACCCAGTAAGCCCAGCGCAAGCAAACCGAGACTCAGTGGCACCACCACCATGATCACTTTATCGAGTGGCGCCCCACTGAGTGCTGAAATAGTGAGCACCACCAGATCGATCAGCGATAACGGTATCACCCAAGAGAGAAACCGATAGTAATACCACGTGCGAGAAAACACCGGATAGTTGCGCGCCCGGGTCAACCAACTGTCACTACGGATCGAGACCTCGAGTGGCAAAGGTTGTTCTGTCGCTGCGGGATGAGGGAATGACTTAGTCATTGTGGTATTCCTTGTTCTTGCGGTGAGAGCGTATGTTCATCCACAACAGTGTAAGGAAAATAAGGCACTCAATGGCGCGATGCGATGAAATCTGCCATAACAGGATGAAATGGGGTCAGCAGGAGATAAAATCAGGCAGGATCGCCGCTTGCCAACTCGGGGGCGTCTTCGCTTGGCGGCTTTGGCTCGGCCGGACGCTGTTGTTTGGCAATACGCAAAATGGTATTGCGTATTGCACTGAGCACAGCGATGGAATTGAAAGGTTTCACAATAAAGCCATGGACACCACGCTGCTGCGCCGCTTGCAAGGTTGTGGCATCGATTTTGGCGGAAACCAAAAATAGCAGTGCCTTGGGCAAGTCCTTGCGCAACTGATCAATCACAGCGAGACCGGTTTCATCAGGTTCACCGATATCGACACAGACAATTTGCGGTTTGAGCTTAATCACCCTTGCCAAACTCGCTGGTGCCAAATTAGCATCGCCAACAACTTCGTGCCCGCCGTTGTTTAAAACGGAGGTCAGCAAATTACGGGCAACAGCATTTGTATCCAGAATGACTGCTCTGAGCATAGGTCTACCATGAGAAGGCTTTTGCGCAATAGTAATGCAAAATAGAAAAAAGGAGTAAAAAAAGCACACGTGGCGGGTTGCCAACGTGTGCTTAATTTGTCTTTTCCTGTATGACGCGCTTATCGGTTGCTGTCTTCTCTACCGCCAACGTCAGGTTTGGCATTTTTCACATACATATCCAGCCAGCGGTCTTGCTCCCACAGCATCTGCATAATGGACTCTCTGGCGCGGTAGCTGTGACTTTCGTTGGGCAACATCACGAGACGAGAAATACCACCTAAGCCTTGCAAAGCTTGGTACATCCGCTCACTTTGTAATGGGAAGGTACCGGTATTATTGTCCTGCTCACCATGAATCAAGAGCAACGGATCTTTGATCTGATTCGCAAAATTAAATGGTGACATATCCTGGTACACCTTTTCCGCCTGCCAATAATTGCGGTCTTCGGATTGAAAACCAAATGGCGTGAGGGTGCGGTTGTAGGCACCAGAACGCGCAATGCCAGCGCGGAACAGACGGGTGTGTGCTAACAAGTTGGCGGTCATGAACGCGCCATAGCTATGCCCGCCAATGGCAATACGATTGCGATCTGCGACACCAAGACGCACCACTTCATCCACCGCAGCCTCGGCATCCATCTTCAACTGTTCAATGTAAGTGTCGTTCGGTTCTTTTTTACCCTCGCCAATAATCGGCATACTGAGCGAATCAAGCACCGTGTAGCCACGTGCCAACATCACCATCGGGCTGTTATACGCGATCCGGTTATATTTATACGCCGAACCGCTGACCTGCCCTGCCGCATCCGCTGTTTTGTATTCACGCGGATAGGCCCACATCAACATCGGACGCGGTCCGTCCCGCTTTGGCTCATAGCCGGGAGGCAAGTACAGGGTCGCATTGAGCTCAACGCCATCGGCTCGCGCATAACGAATCTGCTGCTTCCGAATTCCTTTTAATTGAGGTAAAGGGTTAGCAAAGTTCGTCAACGCTCTTGCTGGCTCCGTGTTCGTCAAGTCGCGAACGTAGTAGTTCGGACGCTCTTCACTTGACTCACGGCTTGTGACCACCGAGGTCACCTTGTCGTTCAGTATCCCCACGACTTGCTCATAATACGGTGCTTGAGAACGGAACAAGCGCGTGCTTTGTTTCGTGTTGAGATCATATTTATCAAGAAACGGACGCTCGCCTTCTGGACTTGCACCCAGACCCGCCAGATAAATTGCCTTGTCATCCAAAGATAACTTCAATGCTGGCAAACCAAACTGATTCAGCTCAACGACCGGATTGCCTTGATTGGCATATTGATCTTCGGTCTTACGACTGAACAAGACATCAGGCTTGCTGTCCACGATGCCCGGGCGAAGTCGCCACGTCCGGGTATCGCGGGTTTTCCACCAACTTTCGGTGACCAGCGCCAAGTTATCGTTCCCCCATTGGACACTCGAAAACCGCCATGCCAGTTCCATCAATTTCTGCGGCGCAGTATCAAACGGGGCGGCTTGCTGCATCATGACATCATGCACACGGACATGCATCTCCGGATCACCGCCTGCTTGGGCTTCGAGCCAGTACAGTGTCGCAGGTTTATCCGTGCGCCAGCCAAACTCACGCGGACCAGTTTGGACGGCATCAGCACCAATCGGCAACCGCTCACGCATCGGCCGTTCGGCCACCGTTTTGATTTTTTTACCCTGTTTATCCCATAACTCGATGAGCTGCGCGAAGCGATCAATCGGCAACAATGTCGAATAAGGACGTCGAATCTGCGTCGTTAAAATCAGCTTGCCATCCGGTGAGGGTTGGGCTTTCGTCAGCGTCATCACAGGCCCGATGCGGTGCAGCTCTCCCTTGGTGTTCACAAGCCCTAATTGTGTCTGCAATTCCCAATCCAACACGTCAGCATCGGTGGATGTTTTCAACATATCCGGATAGGTCCGGTTTTGTGTGATCTTGCCACCTTTGGTTTCGAGGGTATTTGGTCCTGTTGGTAGTGAGGGGGCTGTTGGCATGGGCTTCTGGTGCAAAGGGAGCAAATGCACCAACAGTTGATCTGAACCAGCCGTCCATTCGAATCCCGCACTTGTTACTGCATTGAGCTTTTCTGAGATCAACCGATGCGCATGCGCTTTGGCGACATCCAATAACCACAACTCAACGCCCGCGTCCGTCCAATGACTGAAGGCAACCCATAGTTCATCCGGTGACCAGATCAACTCTGCGATCTTAGGACGCACAGGCATTCCATCGACAACGCGCGTTTTACCAGTAGCGATATCGAGTAAGCTCAACCCCGTCCCAAACTCAAACTGACTCGCCGCCCGTGTCCGTGGATTGAGACGCAGACCGGCCAATTTAAGTTCTGGCTGCGCCACCTCGGCAATGCCCGGCAAGCCTGGAATGGATTCCAACAGTGCCGTTTTTCGGCGCGGTCCCAATTTAAAAACAGGCCCCCGCGGCGCATCAACTATCGCCTGCAGCTCTGGTGGTGGCATTTTGTAAGCCCCATCATTGGGATCCACCGCTTTGGCAAGCGTCGCCGCATCAGAGACCAGGGGTAACGAGAAAGGGGAACTCAACAGAAATAGCAGGGGTGCAAGTCGACGAAAATTGGCTGGCATAATCAAATAAAAAAAGACTCAGTGCGCCCAATGCCCGACATTCATGACGAAGACGACATCGCGCTTATTAGCCCTTCAACAAGACGAGCTACGAGCGAACACGAGGTAGTTTCAGCGATAAAAGCAAGCAGTGTAGCGCGGTGTTCTTGTTTCTGCAGCGATATATGTGGCTACGGCAATGGTTTCTTACACCTTTCCGCGCTGCACAACGATGAGATAGTGGCACTCAAACGCCGACAAGGCGCTCACGCGCCACTGGGCTCCCGCCTGCGCGGGAGCGACGAGGGGTGGAGACATTCCACCTCCATCCAACCATCCACCGTGCCCCCGCCCCGTCATCCTTCGCACCCTCACTCCCTCATCCTCCGCAACCCCACTCCGTAATCATCCGCCCCCTACTCCGTCATCCTCCGCAACCCCACTCCATCACCCTACACAAGCCCATTCCGTCATCCTCCGCCCCCATTCCGTCATCCTCCGCGAAGGCGGGGGATCCAGTGCGCGAATGCGCTTTTCTACCCCGATCAGGTCATCACACACACATGACCGCAAAAATGCATTCGCACCCACATCAAGGCGCTCACGCGCCACTGGGCTCCCGCCTGCGCGGGAGCGACGAGGGGTGGGGACATTCCGAGTCTGTCTACGATATGTCGCCGCTTCCGCTAATACATCGTCGTCCCCGTACACCCCGCCATATTTTGTACCCAATCATCCTCCGCCCCCCATTCCGTCATCCTCCGCGAAAGCGGGGGATCCAGTGCGCGAATGCGCTTTTCTACCGCGATCAGGTCATCACACACAAATATCAGCAATAGTGCAGTCCCACCCACGTCAAGGCGCTAACGCGCCACTGGGCTCCCGCCCCGTCATCCTCCGCACTCGCACTCCGTCATCCTCCGCGAAGGCGGAGGATCCAGTTCGCACGGTTGCGGATTATTTTTCATGTTGCACTGAACATCGTTGTAAAACACAGACATCATTACCGTCTTGTTACGACTCAACCGCCATCAAAAAGTCCTACTGCTGCTCCCAACCAGTGCAAATAACAAAAATGATTCCTCGCTAGAACACGACAAGACCGAAGGAAATACCGGAAAACGATATAAATAGAATGAAAAATGCGATGAACGCCCGAATGCCGCACCTTCAGTGATCGTGTCTGTTGGTATGTTTTTTGCTGCATCGCACCATATGTCTTTCTATATGAGTTTTTCATCGTGGTAAGCTAGCCGCAAAATTGACGTATTTAGCTGCATTTTGACGTCGATGTTGAAAATTAGTTTGCCATTACCGTATTCATTCATCCAAAACCAAAACAACGGAGCACAGTTTGAACAAAATTCAACCATCCGGGGCGCACACCATTCTTGGGCACCCAAATAGTTTATTTGTCCTGTTTTTCACAGAAATGTGGGAACGTTTTTCTTACTACGGCATGCGTGCCCTGCTGGTACTGTTTCTCGTGACCGAAACCGCCAAAGGTGGCTGGGGCTGGTCACGTGCTGAGGCGACATCGCTGTATGGCTGGTACACCGGCTTGGTCTACCTGACACCGATTCTGGGCGGCTATATTGCTGATCGCTTCCTTGGAAGCCGTCGGTCTGTCGTTCTTGGTGGCTTTATCATTGCTGCCGGACATGCCTCTCTTTTGTTTGACACCCCAACGATGTTCTATGTGGGTCTATCTCTGGTGGTGGCGGGTACAGGTTTGTTCAAACCTAATATCTCTGCCATCGTTGGTCAGCTCTATAACAAAGACAATGAACACGCACGTGACTCTGGTTACACTTTGTTCTACATGGGTGTGAACTCTGGCGCATTCTTTGGTATTTTGCTTTGCGGCTACATCGGTGAAAAAATTTCCTGGTCTTATGGTTTCGCCTTAGCTGGTGGTTTCATGCTCTTGGGTGCGATTCAATTCTTCCTGGGTCAAGGTATCTTCCGTGAGATTGGTTTGTCGAAGTCTCAACAAACGACTCCAGTCGTTGCCGAAGTGGAACCTGAAGCGCATATCGTTAAAGACCGTTTGAAAGCCATCTGTGTCTTTTCTTTCTTCACGATTTTCTTCTGGTTTGCCTTCGAGCAAGCTGGCGGTTCGATGACGATTTTTGCGGCGGATTACACTGATCGCACATTGGTCGGCACCAGCGGTATGGTGTTTAAAATCGTCAATAGTTTGATGACAGTGATCCCAACGGCGATTTTGAGCTGGTTACTTTTGAAGCTGTTTTTAAGTACCGCGAAAGACTATCTGGTCTCTAACCTGTTGCTCATTACCTGTATCGGCGTGATCTGGGCACTGGTCATCTGGATGTTGGGTCGTGAATTTGGCATGTCCCAGTCGGATGTCCCTGCGACGTGGTTTGGTGTCCTCAATTCCTTCTTCTTGGTGATTTTGGCACCGATGTTTTCTAAAATGTGGGACAAATATTGGTCTCCAAGCGGTCCAGTGAAGTTTGGTACGGGCTTGGTCTTGCTGGGTCTGGGTTTTGCAGCATTGTCTTACGGTGCAGCAAGTATTCCTGCTGGTGCAAAAACAGCGTCGGTCAGTATGATCTACCTGATCGCAGCGTACTTTTTCCATACCATGGGTGAGTTATGCCTGTCTCCCGTTGGCTTGTCCTACATCAGTAAGCTGGCACCACAACGCTTGCTGGGTTTGATGTTTGGCGTTTGGTTCTTGAACACATCCATCGCTAACAAACTGGCTGGCTTGAGTGGTAGCTATATCGACAAGATTTCTGAGACTTACTCGTTGTCGACGTTCTTCCTGATTTTCACGATTATCCCGATTGCTGCAGGGATCATCTTGATGTTGTTGAACAAATGGATGGCCAAAAAGATGCACGGCATTCATTAATCGTTCTTCGATTCTCTTCTGTCAGGTAGCTGTACTCTGACAAAAAAAATCCCCGGCGACATGCAATTGTCGCCGGGGATTTTTTATTTGATTGCTGAAAAAATCAGCAATCCATTCTCAGGGTATCAACATACAGATCGTTTTATGGACGCTCAATCGCCAGAGCGACGCCCATACCGCCACCGATACACAAGCTTGCCAGACCTTTCTTTGCATCGCGACGAATCATTTCGTGGATGAGGCTGACCAGAATACGGCAGCCTGAAGCACCGATCGGATGACCAATCGCAATTGCACCACCATTGACGTTGATCTTGCTCGTATCCCAGCCCATTTCTTTATTCACACCAATGGCTTGCGCTGCAAAGGCTTCGTTGATTTCCATCAGATCCAAATCTTGATGTGTCCAGCCTGCTTTTTTCAGGCAGAGCTGTGCTGCTGGCACGGGACCCATGCCCATGATGCTTGGGTCGACACCTGCAGAAGAGTATGCTTTGATGCGCGCCAGGACAGGCAAGCCTAACTCTTCCGCCTTTTTAGCGGACATCATAATCACAGCCGCAGCGCCGTCGTTCAGACCCGAAGCGTTACCTGCTGTCACTGTGCCATTTTTGTCGAAAGCCGGACGCAATGCGGCGAGGGACTCAAGCGTCACGCCGTGTTTGATGAACTCGTCAGTATCGAAAACCACGGTGCCTTTTTTGCTAACGATCTCAACAGGAATAATTTCATCTTTAAACTTGCCTGCTTTTTGTGCCGCTTCTGCTTTATTTTGTGAAGCCAACGCAAACAAATCTTGTTCTTCGCGAGAAACACTGTATTTTTTCGCGACGTTTTCGGCAGTAATGCCCATGTGATACTGGTTGTAGACGTCCCACAGACCATCGACAATCATCGTATCGACGAGCTTAGTGTCGCCCATACGGAAGCCATCGCGGGAGTTATTCAATACATGCGGTGAAACGCTCATGTTTTCTTGACCGCCAGCAATGATCACATCAGCGTCGCCGACTTTGATGGCTTGCGCCGCGAGGTGCGTCGCTTTAAGACCGCTACCGCACACTTTATTAATGGTCATCGCTGGCACCATGTTTGGCAAACCTGCTTTGATCACGGCCTGACGTGCCGCGTTTTGGCCAACGCCTGCGGTGAGTACTTGTCCGAGCAATACTTCGTTGACCTGATCACCGCTTAAACCAATCTTGGCCAATAGGCCTTTGATGACAATGGCGCCTAACTCTGAAGCAGGTATTTTTGCTAAAGAACCACCAAATTTACCTACGGCGGTACGGCCAGCAGCTACGATGACAACGTCTTGCATATTGATTCTCCAGTTTTCGAAAAAGTGAATTGCTCTAAGACAAATATTAATACTGTGTAAATAATGTGATGCAGGTTGAGCAGGAATACCTTGATAGATTACACCACCTAGGTCTTGCGTGTACCTGACTTGACGCAAATTTGACGCATAAAAAAAGCTCCCGTGGGAGGCGGGAGCTTTGCAGTGTGAAGAAAGTCAATTCATTCACGCAATCAGTCAGTCTTCCGACTTATTTCTTTTTTGCAGTCGCTTTTTCAGCTGCTTGTGTGAACTGCGTTGTTGCTTTTGTCAGATTTTCTTCCAATGTTTGTACGGCTTGCTTTGTTGTTTTGGACAACTGCTCGTAACCTGCATTGATGTTACCAACAACTGTTTTCAAAGCAACGACAGCTTGTTCGGAACCAGCTGGTGCATTTTTTGTCACTTCGTCGATCAAACCGATGACTTTCGTGTTTGTTTCAGCGATGTGTGCTTCAACAGCTTTTGTGAATTCTTGCTGTGTGGCTGTTGTGATGCTTGCCAAGTGACGGCCGTATGCCAATGCTTTTTCTGCGCTTGGCTGAGCTTGTGCTGCTGTCAATGTGAAGAATTCTTGTGGATCTTTCGCTGCCAACAATTGCTTCGCAGTGGCTGTACCTTCTTCAAAAGAAGCTTTAGCAGCATTGACGTTTAAAGCAAACAATTGCTCCAGACCTTCAAATGCTTTTTTGTTCAGTGCTGTCAATGAAGCAAATTGCGCTTCCAAGTTTGTTTTGGTAGCAGCGATAAATTGTTCTGGTGATGTAGTCATGACATTCTCCGGTGGTGGTGAGGATTAAGTAATCGGCAGCGCCTACCACGAATTCTTGATATGGTGCACCGCAACAACCTCGATTCTACACGCCGGATTTTAAACGTCAAGCATTTTTTGTGCATCGCAACATAATGGGCTAAATCATATTATTTGTTAAATTTACAAAACGCAATATCCATGCGGGTTTCCAGCCAGTTTCACCCATTTAATGCCTCAATGGCAAGCAAAAAAAATGATGTTGTTCTGCCTCAAACTTAAGCAAGTACTGCTTATTTTTTAAGCCACCTGCATAGCCTGTCAGTGCCCCGTTCGCCGCGATAACCCGGTGGCAAGGAATGATAATCGACAAAGGATTACGCCCATTTGCAGCCCCAACCGCTCTGACCGCTTGCGGATTGTTGAGATGCCGCGCCAACTCGCCGTAGCTGCAGGTTTCTCCGTACGGAATCGTCTGCAAAGCACGCCATACCTGCTGTTGAAAGGCGGTGCCGGCGGAAAGGTCCAAGGGCACATCAAAGGTCTGACGGGTGCCATCGAAAAATTGCCCCAATTGCGTCGCCACCCGATCAAAAAGGCGAAAGTCCGGCGCTCGTTGCCCCCCTTCCAGACCTTTAAAATGGCGGTGCTCTTCGAAATAGACGCCCGTTAAACCGCCTTGGCTGGCCGTCAATGTGAGTACGCCAAGGGGGCTATTGATCGTTGTAAAGTACATCGTTGGTCTCTCCTCAACAGAAGATCTTAGTGAAGCGATTGCCATAAAAGTAACGCCGCGTAGGCCCGCCATGGCGACCATTGTTCTGCACGCGCTAACAACTGCTTTTCTGTAAAACGGGCCGTCACGGGGTCTGTCAGCAGGGCCGCTGCTTTCTGCAAACCTAAATCCCCGCCAGGAAACGCATCCGGAAATCGCAATGCCCGCATGGCAATGTACTGTGCTGTCCATTCGCCAATGCCAGGAATGTGCTTCATTTGCCGAATCGCCTCATCTAAGGGGCTATCTGCTGCTTTCTCAAAACCCCCAGCCAGCGCAAAGCGTGCAACATGCTGCAATGTCGCGGCACGCGCTCCAGGAATACCAATCCCAGCGAGTTGATCGATCGATAAGGCGACAATGCATTCCGGCGTCGGAAAATGATGACTGATCGCAGTAAAAGGGGTTGCCACCGGCACGCCAAAACGTTGCACGAGCCGTCCAGCAACAGTCGTCGCACCCGCAACGCTCACCTGCTGTCCAAGCACCGCCCGCAAGGCTAATTCAAAAGAATCAAATGCGCCGGGTACCCGTAGGCCAGGCGTTGCCATGATCTGCGCTGCCAACATCGGATCTTCTTGCAGATGGCTTTGAATCATTAAAGGATGTGCCTCAAGATCAAATTGCTGGCGAATGGTGGCCAACAAGGGCATCAATGCAGTCGCTAGTGCAGGCGCCACTTGCAAAATAATCTGGTGTTTTTCGGGTGCATGACTGACCTTTAGCCATCCTGACTTGCCATCGATCATCACGCTGCGCACATAAACAAGCTCGCCGCGCTCTTCGATCACCGCTTCCAAACCCGGCATGGCACGTCCCCGCAAATAGTGCATCAAGGCTTGCCATGCGTAAGGTGGACGATAGGCAAGCCGTAAGCGAAGACTCTCATCCGCAGAAGGTGCCGCACGGCGAATGTCACCGGGCGTCATGTGATACCGTTGTGAAAACAAGGCATTGAATCGTCGGACGCTTCCAAATCCCGCCGCGAAAGCAACGTCAGCCATACTCAATGCCGTTTCTTGCAGTAACTTTTTGGCGAATAACAGGCGCTGTGTTTGCGCCATCTCGACGGGGCTAACGCCAAATTCCTGCAATAACACACGACGCATCTGTCTTGACGATAACCCAACCTGTGCAGCGAGATCTTCGATACTCGATTCATTGAGCGCGCCATTAGCTATTTTTTTCCAAATTGCATGGGCAAGATTTTGTTGAATGGCATACGGCGCCAACTCTGGGCGACACCGCAGGCAAGGCCGATAACCTGCCGCTTCTGCTGAGGCCGCCGAGGTAAAAAATTCACATGAGCTCTCACGTGGCGTTTTTACCGCACAAATCGGACGACAATAAATCCCCGTCGTTTTCACACCGGTAAAAAAAACACCGTCAAACCGGCTATCTCGCGCCGCGAGTGCACGATAAAACTGCGGTGCGGTCAATGTGCCGCCGGTTGGGGGTAGAGGTGTGAACATAGCAAGGTCTAAAGCGATCAAATAAATCCGGTCATCGCGCCATCTGGTACAACGCGCAGATCACTTTATACGCCGCCATTCTGGTTTGAGCTAGCCGTTTTCGGACAGACAACTGGAAAAGTTGATCGATAACCTCCCACCACAAGGCGCTCACGCGCCACTGGGCTCCCGCCTTCGCGGGAGCGACGATGTTGAGAGACGCGTGATCCTTTATTTTTGCTTTGTCATCCTAGATCTATACCTCTTCATCCCCTATTCGTACATCGTCGTCCCAGCTCTATACCCCGTCATCCCCTATTCGTGCCTCGTCATCCCAGCTCTACACCCCGTCATCCCCTATTCGTACCTCGTCATCCCAACTCTACACCCCGTCATCCTCCGCGCAGGCGGGGGATCCAGTGCGCGAAAGCGCTTTCTTGCTGCGATCAATGCCCCCACCACAAGGCGCTCACGCGCCACTGGGCTCCCGCCTTCGCGGGAGCGACGATGTTGAGAGACGCGTGATCCTTTATTTTTGCTTCGTCATTCTAGATCTATACCTCTTCGTCCCCTATTCGTACATCGTCGTCCCAGCTCTATACCCCGTCATCCCCTATTCGTACCTCGTCATCCCAACTCTACACCCCGTCATCCTCCGCGCAGGCGGAGGATCCAGTGCGCGAAAGCGCTTTCTTGCTGCGATCAACGCCCCCACAACAAGGCGCTCACGCGCCACTGGGCTCCCGCCTTCGCGGGAGCGACGATGTTGAGAGACGGGTGGTCCTTTATTTTTGCTTCGTCATTCTAGATCTATACCTCTTCGTCCCCTATTCGTACATCGTCGTCCCAGCTCTATACCCCGTCATCTCCTATTCGTACCTCGTCATCCCAACTCTACACCCCGTCATCCTCCGCGCAGGCGGAGGATCCAGTGCGCGAAAGCGCTTTCTTGCTGCGATCAACGCCCCCACAACAAGGCGCTCACGCGCCACTGGGCTCCCGCCTTCGCGGGAGCGACGATGTTGAGAGACGGGTGGTCCATTATTTTTGCCTCGTCATCCTAGATCTATACCTCTTCATCCCCTATTCGTACATCGTCGTCCCAGCTCTATACCCCGTCATCCCCTATTCGTGCCTCGTCATCCCAGCTCTACACCCCGTCATCCCCTATTCGTACCTCGTCATCCCAACTCTACACCCCGTCATCCTCCGCGCAGGCGGGGGATCCAGTGCGCGAAAGCGCTTTCTTGCTGCGATCAACGCACCCACAACAAGGCGCTTACGCGCCACTGGGCTCCCGCCTTCGCAGGAGCGACGATGTTGAGAGAGGCGTGATCCTTTATTTTTGCTTCGTCATTCTAGATCTATACCTCTTCGTCCCCTATTCGTACATCGTCGTCCCAGCTCTATACCCCGTCATCCCCTATTCGTACCTCCTCATCCCAACTCTACACCCCGTCATCCTCCGCGCAGGCGGAGGATCCAGTGCGCGAAAGCGCTTTCTTGCTGCGATCAACGCCCCCACAACAAGGCGCTCACGCGCCACTGGGCTCCCGCCTTCGCGGGAGCGACGGCATAAAGAGGCGCGTGATCATGAGAAGAAAGTAAGCGCAAAAGCAACGAGGTCATGGCGTCATGTTGCAATCACCCACTCAGTGCATTCATTCAGCAAAGATTTCATGTATTTAGGGAATTATCTTCAATAAAAATGGTCTATTCTTTCTCTTCTACACTCAATAACTCGTTAAATTCTCATGAACAAACCCCTGCTCATGCTGTTCTGCTCCGCGCTGGCAATTCAATCCAGCGTTGCTGCAGACGCAACCTCTCCTGCTACCCCAACTGCCTCAAAGACAATATCCAGTCCTGGTGCGTTGAAAAAGAATCCTTTGCTGGTCAAAAGTGCGCTCGAATTCGAGTACCCAGCTTTTGATAAAATTCATAATGAGGACTACGCCCCCGCTTTTGCAGAGGCAATGCGTCAGCATGATGCTGAGATTAAAGCGATTGCAGCTAACCCTGCCAAGCCGACCTTTGACAATACCGTCATTGCACTCGAACGCAGTGGTCAGACGCTCAAACGTGTAGCGACGATTTTCTTTAATCAACTGGGTGCTAACACCAACCCGACGCTCGAAGCCCTGTCCGGTGATCTGGCACCAGCCTTATCGGCACACCAAGATGCGATCTCTCTTAATGCGCAATTATTTAAACGCATTCAACGTTTGGTGGAACAAAAAGCCAGTTTGCACCTCGATGCTGAATCAGACCGATTGTTAGATCGTTATTACACCGATTTTGTCCGTGCTGGTGCCAATCTATCAGCCGCGGAGAAAGAGAAACTGAAATCCCTCAATGCGCAATTGGCGACGATGGAAAATAAGTTTAATCAGAATGTCCTGAAAGACACCAACGCTTCGGCCTTGGTCGTTGATACAAAAGAAGAATTAGCAGGTCTGTCGGCGACGGAAATCGAGACTGCAGCGGCGACCGCCAAAGCCAAAGGGCTCGATGGCAAATACATGATTCCTTTGATGAACACGACGGGTCAGCCTTTGTTAGCGACACTCGAAAACCGCAAAACACGTCAACGTCTCTATGAAGCATCGGTGCAACGTGGCAGCCATGGTGGTGAAGGCGACAACCGCGAGGTGGTACTGACATTAGCGCGCTTACGTGCTGAACGAGCAGAGTTATTGGGTTACGCCAATTTCGCGGCCTATAGTCTCGAAGACGAAACAGCGAAAACCCCCGCTGCCGTGAATAAGATGCTGGGCGAACTGGCACCGGCAGGTGTCGCCAATGCGAAAAAAGAAGCGGCGGAATTACAAAAGCTGATCGATGATGAGCATGGCAATTTCCAACTGGCGGCATGGGATTGGGCATTCTACAGCGAGCGTTTGCACCAACAGAAATATGCGTTTGATGACAATCAGTTACGTCCTTATTTTGAATTAAATAGCGTACTGCAGAACGGTGTCTTCTTCGCTGCCAATCAGCTTTACGGCATTAGTTTCAAAGAGCGCAAAGATCTGCCTGTGTATGAACCAACCGTGCGCGTTTTTGAAGTGTACGACGTTGATGGTAAGCCGCTCGCTATTTTCATCGCGGACATGTATGCGCGTGACAATAAGCGCGGTGGTGCGTGGATGAATAACTACGTTGATCAATCTGGCTTGTTTGCAACGAAACCAGTGATCGCCAATCATCTCAATATTCCGAAGCCACCGGCAGGGCAGCCGACACTGCTGACGCCAGATGAAGTCAAGACGGCGTTCCATGAGTTTGGTCACGCCCTGCATGGCATGTTCTCGCAAGTGCGTTATCCACGATTCTCTGGCACCAACGTTCCACGCGATTTCGTTGAGTATCCGTCGCAGGTGAACGAGATGTGGGCAGTATGGCCAGAGGTCTTGAAAAACTACGCGAAGCATTACAAAACTGGCGAAGCCATCCCACAGGATCTCGTCGATAAGATTGTGGCGAGCCGTAAGTTTAATCAAGGCTTTACCACCACCGAATACCTGTCTGCGAGCTTGTTGGATCAACGCTGGCATCAGTTAAGCAGTAAGCAAATTCCAACAGATACGATGGCGTTTGAAGCGACTGCACTGAAAGACGCTGGTGTTGACTTTGCCCCTGTGCCACCTCGTTACCGTACGCCCTACTTCTCACATAGCTTTGGTGGCGGCTACTCTGCAGGCTACTATGCGTATCTGTGGAGTGAAGTACTTGATGCCGATACCGTGGAATGGTTTAAAGAGCATGGCGGGTTAAGCCGTAAAAATGGCGACTGGTTCAGACAACAATTGTTGTCCCGTGGCGGTAGTATTGATCCGATGCAGTCTTTCCGCAATTTCCGTGGTCGTGATCCAGAGATCGAACCGTTACTGGTACGTCGTGGTTTGAAATAAATATCATCATTACCGGAACATCGTCGTAAAAAAAAAGAAGCGCAATCCAATTGCGCTTCTTTTTTTACTTTGAAGGATGCGGTAGCTAGGTCAATAAGACTCCCGCATCAAACATATCAGTTCTTATTCGAGCTTCCAAACGAAATCGACTTTTGTCCAAGTTTGTTCTGGCTTACCATCCTTGGTACCAGCTCTAAATTTGCACAGTGCCAGTGCGGTGACCGCAGCTTTATCGAGACTCTTAGAGCCGCTAGATTTTTCAACTTTAGAGTCAACAACTTTACCGTCGGTACTGATTAAAAAACCCATCGACACAGTACCAGTCTCTTCATTCATCAGTGCTGCTTTTGGGTATTTTGGTGGATCGCAAGACTTATTGTCCATCACAGGTGCGGTATCAGCAGCCATGGCGGAAGATGCTGCAACAAATAAGAGCGAACACAGGAGTGTAGAGAGCGGAGATTTCATAATGATATTTCTTTTCGTTTCTGGTCAATATAGATAAACAACGTCTGATGTTTGTTTAATTAAAATTCTTCCCAACCGTCATCGGCCGATTGCGATTTGTTCGATGCATTCGACGTACCGGATGAGGTGCCTGTCGATTTCGTTGCAGGGCGTGGTGCAGGGCGGGCAGAAGGTAAAGATTTTGGTGCTGCCGCTCTTGGCTTATTCACTTTCAATGGCTCTGCACGTTTCGGTGCTGCTGTTGGTGTCGGCGCTGGGCGATGTGAAAGCAAGTTATCATGCGCACCCAATTTAAAGACGCTAACGACTTTGGCCAATTCTGCCGCTTGATCCTGCAAACTTTGCGCTGCTGCTGCCGCTTCTTCTACCAACGCAGCATTTTGTTGTGTCACGCCATCCATTTCAATGATCGCGTGGTTCACTTCTTCAATACCAACACTTTGTTCTTGGCTCGCTGCTGTGATTTCAGCAATGATATCTGTCACATGTTTGACACTGCTCACTACTTGGTCAATCGTGACACCAGCCTGTCCAACAAGTTTAGTACCGATTTCAACTTTTTCAACCGACGTGTCAATCAATGTTTTGATTTCTTTCGCCGCAGCGGCACTACGTTGTGCCAAGTTACGCACCTCAGCCGCAACCACGGCAAAACCACGACCTTGCTCACCTGCACGGGCTGCTTCGACCGCAGCATTCAACGCCAAAATGTTGGTCTGGAAAGCGATGCCGTCAATCACGCTAATGATATCGACGATTTTCTTCGAAGATTCGTTAATGGAACCCATGGTATCAACCACCTGCGCTACCACTGCACCACCTTGACGTGCCACTTCAGATGCAGACGCGGCTAATTGATTTGCTTCGCGGGCGTTGTCGGCGTTTTGTTTCACTGTCGTGGTCAGTTCACGCATGGAGGAAGTTGTCTTCTCCAATGAGCTTGCTTGTTGTTCTGTACGTGAAGACAAGTCCAAGTTACCCATCGCGATTTCGCTTGATGCGGTAGCAATGGTGTCTGTACCGGAACGCACCTGCGCAACGATATTGACCAGACTGTCGCGCATTTTTTTCATTTCGAAAATCAAACTGCTATCGTCACCGGATTGCACGTCGATGTTCGTTGTTAATTCACCCGCAGCAATCTGACCTGCGATTTCTGCCGCATAGTTTGGCTCACCGCCCAATTGCTTGAGCAGGCTACGGCTAATGTAGACCGCAGCAACAATGCCGCCAGCTAACGCCAATGCACCAAGAATCAACATCAGTGTCGTTGCTGCTTTAAACGCTGCGTTCGCGTCAGCGGCTACTTGAGAGTTGACCTTGTCTTCTAACGTGACTAATTCGTCCAGAGAATCCAACCAGTTTTGCTGAACTGGACGTACTTTTTTGATCAGAGCGATCGTCGCCATTTCTGGGTTATTTGCCAAACCGAGTTCTTGCGCTTTCGCAGGCAAAGCGGAAGCGGCAGATTCACGCTCTTTCAGTTTGTTCAACAACTCTTTTTTCTCAGCGCTTGGACCACCGTCGGTCTCTGCCAGCTTCAAGAGCTTTTCATTGGCCTCTGCATATTTTTTCGATTGATCGGCGATCTTCGCCAGATCTTTTTCCATATCGGCAGCATCATTAAGCAACGTCAAATTGCGTAAAGACACCATACGGTCATACACAATCGCTCGCATATCCAACGCGAGGCGGGTTTCTACGTTGCTGACATTAACGATGTTTTCTAATCGGCCTTGGATCTGTGCCATTCTGGAGATACCAACAATGGTAACGGCAACAAGAAATGCCAATACCAGTGCGAAACCTGCACCCAGACGTTTGCTGACGGTCATATTTGAGAAATTCATTGCGTAACTACTCTGAAAAAATGGTTAAAACAAACAAAATCCCGGTGCGCTCTGCCTTCTGAGACGACCCCAGGTAAATATGTGCCGCGTAATATGCCTTTTTATCTCTACTCTTTTTTACTTCGATGGCATTCCTGCCGATCTTCGCGTCGCCGTTTTCAAAAAACAAAATGGCACGTCGTGATGTAAATTAATTTTCGTGATAATAAATAGAAATATACTTTAATTTTGCCCAATGGAAATGGCTTTTTTTGCGTAAATTCAACGCATCAACATCTCAATTTTCACATTACCACTTCATTTGTGTTGCAAAGTAGTTTCAATTTATCACTATCTTGTCGTCTGCACAAAATTTAATCAAACTAATTATGATCCGCAATTTGAAATAAGCCCTGAATTTTCTTTGCTGCGAAGCAAAAAAATAGTGTAAATCGGATCTCAAATGCAAAATTTGTCCGTTGATTCATCACAGATTGCATTTGGATTGATATGCAGCATCACTGATTAGATATAGCGCAACCGTATCGGAATGCTAACCTTCGATATCTGTACTATTCACCCTCGTTAGCGTGTATTTTCACAACACTTCCCTTCGGAGTTCGCATGTCCGGCACGATTCGTTATTTCTTTCAGAAGCAAATTCATCAAGTCGATCAGATTCCGCCGACCCGTACTTTATTGCAGCACTTGCGTGAAGACCTGCACTGCACAGGGACGAAAGAAGGATGTGCGGAGGGTGATTGTGGCGCGTGTACCGTTGTGATTGGTGACATCAGCAATGGCGAAGTGACCATGAAATCGGTCAATGCTTGTCTTCAGCTCATGCCAACCTTAGATGGCAAAGCGATTTTTACGGTGGAAGACCTGAGTACAGAAACACAATTGCATCCAGTACAACAGGCAATGGTCGATTGCCATGGATCACAATGTGGCTTCTGCACACCGGGCTTTGTGATGTCCTTGTGGGATCTCTATCTTGACCGTGAACCACCCTGCGCACCGTTGACGCGCAAACAAATTGATATTGCTCTCTCTGGCAACCTGTGCCGCTGTACGGGATACCGCCCCATCATCGACGCGGCGCATCACATGGAACAACTGCCGCGCGTCGATTTTGACAAACAAACGCTGCTGGATGCACTGCGCCAGTTGCAGCGGTCCGAAGCACTGCATTATCGCTACCACGATCAAGATTTTTATGCCCCCCAGTCGCTCTCGGGCCTCATCACTCTGCGCCAACAGGTTCCAGAGGCGTGTCTTTTGGCGGGCGGCACAGATATTGGGATTTGGGTGACAAAGCAATTCCGAGAACTAGGTCCGATCATTTATCTCGGCAAAGTCAAAGAGCTACATGACATCCGACAAGAAGATGGCGTACTAGAAATCGGCGCCGCCGTCAGCCTTGATGATGCTTACCGGCACATTTGTGATCTGTATCCAGACGAGCTGACGGAGTTATGGCAACGGTTTGCCTCTCTACCAATCCGCCATGCGGGCACCTTGGGTGGCAATGTTGCCAACGGCTCGCCTATTGGTGACTCGATGCCGTGGCTGATCGCCCTCGGTAGCCGCATTGTGTTGCACGGTGCGGATGGCGAACGGGAGATGCCTCTCGAGGATTTTTATCTGGGGTATCAGAAAAAGGCATTGCGAGCCGATGAAATCGTGCGTGCCATCCGCATTCCTTTACCTCACCCCAACAGAATTTTCCGCACCTACAAGCTAGCGAAACGTTTTGATCAGGATATCTCGGCGGTTTGCGCGGCGTTTTCAGCGGAACTCACCGAAGGGCGTTTAAGCAATGTGCGTATCGCTTTTGGCGGGATGGCGGCAACGCCCAAGCGCGCATCCCATGCGGAAGCGGCACTCAATCAACAACATTGGGATGAAGCAGCAGTGCAGGCAGCCATGGCCGCTTTGGCCGAAGATTATGCGCCGTTATCTGATATGCGGGCCTCTGCGGCCTATCGCTTACAGACGGCTCAACACTTACTGAAACGCTTCTGGCTCGAAACACGGATCACTGCGCCACTCTCTCGGCAAAGCGTCAATGCCTTTAGTGCTTCGACCGCAACCGCAGCGACCCCAACGAGTGCATTGCTGGAGGTCAAATGAAACCAATCCAAACAACCACGTCCGCTGTCACACCATGGGCAGAAGTCGGTCGATCCCATCCGCACGAATCGGCTATTTTGCACGTCTCAGGCACGGCCAATTACACCGACGATCTGCCCGAAGTCATTGGTACGCTGCATGCAGCATTAGGTTTGTCGACACAAGCCCATGCGAAGATAGTCGCAATGCACCTCGATCAGGTGCGTTCTGCATCAGGGGTTGTCGCTGTCTATACGGCGCAGGATTTTCCAGGATCGAATCAATGCGGTCCCATTATCAAAGACGATCCAATTCTGGCAGAGGGTGTGGTTGAATACGTCGGTCAACCCCTTTTTGTCGTGGTGGCGCAAAGCCACGAACTCGCTCGACGTGCAGCACGTTTGGCGGTGATTGAGTACGACGCCCTGCCGGCAATTCTGCACCCGCGCGCAGCCAAAGACGCATCGTCGTTTGTCTTGCCTCCTATGGCGCTGTCACGCGGTGATGCACAAGCAGCGATCGCTTCCGCGCCCCACCGCATCCAAGGTACGTGGCAAGTGGGTGGTCAGGAACAGTTTTATCTGGAAGGGCAGATTGCCTATGCGATCCCCAAAGAATCACAGGGCATGTCTGTTTTCTGCTCTACCCAGCACCCCAGTGAAATGCAGCACATCATTGCGCATGCATTGGCAATCCCCTCACATAGCGTACAAGTAGAATGCCGTCGCATGGGTGGTGGTTTTGGTGGCAAAGAGTCGCAATCCGGCTTGTGGGCGGCTGCTGCCGCATTGTGTGCGTTCCGCCTGAAACGTCCTGTCAAATTACGTGCAGATCGGGATGATGACATGATGGTCACCGGTAAGCGGCACGAGTTCCACTACGATTATGAAGTGGCATACAACGCAGATGGTTTAATACTAGGTGCACGCTTTGAGATGATCTCACGCGCTGGATTTTCAGCGGATTTGTCAGGCCCCGTAGCGACCCGTGCCGTGTGTCACGTCGATAACACCTATTATTTGTCGGATGTGGATATCCGCGCTATGTGCGGTAAAACCAATACCCAATCCAATACGGCGTTTCGTGGCTTTGGCGGGCCGCAAGGCGCGATCTTGATTGAATACGTCGTCGATAATATTGCACGTTTACTCGGTAAAGACGCGTTGGATATCCGCAAAGTGAATTTCTATGGGCGTAATGACAGCGAAGGACGCAACGTCACCCATTACGGACAAAAAGTGGTGGATAACGTGATTCATGAACTGGTGGCGGAGTTAGAAACCACCAGCGAATACCGTCGACGCCGTGACGATATCACTGCCTTCAATGCCAGCAGTCCCGTCCTCAAAAAAGGGCTCGCCTTAACGCCGCATAAATTTGGTATTGCCTTCAATGTGACGCACCTCAATCAGGCCGGTGCCTTGGTCCATGTGTATTTGGATGGTTCCGTCCTCGTGAATCACGGTGGCACTGAAATGGGACAAGGTCTCAATACCAAAGTCGCCCAAGTCGTGGCGCATGAGCTTGGCTTGCCGCTGGCACAGGTGCGCGTGACCGCCACCGACACCACCAAAATCGCCAATACTTCCGCAACAGCCGCTTCCACAGGGGCCGATCTAAACGGGAAGGCGGCCCAAGACGCAGCACGGCAGATCCGTGAACGACTTGCCGCTTTCGCCGCAGCGAGTTTCGGGGGCGATGCACAAACGGTCCGTTTTGCGGATGGTCAGGTAATGTGGGACGACCACCATCTGCCTTTTGAAGAACTGGTCAATAAGGCTTATCTGGCGCGTGTCCAGCTTTGGTCTGACGGATTCTATGCCACCCCCCATTTGAAGTGGGACAGTAAAACCATGACGGGCAGCCCATTTTCTTACTACGCCTACGGCGCGGCGGTATCCGAAGTCATTGTTGATACCTTGACCGGTGAATGGAAACTCCTTCGTGCAGACGCGTTGTACGATGCCGGAAACTCACTCAATCCCGCCATCGATATTGGCCAGGTGGAGGGCGCGTTTATTCAGGGTATGGGTTGGTTGACGACCGAAGAACTGGTGTGGAATGCCAACGGGAAGCTCACCACCCACGCGCCATCGACTTATAAAATTCCGGCGATTTCGGATTGTCCGGAGGATTTCCGCGTCCGTTTATTTCACAATCTTAATGTTGCTGATAGCATTCATCGCTCTAAAGCCGTGGGTGAGCCGCCATTACTTTTACCATTCTCGGTCTTTTTTGCCATTCGCGATGCCATCGCCAGCGTTGCCGACGGTAAAATCAACCCGCCGCTCACCGCCCCCGCGACCAGCGAGGCGATCCTGCGGGCGATCACTGCTGTGCAACCATCTTCTCCTTCGACATAAACGCATGAATATCACCTCTGCCCTTCGCGCCAGTCTTTTACATTTTTCGGACAATCCTGCTCATCAGGAGGGTGCGATGCACTGGCACAGCGATGGCTTGCTGTTGCTGGCGGGCGATAAAATTGCTGCTGCGGGTGACTATGCAGCACTTCAGCATCTCATTCCAAATAACTTATCTGTCGAACACCATCCCGGCAAGATCATCATGCCCGGCTTTATCGATACGCATATTCATTACCCCCAGACGGATATGATCGCCTCTCCGGCACCGGGATTACTACCATGGCTGGAACAATACACGTTCCCGACCGAACGACAATTTCAAGACCCCGCACATGCCAACGAGGTCGCTGCGTTTTTTCTGGACGAGCTATTACGGGCTGGAACGACGACTGCGATGGTGTATTGCACCGTCCATTCCGCCTCTGTTGAGGCGTTTTTCAATCAAAGTGAACAACGTGATCTACGCATGGTGGCAGGTAAGGTTCTGATGGATCGCCATTGTCCAGAATTCTTACAGGACACCGCAGAGACAGGGGCGCGTGATAGCGAGGCGCTGATTCAACGATGGCATCACCGCGGACGCCAGCTGTACGCCCTGACACCGCGGTTTGCACCCACATCGACACCCGAGCAATTACACCTGACGGGAGAATTAGCGAAAGCCTATCCAGATACATTCATTCAGACGCACGTCGCTGAAAACAAAGACGAATGTGCATGGGCACGATCGCTGTTTCCAGAGGCTCGTAGTTATCTCGATATTTACGATCGCGTCGGTTTGATGCGCCCTCGGGCGATGTACGCCCATTGTATCTGGCTCGATGACATCGATAGGCAACGGATGGCAGAGACCCAATCTGCCGTCGCCTTATGTCCCACCTCGAATTTATTTTTAGGGAGTGGGCTCTTTGATTTTGATAAAGCGGATGCGGCACATGTTCCCTTGTCGATGGCGACGGATGTCGGTGGTGGCACGTCGTTTTCGATGCTGCAAACCATGAACGAAACATACAAAGTCGCCCGCATGGGTGGTCGATATTTGCCTGCGTCTAGTATGTTTTATACCGCCACCTTGGGCGCAGCGCGGGCAATGCAATTAGAGAATGTGATTGGTAGTTTGAAGGTCGGCAATGAGGCCGATTTTATTCTCGTGAACCCGCAAGCGACGCCGCTCTTAGCAAGGCGAAGCAAACACGTCAATTCATTGGAAGAGCAATTATTTGTCTTAGCAATGTTGGGCGATGATCGGTGTATTGAGGCGACCTATGCGGCGGGAAAAAAAGTCCATCAGCGATAACGCGTCGCTCACAAAAAGCGGTGACGTAAGCCATCTGCCACGCCACCGCTCAGAACAGAAAATGCCAGCATCACTCAGAGAGAATGGCGCTCTTTGAAAGCTAACTCGGCTTTGGACATCGCTGTAATCATATGGCGCTCGGCTTCACTCAAGTCGGGATGCCAGATATCAAAGATCATCACAACGCGCAATTGATCGCTGTTATTCCACGCTTCATGTTCAATGGTGTCATCAAACACAAGGGCTTGTCCGGGAATCCACGGTTTCGTTTGGTTGCCCACTCTGAATCCACAATGTTCCTGAATAATTAACGGAATATGCGTAAGCAGTCGCACATTGGACGCACCAGTGTGTGGACGAATATGGGTCTTCGGCTTTAACAACGAAAATAATGCCGATGGCGTTTTACCTAATTGAATGGGTTGTGGTGCCAGCGACAACAAGCGCATGGTATTGGGACATTTCGCCGCATTCGCTTCTTGAACAACGCCGTCTTTGTATAAGTGGTAAGCACTCCAATCAGGCGAATTGTTTAATTCCGCCAATTGCCCCATGGGTACCCCAGGACTGTATTCCAGATACGGCGTAAATCCTTCTTCTTCACCCAGCACGTGCATAAACTCGGTGAGGATTTGTTCGGTACCATTTTCAATTTCCGCAAGCCACGGAAAGCGCTCATGATCGAAAAATTCGACAGGTGCTAAACTAGGATAGTGATAGAGCAATGACTGCGAGTCGTAGCGCTTTTTACGACCCACCATGATATCGACCGAGTCACGGAAACGATCGAGTTGTTCTCCATGAACTTCTTGGTACGCGGTCGCCAGAAAATCATCTAAAAACTTGCCGTGCTCCTGGTCATAATTAGCCTTGTATTGCATCGCAAATTCAATAGAAGGACGGAGACTTGGATGCACTCTTTCAATAGGTGGAGCGACTTTCACCACGCTGCCGTACGTCAAGGCAGCCTGATGCGTTTCACCCAGCCGTGTATGTAAATCGGCTTTCATAATCAGGGCAAGCATATCCATTGGGTCGGCCACCAATGCCTGCTGGATCGCAGCACTCTCGCCATCGATATTATTTAATTTTCGATACGCGATCGCCAGGCTAATCCATTGTTGCGGATCTCGACCATCAATCTGACACACCCGCTCAAAAGCCTTACAGGCACTGTTGTTGTCGTTATTCGCTAACGAGTATTTTCCTAAAGCCGCTAAGGTGGGGATATGGTTGGGATTCAATAATAAAATTTGTCCCCAATAGGTGATCGCTTGACTACCCTTTCCCTCTTGCAATGCCTTATTAGCGGCCGCGGTCAGGATCTCGATCTCTCTCGCTACGTCTCGTGTTTGCTGCATGTTTGTCTCACCCAACCCCTACAAAAAAAACGGAAATGAACTGCCACTGATATTGCTATTTCTGTGGTGCGGCAATCATTGATTGCCACCTATTTTATGTCTTATTTGTTCTCAATAGACAAGGATGAAGTCGATATGACTTCGCTCACTCTTCGTTTACATCAACAAATCGTTCAATATTGCCCGAAAAAAAACGGCATGCTCGCGCATGCCGTTTTTAAGATGAACTACGCAGACAAAATTAGAATTTTGCTGTCAAGTTCACGAAGATCTTACGACCATAAGAGTCATACACTTGTGGGTAAGTATTACCGTTAGCAGAACCTGCTGCAGTAGTTACGTCAGTAGAAACAACTGGTGGATCTCTGTCAAACACGTTGTTGATACCGCCGCTGATTGTTACATTTTTTGTCAGTGGATATGCAGCATACAGATCGAAGTAATCACGTGCACCCATTTGTGATTCGATTGCAGCAGCAGGACCGCTTGAATTCAACAGTGGGTTACTACTGTTCAACTCAGAAGTCACTTTATCCATATGACGCCATGTACCAGCGATTTCCAGTTTCCATGGTGTATCCCATGTTACACGTGCTTTGGAGCGCCATTTTGGTGTTGGCGTACCGCAGGAAGGACCATAGTAGCCAACGCAGTCATAAGAACCCAAACCTGGTGTGTTTTCAACACTCAACTTGCTCAGGTAAGTACCGTTCAAGTTGAATGCCAAACTACCCCAGCCGTTCAATTTGTAGAAATAGCTTCCAGACACGTCAATACCGGAAGTTTCTAATTTACCGATATTCGTTGTGTTTGCGGAGATATAACCATTTGTTGTCAACCACAAGCTGCCTTGGTTGTCACGGTGGATCAGGTTACAGTAGACTGGATTTCCTGTTGTCAAACATTGGTTCAAAGATGTTGTTGGATCAACAGAGGAAATCGTGTCTTCGATCTTGATGCTAAACGCGTCAACAGTGAAGCTCAGATTTTTAACTGGCTCAACAACAAAACCAATTGTGTATGTTTTCGCCTTTTCAGGTTTCACATTCGCATTACCACCAGTCAGAGACTGATACTGGTTCGCGCTGTTGAGTTCGATGTTACCGTATTGAGCAGCAGAGACACCTGTGTTAGCACACTGTGCAGCTGTTGCTGTTGGCTTAGTGCCACCGCATGGATCGTTAGATGGACCACCCAAACCGACAACTGCTGGGTTGTACAGATCAAAGATTGTCGGTGCACGGACAGCTTGTTGATAGCTACCACGCAGACGTACTTCTTTGATTGGAGACCATTCAATGCCTAAACCGTAGGTGTTTGTCTTAGCGTTCGTACTGTAATCAGAATAACGATAAGAAGCGCTCAAATCCAACGATTTGATGAACTTCAGGTTTTCAGCGATTGGCACATGAACTTCACCAAATACTTCCTGAACTGTGTAACCACCGTTGATTGCTGGAGAAGCTGCACCAGCACCAGCGAGATCACCGGAAGCTGTTTCATAGTCTGGTGCATAGACCAAACGTTCTGTACGACGCTCAACACCGAAGGATACGCCAACACCTTGGGTAGTCCATGGAGTCTTAATGCCGTACACGGAGAGATCGGAACCGATGTTACCACCAACGATCGTTTGATCTGTGTGACCTTGTGACAGACCTGAAACTTGCAGGTAGTTCAACGCTGCTTGCGTGATGCCACCAACAGCGAACATGTTGTATGGTACACAAGTAGGATCTGCGGAGCGGCAAACTGCCTTACCAGTCTTAGGATCAGTAATTGCATCGAGTGCGTTACCGATTTTCGCTGAAGAGAAATAATTCAGCTTCGTTTCAGAGTGGTTAACACGTGATACTTGACCGAATACGTCATAAGTCCAGTTACCCAAAGAACCTTTTACGCCCAATACATCACGGAATGACTGATCAGTGATGTCATCGATACGTGGACCGCCTTCGACGTTACGCTTACCGATGTTAAACGTCAAAGTTTGGCCTGGTCCTGTGAAGCCCAGGGCTTTCTGCCAAGCTGGTGTCAGGAATGGATTATCTGAAGACAGTGTCTGTGGACCGTAGAAAATACCGCCAGCAGCAACTTGCGCGTCTGTGTGATAGTTATGGAAGTTAAATTCGTTGTAGATACGAACATTCTCATTAATATCAAAGTGACCTTGCGCATTGAAGACATAAACTTCAGATGGACGTTGCAGGTAGTTGATTGGACCAAAGTTGTACGCATCTTGTGCAGAAACGTATTTACGTGGGTTACCGTCAGCACCTAAAGTATAGGAACCTGTTTTGCCTGTGATACGACCAGTTGCACTTGTGGAAGAACCGGAGCACGCATACGCTGTGTCAGATACTGCTGCAACTGTACAAGAGGAGAAGTCACGTGCAGATTGCAGGATAGCTTCAGTTTGCTTGTAAGAGAAATACAAAGTTGCGTTACCTTTGTTGTCAGCAAAATTGCCACCAACCAGTACGCTTGCATCTTTGATCTGACCGTCGTAATTAATATTGCCTGGCACAGGGTAGCCATGTGCAATAGCTGCAGACGTGACGCTGTCGTTGTGTTGTTTGTGGTTGTAGCCGCTGGAGTTAACGGACATTTCAACACCCTCAAAATTGTCTTTGAGAATGAAGTTGACCACACCCGCTACCGCACCCGCACCGTACACCGCACCTGCACCGCCTGTCAGAACGTCAACGCGTTTGATCAGACCTGCTGGGATTTCGTTCAAGTCAGCTGCAGAGCTGCTTGTGCTGCCGTATGGCATACGACGACCGTTAACCAGTACCAATGTACGGTCAGCGCCTAAGCCGCGCAGACTGACGGTAGCTGTACCGCTAGCACCGTTAGAGATCGCGCCACCTTGATCCGCGAATACTTGCGGCAGGTTGTTCAGAATATCTTCTGTTGAACGTGCGCCATCGATTTTGATGTCTTTGGCAGTCATTTGCGTCACTGGGCTCGGACCATCGACGTTAATCGTTGGAATACGAGTACCTGTTACTTCTACTTTTTGGACTGCTGGGGCTGCATCTTTCGCTTCTTGTGCGGATGCGACTGCACCGAACAAGCTGAGCCCAGCAATCATCCCGCCAGAGAACATAATTCTCACTGACTGGGACAATATTTTTTCTTTCACCATTTGTCACGCTCCCGAGATTGGTTTTCTAATGCAACTACAAACAATGCCCTGTAATCGATTCAAAACACTTTTTTACATTTGTAAATTTATTTATCAAAATCTTTTTGATCATGTATGAAACCATTTCATCATTGTTACTGTCAATCTCGCGTAGATACATTGCCACAAAAAAACAACACCTCATTACGACTTAAAAATGACGCCCAAAATTGGGGCATCCCATGGTGCGTTATTGCGAAATTCGGTTTTAATTATTTATATTGCGCTCTCCAGAGATTTTGTTTCTCATTTGCGTAGTGAATATTAAGATTATCAAAATATTTTGTTGTATTTCCGAATAATGCATTGATCGATTGGTGTTGCTTACAGCGAAACAGCGCCCAATCCAAAAAGTAAATGCACTAAAAAAATGCATAGAAATTTTTCATATGCTCGCTATTTTTTCAGATTATTTTTTTGGCCGCGTTCGCTCACAACACTAAAAATTTTTTAAAAAAAATCGTAGCAAATCCTTTCCGATGGACTGCATGCTAAATGCAAGAGACAAAAAAAATGGTACTCAACGAGTACCATTTTGAAGAAGTGACACCTAACTAGATCCCACTGAAAAGCCTTTTTGTCGGCGAAGACTCTAAACGATGATCAGATCAATCATCGTTGAGTGTCGTTATGCTTCCCTATCAGAACTGATAAGTCGCACGCAAGTTGTAAGCACGACCAACTGCGCTAGAGAAGACTGGATTGTAGCCAGCCTGCCAGTTTTGAATCTGATTAGAGAACGGTGGGTTGGTATTGAGCAAGTTGTCGATACCGAACACAACACGCATGCCTTTGAACGGTTTGTAGCTAACATGCGCATTCCAGATGGAGTAAGCACCAACATCGATGTTGTTACCGGCTGCATCCGTTGTAAAGTCCTGGTATTTGGACATGTAGTGATTGCTCAAGCCTGCACCCCATTGACCCTTGGTCCAGTCGATACTCAACAAGTCTTGGAAACGAATGACTGGCTGATTACCTTGGTTGAACTGACCGACCAGATTCAGTTGTGGACCTGTCGAGAACTCTTGCAGGTTATAAGTCAACACATAAGTACCTTCCGCGCTGAAACGGAATTTACCGTAGTCTGTGTTGAGCACATAGCTAGCACTCAAATCAATCCCTGAGGTATTGATACCACCTGTGTTCTGGTTGGTTTGGATCACATAACCACATGTTGCCGCAGATGGCGTTGGACATTGGATATTAGCCAATGGTGCTGGTGTCAAGGAACCAGAGCTATTCAACTTGTAGTTGTTCGCGTAGGTCACTGGGTCGTTGTAGATCACTGTATCAGGCAACGTCTGGATCTCGTTCTGTACCATGATCTTGTAGTAGTCGACCGTGATATCCAGATTTTTGATTGGTTCAATGATAAAGCCGAGACCAAAGTTTTTCGATGTTTCTGGTTTCAGTTTTTGATTACCACCTGTCAACGCCATCCCTTGTGAGTTACACACGGTATTCGTGAAAATCGGATTCGTGCCACCTGCAGGGCAACCTGGGCCAGTCATGTTACCTGCGGCTGCGCCCAGCGTATTTGGTGAATATTCTTCCACCAGTGTTGGTGCACGGAAACCTGTCGAGGCAGAGCCACGGATTTTCAGGATATCTGTTGGTTGGTACGCGAAAGACAGCTTAGCGTTGTTGGTGGAGCCAAAGTCACTGAACTGGTCGAAACGCTCAGACACCGTGAAATCCAACTTCTTGCTCACTGGAACGTTCACTTCAGCAAATAAGGATTTGGAATTACGGCTACCCACAACCGTGGTTGGTGGATAGTAAGTGGCTGTGTACAAATCTGTCGCCAGTTGGGTTGGGTTTTCACTGATTTTTTCGCTACGGAAATCAAAACCAACCGCAAACTGTGCCTGACGACCTGCGTTAAAAGCGTCACCTAAGGAATGGCTTGCATGACCGTTAAAGCTTGTCAGCGTCAATGTTCCAGAGGACAGATCACCGCTGGTATAGGCACTGTTGATTAATGCTTGACCGGCAGCCGACTGGGGGCCAAACGGGTTGATCAAATCACTGAGGGTATTGTTTTGCGAAATTTTTGCGTAGTTAGCGTAGCCACCATAGACCTGTTGAATGCCTTTGTTTTGGCTCCAATCCAACGAAGTCGAGTAATCCCACCCAGCGTTGTCACCAGAGAGTGTAATCAGCAAACGTTGCTCGGTATTCGTCGTACCCTGGTAACGATTATTATTCAAATCCGTCCAACCCGCCAAGATAGGGCCTGTCAAAACAGGCGTTGTTGTGGAGCACGTTCCTACGCAGGTTGAGTTCGCGGCGGTTGGGAAGTACGCATTGGTTGGATTGACGTTAAAGCTGTAGGTCTGTGGTCCACCCCACGTGGTCAATTCAAACCGGCTATAGAAGTACTGTGCCGTCAATGTATTGTTACCCGGCAGTGTTTTGGTCAATTGCAGTAAGCCCGAGGTGGAATTCGACTTTGGAATCAAATCCACGGCGGCAGAGTATAAGAACTGGCAGCTACCATTTAATGCGAGAACGTTTTTATTATTGCCGCAGCTTGGATAGCCGACTTGCCACAAATTATTGTTGCTATCGAAATAGGAACCTGGTGCTGTACCTGTCACGCCGTTCACGTTCGTCAAGCCTAAGCCTGGGTTGTAACCTGTGCTAGCAAAAGAACGCTGGGATGCTGTGAGTTCGCTCTGCTCTGTGTGATTGAGCGTCATCATGATGTTATAGCCATCTTCGGACAGGTTACCCTTACCCCATGCCAAATCGAAGGTACCAGACTTACCACCAGAACCCTGAGGAATGGTGCCACCGACGTTCACCTCACCGCCTTGCAAATCTTTTTTGGTAATGAAGTTGATGACACCTGCAATCGCATCAGAACCGTACAAAGAAGAAGCGCCCTCTCGTAACACTTCAATATGATCGATCGCAGTGAACGGGATCGTGTTCAAGTCGACCCCGGCGCCACTCGCGACGTTGTTGGCAAGACGTTGACCATCTAACAATACGAGTGTTTTTGTCGCACCGAGACCGCGCAAGCTTGCCTCAGAAACGCCGCCACTGAAGCTACCAACAGCCACTGCTGTGGTAACCGTCGAGTTATTGGATGTCACCAATGCCAGTGCCTGTTCAACACTGGTCACGCCCATGTCCTTGAGAGTCTCTGACTTGATGATGGTCACGGCTTCAGCAGTTTCTGCATCAACACGTTTCATCATGGAGCCTGTCACAACGACTTGTTGCAACGGGGCATCCGCTGCGGGTGCTTGTTGCGCATAGGCTGTTTGCGCCAGTGCGCTGACCGCGAATCCACCGACAAACATCAGTCGAACGGATCGGGCGAGTATTTTTTCTACCATGATACTTCCTCCAAAGATGGGTATGCTTGCGTCGTTTTGCACGAATGTTTTTGTAAGCATATGTTCAAAAATTTGTTAACTGTTTTTCCACAACGTTTACACGTCAAACTGTGGTCCAAGACACACAATCGGGAAGCGACTTGCGTCATTTAAGTAAAATTGTGAAAAGATAGTTGTAATTCATCAGACCATTTTGGTATGCACTGTGTCAATCTGATGCCCGTCGCCGAACATGCAAAAAAGAGACACTTTTAAAAGTTTAGTAACAGCAATGTTTCAAATATGTTTTTTCTTGTTGTTGGCACCTATCAAAGCGATCAATTTTGGTGCAAAGCAATATCGGCGTCGTTTTTTAATAAAATTCGCGTGTGCTTGCTAGAAGCGATATAAAACGCAAAATAGAGCGAAATTGGGGCATTTTTATTATTTTCTGCCCCGTTGCCATTCAGATCAGGCGGAGGCCTTTCTTCCTTTCAGGACCTTTTTCGCACCAACAATGTGCGAGACAAAAAATATACTATTTATTACAAATAAAAATTCTTGGTGTTGCTTTGAAGCTGCCTTAGTCCGTCAAAAAAATGATTTTTTAATACTGAAATTATCTTTAAGTTAATTTCTTAAAAGGAATTGATAGGGGTCCATGTTTAGATCATTGGAAACACGTCATAGAAAACAAGGTCATGCCTCGTAGCATCTAAAGTGAAGCGACAGAGCGTCTAAAAGGCGGGCGAAAGGCATCTGACATAAAAAAAGCCGCTCATTCATCACGAATGAGCGGCTTTTTTTGCCTATCTGGTCAATCAACACATCAACATCACGCGGTGTATCAAGTCAATGTTACCCAGATTCTTGTTAGGTTCGTTTATTTCGCTGGCGCATCAGCAGGTGCTGCCGGTGCTTTCACTTCTGGTTCTTTAAATTGTGCACCACTGCCATTGGCCATGTGCACAACAGCACGTGCGACTTCAACGTCGTCTAGATCAGGATTGCCGCCTTTGGCTGGCATGGCACGAATACCCGCAACCGCATGCTGAACCAAGGTATCGTAACCTTGAGCAAGACGTGGGCCCCATGCGCCATTGTCACCAAACTTTGGTGAACCCGCTGCACCAGTCGCATGGCATGCCGAGCACACCATTTTGTAGACGGCTTCACCCGACTGCAATTGCTTAGGACCGCTTGCATCCTTAAAAGTAAAGCCTTGGTCGGCAACCGGTTGAATACGCGCTGCAACCGCTTCTGCTGATAAGGCAGAGGAACCAGCACTGACTTTTTTATCATTGGATACAAATTGCACCAGTAATAGTATGCCAATGATAGGAACCAAAAAACCCGCGAGAACTGCAGCGATGAGTTGTTTAGGTGTCTTAATCACTGATTCGTGTTCGTCGTGCGCATCACTCATGGTTTCCTCTTTGCAAATGAAATGGTCATCCCGGTTGCTTGCCAGTGATCTAAATCAACTGACACTAAAGTTTTTGATTATAGAACCAAAAGTTCGCCGTTTGCTATCAAAAGCGGCGTTTGTCTGATTTGCATCAGTAAATGTTGTTGTGCGGTACGGCAAAAGTGGGAACGGGAAGATTTCTTTGCCATCCGGCTCAGCCCTGGGTCTGTTTTGTTTTTCCTTTGAATGACGGAAAGCTCGTTTTTCTGATCAGAAACCTACCTTTTCTCGCTGAAGGCCACGAAAACAGCGATTTATTCAGGATTTCACAAAAATATTGCAATGCACGCAATGCAAAAACGCTGTTAAACATATACAATTGCGAACCTCTGAAGTAAGTACAACGCGACCGTCTTCCAACGGATAGGATACGAGTTTCCGAAGCTCGCAATACAGGTTCGATTCCTGTCGGTCGCACCACTTCTCTTGGGCAAGATGTCGTCGCCCCACACTTCCCCCATCCACTTTTCGCATGCCATGAATCCCGTGGTGAACACGTATTCGACGTTCTTTCTCGTTCGATCTTAATATATTTGCGTCGACATCTTTTATTTGCCTCTGCTACACTCATTTGAATTATTGTTAATTAATAATTTATATTTTTCTATTTTCTCTGGTTTGCGTTTGGTACGTGCACGTGTACTTGCTGCGTCCATTGGCAGTCCTCAGCTCAAGGAAAGATCTTTTTCCTACATCTTCGTTTCTGAAAGGGTTCTATGATGTCTTCGCGTTTTTCATTTTCTCTATTGAGTGCGTCCTTGGCGATGGCTTTTGGCGGCTTGATGCATGTGCCTGCGATCGCGGCCACACAACCCGCTGTTGAAAAACAGGCCATCCTTCCCGCTGGAGTGCAGTTTGTGCGCACGGTCGAAGGCATCAATGAATATCTGCTGCCGAATGGATTGCGCGTCTTGTTAGTGCCCGATGCCAGTAAACCAAGCACCACCGTCAACATCACTTATCGCGTGGGATCCCGCTACGAAAATTACGGCGAAACCGGAATGGCGCATCTGTTAGAGCATCTGATGTTCAAAGGCAGTAAAGAACATCCGCGCTTATGGGAAGAAATGTCACAACGCGGCGTGCAATTCAATGGCACTACCTCATATGACCGCACGAATTACTATGAAACTTTCGCCGCCAATCCTGCGACGCTGACATGGGCCTTGTCCATGGAAGCAGACCGCATGGTCAATTCCAGAATCTCCGGCGATGACCTGAAAACAGAATTTTCTGTTGTCAGAAACGAGATGGAAAAAAATGAAAACTCTGCCATCGGCATGTTGATGCAGCGCGTCATTGCGAGTTCCTACCAATGGCACAACTACGGTAAAGACACCATCGGTGCACGGACGGACGTGGAGAATGTCAATATTCCGCACTTACAAGCATTCTGGCGTAAATACTATCAGCCAGACAATGCCACACTCACGGTCGCCGGTGCATTTGATAGCAATCAAGTGCTGAAATTAGTGGCACAACAATTCGGCAAAATCCCCCGACCAAAGCGCGTGCTTGAGCCAACCTATACCCTCGATCCGGCACAAGACGGCGAACGCGACGTCACGGTGCGTCGCGTCGGTGAATCCCCTGCTGTAGTTGCGATGTATCACACCATGCCTGCGGCCAATGCAGACTACCCAGCAACAGAAGCGCTGGCACTGATTTTGGCCGACAGTCCTAATGGTCGTCTCTATAAAGCCTTGGTCGAAGCGAAGAAAACCGTTGACGTATTCCCTTACGCTGCTAATCTCGATGAACCTGGATTTTTGTTAATCGGCGCTAACCTCCGTGGGGATCAAGACACAGCTGAAGCTAAAAAAATCATGGTCAGCACGATCGAAGGCTTTGCACAAAAACCAGTGACGGAAGAAGAATTAGCACGCGCCAAAGCAAAACTGAATTCGGATTTGGCGCAGGTCTTTAACGATCCTGAAAAATTTGCGGTTGCACTGTCGGACAATATTGCTTCGGGTGACTGGCGGTTGATGTTGTTATTCCGTGATCGCGTCAATGCACTCACGGTCGCAGATGTACAGCGCGTCGCCACTACGTGGCTTAAAACGAGCAATCGCACCACAGGCAGCTTTATTCCTGATGCTAAACCGGATCGCGCTCCAGCACCTGCCAAGGCAGACGTAGTCGCAGAATTAAAAACCTTTAAGCCGAGCGCCGCAATCGCACAAGGCGAAGTCTTTGATAGTTCTCCTGCCAACATCGATAAGCGTACTGAAAAAGGCATTCTTAGCAATGGCATGAAGTACGCATTGTTGCCAAAAACAACCCGCGGTAATACGGTCGTGATGGCGATGAATCTGTATATGGGAGACGCGCAAAGCCTCAAAAACAAAGGCGTCATTCCTGAATTAACAGCAGCGATGCTCAACCGCGGCACTGAAAAACTGAGCCATCAAGCCTTCACTGAAGAGCTCGACAAGCTCAAAGCGAAAGTACAAATTTCAGGTGGTGTCGGTAGCGTCAATATCAGCGTTGAAACCGTACGAGACAACTTGCCCAAGGTAGTCGGACTGGTGAGTGACGCCTTACGTCATCCCGCCTTCAATGCAGACGAGTTTGCGCAGTTAGTCAATGCACAACTTGCACAGTTAGAAGAATCAAGCAAAGATCCGCAAGCATTAGCGGTCGATGCCGTTCGCAGTGCGAATAATCATTGGCCAGCGGATGACCCACGCTACTACCATACCATCTCAGAAAAAATCGCAGCCTTGAAAGGCGCGAAGCTGGCAGACGTACAAGCTTTCTGGACATCGTTTTACGGTATTCATCAGAACGATCAGGCGCAGATCGCTGTTGTCGGTGAGTTTGATTCTGCCGCATTGAAGAGCCAATTGGAATCCACCTTTAGTGCATGGAAATCCGAACAAGCTTTCCAACGTCTCAATCGCGTGTACAACGAAACACCCGCCAAAGATCTCCGCATCCAAACGCCCGATAAAGCGAATGCGTTTTTCTTTGCCAGCATGAACTTGCCAACGGGTGAACAACATGCCGATTACCCTGCGCTGGTGATGGCGAATTATCTGCTCGGTGGTAACGTCAACTCGCGTATCTTCAACCGTATTCGTCAGAAAGACGGCATCAGCTACGGTGGTGGTTCGGGGTATTCTGCATCCTATCTGGATAACTTTGGTAGTTTCTCTGCTTACGCGATTTACGCACCACAAAATCGTGAAAAACTGGAAACAGGCATGCGCGAAGAAATTAATCGCGCAGTCAAAGAAGGCTTCACTGCCGCAGAATTAGAGGATGGTAAAAAAAGCTACTTGCAAGAACGTCAGCTCCAACGCAGCCAAGACAGTCTGCTCGCCCAAGAACTGGCAGCAAATTTATTCTTGGGTCTGACGATGCAGCGTGATGCGGATCTCGATAAAAAGATCGCTGCGGTCACTGGTGCAGACATCAAAGCAGCGTTACAAAAATACATCTCTTATGAAAAACTAACACGCGTGTTTGGGGGTGATTTTAAATAATCCTCGCCCTCTAGGGTGTCGTTGAACGGCATCCCTTCGCAGTAAGCCAGCCTCTCGTTCGAAAGACGAGAGGCATTTTTTTTGGGAAAAAAGGAAAGATCGGATGAATACGCTAAAAAGAGGCAAAATGCATTAATATCAGGACATGTGCGCATCAGGGCTTATCGCATGAGGCTGGCTGAGTGAAGCACATTGCGCTTCATATCACGCTTTTTTTGTTATTTATCGATGGCGTTGCCGACACATTCGGTGTGTCACCAGACTGTCCTACTTGTCTATGCGTTTTGATCTTTTTCATTGTTCGCTACAACGTTGCATCGTGTTGATTGGCATCTGTGTTCTTCCAATGGTCACGTTGGCAACGGAATTGACTGTCGTTACTGAAAATCTTCCCCCGCTTAACTATGAAATCAATGGCGTTGTCACTGGCTACGCGACAGAAGTCATTCAAGCTGTGCTGAAAAAAGCCAATATCCAGACAACCATTTCTCTCATGCCTTGGGCACGTGCTTATCAGACAACACTGACCCAACCCAATACTTTGCTCTATTCAACGACACGAACGCCAGAACGCGAGGAGTTGTTTGAGTGGATAGGCCCCATCAGTTCCCGGCAGATTTACTTATATAAACTCAAAAGCCGGCGCGATATTCAACTCAAATCCATCGCCGACAGCACCCAATACAAAGTGGGACTCGTGAGAGAAATGGCGGCGACAAAAGAATATCTCACTGTCTCGGGTATCGCCGAATCCCACGTCGATTTCGCCCCCACGTCTGATTCCAATGTAAAAAAATTATTATTAGGTCGCACAGATCTCATTGTTTCCCAAGATTGGGGTGCCGCATTTTTGATGAAAAGTCTGCAAAGAGATCCCGCAGAGCTACAACCGGTGTGGCTATTAGATGATAAAAATAGCTATTACTTTGCAATGAATAAACAAAGTGATCCCGCGTTGATACAAAAAATTCGTGGAGCGTTCAACAAAGTACAACAATCCGGCTTACTAGAAAAACTCAGAAACAAATACATGCGCTAAACTCTGTCACCCACTTTTATTTTTCAAAACAATGCGCGCTTTCTGTTTCATGTTGTTGATGATGTTGGTTGTTGCTACCAGCGCACCTGCTTCGTCGGCTGAGCGCGACAAACTCCATCTGGCCTCGCTTGAATGGTCGCCCTATGTCAGTCACACATTGCCAGAAGAAGGTCTCGTATCTGCCGTCGTCAAGGCCGGTGCGAAAGAAAGCCAACTTCCTGTCAGCATTTCTTATTTTCCCTGGAGTCGCGCTGTGCAGGCGGGCTTGGAAGGTGAAGATTTTGCTGGCTATTTTCCTGCTTTCTATCTTAAGGAGCGGGAAAAAACCTGCTATTTTTCTAACACTCTAGGCAATAGTACGATCGGTTTTGCTTATCTAAAAAATAAGCGTTTCGATTGGGCGACGTTAACGGATCTAAAGGGTTACAACATCGGTATCGTGCATGAGTACGCCAACGGTGAGGGATTTGATCGCCTTGTCAAACAACATGTACTCACCACAGATGCCGCACCGTCCGACATCAGCAATGTTAGAAAATTACTCGCTGGTCGCGTGGATGTCATCGTGATTGATAAAAATGTCCTACGCCAGTTACTCATCAGTGATAACAGCCTGGACAAGGAAAAATACAATATCGTTTTTCATCCGAAAGAACTGACTAACTTTACGATGCACATCTGCTTTCAACGCAACGCCAAAGGCTTGCGATTGCAAAAGGCGTTTAATGCCGGCCTCACAAGCGTCAAACTCAAGCAATTCGAAAATCAATATTTCGGGCAGCTTCCTCATGCGGCCAGTAGCAATGAGTCGCAATGAGTGGCAATGAGTGGCGATCGATAACATGCACAAGCCACATAAGGCCAGTCATGTCAGTCGGGAACAATCTCCCCGCCCCACCGTCATCACCAATCAGTAAATAAAACGCCCTGCGTTCCTCGCCACTGTCGACGAGCGTCACTTTCTTTGATCAACGTTCCAGCCCTGACTCCTAGTAACCGGAACTTATGTTCAAGCGGAATGCGGCGCAGACATTCACCAGCGGCTTTGCGGATCACAGCATGATCGGCTGTGGCTGCCGATAAGGTCATGTCACGCGTCGAAATACGAAAATCTTGATACCGAATCTTGATGCCAACGGTTTCACAGCGGTATCCTTTTCTTTTCAAATCATCAGCCAGCCGCGTACACAAGTTCGTGAAAATACCTGTCAGCGTCTCGCGATCGGTCACAGCATGCAAATCACGTTCAAAGGTCACTTCGCGGCTAATCACTTTGGGCTCTGAATAGGTCACTACGTCACGGTGATCGATGCCACGCGCCGCGTTATAAAGCCAGTTTGCATAGTTAGCGCCAAAATGATCCTGCAACAGTCCAGGGTTGGCCGCTGCTAATTCACCCACGGTAAGAATCCCCAGCAAAGCAAGACGCTCTGCCGACTTGGGACCAATACCATTTACCTTTTTGACAGACAACGGCCAAATGCGCGTTTCAACATCGTCCATTGAGAGAATCGTCAGCCCATCTGGTTTATCCAAATCAGAACCAATTTTTGCCAACAACTTATTCGGTGCGATACAAATAGAGCATCTCAAGCCCGTGGATTCAAAGACCGCATTTTTTAAGCGTTGTGCAAGACGATGTGTTTCTTCAGGATGGTCCGTCAAATCGATGTAAATTTCATCGATGCCGCGATTTTCAATCTGCGGCGCAATCTGGGCGACGGCTTCTTTGAATGTCGCGGAAAAATGTCGGTAAGAATCAAAATCGGTAGGCAGTAAATACATCTCGGGCGCTATTTTTGCGGCTTTCATGATGCCCATGGCGGAATGGACGCCCAGCGCGCGGGCCTCATAGGTGGAAGTGGTGGCGACGCCGCGCCCCACGTAGTCTTTTAACCGAGAAAAAATGCGGGTACCGTCCGCCTGCACCACGGGCTGATGCGACGCACCGCCGCCAATCAGCACAGGTTGTCCACGCAACTCTGGATATTTCAACAGCTCAACGGACGCATAAAACGCATCCATATCCAAATGAGCAATACGTCGGGCCAGAGTGGTTGCCATGGTCAAGAATCAATACGCAAAAACAAAGGGGCAGCGCGTGTGGCTTTTGATGACGAATGTCATGCGGATGCAACGCTGCCGGTTCAAAATACAGCCTAGGTCTCCCTATTTTAGCTGATTTTCTGATTTTTACTGTACAAATAATCAGTTATTTGATCTAACAGCCATCTTTCAATCATCCAGACCGCATCCGATACGGTTCCTGCCAGCAACGCCACAGCGACAAAACACTGGCACAAGACGAATAGCACCCTTAATAAGAACGACAATGGCAATGACAAAGCGTAAAAATTAGGTCACTATTTCAGTATTACTATCTTTTGTTTTCCATCATGAAAAAAATTCTTCATTTACTCGCCGGCCTCGCTTTGACTCTTGGTATCAGCACTGCACACGCTGATTTAATGCATCCGTATGACGAAAGCGCCGATGCGCAGGCGATGATCACCAAAGCGTTATCTGAAGCCAAAACCGGCAACAAAGATGTTCTCGTCATCTTTGGCGCGAACTGGTGCAAGGATTGCTTGGAATTAAATAAGTCCATGCAAGGCCAAAGCGCACCCTTGATTGCCAGCAAGTTTGTGGTGGTGAAAGTGAATGTCGGCCAATTTGACAAAAATCTCGATCTGGCAGCGAGTTATGGCAATCCGATTAAAAAAGGGATTCCGGCCGCCGTCGTTTTAAAGCCTGACAACTCGGTGCTGTACGCATCGAAAGGCGGTGAGCTGTCCAACGCACGCCGCATGAGCGAGCAAGGTGTGTATGATTTCTTTAATCAGATCGTCTCACAACGTCAGTAATCGTTCAGTGTAGCTTTCATGAATTGGGGCATGGCGACCAGACACTGTCCCATTCCAGACCGCACCGCGCATGTCTGCGAATGGCAGTGGCATCACCGCCCCGCCGACCAACTAGGGCGACGAGTCAACTTATGCGTGAACATCCGGCCATGATGACGGGCGACACCTCGCCCTCCCCAGCTCCGTCGTTAGAGGAACTCGAAAAGAGTCACGCCTTACTCAATAATTTCTCGCGCTGTCTTCCCGGTATTTTTTTTCAGTTTCAACGCTATTCCGAGCAGCATTTTCTTTTTCCGTTTGTGAGCGAGGGCGCGCGCGAGATTTTTGAAGTCAGCCCGGAAGCATTGCTCAATGATGCGACGATTTTGTACCGCAAGATTCACCCCGATGACTTGGTCAGATTAATTAGCGGTATTCGCGAGTCGGCGGCCGAGCTGACGATCTGGCACCACGAATACCGCATTATTCGTAACGACGGTACAGAACGCTGGCTCGTGGGCGATGCGACCCCAGAGCGCATGCCTGACGGCAGTGTGTTGTGGCATGGTTTTATCAGTGACAACACCGAACGCAAACAAACAGAACAACAATTACTCGCCGCGCAACAACAAATGCGGCTAGTGATGAAAGCCTCCAACCAAGGTTTGTACGATATCAATATCCAATCTGGTGCGGGAACGTTTAGCCAAGAATACATGCAAATGCTCGGCTATAACGCCGACGATTTTCCGGATCCCGCCCATTTCTGGGACTACTTTTGGGCCGAAGGTGTCCATCCCGATGATGTTGCTGGTCTAAGAAAAGCGTACCAAGCACATTTTGCCTCACGGGGTGCGGTGGATTATCACGCCGAATTCCGACAAAAAAATAAATTTGGTCAATGGCGATGGGTGATGTCGATGGGTGCAGTCGTCGAGTGGGACGCCAATGACCGTGCCGTTCGAATGATGGGAACACACATTGACATTACCGAGCGCAAACAGATCGAAGAAGAACTACTGCAAAATCAAGAATTACTCAGCGCCAGCAAAAATCGTTATAAAAAATTAGCAAAAGAATTAGAAATTCTCATCGCCAATGCGCCTGTTGGAATCATGTTTGTCTGCGATGATGTCATCGTCAGGGCCAATCAGGCGCTGGCTGAATTGTGCCATTTCCATAATGCACAATCGATGATCGGCGTAAAAACGGCATTTTTATACCGCCATATGGCAGACCAAGAAGCGTTTCGCAAAGCCATCATCCCTAAATTAATCGCTGACGAATTAATCGAGTTGGAATGGCAGTTATACCGTGCCGATGGTGAACCATTCATCGCTCGCGTTGCGGGGCGCGCCTTGTCTGCAGAAACCTACCACCAAGGTACGGTATGGATGATTGAAGACATCACAGAACAACGTCAGATGCTCGACGCCCTACGTGATAGCGAAAGTCGATTGCAACGGCTCATGAATTCAAGCCTCATTGGCATCATCCACGGCAATCAACAAAAGCACTTGGTCGATGTGAACCACGTGTTCTGTCAATTATGTGGTTATTCGCGTGAAGAGATATTGAACGAACATTTTTTCTGGCGCCATCTCATGTCAGAAGCCGATCAATATACATGCATTCAAGCCTATAACGAATTGATGAACAACGGTGCCACGGCTGCCTTTGAAATCATGCTCAAGCACGCTGATGGTCACCAAATTCCAGTGCTGGTGGGTGTTAACCACCTCGAAAATTCTCGACAAGAGTGGGTGGCGTTTACGCTCGACATCAGTGATCGCTTACGGATGCATCAGCTCAAAACCGAATTTATTTCTGTCGTTAGCCATGAACTTCGGACGCCCTTGACTTCGATTCGCGGATCGTTAGGCTTGCTCGAATCCGGTGTCGCCGGTCCCTTATCCAGCGAAGCACAACAGTTGGTGCGCATTGCGAACTCCAACAGTAAACGTCTCATCAGTTTGGTCAACGATATTCTCGATATGGATAAATTGGCCAATGGCAAAATGGAGATCAAATCGGAGCCTATTGATTTGGTGCCACTGGTCCATCACGCCATCGAGGTCAATAGCACCTATGCGAGCCATCTGGGCGTTTCATTGGTAGCAGAGATCGCCCCTGCACTGCACCAAGCGTGGTGTCTCGGCGATGCCGATCGCCTGATGCAAGTGATGGCAAATTTACTCTCCAATGCCGCGAAATTTTCGCCGGAGGGAGAGCGAGTGATCGTCCGCTTATCGCAGGCCGATGAGGTCTACCGGATTGCCGTGTGCGACCATGGCACAGGAATTCCCTTCGAGTTTCAGACCCATTTATTTGAACCCTTTACGCAAGCCGATAGCACCAACACGCGCAGACAGGGCGGCACAGGTCTAGGACTGTCGATCACGAAAACACTCATTGAAAAAATGCGTGGCGAGATCTTCTTCGATAGCTGCCCCGATAAAGGTACAACCTTCTGGTTTCATTTACCCATCCATGCAATGAACCACGCAGCACATTAACAAAGAAAGATTGACGTCCTATGCCCTTGGTCGTTGAATGAGTTGATCACGATACTCCGCGGGACTGCAATGGGTCCAGCGTTTAAAGGCGCGACGAAAACTGCGAGCGTCTGAATAGCCGAGTTGGGCAGCAATGTCGTCGAGGCTGTGTGCGGACTGCAGCAGACGTTTGGCGCGGTCAATCCGCACGCCTTCTGTAATCTGGAAGTACGATGTTCCCTCGCGGGCTAACAATCGCTGCAACGAACGTGGGCTCATCCGTAATGCGGCGGCCATTTCATCGACCGTACGAAATTCACATTGCTGGGCAATCAACATACGCAATAAACTTTGTCGTCCCAATGCACCAACGGCAGCAAGTTCTTGCTCACAGGCGCGCTGCGCCGATTGCACCTGAGCGGCATCAGGTGCAGACAATGGCAGCGCCAGCACCTCATTCGACAGCATCACACGGTTGCTATCTGCCCCCATCAGCACCGGGCAACCAAACATCTGTTCAAACAGCGGTCGCTTCAGTGGCAAATGCAATCGCAACTGCACTTGAACCAAATGAAACGATGGCCCCGCCAACTGATGCGCGGCATTGACCGCGGTCAGTAAGTGATCGATCGACAAAAAATCGTGAAGCTCCGCATCGTCAAACAAAGAATGCGCAACCAGTGCGGAATACGGTGTCCCGCTTTCAAACTGTAGGTGCACCATGGACCCAGCAATGAGTTGAAATTCGAGACCAAACTGCAATGCGTCCATCAAGGTCGGTTGTGCAGCCATCCCCAGTGCCATTTGTCCCAGTTGCGGTAACGATTTACGCGCCCCCGACCACAAACACAGTTCATCGCCTCCCATCTGGCGGGCGCGCAGCCATCCTTCGCGTGCTTGAAGATAGTTGATCCGTGAATTGGGGGTAACGGCGTCGCAGACGAGCTCCCGCCCTTCGGCACAATCGCTGTTTTCTTTAGTGAAGGCCGGGAACAGATCTGTCAGATTCCACTGTTGCTCACGAGCAATCGCCAGCAATCCGCTAAAAGGATACGCTGGAAAAATGGCATCTTGCACCGATAACACCGGCGCCATCGCGTCAGCATTGGAATGGGTCATTCGATTTTCACTTTATACGGGGCGATCTAGCGCGTCCACGTACTGCGTTTGTGTAACGGGTACAACATGGCAGCAAATGTCCTTACTTTATGCGAACGGGCGTACTAATATCATTGCACTCCTGTCGTCGCTTCATGCAATGCAGAGCATTAACGTACAGGGTTCTACGAGAAGCAGCAACACTGCAGTGCAGCAAATAATAAGATGGCATCGAGAAGCGTTGATAACACATGACGATCAACGAATGACCATCGTCAATCAACATGGAGACAACATGAACGACATCAGCGACTACATCGTGGTCGGCGGAGGCGCGGGAGGATGCGCTGTCGCCGGACGCCTCACAGAAGATCCAACTATCCATGTCACCGTCTTAGAAGCGGGTGGCGGTGGTGACAGCTGGGTGGTCAACACGCCCATTGGTGTGGTCGCAATGCTACCGACCAAGATCAACAATTGGGCCTTTGAAACGGTGCCTCAGCCAGGGTTGAATGGTCGACGCGGCTATCAGCCACGCGGGAAAATGCTGGGTGGTTCGTCAGGCCTGAATGCCATGGTGTATATCCGCGGTCACCGTTCTGACTACGATCACTGGGCCGCTTTAGGCAACACCGGATGGTCGTATGACGATGTACTGCCCTATTTTAAACATTCTGAAAACAATGAAACGCATGGCGGTCAGTTCCATGGTCAATCTGGCCCACTGCGGGTAAGTGAATTACGCAGCGACAATCCATTTCAACAATTGTATGTCGAGGCAGGGAAGCAAGCGGGATTTCCAATCAATCCTGATTTTAATGGTCCAGAACAAGAAGGGATCGGCATCTATCAAGTGACGCAGCATGAAGGCGAACGCTGGACCGCGGCTCGCGGCTATCTGCGACCACACATCGGGCAACGCGCGAATTTGCGCGTCGAAACAGGGTGCCATGTCACCAAAATTATTTTTGAAGGTAAGCGTGCCGTTGGGGTACAACTACGCCAAAACGGACAGCTCAAAACACTCCGCGCAAACAAAGAAGTGTTGCTGGCAGCGGGCGCTTTTCAAAGTCCACAGTTATTGATGCTCTCGGGTGTGGGCGACGCGACGGCGTTACAAGCAATGGGCATCCCTGTCGTTCATCATCTGCCAGGTGTCGGACAGAATTTACAAGATCATCCTGACTTTGTCTTTAAGTACCGCGCCAAGAGCTTGGATCTGCTCGGCATCAGCGCTGGTGGCAGTGTTCGGATGCTGCGCGAGTTCCGCCGTTATCAAACCGAGCGCCGTGGCTTACTCTCGTCCAATGGCGCGGAAGGCGGGGGATTCTTAAAAACAGATCCAAGCATGGTCGCACCAGACATTCAATTGCATTTTGTGCTGGCGATGCTGGAAGATCATGCCCGCAAGCTGCATTTGGGCCACGGCTATTCTTGCCATATGTGCCTTTTACGACCAAAGAGTACCGGTGAACTCACACTCGCTAGCCCCGATCCACTGGAATCACCATTGATTAATCCCCGCTTCCTGGAGCATCCCGATGACCTCGACAGCATGGTGAAAGGCTTCAAGCTGACGCGCCAACTAATGGATGCCCCTGCTTTAGCCAACGCCCGCACCAGTGATTACCAAACGGCCAATGTCCATACCGACGATGAAATTCGGGCGGTCATTCGCGCTACCGCCGACACGGTCTATCATCCGGTGGGTACGTGCAAAATGGGCGTGGATGCGATGGCGGTGGTCGATCCGACCCTCAAGGTCATCGGTCTTGAAGGCATCAGAGTCGTGGATGCGTCCATCATGCCGACACTCATTGGGGGCAACACCAACGCGCCAACGATGATGATTGGTGAAAAAGCGGCAGACATGATCAAGGCCGCACTGCGTCAGTAATCGGTACATCAATCATGGCACGGTGTGTGCCATTGCATTCTTGTCCCCCTCCAAGCAAATGGGGGAGATCATTTCCTTAACGAAAAACGGCAGACGCATCCCAACGATGCATTAGCGTCTGCCGCAAAAACATGGCAAAAAATCACAAACAAGGTATTCCAGCTGACATAGAATAAGCTTCCTTTAACTGAAGTGAATGGGATGCGATTTCATGGATTTTCTGACTCTGACAGCACGCGACGGAGCGACGGTACGTATTTGCCATCAAGGCGCCCATGTGTGCTCGTGGATACCGGCACAAGGCACGGAACAGCTGTTTTTAAGCAAGCGCACTGAATTCCGTGAGGGCGTCGCCATTCGCGGTGGTGTTCCGGTTATTTTTCCACAGTTTGCAGGTCTAGGAACCCTCCCCAAGCATGGCTTTGCACGCACCGCACCTTGGAGTCTGGTTCAACAAGGGCACACCGACGATGGCGCAGCACAGGCGGTGTTTCGCTTAAAAGAAAATATCGCTCGACTCACCATTTGGCCGTATGTGTTCACCGCTGAATTAGCGGTCAGCGTCGTCGATAATCTCCTTCAGATTGCGCTGTCGATCAGTAACACTGGTGACACCAGCTTCCATTTCACCTCTGCATTACACACGTATCTGGCGGTCGACAATGTGCATCAAGCCCGCTTACGTGGCTTGCAAGGCACGTATTATCGCGACAGCCTCACAGGCACAGATCGCTGTCATGAAAGTGCCGAATTGCTTCAGATCACGGATGAAACCGACCGTATTTATGCCAACGTGCCGGACCAGTTATGCCTTCAACAAGCGCATCAACATCTCCATATCAACACAACCGGCTTTGCCGATGCGGTGATATGGAACCCAGGACCGGCTGGTGCGGTCAAACTCAGCGACATGGAAGACGATGGCTATCTGCGCATGTTATGCGTGGAAGCAGCAACCATTATGCGGCCGATCACCTTAGCACCAGGCGAAAGCTGGAGCGGTAGCCAAAGTTTCATGGTCAGTAAATTGTAACGGCTTTCAAATACTCCCCCGGGTATCGGTGAAAATGCATCATTTATCAATGTAAAATCAAGGGGGAAAATATATACTCCCCGCAGTATTTTTTTAATTGTTTCAGAAACGCTAGGATCACTATGTCATCATCTTCTGTTCGCAGTAAAGCATGTGCCGTCTCGCTCAAGCCAGTGTTACGTGCGTTAGTTATCGGCGGAGCACTCCTCTTTACCGCGCCAGCCGCATTCTCAGAGACGCTCCCGAAAGGCATGACGCAAGTCACCAGCGTTGAAGGAATCACCGAATATCGCCTCCCCAATGGCCTGCGTGTCCTCCTCATGCCTGACACAAGCAAACCAACCGTGACAGTCAATGTGACGTATTTGGTCGGCTCTCGCCATGAAAATTATGGCGAAACAGGGATGGCGCATTTGCTAGAACACATGATGTTCAAAGGCACACCGAAGCATCAGAAGATTACGGAAGAATTTAACAAACGTGGTATGCGCATGAACGGCACCACGTCGCTCGACCGCACCAACTACTACGAATTATTCCAAGCCGATGACAGCAATCTGCAGTGGGCATTGGAAATGGAAGCCGACCGGATGGTGAATTCCAACGTCGCACGCAAAGATCTCGACACCGAAATGACCGTGGTCCGCAACGAGTATGAGCGTGGCGAAAACTCGCCCGGCAGCGTTCTCATGAAACGTTTGCAAAGCATTGCTTACGACTGGCATAACTATGGCAATGCCACCATTGGTAACCGTAGCGATATCGAAAACGTCAAAATTGAAAACCTCCAAGCGTTTTATCATCAGTACTACCAGCCAGATAATGCTGTGTTGATGGTGGCTGGTAAATTTGATCAGACAAAAGTGTTGCAGTGGATCAGCAATGCGTTTGGCAAAATTCCTAAACCGAAACGCACCCTACCGCAATTCTGGACGGTCGAACCAACCCAAGATGGCGAACGCAGCTTTATGGTTCGTCGTGCGGGGGATATTCAGTTGGTGATGATTGCCTATAAAGTCCCTGCCAATCTTCATACTGATCGCGACGCCATCGGTTTCGCCAGCGATATCCTCACTAACGCACCCCATGGTCGCTTGCATAAACAGTTGGTCGAAACAGGGAAAGTAGTTCAAGTCTTTTCGACTGAGGTGGGTCGTGTTGAACCAGGCCTCGTCGTGATTGGCGCAGCGGTCAAAAAAGGGGAATCAATTGAAGCAGCGAAAGAGGCCCTGATCGCAGGTATTGAAGATTTCAAAAACAATCCCCCGACCAAAGAAGAAATCGATCGTGTGAAACGCGATAACGCCAATAACTTCGAACATCTACTCAATAACCACGAGTCAATTGGCATCAGCATGTCCGAGTACATCGCTATGGGTGATTGGCGTTATTTATTCAAAGACCGTGACGACGCCGATAAAATGACGTCGGATCAAGTCGCCGCCGCAGTCAAACACTATATGGTCCGCGACAACCGTACGGTGGGTATGTTCGTACCAGAAGATGCCCCACAACGCGCCGAAGTGCCTCCGGCACCAGCCATGGCTGACGTCATGAAAAATTTCACGCCAAAAGCCAATACACTGACAGGCGAGGCATTTGATCCCTCCCCAGCCAATTTGGATAAACGGACACAAATTAGCCACATCGGCCATTTGCAAGTGGCGCTGCTGCCAAAGAAAAATCGCGGCGAGACTGTCAACGTCTCCATCTCTTTACATTGGGGTGATGAAAAGAGTTTGTTCGGCAAGAGCACCGTCAGCGGCCTTGCGAGCAGCTTATTGGCTGCCGGCACCAGCAAATACAGCCGCGCTGAGATCGATGATCAAATGTCCAAACTGAAAATGAGCGGTGGCTTATTCTCCTACCAAACAACCAAAGAAAACCTCGCTGCCTCATTGGCATTAGTCGCGCACGTCATCCGTGAAGCCAACTATCCAAACAACGAATTCGCCCAGTTACGCGATCAATCATTGGTCGGTATGGAAGCGTCCCGTAATGAACCTGGCGCAATTGTCGGTCGTGAAATGGCCTTGTATTTCAACAGCTATCCAGCAGGCGACTACCGCGCAGCCAAGACGCTCGATCAGGCGCTCAATGACATCCGCACCGTCACACTCGACGATATCAGAGCTTTCCACCGTGATTTTTACGGCGCCTCGAAAGGCGAAGTCTCCATCGTCGGCGACATGGACGTCGATGCAACCAAAGCTGCCATCGCTAGCGCCTTCGGTCAATGGGAAAGCAAGGCACCTTATACGCGTCTGGTGAATCAACGTGCTGATCCAGCTCCTGTACGTAAAGTGTTCAACACACCCGACAAAGCAAACGGTGTCTACGCCAGCGCGATGACCTTGTCCCTGCGCGAAGATGACGAGGCATTCCCCGCCCTACGCGTTGCCAATTACATCTTTGGTGGTGGCGCAGGCCTTAACTCGCGGTTGATGGAACGTGTCCGTCAAAAAGAAGGCCTGTCGTATGGCATCGGCTCGTCACTCACAGCCGGCGATATCGACCCTGTCGGTAGTTTCAGTATCAGCGGCACCGCAGCACCGCAAAACATCGCCCGTGTCGAGGTAGCGATTAAGGAAGAATTAGCCCGTGCGTTAAAAGAAGGCTTTACCGCCGAAGAATTAGCGAAGGCGAAATCTGGCTTATTACAACAACGCATGCAATCCCGTACCAACGATGGCAGCGTCGCAGGCGGCTGGAACAGCAATTTGTACCTCCACCGCAGCTGGGCGTGGTCGCAAGCCATGGACGACAAAATCAAAGCACTGACACTTGAACAGGTCAACGCCGCGTTCCGTCGCTATATCGATCCAGCAAAAATGAGCGTGTTCATCGCCTACGACGAGGCAAAAGCAAGCGCACCGGCGGCAAAACCGTAAACTATCCCCCAACCCGTCATCCTCCGCACTACCTTCGTGCCTCCCGCCTGCGCGGGAGCGACGGGGTGGAGGGTGCGGTTAAAGCACCCATCACCCTCCGCCCCCACCTTCGTCATCCTCCGCGAAAGCGGGGGATCCAGTGCGCGAATGCGCTTTCCTACTGCGAGAGGATTTTTATCTCAGTACAAACCACTGCAACTAATTCACCACCTACAAGGCGCTACCGCGCCACTGGGCTCCCGCCTGCGCGGGAGCGACGGGGTGGAGGGTACGGTTAAAACGCTCGTTATCCAGCGCCCTCTCCGCCCATCATCCTCCGCCCCCAACCGTCATTCTCCGCTCGCCTCTCGTCATTCTCCGCCCCCCTCTCGTCATTCTCCGCCCCCCTCTCGTCATTCTCCGCCCCCCTTCGTCATCCTCCGCCGTCCCACCCGTCATCCTCCGCGAAAGCGGGGGATCCAGTGCGCGAATGCGCTTTCCTACTGCGAGTGGATTTTTATCTCAGTACAAACCACCACAACAACTAATTCACCACCTACAAGGCGCTACCGCGCCACTGGGCTCCCGCCTGCGCGGGAGCGACGGGGTTGTGGGTATGGTTGTAGTAGCAGTTGAGGTTAAGGTTGAGGTTGAGGCTTAGTTTGAGGGCGATGTTGAAGTAGCGCTTGCGATGGAAGTTGTGATCGCAGGCTCGCTTGAACTTAAGGTTGGAATGAGTACCCCAATCTATTCAAAAGCGGCGGACTGGAACCTCACCCTTTCCAACTCCGTTGTAACCCAGTGTCGGTATGAATCCAGCCACCGTTCGCTGTTTGACGGTAATAGAATCCCACGCCACCCTGCCTGAAGCTGCTAATCAGCTCACCCAACACCTCTTCGTGTAACTGGGGAATGCGGATATCGGCGGCTTTACCATCCATATGCAAGGAGCGGCGGGCGGCAGGGACGCCCTGTTCGATCAAGTGGCGATTAGACTCTGGGGTTCGATAGCCAGAGAGGATTTCTAACGGACGGGTCATGCCGAAACGTTGGACATACGCTTGCGTCGCCCACAGGGTTTCAAGCAATTTGGGATCCATCGCGACGGTCTTTTTGCCGTTCACGTCGCGCAAAATATGGCACAGTTCTTGGTAGGCGGAATCAATGATTTCACCGTCTTTCCAGTACAACAAAGTACTACGCTCCTTGGAGGCGGGGCGGATGATGTCTAAGGTCCGAGGTTTGACCCAGAAATCAATATCAAGTGCTTGCGAATCAAAGAGATCAGGTGGTGGTTGCAACTGCGACGATTTTTCTTCGGCGGCGTTGGCGACAGACACGATGCGGGTGGTGCTGAATAAACCAGCGGCAGTCAGAAGCAGACTTTTTTTCAATACGTGGCGACGTGTGGGCATAAGCAATTTTCAGTGTTCGTTGACATCCGGGACGACATCAACACGTTCATCATCGGAATACCTTGTGCAGTGTAATAGCAAAATGCAATTTTGCAACGTTCATCATGCATTTTTACTCTCCGGACATCGATTTTTGCATTCTGTCGCAAACAGCAGGCAAACACCTCGGATTACCGACTACACTTGTGTATCACTTAACATTACGCAAGCAATTATCATGAAAAAAAATCTCGTTTGCTTCTGCCTCGGTTTGGGTCTGGTCGCACTGACTGGATGTGAAGTGCACCTTGAGACGGGTGCTGACGGCAAAATTGTTGCCAGTGGAAAAACGGTCACGGAGAAGCGTCCCGTCACTCCGTTTACAGCGATAGAAAACGATAGTTTTTTTCAGGTGGTGGTCACCGCTGGGGATAAGGACGACATTGAAATTTCGGGCGATGAGAAGCTGGTACCACAGGTTGAAACCGTGGTGGAAAATCAGCGACTGATCATCCGGAATAAAAGCAAGACCTATAGTTTTTCTTGGAAAAACAACCCAGGCACGATCAATATCACGGCAGCGCATTTGCAGCGTTTAGAAAACGCCGGAAGCGGTGATGTGGACCTACGCGGTCTCAATGCAGACAGCTTTGACCTCAAATCCAATAGCTCTGGCGATCTGAAAGCCAGCGGTAAAATTCAATCTCTGTCCGTCGCATCCTCAGGCAGTGGCGACGTCAATCTCAGCAACCTGGCGATTGGTCGGGCAAATATCGAATCAAATGGTTCTGGTGATATGAACCTCGATGCGATCTCAGAGTCGCTTTCTCTCCGACTCAATGGCAGTGGCAGTTTTGAAGCAAGATCACTGCACGATACCAAAGTGAATCTTCAGCTTCGCGGTTCGGGTAACACGACATTGATGGGTGCCATAAAAGAGTTCAAAGTCGAGGCATCAGGGTCAGGAGACTTAGATGTCAAAGGCTTAAATGTGGCGCAAGCAGATTTACAGTTGTTTGGCCCCGGTGACGTGCGACTGGCAGGCGAGGTGCAACTCCTCACGATGAATATCAACGGGTCTGGCGATGTCGAGACAAATGATTTACACGCCAAGTCTGTCGTCCTGAAAAATCAGGGGCCTGCCAATATCAGCATGCATATCGATCAGAATCTGAAAGCAGAGCTGTCGGGATCAGGCGACCTGAACGCCACCATTTCAGCTGGCGACAAAATCGACCTTGTCATGAATGGTCCAGGCACCGCTTCATTATCCGGCACGGCAAATAGCTTGGTCGCCAAGGTCAACGGCTCTGGCGACCTCCATGCGAGCGATCTGCTGTTGCATACCGCAAGTATTAAAGTGAATGGATCAGGCGAAGCGGCGGTCAACGTCAAACAGGACAACGGACCACGGGTTGTCCGGATTGATCGCAATGGAGTGGTCAGTTAAGAGAAGCCTTACTTCTGTATTCTGAAGGCATGTTGCAGCACCAAACGGCTACTGGCGATGAGGCTGTTTAATCCCAGAATCAGTGGGATCAGCGCATCGCCACGGACCAACCAAATTTGGCCGCGTGGTGGTGCCGTGCGGGTCACGGCGGTGAGAACAGGCTGTATCCATGCGGCTTCTGGCGTCACATCGAGCAAAATATCGCCATCGCTGTTGGTATGCAGATAGATTTCGCCGCCATGGAGCAGGTTAAAACAGACGCCATACCCCGCTTGTGGATGTTTGCCGACCAGTTGTTGCAGCTCCCGGTCATGTAAATCCAGCCATGCTTCAACGTCATTGACTTGATCCAGCGAGATCCAAGGATGGTCTCGCATCAAGTGCTCCGCGAGTGGCAGTGCGCCAGCGACTTCGTCGGCAGGAAATTCAGGTACTTTCATTGTGTTCTCATTGACTACGCGTTAGGCGACGGATTCTGCTGCATCAGCCGTCGGTTAATACTTGATCTGACGTACCTGCAGGCCTTGCTTCTTCAATAGATCGGCAATGCTGTTCGGTCCGGAAATATGTCCAGCGCCCACCACCACGATCACATGCTTGCCGGACGCCATCAGTTCTGTGATTTTATCTGCCATCGCAGGATTGCGCTCGTCGAGGAGGCGTTCCATGACTTTTTTGGAGCCTGGGTCTTTCTCTGACTCTTGCCGCAGTAGCGCAACCACTTTGTCGGCATCGCCCGTCTTCCACGCGGCGACAAGCTGGTTTGTTTCACGGAGAGCGTCGCCGTTTTTCAGGCTATCGATCATCTGGCGCAACATGGCATCGCCTTCTTCATCACTCAATCCACCGAGAATCGTCGATTGAAATTCCATGCTTTCTAGCTCAACGACTTGTTTTTTATCCTGCTTGGCGCGAGTAATAAAATGGACATCCACACCAAACGCAGGATCGTACCCAGCTTTTGCAAAAGATCCGACCATCACACCGGTCGCGACCATGGCTGGTTTTAAGATCTGAAAACGCTCAGCAGCAGGCCCGACATAGGCTTTCAACGCCGCCCAGGTGGCAGGTTGTAAATGATTTTGCAACTTATCTGGTGCGGCATACGTCAGCAATGGCATCGCTTTTACCATCGCATTGCGATCGGAGCTGTCAATTTCAACAGCGAGCGTGTCTGCTTGCTGATAGGCTTTTTGTACCCGGTCAGGTAAAGGGTAAAAACTGGCTTTGGCTAAGTGAATCGACCCAAACAGATACGCGGTGTTCGTCGCCGATTTCACCTCCCACAAAATGCCCTTAGCGGGCTTTTCAGCTGGCGTTTTGGCGGAGACGCCACCAGAAAATAAGAAACTCAACAGAACGACCGAAGCCGTTTGAAGGACGGGGCGAACAAAGGACAATGGGGACATGGGTGAATGCGTGATGAAAGCGGGTAAGTTGATCGATGCGTAAGGTAATGACCATCGCGGCGGTTACAACAAAGAAACGGACTATCAGGGTTTGTTCACCACAGGATATTGCCGCCATTCTAAGTTGGCGTTTCTGAGTGCGCGCTCAATATCGCCATTCTTCCGCATTTTCTCGATTTCATCATTAAATACTTTCAAATATTTGATGCAGGGGCTTTTACTGACAAAGCCAACCGCATTGGGCGTTTCAATGACAAAAGGGTGCAGCGCGATGATTTTGCTGTCTAAATGGGAAGTTTGTAACTCAGAGAGTGCCGGATAATAGCCCGTCACCACATAGTCAAAGCGACGGCCTAACAACATACGGAAGCTAGTTTCCATGTCTTGTGCCGTTTCGATCTGTAGTTGTTCATCCATAAACTGATCGAAAGGCTGCCCAAAGCGATTCCCTCGGGCGATGCCGCCCCGGCGACCGATCAGGTCTTCTTTGGTATTAAACGGAAAGGCTTCCTCAGCACGAACAAAAACCGCGACAGGGTTACTCAAAACGGGGGTGCTGTAGGTCAGAAAAAGTCGGCGCTCTGGGGTGTCTTTGAGGGTCGTCACCATATCCACCGTTCCGTGCTCGGCTGCCGCCAGCACCCGCTTCCAGGGACCTAGATACCGGACTTCAAAGGGGATACCGAGATTGGTGAGGGCTTTGGTTGTCAGCTCCATGCTGGCACCACGGAATTGTTTGCCGTCGTACCAATGCAACGGTGGGTAAGCGGGATCCGCAGAAATTAATACACGCGTGCAGCTCCCCTCCGCCAGCGCAACCGGCGTAGCGACGAGCATGATCCAAGCAAGCAGACCCAAAAACCAGCGGTACATCGACATCCCCTTCGTGATGTTGAGATCATCCAACTGACCTATTGTCGTTCAGTCGATTGTCGGATGTGGGGCAGTTTTTGTCAATAATGCTTTCAAATTTGCTAATCGCTCTTTTGGTGTAATTGCCTCAGCTTCGGTTGGAACAGCATCACCTTCGTCGAGTTTCATTTCTTTGATGAAACGTGACACATCACAATGTACGGGTGCGCCAGCCCTTTTTCGCTTTTTGCACCAGGTAATGTGCAGGCTGCGCTGGGCGCGGGTGATGCCAACGTACATTAAACGACGTTCTTCTTCGATACGGGCTGCCAAGGTTTCAATCGGGGCATCTGGATCGCCTTTATGCGGCAGAATCCCTTCTTCGACACCGACCAGAAATACGTGCGGGTACTCTAGCCCCTTAGACGCATGCAGGGTGGACATCCGAACGGCGTCGGGCTCTTCGTCCTTGCCTTCCATCATGGTCATCAGCGCCACCATCTGCGTGAGATCGAGCAGGCTGCGGTGATCATCTGTACCATCTTTGCCGCCGCTGCCTTTGGTTTTCAGCCATTGCGTGAAGTCGAGCACGTTTTGCCATTTGCTTTGCGCAGCGCGGTCGTCAAAGTTGTCGTATAAATACGCTTCGTAGTTAATCTCTTTCATCAGATCATCCAACAACTCTGCCGCATGCCCTTCGCGGTGGGCGTGGGCCTCGACCTGATTAATGAAAGTAGCAAATTCACGTAAAGGACGGAGTTGGCGTTCAGTCAACTTGGCCTCGATCCCACCTTTGAAGACGGCGGCAAAGAGCGAGCATTGCCACTGTCCCGCAAACGCGCCGAGCACCTCCAGCGTGGCTTGTCCGACACCTCGCTTTGGCGTCGTGATCGCGCGAATGAACGCGGGATCATCGTCTTCGTTGGCAATCAAACGCAAGTAGGCAATGATGTCTTTGATTTCGGCTCGGTCAAAAAAACTCTGTCCACCTGAAATCGTGTAAGGAATACGCTCTTTGCGTAATGCTTGTTCGATCACGCGCGCCTGATGGTTGCCGCGATACAAGATGGCATAGTCCGAGTATTTGGCGCGACGTTCAAAGCGGTGGGCTGAAATCATGATCGCCACCTGTTCCGCCTCCTGCTCGTCATCCTGCATGCCTAGCACTTTGACGGGATCACCCAAGCCGTGTTCAGACCACAAGGATTTTTCGAACAATTTAGGATTATTTCCAATCACCGCATTGGCCGCTTGCAGAATGCGGGTACTGGAGCGGTAATTTTGCTCCAGCTTGATGATCTCTAAATTCGGAAAATCGACTTGCAAGGTTTTGAGATTTTCAATCGTCGCGCCACGCCACGCGTAGATCGCTTGGTCGTCGTCTCCCACCGCCGTGAACATCGGTTTTTTGCCGATGCCACTCACCAATAGCTTCACCAGCTCGTATTGGCAGGTATTGGTATCTTGATACTCATCGACCAATAAGTAACGCAAACGCCGCTGCCACTTGTCACGTACCTGTTCATTGTTGCGGAACAACTCCACCGGTAGTCGGATCAAATCGTCAAAATCCACTGCCTGATAGGCAGATAAGGTGGCGACGTAGCTACGATAAATACGCGCTGCGGTGGCTTCTTCTTCATCTTGCGCTTGTTGAATCGCTTGTTCTGGATCGACCAAGGCATTTTTCCAGAGGGACATTGCTGTCTGGATACGACGAATCAATTGCTTGTCGGTCGTGATTGCTAAATCTTGCACTAAGGAAAAGCAATCGTCGCTGTCCATGATCGAAAATCGGTCTTTCAACCCGAGCGCTTGGGCTTCTTGACGCAAAATTTTGACGCCAAGCGAATGGAAAGTAGAAACGGTCAATTGCTTTGCTTGGCGTGGCTCAGCTAATAGCTTGGCAATCCGCTCTTGCATTTCGAGGGCTGCTTTATTCGTGAATGTCAGTGCGGCGATATGCTTGGGCTCGTAGCCATGCAGCTCAATCAAATTCACGATTTTTTGGGTAATGACCCGCGTTTTACCGGATCCAGCGCCCGCCAATACCAGGCAGGGGCCATCCATATAATTCACTGCAGCACGTTGGGGGGCATTGAGACCGTGGGACATAGGCGCTTGAAAAACAAAGTTGACGCTATTGTAGCCGTCTATTGATGCCAAAGGCGGGCAGCCGGACCGTATTTACCACCATCCTAAGCAACAAGAGTAAACTGTCGGCATTGCGGTAGCAAAAAACACGTTGAAAGCGACACCATGAAATTTGAACATTTAATTGAAATTAACGACATTCTTAATCCGATGGCGGACTTTTTGACCCGTGAGCAACTATGGCACGGTCTGGTGTTGCGTGCGGAAAGTCCGAAGCTGTTTGTGCCGCACCTCGACGAAGCAAGTATTGTCGATCGTTCTGAAGTCCGTATGACGCGCACTTTACGTTATGGCAACTTGTCTGTGACCGATACCGTTCACTTTGCGCATCAAGAACATGTTCACTACGATGTGCCTGCGCAGGGTGAGATTCCACCATCGTCACTCAAGATGATTATCGAAGAACCAGCGCCAGAGCATTTATTCGTGCGGTTTATCTATGAGAATACCGCCAGTGCAGAAGAAGATGAGCAAGAGAAAATGTATAACGACTACCGTCGTTCTGCGTATCAACAAGCCGATATCGATACCATCAGAAAAATCCGCGAACTCGCAGAAGCGGGGCGTCTGAACGCCACCTTGAATTAAGCAGGTGGTAGGGGCATCGTAGATGACGCGCGCCCCAGTCTGACGCTTAAACGCCCCAGATAAATATGCAGTAATAAGAGGGCAGGCAAAGCGCATCCAACGATCCAGTGCGCGGCCGACCACCAAGGCCGCGCCGTTTCACTGGCAAAATAATACAAACCATAACCCGTCAAGGCTAACCACGCCAGACTCATGACCATCGTCCAACCACTTTTGCGGTTTCGACCGGCATGGTGGGCACGTCGCATATGTTGGAACAGCAGGCTGCCAATCAAAAACGCGGATGGCACAATCAACGCACCATGTAATTGCATTGACCAATGTTCAAGTGGATGAATGGTTTCACCAAACTCCCTCACCGCACGCAGTGTAAAACGCGCAATGATCCAAGCAAGACCGCTGAAAAATAAAGCACCTATAAGGAGATAAATGCTCCGTTTATGCCACCGCTCGAGTTTAAATTGCAGACGCGGCGAGACCGCCTGATGCGGATGAAGAGTGTGTCGAGGGCGGTGTTTCGGGATAGGCATACGCTGGCGGAAAAGCGATTGGAAAAGCGGGTACTAAAGCGATGAGACAATAAAGGCCTGCGCATCACAGGCATCAAAGCAAGGATGGTTGCTCTCTTGCGTTGCTGCGACAAACTTCGTCAGACCGTCCGCCAGCATACAACAGGATGCCATCACCGAGTAGCTTTTTGTGCTGTTTAACGAGACACCCGTACGGCCATCAAAGAGCGCGCTCTGCACTGTCCCATCTATTTCTTTGCGAGAAAAATACATCGCTGAGGTCGCCAATGCCTGATCTTCCAGTACGACTGTGTGTGCCATACGGGTCGGTTGTTGCGGGTCGCGGATGGCGATTTCATGCCGCCCCAACACCCGCAAATCACCACCCGCATTGACGCAGGCGTTGCGTATCCCTACCTCTTGCAACGCGGCAATCGCTTGGTCAACGGCATATCCTTTGGCGATACCACCGACATCGAGCCAATCATCGCGTAATTTTTGAACCAAGCCATCTTGGCGCAGCAAGTAGGCTTGTTGCCCCGCTTCGTAGGTGGGGATGGTAGCGTGATCAGGGTGCGGTAAAAATGCACCCGCCGCCAGACAACTGCCAGTCCGGATATCAAAGACACCTTCTGTCAGTTGCGAGAGGGTTTGCGCTGCGGTGAGTACCTGAATGGTATGAGGATGCATGCGCAGGGTGTCTCCCGGCGCAGCGTGGTTGAAACGGCTGATATCGCTCGTTGATGCATGAAAGCTCATTGCCTCATGCACCTCCCGAATGACAGCAAACGCGGCCTGAAATGCGGCCTGTAGCGTGGCTTCTGGCATCTCGTCCAGAATGCTCACATCAACCAAGGTGCCGAGCCATGGCTGCGCACGACGTTTCATTTTTTCAAGGTCACTTGAGCGATCGCAGCAATCCGTCGGACACCGTCCGTCACGTGGGTACAAGACAAGGTAGCGCCACTGATATTCGCAATACCATCGCCCACCATCAGACCGGCATTCGCGGTTTTACCTACAAACTGACGCCGCCAGTTGGCGTTCCGAATTTCAAATCCATGGCTTTCGCGATAGGTCAAAATTTCTACTTGCTTGACGGTGGCGTCGGGCATGAGGCCAACGGCATAGGAGATCAACTCAAATTTGCCGATCACATCGTCCAAGACCACATACCCCAGTAAGGCGTTGTCCTTGTAGGCCGCCACTGTGCGCCACGCCACAGAACGAGCGGGGACGCCAGCCAGTTTTTCAACTTGCTTCATTTGCTCTGCATTGAGTTGCAGTGGCAAGGGCGCGAAGTGGTTGGCGTCAGGAAAAATACTTTGTTGCGCCTGCTCCACGGTCAGGTACTGCGTTGCCAATGCGCTGCTACTGACGGTCATCAATGCAGTTAAAGAGAGTGGAGCAAGTGATTTCATAGACATGATCAGAAAGCGTAACCAACACCCAGATTATAACGATCAAGGCTACTGTCCTGCTGGAACTTCTGGTAATCGGCTTTCAGCACAACGCCTTCACCAATACGGAAATTCGCGCCAATGGTGCTGACTTTTTGGTCAGCGGCAGGTGTCAATCCCAGACCTTGCGGCATGTCTGTGTAGGACTGCGCGGTGTTAAAGCGTTCAAAGCGAACGAATGGTGTCAGGCTGTAATGGTCTGTTTTCCAAACTTGATACGCACTCTGTACATACCAGCCGTAGAACGATGACGGCACTGGCGTAATTTGACCTGCCAAGGTTTGATTCAATGCCCCCACGCCAGTGATGGTGCCACGGGTATAAAGCGCACTCACGTCCAGCTTGCCTGGGTTGTAACGGGCATGCATATCCCAAAGCGTCACGCGGCTATCGTTAGCGACACTGTCTTTGGTACCTTGTCCTGCTTTACCGGTAAAGACGGAACCGCCGACCAGCAAGCCCGGTACACCGCGCCAGTTGACGGCGGCATGCATACTCAAATCACGGGATTTCGCCAATTGGCCTTCCTGATGGATACTGCCCAGCGGGGATTCGGCGCCATCCGTGCTGGTGCCGTCCCATTTATTGATATCAAAGCCAGTTGTCAGTCCAAGATCCCACGTCAGACCGTTGTCGTGCGTACCAGTCAAACCAAAACCGGCCTCACGCCAGGTACTCGGAATAATGGCTGTCTCGACAAAATTGCGATGCACGCCATAGTACGCCGTTGGCTCATGGTTGGTGTTGAGCAAACCGACTGGCATTAAAAAGAGACCCGCTTTTGCACTCAGGCCTTCGCGGAGTTCATGCTCAACATATAACTGTTCAACTTCGCTTTCACCTTGATCATCTTTTGAGGTGACTGCGTGTTCCCATTCAAACTCAGCCACCATTTTGGTTTTTTCATCAAAGCGATGTGTCAGACCGATCACGGCACGTGCTACGTCGGTTTGTGCTTGGCTATTGGCTTGGCGTGGACGGGTATAGTTGATTTCCCCGTAGCTACTGATCGTTGTTTGTGGACCCGATGCCGAACCGCTCTCTGACATCGCCACGGCGCGCGCGTCCGTAGCAGGCTGCGCAGTGGCAGTCGAGATCGCCGCCGTATTTTCAGCGACAGTGGCGCTTAGTTGTTGCTGTGTTTTGGCGACGCTTTCGGTTTTTTGTTTGTTTGCAGCCAACTCTGCCTTCATTGCTTCTAATTCAGCCGCCAGTTTTTCGATGCGTTGTAACAAGGCCGCTTCATCAGCGTGTGCTGGCGCGGTGAACACTGCTGCGATGAGGGCAGCACATAAGCTCTGGGCAAGGATCTTTTTTTTCATGATGATTTCTCTCTCGATGGATATGTTGTGCTGGATGATGGCCTTATGGTTTATAGCCATCCGTTAAGGTCGACAAGAAACTAATCACATCATCGATCTCAGCAGGTGTCAGCGCTGGGGCCATGCCACGCTGGCGGTTGTACGGCACTTCTTTGACATTGACATTACCGACGTAAGCGGCAGGCAAATCGTTGAATTTCAATACACTGCCGTCGGCAGCAAGCGGATACCATTCTTCTGGATTGGTGTCGCGGCGTACGTAGAAGCTCACCACGTCTCGCAGATTGTTGTATTTGCCATTGTGGAAAAATACCTTGCGGGTTGCCACGTTGCGCAGGGTAGGCACTTTGAAGGCACCGCAAAATTCTGTACGTTTAGCCAGATCGGTTCGGTCTGGACCGCATACGCCCATATCAAAATAATCGGCCTTGGCGGTAGCGGGGATCAGCGTGTTGCGAGGAACCCCGAGATTGTCGAAGGTAAAGTCCGTAAAGAGGGGTGCAGAACCATCTTTTCCTTTGGTGCTGATATGGCAGGCGGCACAGTTACCCTTAGTTGGATTGTTGAAGAGGGCAAGACCACGCAACTCGCTATCGGACAGGGTCGCTTGGCCTGCCAAGAAACGATCGTATTTGGAATCGTAAGGGTGAAAATCGCTGTCTTCTAGCTGATATTGCTGCAAAGCGAACAAGGCACGTTCGAATGCCTTATCGGTATCGTTGAAAATATCTGCACCGAATGCTTGTTTAAATGCATTGACATAGCTGGCGCGTTGCAACTTGGCGACGACATCCGCGCGACCATTGTTGGCCATCTCATGGGGTGCTAATAACGGCGTCTCGGCTTGTGTTGCAAGCGTTGAAGCTTTGCCATCGCGCGTAAAGCCACCGACCGGCTTACCATCATCACCAAAGCCAAAGGCAGGTGTTTTATCGAGGTAACGTAAAGAAGGTACAGCACGGGTGCCTGGCACATCGAGATGCGGGCCACCGAGCTGGACACTCAGGTTATTGGTTTGTGCATGCGCATTGGCAGGATCATGGCATGTGGCGCAAGACATGTTCCCCGATGCGGACAAACTCACGTCAGCAAAAATCTTTTGACCGACCTGCGCCGCCGCACTCATTCCAGAATCGGAACCAGAGGTACCACCCGCGCTGGATGATCCACCACCTCCCCCGCAAGCGGTCAATAAACCAAGCGTTGCCGCCACGGCGAGCGTGGAAAACAGAGAATGAGTCGATGATAAAGACGTTGCCTTACGGCGTGCGACAGGGGTTGTGATGAGTGTCATTGGGATAAGAAAATGCAAAGAACAACGAGGTGACGACCTGAAATTACACCATAATGCAAATGAGAACGATTCCTATTATAGTTACAATTCATTACGTTAGCAATCTGTTTGATACACAACTTGATGTGGCTTAACAAACTTGTACATAACGATACCCATGAAAACACATCAAAAATCCGCTCATAGGCGTTTTCTCAGACGTAACTCTGGGATAATGGCGATCAATTGCAGTACCGAATGACATTTACCCTCACCTTTTAAGGTCCATCATGACGAAACGCGCCGCCAAGCCTGCAGTGATCCTGCCTGCTATTCCTGCTCCTGATCCGTTCCAAGCCAAAACACTGAAACGTAAACAGTTCGCCAGCACGGGCGACGTGCACATTCAAGGTGATGTGACGATCACAACGCAATTGATCGTTGGTGGTGATTTGTTGATTGATGGCGACCTGATCGCCGAAGAAGTGTTCTGTCTCGGCAAGCTGACCGTCACTGGCGACATTCAAGTGCAGTCCTTATACGTCGGCCACACGCTCGATGTCGGCGGAAATATCGACGTTGAATTTTTGGTCAAGACCGGCTGCAGCGCCGAATGGATGTTGCGTGTACTGGAAATCGATCAGCGCAAACCAGCAAAAGACGGCAGCAGTTTCATGGATGCCTTGGTGCACCCAGCCATTCTGGCACGTCAAGCGCATCACGACGTATTTGGTGGCTTTGGCGATATCCAAGGTCTGGGCTATCTGTCTTGTTCCGATTTGGATTGCCACGGCAATCTGCAATTGGACGATGACCTCGAAGCGACTGAAGTGCAATTCGTTGGTGGTCACTTAGCAGCCAGCGCCATTCATGTCGCCGGCGATTGCAATTGCCAAGGCGAAGTGTTCAGCGAGACCAATATCGAAGTCGAAGGCAGCTTGTTTGCGGGTGAAATCATCAGCCAAGGCAATGTCTCCGCTGGCGCGATTGGCAGCCAAGGTGACATCAGTGCCTGGGGCAGTATCCGCGCAAAAGGTGAAATCAGCAGTCTGTTTGGTGAAATTCACGCTGGACGTTGGATCGCAAGTGCTGCGAGTGTTTATGCAGCGAAATACATCAAAGCGGGTGAATCCATCGTCGGTGAAAAAGGCATTAGCTGTGGTAAAGACTACGGGATTTTCGCGGGTTCTACCCTGCCCCGTTCTGAATGGGCGACCAATGGTTTGATCTCTGCGGCGACCAAGCCACGTTTGATTTTGTCCGGTGAGTTTGTCGAAGGCAAAAAACTTCGCCACATCGACAGCTTAGAAAAAAAACGCAACAAAGAACTCGATTGGGAAATCTCCCGTCGCGTGAAACGCGAGATGCTCGCTGAATAAACAGCAAGCATCATCGTCCCCAAAACAACCGACGGCCTATCCGTCGGTTGTGGATGAAGTGACTGTCAGGTGCCTTGCCTTGGCTCGTCTGATCCGTGAATCAACAAACGCCATAACAAGCCCATCGACGACCTCCATCGTCCCCTGACACCCCTCGTCGTACCATAAAAATAAAATCGAATTACGGAGCACAGCTTGAAAATCGTCCCTCTATCGCCTCTCTTTTCTTTACTCGTGGCGGGGCTAACACTCGTCCCGACTGCACAGGCTTTCGCTGATGAAGGTCAGTGGCAACCGTATCAATTGCCACAATTAAAATCTGAATTAAAACGTATCGGCATCGCGCTGCCAGCCGAGAAACTGGCCGATCTCTCAAAACATCCCATGAGCGCCATCTTATCGCTCGGTGGTTGTTCTGCGTCGTTCGTGTCAGAGACAGGATTAGTGGTCACGAACCACCATTGTGCGTATGGCGCCATCCAACGGAACTCAAGCGCTGAAAAAAATTACATTAGCAACGGCTTTTTGGCGACTTCGATGGCCGAAGAATTGCCGGCCGGTGCGGATGCAAAAATGTACATCACCGACAAAGTAGATAACGTGACCGCGCAAGTTCTGCAGGGCATCGCTCCCACCATGAGTGGCAAAGAACGTCATGCACTCGTCGAAAATAAAATCAAAGCGCTCATTGCTGAGTGCGAACAGGACAAAGCCTACCGTTGCTCGGTACCGAGTTTTCATCGTGGCCTTGAGTACTACCGCATTCGCCAGTTAATGATCCGTGATGTCCGTCTGGTCTACGCGCCATCTGACAAAATTGGTAATTACGGTGGCGAAGTTGATAATTTTGAATGGCCCCGTCACACCGGTGATTTCGCCTTTTTAAGAGCATATGTCGGTAAAGACGGACGTCCTGCCGACCCTTCTCCTGAGAATGTCCCTTACAAGTCCAAAGACTTTTTAGTCGTGTCTGCGGCAGGCTTAAAAAATGGCGATCCGATTTTACTTGCGGGCTATCCAGGGCGCACGAGTCGCTATAAATTGCCTGAAGAAATTCGTTTTGCGCGGGATGTCAGTTATCCAAAGCGTGTCACCGAAGCGAAAGCGGATGTCGCAACGATTAACGCCGCCACCGAAGGCGACCCCGATGCCCAAGTGCGTTATGCCAGTGTCGTGAAAAGCATCAATAACGGTTTGAAGAAAACAGAAGGCTTGGTCGAGGGATTTCATCGTAAAGACATTGCAGCCATCAAAGACGAACAAGATGCAGAGTTCCGCAGCTGGTTTAGCCAAAACAATCCAGACAAAGACTTTTTAAAAGAGCTTGATACCGTCATCGCCAGTGACATGGCATTGACAGAAGAAGAGTTCGCATGGGCGGTGGCGAACGATAGTGACTTATTGAAAAGTGCTCGCACCTTATATCGTCTGGCGCTTGAATCGACGAAGCCAGATGCAGAGCGTGAAGCCGGCTATCAACAGCGGGATGTGCCATTTATCGCAGCGCGTTTAAACCGCCTCGAACAATCGTTCATGACCAGTGTCGATCAGGCCCGCTACGCCGCCGCACTGCAACGTTACAGCAAACTTGACCCCGCAACACATCCAGCGGGGTTGGATGCCTTATTACCTTCGCCCGATACGGTCGTTGGTTTGTACCAGCAAAGCGAGCTGAGCAAAACAGCCCAACGTCTTGCTTGGATGAAAAAAGACCCCGCTGCCTTCCAAACATCCGACGATGCCATGATCAAATTAGCGATCCGTCTGCATGATATCGGGATGTCTCTCGAAGAACGACGCAAAGAGGTCAACGGCAATCTGGAACGGGTCATTCCGCAGTATATGCAAGCTGTTATTGCTTGGAAAAATGCGCAAGGTAAGCCTGTTTATGCAGATGCGAACTCGACACTGCGCGTTACCTATGGCACCGTTTCACCGTACAGCCCACGTGACGGCGTAACGAAAGGTCCCTTCACAACGGTCGAGGGAATCGTCGAAAAACATACGGGAAAAGAGCCTTTTATCGCACCAGACAATTTACTCGCTGCCATCAACGAAAAACGGTACGGCAGTTTTAAAGATCCTGTTCTGGGGACGGTGCCAGTCGACTTTTTGTCGAGTGCCGATACGACAGGAGGTAACTCCGGCTCGGCGGTGTTAAACAAAAATGGCGAATTGGTGGGATTAAATTTTGATTCAACCTATGAATCGATCACCAAGGACTGGTATTTCGATAGCGCCATTACCCGTGCGATCCATGTCGATATCCGGTATATGTTGTGGGTCATGAAAGAGGTGGATCATGCCGACAACGTGTTAAAAGAGTTGTCTATCAAATATCCAGCAAAATAAGCGGCATCGCACCACGACCGCAACGTATTGATCAACGGCTTGATCAACGGCTTGTCACAAGACAAGCCGTTTTTTTTGATCCAGCCACATTGATGACCACGGCGAACGACAATATGCTTTAATATCAACACGGAAAATGTTGGACTTTTTTGCAGCGGAAAATGGATTTTTTCAATGTCTGACGTCAAGTTCGTTGTCTGCCACGAATGCGACTTGCTTTGCAGGGAAGTATCGCTGAAAGTGGGCGAGGCAGCGTGCTGTCCTCGGTGTGGGGCGAAATTGTTTCACCATAACAGATCGACCCTCGACCAAACATTGGCGCTTGCCATCACGACAGCGGTGCTGTTTTCGATCATGAACACGTTTCCGCTCATGGCGCTGCATTTGCAACAAAACACCCGTGAGACCAGCCTCTTTGGTGCCGCATTGGCGATGTGGGATCGGGATATGCCCGTTTTATGTTTATTAGTCATCCTCACGACGATCGCCGCGCCCGCATTACAGATTGGGATTGAACTCTATATTCTCCTGAACATCAAATGGGGAAAACATCCCCAGACGACCAGCCTCCCTATGATCGTTTTGCAAAAATTACGCCCTTGGAGCATGGTCGAGGTATTTATGCTGGGGCTGTTGGTGTCACTGGTTAAACTCAAAGATCTGGCAGATATCATTGTCGGACCCGCATTCTGGTCTTGTGCTGGATTGATTGTGGTCTCAGCAATCATGGGCAGCATGCTCACACCCCGCCATGTCTGGATGTGGTCACAGGAAAGAAAATCACATGCCCATCTCTGAGCAAACGTCCTTGCAGCCTTCACACAACGCCGCCATTCAAGGCACCAGCGCCACGAGTGCCACCAGCGCAGTGAGGCCACTCACAGGCAACGCCGCAGGTCTCATTACTTGTCAGATCTGTGAATCACTCTGCCACATTCACCATCCTGATACCCGATGTCAGGTCTGTGGCGCCACGCTCCGGGTCCGCGATCAAGCCGCGTTTCATCGGTCTGTGGCATTTTTGATTGCGGCTTCGATTTTGTACATCCCCGCCAACTTGTTGCCCGTCATGCATACCGAGACGATTTTCGGTCCGGAAGACGATACCATCATGAGTGGTGTCGTCTTGTTGTTTGCAGCAGGGTCTTGGCCTCTTGGCTTGTTGGTGTTTTTTGCCAGTGTGATGGTGCCACTGCTGAAGTTGTTTTCAATGAGTTTTTTGTTGTGGACAAGCTGGCGTCGAAGTACATCACATCCGTTACAACGGACCCAATTATTCCGCATCGTTGAAACCGTGGGTAGATGGTCGATGTTGGACATTTATGTTGTCACTGTCTTGGTCGCCTTGGTACAGTTTCAAAGCCTGGCGTCGGTGTATCCGGGCGAAGGCGCATTTGCCTTTGCGACGGTCGTGGTGTTGACCATGCTATCAGCATTAAATTTTGATTCGCGTTTAATTTGGGATGCAATAGAGACCAATGAATGATCACGTACCACCGTCCCCAGAGGGACCAGAATCTTCGCCGGCCGCGCCGACCGCACCAGTCCACGCGCCACATGCCGCCAGTATTCCGAGCTTGACCGTGCGTTCACGCAAACGCCTACCGTCCGTCGTATGGATTGTTCCGGTAATTGCCGCACTCATCGGCCTTTGGCTGGTTATCCATACAATCACCAGCCAAGGTCCCGTCATTACCATCAACTTCAAGTCTGCGGAAGGACTCGAAGTAGGGAAAACGAAATTACGCTACAAGGACGTCGATATCGGACAAGTAAAGGCGATCAGCCTATCAGCAGACCGAAAAAACGTGATCGTCACTGCGCAGTTAATCAAAAGCGCCGCGGATATTCTTGCCTCTGATACCCGATTTTATGTCGTACGACCACGTATTTCGGGCGGCTCGGTGTCCGGTTTAAACACCCTGCTCTCTGGTGCTTACATCAGTGTCGATGTGGGTGTTGCGACCTCAACGACGGATCAATTTACCGGCCTCGAAAATCCCCCGCTGGTAACCCGCGATTCTATTGGGCACGAGTTTGTTCTGCACGGCAAGCAAATCGGCTCGATCAATTATGGTTCGCCAGTCTTCTTTAGACACATCAATGCGGGCCACGTGACGCAATATAGTCTCGATAAAGACGGTCAAGGCATTACCTTACGGGTCTTCATTGATGCGCCTTACGATCAATACGTCAATCCACAAACCCGCTTCTGGCACGCCAGTGGCGTCGAGATGTCGTTGGATGCCAATGGGGTCAAGGTTAGTACAGAGTCATTGACTTCATTGATTGATGGTGGTCTGGCGTTTCAGGATACAGAAGACGCGATGCCTGGACAAAAGCCTGCTGACAATGGCACGGCATTTACCTTGTTTGAAAACCGTGAACAAGCGATGCGCTCACCGGATACCCGCGTGCGGTCTTTCCTGATGTATTTTAAAGACTCGTTACGCGGCCTGTCGAAAGGTGCTCCCGTTGATTTACATGGAATCGTCATTGGTGAGGTGATATCGATTGGTGTCGACTTTAGCGAAGACGTTCCGCGCTTTCCGGTAGAGGTGAGTATTTATCCGGACCGCTTGCACTCTCAACTTAGAAACGGCGCACAAGCACCGGATGACGACACGGCGCGCAAAGAACGTCTACTGTTGGATCGTTTAGTGGCTAAAGGAATGCGGGCACAGCTTCGCTCAGGTAACTTACTCACAGGCCAGTTGTATGTGGCGCTCGATTTTTTCCCTGACAGTGCGCCAGCAACGATCAACTGGAAAGGTGTTTATCCCGTTATTCCAAGTAACAACGGTGGCTTATCCGACATTCAAGATACCGTGAGCCGGATCACGAAAAAAATTGATCAGATTCCGTTTGATCAATTATCCGGAGAATTGCTCACAGCATTAACGAAACTCAATAAGACACTGGAGAGCACCGAAAAGCTTAGCCGTCACCTCGATACGGAGGTCACACCAGAACTGAGTTCAACGCTAAAAGAAGCACGCGCGACGCTGGCCAGTGCGAATGCCGTCTTGTCTGAGGATGCGCCGGTTCAACAGGATTTGCGCGATGCGCTCAAGCAAGTCGCTCAATCAGCACGCGCACTGGCAACATTGGCAGATACCCTAGAACGGCATCCAGATGCGCTGGTCTTTGGTAAAGAGAAAGTGAAACCATAATGAGAGCTATGTTATCTCCGCTGTTATCGTGTCTACCCTTAAAAAGGGGTGTGACGTCGCTCTGGTTAGTGACCCTGGCATCGACGGCTGCGACCTTGTCAGGCTGCGCCAGCCCCGCCAAAGAACACTTTTATCAACTGAGTTTTGCTGCGCCAATCTCCACAGCGGAGGTCGCAGCACATGCCGCCTATGACGTACAGATCGATAACGTCCGTATCCCAGAGGCGATCAACCGTCCGCAACTCGTGGTACAACAAACGGCAACGGAAGCACTGGTTCGGGATGATCAACGCTGGATCGCCCCAATCGACGAGCAAATGCGGCAGGCCTTGCAAGCAAATCTGCAAGCCCAGTTGCCACACGCATGGGTCAGTGAACATCCGCAAGGAAACATGTCAACAACGCGCTACCGGATCAGTATCGACGTCAGAGATTTGCGGACGACCTTAGCAAGTGAAGTTAGTATGGACGTGGTGTGGGTCATTGCGGATGCCAACAAGCATCCTTTAAGGCGTCAGCAGCGTCGCATTTCCGTGCCCTTAAAGGATAGCGACTATCGGAGCATTGCCCCAGCCATCTCCGCCGGATTGCAAAATGCCTCATTGATGATGGCAAACGATGTGCGTCTTTTAGCGGAAACGCCTCAACATCAATAACGAGGTCGGGTACAACTATCCGTGATGTAGCGCTTCGCGCCATGCGCTCGGCGCGACGTAGTCGTTTGCCCATGCAACCACTTGGTCTGCTGGCATCGGACGTGCGATGCCATAGCCTTGCGCAAAATCACAACCAAGCCGCATGAGCGCAACGCCATGGCTGGTTGTTTCTACGCCTTCAGCAATGACTTCACGCTTAAACGCACGCGCCAGACCAATAATCGCGCCGATCAATGCCAGGTCATCTTGATCATCGAGCATATCCCGCACGAAACTCTGGTCGATCTTCAGAATATTTGCCGGTAAGCGTTTAAGGTAAGACAAGGAAGAATATCCTGTACCAAAATCATCCAGTGCAAAACGAACACCTAATTTTTGCGCAGCGACCATCAATTCATGCACCGATTGAATATCTTGGATGGCAGCAGATTCAAGGATTTCAATTTCCAGGCTATGAGGCGGTAACTCGGGGTAAGCGGCCAGGATGTCGCAGACCGTCGTCAGAAAACCATCCGCCTGAAAATGCCGCGCAGCGATATTCACGCTCACGACCCATTGATGCCCCGCCTCGCGCCATTCGCGCATATGTTCTAAGGCTTGTCGCATTACCCACTCACCGACTTCGATAATGAGATTACTTTGTTCGATCAACGGCAGAAATTCCATCGGTCCCAGAATACCGCGCTCAGGATGATTCCAGCGTATTAGCGCTTCCATACCAATGACTTGACCTTCGCGCATGTTCACTTTTGGTTGGAAGTAGAGAACAAATTCGTTGTGATGTAACGCCTCACGAATACGAGCGCGTTGGTTGTGGCGGGTACGCACTTCCTGATCACGTTGGGCGTCAAAGAGGTGGTATTTATTGCGCCCACTGATCTTCGCTTGGTACATCGCCTGATCGGCAAAGCGTAGCAGCGCATCCGGGCTGTGATCATCGCGCGGGTAAATGGCCACGCCGATACTCGCCGACATGCTGGTCTGGCGCTGTTCGACCTGATACGGTTGCGCCAGCTCTGCGAGCAACAACACGAGATTTTTGTCGACCTCCGCCAAATCTGTCTGGTTCTGCAAGAGCACCACAAACTCATCGCCACCAAGGCGTGCAACCGGGTTGCCCTCGCCCACACTTCGTTCTAGCCGACGTGCGACGCGCTGTAGCAGCTTGTCGGCAAATTCTTGTCCGTATTGTTCGTTAATACTTTGGAAGTGATCGAGATCCAATAGACACACAGCCAGATAAGTGTTCTGCTCTCGGGCGGCCTGAATCGCTTGCTGAAAATGGGCATTGAGCGCGTTGCGGTTAGCGAGACCGGTCAATAAGTCATGACCAGCTTGCCAAGAAATTTGCCGTAACAGCTGCCGCTGCTCGCTGAGATCCCTGAAAATCAGGACGCAACCACTGTGGGTGCCGTCCGTATGACGAATCGGGGCAGCCGTGAAATTGATATCCAGTTGACGTCCATCGCGGCAACGCAGTGCTTGGTTATTTGCCTGCATTGTGCTGCTCTGACGCTGGATTTTTTGTAAGAACATCGTCAACGAGGCATGTGCATCGGGATCGGTGAGTTCAAACACTTGTGTGAGTGGCACGTGCAATGCCTCGTTGCGCTCCCATCCAGTCAGTTGTTGCGCAACACGGTTCAATGTCAGGATCTGGCCGTGGATATCGGTACTGATCACCGCGTCGCCGATGGAGTCAAGCGTCGTTTCAACCCGTTCTTTTTCCGTAATCAAATCCGCCTGAACTTGCTTGCGCTCACTGATGTCAACAAAGGCACCAATCGTACCGGAGAGCTTTCCGTCCTTCGTTGTGTAGGGTGCTTCGTAGTAAATCACGTCAAGATCGCGATCCGCAGTAGGGATCGTCAACTCTAGCTCCACTTTTTCGATCAGTTGCTGGCTTTCCTGGAATGCGAGGTGACTACTAATGTGTGCCATCAATGGTAGCAGTTCTTCCATGGGACGCCCAACAGCTTCCTGCGCGCTGATACCAAACATCTCCGTCCAAGCAACATTCACACCCCTGCAAAAGTCTTTGCGATCTTTAAAGAAAATAGGAATGGGTAAAGCGGTCAACAACTGCCAAGTAAAATGCAGTTGTTCGCTCTGCTCGCCCTGACTTTTTCGTAAGCTGATCACTAACTGTTCAACTTCAGCGGCCATGCTATTAAAAGTAGCACTTAACGCACGCCCTTCAGCAGTGCCTGTACGGCGCATACGCACCGAATATTCGCCATGCTGAAAACGATGATTGGCATCAGCTAGCAGCGTGAGCGTACGGGCATTGTTCCGAAGGATTAATCCAAGCAGCAAACAAATACATGTCAGCAAAAATATCGATATCACCAATTGCTGAGAGAGTTTGCGCCAAATCCGATTCAGTGACGGTATCGTGTTGCCATCGATTTGGACGTGGGCGTTCTCACCGTCTTCCAACGGGATATCTAGCGTCATGCTTTCTGCATTGAGTGCCAATTTCCGTCCCAGCCAAGTGGGGGCGGTTAATGCAACGGTCGGTTGGGAACGCTCAATTTTTTGTTGAGACGTCGACCAGACAATACGGGCAACGTCGGAAGAGTCACGCAGTGTTTGTTCTAATAAGCGGCTGATGCTCCTTGCATCCCCTTGCACGTTCAAGTCCGTGAGGTCACTCTGCAGGTAATGCTTTACCTGGAGCAATGCACTTTGCTGGCGTTCGCGCGCTTCTCTTGTCTCTGCGTCAATGAGTAAATGGTAGCGTAATCCTGCGGCCGCCAGGATGAGCAAAAACAGGGGCACGAACAACCGTTGATAGACGCCTTGCCGCAGCCAAAAACGCAGGATTTTTCTCAGAGTTTGCACGAATTCAATAACAAGTTGGTATAAGAGTGGTTGTCGCTTTTTTCTGACATATGCAATTTTGCCAAAGTTTCTCCTGAGTTCTGCATATTATCCAAATGAACATGTAATCAAATGTTACTGCAACGCAAATAATGCGCTATCCCAACCTTGCCCGTTGCTCGAAAACATCATTTCTTTCTCGCAAGAATACCACCTACAAGTTACTTTTAATCAACAATTTCCTGTAAATTAACGTAAATTCTCACGGGCTTCCACTTCATGCCCTACAATGGCAGGATAAAACTGACGCCTTTGTCCGGTTTCCACGCTCTTTACGTACTTTATGTGGGTCGACCGACGCATCGCAAAGCAAAAGAGTCACCAACACCATGCGAGCTCCCCTTTTTGCGTGGTGCCACATAGCACGACAGCACACCTATCCATCCGTATTTTGAAATGACACCCATGTCCGACGCCGTTGCCTTTAATTCTCTCCCCTTGTCTGCAGCGATCCTCGCTAATCTTGATAGCTTGGGCTACAAGACCATGACACCGATTCAGGCAGAAAGCCTTCCCGTCGTGCTTCAGCAACGCGATCTGATTGCGCAAGCAAAAACAGGGAGTGGCAAGACCGCTGCGTTCGGATTGGGCATCTTGGCCAAACTCAATCCGACCTACTTCGCGGTTCAAGGACTGGTGATTTGCCCTACCCGAGAATTAGCAGACCAAGTCGCCAATGAACTCCGCCGTCTTGCACGGGCCATTGAAAATGTCAAAATTCTGACGCTGTGCGGCGGAACAGCCATGCGACCGCAGATTGCCTCACTCGAACACGGCGCACATATTGTGGTCGGAACGCCGGGGCGTCTGATCGACCATATTAGTCGCGGCACGATTAAGCTCAATAGCGTGCAAACCTTGGTCCTTGATGAAGCCGATCGCATGGTCGACATGGGGTTTTACGATGATATTTACAGCATTGTCGAAGCCTGCTCACCCCGTCGCCAAACACTGTTATTTTCGGCGACGTATCCGGACAATATCCGTAAGGCAAGTGAACAACTATTACGCGATCCAGTCGAGATCAAGGTCGAATCTCAGCATGCCGCCAACCACATTGAGCAATTGTTTTATCTGGTGACACCAGAGGAACGTAACGAAGCCGTTGCGCGTCTCTTACATCATTATCAGCCTGTATCGACGATTGCATTCTGCAATACAAAAATCCATTGCCGCGAATTAACCGAAGAACTGCAAGCACAAGGGATCAGTGCTTTGGCACTGCACGGTGATCTCGAACAGCGCGACCGCGACGAAGTGCTGATCCGTTTTGCAAACCAAAGCTGTTCGGTGCTGGTCGCCACGGACGTCGCCGCCCGGGGTTTAGATATTCAGACATTGGGAGCAGTGATTAACGTCGACGTGTCCAAAGACACGGAGGTCCATATCCACCGCATCGGTCGTACCGGGCGTGCTGGAGAAAAGGGTCTGGCATTGAGTCTGGCGACGCCCAATGAAAAAAAATGGGTCAAACTGATTGCCGAATACCAAGGTGAAGATGTGACATGGGCCGACATCAATGCCCTAGAAGCGGCCCCTGAACAAACCCTAGAAGCGCCGATGATGACCGTCTGCATCTTTGGTGGAAAGAAAGACAAACTGCGTCCCGGTGATCTACTTGGGGCATTAACCGCAGATATCGGTCTCCGCAAAGAGCAGGTCGGCAAAATCAACGTCTCTGAGTTCTCTACCTATGTCGCGATCGACCGACAAGTCGCGCGTCAAACGGTTGATAAACTCAGCCGCACCAATATCAAGGGACGGCAGTTTAAGATGCGCATTATCGACTGAACATGTTTGACCAAGCATCAGCGCCTTAGTGATCGGCAGTCAGTAACTTGACTGCCGCAACGCCAAACGTCATCGTTAATGCCATGTGCAGAAAGCGTTCGCAGCGGAGATAGTATCGTTGTGCTGATGTGGTCGAAAAAACCACCGCATACGTAAAGAATACGCCGGAGCAGATCACCGCACAGGTAAGAAGTAGTTGCAGTTGATCACGCCACGTGGGCGCACTTTGGGCGGACAAAGAAGCGATTGCCAGCCACGTAAAGATCGATTTGGGATTACTGAGATGCAGCTTTAATCCGCGCAGATAAAGGCGAGCAAAGCTTCCCGACTGCACCGGCAAGGCCCTCGATCCCGATGGATGCATAACGACCTTGCGCAAGGCATTGAATGCCAGCCAAAACAGATACGCTGCACCAAGAAATTTCAATACAACAAGAAGCTGCGCATAGGTCTGTAATACGCCCGCAAAGCCAAGCATTGCCAAACTACCCCACCACACTGATCCAGAAATGATGCCGCATGCGACGGCCAATGCATCACGCCGACCTTGTTGCATGGCAACCGCCATCAGCGCCATCACACTAGGCCCGGGGCTCGCTGTGGCGATGAGATAGGTCAAGACTGCGACGAAAAAGTGGTGTGTCATGGAGACCCCCGTGCCGTGGTGAAAGACCTCTATTACAAAGGAAGTCTCTCACGCTGAGTGACACAGTCGTCAGGTATTTGATACAGAACAGCGATCAAACAAGCGACTGATCAATAAGCCGACCGCAGCCCCAACACATTGGGCTAAGACGAACGCAGGCACGCTTGCTGGGGCAATACCAGCAAATGTATCGCTCAACATCCGACCCAACGTTGCGGCGGGGTTAGCGAAGGAAGTGGAGGCGGTAAACCAATAGGCACAGCCAATGTAGGCGGCAACCATCGCCGCCACTTTCTCTGAAGGTGCTCTGAGAATGACCAGTAATAATCCGGCTGTAGCCACCACCTCAGCAATCCATTGTCCCGTGCCGCTACGCACTTTTGTCGATAATTGAAACAGGCTGATGTCAAACATGGCGTGGGCAAGCCACGCACCGAGGACGGCGCCAGCGAGCTGGGCAAAGATGTAGGCGAGCAAATCTTGTTTATCGAGTGCACCACGGATCACCATCACCGCAGAAACGACCGGATTAAAGTGCGCCCCGCTGAGTGGACCAACGATCTCAATCAAGATATAAAGCCCACAGACTGTTGCTGCGGTATTGGCTAGTAATGCAACCGCAACGTTTCCGGCTGCCAAACCTTCGCCCATGATGCCAGAACCAATGACGATCGCTAGCAGCATCGCCGTACCGAGCAACTCCCCACTGCACTTTTTCAGAAGAAGTGGTGTCATGTCTCACTCTTGACTAGACGTAATAGCGCTGCCTGACGCTCGTCATGGGACATGGTGGCCAATGGTAGATGTAGTAATTGCAACATCTGATCAGCCATGGCCTGACGTGTCAATTCAAACGCCGCTTTTTTATCAGCAGGAGGCGCATTGGAGGGGTCTGGATATCCCCAATGCACTTTCACGGGACTTCCTGGCCAGTACGGGCACTGTTCGGATGCCGCACTATCGCAAACGGTAATGACGATATCCATGCAAGGAGCCCCAGCTACGGTAAATGCGTCCCAGCTTTTACTGTACATGGTACTGGTATCAACGCCGGCTTCCGCTAAGACTTCGAGGGCGAATGGGTTCACGCGTCCACTTGGGGTACTGCCCGCGCTGAAGGCTTTGATGTCTTTGTGGTGTTGTTGGGCGAGATGATTGAGCATCCCTTCCGCAAGAACACTGCGGGCGGAGTTATGGGTACAGAGAATGAGTACGTTAATTGTCATTGAATCGCTCGCAGTCGGCCGATGATGTGTCGAAACGATGTGTGTTCAAAAAATCCCGTAACATCGCGGTCAGCATTGGCATGTGTCAGCACTGCTGGACACCTCGCACGAGGCGCCTTGGCAGCAATTGTCTGTTAAGTGCGTGATCAACGCGTTCATTTGATCGTATGCCGCGCGATAGACCAAGTTGCGGCTAGAGCGCTCGATATTGACCAGACCTGCGTTCGTCAATTCTTTGAGATGAAATGACAGGGTTGTGGCTGGAATGTCCAACGCTTCCTGCATCACGCCTGGCGTCACACCTGCAGCGCCCGCAACCACTAAAGAGCGGAATACTTTCAAGCGAACCGGATGGGCTAAGGCACTCAGTGCTTTGATGATGTCGTTATCGTTCATTCGTTTACTTTACCATAGTTCGAGAATAATGGAACTATTATCGCGATAAAGGGACAGGTGTGGTGGTGGCGTGTGGATAGGTCATTAGATATCCACAGGGTCGATTTCAACCGACCATTTCACACGGCTTTTCATCGCTCGTAACTGAGCGATCCACTCTCTGACAAATGCTTGCAAAGCCGGCCGAGATGCCGACTCGACCAGCAATTGTGCGCGATCGACATTCGCCACCCGCGTCATGGTCATGGGAATCGGGTCGTTCATGGTGATGCCGACGTGCGTTGGCAATGCCGCCGCTTGGTGTAGAAAATCAATCGCTTGCTGCAATTCTCGGGCTTCGGCACGCAGTAATGCTTGATACATAAAAGGCGGCAATTGTGCTTGCTGTCTTTCAAGCAACAAATCTTGCGCAAACGCTTCATAGTGATGCGCCATCAGCGCGTGGTACAGCGGGTGATCTGGGTAGCGGGTCTGAATCAAGACCTCTGACATATTGCCCCCTTCTTTTTGTGCGGTCCGCCCAGCACGACCGGCGACTTGCATCAGTTGCGCAAACAAACGCTCGCTCGCACGGTAATCCTGCGAGAACAGGGCCGCATCTGGGTTCAGGGCAGCGACTAACGTCAGGCGTTTAAAATCATGCCCTTTGGCAACCATCTGCGTCCCGATTAAGATATCCACATCCCCTTCATGTACCCGCTCAAAGGCAGCGGCGGCACTTCCCTTCAAGCGCGTGGAATCCGCATCGATGCGGAACACCTTGGCGTCCGGGAAAATGGCGGCCAAACTTTCTTCCATCCGTTGGGTGCCACGACCCAAAGGCTGCAGATCAATGTTGCCGCAGGTAGGGCAAGAACGAGGGATGCGTTGTTCCAAACCGCAATGATGGCAACGAAGTCGGTGGTCCCCTTTATGTAAAACGAGATTGGCGGTGCAACGTGTGCATTGACTGATCCAACCGCACGCATCACATGCCAGTACAGGGGCATATCCACGACGATTTAAAAAGAGAAGTGATTGCTCACCTTTCTCAAGACGTAGCTTGATTGCGGCAATGAGTCTAGGCGTAAGTCCATCGCTGGGTTTTTCACGCTCCAGATTAATGATCTTAACAACCGGCAACACGGCGTTTTTTACCGCGCGTTCACGTAAAACCGACAGCCGATAACGCCCACTTTGCGCGCCATGCCAGCTTTCGAGTGAGGGGGTTGCAGAGCCCAAAACAACCGGAATCTGACGTTGGCGTGCGCGCCAAATAGCCAAATCGCGGGCAGAATAACGCAAGCCTTCTTGTTGCTTATAAGAAGGATCATGCTCTTCATCAACGATAATTAATTGCAAAAATGGTATCGATGCCAACATGGCGAGACGCGTTCCGAGAATGATCCGCGCCCGCCCTTGATGGGCTGCTAACCAGTGCAATAGACGCTCTCCTTCTGCCATGCCACTATGTAATGTGGATAACATGAGACCCGGAAAGCGCGAGCGAATGTGCGCTTCAAATTGCGGCGTGAGGTTGATTTCTGGGACAAGAATCAATACCTGCGCATCGGGTTGTTGCGCCAATACGCGCGCCACCGATTGTAAATAGACCTCGGTTTTACCACTGCCGGTAACCCCAAACAAAAGATGGGGGGCATAACCGCGACCAGAAACGATGGCATCTACTGCCGCTTGCTGCTCATGATTGAGTACCGGCTCGGCGGTGGGTTGCGCGTCTTTTTGTTCACCCAGCTTGTCGAGCTTTTTAAGGCCGCGCTGCAAGGAGATCGTTTTGATCGCCTTCAGATTTTTAGGTAAGGCAGGCAATGCCACCTCACCAAGCGGTCGTTGATAATACTCGGCGGCAAACTGCGCTAAGGCCATCCACTCAGGCAATAAGGGGGATAACTCGCTTCTGATCGCGATGACATCTTTGATTTTATCCACAGGAACGGCCGTGGTATCGCACACCTCAACCACGACCCCCACTAACTCCTGACGCCCAAAAGGCACCACGACTAATTGACCCGGCTGGGGCGATACGGTGCCGGTCTGATCCGCAAAGCGATAATCAAACAAGGTGTCAAGCGGGGTGTCGAGAGCGACGCGGAGGAATAGCTCGTTCACAGGCTAGTTTTTTCCCAACAAAAGAAGGCTAAGCATTGATTTTATAAGGTGTTTTTAGGTTTTCCACATCTTCTGTGGATAACTTTGTGGAGAAGGCACTATTGACATTGGTTTTCGCTACTGTTTACGCGGGTTTCAGGGTGATTGAAGGTTTACGCGCTAAATTTTTTTTCCTTTAAAATCAATCACTTAAAAATATACGCAACGAAGAAAAAATATATTTTTTTAGGTTTTTGATCATGCCCTGATTTTGTGCATAAGTAGGGAAGTGATGTTCAGAAGTATAAATAATTTAGCCACTACTGGCCTCATTCTCCACTGATTTTAGCCTGCCAAGCCTCATAAACACTCGCTTTTGCACAGCAACATGATGGAGGGACGCGGCTTTCCGTTGATTGTCGTTTTATCAGTAGAATTGTTGTGCAATTTTCTTGCCATCGACGCACTTTGACGTACGTCGGAAACACGCAACACGCCCCAAAATCGCGCGCCTTCCCCCGACGAGCGATATGGGGCAGGCGGCGTTATCCTTGTTGTCGCTGACGGCGGCTATACTCATGGACGGTATCAACCAGCACGCTCACTGATTCAGGTGGCGTAAATTGGGAAATTCCATGCCCAAGGTTAAATACATGGCCATGCCCTGCCGTTGGCGTGCCGTAGGCATCGAGCGTCTGAATCACTTGCTGACGGATCTGATCTGGCTCGGCAAACAAAATAGCGGGATCAAGGTTGCCCTGGAGCGCAACTTGATGGCCTACTCGCGCGCGCGCCTGACCGAGGTTGACAGTCCAGTCAAGTCCAACCGCGTCCGCACCAATTGCTGCGATTTTCTCTAGCCACAAGCCACCACCTTTGGTGAAAACGATGGCAGGAATACGCTTGCCGTCTTTTTCTTTTTGGAGTTTGGCAACGATATCCTGCATATAAGACAGAGAAAATTCTTGATAAGCCGCGTCAGCCAACGCACCGCCCCAGCTGTCAAAAATCATCACCGCCTGCGCACCGGCATCAATCTGCGCATTGAGATAGTCTGCGACCGCATCCGCATTGACGCGCAAAATGTGGTGCATCAGGTCTGGGCGCTTGTAGAGTAAGGTTTTGACTTTATGAAACTCTTTTGACCCTTGTCCTTCGACCATGTAGCAGGCTAATGTCCAAGGGCTGCCAGAAAAACCGATCAAAGGAACGCGACCGTCCAGTGCGGTACGGATCTGGGTCACGGCATCAAACACATATTGAAGACTGCCCGCTTCTGGGACTTTTAAGGCAAGAATGTCTTTTTCTTCTTTCAGAGGACGCTCAAACTTAGGACCTTCACCCTCTTCAAAGTACAGACCCAATCCCATGGCATCCGGAACGGTCAGGATGTCCGAGAATAAAATCGCGGCATCTAACGCATAGCGATCAATGGGTTGCAAGGTTACTTCTGTCGCAAAAGCAGGATTTTTCGCCAAACTCATGAACGAGCCTGCACCTTTACGCGTTGCACGGTATTCCGGCAAATAACGCCCTGCTTGGCGCATGAGCCACAGCGGTGTGTAATCGGTTTCTTCACGTAACAAGGCTTTGATAAACGTGTCGTTCTTCAATGGCGAAAAATTATGGCTCATGGTGGCTTTCAAAAAACGGAAATAAGGCCGTTAAAAATGGTCTCACGGCAATACCTGCTTGCCGCGATGCGAGATGCGTGAACGTGCCGTACTTGGATCCTGGATGAGACGAGCGATAACGCAACATCATCGCTCGTCCTGAACAGCCGACATTATCGCTTAAGCTACGCCGAACAGCATCTGATCTTGCGCAAGTTGTCTTTTCAATGGCAAATTTCTTTGAAAAAACTGTGGATAACTTTGTGGATAGAATTATTCAATTTGAGGTTTACCTCTTCAATTTAAATTTCCACTGTAGAGTAAACACCTAAGCGCTTGATTTTATTAGATATTAATATTTCTATTAATAAAAAATCTTTTTTTCATAAGAAAAATCTACTTGACACTATGTGCATAAGTAAAAATTTTGCAGTTCAGTATGTCGTTGAGATGTCAGCAATCATCTGCCGTCTCTGATCACCTCTTTGCACGTAGTTTGACTCCAAACCCGCTCCCAACGAGCGATACGTCTCTTTTTGGGATACCTCTCGTTGGGCGGACACGGGTAGCAGGTATGGGGTGATTTATTTCACGACAAGCTTGGCGTAGTCAAGATTGCCCGGTGGAAATTTTAGATCTAGACTCGCCAGTCGTTCGTACACAATATTTGCAATGGCAAGGTTGCGGTGTGTTTTTGAATTGGCGGGAATGACATACCACGGTGCATTTGGGGTATCGGTGGCACTGAGCGCTTTTTCGTAAGCACGTTGGTATGCGTCCCAATGTTCGCGCTCAGCGATGTCTTGCATGTCAAATTTCCAATGTTTATCAGGATCAGCTAGGCGCTCTTCCAGGCGCTCTTTTTGTTCATCCTTGGAAATATGCAAAAAGAACTTCAAGACGATCGTCCCGGTCTCGACCAACATACGCTCAAAATCTCGGATATGGGCATACCGACGCTCACATTCAGCGTCATCGATCCAGCCGTGGACTTTACTGATGAGAACGTCTTCGTAGTGACTGCGATTAAAAATCACAATCTCGCCCTTCGCTGGGACCTGTTGATGGACGCGCCATAGAAAATCATGGTCTTTCTCTGCTTGGCTTGGAGACTTAAATGCGACGGTGCGTGCCGCCAGCGGATGTAATTGTCCGAACACACTTTTGACGGTGCCGTCTTTTCCTGCGGTATCCATTCCCTGTAAAATAACCAACAACTTTGGATCGTGATTGGCAGCAAAGACATCCTGCAATGCAGAGATTTTTTCCGCTAACTCGGCTGTTTTTGCTTTGTCTGCGAGTTTATCGTCTGCGCGGTTGCCACTGTTTGCGCCAATTAATCGACGTCCTGCGTCAGCCTCTTGAAGTTGAAAGTGAGTGGGCAGGTGGAATTGTTCAGCGATGGTCATTGTGTGCGGCTTTCCTCAGGGTGACGTCATGAAACAAAAGAGTGCTGGTGTTCAATTTTTAAGCAACGATCCATCACAACAACAATACCAGCGTCCGCGGCGATACGCGCTGCTTCTGTGTTGATAATGCCCGATTGCATCCACAGGCAGCGAGGTGCAATGGTGGCGGCCTCCTGCGCAATAGGGAGCATATCTTCTGCGTTCCTAAAGCAGTCGACGATGTCGATGCGGTGATGGGCGGCCGCTTCTGTGAGACTGGCGTAGCAATGTTCTCCGAGGAGCGTCTTGCCTACCTCACGTGGGTTGACAGGGATAATGCGATAGCCTGCGTTTTGCATATAGGCGGCCACACTATAACTCGCGCGATGCGTTTTAGGAGAAAGACCCACAACAGCGATGGTTTTGCATTCGCCCAGCAATTGCATCATTAGTGATGCTGTTGTGTTTGTTGTGTTTGTTGAGTTTGTTGAGTTCATTGGGTCTTGCGGCACAGCGGGGTGCGTGAAAACGGGTGAAGGCATCGTTATTTGTCCTTGAAAACAAAAAGGCAGCCAAAGCTGCCTTTTTATTGTACTGCTTTCGTCGCGTCAGTGACGTGAACGAATTAACGCTTTTGACGCAATTTGCTAATCGCTGCCAATTGGGCGATCGCAGAGGCCAATTCGCTTTGCGCTTGCGCGTAGTCGATCTTGGAATCGCGATTTGCCAAAGCTTGTTCCGCCAATTTCTTAGCTTCTGTTGCTTTAGCTTCGTCCAGGTCGTGACCACGAATCGCGGTATCGGCCAAAACTGTCACTCCGTCTGGTTGCACTTCAAGCAAACCGCCAGCCACGAAAACGAAAACGTCTTCAGCTTGACCAGTTACTTTAATGCGCACTGCACCCGGTTTGATACGGGTAATCAATGGAGTATGTTTTGGATAAATACCCAATTCACCAGCCTCACCCGGCAACGCGACGAATTCAGCTTCACCAGAAAAAATCAATTCTTCTGCTGAAACTACGTCAACGTGAATAGTGTGTGCCATGTTGGACCCTTTGTGTTCGCTTGAAAAAGCTCTTGCTGCGGCGTTTCCACCGCAGCGCTAGTGCTCAATAATTAAGCAGCCAGTTTTTTCGCTTTTTCGATTGCTTCGTCGATAGTACCTACCATGTAGAACGCTTGTTCTGGCAAGTGATCGAGTTCGCCGGAAGCGATCATTTTGAAGCCCTTGATCGTGTCTTTCAGCGAAACGTATTTACCTGGTGCGCCGGTAAATACTTCAGCAACGTGGAAAGGCTGAGACAAGAAACGTTGCATTTTACGTGCACGTGCAACGATCAATTTGTCTTCAGGAGCCAATTCGTCCATACCCAGAATCGCGATAATGTCACGCAATTCTTTGTAGCGCTGCAGCGTACCTTGAACAGCGCGTGCTGTTTCATAGTGCTCTTGACCCACCACTTGTGGATCCAGCTGACGAGATGTCGAATCCAGTGGATCAACCGCTGGGTAGATACCCAGAGAAGCGATATCACGGGACAGAACAACGGTCGAATCCAAGTGGGCGAATGTTGTCGCTGGAGATGGATCAGTCAAGTCATCGGCTGGAACATACACGGCTTGGATCGATGTGATCGAACCAGTTTTTGTGGATGTAATACGCTCTTGCAGACGGCCCATTTCTTCAGCCAGTGTCGGTTGGTAACCCACAGCGGAAGGCATACGACCCAACAACGCAGAAACTTCAGTACCGGCCAGTGTGTAACGGTAGATGTTATCCACGAAGAACAGAACGTCTTTACCTTCGTCACGGAAACCTTCAGCGATTGTCAAACCAGTCAACGCAACGCGCAGACGGTTACCTGGTGGTTCATTCATCTGACCGTACACCATCGCAACTTTGGAGTTTTCTGGATTTTCCAGATCAACCACTTTTGCGTCAGCCATTTCGTGATAGAAGTCATTACCTTCACGAGTACGCTCACCAACACCAGCAAACACGGACAAGCCGCTGTGTGCTTTAGCGATGTTGTTAATCAATTCCATCATGTTCACGGTTTTACCAACACCCGCACCACCGAACAGACCCACTTTACCACCCTTAGCGAATGGGCAAACCAGATCAATCACCTTGATACCAGTTTCCAGCAATTCTTGGGATGGTGAGAGTTCGTCGTAAGCTGGTGCCTTACGGTGAATCGATGCTGTCTGCTCGTGGCTGACAGGACCGCATTCATCGATTGGGTTACCCAGTACGTCCATAATGCGACCCAGCGTAGCTTTGCCGGTTGGTACCATGATTGGATGACCTGTGTTGCTGATCACCATGCCACGACGCAGACCGTCAGAAGTACCCAGCGCAATCGTACGGACAATGCCGTCACCCAACTGCTGCTGAACTTCCAGAGTCAACTCGGAGCCTTCCATTTTCAAGGCATCGTAAATCTTAGGCATCGCGTCACGTGGGAATTCAACGTCCACCACAGCGCCGATACACTGAACGATTTTGCCATTAGCCATGTTCGTTCCTTCTTAATATTTAAATTCAGTTTAGACCGCTGCCGCGCCGGCGACGATCTCGGAGAGCTCTTTGGTAATGGCAGCCTGACGGGTTTTGTTATAAACCAGTTTCAACTCACCAATTACGTTACCTGCGTTATCACTTGCTGATTTCATCGCCACCATACGGGCCGACTGTTCAGACGCCATGTTTTCTGCAACTGCTTGATAGATCAGCGCTTCAACATAACGGATCAGCAATTCATCAATCACCGTGTTCGCATCTGGTTCATAGATGTAATCCCACGAATGGGAGGACTTGTCTACGGCCAAACGGTCCGATGTCAGAGGCAACAACTGCTCCATCACCGGTTCTTGTTTCATGGTGTTAATAAACTTGGTATAACTCAAGTAAACCGCGTCGAGTTTGCCTTCCTGATAGGCATCCAGCAATACTTTAACTGGGCCAATCAATCGATCGAGGTGCGGAGCGTCGCCCAGCTGAACAGCGTGGGAAACAACTTCGGCGCCGATGCGATTCAGGAAACCTAAACCTTTATTACCAATTGCGACCGCTTCTACTTTTGAACCCTTACCTTCGAGTTCACGCAATTTGTTGGTGACCAAACGCAACACGTTGGTGTTGAGGCCACCGCACAAACCTTTGTCTGTTGTCACAACGATCACGCCAACTTTTTTAGCGTGATCTTGTTGAACCATGAAAGGATGCGTGTACTCTGGGTTGGCTTGTGACAAGTTAGCAGCGATGTTACGAATCTTTTCACTGTACGGACGAGCCGCACGCATCCGGTCCTGCGCTTTACGCATTTTGGACGCAGCGACCATTTCCATCGCTTTCGTGATTTTCTTCGTATTTTCTACGCTTTTAATCTTGCCACGTATCTCTTTGCCTGCAGCCATGAGTATTGACTCCTTCTAGCTACAGTAAATTAATAGGCGCCGGATTTTTTGAAATCAGCAATTGCGGCAGCCATGGCAGCTTCACCATCTTTGTCCAGTTGCTTGGTTTCTTCGATCTTTTGCAACAATGCAGCGTGGCTTGTTTTCATGAAGTTGTGTACGCCAGCTTCAAACGACAAGACTTGCTTCACAGGCACATCATCCAGGTAACCTTTGTTCACGGAGAACAATGTGACCGCCATCAAGGAGATTGGCAATGGTGCGTACTGTGCTTGCTTGAGCAACTCAGTTACACGGGCACCACGATCCAACTGCTTGCGGGTTGCTTCGTCGAGGTCAGATGCGAACTGAGCAAACGCTGCCAATTCACGATACTGCGCCAAGTCGGTACGAATACCACCGGACAAGTTTTTGATGACTTTAGTCTGCGCTGCACCACCAACACGAGATACCGAGATACCAGCGTTAATCGCTGGACGGATACCTGCGTTGAACAGGGATGTTTCCAAGAAGATCTGACCGTCAGTAATCGAAATAACGTTGGTCGGAACGAATGCGGAAACGTCACCAGCTTGTGTTTCAATGATAGGCAATGCTGTCAGAGAACCTGTTTTACCTTTGACTTCACCTTTGGTGAATGCTTCAACGTAGTCTGGGTTCACGCGCGCTGCACGTTCCAGCAAACGGGAGTGCAAATAGAATACGTCACCTGGGTAAGCTTCACGGCCTGGTGGGCGGCGCAGCAACAGGGAAACCTGACGGTAAGCCACAGCTTGTTTAGACAAATCATCATAGATGATCAATGCGTCTTCGCCGCGGTCACGGAAGTATTCACCCATCGCGCAACCGGAGTAGGCGGATACGTATTGCATCGCTGCAGATTCAGCAGCAGTTGCAGCAACAACGATCGTGTATTCCATAGCGCCGTGGGCTTCGAGAGCACGCACAACGTTTTTAACGGAAGATGCTTTTTGACCGATCGCAACATAGATACATGTCACGTTTTGGCCTTTTTGGCTGATCACCGCGTCAATCGCTACCGCTGTTTTACCAGTTTGACGGTCGCCAATGATCAATTCACGCTGACCACGACCAACTGGTACCATCGCGTCGATGGACTTAATACCTGTTTGCAGTGGTTCAGAAACGGATTGACGAGCAATAACGCCTGGTGCGATTTTTTCGATTGGTGCAGTCAATTTTGCATTGATCGGACCTTTGCCGTCGATTGGCTGACCCAGCGCATTAACAACACGACCGCGCAGTTCAGGACCGATAGGCACTTCCAAAATACGACCAGTACATTTCACTGTATCGCCTTCGGAGATGTGCTCGTAGTCACCGAGAATAACGGCGCCAACGGAATCACGTTCCAAGTTCAATGCCAGACCGAATGTATTGCCTGGGAATTCCAGCATCTCACCTTGCATCGCGTCAGACAGACCGTGGATGCGGCAGATACCGTCGGTAACGGAGATAACCGTACCTTGATTACGAATCTCAGCTGTGTCGCCAAGGCCTTGAATCCGGCTCTTGATCAACTCGCTGATTTCAGATGGGTTGAGTTGCATACTAACTCCTAATATTTATTACGTTCTTACGCGGTCAGGGCTACGTGCATTTTTTGCAGCTTAGCGCGAACCGACGTGTCAAGCACCTGATCACCAACCACGATGCGCACACCACCGATCAAAGCAGGATCTACTTTGACTGTTGGGTGCAGTTTGCGGCCAAATTTCTTCTCCAATGTCACTGCCAGGTCGCTCAACTGGGCTGCGGACAATTCAAAAGCGCTTGTTACTTCCGCATCTGCAGCGCCGTCGAAGGCGTTTTTCAGAGCGTGAAATTGGAAAGCGATTTCAGGCAGCAAAGTCAGGCGATCATAGTCAGCGAGTGTCGCTACGAAGTTTTTTGCTTCAGCAGTGACTGGCGATTTGAGCGCAGACAAGAAAATCTCAGCTTTTTGTGGTGCTGAGACTTTTGGGTTGTGTGCAAGAGCTTGTACATCGGAATTCGCACCCACATGACCCATTTCAGTGACCAGTTCCGACCAGGCGGACAGGTTACCGGTTTGGGCAACACGGAATAGCGCTTCAGCGTAAGGACGAGCGATCGTTGCGAGTTCGGCCATGATTACAGCTCGGTTTTCAGTTGATTCAACAGATCTGCGTGAGCGGATGCGTTGATTTCACGTTTCAGAATTTGCTCTGCGCCCTTGACTGCTAAAGTAGCAACTTGGTCGCGCAATTCTTCGCGTGCTTTAGTAACTTGATTTTCTGCATCAGCTTGAGCAGCCGCAACAATACGACCCGCTTCTGCATAAGCAGTGTTCTTGGCTTCTTCGATGATCAATTGAGCGCGTTTTTCTGCGTCAATGATACGTTTTTGGCCTTCATCACGCGCACCAGCCAATTCAGCTTGTACACGCTTTTCAGCAGCTTGCATTTCAGCGCGGCCACGGTCGGCAGCTGCCAGTCCGTCGGCGATTTTCTTCGCGCGCTCATCGAGCGCGTTCATCAGTGGCGGCCACACAAACTTCATGGTGAACAATGCCAAGATGAAGAAAACCCCAAACTGAACAAACAAAGTTGAGTTAAGGTTCACGGTAATTCCTTATCTAGATGGATCAAGCCAGAAGTCAGCGACTTCCGGCACGAAAAGGAAAGACTATTAAGCGTGGAACGGGTTTGCGAACGCGAACAACATAGCGATACCAACACCGATCAGGAACGCAGCGTCGATCAGACCAGCCAGCAAGAACATCTTAGTTTGCAATGTATTCATCAATTCTGGTTGACGTGCAGATGCTTCCAGGTACTTACCACCCATGATAGCGATACCGATACAAGCACCGATCGCGCCCAAACCGATGATCAAACCGCAAGCCAAAGCAACAAAAGATAAATCAGTCATGACATTTCCTTAAAAGTTAAAAATAATAAAAAGCTAAAACTAAAACCAAAAAACTAAAACTAAATCAACACTTACTACTTACTGCAATCTTAGTGATGTTCGTGCGCTTGACCGATGTAAACCAGTGTCAACATCATGAAAATAAACGCTTGTAAGAACACAATCAGAATATGGAAGATCGCCCAGATGGAACCTGCAATCAGGTGACCTGCAACACCAAATACTGTTGCCATTGAACCCAATAAAGCGATCAACAAGAACAATAATTCGCCTGCAAACATGTTACCGAACAGTCGCATACCCAGGGAGACCGTTTTTGCCGCGAATTCGATGACTTGGAGAATCAGGTTGAATGGGGCCATTTTGATACCGAATGGTGCAGAGACCAATTCGTGCAGGAAGCCACCCAAGCCTTTGATTTTGACGCTGTAATACAGCATCAATGCCAGTACGCCTAAGGAAATACCGATCGTGCCATTCAAGTCAGCAGTAGGAACGACGCGGTGATGCATCTCAGCCAGCGATTCAGGAGCAACACCCAAACTCACCAGCAAGCGGAACAGGCCAGAAAACAAATCCACTGGCAAGAAATCCAGTGAGTTCATCAATGCCACCCATACAAACACTGTCAGTGCCAATGGTGCGATGAACGAACGGTCACCGTGTACGATGCCTTTGGATTGTTCTTCGACCATTTCGACCAAGATTTCGACTGCCGCTTGGAAGCGACCTGGTACGCCTGCTGTTGCTTTACGTGCAGCTAGCCACAAAACGACGCAGCCGATGATGCCGCAAAAGACAGACCAAAAAATGGTGTCGTAATTGAGGATGGAAAAATCAACGATTTTTTCTTGATGATGTGTCGATAAGTGCCCTAAGTGATGGACAATATATTCTGACGCTGTTGGTGCGTTCTCGGTTGCGCTCATGGTCGTTGTCTAAAGAGTAAAATGAAATAACTTTTCAGTACTACGATGAAGGCGATCAAAAAAGCCGGCCAGTTGACATCGTGGTACAAGGTAACAACCGCACCCATCAGGGCGATTGTTAATCCAATCTTGATAAATTCACCGAAGAAAAAACTCATCGGGTTTGCTCCTCCAGGCTTTCGGGCGCTCATTGTTAAGCGCAACGCGAAAAAAGCGTTTGGAATTGCACAACAGAGTCCGCCAAGCAAGGCAGACAATGCCAAAGAAATCGTCCCAAATACACCAGCAAGCAACGCGACGATCAGGGCTGCCACCATTTGGAGCAGTACGATACGCGCCATGCTTTCCTCACTCTATTTATGGATATCGCTAGTTGTTTCTGCGTTCGCCACAAAAAATTGGCGGGCAGCGCACATCCTTGCCTATCAAAACCACGGAATTATACGTGGTAGTGCGTAACAACGTCAAACGATACCTGCGGTGCACCAGAATGAGACACTGCTCATTTTTTTATCAGCTCACTACATTCTGGCTTAATGCGGCAACCCAAGCCTGGCCTTGTTCCCAGCTCCCGAGGCCAGACTCACCATTTATATGTCCCCGTGCACCAACTGAGTGAAATTCCGCCCCCCAACAATGGGCCCATTGCCTACTCAAAGCGATATCACACCAAGGATCATTGTCAGACGCAATGACCTTAACGGGCAGAGATAAGGGTAGTTCAGGCATAGGACTAAAGCTGGTAGCAGGAAAGGTAGTTCGTCCTACATCTGGAGGTGCAACTAACAAGGCGCCTTTAATCCGCGCCAATTGTTTCACGTGTAACGCCGATGACTTGTACGACGAAATCCAGTGCACAGCTAAAGCACAGCCCAGACTATGGGCAACTAAAATGACGTCTTCCTTACAAGCATCGAGATATTCAGTCAATCGCGCCATCCACAAATCAAGTTCGGGCTGATCCCAATTATCTTGTTGTACGCGTACGACATTGGGTAAGCTGGATTCCCAAAGACTTTGCCAATGCTGTGGACCTGAATTGTATAAACCGGGGAGAAGTAGAAGTTTCACGTGGAACGAAGAGCAAGAGTAAAAGGACCCGTTAAAAAACGAGGACGAAAAAAAAGCTGCAAAACCTGTCATGGTTTGCAGCTTCGTTGAGAACTTATTGACCGCGTATTTTCAAGATAACGCCATCAAGAGAATCCAGATCAGCAAAATCAATCAGCATTTGCCCCCTGCCCTTGCTCCCCATTTTCAGGGTCACTTGCGTTGCAAGTAGATCAGATAGCTCTTCCTCCAAACGGGTAATGTCACGCGACTTTTCAGCTTTGTCGCGGGGCTTACCTGTCGCGCTCATCTCGGAAGTAGTCTTTGCTACTAACTTCTCTGCTTCACGCACTGACATGCGTTTAGCAACGATTTGATTCGCCAACTGAATCTGGGTAGCGGCATCGGTGACCAGCAAGGAACGCGCATGACCCATGTCAATGTCACCTGCCATTAACATCGTTTGCACTGGCTTCGCCAAATTCAACAAGCGCAGCAAATTAGATACTGCACTACGGGAACGTCCGACGGCGGTTGCTGCTTGCTCGTGGGTGAAAGAAAAGTCAGTGATCAGACGATGGATACCTTGGGCTTCTTCCAGCGGATTCAGATCTTCACGCTGAATATTTTCAATCAGCGCCATCGCTGCCGCAGCCTGGTCATCCACATCTTTCACCAGTACAGGCACTTCTTCCAGACCCGCCATTTGAGAAGCGCGGAAGCGACGTTCACCAGCGATAATTTCGTAGCGCGTAACACCGTTATTGTGACCGATCGGGCGCACGAGAATCGGTTGCATCAGGCCTTGCGCCTTGATAGACGCCGCCAATTCGGCCAAAGCGCCCTCATCCATGCGAGTACGCGGCTGATACTTACCCGCTTGCATCTGCTGCACGGAGAGGCTGGTAGGCGCACCAGTTATCGTGGGAACGGCATCGGCAAAGTCGCCAGCGCCGCCCAACAACGCATCCAGACCGCGACCCAGTCCCTTTTGTTTTTTAGTGACCATATTCATTTTTCCAACTGCTTAATTCTTTCGACCATTTCCGCGCCGAACGCAATGTAGGCCTGAGCACCCTTTGAAGAGGGATCAAAAACGACGCCAGGAATGCCATAGGAAGGCGCTTCCGCGAGACGGACATTTCGAGGGATGAGCGTTTTAAATACCTTATCCCCAAAGTGCTGCTCTAACTGGTCAGAGACCTGTTGGGATAAGGTCATCCGCGGATCAAACATCACCCGTAACAGGCCGACGATTTTCAGGTCAGGATTGAGATTTGCGGAGACTTTTTTGATCGTATTAGCGAGGTCAGAGAGACCTTCCAGCGCGTAGTATTCGCATTGCATTGGGATGATGACGCCATTGGCAGCACACAAACCGTTCAATGTCAGCATCGATAAAGCGGGTGGGCAATCCACCAAAATAAAATCGTAATCATTACTCACGAGCGCAAGCGCATCGCGTAGGCGCTTATCGCGGTTTTCTAATTCCACCATCTCGACTTCCGCACCAGCGAGTTCACGGTTCGCGGGTAACACGTCAAACCGTCCCGATTCTGAGCGCAGACGGGCTGTCGCGACATCCGTAATACCGAGTAAAACTTCATACACAGACGAAGTGAGTTTGGCTTTGTTGATGCCCGCCCCCATCGTGGCGTTGCCTTGGGGATCGAGATCAACCAGTAATACGAGTTGATCTAATTTTGCCAGTCCGGCGGCAAGATTAACGGTGGTTGTGGTTTTGCCCACGCCACCTTTTTGGTTTGCTACACAAAAGATTTTTGCCATACAGGGATTCCGTGGGTAAGTCAGACTGGTGATTTTTTAACAAAGACAAGGTGGCGTTCTGCCTGCAAGCCAGGAACCGATAAGGCTTGTACGCCTGTCACTTCCCACCCTTGCGGTAAACGTTCAATTTCCTGCTCCGGTGCAACACCTTTCATGGCAATAAATTGCCCGCCATCCGCCAGCAAATGACCTGACCAGTTAATAAAATTACATAACTCTGAAAATGCCCGTGACGTAATCACATCAAACTTCTCGGTCACTTGTAAGGCTTCAACGCGCCCTGTATGCACAGTCACATTACGCAAGCCCAGCTCTGTTTTCGCTTGGGTCAGAAATGCTGTCTTTTTATTGACGGTATCGATCATCGAGACCTTTGTCTCAGGATACGCAATCGCCAACATCATGCCCGGTAATCCACCGCCCGCGCCAACATCCAGTACATTTTTCGCCCCAACAAATGCGGGCGCTGCCGACAAAGAATCCAGTAGGTGTTGTTTCACCATTTCTTTTGGATCTCTGATTGCTGTTAAATTATAAACAGAGTTCCACTTCGATAACAGTGACAAATACGCCATCATCTGATCGATTTGTGCATCGGTCAGTGGCAATTCCAATTCTTGCACACCGTCGGCGAGCATTTTCCGCAAACTACTTGTATCGTTGATACTCATCAAGCCTCTCCTACCTCGGACGTTGTCTCTTCTAGCGCATCAGGTGCTGCGGCAAACTCTTTAAATCCGCGCTTTTTCAGGTGCACCAGCAAGAGTGAAATCGCCGCTGGCGTTACACCGGAGATACGTCCACACTGCCCTAAGGTCTCGGGTTGATGCTTATTCAGTTTCTGTCGCACTTCAATCGACAAGCCGTTGACTTCCATATAATCAAAACCCACCGGCATTTTGAGGTTTTCAAAGTGGGCGTGACGTTGTACTTCTTTGGCCTGACGGTCGATATAACCTGCATACTTGACCTGAATCTCGACTTGTTCACGCACAGCTTCATCGGTGACACCAGGGCCTGCCAACGCTTGACCTTCCATACCAACTAAGCCCATGAGACTGTCGTAGGTAACTTGTGGGCGGCGTAGTAGGTCTGCCAAGGAGTATTCACGTTCTAATGCTTTACCAACGACGCGTTCGGCTTCTGCCGCTGCCAGAATCCGTGGATTCACCCACGTAGAACGCAGACGCTCCATTTCACGTGCAACACTTTCACGCTTTTGTTCAAACGACTGCCACTGGGCATCACTGACGCATCCCAGTTGGCGACCGATTTCTGTGAGACGCATATCGGCGTTGTCTTCACGCAGGCTCAGGCGGAATTCTGCACGGCTTGTGAACATGCGATACGGCTCTTGAACACCTTTCGTAATCAGATCATCAACCAATACGCCAAGGTATGCTTCGTCACGGCGCGGTACCCATGCCTCTCTACCTTGCGTTTGCAGCGCTGCATTCAGCCCTGCCAACATACCCTGCGCAGCCGCTTCCTCGTAGCCGGTCGTGCCGTTGATTTGCCCCGCGAAGAACAAGCCTTCGATTTGGCGCGTTTCCAAGGAAGACTTCAATCCGCGAGGATCAAAGTAATCGTATTCAATCGCATAGCCAGGACGCAGAATGTAAGCATTCTCTAGCCCCCGCATAGAGCGCACCAGTTCTAACTGCACATCAAATGGCAGACTCGTGGATATGCCGTTCGGGTAAAACTCGTTGGTGGTCAGGCCTTCTGGTTCAAGGAAGATCTGATGTGATTCTTTACTCGCAAAGCGATGAATCTTGTCTTCAATCGAAGGACAGTAGCGTGGCCCCACGCCTTCGATCACGCCCGTGTACATCGGGCTGCGGTCGAGGCCGGCACGGATAATGTCGTGCGTTTGCTCGTTGGTGTGCGTAATCCAGCAAGGCACTTGCTTAGGGTGCATTGCTGTATTGCCCATGTACGAAAAGACAGGAACCGGATCGAGATCGCCTGGTTGTTCTTGCATGACAGAAAAATCAATGCTGCGACCATCAATTCTCGGTGGCGTACCTGTTTTCAAACGTCCCTGAGGCAGCGCCAATTCCTTCAGACGCGCAGACAAGGAAATCGCTGGTGGATCACCTGCTCTACCTGCGGAGTAGTTATTCAATCCGACATGGATCTTTCCGTCGAGGAAAGTGCCGGCAGTCAAGACAACGGCGCGGGCGCGGAAACGAATACCGACTTGTGTAACGGCACCAACAACGCGATTACCTTCGACCAATAAATCATCGACCGCCTGTTGGAACAACCAAAGGTTCGGCTGATTCTCAAGACGGCTTCGGATCGCTTGTTTGTACAGAATCCGGTCTGCTTGGGCCCTTGTCGCTCGGACTGCGGGACCTTTGGACGAATTCAGGATACGGAACTGAATACCCGCCTCATCCGTAGCGATGGCCATTGCACCACCCATGGCATCAACCTCTTTAACCAAATGTCCCTTACCAATCCCACCAATGGAGGGGTTACAGGACATCTGACCAAGGGTCTCGATATTGTGGGTCAATAACAATGTGGACTGCCCCATTCGCGCGGCGGCGAGGGCAGCTTCTGTACCGGCGTGACCACCACCGACGACAATCACATCAAATTCTTTAGGATAAAACATGGCTAGCTTCTGACAAACAAGGACTCTGAGAGGCACGATTATAGTTTGTTTTCGCGTTGAACCCGTTTTCAAATTGTGAATCTTCAAAAAATAAGTCCCGATGTTTCACGTGAAACATCGGGACCTCACTCACAACACACTCTGAAAGCAAACCGAAAGTGCCACATTTTTCATCACGACAAGCTGGCAATCATTTTAGCCGTCAGCATTTTAACAACAAGCCATTTCGATTGTTTCACGTGAAACAATCACTTCAAGAACCCATCGTAGGTCGTCTTGCATATTAACGCGATCACGACAAACAAGAACATTTTTCGCACAAACCCCGTACCGTGCTTGATGGCCATGTGCGATCCGGTCAACGAACCACCCACCTGACAAAACGCCATCAAGCCGCCGGTCAGCCACAAGACATGTCCACTAAAACCAAACCACGCCAACGCGGAAGCGTTGCATGCGACATTCAATACCTTTGCCACTGCGGAAGCCCGTAAAAAATCATAGCCAAAAAAGCGCACAAACAAGAACATGAAAAAACTGCCCGTACCAGGTCCGAAGAAGCCATCATAAAAACCAATTGCCCCACCTACCGCCATTCCTAGCAACACTTCCTTTTGTCCTGAAAAGACAGGTTTATCCAAAGCACCAAACTCTTTTTTCTTAAAGGTGTAAATGGCTACGGCCACCAACACAAATGGCAATGCCTTCCGCAATTGTTCGGGCGATATATGCGTAACCAAGTACGCACCGGCAAAAGAACAAACAAAGGCCATCAATGCCGCAGGCAATGCCATCGCCCAACGAATCTGTACTTTGCGAAGATAATTTTTGGCTGCGACACTCGTACCCCAAATACCTGCAAACTTATTCGTGCCAAGCAACGTTGCCGGTGCTGTACCTGGTAACAAAGAAAATAAAGCAGGCACTTGCACCAATCCCCCGCCGCCAACAATCGCATCCACAAATCCAGCAAAGAACGCCGCACCACCCAAGAGCAATACATCTACCATGTCATCAACCTTATCTTGTATTTCAACTTATCATCATTACCCACACGCTATCGCTACTTTGCGTAAGTCGCCAAGTTCTGGCAAGCTACAGAGGATAGCAAGTCTACACACAGTCAGGTCGCACAGTTGTCAGAAACTTTCACCACAACAGGAAAATTGTCCCATGAATAACTTCGAGTTCCAGACAGTCCCCCACATCATCAGCCATACCGGTGCATCAAAACTATTGGGTAAAACGATCGCCCAGTATTTCCCAGCAACGACACATGTGTTGGTTGTCACGGATGCCGGTTTTCTCAAGACAGGTCTTGTACAACCCGCTATCGACGATATCAAAGCGAGTCAACGTCATGTGAGTATTTTTTCGGACGTCGTCGCAGATCCCCCTGAAGCCGTGGTATTGCAAGCGGTAAAGCACGCACGAGAACAAGGGATTGATTTGGTCGTTGGACTTGGTGGCGGAAGTTCGATGGATGTCGCTAAACTCATCGCCGTCCTCGCAGGCAGCGACCAAGCACTTGCCACCATGTATGGCATTGGCAATGTCAAAGGAAGCCGCCTGCCTTTGATACAGATTCCAACCACTGCAGGAACAGGCTCCGAAGCGACCCCCATCTCCATCGTCACAACGGGAGCAACCACAAAAATGGGCGTCGTCGCACCACAGCTGTATGCTGACATCGCCATCCTCGATGCCGAACTCACGCTTGGTCTACCCGCTGCCGTCAGTGCAGCAACCGGCATTGACGCCATGGTGCATGCGATCGAGGCGTACACAACAAAGTACAAAAAGAATCCTCTTTCAGACATGTTGGCACGTCAGGCACTGCAACTACTCTGGCACAATATCCGCACGGTCTGTCATGATCCACAAAATCTGATCGCACGTCAGTCGATGTTGCTTGGTGCTTTATTAGCAGGTCAGTCTTTTGCCAATGCGCCCTGTGCCGCTGTCCATGCCCTTGCCTATCCGATTGGTGGCATTTTCCATGTCCCTCATGGCTTATCCAACTCATTAGTTTTACCGCCAGTGCTTCGCTTTAACGCGCCTGTCGCCCACTATCAATATGCCGAACTCGCCGACATTATTGCTCCTCAAGAGCAAGGCAGCAGCCATGCTAAAAGCGCCGCGATGATTAACGCTCTCGAACGTTTGGCACAAGAACTCGGTATCGCTACACGCCTCCATCAAGTCGGTATTGCCGAGAAAGATCTTGATCAGTTAGCGACTGACGCCATGCTCCAAACACGCTTACTCGGCAATAACCCCCGCGAAGTCGATTGGCATCATGCTCGGCATATTTACGCAGAAGTTCTGTAACCGCGACAAACGACTAACAGACCACCTTTACAACGACGGCATTGCATTCTCTAAAAACGGTAACAATTTGAAATACATTCATTTTTATTACCAATAACATTCTGGTTATACTTTACAAATTGACCAGAAATAACAAGGAGAATCAATGCGTAACCCGTTCAACAATAAGCCATTCAGTGTTGGTGTCATGTGCAGCGTCTTCGTCCTACTCTCAGCCAATAGCGCCTTGGCTGAGAGCAGCATCGAACCAGGCTCCATCGAAAAATGTAACCGCAATTTTGGTACCCTCGCCGTCGCAGAACCCCAAAGCCAGATACTGACTTATCTTGGACGCTACAGTCTCGGCTCTCCCTCCACGATGTTACGGATGATCGTGCAGGAATCGGGATGTTTCACGGTGGTCGAACGAGGTATCGCGTTACAGAACCTGCAGCAAGAGCGTGCCTTGGCGGCGGGCGGTCAATTACAAGATGGTTCAAATGTTGGTGGCGGACAAATGCAAGCAGCCGACTTTGTCATGACACCGTCAGTGCAGTTTTCTGATGATTCGGGCGGCTTGGGTGGTACAGTCGGCGGTCTGTTTGGAAAAATGGGCGGCGTACTCGGCGCCATTGGCGGACTCGCAGGCGGGGTGAAATTCAAGGAAGCAGAAACGACCTTATTACTAGCGGACGTCCGCTCCGGAATTCAAGTCGCCAGCGCAGAGGGCCAAGCAAGCAAAATGAACTTTAGCCTCAGTGGCTGGGGCTGGGGGAGCATGGGCTGGGCAAGTGCCGGGGGTTATAGCAAAACACCAGAAGGAAAGCTGATCGCCGCAAGCTTACTCGACAACTATAACAAAATCGTTTTGTCGGTTCGCGATAAACCACAGCTCATTCAATCGACATCACAGAGTTCAAAAGCCAATGCGGCAAACTCTATCCAAGCAACCAATAGCACCCGCCCCGCTGTGGTTCCAGCGACACCCGCACCTTCAACGCCAAGTAACGTCATCCCTGCCGCTTTGGTGGGCGTTTACACAGCACAGTTTGATGGTGACGATCAAGGTAAAGTCAACGTGATGGTGAGCAGTAGCGGAAAAGTCACTGGCATGGGCAATTCCACAAAATTCAAAATGAATTTCACAGTGACCGGCAACATCACAGCCAATGGGGAACTCAACCTTGTTGGTGCTGGCAAAGCAGGCGGTGCCAGATACATGGGCACCATCGACCCCCAAAGCGGCTCCCTCGTGGGGATGTGGCAAATTGATGACGGCAGTAACAAGCAGGGCACCTTCACCGGTCACAAGCAATAATCTAGACACAGAGAGCGCGATGACAGCGCTCTCTTTTTTTTATCCGGTCATCTAGTAACACATTCTTGATGCTCATCGTCTGGCCTGATCAGGCAACATAGCAGCTTGTGGACAACTATCGAGATACCCACAGGCTACCTTCATCATATTCAATTATCCCCTATCGCAGCGAGCCGTTAAATCGTGTCTTAGGCGAAAAAAGGCATGCCACCCCACAAAGAGTCGAGCGCATTAAAAAAACGTCGCCAACACCCCTTAAATCGCGTTAAATGACACTTCGCACCACAGAAGGATCCTCCCAAAATAAAAGGTCCCACAATTTTCATTGTGAGACCTCATCACCGATTCAAATCATGGAAGCGGCCATCATGTCATTTCTCATGCCCCCCATCAACGCAGAGCGAACGACAGACAGCCGAGATACACCTCAAGCAGAACGCTGCTTCGCGCCAAACAACGCCGATAACTCACCGACGATCCCTCTGCGGAACAACAGGACGCACACGATAAAAATAAAACCCGTCACGAGCGTGACAGAATCGCCTAGGGTGCGGAACCATTCGATATGCGAAACATCGGCCAGCCACGTGCCGATATCACCCAACTTGTCTTCTAAAGCGATAATCACCACGGCCCCGACCATCGGCCCCACCATGGTCCCTAATCCACCCACCAGCGTCATTAACACGACCAAGCCCGACATCGCCCAATGCGCGTCAGTCAATGTCTCAAAGCCGATCACAACTGTTTTTGTCGCCCCTGCTAAGCCAGCAATCGCCGCAGAAAGCACAAAGCCAAGTAACTTGTACTTATCCACATCGTAGCCCAACGACACCGCGCGAGGCTCGTTTTCTTTAATGGCTTTCAGTACTTGACCAAATGGTGAGTGAATCGTTCTGACGATCAACGCAAACCCCGCCACGCAAATCGCTAATACAACGTAGTACATCGTCATATCGGAACTCAAATCTGCGCCAAAGAATTTCCCTCGCGGTACGCCTTGCAAGCCATCTTCGCCTCCTGTGAACTTCGCCTGCAAGAACACGAAGTACAGCATCTGCGCCAACGCCAAGGTAATCATGGTGAAGTAAATCCCCTGACGCCGAATCGCCAACAAGCCCATGACCAAACCAATCGCTGCCGCCACCATAACACCAGCGACCATCCCCGCTTCAAACGACCAACCCGCATCACGTAAGCAGTAACCAGTGACATACCCAGCAGCACCAAAAAATGCGGCATGACCAAACGAAAGTAAGCCCGTAAAACCGATTAACAGGTTAAAGGCACACGCAAATAAGGCGAAGCATAAAACTTTCATCAAAAACACAGGATACGCAATCTGTGGTGCCACCAACAGAAAGATCAGCGCAACGCCATACGCTATTTTTTTATTCATTTCAGCCCCGATCATTTCTCTTTACCGAACAAACCAGCTGGACGAATCATGAGCACAATCGCCATGATAATGAACACGACCGTGGCGGATAATTCAGGATAAAACACCCGTGTAAGACCTTCGATAACGCCGAGGCCTAATCCTGTCAGGATAGATCCCAGAATCGAGCCCATTCCACCAATCACCACAACGGCAAACACGGTGATAATCAAGTTAGAGCCCATCAATGGAGATACTTGAATCACAGGTGCAGCAAGCACGCCAGCAAACGCCGCCAATGCCACACCAAAGCCATACGTCAGGGTGACCATCAAAGGCACATTCACACCGAAGGCTTCGACCAGTTTCGGATTTTCGGTACCCGCCCTAAGGTAGGCGCCAAGCTTGGTTTTCTCAATCACAAACCATGTCGCAAAACACACCACCAGCGACGCCACAACCACCCATGCACGGTAATTAGGCAAAATCATAAAGCCGAGATTTGTCGCACCACTGAGTGCCTCAGGAACAGAGTAAGGCTGACCCGATACCCCATATACCGAGCGGAAAATACCTTCTAACATCAAGGTAATTCCAAAGGTCAGCAGAAGTCCGTAAAGGTGATCGAGTTTGTAGAGCCAGCGCAACATCGTACGTTCAATCACGACCCCAACAATCCCAACAATCAATGGCGCAGCAATGAGCATCCACCAATAATTGATGCCAGCATATTCCATCCCCATCCAGGCCAAAAAAGCACCCATCATGTACAACGCACCGTGTGCGAAGTTAATCACATTCAGCAAGCCAAAAATCACAGCCAGACCGAGCGACAACATCGCATAAAACGACCCGTTCACCAGACCGAGTAATAACTGGCCCATCATCGCCTGTAGCGGAATACCAAAAATCTCCATGGCACTCTTCGAAAAAAAATCATCTGCAAGCATCGCAGAATCAACTCAAAAAAGGACAGCGTCCGCCAAACCAAACAAAGCCGACAAACCTCAACACTGACCGAAGCGACCCTGTCACCCGCAAGCGGGCGACAGGTGAACAACGAGACCGACATCAAGGTGTTCATCAACCACACCACCCGATGTCAAGCGCTTCGTTTATGCTCAGTTTATTTCCACAGAGCGCACTTCGACTCGGCCTTCGTTGTGAACGCCTGTTCACCCGGAATTGTCTGAATCACCTTGTAATAATCCCATGGCTCTTTCGAATCCGCTTGCGCTTTCACCTGCATCAGGTACATGTCATGAATCATGCTGCCGTCTGCACGCACATAACCGTTCTTCACGTACATATCGTTGAACTTCATGCTGCGCAACTTCGCCATGACTTTTTCAGTATCGTCACTACCCGCTGCTTTCACAGCATTCAGATATTGGATCGTGGCGGAGTAATCCGCTGCCTGTAAGCTAGACGGCATTTTTTTCATCTTCTCGAAATAACGACGTGCCCATGTCCGCGCCTCGGGGGACTGATTCCAGTACCAACTATCAGTCAAATACATGCCATTCGTAAGGTTCAGACCCAGCGAATGGATATCGTTAATAAACATGAGCAAACCAGCCAATTTCATCGTCTTGGTCAGTCCAAATTCATTGGCGGCTTTAATGGAATTGATGGTGTCACCACCTGCGTTGGCTAATCCTAAAATCTGCGCTTTCGATGATTGCGCTTGGAGTAAGAACGAAGAGAAATCAGAAGCAGACAAAGGATGTCTCACAGACCCGCTCACGCTACCACCGCTTGCCTTGACCACTTTCGTTGTATCGCCCTCTAAGGCAGCACCAAACGCATAATCTGCCGTCAGGAAATACCAGCTCTTACCACCTTGTTTCACGACCGCAGAGCCTGTACCTTTTGCCAAGGCGACCGTATCGTAAGCATAGTGAACGGTGTAGGGCGTGCACTCATCATTCGTCAATACCGCGGTTCCAGCACCGATCGAAATGAATGGCTTTTTCTTTTCATTCGCTACTTTCGCCATCGACAAACCGGTACCAGAATTTGTTCCACCGATGAGCATATCGACGCCATCACGATCAAACCATTCACGCGCTTTACTCGCAGCGATATCCGCTTTATTTTGATGGTCGGCGCTGACTAATTCAATTTTTTTTCCGAGTACCGTGCCACCAAAATCGGCAATCGCCATCTTGATCGCCTCAATACCACCTTTACCATCGATGTCTGAATACACACCAGATAAATCGGAAATAAATCCGATCTTCACCACATCGCCAGATACCTGCGCTGCAGCACTACCAGCAACACCAGCACACGCAGCAGCAACTGCCAGCGCGAGAACGTTTGATTTGATTTTCATTTGTCTTCTCCAGGAAATAAGGATCAATACCGACGAGGCGGAAAACGACGATCGCATCACGTCAAGCGGTACTGCGTTTTACAACTCACTTCTACATTATTTCTACGAACTTGTTGACTCGTTGATGATCTTCTTGAAACGATCTTTTTTTCTTTGTTTTATACACCCAACAACTGGTTTAACACGGGCATTTTTTCGGACAATGCCGAAGCAGAAAAATGCTCGACCATCTGTCCATGTTCCATCACATAAAATTGATCCGCGAGTGGTGCGGCGAAGCGGAAATTTTGTTCCACCATGACGATGGTGTACCCCTTTGATTTTAAGGTCATGATCATGCGCGCTAACGCTTGCACAATGACAGGTGCGAGGCCTTCTGAAATCTCATCAAGCAACAGCAATTTCGCACCCGTCCGCAATATCCGCGCCACAGCAAGCATTTGTTGTTCACCGCCAGATAAGCGCGTACCTTGACTGTGCTTACGCTCGGCAAGGTTAGGGAACATGGCGTAAATTTCGTCCACCGACATTCCCGTATCATGGCGTGACACCAACGGCGGTAACATCAAATTTTCTTCGGTGGATAACGATGAAAATATCCCCCGCTCTTCCGGGCAATAACCCACACCAAGATGCGCGATTTTGTGTGTTGCCAATGCAATCGTTTCGACGCCGTTGATCTTAATGGATCCCTGACGGCGACCGGTTAATCCCATGATGGCGCGCATCGTGGTTGTTCGGCCGGCACCATTGCGCCCTAGGATTGTCACTACTTCACCCTGATTCACACGCAAATTCACATCATGCAAAATATGCGACTCGCCATACCACGCTTGCAAACCAGTGATTTCTAAACTGGGTATTGTTGCGTTACCACTCATCCGTGCGCTCCTTCCAGTTCAGCATTGGCACTACCCATATAGGCTTCCATCACTTGTGGATTTTCGGATACTTCAGCATAACTTCCCTCCGCCAAAATCGCCCCCCGTTGCAGTACTGAAATGCGATCGCAAATACCCGACACCACTTTCATGTTGTGTTCCACCATGAGGATAGTGCGACCTGCAGATACTTTTTTGATTAACTCGGTCACACGGTGGACATCTTCATGACCCATTCCTTGTGTGGGCTCATCGAGCAACATCATTTCTGGTTCCATCGCCAGGGTTGTCGCGATTTCTAATGCACGCTTACGACCGTAAGGCAGATCAACCGTCATTGTGTCCGCAAAATCCGCCAGATCAACTTGGGTCAACAATTCCATAGCGCGGTCATCCAGCCGCTGAAGACTGGCACCACTTCTCCAGAAATAAAAAGAGGTACCCAAGGTTCTCTGCAAGCCAATACGAACGTTTTCTAAGACGGTCATATGTGGGAATACCGCCGATATCTGAAACGACCGAATAATCCCCTGACGCGCAATCTGGGCAGGCTTATCGGAGGTAATATCACGACCATTAAACAAGATCTGACCTGATGTTGGCGTGAGGAACTTGGTGAGTAAATTAAAACAAGTGGTTTTGCCGGCGCCATTCGGGCCGATCAGTGCATGAATGTGTCCCCGCTGGACTTGCAGGTTAACATCGTTAACAGCGGTAAAGCCTCTGAACTCTTTGGTCAGATGCTTCGTCTCCAGGATGACTTGAGTCATCACATCTCCTTTATTGTCTTGCCTGAAACATGACAAACCCGCCGTCATTGCAGCGGGCATTATTTTTCTGCGATCGTGTCGTCGTCAGAATTTTTTTTATGTGGAACTGATAGTAACGAGTAACTCCTTGTCAGTGCAAGACCCAATTCCATGAAAAATCAAAGATTTTTTTATCACCGACTTTTCAGCATCAATTCAGCCGCTTTTTCGGCAATCATGATCGTTGGTGAATTCGTATTACCCGAGGTAATTGTCGGCATGACGGAGGCATCCGCCACGCGTAAGCCTTCGATACCATAAACCTTGAGCTGACTATCCACCACTGCACTGACATCGTCCTTACGTCCCATCTTACAGGTCCCCACAGGATGAAAAATCGTTGTTCCTATGTCACCAGCCGCACGTGCTAACTCTTCTTCCGTTCTAAATTGTGCGCCGGGCTTCATTTCTTCTGGCTGATATTTTTGTAAAGCCGGAGCAGCAACGATTTTCCTTGTCAGAGTTAAGGAATCAGCCGCAATCTTCCGGTCCTCAGCTGTACTCAAATAATTGGGCACAATCTCTGGTGCAGCCAATGGATCTGGATTCGTGATTTTCACATGACCACGCGAGCTTGGACGCAAGTTACAGACACTTGCTGTAAATGCCGGAAAATCATGGAGCGGATCACCAAATTTTTCGAGCGACAAAGGCTGCACATGGTATTCCAGATTCGCCGTTTCTTGACTTGGATCTGAGCGTGTAAATGCTCCAAGCTGAGAAGGTGCCATCGACATCGGGCCGCTTTGCTTGAGCATGTATTCCAGTCCGATCGCAGCTTTTCCCCACCAGCTATTGGCCATGGTATTGAGCGTTTTCGCGCCGCGAATTTTGAATGCAGAACGGATCTGTAAATGATCTTGCAAATTGCCGCCTACACCCGGCAACGCATGAACAACAGGGATCCCAAGACGCTGTAAATGCGCTGGGTCACCCACACCCGAATGTTGCAAAATAGCGGGTGAGCCGATCGCCCCCGCCGCTAAGACAGTCTCCTTCAAAGCATCCGCACACCACGCTTCTCCACCACCAATAAATTCAACACCTGTGCAGCGCTTTCCGTGTTCATCTTCTGTGAACCGCAAGCGTTTCACCTGACATCCAGTCATGATCGTTAAGTTATCGCGCGATGCTGCTGGGCGTAAAAATGCCTTCGATGCGTTCCAGCGAATACCACGTCGTTGGTTCACATCAAAGTAACCACACCCTTCGTTATCGCCGCGATTAAAATCATCCGTCTTTGGAATACCCACTTGTTCTGCGGCATCACGAAACGCATCCAAAATTTCCCATGAGAGCCGCTGTTTTTCCACGCGCCATTCGCCGCCTTGCGCATGAAAGCGACGATCCTTGCTGTAATGATCTTCGCTCTTTTTAAACAGTGGCAATACTTGATCCCAGCGCCAGCTATCGTCTCCTGTGAGCGCGGCCCACTCGTTGTAATCGCGCTCCTGACCGCGCATATAAATCATGCCATTAATTGATGAACAACCACCAAGTACTTTTCCGCGTGGATAGATCAAACTGCGTCCGTTTAATCCCGGCTCCGACGCCGTGCGGAACATCCAATCAGTGCGCGGATTGTTGATGCAGTACAAATAGCCGACAGGAATATGAATCCAAACATAGTCATCTTTTCCTCCCGCTTCAATCAGCAATACTTGCTTGTCTGCAGAGGCAGATAAGCGGTTCGCCAAGACGCACCCAGCACTACCACCACCAACGACGATATAGTCAAATTGCCCAACTGATTTCATGGAATATTCCTGGCTATTTTTATTGATCGGCGTCGATCGTTAATGTGTCTGACAATGCGAAATCAGATCACGCATCAGTTCCGCTGTCCCCATGGCACGGGCGCGTGCCACACCTTGGCCGCACCACATCGACATCCACTGTGGATCGTTATTTTTCGCTGCTGCCGAGCGGATCGCTGCAGTCAAGGCGTTCTGCACTGGATAAGCGGGGACCTGCGCCGCCACCTCTGCCATGACTTGCATAAACCGATTGTCTAAGCCTCGTGCAAAACGGCCTGTAAATGCCCGTGTCTGACGCGTGGTATCTGTGGTTGCGGCAAGTAATTGTTGTTTGTATGCGGGATGAATCCCAGATTCATGCGTCACCAGAAAAGCCGTTCCCATTTGTACGGCAGCCGCACCTGCAGACAATGCCGATGAGATATCCTCTCCAGTGACGATATTACCCGCTGCGATAACGGGAATCGACAATTGCGGTGCTACCTGCGCCAGCAATTCGCTTGTCGAAAACGAGACGGCCTCTTGTTCACCAATAAAGGTACCGCGATGACCACCCGCTTCAACCCCAGATAAACAAACCGCATCGGCACCAAGGTTCTGCCATGCAAGCGCCTCTGCCAGATGGGTCGCTGTTCCAATCACAAAAATACCCGACGCATGGAGTTGCGCAAGTTGCTCGCTCGAAATAATGCCAAACGTAAAACTTGCCACCGCTGGGCTTACTTGCAGTAATGCCTCAAATTGCGCCTCCATATCTTCACACCACTTCGCCGGAAGGGGCAATGCATCCCACCCGAATTGTGACCATACAGGTTTGAGCAACGCACTCGCCGCTTGGATTTCTTCTGGGGTCGGTGCTGGCGCTGTTTGCACGAACAAATTCATCGCAAAAGACCTGCTACAAGCCTGTCGAATTTCCCACGCCTGTTCAAGCATTGCTTCAGGAGAAAGCATCCCACACGCTAAGGATCCCAAGCCGCCGGCATTCGACACGGCAGCGACCAGCGCCGGTGTCGACGCACCGCCCGCCATCGGTCCTTGGATGATTGGATGAGGAAACAATTCGTGCAAACGAAGCATAGGAAATCCCGTTCAACCCAAACAAAGGGTGTTATTGAATCAAGTGATTATTTAGCCACGGGCATCGTAAATTCTGCCCCTTTGCCGATGCTATCTGGCCAGCGTTGCATAATCGATTTATAGCGTGTGTAAAAGCGAATACCCTCTTCGCCATACGCATGCATATCGCCGAACAGAGATCGCTTCCAACCACCAAACGAATGCCATGCCATCGGTACCGGAATTGGGACGTTAATACCCACCATCCCGACCTGAATCCGACGAGAAAATTCGCGTGCCGTGTTGCCATCCGAGGTGAACAGTGACACGCCATTCCCAAATTCATGGCGGTTGATCAACGCCACCGCCGACGCAAAATCAGGCACACGGACAACACACAATACAGGGCCAAAAATTTCTTCACGATGAATTTTCATGCCTTCTTTTACGTGGTCAAACAAAGTGCCACCCAAGAAAAATCCTGCTTCGTGTCCAGGGACCGTCAAGCCGCGACCATCGACCAACAACGTTGCACCTTCTGCAATACCGTCGGCGATGTATCCTTCGATTTTGGCTTTGTGTGCTGCCGTTACCACTGGCCCCATCTCTGCATCACTTTCCATCCCGTTCTTTACCTTTAAGGCTTTCACGCGAGGAACTAGCGCACTGACTAATTGGTCCGCTACATCACCCACTGCCACTGCGACAGAAATCGCCATGCAACGCTCACCCGCAGAACCATAAGCAGCGCCCATTAATGCGTCGACTGCTTGGTCAAGATTCGCATCAGGCATCACCACCAGATGATTCTTCGCACCACCCAAGGCCTGTACCCGCTTGCCTAAACGCGTGCCTTCGCTGTAAATGTATTCAGCGATTGGGGTAGAGCCTACAAAAGAAATCGCAGCAACATCCGGATGTTGCAGTAAGGCGTCCACAGCCGTCTTGTCACCTTGCACCACGTTAAACACGCCATCCGGCAAACCTGCCTGACGCAATAAATCGGCAATCATGAGTGAACAGGAAGGATCGCGTTCAGAAGGCTTCAGAATAAACGTATTCCCTGTCGCAATCGCCACCGGCGCCATCCACATCGGTACCATAAATGGGAAGTTAAATGGCGTGATGCCCGCTGTCACGCCCAATGGCTGACGCAAGTTGTAGTTATCAATACCACCGCCGATATTGTCCGAGAACTGCGACTTCAATAACTGTGGCATGCCGCAGGCAAATTCAACAATCTCAATACCACGCGTCACTTCACCCATCGCATCCGACAACACTTTGCCATGCTCACGGGTAATTAATGCCGCTAGCTCCTGATGATGCTGATCCAGCAACTCTTTAAACTTAAACATCACCCTCGCACGTTTGAGCGGTGCCGTTTCAGCCCACGCTGGTGCCGCTGCTTTTGCGGCTGCCACAACCGCTTCCACCTCCGCCACGCTCGCTAATGCCACCTGAGCGACGACTTGTCCCGTGGCAGGGTTAAATACGTCTTGTTGACGACCACTGGTGGATGCATAAACCTGACCATTCATGTAGTGCTGGAGTACGGATGTCATAAGCGCGCCTTAATGAGTAAAAGAAATTGGATCCAAGCGTAATGTACCTGTCACATCAAATCCAATGAGTTATTTTCAATAGCAATATAAAATTTTCTTATAATGCTATGATAAGTAGCACAGCTCGCCCAGAACGGCGGTCACCACCACTCCTTCAACATCAAGTGACGATCATGGATTTCACGCAACTCCGCGCCTTTGTTACCATCGCCCGCGAAGGCAACCTGACACGGGCTGCCGAACGGCTCCATCTGACGCAACCAGCTGTGAGTCTGCAGTTAAAGTCCTTACAAGAGCAACTCGGGTTGCAATTGTTCAGCCGCAACAGCAACGGCATGAGCTTGACCAATGATGGTGCCAAACTCTTGCCCTATGCAGAACGAGTTCTCGCTGTGTGTAACGACTTCCGACAGACGGCCAATGCACTGCATTCCACCTTATCGGGTGAATTAGCCATCGGCACCATTCTTGATCCCGAATTTACCCGCTTAGGCGTATTTTTAAAGCGTCTCGTTGAAACTTATCCACAGATCGCGACACGTCTGCAGCACGGCATGTCTGGTTGGGTTCTACAACAAGTTCGCAGTGGACAACTGGATATTGGTTTTTATCTGGGGGATCTCCCTCACGATGGAAAAACACCCTTGCATCAACTGGTGTTGACTGATTTTACGTACCGCGTCGTTGCCCCAAGTGGATGGAATAGTCGGGTAGTCGGGCAACCTTGGGAAAAACTTGCCCATTTGCCCTGGATCTGGACCCCACCCGAATCCGCCCATCACCGTCTTTTAAGTCAGATTTTTTCTCAACATGGCATCACGCCCAACAAAGTGGCTTTAGTCGACCAAGAGCAATCAATGTTGGATCTGGTGAAATCTGGCGTCGGTTTAAGTCTCATCCGAGATTCGATTGCCATGCGTGAAGCGCATGTCCATGGCTTAGTGATTGCCGATGCGGTTCATATCAAAACGCATTTGAGCCTCATTTGCCAAGAAAAACGTCAAAGTGAAGCGATGATTGCGGAGAGTTTTCAATTAGTTAGCCAATGCTGGAAATTAATCATCTAAAATCTGCCACTTATTCTGATTATTTCCTATTATTTTTTGAGAATGCATCTCCCTTCTCGTTACAGAAAGCAATCCGTGTCAAAACGATGTGCAACAGCGCTGATGATTGGATGCCTGCTCGTACCGCTTGCTAGCCAGGCGGAGAGCATCAAACTGATTATTCAAGAATTTGCACCGTTTAGCTATACCGATAGCAAAACCGGAGAGATACGCGGCTTTTTAGTCGACAAAATCATGGAAATCATGAAAAGAGCGGGTGAAACACCAGCAATCAGCAGTACATCTCTGGCGCGTGGCCTCAACAACACCCTCAACGACGATAACACCTGTCTGTTTGGTTTTCGCCGTACACCAGAACGAGAAAATTTTTACCACTGGGTAGGACCACTCACCACCGATCAATGGGTGTTATACCGACGTAAAGACGATCCACGCGTACTCAAACGTTTTGAAGATGCCAAGGAATGGCAGATTGGCTCGTATCGCAATGCAGCCACCGGTCTGCAACTCACAGACCAAGGCTATCACATCGTCTTTGCTGGCGAAGACGAGGAAAACCCACGTTTACTGGTCAATAAACGGCTCGATTATTGGATTGTTTCTGAACTCCATGGCATGTACATTGCTGAGCAACAAGGCGTTGCCAAAGACATTGCAACGGCAATCAAGTATAAAACCATTGAACTCAATATGCTGTGTAATATCCACATGGACAAACAACGGATTGAGTTGTTCAACAAACTCAACAAAGCAATCGATGCCGATGGCACGATGGGCAAAATTTTACGCAAGAATGGAATCAAATAATGGCACGGACGACCAAAGCGAGTAATGCAGTTCAACGCCTCAAAGAACGTAGTACACAAGGCGTGTACTCCATGGTGACGATGGCGGATGGTCGTTTCTACCTCACGCTCAGTGTCGATGGCGCGGCCCCCATCGCGGTTCACGACCCCCTAGAAATGGATGCTTTCGTGCATTTTGTTAATGGACTTGAAAAACAAGCACCCAAAAAGGCCAGCAAGCTCGATCAGGCGTTTGAAAAAAAATTACAACAATCACGTGAGCAGGACCGTTAATTTTTTCTCACGTTGTCATTATATTTACATTTATCAAAGGATATGTCAGTCATGAAATCACGCTTTCCGGCAGTCTCTAGAACGCTTTTTACTGCGGCTGCTTTGGGCTTGTCCACAATGTTATTCACTATGTTATCCACAGCATCAAGCGAAGCGCAAACAGTCACTGACAACGCCACTTTTGGCGAAAATTTACAAAAAATTGATGTCAGAGTCGGTACCGGAAAAGAAGCCAAAGTCGGTGATATTGCCGTTGTCCATTACACCGGGTGGCTCTACGATCCGCTGGAATACAAAGAACATGGCACTAAGTTTGATTCGTCCGTCGGTGGTGAACCGTTCAGCTTTCCTATTGGCATCGGTAAAGTGATTAAAGGCTGGGATAAGGGCGTCGTCGGCATGAAAGTCGGTGGAAAACGTACCCTGATTATTCCACCCGCACTCGCTTATGGGTCCCGCGGCACAGGTACAGTGATTCCAGGCAATGCAACGTTGATTTTTGATGTTGAATTGATTGACGTTAAATAAGGCTGGACAACAGGTGTTCGACAGCCTCCTGATGTTATACACAGAGGTTATTCCACATCCTGATGCGGAATAATCTCAAACGAATAAACCGCATAAAAAAAACTGCATAGCGCAAAGACCAGTGCCAGCGTGCCGATAAAAAAGAGCGGCTCAATTCCGGCGGGAAATATGTATTGATACCAGCTAACGAGACTTGACACGATCAACGCACCAAACGCGGCATTCATTAATGGTCGGGATTGTCGAACCGTCGCAGCGGCGATCAAGACCATGACAAGCAAAGAGAGCATAAATTGAACAATTCCAGACATAGTGCCTCCATGTGTAATTTGTCACACCAGCAATAAATTATCCTCTATATAACAAATTAATCGTGTATTTTTTGCTATTTGTTGTCGTTGTCTCGCGACAAACACGTAGGTAAGCACTCTACGATCACCATCTCATCGTCCTTCCATCACCGTCTACTCTCGTACTGACGCGATCACCAATAGTCCAACCAACAACGTCAATGTTAGATAAAATGCGAACACCGTCTCGATGACCAGATGGACCGTTCTTTTTACTAAAGCGCATGACAATGACACTGAAGCTCGCCCTCATCCTCGCCCTACAGATTTTCACACCTACCGTTTTTGCGGAAGAGCAGCCTGCACCACCAACGCAGTCGGTGATTCTGGTGTCGCCTTCTGACGCAGCAAGTTCAAGTGCTGGCGTCCAAATTGATTTACCTAAAATGCCCCCAGAAAAACAAAATCCCCACGCCAACGATCCGATTCGTACGTGGTCGGGTGATGTGCCTGTCACGGGAGTGGTGTTTATCTTAATTGCCTCGATGCCAGTACTAGCGTCACTGTATTTTGCGTATCAGTTATTTCTGTTTATCCAAGCTCGTCGACGCAAATTAACCGTTCGTCATCAGCGCGATTAATCTCTTTATTTCTGCCCATCACCAAAAGTTATACAGAAACTTATCCACAGTTTGTGGTCTGCAAAAAACACATAAGCTATTTCATTAAATATTCATCTGCTTGTCACCGGCTTGTCACCTCAGCGACCTAAAGTCACCGCTACCGATTACATCGAACTCAACGAAAAACCTTGTCCCGGACGATCACGCACCGTGTTGCCGGCCGTCACGAGGCGGTTTTTCGCTAACGTTAACATCTTCGCGGGAGACAACCATGTCAAGCAAAGCATTGATCGACAGTGCCGTATTCAATTCCACCACCTCTGGTCGTAAAGGAATCGCCGATCAGCTTTTTGCTCACTGGTTTAGCCGTCTCGTTTATGCGCAAATTTGGGAAGATCCGCAATCGGATCTGGATGCCTTAGCCCTCAAACCAGGTGCCAATATCCTGACGATTTCGTCTGGTGGATGCAATGCCCTTGCTTATTTATCCGCCAATCCCGCTGCCGTCCATGCGGTTGACCTCAACGCCGCTCATCTGGCCATGTTGAACATGAAACAAATGGCGATCAAACATTTACCAGACTACGACGCCGTGCTCGCATATCTGGGTGATGCAAACCAAAGCGATAACATTAAGCGTTATAAACGTCATATCCGCGAACATTTGTCCGATGATGCGAGCAATTTCTGGGAAAGTCGCTCGATTTCAGGACAGCCACGTTATCACTACTTCGCTCATCAAGCATATCAACACGGCTTGTTGGGTAACTTTATTGGCCTGGCACATTATTTTGTACGGATGATGGGCGGTAACCTCAGTAAAGTCCTCGAGGCCAACAACTTACAAGAGCAACAAACGTACTTTGACCAATACGTTGCGCCAGCATTTGAAACGCGTTTATTTAAATTACTGGCACAACAACCATTGGCGCTCTACAGCCTTGGCATTCCTCCTTCGCAATTTGAAGCACTCAAACACGATGCCAAAGAGGGTTTGCACACCTTGTTCAAAGAAAGAATGCGTCATTTGTGCTGCGATTTTCCACTCGATGAAAATTGTTTCGCTCAACAAGCATTAGGCCGTCGCTATGACACCAGCAAACAGAAAGCCTTGCCACTGTATCTGCAGCAACAGCATTTTGATGCATTACGAAGCAATATCGATCGCTTGCATCCGCACCACATGACACTCACACAGTTTTTACAAAAACAACCACGTGAATCCATGGATGCGTATCTGTTCTTGGACGCGCAAGATTGGATGGATGAACAGCAACTCACTGCGCTATGGGAAGAAGTGACCCGTACCGCTGCACCTCACGCTAAGGTAGTTTTCCGTACAGGCGGCGAAACATCTCCGTTAGAACAAAAATTACCTGCGTCCATTCTCTCTTTGTGGCACACCGACACCGAGAAAAACCGTGCACTCTACGCCACTGACAGATCAGCGATCTATGGTGGCATGCACTTGTACACCAAAATTTGACCAGAATTTCATTCTCAATTGACTACTCCACTTCCACCACGCATGGTGGCTGATGCGCTATGGTTGCTCACCGCACGATCACGCGGTGGCAAGCATTGGGTCAGCAATGTCACCGCTGACATCCACGCTGTTGATATCGCAGGGCACAGCTACCCAGTGACCCTACTGACCCACAGCGACTGGCAAGAAAGCTATGTGGCCAGCCCACGCTCGACCTGGTTGCGTTATGCACGCCATGAACTCATTCGTCACGTGCCTCCAGCACTGGCCAACGTCGTCAAAGCAGGCTCCTGCCTGATTTTTGGTCCCCTTTCGGCCCTGATGCGTGCAAGCAAGCTAGATCAAGCCGCCATTATTGGTAATTACTTGATCTCGACGAATTTATACCCCGAATGGCACAGCGATGATATTGCGGAAATGACGAGCGTCATGTGTGGTCGTCATCACGATATTCCCTTGATGATCCGTAATATTTGTCCCGAGGTGTCGCCTGCTTTGATGGAAAATCTCCAAGCGCAAGGCTGGAAAATGATGCCTTCTAGGATGATTTATCTCTGTGATCCCAGTGAGAAACAAGTCTGGAAACGAAATCACGTCAAGCAAGATGCAAAATTATTAGTCAACGGCGATGTCGAGATTGTCCGCCAGTGTGAATTGCACCTTAATGACCTCACAGAACTGCGCGATGTATTCCGTCAATTGTTCATCGATAAACATTCTCACCTCAATCCCGATTTTAGTCCGGCATTTTTTGAATTATGTCTCGAGACGACCTTCTTAGAACTGATTGGATTACGCTGGCAGGGTCGATGGGTGGGTGTCCTTGGACTCTATATTCACCCAGAAAGCGGTTGGCTGACCACCCCCTTAATTGGCTATGACACTGGCTTACCGCAGGAATTAGGTTTGTACCGACGTTTAATGGCGATCCTCTTAAGTGAAGCAAAAAATAGAGGATGCCGCTTACACTATAGCTCCGGCGCCAGCCAATTCAAACGCGCACGTGGGGGGGTACCCGCCCTTGAATACACCGCGGTCTACGACCAACATCTTCCCACCAGACAACGAAAAGCCACCTCTTTGTTGATCAAACTCTTTCAGCAATTCGCGCCAACCATGCTCAAACGCGCTGATCAACTATAAAGCCTGTCCTCAAAGCCCTGTGGATAAGCGGCATCATATCCCCAGCATAGATTGGGGAAAACTCGTCTCATGTCCACAGTCGCTTTTTTTATCCCAAATCTATCATCAAAACATACAGACTTTATCCTCCTACCTATACAGTGGATAAGTACTTGTTTCTGTGGACAAATACAGACTTATCCACAAAAAAACGCAACGTTAACCATTACTACTATGTATATATAAACTAAGTTTACTAAATAAACCGTTTCTCGCTGCATTGAACAAAAGCCGTCGAATACCCCAACAAATCAGATACAACGTCATCGTTTCCTCAAACGCTTCTTCAATCATTTCTTCAAACGTCTCTTCAAACGTTTTCAGATGTTCTCATTTTTATCCTTTACCTAAAAAACACCTCCTTTTTTTGAATTTTCCTTTTTGTTCACCAATCCCATGCACGTCAAACCACTTTTTCATCTCATCCATCAATCAATGACAAGGTACACCGCGGTCATTTGGCACATTTGACGTCTCTATCGATGGAAAATGCCGATTTTTATCCCTATCCAACAGCACTGCGCTTCGTCGCTGTTGGTTTTTGGTGGTGAAAACGCTGTTTTAACGCCAGCAATGTCAAAAAAAACGACGAAATAAAAAATATTTCTGTGGATAAGTGAAGGTATATCCACTGTATGTATTGTGCGTAAGTCAGATTTATCGTTGATCGTTTTTTTTTATACAAAATCTGTCCTGTGGATATACAGACTTTTTTCACCGGGTTATAAATCACGTAAACAATTGATTCTGTGGATGTATACCAAGTTATCCACAACGTCATGCCACTGTTAACAATAACTACTATTTATATATAAAGTTATTAAACTAAAAGCTATTCACACCCCGAAAATCCCGGTTAACTCTTTTTGAAAAAAATCCTTTAGAATCCGTTACTTAGAAAAACAACTCTCAGAAAAAACGGATGATTTCAAATCAAAAGTACAAGCGTTTTGTGCTCAACCTCAGATAGCAGAAAGAAAAAAATATCGTGATCGTCAATTTTTTTTCGGACAGTTGCACAGTGATTGCTGATTCATTGGGGATAAGCGATGAGTTATCAACAAGAAAAGCTCAGCACTGAGCGCTACCTCTGTCGAGAACGCGGTGAATAGGGTAAAAATCTGGTGAAAAAGGCGTCGACATTGGCGCTCATAAAACGAATAAAAACCATCTAAAGAATCAAACAATGCGTTCCTTGTTGTCATACCTTGTTGCTCGATTAACCGTTTTTACCATGGCAGTGGTGCCTGCTTTCGTACATGCGGACCAATCCACCGTGGCACAAATTGGCAACACAACACAAAGTGCATCAGTAAACCTCACGGCGATACCTATCCCGCCGCTGATGAAAGCCGCGTTTGGCAACAGTTATCGTGAACGTACTCAAGATGCTGTTGTTGCGCTCAGTGATATCGACAACAGGTCATTACGGAAGCGCTATGTCGTTCAACCGATCGATGCCAAGTTGATCGACCAGGAACAGGCGGTTTTGGTACTGAATGGACAGATTGCAGATCGACACGACGGAGTTTTTTCTTCGCATGCGCAAGCGGGGTTATTAACGATTATTTTTTTTAAACGACACAACGAGCAATGGCAGGTCGTTAAAAGACAAGAAAATATCGCAGCACTGGGCTCGTTTGGCTCAATTGGCGACGTCAAATGGACGATGTTAGGGCAAACGACACCCGGGCTACTTGTTTTACACGGTAATACAGGGCAAGGTTATTCCTTCACCCAATTGGCTATTTTTGACCTCACCGCGTCTCAAATGACTGACTTGTCTGGTGAGCCTATTTTGATCCACTCAGATAATGACGGTATGTGCGACCGCCAGCGCCATGACTGTTGGGACGTTTCGGCGAATTGGCAATTTGTGTCAACCAACAAAAATAAATCACACGATGATTTGATATTGAGCTTTTCTGGCTTCAAGCCTGCCCCGGATAAAAATGGGACGCGCACCATTGAAGTGAAACAAACAGCACGATATACATTTGATGGAAAAAGTTATCGTTTAATACAGGGAAATAACCCTGTACCACCGGTATAATTTCGCACTGAAAATTTCAAAATAGAATTATCATTTAACGTCAATTGGCGCATAAATAATGAATTTAAACTGGAATTAAAAGAAATTAACAACAATTATATTTAATCGTCTTTTTTGATGTTGAATCATTTTTTTTAAGTTCATTGCCGCATCCAGCGTACAACAATCGCACGCAGATCTTATGGTACCCGTCACTCGTGCTTGGTACCTCATCCCCGCAAAGCTATTACAAGATCGTGATAAACACCCCCTGCCGCCCACTTCTCTCTGCCTTGCTCTCATCACCTAACTGAACGATAAAAACGCTACAAAGATCCTCTAAAGACGCAATAGCGATGCTTCTGCAGCCTCCTGCCACCTTTGTTCATGGACGCGCATAGAAGACCTTACACCGATGGGCAACGACCGAGAGGGGCGGTGCAACCAGCGGGAAATGGCGCAACAGTGCTTCCTGACAAATAAATGAGCAAAAAAAACCGCCGTTTTTACACGGCGGTTTTGATGATGCTGTAACGTCAACGAGATCAGAAGCTGTAAGCCAGACCCGCAGAGTACAAGATTGGGTTCAGTTTTACATGCGTAGAGCGTTGGATACTACCCGTTGTCGCTACCATGTCTGTGCTCACGTTCGCTGCAGCGATGTTCGCATTGAAATACAGGTGTTCAGCGATCTTGTAATTCATGCCCACAGTCGCCGCTAAACCAGTGTAAGAAGACAAGGTAATCGATGTTGGACCACCGGACGCCAAGTTGCCAGATGGTTGCGAAGTAATATCATAAAACTTCGTGTAGTTAATACCCAGACCAACGAACGGACGGAACTTTGCACCACTCTCCATAAAATGGTAATTCGCGAATACCGTTGGCGCAAACTGTTTTACTGTTGTGATGACGCCAAATGGTGCTAAATTTCCGCGACCATTGATATCGTGTTTTGGTGGAATACCGCCCGCCAGTGCCACAGCCCAGTGATCGTTCAACATATGTGAAAAACCGAACAACAAGGTCGTTGCACTACCGACAGTAATACCTGCTGGTTGTGGTGTCAAAAACGCAGGACCATTCGTTGAAAAATCAGGCGAACTAGAATTGACGCTGATATAACCAACACCCGCTGCGATCAGATTTTTATCTTCGGCCATTGCGCCAATAGAAGTCAGACCTAACAAGGCACACAAGGCAATTTGAATTTTTTTCATGATTTTGTCTCCTTATTATTGTGCTAAAACGCTTTTGAAGAAACCTGCAGCGGCAGCGTTACAGAACGGTGGAACCAATGTGCCATGATAAGCACTGGCAACAGCCGTGGCTGGAGACTGACCAGCAGCAGTCGCAGCAGCCACTACCTGTGCTTTAGCGGCAGCAAAACCGACTTTAGCAGCAGCAAATGGATCAGAAGCGCTTGTCGGTGATGAATCAACGTCAAGTACGTTTAAGTATTGTGATGGGAAACCATTCAATGCAAGGAACGCTTGTTCTGCTTGTGTACTCGCAAAGAAGACTGTTGGGTCAGCTTTACCACCGCACAACAAGACAGGCACATTCGGTAACGGTAAGACACGCAAATCGTTAGCAACGGCTGCTTGACGCACTGTGTTGGTTGGTTTGCATGTCAGTGGCGCAGCTGGATTTTGGTTACAAGGATTTGCACCGATATCTTGCAAGAAGCTTGTAGCAAACTGATCATTCACCAGATTCGTGGAGCCATAGAACGGTGCTAACTGTGCTGGCAACTGACCGCCGTAGCTCAGATTGGCAACGATAGAACCATAAGTCGAAGAGAACATGGTTGTTGCTGGCAATACACCTGTCGCATACATCGCATTGATGCTAGCGTAATTACCTGGAATCGCTGTTTGAACATTTGCCGCATACGGTGCCGCGTAAATATTCGATGGATTGCCATTCGTATAGATATTGCCGTAGTGTGCTTGCCATGCGTTAGTAATCAATGGCAAGAACGCTGTGCCACCTAAGTTTGGTTGTTTCGCAAAAATCGCATCAGCTAACAACTCAGTGGCGTAAGGACCAGAACCACCCGCCAGCGCCGTCACTTTAAATTCACTTGCGTAATTGTTTTGCATTGATTGCTGTGTAGCCAATGCAACGAAACCACCTTGTGAATAGCCTGTCAGGAACAATTTACCTGAATCTTGTGCACCGATGTTCGGGAATGCTTGACGAGCAGCACGAACACTATCGATTACGTCGTTGGATTGCTGCGCAGCATCGAGGTAACCTGTGTAAGGTAATGACGAGACATCGTAGCCCGCGTAGTTAGGTGCAACAACGATGAAACCTTGTGCTGCAAATGTCGCTGCAACCAACACTGCTTCTTGGTTAGATTGCAGGTTAGCCATGTTGAATGACTGTGTGACCGTTGTACCGTGAGCGTAAGCAACGACTGGACGTGGGCCGGAACATTGCGCTGCTGAACCTGATGGTACAAAAATCGCGCCCGTTGCTGTTGTTGGTTCGCCTTTGCTACCAACAGTGTTGTACTTCATGTAGTACGTTGAAATCGAGCAAACCGGTGTACCAGTAATTTGGGTCAAACCAGGTTGTGCTGCATTCAGCATTGCCGCGAAAGTCACAGGATCCAGTTGTGGAACTGCTGTGCCGTTTGCTTGTGGAATAGGTACCAGATTTGGTGGGTTCGCGACTAACACGCCGCGAGCAGTGCTGGTGTTAATTGTTGGGCCGGCGGATCCGCCGCCACCGCAGGCGCTCAACAGAGCGGCCGTGATTACGCCCAAGGTCAAATGGATTTGACGCATTTTTTGTCTCCTAAGTAGAATTATTTGCAAGTAATGGAACGGTCGTCCTAAAACTCATCGGGTAGTATCGCACCCGGCATTACGAGTGAATAGCTAATAGAGCAATTCTAGAGTAAATCCTCTTAAAAAAAACTACACAACGACTGCTTTTTCACATCACGCCAAATAAATTGAAAAATTTTCTAACAATACGAACGAAATGATGGATCGTGATGGCGCTTATTTTCACGCTTACATCGATTCCATCGTAGCGTCGTCATTGTAGTGGGAAATGAATTGAGACGTTGATATGCCATCTGTGATTCTTTGTGGTGCAGCACGCATTCGACAAAAAATAAAAACCCTGACATCGAACAGGGTTTTTATCGTGATCAACGTCGGCAATGGTTCATGGCAGTCGATGACCGCCAATTTCCTCAGCTAACAGCCAACAGCCAACAAAAATTAACTTGCCATACTCATCAAACTCGCGTTGCCGCCGGCCGCCGTCGTGTTGACACACAAAGCACGTTCAGCAACGAGACGCCACAAAGGCACTTCTGTTTTTTCGTGTGTTTCGATGACAGAGACGATCGCTCCCTCTTGTTTCGCAAACTGTGCTTTGTAGGTCGCGACGAGGCTACCTTCAACCAGCGCAATCTGTGCATGACTATCGACGGCTTCACCCGTACGAATGAACGAACGTAATGTGTCAGGGAAGTCATTCGGTAATAACGCAAAAGATAGCTGAGGAATCACTGCGGTGTTCCCTGTCGCTAGCGTTGCTGCTAATTGATTTAACAAGCACTCAAGCGTTGTTGCCGCACAGAAGATCGTGCCTCGCGGTGCGAAAGATAAGGTATTTCTTTCTCCCGTTGGACCTGGCAACACCTGCGTGATTTTGTAGGGATTCTGATGCATATATTGCTCACCGAGGGTGGATAGATGCGGCAGATTCTTTGTCTTTGCCCACACCATGAACGCTTCCAGAGGTGTTGGCGCTTGACGCTCATAGACGGTATGGCCACCAAGACCAATCTGCGGTGTGCGTTGTAAACGCTTCAGATATAACGGACCACCTGCTTTAGGACCAGTGCCTGATTTTCCCTCACCGCCAAATGGCTGAACACCTACTACTGCACCGACAATATTTCGATTAACGTAAATATTACCGACATGTGCACGACTAGTGATGAAGTTGATTGTTTCGTCGATGCGGGAGTGAATTCCTAACGTCAGTCCAAAACCAGTACCATTAATTTGCTCGATCAGATTCGGTAACCGATCGCGTTTGAAACGCAGAATGTGTAAAACAGGACCGAACACTTCTTTCTTCAGTTCGTTCAAGTTCGCAATTTCAATCACCGTCGGCGCAACAAACGTCCCTAAACGGCATGCTTCTGGTAAATCTAAGGTGAAGAAAGAAATCGCTTTATCGCGCATCATTGTGATGTGCTGCAGCAGATTTTTTTGTGCTTCAGCATCGATCACAGGGCCGATATCTGTCACAAGACGATCTGGATTACCAACACGTAATTCTTGCATCGCGCCGTGCAGCATTTCGATGGTTTTATCCGCAATATCTTCTTGCAAGCACAAGATACGTAATGCAGAACAACGTTGTCCAGCACTATCGAAAGCAGACGATAAAACGTCATTCACCACTTGTTCTGGTAATGCACTGCTGTCGACAATCATCGCGTTCTGACCACCTGTTTCAGCAATAAGTGGAATATCAATACCCTCGGCGATAGCGCGCTGTGTCAATGTACGGTTGATGATCTGCGCGACTTCTGTTGAGCCTGTAAAAATCACACCTTTCACTCGTGAATCGGCCACCAACTGGGCCCCGACAATATCACCGGTACCTGGCAACAATTGAACTGCTGCGCGTGGAACACCCGCTTCGTGCAAGAGTTGGATCGCTTTGAATGCAATCAACGGTGTTTGTTCTGCAGGTTTCGCTAACACGACATTACCTGCCGCTAACGCTGCACTGACCTCGCCGATAAAAATGGCGAGTGGGAAATTCCAAGGGCTAATACAAACCACAGGACCTAACGCTTGTGTATTGACTTGGCCCTCTACTTGCGCTGCGTAATAGCGTAAGAAGTCAACGGCTTCACGTACTTCTGCTAGCGCGTTCGGCAGCGATTTACCTGCTTCACGAATAGCTAACGCCATAAAGTCTTTGGTTTGTGATTCAAGTAAATCTGCGGCTTTTTTCAAATAAGCTGCGCGAGTCACTGGTGCGGTTGCTTGCCACTCAAGAGCAAAATGCTGAGCAGATGCGAGCGCTTGTTGGACATCTTGTGATGTCGCTTCCATGACTTCACCAACCACATCTAAATGATTCGCAGGATTGATAATGGCATGGCTTTGTCCCACGCTGATATCGCCTGCTAACAAGGATGTCGCCGCCCATTTTTGTTGAACCGATGCAGAAAAATGGTCAGCGATGTCGCGTAACGTAATCTCATTCGAAAAATCGAGACCAGCAGAATTTTTGCGCTCTGAACCAAACAACTCTGCGGGTAAGGAAATTCCGTTGTGTGGCCTTCCGCCCAACTCACGCGCGACCTTGATCGGATCAGCAATGAGCGTATCGATGGAGACATTTTCATCGACGATTTGATTGACGAATGACGAGTTCGCACCGTTTTCTAACAAGCGTCGCACCAGATAGGCGAGCAACGTTTGATGAGAGCCGACTGGCGCATAAATACGGCAAGGTTTGTCGAGTTTATCTTTGCCGACGACTTGGTCGTACAAGGTTTCTCCCATGCCGTGCAGACACTGGAATTCATAATCAGTGACACCTGCTTGTTTTGCCCAGGTGTAAATCGTTGAGAGCGTCAATGCGTTATGCGTTGCAAACTGAGGATAAATGACATCGGTGGCACCCAACAATTTTTGTGCACAAGTCAAATAGGATAAGTCTGTGTACACTTTACGTGTGTAAACAGGAAAATCACTTAAGCCATCAACCTGCGCACGTTTAATCTCTGCATCCCAATACGCACCTTTGACCAAACGCACCATAAATTTACTACCACTGCGACGCGCTAAATCGATCAAATAGTCGATCACAAATGGGCAGCGTTTTTGGTAACCTTGGACGACAAAACCAATCCCTTCAAACCCTTTTAGATCGGCATCAAATGCCAGTGCTTCCATCAGATCAAGGGATAATTCCAGACGATCGGTTTCTTCGGCATCGATATTGAGACCAATGTTGTATTGCTTCGCCAGCAGCAGTAGTTGTTTGAGCAATGGCAGCAATTCGTTCATTGTGCGGTCACGCTGTGCCCGAGAATAGCGAGGGTGTAATGCGGATAACTTAACAGAAATACCGGGGCCATTCTTGATGCCGCGTCCGTTAGATGCTTTACCGATGGCATGGATGGCTGTCTCATATGATTTGTAATAAAACGCGGCATCTTTTGCTGTCAATGCTGCTTCGCCGAGCATGTCATAGGAGTAGCGATAACCACGTTTTTCATTCTCTTGGCTATTTTTGATGGCCTCGTCGATCGTTTGTCCGGTCACAAACTGGTTACCCAACATGCGCATCGCCAGATCCACGCCTTTGCGGATCAATGGCTCGCCACCTTTTGCGATCAGACGTGTTAACGCCGCACCGAGACCGGTTTCGCTATTGGTACTGACTAATTTGCCTGTGACTAACAAGCCCCAGGTCGCTGCATTGACGAATAAGGATGGTGATTCGCCCAAATGCTTAGCCCAGTCGCCTTTACTGATCTTATCGGCGATCAAGCGGTCGGCCGTCTGGTGGTCAGGAATTCGAAGCAATGCTTCGGCCAAGCACATCAAGGCGACGCCTTCTTCCGAGGACAACGAAAATTCGTGCATCAGTGCATCAACGCCTGATGCACGAGTACGCTGTTCACGTACCGCTGTCACGAGCTTGTGTGCAAGTTGCGCAACATCTTTTTGTAAATTGTCGTGGGGGTTGACCTGTGAAAGTAACCATTGCACTGCATCAACCTCGTTTCGGCGATAAACTTGCGTAATTGCCAATCTCAACGGGCTTGCTGGTGGTAAAAGCTCCGATTGGAGGGTCGAAAAAGGGGTAGAAGGCGTGGTCACAGTGGTCTCAATCATATAAAAATAGTCAAAACAAATATGATTTCATTGTATAGATGCTCTTTGAGGATTAATTCTGGTATTGAGAACGTATATCGAAATTTTCTTTTTTGTGAGAAAATAATACCGAATATTATTAACCCCTTACTTGACGATTTTTGACTTCTTATGCTCGACAAAATCAGTAAAAGAATTCTGGCCGAATTACAAAATGATGGCCGTATCAGCAATGTAGAACTGGCGACCAGAGTCAATCTGTCACCAGCGGCCTGTCTCGAACGCGTGCGTAAGCTGCAAGAGTCAGGGTACATTCTTGGTTACACAGCACAACTTAATCCTCATTTGCTCGATGTCGCTTTGTTGGTGTTCATTGAAGTTGTGTTAGACCGGACAACACCGGATGTGTTTGATGCGTTTAGACGTGGTGTTCAGGCAATTCCCGAAGTGTTGGAATGCCATATGGTGGCAGGTGGTTTTGACTATCTCGTCAAAGCACGCGTCAAGGATATGAACGCGTATCGCGATTTCTTAGGTAAGTCTTTGCTTCAGCTCAACGGTGTGCGGGAAACCCACACTTACGCTGTCATGGAAGAGGTCAAAAACACCAGCTGCCTGCCGATCAAGTAAGATAATCGTTGTGACATCGACGTCGATTGATTGTCGTCCGTTGATCGCAGCGATAATGATCTGAACAATCAGCCAGAGGAGCGTCGATGGAAACTCGACTGAGACGGTTGGAAGCCGTGCAAGAAGTTGTTCTTGAAATCAGCCGTATGTCGATCTCCTCGGATGATCTCGCTGGATTTTTACGATCAGTACATCAATCGATTAGCCGCATCATGTATGCGGCTAATTTTTACGTCGCGATTTTTGATGAAGAGCAAAATTCACTCCGTTTTGTCTATGGAGTCGATGAGCTCGATACCTTTCCACCCCCTACAGCCTATTTCCCTCTCGCCAGTCCAGAGCAGTCGCCAACAGCATGGGTGATTTCGCATCGTCAAGCTTTCTTCATGACAGCAGCGGATGATGAAGCAAGAGAGCGTGAAAACAAAGCATGGGGAACAGGTACTCGACCAGAATACTGGATGGGGCACCCATTGCTGGACCAAGCGCGTGGCATTTTAGGTGCGATGGTGATTCAGATTTATGACAAGGATCATCATTACTCAAACGAAGACCAAGAACTATTTGGCCTGATCGCTGGTCATGTTTCTACCGCTTTGCAAAACTTAATGAGCGTTGATCGACTTGAGCGTGCCGTCAAACAGCGTACTGCCATGTTAGAACACCAGGTCGAAGAGCGACGACGCGCAGAAGCGCTTCAGCGTGCTTTGTATCAGATCGCAGAGTTATCGAATTTATTTTCCGCAGAGGCATTAGAGTTTTCGCGATTGCATGCGATTCTCAACGATCTCATGGCCGTACCAAATTTCGTCCTGGCTTTATTTCATGAGGAGACGCAAGAATTTAGTATTGCCTATTTTGTTGATGAAATTGACGATGATGTTGTTGGTTCACGTTTTCCATTAGGTGCTGGACTTACTTCCTATGTTGTGAGAAAAAAACAAGCGCAATTACTCAATCAAGAGAAGCTACAACAATTAATTGAGCAAGGCGAAATTCAAGTGCTGGGCAATACCAAACTGCAAAGTTGGATAGGAGCACCTTTGTTTGCGGATGGTCATTTGTATGGTGTCATTATCATTCAAAGTTATCAGCCAACGTTACACTACACAGAGTCCGATTTAGAGGTGGTCGCATTTGTTGCTAACCACGTTGCAGCGGCTTTCGCACGCATTAGCGCCCGTGAAAATGTACTCAAAGCAAAGTTAGAACTAGAGCAAAAAAATGTGACGCTGAACGAGGCATTAGAAACATTACGTGCGACGCAAGATGAACTCATTAGCCAGGAAAAGTTAGCGTCTCTTGGGGCTCTCGTTGCGGGAATCGCACATGAAATTAATACCCCTTTAGGCATCTGTGTAACCGCAACGAGTCATATTGCGGAAGAGCTTCATCTCATCACCAAAGCATTAAAAGACGAAAAGCTGAGTAAGTCGGATTTAGTCACATTTTTTGATACCTTAGATCAAGCGATACGTATTACCACCACCAATATTCAGCGTAGTGCCGCCTTGATCAGAAGTTTCAAACAGGTCGCTGTTGATCAATCTTCTGAAAGTCTTCGTGAATTTAATGTACGAACCTATTTAGAAGAAATTTTATTTTCTCTGAGACCCAAATTAAAAGCCACACCATTTCAGGTTGTTCTTGAATGTCCAGCGGAGATCAGAATGCATACCTACCCTGGTGCACTTTCTCAAGTCGTGACAAATTTGGTGATGAACTCCTTAGTTCATGGTTTTGATGGTGCTTCTCAAGGCACCATTCGGATCGACGTCGTTCAAGATAGCGATAGCGTCGATACACTGACGCTCATTTATGCGGATGACGGAAAAGGGATGCGCGCGGATCAACTGGATAAATTATTTGAGCCTTTTTACACAACCAAACGCGGACAGGGCGGCAGTGGGTTAGGTGCGCACATTATCTACAATCTGGTGACCGGACCCTTAGCAGGGCAAATCAAAGTGAGTAGTCAGGAGGGGCACGGCTTGCGATATCAAATTCGCTGCCCACGGTATCTCGAAGTCACCACTGTCAGTTCGGATATACATCGTTAAACACCAGCGCTTCATCGAGGTGGTGAATGAGTACCGCAACGTAGTGAGGATCAAGATGGCTTCCCGCAATTTGTTGAAGATGTGCACTGACATTTTCGATCGGCCAAGCAGGTTTATAACAACGCTTTTGGATGAGTGCATCAAACACATCCGCCACGGCGACGATACGTGCAAAGGGATGAATCTCTTCTCCTTTTAATCCTTGTGGATAACCGCTACCGTCAAACTTTTCATGATGTTGATGCGCGATAATTGCCGAGGCATGTAAGATGGGGCGCTGCGATCCATCTAGAATGGACATCCCGATTTGTGGATGTTGGCGCATGATATCCCACTCACTCGTATCCAGTGACCCTGATTTCAATAACACGGCATCAGGGATCGCGATTTTTCCAATATCATGCATTGGTGCTGCTTGCTTTAACAATGTCGCTTCTTCTTTATCCATTCCTGAGCCGATGGCGATGAGATAGCACACCTCAGACATTCGGCGCACATGGTTTCCCGCTTCATGCGAACGCGATTCGACGACATCTCCCAGTCGCATAATGAGTTCGCTTTGCGTTTCCGTAATTTCTTGACCGAGCAAAATATTATCAAAAGCAATGGAGACGCCATTTGAAAATATCTCTAACAATTTCGTATCAATATCTGAAATATTGCGGAGCCCTTGCAGGACAAACAAGGATGTTTTTCCGGTGCTACTAGGGAAGTAGCCAACGTAGGTATCATCAAATAAATGGGTAATGCGGTTTGCACGTGAGGGGTCTAATTTTTCTACTAGGTCTGGCGAAAAAATTTGCTCTTCATTCTCGAACTCACCGATTTTTGCTAGGACGTCGTAATGATCGTTACCAGAGATTGCGGAGGCACCACGCACGCTCACCAACATGCTCTTTTCTAACTGCAATAGCGCTACCACTTGTTGTAGCAAGCCATGAGCAAAATCATGTAAGTTGCGTTGTTGGTACAGATGGCAGGAGGCAGCAATGACGCGCTCCAAGCCAGCCCGGTAGTTCGCTTGAAAACGACGTGCTTCTTCGACCAGCATGATATCGCGGTAACCACGCAACGCAGCGAAAGTTGTGGTGAATAATTTCTTTCGATCCAGCTCCGTTTTTTCTTTGTAATCGTTGATATCGTAATCAATAATCACACTTTCTTCTGGTGCTTGGCCAGGCTGTCCGGTACGCAACACAATTCGGGTGAGTTGATTTTTTTTATCGAGACGTAACCAGCGTGCCACTTCCAAACCGGCATCATCAGTCTCCATAACAACATCAAGAAATACCAACGCAATATCGAGCTCTTCATTCAGAATAGCTTTTGCTTGCTGGCCACTATACGCGTGTAAAAATTTGATGGGACGCTGATCAAATTTCAGGCGACCAAGCGTCAATGTCGTCACACCATGAATATCTGGTTCATCATCGACGATGAGTACTTTCCAAGGGGCGATGGGCGGCTCAATTTGTTCGGTTGAAAACATACTTGGTTTCCACGGATTAGATCCATCAAAGCAACTGGTTGATGCACGCTTTATGTGTGTGATTGCAGAGGTGCAGACTTCGATAGCAAGACGCATCCATCTGACAACATCGCATCATTATTTTTCGGAAAAACATCTCGGCAGAGATGAATTCTCATGTAAAGAATGGTAAGTTGAATTTCCGCAGAAATTTAAAATCTTTATTAAATCAAATGACAAATGGACAAACAATTTAACGATGGTTTGCAAATAAGGCAACAAGTCATGGGCGAGGCTTTTGTGACAAAAGCCTTTAGTAACGTTGATGCATTTACTGGCCCTTTGCAGGAATTTGTGACACGCAACGCGTGGGGAACCGTGTGGTGCCGTGGCGAACTCGATTTAAAGACGCGCAGTTTGATTACGATTTCGATGCTGACCGCTTTAGGTCGATCACACGAAATCAAAGGTCACGTTCGCGGTGCGATCAACAATGGCGCGACGATGAAAGAAATACAGGAGGTCTTACTGCACGCGAGTGTGTACTGCGGTATGCCGCTCGCTATTGATGCATTCCGCTCAGCACACGAAGTGTTGCTTGAGATGGGAAAAGTGACGGACGAATAAAGACACAAGGTTGGGTGACCAACGATGCATCAGGACAAAGGTGGTGTGCTTATGTCCTGATGCTGCCTCATTATTGCCAAGCGTTATTTTTTGCTTGTTGATTGGAGGAGTTCAACGAGATTTTCAGTGGAACTGCCTTGTTGCTTGAGTAGCGATTCTAGCGCAGGAAGCAGCGGTCCTAAGGTGTCGCTGAGCATTGTTCGTACCGTATCGACAATCACTTGTGTTGTCCGTTCGATTTCAATATTCAACGCATCACCAACCGCTTTTTGAGCAAAGACCGTCATACGCAATGTTTCAGGGATAAGCCAGACTTCAAACCAGCTTTCTTCACGGTTCACCTCGGCGATCGTCAGACTGGCACCGTTAATGGCGATGTAGCCTTTCGCGAAGATATAACGCAGCCATTCTGGTGGTACGGCAACACGGATCACATAATTGTTTTCTAAGACGCGGATAGCGCCAACGTGCGCCGTAAAATCGACATGACCTGAAAGAGGATGCCCGCCGATTTCAGCACCATCCTTTGCTGCTCGTTCAACATTAATCGCGCCATCGACGTGATAGCTCCCCAACGTTGTAATCGCCAGACTTTGCTGCATGACATCAAAGTCAGCGGCATGGTCACCATGCAGTTGCGTCACCGTCAGACACACACCATCAACGGCAACACTGGCGCCGATCTCCAAATTTTTTGCAAAACCTTCAGGAAAAGCAATATGAAATGTGCGTAAGCCTGGTTTGTCGGTGATCTTTGCAATCCGCGCGACGCCTTGAACGATGCCTGTAAACATAAGTAAATGATATCAATGAAGAGAGGAATGGATAAGAATCTTGCTTCTGAATCTTGCTTCTTTATGGTGATTGTAAATCGAATTGCGATTGTCGATGTGCAGTGATGCTCATTGGCACCCCTAACCATGCGCGGGACCGACGATTATGCCGCTTGAGCAATGGTTTTTTGGGCGGCGGCGCTATGATCGAGCGGCAGTTCAACGATAAAGCTCGCGCCCTCACCAATGTGGCTATGACAGTGCACAGCACCGTCCTGCGCTTCAGTCAATTTTTTTACGATCGATAAACCAAGGCCGCTGGAGTGTTCGCCAGCGGTAGGTACCGCTGATAATTTTGAAAATTTGGTGAACAGAAATTGCTGATCGTTTTCGGATAAGCCTGGCCCTTGATCGCGCACCTCAAATCGCCCCTTTTCCTGATCGCGGCTCACGGTCAACCAAATGAATTTTCCTGCAGGTGAAAATTTGATGGCATTCGAAATGAGATTATCCAATACTCGGGTCATGGCATTCATGTCAGCAGTGACGATGACATCACTTTCGCATTGAATGATCGCGGTGAGATCTTTTGCTTTGAGCATCTCTTCGTATTGCAATGAAATCTCGTTTAACAGTTTGCTGAGATTGACCGATTGCTTTTGCAATTTGACATCGCCACTTTCCATCGCGTTCATATCGAGTAAGTTGGTGACGATGTGCATCATCCTTTTTCCGCTCGCATTAATGCGACCCAGATAATTTTGTTGTTCGTCTTTGGGAATGCGATGATACAGGTTGAGTAGCAGCTCGCTCATCCCGATCATGCTCGTGAGCGGGCTTTTTAAATCGTGGACGGCGATACTCAAAAAGTCGTTTTTTTCTTTGTCTGATTTTTCTAAGCGTTGAATTAATTGTTGCAGTTCTGCCGTGCGCAATCTCACTTTGGCATCGAGCTCATATTCTGCACGCTGTGACAGTTTCAGTAATTCTTTTTGCGCGAGATCTCGCTCCCGTTGCATTAAGCGAATCTTGTAGGCTTGTGCTAGCGCCAGCAGAATCACCTCAACGGCTGAGCCGATTTGAAAGCCAAAATCCGTCGCCCAGTTTGAATCCAGTACACCCAAATTACGCAGAGGCACGAGCACAACGCCGACGAGCCATACTCCAGAGGCAACCGAAACAATATAGCCCGGTGCGTACCCACGCCGAGCAACCATCAGCGAGACCGGCAGATATAGACTAATTTGAAGAAGTCCCAGAATCTGCGCCGCTGTTGCGACATGGGGCTGAAATCCGACCAGCATACTACCCAACACCAACACAGATGCCAGTTGTAGCAGCCTAAACGCGAGATACATTCTAGGTAGACGAGATTTCAGCTTTAAAAAACTGCACATGAATAAGGACGACGTCAACACCATGCATTGCGGTGTGATGGAAGGTAGTAGATCAACCAGCCACGGCCAATCTGGCGCCAGGTACATTGCCACATGTCCGTTGACGCTCATCCCGGCCAACAAGGTACTCACAGACAATAACAGGTAATAGCGCATTGACACATCGCGATAGCTGATCATCAACAACCCGTTATAGAGAATCATTGCCAGCATGATGCCGTAATAGATACCCATGAGGCCCGACACGAAATTAGATGCCACACTAAAAGTGAGAGGATTGAATAGATTCGCTTTAAAAAATAAGGTACTACTGGTTTGCAGACGGAAATACAGCGTGTGCGTTTGGGTATCGTCAACAAAAAGTTGGAATGATGGATAGTGATGGTGTATTTCTTGGTGACTAAACGGAAGATGGTCTCCGGCTGCATGAGTTTCTACACCGCCATGACTATCTATTAGGTATAAGCGAATATCATCCAACATGGGCGGCGTCATTTCGATGACCCAATGTCGTGAGGTCGTTGCGTCGGACCGACGAATCGTCATTTTTAGCCAATAGACAGAACGTGTGTAACCGGCATTGAGATTGCCGTGCAAAGGCATAAATTGTTGTTGCAAAGAAGCTTGCGTGATGTCTTGGAGTGTCCGTTGTCCGGTCGTGTCTTCAAACACCTCTAATTGTGATTCGAGGGAGATATGTTGCGTGTCTGGGTGTAATTCGAGGGCAGCCGCCTGCGCTGTCATTCCCTTTAACAAGATAAATGACACAGTGAGCATGCAGAAAAGCCAGCGCCGCAACAATAAAAAGACCATTATTTTGTAGAAATGAGAACGAAGTCCGCCAATAAAACGGGCAAAAATAGGGCAAAGACTTTGCACCACCTTGCTTGACCGCGATTTTTTCAACCAGCTTAATGCGTACCTGAATGGACGGGTACTCCTGGCCTTACGCTCACTCACCAGGCTATTGTTGTCTGAAACTGAAGGCTTGACGCATTGTCTTCGGATGCGAAGATAATTGTCAACAACTGTTAAATATTGATGAAGAGGTTATCAATATTCTTTTCTCGAGGCAATAAGGGGAATATAAATATTTGTAACAACAGGATACACTTCGACACAAACCAAGTCTGTGTCGATCGTGCGTTGTTTGAGTGAGGTAGGGCTAGACGGGGTTAGTCTTCGTGACCAATTTCTGCGTCACGTTCCAATTCGGGGACTAAATTGGAATGGGTCATGTTCATGAGGTTATCGCGTAACCAGACGTGGGCAGGATTGCGGCTATCGCGTTCATGCCACAACATGTCGACATGCACTTCAGGTGTATCAAAGGGTAATTCTTTCCACACTAAGGCTTCGGTCATTCCTGTTGCGGAGATCAAATGGCGTGGTAGCACGGTTAATAAATCAGAATGTGCCACTACCCGTCCTGCAGTAAAAAACTGATTAATCGTTAGCAAAATACGGCGCTCACGTCCCATTTTCGCCAAGACCTCATCAATCAGGCCGTGGGCACGTCCAGAAAAACTGACCAACAGATGGTTGGCTGCACAATAGTTATCCAATGTCAGCGGAGAATGGGCCAATGGATGTCCCTGCCGCATAACGCAGACATAGTGACCTGTGTATAAGCGTTCGTGCCGAATTGCACTGTTGCCCGCAGCCTGTCCACCCGACAGTTGCGCCACCACGCCTGGGAAAAAACCGACAGCGATATCGATATCACCGCGTAGCAGCATCGGTCTTGGTTCACGGGTCGTCAGTGGCACCATCCGCACATTGATCCCAGGCGCTTCGGTTTGGATTGATCCCACCAGTGTTGGCATCCAGAGCGCTGCTGTGGCGTCGGCCATCGCCATCCTAAACGTCATTTGCGCCTTGGATACATCAAAATTACCAGGTGCCATTGCTGTTTCTAATTTAGCGAGCGCCTCGCGCACCGTCGGCCATAGCAATTCGGCTCGGGGTGTCGGTTTTACCCCGTAAGCCGTACGGATCAATAATTCATCGTCCAGTGAATAACGTAATCGCTTTAAGGCATTCGACACTGCTGGTTGCGTCATCGCGAGTTTATCTGCGGCCCGCGTGAGGTTTTGTTCCACCATCACTGCGTCAAATACCCGTAATAAATTGAGATCCAGTGTCAAAAAATTCATATTACTTGTCCCCGTTTATATTATTAAAAGCAATTATTCACAAACAGTATATTAATTATAGGAAATAGAAATTAGAAGTATATGTTGCGATGCAATAAAATGCTTCCATCAGACAAAATATACCGTAGAGATCATCATGAGCTTCCTCACAATTGCATTCCCAGCTACCAGCGCTATTCCGATGGCTGAAGTTGCTATCAGTTCTATCATGGCATCCATTCGCCCCCTGCTTGGTTTGGGCCTGTTTGCTTCCTTGTTCGTCGTATTTAAGCCGCTGTTGTCCGGTGTTGCCCAGGCGTTAAAGCTTGTTGTTGCACCAAAGAAAACACGCGAAGAAAAAACAGCACTGCGTCACCTGCGTAATTCTTTGGCAATTCGTCGCATTGCTAACGACCTTGATCGTAGCTCGCCAAACATGGCAGCAGAGCTCCGCGCGTTAGCAGCACGCGGCTGATTGCAAGATTTACCGAATAACCAGGCAAACCGTCATCCCATTTCAGGATTTTGCAATGCAGCATTTGCCAGTGTACAGCGATAAACACACTTCTGCGCAACCTGCGCTGAAATATCGCACATCGCCTCCTCTACTGGCAGGCTCGCGCAGCCTCGCTTCGATGCTGCCGAGTCTTCTCAGCACAGGCGTGGCCACGCTCTTGTTTAGCGCCCTTCTACGACTGCTGTGGATTGGTTTCACCAACGACTTTTTTGCTGCGTGGATGGAAGCCTGGCTCACAACATGGCCAATCGCATTCCCGATGGTCTACATCAGCAAGCGACTCTATCGTTCGCTCACGAAGGTGCACCAAACACGTCAGCAGCAGTCGACGACACATCATCGTGACGCAAAAAGCATGCCATCATCTGCGATGCACGCACCTTATTCTCGTTGAGATCAAAAGACGAATGAAAAAAACGCGCTCTTGAAAGCGCGTTTTTTTTGGGTCATCAAAAAGCGCGAACACGTCGCGCTTTTTGTGGGGATGTAGATACCTCTTAGGCTGACAAGCGTTTTTCTAAGGCAACGCGTGTCGCTTCCAGTTCTGGTGGCAGGTGGTACGCGAGTTTCTCGAACAACTCGGTATGCAGTGCCAACTCCGTTTGCCATGCGGCTTTGTCGATGGATGTGATTGTGGTGAACTGTTCTTGCGTGAAATTCAAGCCATCCCAGTTCAAGTCACCAAAACTTGGCGTCACACCAAAAACGTTTTCAACGCCGTTTGCCTTGCCTTCGATACGGTCGAGCATCCACTTCAGAACACGCATGTTATCGCCGAAACCAGGCCAAACAAATTTGCCGTTTTCATCAGTACGGAACCAGTTCACACAGAAAATCGCTGGCAGTGTCGCGCCGGTTGCTTCGATTTTCTTGCCCATGTCGAGCCAATGTTGGAAGTAGTCACTCATGTTGTAACCCATGAATGGCAACATCGCAAATGGATCACGACGGACAACGCCTTGTTGACCCACCGCTGCTGCTGTCGTTTCAGAGCCCATGGTCGCTGCCATGTAGACGCCTTCGACCCAGTTGCGTGCTTCGGTGACCAGCGGTACGGTGGTCGAACGACGGCCGCCGAAAATAAATGCCGAAATCGGCACGCCAGCTGGATCATCCCAGGCGGCATCAATGACAGGATTTTGTGTCGCTGCTACCGTGAAACGCGCGTTGGGATGCGCGGCTTTACGGCCGGTTTCTTTCGCGATTTCTGGTGTCCAGTCTTTTCCTTGCCAATCGATCAGGTGTGCTGGCGCTTCTTTGCTCATGCCTTCCCACCATACATCGCCATCGTCGGTCAAACCAACGTTCGTGAAGATCGTGTTCGCAGTCAAAGATGACATGCAATTCGAGTTGGTGGCCGTGTTGGTACCTGGTGCCACGCCAAAGTAACCTGCTTCTGGGTTGATCGCATACAAGCGACCATCTGCACCAGGTTTGATCCAAGCGATATCGTCACCAATGGTCGTGACTTTCCAGCCTTTGATCGCTGGAATCAGCATTGCAAAGTTCGTTTTGCCACAAGCAGATGGGAAAGCGGCTGCCACGTAATGTTTTTTGCCTTCTGGAGATTCAACGCCTAGGATGAGCATGTGCTCAGCCAGCCAGCCTTGATCACGTCCCATGGTTGATGCGATACGCAGAGCGAAGCATTTTTTACCGAGCAATGCATTGCCGCCGTAGCCAGAGCCAAAGGACCAAATTTCACGGCTTTCTGGGTAATGCACAATGTATTTGGTGCTATTGCATGGCCATGCAACGTCTGCCTGACCTGCTGCCAATGGCGCGCCAACAGTGTGAACGCAAGGAACGAAGTCACCGTCTGTACCGAGGACGTCATACACTGCTTTGCCCATACGGGTCATGATACGCATGTTGACTGCTACGTAAGGCGAGTCGGACAATTCCACGCCGATATGGGCGATTGGTGAGCCTAAAGGACCCATCGAGAATGGTACGACGTACATTGTACGACCTTGCATACAACCGTCAAACAACGGGTTGAGCGTTGCACGCATCTCTGCAGGTGCCATCCAGTTGTTGGTAGGACCGGCATCTTCTTTCTTTTCAGAGCAGATGTAAGTACGGTCTTCAACACGCGCCACGTCGCTTGGGTCGGAACACGCCAGATAGCTGTTTGGGCGTTTGGCTTCGTTGAGTTTTTTCATGGTGCCAGCGGCAACCATTTGTGCGCATAAGCGGTCGTACTCTTCTTGGGTGCCATCGCACCAGACGATGTTGGCGGGTTTGGTCAATGCCGCAATTTCTGCGATCCAATTGATCAGTTTCTGGTGTTTCACGTAAGCGGGTGCGTTCACTGCAGCCACGCCTTGCATGATTGGTTGATTCATACTGCCTCCAATGCCATTTCAATAAAAAAACCGGTGTAGCGGCACGGCAGGATCGTCGTTCTCATGTTGCAGGATTGCGAGCTCAGGGGAAAAATCCCGGCTCAAGCAAGGCGTACACCATCGCGGCGGTTCTGTCGGATAATAGGAAACGAGGATGATGATCCCGATTCCAGCTAGCGTTTGCCATTTGAGGTAGGGGCGGCAAACGGAAGAATCAAAAAGCTACTTAAAAGATAATTGTACACGCGAGTTGTGCTTACGGCTAATTTTGCATCAAATTTATTAACATAGTAATACTAAATATGAAAGTGAAACAGTTTCATCTGTTCACAGAGACTGAGGAAAGTTTTCATGAAAATTGCGATTTTGGACGACTACCAAGATGTCGTGCGCCAACTGGACTGCTTCCAGCTACTCAAAGACCATGAGGTTAAAGTCTTTCATAACCGCGCCATCGGCGTGGGTCAGCTTGCCATTCGACTTGCCCAGTTTGATGCACTGGTATTGATTCGTGAACGCACCAAGTTGACGCGACAGTTGTTGCAGCGATTGCCGAACTTAAAACTGATTTCGCAGACCGGAAAAGTGTCAGGCAATATCGATGTCGAAACGACAAAAGAATTGGGCATCGCTATCGCGGAAGGTATTGGTGATCCCACAGCACCCGCCGAACTCACGTGGGCGCTGATCATGGCCGCATCACGTCGGCTGACTAACTATGCCAGTTTGTTACAGCAAGGGACGTGGCAGGCATCGTCGATTCGCCCGCCACACAACCAGCTAGGTCGGGTACTCAAAAAACGTACCTTGGGGATATGGGGGTATGGCAAGATCGGCAAACTCGTCGCTGGTTATGGCAAGGCCTTTGGCATGCACGTGGTGGTGTGGGGGCGTGAGGCGAGTCTGGCGCAAGCCGTTGCGGATGGCTACCAAGCGGCCTCCTCAAAAGAGGCCTTTTTTGCTGAAGCGGATGTTATTTCCATGCATCTGCGCTTAAATGACGCCACGCGCGGCATTGTAAAGCAGTCGGATCTCGAAACGATGAAAGCGGACGCGTTGTTCGTCAATACGAGCCGCGCTGAGTTGGTGGAGCCAGAGGCACTTCTCAAGGCGCTTGACGGTGGACGTCCTGGGTTTGCAGCCATCGATGTTTTCGAGTCAGAGCCCGTTACACCAGACCATCCTTTACTGCGCCGTGAAAACGTGCTGGCGACGCCGCACCTGGGCTATGTCGAAAAAGACAGTTATGAGCTGTATTTTTCAGTCGCGTTTCAGAATATTCTCGACTTCGCACAGGGCACGCCAAAGAACATCCTTGGGGGGTGATTCGACGGTGCTGTGCTTGTGGCATGTGGATAAGTCAAATGCTATCCACATGCCAACATCACATCGTTCGCATGCGCCTGACCGCCCAACATAAAATCGACGCTTCCTGTTTTGAGATAACCGAGGTGTGCATAAAACGCTTTGGCACGATGATTTTGCGCATTCACCTTGAGCCAAAGGCGACTGTCATGCTGTTGACGTGCCCAGTGCTGAGCTGCTTCGATTAAGGTACGCCCCACACCCTGACCGATAAAGTGCGCCTGTACATAGAGTGTCGCGAGTTCAATAGCATGCACACCTTTATCGTCGCCGTTATTGTCATACGTCGAGGAACGATTAATCACGGCAAAGCCTAGCAGGTTTTCTTTTTCTTCCGCCACGATGACATGCTGATCTGCATCGGCCAATAAGTGCTGAAATGTCGCGGGAGTGAGCTCCGCCAGCACATAATCAGCAATTACCTCAGAAATGCCTGACCACGCATAGGTGTGTAGCCAGACTTGTAATGCGAGAACGGAAAGGCGTTTTGCGTCGCCTGAGCACGCAGGTCGTACAGAGAAGGAGGTCTTTGGTGTGGTCATGAAATTGTGTTTGAGGTGAAATCTGTGGGTAACTATCAACAATGAATCGGGGAAAGATTGTCAGTTTCTTGCAAACAAATCGACATATTCAACAGTTAACGTATGATCGACACGATGCTGTGCTGTTTCGCGATTATTTGTGATTTTCCCCCTTTATGATCACTTTTTCGACAAGGATTAAACATGTTCTATGCAAGACAATGGCGTCGAGTCATGCTGTGTTTGCTGGTACTCAGCGCTGCGAGCGTGAGTTTTTCAACTTATGCACAGCAACCCAACCAAAAGCATGATGCTGCTCCCTTGCCAGTCATGGTGCTGAAGGGCATTGATGATAATGGGAAACCCATCGCCTTGAGTGATTATGCCGGCAAGACAGTACTGGTGAGCTTTTTTACCGCTGCTTGTAACCTGTGCACCCATGATCTCAAGCTTATGCGAGAATTTTATGTCAATAATGCTAAACACAATTTTGTGTTGTTAGCCGTAAATATCGACCCACAAAAACAGGATTTTGATGGGTATTCACAATTAGTGAAACTCACCACCCCTAAAGAGCAGCGTTTTCCGATGTTATGGCGGAACAATCCGAGTCACAACGATAATTTCGGCCAGATTGTAACAAAGCCAACCCATTTTGTGTTTAACCCAAAAGGTCAACTATTGCTCAAGCGTGAAGGTACGTTTTTGCCAAGCGATTGGGATAACTTGTGGGAATCGCTCGGAACGTGACATGCAGCAATTAGAATTCGAGTGGCAATGACCATGCGTTAGGAATAACGTCATGTCTCACCACAGCGCGTTGCTGATAATGCAGCGCGCGGCTCTCTGGGCTCCAAGTTTGCTCCCAGCCCGGTGGATAACGCAGTGTCATATCCACAGGTACCGTTTGCCGTTGCCGCACCCCAATCACCGGTAAATACAACGGTAACGGGCTTGTCGGACTATCTGCCCCTAAACTGTAGGCAAAATCAGGCAATAGCTTGTCGCACACATCGGCAAACCACGCGGTATGGTCCTCGTCTTTTCCGAGCGCCTGCGCCAGACCCGCAGGATCGAATTGCGCAAGGGCATGAATGAGTTCTTCCGTGCTTGCTCCAGGCGCGTCACCCCAGCCCATGACTGGATTGACGTTGTAATCAGCGCCCGAACCATACCAACCCTCACGACAAGGTCGCGCCATCCAGTTACGCGTGCCTGTGAATAACTGCCATCGCCAATGCAATCCCGATGGTTTGGGCCATGTGTATAAGTACAGTTTTTGATAACCGGCGGCGTGGAGCGCCCGCACCATTGCCATCAGACGAGCGTGGGGCATCCGCTCTGGGGGATGGCGACGAAATAAAATCGGTTCTCCGTCGGCATGTTGGATTTCATCCGTGGATAAGTTCAGATCCAGTACCCGTTTTTCATCACCAAAGCGCGCTGCGACCCACCCTGTGAGCAAATTCACAGAGGTCAGGACACCAAAGCCGCGATGGCGATGGAAAATAACGGTTCCTGGAGCGATCACTTTCATGTTGTTGCGATGAGCTAGTGTTTATACGTAACGCGGTAGTGTAGCAGTTTTCAGGATCACGATCGCCGCGTTACAATGCATCTATTCCAACATCCACATATAACTAGATCATGACACTGCGCATCCTCGCCACAGGCGGTACTTTTGATAAACATTACAACGAAATCGAAGGCAAACTGAGTTTTTCAGAGAGCCATTTGCCAGAAGTTATCCAACGCGCACGTTTGACGGTGCCAGTGGAATTGGAAGTCTGTATGCTAATGGATTCCTTGGATATGGATGACAGCCATCGTCAGACCATTTTAGAAGCCTGTCAGCGCTCCCCAGAAAAAGCGATTGTGATTATTCACGGCACCGATACGATGCGTGAAACGGCTGAAGTATTAGGTGCCGCAGCCTTGGGTAAAACCGTGGTCTTTACAGGCGCGATGATTCCGTATGACATTGCGAACTCGGATGCTTTCTTTAATCTTGGCTTTGCCTGTGCTGCTGCACAACTTTTACCAGCAGGCGTTCACGTCGCGATGAATGGAAAAATTTTCCCATGGAACGATGTGCAAAAAAACCGTAGTGCTGGTGTATTTGTGAATAAATAAGGACAACGAATGAGACTGCTGCTCGCGACATTCTTGCTGTGTTTTTCAACGCTGGTTTCTGCAGCAGAAACCCGTTTTGACTCGCTGTATTTCTTTCAGTCAGAACAAACGATGCAAGCCAAAGGCATCACGGTGGATAACCTGGGGCGTTATTCACGCAAATTACAATCGGCGATTTACCGAGCGTTGAAAAATGTGAAGATGCCGCCGAGTTCCGGCTATCTCGTCGTCGCCATTCGAGCCGATGGTGTTGTGACATCTTGGTTGGATATGAAGCCAGCGGTGCACGAGTTTTACGATAATCAAATTTACGATATCGTTCAGAAATTACCAGTGATGGACGTGCAGAGTGGCGTGTTTGTGTTCGCAATCAAAATGTCGATAGACACGCCAGTCTTTACGAAGAAAGCAGTACCGGAGCCTGCTGATTGGGTGGAAGCCAAAAAGAAAATCAGTAACCCGAACGACATTGAACAACTGGTGTTATCGATCTGGCCTGAGTAGTATCAGCGGCTGATACGTCGACATCGATAGGGCGGATCTATTTCATGATCCGCCCTATTTTTTTATGCGCTACACGAGACCATCTTCTTTAAACATGGTCTTGAGCCCACGTAATGCCTGGCGGATACGCGCTTCGTTTTCGATCAACGCAAAGCGCACATACTCGTCACCGTATTCACCAAAACCAATACCCGGAGAAACGCACAGCTTAGCTTTTTCTAACACTTGTTTCGCAAATTCGAGTGAGCCGAGATGACGATAATGTGCAGGAATATGTGCCCAGATATACATCGACGCTTTCGGTTTTTCTACCATCCAGCCTAGCTCATGCAAGCCTTTCACTAACACGTCACGTCGCGCTTGATACGTATCGCGAATCTGATGCACACACCGTTGATCACCCTCCAAGGCGGCAATCGCCGCGACTTGTACAGGGGTAAAACTGCCGTAATCGTGATAGCTTTTTATGCGCGCTAAGGCAGCGACCAATTCTTTGTTACCAACCATAAACCCAATGCGCCACCCTGCCATGTTGTAGCTCTTGGACATGGTAAAAAATTCGACAGCGACATCGCGCGCGCCCTCGACTTGCATGATCGATGGTGCGGTCCAACCGTCGTACACGATGTCAGCATAAGCCAGATCATGGACCACTAAAATCTTATGTTCTTTCGCGAGCTTCACGACCCGTTCAAAAAAATCGAGCTCAACACACTGCGCTGTCGGATTGGAAGGAAAACCAAAAATCATCATCTTCGGTTTCGGATAGGTCTCACGTATCGCGCGTTCCAATTCTGCAAAAAAATCCACGCCGGGACTCATCCGAATCGAGCGGATATCTGCACCCGCAATGACCGCACCATAAATATGAATGGGATAGCTTGGATTAGGAACGAGCACGGTGTCGCCTTTATCCAGCGTCGCTAACATCAAGTGCGCCAAACCTTCTTTGGAACCAATCGTGACGATTGCCTCGTGATCTGGATTGATATCAACGGCATAGCGATCTTTGTACCAACGTGAAATGGCGCGTCGTAATCGCGGGATCCCCTTCGAGGCAGAATAGCCGTGGGTGTCAGGACGTTGCGCAACTTCTACGAGTTTATCCACAATGTGTTTTGGCGTCGCCCCATCGGGGTTACCCATCGACATGTCGATAATATCTTCACCGCGACGGCGTGCAGCCATCTTCAGCTCAGCAGTGATATTGAAAACGTAAGGGGGAAGGCGATTGATACGCGCGAAGGAAAAGTCAGGTTGGGACGTCACATTGTCCTCGCCTGCTAAACCCCGGCCCGGCGGAGTTAATGGTGTTGTCATGATCAAATTGTCTCAAAAAACGTTACGCCCAGAACCGTCTGAGCGACGCGTCCTTGTCAGTGACGACAAAGACGATTTGATTGTAAGGCGCATACTTTGATCATGACAAGCACTTTATTTGTATAAAAACAAAAAAGAAACGCAACACCATTCCCCAACACACTGACGTAAAGATGCGTCCTGCGCTATCCTATCGCCGCGATAAACAATGATGTGTTATCTGTTTTCCATTCTACAAGTCGAAGGAGTAAGCGATGTCAGACCACCAACCGGGAATTTTGCAACCATTACCAGCACATGCAACATATTTGCAATTTGATCTGCAACCTGAGTCAGATCGTGCTGAAGTAGTCGCGGCCTTACAGCGATTACAAACAGTGGTGGATGGAAACCATATCGTGGTCGGTGTGGGGGCACGTCTCAGCACGTTTTTAGGTGCAAACATTGAGGGCCTGCGTGATTTCAGCGGTATCGCAGAAAGCCAAGTCAATCTGCCATCCACCCCTGGTGCATTGTGGATCTGGTTACGCGACAATGAACGTGGCACCCTCGTGCAACAACAGCGTATCGTTCAACAAGCCTTAGCGCCTGCTTTGACATTGCAGCAACAAGTTGATGCATTCAAATACGCCGATGGGCGTGATTTGAGTGGTTATGAGGATGGGACAGAAAATCCTCAGGATACCCATGCACTTGCCGTCGCGATTGATGCCAACGGGGGCAGTTATGTGGCGGTTCAACAATGGCTACATCACTTTGACAAACTCGCCGCGATGTCGCGGGAAGCGCAAGACAACATGATTGGTCGTCGTCAGTCCGACAATGAAGAACTGGACGACGCGCCAGCGTCAGCACACGTCAAACGGACAGCACAAGAAGATTTCGAGCCAGAAGCCTTTGTTGTTCGTCGTTCGATGCCGTGGTCTGCTGGCGCTGATGCGGGTTTTTATTTTGTCGCGTTTGCAACGTCATTCCAAGCATTTGAAGCCCAATTGCGTCGGATGTCTGGTGCCGAAGATGGCATCACGGATGGATTATTCCAATTTACGGAACCATTGACGGGGGCTTATTTCTGGTGTCCACCGATGAAAGAGGCGCAACTGTCGTTGGATTGGATTCCCACCTCATTCGTTTAGTCGTGAGCGTGACATGGATTGATGTGTTGCAATTTTGAAAGACGAAGACTTGGCAGTAAGGTGTAATCGCGAGTATGCTCTAGTCATACTCAGTAGAGTATGCCCATGATCTACGGCTCTTCGTCGAGCAACACAAACAATGAACTGGAGAACAAGCATGGCCGATACTCCCCCCCTGAAAATCGTCCAGGGGACCGCACTGACCGACGCACAAAAGAAAGATTTGTTGCATAGGCTTGCCCGTGTTGAGGGTCAGTTACGTGGTGTACAAAAATTGATTGCCAAAGCAGAGCATCCAGATGACTGCGAGGGAATCGCTCAGCAAATGTCTGCTGCGCGTAAAGCGCTTGATCGTTCTTTTGTTACTTTGTTGAGTAGTGCTTTGATTACACACACAGAGAAAGCCACGTCATCAGAGGCTTCTGCAGAAAGTAGTCGTCGTGTTGCTGCGTTACTGGAAAAATTTGCATGATATCTGTGTCTTCTGTTCTGCAACATAGCAGAATAAACCGATGTATTCGTTGTATTTTGATGTGCGTTTCATTCGTCATGACCGCAGAGGCTGTTGCTGCCGATCCTGAGAAAGTCGTATTACTTGTGCGTGAACAACGCAGTGAAAATGGCGACATCATTCCTTTGCCTGAGAACGTCCGAAATGTATTGGCGTATTTTGAACATCAACTGCGTATTCAATTTGATATCCGTCGTTATCCCATGCCGCGCGTATTAGCGAACGTGAAAAACGGCGAAGGACTTGTTTTTGGAATATCAAAAAACACGGAACGACAAGCACTGTTCACGTTTTCTGAACCTGTCTATGCCAATTCAGTCTGGGTTGTGAAAAGAACGGATGATAACTTTACCTTTGACACGATCTACGATTTCAAAGGAAAAACCATTGGCATCGCACGTGGAACCAGTTATGGCGATGAATTTGATAAGCAAAGTAAGGTGTTATTTAAAGTCGAAAACGATATTAATTCGAATGCATCTCGCCTCAAAAAATTGATCAGTAAGCGTACCGACTTGATGCTAGTGAGTACGTCTTTCACACAAGCGGCCGATGTCGAGGCGCGCTTACATCAGCAACTGAGTAACGAAGAGATCAACGATGAGCAAGTGCTGCAAGCAGGTTTTACGGTATTGAAAAAGCCATTGATGAAAGACGAGTTGTATTTCGCTTCTGCACCCGGTGACGGTGAACAATGGATTAGCAAACTGAATCGGGCCATTATTGCAGGCAAAAAATCAGGCGAAATTAGTCGCCTGATAAACGCGGCGGTAAAATAAATCTCACTCACAATTTTTCGGCATATCAACGACGGGCATGCGTCGTTGATATACGGATAAAAAGCTTAGGCTGCTAAATGGCGGCTTTGTCTCTGGGGTGTGGCTTTGGCGACAGCGGGGCGCGCTTCTGTTCCTTGATGGTTTTTCTCACCGCCTTGCTTGTGTTTGATATTACCTGCGTAATCACTTGCGACAAGGTTTGTGACCGCTTCTTTGTCCCATCCCCGCTCTTCATGTAACCATCGCGTTACGAGCCCTGCCAAGCGATCCAGCGCGATGCGATGGGTGGCATCGGTGTTGGTATAGGTCCAGTCAGAAAACGCCATAAAGTTCTCAAACGGCGTCTCGCCAAGGATGGCTGGGAGCGTATTGGCGAAACGACCGGAATTGGCAACCATGTCCCAGTAACGCGCAAACCGCACCAGTCTTTGCATCTCAGCAAATGGAATATCCTTGTTGGCCAGAATCGTGTACGGTGGCATGGGATCAAATGCTAATTGATACGCTTCGGTATGACGGATGATCGGTGTCCCGCGCAAGCGTTTCAAGATGCCAAATTGAATTTCGTGCGGACCAAGTGCCACCAGTTGATTAAAGCCTGCGGCAAAGCTCTCCATCGTCTCACCAGGTAATCCAGCAATCAGATCAACATGTAAATGGGCATGCGAGTGTTCGCACAGCCAACGAATGTTTTCCGCCGCTTTCGCATTATTTTGCTTGCGACTAATCAGTGCCTGTACTTCGGGATTAAAACTTTGGATACCGATTTCAAACTGCAGGGTACCATCTGGAAATTGTTGGATGCCTTCTTTGAGTGCATCCGGTAAGTGATCCGGTACCACTTCAAAGTGTGCAAAAACCGGATCGTCAGGTGCTGCAGCCAGTTTGTCTAAGAAAAATTGCATGATCTTTAAACTGGTTTTGATGTTCAGGTTAAAGGTACGATCCACAAACTTGAATAGTCGCGCGCCACGTTGATACAGGCTTTCCATTTCAAGTAAAAACGCGTCGATATCAAACGGCCACGCGGTTTTATCTAATGCTGACAAACAGAATTCACATTTAAACGGACAGCCACGTGATGCCTCAACATAGAGCGTACGGTGGCGGATATCGTGATCGCTGTACAACGCATACGGCAACTTGATCTCGTTCATTGGGGGCTGTTGCCCTGCATGCACTTTCATCAACGGAGTCGGACCATACATCAACTGCTGGCACAAGGAAGGGAAAGTGACATCTCCCCAACCCGTGATAACGTAATCTGCCAAACGAATAATGTCTTGATCATTGGTTTCATGGGAAACCTCTGGACCGCCAAGAACGACAATAATATCCGGTGCAACCCGTTTTAAGACGGCGACAACTTGGGTGATCTCGACAACGTTCCAGATGTAGACGCCAAAACCAACGATGAACTTTTCGCCAGGCTGGCGATAAGCAAGAATTTTTTCGACGATATCGGTACTGCGTGCGCCAATCACAAACTCATGGATCTGGGTCTGACTTTGCAGATCTCCCATATTCGCAAGCAAATAGCGTAGGCCCAACGAAGCGTGGGCATAGCGGGCATTGAGGGTAGTGAGCAGGATAGTCATGGCACGGCACAAAAGCAAAGAATAAGCCGTATTGTACCGCGCCAGCCATCGAATCCCCAGTCTTACCGCCCTCCGTCCTTGATACAGGCCGTCAGCAGCGTTGATGGGGTGAGAGATAAGCGTTACATCGCTTGTGCCAGTTGGAGGCCCATATCCTCCGCAGACATCAATTTTTCGATGTCCATGAGGATCAACATACGCTCATCGAGCGGGGCGAGGCCAATCAAAAAGCTGGCGTCGATATTGGAGCCAATTTCAGGTGTTGGTTTGATCTGACTCCGTTCTAGCGTAATCACGTCAGAAACACTGTCGACAACGATACCAATGGTCTGGCCGGCAATATTCAGGATGACGACAACGGTAAAATCGTCATAGACGGCGTTGCCCAGCTCAAATTTCATCCGTAAATCAATAATCGGCACAATGACACCACGCAGATTCATGACGCCCTTCATAAAGTCAGGCGCATTAGCGATTCTGGTCACTGCTTCATAGCCACGCAACTCTTGTACGCGCTGAATATCGATCCCGTATTCTTCCTTACCCAGAGTAAAAGAGAGAAACTCTAAAGGGGATTGATTGTTGTCTGCCGAATCAGTATGCGTCGTGTTTCCGTTTGACATGTTGACATTCCTCCTAAGGGCGCACATTGCTTCAATGTACACGGTGATGAGTGTGATGGTTGGCGTCGGGATCGACGATCATTTTCATTGGACAAAGCCAATCGGTTGCCCCAACAGAACGCACTTCATAGTAGTTCAATGGGATTTTAAATTCCAGCATAAACGTTTTCTTCTTAATGAAGAATAAAAAACTTTGGTCAATTTAGCGATAAAAGCGACAAAAATAGGCTTTTCCATCGGTAAGGTGACTTGTTCTGTCTGGGGGGACTTCTCTCCCATTTTGACGATGATGCAAGTACATCACCAGCAATAAAGCCTGTAATTACTTTACCCAGTGTAACTTATTCATGGCATTTGGGCTTACTCGGTCAAGCTTATCCCCGTAACGTCCCCTGTTTTACGCCAACGTCAAGGCGAGTCTTGTGCTCATACGACACCTTTTATCCTTGTTTTATTTGCTTCATCCCCCCGATTTTGCAGTTCGTCGCATCTAGGTAGCTGCTTGACGATGGAGTGACTAAAGTGGAGACATCAACCAACCACCACAGGAGAAATAACATGAAAACTTCAATCAAAAACAACGCTATTTTAGCAACCGCATTCGTTGCCAGTTTCTTCGCTGTCGGCACTGCTTTTACTGAGAATGTGAGCCACCCAGCGACAGCAGCAATAGCATCAACAGCAGCAACATCGAATGCCAACATGATTCCTACGGTCGTCATTACTGCACAGCGGATGAGTGAAGATCAAAAAATCGCATTCGATGCAGAGCAATCAGGTATCCAAACCGTTGTGATCAGCGCTAAGCATTTAACCGCGCAAGAAAAACTGGCAATGGACCGTGATGACGAGATCAACGCTCAGCGTGTTGCGTTCGCAAATCATCGCCAAACAGCGAGCTGATCGTTGGAAAGCCTCATGATGACAATTCACCCGCGTTTGCAACTGAATAAGCAGCTATCACGCCAGACGAATGGACGACGTGATCAAAGCAAAAATGGCTGTCGGTCGTCCTATTGACGACAGTTATTTTTACTTTGATCAGGGATTATTCCTGGCGCTGATTGAGCTGTTCAAAGCAGTGTAACAAGCCGCTATGCGCTTCCAATAAGGCCTTGCTGTCAGTCTCAGACATCAGACCGCTATTGGTGAGAAGGCGTAATTTTGCGAGTTGATCTGCCTGTCGTAGACAATGCGTCAGTGGCGAACCCGTGTTCCGAAGATCATATTTTTCGGTCATGGCGTGCAACACGGATGCTGGAAATCCCCACTGCTCGCCGATCTCTATTGACAGTGCGTTCGCATGCGCAAAAAAGGTCTTCTGAAACGACGCGGACACGGGCAATGTTTCGGTGATGCCAGTTTGATCGACCAGACGGAACGCAACGATTAAACCGACGTTATTGAGCAGTCCCGCCAGAAAAGCATGAAACACATCGAGCTGTCTTTGTTGTGCTAGTAAGCGGCAAGCGAGCGCATTTTTTTCAGCGTGCTCCCACACTCTTGGTGCTAGTTCTTTCGCAAGCTTCCCCGTTTGATGCTGAATAATAGGACGAAATGCGGCGCGCGCAATCAACATTCTCAGCCCATTCAAGCCTAACAGATGAATCGCACTATCAATGCTGTTGATGCGTTGTGCGGGACTGTAATACGCGCCATTGACTTCATGCAGCAACTCACCAACCAGTACGACATCTTTAGAGATCTCTTGCGCCAAGTCGGCAGCAGACACGTTTTTATCCCGCAAACTCTTTAAGACATTGAGCAATATCGTCGGTACCCGCGGCACGAGCTGCGAAGCGTCAAGCCCCGATTGCCTGAGTCGCTCTAGCGCAGCGAGAATTGTTTTCTCAACGTAGGGACTGGCTACGCCTATTTGATGACCTAATAGCCACGCATCATATTGTGTATCGAGGTCAGGGCTAAGTAGCCATTCTGAGATTGGAATAGTGATGCCGCCAAGCGTTAATCCGTGGTCTTGTGTTGGCGAAGTAGTCCCATTAGCGCTAGCGAGCGCAGTGGATGGTTTTTTAAAATATCGTCGAAAAAATTCGATCACAACTGCACCCCGTTTTTACGCTGACCACTGGAAATCAGAAATAGGTCGGTACACCTTTGACGTTTGCTCTTGCATTCCGTTCTCTTCAGTGGATGGTAGCCGATATCGTATTGGCTGCACAGGGGGGGGGCGTGAGATCAGCGTCCACCCTCCCTAGCTATGGCATACTACGATCTCTTTGATGAAAGTAACAATGATGAATACAGAAGAACGTCTGGTTGACCTTGAAATCCGCTTGTCAAGGCAGGATGACTTGGTGGAAACCCTTAATACCCAAGTGTATCGGCAACAAAAGAAAATCGATGAGTTAGAAGCCTTGTTGTCGGCGATGGCAGCAAGAATGCGAGAACTCGCCATCACTGCCAGTCAGAGAAACACGGTTGTTGATGAGAGACCACCGCACTATTGAGTCTCTCCCATATCGAACGATATGGGTTTTTAATGTGTGAGGCTCGTCACCAATGAATGAACATCCTCTGACGCTTCACCAAGCAGGTCACCTAACGATCTACCGTTGACCTCACATTGAAAGTCGTCTACTTTTTTTCTTTCCGCGTCTTCGCGATAGTCCAATGGTGACGTTACTGCCGCTAATTCGTTCGCAAGCAGCAGGGTGTCGCCTAACGACTCTGGAGGTAATGTCGGCGTCCCATACCACAGCGTCTCGATTGCCGTCATCACTCGTTTAGGTACGAGTAATTGTCGCAGCACCGCTCGACCAATATAGATCTCATGGTCTTCATCCAAGATATTCTCTTTGTCACAAGGATGATCGTCTAACAAAGAGGGCAATTTCTCTGCACGCGACAAGAGATAAAACCCCCCGACTTCATGTACGACACCAGCAAACAACGCAGTCTCGGGATCAATCTGGGTGACTTTTCTCGCCATGTAATGGGCTAATGCTGCGACATGCGCAGAATGTTCCCACAGCGTCGCCATTTTCTTTTTGATCTCGGGATTGTGGATAGTTTGGTTCACTTGTTTCATGGCGACGGCGATGACGACAGAACGCAAGGTATTAAATCCAAGAATAGTGATCGCAGTGCGTACATTAGTGACGCCACCACCAAACCGACTATACGCAATGGAATTAGCGATGGCGACGACGCGTGTTGCGATAAGAGGATCTTGCATGACCAGCTTGGCGGCAGTCTCAATACCGCAATCGGGAGAGTTAAGCGCTTCTTGTATTCTGAGTGTTGCGTGGACGTTGGTGGGGAATGTGAGTTCCCCCACCTTCGCTTCATCCACAATCGTTTTTAATGCTTCCGATTTATTCATAGTTTAGGTGTGGCGGCACAGCGGCATCACTGTGCGTCTTGTTGATCCGACGGAGAGTTTATTGATCCGTCAGTCCGAGTACTTTTGTCATTTTTCCTTTGGCGGCAGTAAGAATATTGCCCTCCAGTGGTGATGCTGCTTTACGGATAGTACTGCTCCGGGTAGTGGTGCTGCTCGCTTGCGCCCCTAACTTGAAAGCAGAGACGACACGCGCTAGATTTTCTGCTTGTTCTTCCATGCTTTCAGCAGCGGCGGCGGCTTGCTCAACCAGTGCGGCATTTTGTTGTGTCATTTCATCCATTTGGGTGATGGCACGGTTCACTTCTTCAATACCCGTGCTTTGTTCCAGTCCTGCTGCCGTAATTTCGGACATGATATCGGCGACGTGTTTAACGGATGTGACAATCTCTTTCATCGTTTTTCCGGCAGCATCCACCAGCTTGCTACCCGAGTCGACTTTTTCAACAGAATCACCAATGAGATTTTTAATTTCTTTTGCGGCGCTGGCGCTACGTTGTGCCAGGTTACGGACTTCTGATGCGACCACCGCAAAACCGCGGCCCTGTTCACCAGCACGGGCAGCTTCTACCGCTGCATTGAGCGCCAAAATATTCGTTTGGAAAGCGATACCATCGATAACGCTGATGATATCGACAATCTTGCGTGAACTTTCTTTAATCGAATTCATCGTATCGACGACTTTGCCAACCTCTTCACCACCCTGTATCGCAAACTGAGAGGCCGATGTCACTAAGCCGTTTGCCTGACGGGCGTTGTCTGCATTATGCCGCACCGTCGCAGTGATTTCTTCCATCGAACTTGCTGTCTCTTCAAGCGCACCAGCTTGGGTTTCAGTACGTGAGGATAGATCAGCATTGCCGGTTGAAATTTCGCTCGATGCAATCGCAATGGCATCCGTACCTTGACGCACCTCACTGACAATCTTAAAGAGGTTGTCATTCATTTCTTTGAGGGCATTTAATAACTCACTAATTTCATCACTGCCCGTTGCGGCTTCACGGTGAGACAATTCGCCAGCAGCGACCCGTTGCGCAATGTCGACCGCTTCACTCAGGGGACGCGTGATACTGCGCGTTAAAATCATCGAGAAGGCCACCCCTGCAAGCAAGACTACAGCACCGACAGCTGTCAGAACACCGACCAGTTTGCTCGCGCTGTTTTCTGCTGTTGTACTTAACTCAACCGATGCCGCATCCTGCAAGTCGACCAACTTGCTGATCTCAACAAGTGCTTTTTGTTGGAGTGGATCAATTTGTGTTGCGATCAGTTTGACGGCTTCTTCACCATTAAACGAGACCAGCATTTTGAACGCTTCTTTTGTTGGTGCATCGACTTGTTGATCAAGACTCGCCACCTGATCGAGAATGCTCTTCTCGCTCGCAGTGAGACCCATCGCAACAAGTTTATCGCGCGCTTCAATGAAGCGCGTACGTTGGTTTTTGATGATCAGTTTCTGCTTTTCTATCTCGCCGAGATCTGTTTGGAGGCCGATATTTCTGATGGCCAGTCCTCCTTCCAACATACTCGTTTTCATCGTCGCGGCTAACGCCGTTTTCGTGTGTGAAAGTTCAATCCCTTTCATCATCGTCTTACGATTATTGGCACTGAGAACGCTACCGAAAATTAAAATCAGCACCAAGGAAATCAAAATGACGCCAAAGCCAATAGCGAGACGTGTTCCTATCCGAAGTTGACGAAAATTCATAATGACTCCTTACCATTATTTATTATTTATTCTGGTGCATCGCATCATGGCGCGTCCTTGTGATCACTTGAATTAACCAACGACAAATGAGTGAGAAAGCGTCCTGCGCAACGTGGTCAATGAGAATCGTCTCAATGGGGATACCACCAGAAAAATAAAAAGAAAAATCAATTTGGCGGGAACGTGATGTCCTCGTCATTTCACCTTAAAAACACGCCTGACCTCGATCAAGTTCAAGCGTTATCTTTTTCTCATACTATGCCAGAATTTCCGTGGTGCAAAGCCTGTTTTGTTGTTCCAGATAGACGAGGCTTTATGCATAAAAAATTTTCACGCGTGCAACCTTGGTGCATCAAACAAATAAATATCACGACAGAGGCAGAACCTGAGCATTGTTAGTGCATCAAATAAAAAACGATGCGCCATGAACGACCAAGCATTCAAAAAATCATTGTGAAACGAGAATAAACGGCGCTTTCATTACATCAATCCGAATGAAACAGACGCTGTTAAACGAGATAAGCAGCCTCTATTTCACCAGATTCTGTTAAGAAATATTGTGAACAAAAGTCAAATGGAAGAAAGTGATCAATCGATTAACAAATTAAATAATGTTGTCGACGAACGATGAAGCTGTCGTTTATTTTTTTCCAAGCTCTTGTTCTTGTAGTGCTCGCCACATTACTTTGCCTGTACCTGACTTTGGTAATACATCCACAAACGCAATCATCTTTGGCACCTTATAGGCGGCCATTTTTTGATTCGCCCAAAAAATAATGTCTTCTTCGCTGACGGTCGAATGCGGCTTTTTGACAATCACCGCTTTGACCGTTTCACCGCGGTAGGGATCGCGACTCGCAATGACGCAGCACTCGAGAATATCGGGGTGCTGATACATCATGGACTCGACTTCCGCAGGCCAGACTTTAAATCCACTGGCGTTGATCATCCGTTTGAGTCGGTCGGTGAAAAAGAAGAATCCCTCTTCATCGATATAACCCAGATCACCGGAGCGGAAAAATTGTTTTCCGTCTAGTTCTGCAAATGCCTCGGCCGTCTTTTGGGGATCATTCCAGTAGCCCTTAAAGACTTGTGGACCATGAATCCAAATTTCTCCTTGCTCTCCTTGTGGCACCTCTTTCCCCGTTCCGGGGTCAACGACGCGTGCGTCGACGTTAAAGAGCGGAATCCCCAAGCATTGCTGTTTCATTCGTTGAGGGGGATTAACGTGCGACGGTGCCATCGTCTCGGATAAGCCATAGCCTTCCATGTAAACTTGGCCGGTCAGCTCTTTGAGTTTTTGTGCAATGGCTGCTGGCATTGCCGCACCACCGCCAGAGACCCGCGTGAGACGTGAGATATCGTACTCTTCTAACCTCGGGTTCGACAGAAAATCGATCATCATCGAGGGAACCAGAGTCCAGTTGGTCACCCCATACCGTGTGATCAGTTGACCCGCAACATCCCTATCCCACCGCGGCAAGATGACCAACGTGCCGCCGCAATAGAGGGTGACATTCATGACCGATTGCATACCGGTGACGTGAAAGAATGGAAGGACTGCCAGTGCCACCTGGTTGGCAATACCAACACCGGTCCAAACTGGACTGGCTGCGATGTTAAACATGACCGTGCTGTGGGTATGGATGCAGCCCTTTGGGTGACCAGTGGTGCCTGAGGTGTATGGCATACAGGCGAGATCATCGGGTCCTGCGGCATGTTCAGCAGGCTTCAACTGTGCAGCCAATGCTGTTTTCCATGCTGTGATACCACTTAGCGTCGGGACATCAGCGGGTGCTTTCACAAATTCGGGAATCGTCAGGCTCGTTTCACTGATGAGGTAATCAGAATACGTGCTGACGATAATATGGTGCAAATCGGCGGGATTGAGCAGATCCACGATTCTTGGTAGTACCTCCTGCGCCACGATGGCGGTTTTTGCACCACTATCACGGACATAGTGGGTAAGTTCGTCACTCATCAACATCGGGTTGACGGGAACCACCATGGCATCAGCGCGTAAGATGGCATAAAAGCTGATGACAAATTGCATGCTATTTTGCATGTTGAGTAAGACGCGGTCGCCACGTCGAACACCACATGCTTGTTGTAAATATCCTGCTAACGCAATGACTTCATCATGCAGTTGGCGATAGGTCAGCACCGTGTCGTAAAAAATCAGCGCTGGCTTGTCAGGGTAACGCAGTGCGGCGATTTGTAGGTTTTGATAGACGCTCGTCGCTGGTACGATTAACTGGTAAGGCAAGCCTTGGGGCCAGTGCGGGTAGTGCAAGGTATTCATGAGGTGTCTCCGAGTAATGAAAACCGAAGATTGAGATTGCCATAGTTAGCGCTTCTTTGCACGTGACTTTGTAAAAGGGAATGTATAAATATTCTTTCATTTGTCAATTTGATCACGTAGGAAGGTCAGGTATAAAGTTACAATGATTTATTTTTCATTACTCAGGAGCGACGTTGGACAAATAGCCTAGTCATGTCAGGGCTCTATTTTGTCGGCGATGACCTGTAGAACACTTTATTCTTCGTGGAGCCATTGTGAATTTTCAGTCAAGATTTGCTTATCATGCGCTTGTCGCAACACTCAGTTTGTTCTTGTCTGCCTGTGGCGGCGGCGGTAGTAGCAGTAGTGGATCGGGTTCAACGAGCAGTGCGGTATCTGTGACGGTACCCGCGCCATTGACGGTATCTAACGGGACACCGCTGACGTTTGTTGGACATGCCAGCAGCAGTGCAGGTGCGATTACCAGCATGTATTGGCAAATAACGACGTTGACGTTAGGGGCTAATCCTGTCACGGCAGTCGGCAACAGCAGTTGCACCACGACACAAGCGGATGCGACTGGAAGCGGCGTGAGCTGTACGTTGCAATTAACACCGCCGTCGATTTTGACCGCTGACGATACCTATCAGCTCAGTTTTTTTGCAACCGATGTCAAAGGTAACACCAGCAACAGCACAACGACGCTCAAGGTACTGCAATCAGCATCGAGTACGAGCAATCCAGTTGTGACAGTGGGTGCTAGTTCGAGCGCGACCTCCGGCGATACGGTTCCATTGACGTGCTCGGCAGCAGCCGGTACTACTGAGGCGAGCGGAGTAACATACACATATCAATGGGTAGTAAGTAATGCGGCAGGTCTGACACTGAACCTGATTAACTCAACGTCGGCAAGCGCGAGTTTTGTCGCGCCGGTCGTGACTCAGGCAACGACGGTTGGGGTGCAATGTCGCGTGACTGATAGCAATCAGAAAACTGGTACTGCGACCCAGTCGGTGACGATTAACCCGATTGTTTTACCAACGGCTGTACCGATTTCAGTCAGCGGTGGCAGCGTATCCCCTGGAACAACACAGCAATTAGATGGTTCTGCAAGTAAGTTGTACGACGCGAACGGTAAAGTCACAACAGGGACAATTTATTACCTCTGGCAATACACAGCAGGATCGCCATCTACGGCAAGCCCGATTTCCGTCATTAATCCAAACAACGCGATTGCCACAATTGTTTTCCCAAGCGTGATTACGACACCAACGACCTATACATTCACTTTGTATGTGTCTAGTGCCCCTATTGATCCGACGAACTTATCGAGTTCGGCGGTCAAAAAGTACCCCGTCGTTTATTACGTCAGTGCTTTACCGCCGATCGTTTTGTCGATTAACAATCCTATCGTGACGGTAACGAGCGGTACGACGGTATTCCTGACAGCGAATGTCTCGGCGAACAGCGCGAGTTCGCCACCGATTTACTTTAGCTGGATTCAGACAGGTGGCCCACAAGTGACCTTATTGAATTTCAATTCACAATCGACCGCCTTTATCGCACCGACGGTTGCTACCGGTGCGACACCGGCTAATTTAGCATTTACGGTCTGTGCCTCTTACCTGCAGCAAGTTGCCTGCCCAGGTGCGGGCAGTGCAACCTACAGTGCATTGGTTGTTGTGAATCCTTAATAAAGACGAGATCAGCGCGGCGAACGTCGTATTTTGTCGCGCTGATGCTGACGGGAGAGTGTCAGCGTTGCGACGAAAATTTCGCGCATAAAAAAGATAAAGCTACCGATCAGCGACAGGATGCCGCCGACAAATAAGGCGGCGATGAGTTTATCAAGCGTCAGTCCTGTCGCATCGCCAAGAAATAACGCCGCAATCACCAAACAAATTAAGAGACCCGTCGTGGTACTGAGGGTAATTGCGCGGTTAATCAAATGAGAGCGGCGGTATAACTCATCAAGCTCCTCTTCGAGCTCCGCTTCCATTTCTTTTTGTTTTCCCTCTTGTGAGCGCAATATTTGTTCGACCACGCGAGCGCGGTCGATGATGCGTGCCAGTCTGCTGGTGAGTACGGATAATTTCGTACCGACACCGGTCAGCAAAAATACAGGCGCAATGGCTAATTGGATGGTGTGACCAACATCACCGAGTTGTAAATTAATCATGGATATGTTTTCTCTTATTGTGAGGACGAGCACGTGGATCACGGCTGTACCTTTGTATGTATATCACTAACGCACCGCATCTGCGGTGTGGTAGCGAGAGAATACAGCAAAGTGGACTGACCGATCAGGAGCCAGTCACGTGCTGCGTCATACTATGGTAGTCGATGTCGCTGTGGTGCTCAAGCGGCGCGCTGAGACCGCGAAGGTTCCCGACCTCGTCGGTGATGGTAGCTACAACGTATCTGAGAGACCGTTAGGATACATCCGTTGTTTGATGGACTGGAAGGATCAGGGCGACTTCGAGCCCGCCTTCAGCGAGGTTGCTGAGTTGCAATTGTCCGCCGTGTTGCTGTGCGATATTTTGCGCGATGGTCAGTCCCAATCCCGTGCCGCCCGACTCGCGAGAACGAGAAGTTTCCATCCTAAAAAACGGTTCAAACACTTTTTTCTGATACTCGACTGGAATCCCTGCCCCGCCGTCACGCACTAAGATCTTGACGACATGGTTCGCATCTTCCTTATCCAGTTTGAGCGTGATGTTCGCATACTGACCGTATTTGACGGCATTATCGATCAAGTTGGTAAGACAACGACGCAATGCTTGTGGTCTCGCCATCACGGTAATGCCAGGAATCCCTGTGAAGCTGACCTTCTGTCCTGCTTCCACGGCATCACTACAAATACTATCGATGAGCGAGTCAATGTCCAACGGTCGTAATGCTTCACTGCTGTCCATACTACGTGCCAAATCAAGCCCCTCGCGGATCATCATCTGCATTGCCGACAGGTCACCAATGAGTTTGTCTCGCAGCTCTTGATCGCCTACTTTTTCGAGACGCAGTCGTAACCGCGTTAAAGGTGTTTGCAGATCATGAGTGATGGCTGCCAGCATGTGGGTGCGCTGAGAAATGTGATGACGGATACGACCCTGCATCGCATTAAAGGCACGTGTCGCTTGTTGGATTTCACTGGTCCCTGTTTCGGGAAGCGGCGGACTATTGATATCTTGCCCAAGTGCGACGGCCGCTTCTGCCATCTGCTGCAAAGGACGCATCGCCATTTTGGCAATCACATACGACAAGATGGCCACACTGACGAAAAACATCAGTAAATATTGCAAAAAGTCATTGTGCAATGGCGCATTGGAACGAGGTGGCGTGACGACTAAGCGTAAGCCTGTGCCATCGTGCAAGGTGATACCCAATGTTTCACAAGGGAGGCGGGCTACCGTCGATTCTTTCGGTTGCCGTGGACACAAAGTAGGATCGGTTGGTAGCGACGTGACATGAAAACTTTGACCGAGTTTTTCACTGACAGCCTTTGCGTAGTCAGATTCTGGCGTTGCAGGTGAACTCTCAGCGGGAATAGATGCAACTTGCAGACCCATAGGTGGTGCTGCTGCAAGGAAATGCTCGCGGCTGGAGGTTGGCAATACATCCAGCGCCCGTGCCATTTGTTCCGTACGTTCGATATTGTGCGTAATGCGGTACTGCATCAGCGTTTTTTCGCGTTCTCCAAACGCGAGCCACACTGTCAATGCGGTGGAGGAGACCATACCAACCATCAGTACGGAAAACACCCGCCCCCACATCGACGACAATATCTTCATGTATTTTTTTCTGTGACAACGCTGACGGCAAGTACATAACCACCATTACGTACTGTCTTGATGATCTGCGGTGTGCGTGCGTCTTCACGCAATTTCTGCCGCAAACGGCTGATCTGAATATCGATAGAACGATCAAACGGATCTGCATCACGGCCGTGCGTCATGTTTAACAATTGGTCGCGGTTGAGAATACGGTTGGGATGTTCCAGAAAAATATTCAGCATGCGGAACTCTGCGCCGGACAGCGACACGACCATGTCATCAGGGCTGATCAGATGTCGGGCCGTCATATCCAGTGTCCAACCTGCAAATTTGATCTTTTGTGCAGCATCATTACCAGAATTGGAGTGCGTGTTTTGTGTGCGGCGCAGCACGCTCCGAATACGGGCTAACAACTCACGCGGTTCGAATGGTTTTGGCAGGTAATCATCCGCACCCATTTCGAGGCCGATAATCCGGTCGAGAGGCTCGCCACGGGCGGTTAACATAATGACGGGGATATTTGACTTGCCACGCAGATTTCTGCACAGTGTCAACCCGTCATCACCTGGTAAGTTGAGATCTAAAACAATCAGTTCAAAATGATGTTCGAGCATCGCAGCCCACATGGTGGGGCCATCGGCAGCCATGATTGTAGAGTAGCCATTATGATCGAGGTATTCCGCGAGTAATGTTCGGATCTCACGGTCATCGTCAACGATAAGAATTTTATTTGATGTATCCATATGTCCCATTATGATCTCGGTTCCCTGGAAAAAAATAGTGATTTTGTATCAGCTTGTTATGATAAACCCTTGTCATGAAACTTAGAAACCCGATTTAAGGGATTTGCTTCTTCAATGTTACTCAGGGATACAAACTGCAGCAAAAAAGATATGCAGGTGATACAAGAGTAGCGCACTATATCAACATGTTAGAACTCGTTTATTGTTTCTGGTTCCCTAGATCTCAGACAAGTTTTAGCAGCTGATGGCATGGTTTAAAAAACTAAGGGTCTATTCAACACAGTCTCTGCGCCGTCAACCACCCTTGTTGTTATGGCTGGTGGTGAGAGGTGTTTTGAATAAATCCTTTTGGTAGGTAAAGTGATCGATATGAATAAATTAAAACAAAGCTTATTAGTGATGTTTGCCCTCGTCGGCATGAACGTTGCAGGCGTTGTCCATGCGCAATCGAGTTCGAGTGCGTCTGCTGCATCTGTCAGTGCAGATCATCCGCATGTCCGCACGCCGGAAGAAATCCAAAAATGGCAAGAGAAAGTAAAAGAGCGTATGGCAAAGCGCCTCGCTGATTTGCATGACAAGCTGAAAATTACCGCCAATCAGGAATCTGCGTGGAAAACGTTCATGCAAGCGATGTTACCCGCATCAGTCGCTGAACCAATGCCTGCCAAAGACATCGATAAAATGACAACGCCTGAAAGAATGGCTGCCTCGCTTGAAAAAATGAAACGACACGAAGCGATGATGCAATCTCGGTTGGACGCGGTGAAAGCTTTTTACGGCACGTTAACGCAAGATCAGCAAAAAATATTCGATGAAGCCCATGCTCACGCGCAAAAAGAAATGCAAGAGCGGATGGCGAAACAGATGGATAAATAACAAGCCTACTGCATAGTCGGCAAACAAAACAGGCGACGGTGGATTCCCTCGCCTGTTTTTTTACGTCCGCGCTTGAATCCACTCCAATAAAAGATCTTCAGGCATCGGTCTGCCGAGGAAAAAGCCCTGTCCTTCATGGCAACCCATGACATTAAGCGCATCCCAGTGTTGTTGCGTTTCGATCCCCTCTGCAATGACTTTTAAGCCGAGTTTTTTCCCTAATTGTGTTATTAACTCAGCAATTCTAGGGCCTGCCGGGGTGTCAATTTGCTGGACGAATGCACGATCGATTTTCAGTCGATCAACAGGGAGTTTATCGAGGTAGCTGAGCGAGGAAAATCCAGTACCAAAATCGTCAATCGCGATATGAATCCCCATCTTTTTCAAATCATGCAGACGCGTTTCAAACATGCTGGCGCCAGCCATGGTTACGGATTCCGTGATTTCCAGTTCGAGGCATTCAGGACGTAATCCACTATCAGCAAGTGCTTTACGGACGTTATCCACAAAATCATCTTGCCTAAATTGAACGACAGAGACATTGACCGCCATCCTCTCTGGCGCCAGTCCTGTTTGTTGTAGTCGTACCATCAAAAAGCAGGCCGTCCGCAGCACCCAAGCGCCTAGGCTGATGATGAGACCGGAGTATTCAGCCAAAGGAATAAAGTCTGTTGGCGGGATCATCTGTCCATCGTCAGTGCGCCACCGAATCAGCGCTTCGAGTCCGATAAAACGCTTCGTATTGAGTTCGATCTGAGGTTGATACATCAGGAACAAACGTTCGGCGTCAAACGCTTCGTGCAAATGTTGCATCAGCGTTGCCCGCTCCCGAATTTCCAGACCCATTTTTCGGGTGAATAAGGTGTAGCTGCCACGTTGGTAGGTTTTGCTGCGTTTTAGCGCAATACTAGCGTCTTTTAATGCTTCTGCACCATCGGTATCGTAGCCGGCGAGTTCCACCATACCGGTGGAGGTGGAAACCGCATGCGCTGTTTCGTCGAAGATAAATGGGGCACTGAACAGCTGTTTGATTTTCTCAGGTTGTAGCTGCGTCTGATGACCCAGCAGACCAAATACATCCCCTGAGATGCGCGCCAGAAAGATATCCTCACCCAAATCGACCCGAAGGCGATCAGCGACAGCTTGCAATAATAAGTCGCCGTAATGGTGTCCGAGCACATCGTTGATTTCAGCAAAATCATCAATATCGATGAGCGCCAGCATCTGCTGTGGGACTTTTTGCTGAATCAGTTCATTGATGTGCTCAATAAACTTCAAGCGATTTGGTAACTTGAGCAACTGATCACGATAGGCGTGATTTTTGAGCTGATTGACTAGACTGAGATTGTCTAGACAGACACCGAGGTTAGAACAAAAGACTTCTAGCAGGTGGTGGTTGATCTCGGATAATGCATAAGGAAGATCAATATAGGCGGCGAGAGGACGATTTCCACGACCTGAAAAATACAAGGTCATGTGGTGTTCTTCAAAGAGTGACTCGCGATGGGTCAATACATATTTCAGCGCATCTTTGATTTTTTTGTCGCCGATTTCATCAATGGCGCAATGCATCAGATTACTGTAGTGCCCTGCAGACGCAATGACATTAAATTGCTGTTCAGAGTCGTTATCGTGAGGCTCCCCTTGGGCGCATAAGAGCCCCTCTGGCGGCACACCACAAAGAGCGGCGATCTGCGTAATCACACCCGCGGCAAACCCTTGAATACCATGATCCACCGTGAACGAGGCACTCGACAGGATGATCTGATGCAGACCGCGTCGACTTGCATCAATTGTACGAATTTGGTCGTAGGAGCGGATCGCCGCGGTTAATGATGTCAGTAATTTTTTACGGGTGAGTTCGTTTTTGGTTTTGTAATCGTTGATATCGTAGTCACGGATGGCTTCTTCTTCTGGAGCATAGCCCGGTTGGCCTGTACGCAGAATAATCCGCGTATCGTGCCAGCACAGCTCATCTCGGATGTAGCTGACCAGTTCAAGGCCCGCATGTTCAGTCTCCATAACGACGTCAAGAAGGATGACGGCAATATCGGATTCTGTGGCAAAGACCCGCCGTGTTTCTTCTTTGGAGTAGGTGTGGATAAACTCAAGAGGACGGTTCAGAATTTGCGTATATTGGAGTGCAAAACACGTCGTTTTATGGACGTCTTCGTCGTCATCAACGATCGCAATTTTCCAGCTTCGTTGAGGAGGTGCTGGTGTTGACAATGGATCTTCGGCTGAATCTTCTTCAATGAACAAATCATCGTCATCATCGATTGGCATGCAACCTCCCTGGCGGGGACATCTATAGGCTACTACTCAGTATAGCCTATACAAATCAAACGAAAAGCGCAGGCTTATGCAAATCGGCGTGCAGCATCAAGGCCTAGCCCGGCACCAATACTTCCAAATAAATCACCTTCTACTTTCCGAGCGTGAGGGACGATGGCTGCAATTTGCTCGCGCAAGCCACGTACTCCGCTGGAACCACCTGTAAAAAACACTGTGTCGACTTGGTCTGGCCGGATTCCTGCATCTTGAATCACGGCCGAGACGGCATTGGCAATACTGACGCTCAGATGACCAATGGCTGATTGCAGACCCATTTGTTCAATTGTCAGAGAACAGACTGTTGATACTTGCTTGCAACGTAATCGTTCGAGTTGCAAATTTACCATGTCATGGTCAGAAAGCAAAATTTTTGCTTCTTCCGCTTTAATTGCCAGCCAGTGTCCGTCCCGATCCTCCACCAGATTGATCAGACGCTCGAAACGCATCCGGTATTCAGGATTCTGGATATCTCGGTACACATCTGCCAGCTCTCGTCCGACTTTTTGCGTATACACCTGATTAATGGTATGCCATGTTGCCAGATTAAAATAGTAGCTGGAAGGAATATCCGTGTGATTTGACAATTTTCCACCAAGTCCGAGTAACGGCATGATGTGCGCGAGGCTGAGGTACTTATCAAAGTCTGTCCCGCCGATGTGGATACCCCCGTTGCCCAGAATATCCGCACTGCGGTCTAGCACGTGAGCACGTTGAGGAGACAGGCGTACGAGTGAGAAATCTGAGGTACCACCGCCAATATCAGCGATTAACACCAGCTCTTCTTTACTGATGCGCGATTCATAGTCAAACGCAGCCGCAATCGGTTCAAATTGAAAATGGACTTCTTTGAAGCCGATGTCTAACGCGATATCTTCTAAGGTATTTTGTGCGATCCGGTCGGCGTTGCGGTTGTCGTCGATAAAGTGCACTGGGCGGCCAAGTACCGCGTAGTCAAATGCTTGGCCTGCAGAGACTTCGGCGCGATGTTTGAGCTCACCGATAAACTGCCCTAACAGGTCGCGAAAGGCGATACTTTTACCGAGAACTTCGGTCTGACCATCCATCAAACTGGTTCCGAGCAAGCTTTTCATGGAGCGCATCAGGCGTCCCTCGTAGCCCGCCAGATAGTTGGCCAGCGCTTCGCGACCATAGCTGACTTCTTCGTCTTCGGCATTAAAAAAAACCACCGAAGGCAAGGTTAATTTATCTTGTTCGAGGGGCAACAGTGCCGGTTGATTGGACTGATGCCAACCTACTGTTGAATTTGAGGTGCCGAAATCTACTCCGCAAGCTTGAGACATGAAACTTTCCTGATTAAAACGAAAACGCCGTCAACCTGATGCTGGCGGCGTGAGAATTGTGCAATGGATTGTTAGGATGCTGGGGCGTCATCAACGCGCACTACCAGCAGTTGGTCGATACGGTAATGGTCAATATCAACGACTTCAAATTTATACGCGCCCACCATCACGTAATCGGTACGTTTCGGTATTCTTTTTAGCATCGTCATCATGAAGCCTGCAATAGTCTCATAGCTGCCTTGCTCCGGCAAGGAATCAATATCAAGTGCTCGACAGACATCTTCAATTGTTGTCGCACCGTCAATAAGCCATGAGTTCGTATCGCGTTGGACGATCTGATCTTCTAAAAACGGATGCACAAGGTTGCCCATGAGGGTGCTCAACACATCGTTGAGGGTAATGACACCAACGACGAGTGCGTATTCATTCAAGATAACCGCAAAGTCTTCCCGTGTACCCTTAAATTGTTCCAACATCTCTGAGAGCGTTAACGAGTCCGGTACGGCTAATGCTGTCCTAATCGACAACTCTTGTACTTTCGAAAATGCCTGATTCGTTAAGACCCGTTTTAAGATGTCTTTCGATTCAACATAACCCACAACATGATCAATGTGCCCATCGCATACCAGAAATTTTGTATGCGGATGCTCCGCGATTTTTTGCCGAATCACGACGTCACTGTCTTGCAAGGTGAAATAGACAATGCTGTCCCGTTGTGACATCGCGCTCGGAACGGTGCGGCTTTCCAATTCGAATACATTGCCGATCATGTGATGTTCACGCGCTTGAAGGACGCCTGCTTCAGCACCCGCATCCACCATCGCATAAATTTCGTCAGAAGTAATTTGCTCGTCGCGTTCCATTGGCAAATGAAGCAAATTAAAAATCAGATTGGATAATCCGTTGAATGCCCAGACCAGCGGCTTAAACAGCCGTACGCAGAGCAGCATAGGGGTGACTACGACGATTGCGACCGATTCGGGGGCGATCATTGCCAACTTCTTTGGCATGAGATCAGCAAACAAAATGAAGATCGACGTCACAAACAAAAATGAGCTCAAAAAACTCGCTGTATCAATCCACGCTGCATCACCGAGTAAGGTGTGGAAGACTTTGGCAAAATAAGGCGTTAATGCTTGCTCACCCAAAATACCGCCAAGAATAGCGACACCATTGAGTCCAATTTGTACAACCGTAAAAAAATGCCCTGGCTCTTGCTGAAGCTCAAGCACCCTCGCTGCGCGTAATTCGCCTTCGGATTCGAGTACCTGTAACTTCACTTTACGCGCAGCAGCCAATGAAATCTCTGACATAGAGAAAAATGCGCTGATGGCGACTAACAAGGCAATCACCAGAAAGTGATCAAATAACGGCATAGGTACTCCACGTTGGACGATACGATACGGTGACTCCACGAAGCGATCTGTCTATTGTTGCCCACAGCGGGCGCGGAGACCTTCAACGCGGAGGACCGAAAGGCAGATAAAAATTCTGCACGGGTTCAGGTTGATGAATCATATACTATTGTAATTGCATCAAAATGACAGCGAAATACGCTCAATGCACCATTCTGTTGTTTCCCTGTTGCATTGACTGATCATGTGCCCATGATGCCCTTCTTTTGTCTTCAATGAAAGCGACAAGAATGACTTCACCCGATTCTCAGGCTGGCGTTGCCAGTTCAGCAACAGCGCCGCTGTCAACCAATGTGAGGTTCGTGCTCATTACGGTGTTTCTTGATATTTTGGGGATTGGATTGATTATCCCCGTCTTACCGCGTCTGGTGGGTAGTTTTACCCAGCAAGCGGACGCGCAGGCACAGTGGTACGGTGCGATTGTGGCTATCTACGGGGTAATGCAATTCTTTTTCGCGCCTGTCATTGGCGCCCTGAGTGATCGTTTTGGGCGGCGACCCGTATTGCTCACCTGTGTTTTTGGTCTTGGTCTCAACTTTTTATTACTGACCCAAGCAACAAGCATTTATTGGCTGCTGATTATCCGTGCGCTCGGTGGCGTCACTGCGGGAAATTTGTCCGTTGCTAATGCCTATATTGCCGATGTTTCTTCACCAGAAAATCGCAGCAAAGCCTTGGGCAAAATTGGCGCCATGTTCGGTTTGGGTTTTATCTGCGGCCCTGTGACGGGCGGTTTACTCGGTGAAGCGAATATTCATTATCCGTTTTACTTAGCGGCGATCGTTTCGCTTTCCAACGTGGTATACGGTTTTTTCTCTTTGCCAGAATCCTTATCGCCATCCAATCGCAAACCGTTTTCGATTGCATCCGCCAATCCGTTTGCGGGACTGAGTGGTCTTGCTCACTTGCGTGGGGTTGGATCGCTGGTGTGGGTGTATGGCTTAACGATGTTTGCGCAGTTCACGTTGCAAACGACATGGGTGTTATCCACAGAACTACGGTTTGGCTGGACGCCGATGCAGAATGGCTTGTCGCTCTTTATGGTCGGGATTTCTAGCGTGGTGATGCAGGGCGTATTTTTGGGGCGCTACATTAAGAAAGTCGGTGACGCCAACGCCATTTTGTTTGGATTGATGTCATCGTGTATTTCGCTCACGCTATATGGGTTGGCGACGCAGGGTTGGATGATGTATGTCCTGATTTTATGTAACGTACTGGCTTTTGCAGCGGGACCCGCATTGCAGGCGTTTTTCTCACGTGCAGTTGATGCGCGGTCGCAAGGGGTCGCGATGGGCTCGTTGAGCGCCCTCGCCAGTATCATGAGCGTTGCAGCGACACTGGTGGGTACGAGTTTGTTGGCGCAGGTAAGCCATGCGCCACGCGGCAGTCTGGTGCTCGGTGCGCCTTTTTTTATGGCGGCTACCGTGCAGTTGCTGGCGCTGATGATCGCCTACCAACACATGCGTCAGGTGAAGTTGAATCAATGAAGTTGAATCAGCAATACTGACTTCCTCTTGTGTGCGGGAAGACGCAGATACGACGACTGAGTCACTTGAAGTGACAAAAAAAATAGCGAACCGAGGTTCGCTATTTTTATCAGTTAGTACGACGGCTCTTACAAATGTTTTGCCGTAGAGATCATCGCTTCATGTTCGTCTTGATGCTCGATCTCAGCGACTGGTTTGTTATCCAGTACCTTATTGAGACGATCCATATCCACATCGTTACCCCATTTACCGACAATAATCGTTGCCACACCATTGCCAACCAAGTTAGTCAACGCACGCGCTTCGGACATGAAGCGGTCAATGCCGAGAATGATCGCCAAGCCTGCAACAGGAACGTCGCTGGCGGCGGACAAGGTTGCTGCCAAAACGATAAAGCCACTACCTGTTACGCCCGCAGCCCCTTTGGATGTCAGTAAGAGTACTGCCAACAAGGTGAGTTGTTGGATCAGTGTCATCGGTGTATCAGTAGCCTGTGCAATAAAGACGGCTGCCATTGTCAGGTAGATCGATGTGCCATCGAGGTTAAAGGAATAACCAGTTGGAATCACCAAACCAACCACTGATTTTTTGACGCCCAGTTTTTCTAACTTGCCGATAATCCCTGGCAACGCGGATTCGGAAGAGGAAGTGCCAAGCACAATCAGCAATTCTTCTTTGATGTACTTCACGAATTTCCACACACTAAAGCCATGGAAGCGTGCAATGAGTCCGAGGATGACGAAGATGAAAATCAAGCAGGTACCGTAAAAAGTCGCCATTAAGTAACCCAGTGACAACAGCGACTTAATACCGAATTTACCGATCGTAAAAGCCATTGCACCAAATGCACCGATTGGCGCTACTTTCATGATGTAGCCAACGATCGCAAACAGCACATGAGAAATTTTCTCAATGAAGTCAAACACCAGCGTTCCGCGACCACCGAAGCGATGCAATGCAAAACCAAAGAAGACGGCGATCAGCAATACTTGCAGAATTTCACCTTTCGCAAATGCATCGACGATCGTGGATGGGATGATTGCCATCAGAAAATCAACGGTAGTCTGCATTTTGCCTGGACCCGTATAAGCAGCGATCCCTTTGGTGTCGAGGCTGTGCACATCAATGTGCATGCCTGCGCCAGGTTGCAGGATGTTGACCATAAACAGACCAACGATCAATGCCAGCGTACTGACGATTTCAAAATACAAAAGTGCCATGCCGCCTGTCTTACCGACTTTTTTCATGTCTTCCATACCGGCAATACCAATGACGACGGTACAGAAAATGATGGGCGCAATCATCATTTTGATCAATTTAATGAAACCATCGCCGAGGGGTTTCATGGCAGCGCCAGATTCAGGATAAAAATGGCCAAGTGCGACGCCAACAAGAATGGCGACAATCACCTGAAAGTACAGGGATTTGTAGATCGGTTGCTGCTGCATAGTGTGTCTCCGTTGTAAAGGAAAGGGTCACCCTTATGAAAACAGGCAACGCCATTGCGGACTCTGGGCCCGTCTGCTGCTACGTCATTTCAAAGCGAAATCAGAACTACGGCTAAACATGTCTAAGATCAACCGTATGAGCAAAGCGCATTATTAAAAATTAAGCCCACAGCGACTATTGTGGCTTTCCACACCAGCGACACCCTCACTATTGTTACGCGTCACCAGACTTCTTTAGAATAATTTTTAATAAGTTTATAACTTCCGTCATTAAAGCTGCCAAAAGATAGCTTTTTTACTAATTAAAACAACTTTTACATACAGTTATCAATTGTTCAAAGAAGTTGACCGCATGAGTAACCATTGAAAATCTGTTTTATATCATTTATTTCGAAATTTATTTTGTTAAAAATTATTAAACCGAAGCTTCTCTGCATTTTAACCGCTGGTAAGGGAAGTGTTGTAAGAGATGCGACAGATTGCAACACAGATGTAACAAATTATTTAATAATCAAGTCAGATAGGGGGAAAATTTTCATTAGAAAAATTTTACTGAAAACTTTGAGATCATTTCGCTGAACTGATTTCATTGAATTTTGAAGTGACCCTACATCAATCAGGGAAAAATAAAATCATTAAATCACTGGGAGTAGGTATGGAATTTAGAGAAAAAATAGGAGTGAACGCGGTACGATTCGCGTTGACAGTCTTTGCAAGTAGCGTGGCAATAGCTGCATATGCACAAGAAACGACCGCAACGACAGATACAAAAGCGCAACGTATTGTCATCACAGGTTCAAATATTTCGCGTATCGATGCGGAAGGACCTACTCCTGTTGAAGTGATTAAGCGCAGTGAAATTGAAAAAACAGGCGCTAGCACAGTGATCGAGTTGTTAAGCAAGTTGCCTTCGATGGCAGTTGCTTTGGACGGCACGTCGAGTAGTTCATTTGCAAGTGGTGCTGCTTCAGCGCAATTACGCGGCTTAGATGCAAAATATGTATTGATTTTGCTTAACGGTCGTCGCTTGGCAAATTACGGTTTTGCAGACGGTGCTGAAAACTCTTTCGTTGACTTGAACAGCTTACCTTTAGCTGCGATTGACTCTGTTGAAATTTTGCGTGACGGCGCCTCTGCGATTTATGGTTCAGACGCGGTTGCCGGGGTCATTAACTTTAAAACCCGGAAAAATTATCAAGGGGTAGAAGCTACTGCGAATGTTGGTAGCAACCAGAAGGGTGACGGCGGTACTTATAACACAAGTATTACTGCTGGCTTTGGTGATCTTGATGCTGATGGCCAAAACTTGTTGGTCACAGTGGACGCCTTTAAGCGCAATCCTTTGTGGAGCAATTTGCACGATTATTATTCCAACCCTGACCATCGACGCTTTGGTGGTACTGATGGCACTACGACAAACCTCTACAGAGGTAGCCTCCGTGATTATGATAACGGCGAACCTGGATATGCGATCCCTGGCTGTCACGGTACTGTTGGTGTTAGCTCAAACACAGGTGACAACGTTTGCTTTACTAATCCTGCTACGCAACTGTCGCCGCATATTGAGCGATTTGGTATTTCTTCCATTTACACCAAAAAGTTGAACAACACAGATGAGTTGTTTGCTGAAGCCGGTGTCACAACTAGCAAAACAACGGTTCAACAAGGTTTCCCCTCCTTTTCTTCTAGCTTTATTGGAGCAACTGCAGGATCAACGAACCCTGGGTTAAATAGCTTACCAGGACCGAGTGCAGACGGTTCCTTACAAGGCTTTACTCCTGGCGATCGTTTGCAAATCTTCCGTGCAATCTACGAAGCCGGTCAGAAAGTTGAAACCATCAACAGTGATACGATTCGTCTGGTTGGTGGTTGGCGCGGCTTGGTCGGTCAATGGGAAAGTGAAGCAGCGATCAGCTTGAATCAAAATCACATTGATGATTCCACGACAAAACAGGTATTGAAAGACGTTTCAAACGCTTCGTTGCAAGCTGGTATCTTGGGTAAAGCAGGTGGTTATGATCCATTCGTTGATCAGAATCCAGCCAGCGTGGTGAATCCGATGCTGACATCCACCTTGCGTCGTGCGACTTCTCGTCTTGAGACAGCCGAGTGGAAAATGTCTAAGGCGGATTTGTTCAACATTGCGAATGGTCCAGTTGGCTTTGCATGGGGTACCCAATTCAGTCATGAGTCGATCGACGACGTGCCTGATGCAGTAATGGCAGCAGGTAATATTGCTAATTACGGTGCAACATCGAGCAAAGCAAGCCGTAGTGTGTATTCTGCTTATGGTGAGTTCGATATTCCAGTTCTTAAAACATTGGAAATGCAATTAGCGTTGCGTGGTGACCATTACAGTGATTTTGGTAACTCAGTGAATCCAAAAATTGCTTTAGCATGGCGTCCAACGGACAAGATTTTAGTTCGTGGTTCAGCGACGACATCGTTTAAGGCGCCAACCTTGCCAGAAATTAGTTCAACGACAACGGCCTATGTGACGGTTGCTGACTGGGCACGATGCGGTCCTTTGGGTTACGTTGGTGCACAGTGTTCCTACAGCCCGAAAGCTTATTTGCAAGGGAATCCGAATCTGAAAGCAGAAACGGCAGACAACTATTCATTTGGTATCGTCTTGCAACCTGTTAAAGATTTCACTGCTTCGATTGACTGGTTTGGTATTAACCAAAAGGACACGATTCAGTCTTTAGATGCACAATATCTGCTCGATAACGAAGACAAGATCCCTGGATTTGCGGCCTTAGTCGGTCGTGACCCACGTAACTATGCGTTGGAAGCGAAACATCCTGGCTTGAACAAAGGTCGTATTAACAGTGTGACTTTGCCTTACACGAACGTGGGTAAGACGCAGATTCAAGGTGTTGATATCGATTTGAACTATGGTTTGAAATTGGGTAGCTTTGGCAAGCTTACATTCCGTGAAGTTAACACCTACTTCTTGGAATACAAGCAAAGTGTCGCACCAGGAGAAGATCCTACTTCACGTTTAGACGGCATCAATCATCCAAAATGGAGCAACTCTTTCCGTTTAGGGTATGAGGTCGATAAATATGAGGGATCGATTACTGCAAGAACGTATGCAAGTACGTTGAACATTGATGATCCTACACACAGCCAAGATCCAGCGATTACCAATGCGAGAATTCCATCCTATACCGTTTGGGATATGAACTTCAACGCAAAACTCAAAAAGGATCTGAGTGTTAACTTCGGTATTAACAATGCCTTTGACAAACCGCCAGTATATTCAAATGCGGCTAGCGAAGATGGCGCGGTTCAAAGCAAAAATGATCTTGTCGGACGTTATTTCTATGTAAATATGCGTTATACATTTAAATAATTGCAAGTTCCATTTTTGAGAACGAAGTAATAAAAAACTCCCGACTTGTTCGGGAGTTTTTTTATTCCACGCAATTTCAGGTTTCTTCCGCCGTCGCTTATGCAGCAACATTCTTTCTGATTCGCGCAAAGTCACTCACGATTTGTCCTAAGATGCGTAGCGCGTCCTCTAATTCATGGGAGTAATGCGTTCCGCAATTGAGACGCAAGAAATGGTCAAAGCGATTGGAGTTGGAATAGAGCAAACCCGGTGAGACAAGAATATCCTGCCGTAAAGCCGCATCGAACACGGCGCGGGAGGAAACTTGTGGTGGCATTTCGACCCACACCGATACGCCACCATCAGGAATGGTTAATCGCGTTCCCTCCGGGAAATAAGTTGCGATCCCTTCTGCCATTTTTTCTCGCTGTTCGGTCAATGTCGACCGTAGTTTACGTAGGTGGCGGTCATAACTGCTTGATTGCAAAAAGTGCGCGGCGATTAGTTGCGTTAGTTCTTCGTTATAGCGGGTTTGTGCATACTTAAACATGCTGATTCGCGCATGCCAGCGACCACCGAGCATCCAGCCTAGACGCAACCCAGGCGCTAAAATTTTGTGTAACGATGCGCAGTAAATAACGTTGTCGGTGCGGTCCCAGTGCTTGGCAGCCGTTGGGATTTTGTCCGCATTCGTCAACGCGCTATAAGAGTCATCTTCAATGAGCGGAATTTGGTTTGATTCGCACAGCGCAACAAGTCGCTGTTTATGGGTGTCAGGCATCATACTGCCTAGGGGATTCTGTAAGTGCGGCACTACCACGACGGCTTTGATATTGTCGTAGGTCTGCATGGCAAGTGCCAATGCTTCGAGCGAGATACCCGTACTGGGGCTAGTGGGGATCTCTAAAGCCTTCATGCCCAAGCTTTCCAGCACTTGAAGCAATCCGTAAAACGTCGGTGATTCAACGGCAATCACATCCCCCGCATGCGCCACGGCACGCAAAGCGAGATTGAGTGCCTCAATGCACCCGTTGGTGACGATGACGTCCTCCGCTGCCGTGCTGATTCCCACGTCCAACGCTCTCTTAGCGAGCGCCGATTTGAGCTCTTTGTTGCCACCAGGCGAGATCGCTTTTGTCAAAAGAAGTGGATGCTGACGAAGTAATTGCGTTGCTAATTGACGTAATTGTTTGTGGGGATACAGATCTGGCGCACCGGTGGCGCGTGCGAGATTAATTCGGACCTGTCTTTGCCCTTGGGCAATGATGCCTGATACGCGTTCATGAATTCCCACAAACTGTGCCGGATCGATGGCTGTGGAAGGTTTGGGTTCCATGGCTGGCGCAAGTCGTACTCTGCGTGGCTGTCTGACAAAATACCCCGAGCGTGGACGCGCCTCAAGCCATCCTTCGGCTTCTAGGTAGCGACATATTTGTAAGGCCGTCGATAAGCTGACCTCATGCAACTGCATGATTTTGCGTACCGAGGGCATGCGATCGCCAATCGTCAATGTGCCATGACGAATAGCACTGAGATAATGTTCGGCAATCTGGCGATAGAGAGTAGGTGCATGCATCAGCAAATCATCCGCGGTATGGGGGCAGTGGCAAAGATACAGTTCGCTGTAGTTTTTACCATAACAGATGATTATTTTACGTTGTGCATCGGAACAGATGCGATTTGCAAATACCTGTTGTGATCTAGAAATCGATGCATCCCGAACGCAGCGTGGCGCGATTTATCCGAAAAACTCTTTTATCAGGAAGGCTTCGAGTTGTTCACTGTCTTGTGGACGTGCAGATAAAATGACAACGCGTCCCAGACGACGTGACTCCCAGCTGAAGTCTCCAGTGTAGTGAGTACGTATTAACTCAATCATGCGACGCACCATCGCCAATTGCAGGTTGCCTCCCAGACCCGCATCGACTTCGATGGTTTGTTTCCAGCTGCTACCAGAGGTTGGCTTCCAGCCGCGGAAGGAAAACATCCCAACGCGGGTACTCATACTGACAATTTGGAAGACACCGCTTGTGCCTTCACGCCCTGCCGCTTGTTGCATGCTGTGCCGTACATTGGCCTCGGCAACCTCTTGTGGGCTCATGCCGTGACTGGACTGGTTGGCTGCTTGTTCTTCTTGATTGGCGGCTTCTTGCTGAGCACGCCGACGTTCACGTGCGGCATTGAGCATGCTCATCATGTCTTGCTGCGGTGGCGCTTCGACAATGGGTGCGGGTTGTTTCACCGTCACTTGGGCCGTTTCAACAGGTGCAACGGGCGTCGGTGGCGTAATTGCTTTTTTAGTATGAACAATGACCGGTGGTTTCGGTGTTGATTTTTTGGGGGCAGGCGCGGCCATCTTAGCGACGGTGGCCTTGTCCAGAATCAATACCATGGGTGTTTGTGAGCCCGCGTCATCACCGTGTTTCTTCTTTTTTTCCATCTGCATGTGCAGCAGGAAATACAGCAGCAAGCCGTGGATGATTAGAACAATCGCGATTCCTATAAAGTTGGCTGGACGAAATCTGAGATGCAGGTGAACCTCGCCGGGTTCTGCAATCTCGTTGTCAGGTGCTTCAATGCTCAACTTCATGGATGATGTTTCGGACAGTCAGGGTTTTGAGTTGCCAAGGATACCTCAATCTGCGGGGTAGTCTGTAACAAAGCTTGGTAGGAAATTTACATAAACAGGGAATTTTCCTTGTCATTGAGCCGTAATTTGTAACAATTAATTACAGCTAGACAAAATGAGCCATCACTTCTCCTCTATGAAAAACGCTATTCGCCCCATGCATCAGCATAATTTGTAACTTTCAAAACAACAAATTCTTGTAGGCAAGATTTAGCCGATCCTCTACTCTACTTGGTATTGACCATATTCTTACCGTTTCAAGCGGGGCACATGATGCAGACAATACAAGAAGTCGCAGACCAGTTACCGGAACTTTCTGATCCTTCACTAGCCTCTTCGCAAAAAAATACCGCAGGGGCGATCACACTGGCGACTAGCAGCAGCTTATTACTCGAGGCTTGCGGCGGCGGTGCGGCTTCTTCAACCAGCGGTACGACGCCACCCGTCGCAGCAGCGCCCATCACCGATGCTCAAGCATCTCGGTTTTTGGCGCAGGCATCGGTTGGGGCCACACGCACCGAGATGGCAAAAGTCCAAGCATCTGGCTATGCCGCTTGGATTGATGCCCAAATGGCCATGGCTCCTTCCGCTTCCCGTTGGAGTTGGCTCAAGACAAATAGTTTTGATGCCGCTGCAAATATTTTTACACAAAACGGGTTTGATTCAGTCGTTTGGTACAAACTGATCACGTCACCGGATACGTTACGGCAGCGGGTGACGCACGCCTTAGCGGAAATCTTGGTGGTGGGTATTGACGGATTAACCGCGACAGGTTGGCAAACTTTTGCCGCCGCTAATTACTTGGATGTGCTCGAAGCCAATGCGTTCGGCAATTACCGTACCTTGTTGCAGGCCGTTACGTTGACCTCAGCGATGGGACAATATTTGACCTACGTGGGAAGTGCCAAAGCGAATCCGAAGATTGATTCCCATCCTGATGAAAACTATGCACGTGAATTGATGCAATTGTTCACGATCGGGTTACTTAAGCTTAATCCGGACGGCACCCCAGTAACGGTCAACGGTGCGAACCAAGAAACCTACACACTGACCGATATTACCGGACTGGCGCAAATTTTTACGGGGTGGGATTTCGATTTGTCGACCAGTAACACGTCGACACCTGATTACCATCAACGTCCGCTGACACAAGTTGCTAGTCGCCATGAAACTGCCGCCTCGACGTTTTTGGGGAGCACCGTTCCGGCTGGCCTCGATGGTGCGCACAGCCTTACTGCGGCGTTAGATATTATCTTTGCCCATCCGAACGTCGCGCCTTTTGTCAGTCGCCAGCTCATTCAAAGACTGGTGACTAGCAATCCGTTGCCCGCTTATGTACAACGTGTTGCCGCTGTATTTTCTAATGATGGTACTGGCGTCAAAGGTAACTTGGCTGCGGTGGTGAAGGCCTTATTGCTCGATGATGAAGCGCGGAATAGTGCAAACCTGACCAATCCGCAATTTGGTAAATTGCGTGAGCCTATTTATCGATTCTTAAGTTGGGCGCGTGCTTACAACGTCAGCTCGGTGGGTAAGTTATGGACCATCGGCAACACCAGTGACCCCGCGTCGAGACTGGGGCAGAGCCCTCTACGCTCCTCGTCCGTTTTTAATTTCTTCCGACCAGGCTACGTACCTCCCAATACATCCATCGCAAACGCCTCGCTGGTTGCCCCTGAATTTCAAATCACCAATGAATCGACGGTCGTGGGTTACGTGAATTTTATGCAACGAATGATCAGTAAAGGTAATGCGGACATCGTGCCAGACTACAGCACCTTGACGCCCTTAGCCGCAACACCAACCGCATTGCTCGCGGAAATAAATACGGTCGTTGCTGCCGGTCAGCTAAGCGACGCCACCATTGCCGCCTTGTCGACGGCGATTAGCAGTATGCCGAGTGGCACCGATGCAGCGACGGCCAACCGTATATATGCCGCACTGACATTGGTCTTTGCTGCACCAGAATACATCGTACAGAAATAAGGACGCCACCATGTCTGATCAGTCATCAATGAACGCTTCACGCCGCGCCTTTTTGCAGCGCGCATCCACCTTGTCTATTGCTGGCGTTGCGACGCCATGGGCATTGAACCTCGCTGCTTTGTCAGAGGCATCTGCCGCGACGGCGACAGACTACAAAGCTACTGTTTGTATTTTTTTATACGGCGGCAACGATTACGGTAATACGCTCATTCCGTACGATACCTCAGGTTATAAAGCTTATATCGGTCTGCGCCCTAGTCTCGGTTATGCTCAGAATACGCTGACAGGTACCGTACTCAATCCCATCAACACGCCTGTTGACAGTGCGGGTTTTAGCCATCAGTACGCTCTCGCACCGGAGTTATCACCATTGATGCCGATTTTTAATGCGGGAAAGATGGCGGTGATTCTTAACGTTGGTACACTCATCCAACCCACAACGAAAACACAATACACCAGCAAGAGTGTCCCTCTTCCGCCCAAATTGTTTTCGCATAACGACCAGCAGTCGGTCTGGCAATCATCGTCATCCGAAGGAGCAAAATCAGGATGGGGTGGCAAGATGGGCGATTTATTTCAATCATCCAATACGAACTCGACCTTTACGTGCATTAATGTCTCGGGTAATGCGGTGTACCTCGCTGGCAATACTGCCGTCCAATACCAAATTTCAACATCGGGCTCAGTACCGTTGAATGGCATCAAATCGCCACTGTTCGGTTCTTCAGCTTGTTCTAGTGCACTCCAAACACTGGTCACGCAAAGTCGCACGCATCTGCTTGAAAACGAATACAACCGCATTAACGCACGGGCCATCAACGCCAATGAGCTATTGTCGACGGCGCTGGCAGCGGCACCTGCACTGAAAACGGTATTTCCTACACAGAACAGCCTCGGTGATCAGTTGAAAATGGTCGCCAAAATGATTTCGATTGCAGCGACGACCGGTGCAAAACGACAAGTCTTTTTTGTATCAATGAACGGCTTTGACACGCATGATGGTCTCGTGACGCTTCACCCGAAACTGATGACAGGTTTGGCGGATGCGATGTCGGCTTTTTACAATGCCACCGTCGAGTTAGGTGTCGCGAACAACGTTACGAGCTTTACCGCCTCTGATTTTGGACGGACACTCAGTGGTAATAACGACGGCTCAGACCACGGTTGGGGGAGCATGCATTTTGTTATGGGCGGCGCGGTGAACGGTCAGCGTTACTATGGCACACCCCCGATCATCGCATCGAATGGTCCGGATGATGTGGGTCAGGGACGTTTGCTCCCAACCACCTCGGTAGAGCAATACGCCGCGACATTGGGTAAATGGCTGGGTGTTTCAGATAGCGACTTGTTGACCTTACTGCCGAATTTGACCAACTACAACGCCAGTAGTCGCAACCTAGGTTTTGTCTAACATCGAAAAAGGGCAGTCGCGTTGCTGCCCTTTTGTTTTGTCATACTAAACCGAACCACCCGAGAATTGCCCCTAGCGCCAAGAGCCACAAGAGATGCAAGCGTGTGCGCCAGACGACCAATGCACACAGTGCAGACAGCAACCAAATCGGCCAATCCTTGGTCGGTACATCGTGCGAGCTGCACATAATCCAGCCAGTCGAGAGCAGCAAGCCTACGACGATCGGCGCCATACCTAATTTAAAACTCCGTACGGAGAGTAGATCGCGGTTTTCATGCCCCCAGCGCGCTGCAAAGAAAGTCAGCGTTGTACTCGGAAACAAGATGCCACTCATGGTCACAAACATCCCAAAGAGTCCCATCCACATACTGCCCGCATTCAGTCCGATATTCCAACCCATGAGGGCGATAAATAACACATTCGGTCCCGGTGCAACTTGGGCGATAGCGATCGATGAATTGAACTGCGTGTCGTTGAGCCATTGATGCTCGCCGACGATATAGCGATGCATATCAGGCAACGTTGAAATCGCACCACCGATAGAGAGTAGGGACAGCATCAAAAAGTGGAGCCAAAGATGGAGCCAATCGGACCACGTCATATGAATGGATAACAGGTGGGCTGGCAGGGACATTATTTCTCCAGCTTTTTATAGACTAAGCGCCAAGCAATAGCACCCAATCCAAGTAACACATAGACCAATGGGACGCGGAATATTCCAACGCAAACAAAACAAACAGCACTGAGGATCAGTGCACTTGTTTTTCCTAGGGGATGCTTATTGAGTGCGGGGATGAGTTTCAGACCTGACGCAAAAATCATCCCTGAGGTCACCGCACTCATACCGCGCAATGCACCCGCAACACCAGGATGATCGGCAAACTGAGCGTAGGTCAGTGCAAGTAATAAAACGATAATGAGTGGGATCGTGATCATTCCCGCTAACGCCGTGATGGCACCAGGCAAACCAAAATAACGGTTACCGACCATCATGCACAGATTCATGACATTAGGACCAGGCATGATTTGCGCTACAGCCCAGTCCTCGACGAATTCTTCGGGTGTCAGCCACTGTTTCTTTTCGACGAGTTCACGTTGAACGATGGCGAGTACTCCGCCAAAGCCCTGCAATGCCAGTAGGGTGAATGAAATGAATATATCGGCCAGAGATTGCGGACGAGGATGCGAGGGGAGTGATTCGTCAGACATGGTACAGGAAGCGTCAACAAAGGACTTGATTGTAAAGCATGCAGGCGATCCACGCAGCGATGTTCATGATCTTTTACGAAATGACTACCCGTGATGACGGTTCTTTATGACGGCTGTGATTGGCGGTGAGCACGGATTTTCGCACGCCATTCTCCCAATACCGTGAGCGCTGCCTGAAATTCGCGCTCAATCAGATCTGCTTCTGCGTCGGTAATGACACCATCGAGCAATGCAGTCGATACGGCTTCGGCCACATCGCCTACCTGACTCATGACACGGCACACGGTACGGGACAAATCATCATCTTTGATTTGACCTGGCTCGGGAATGACAAAGGCAGCCAGTCCGTGCCGTCCCAACAAGGCATGGAGTGGAAGATGAGCATCAGCGACCCCCGCTGCATCGCAACATTCGACGATTTGCGATAATTCTTCAAACGATGGGTAATGTGAATCAATGCTTGGTGCCAGTTTATTCCGTAGCACATTGACAGACATATCCAACTTGGCTGCCAAGGCCTCTAGACCCCCAGGATAGGCGCGTGCGACTTTATACAGCGCGTCATGTTGATTCATATCGGCATATTTGCGCGTCATTTATCTTCTTTCAGAAACCATGATGAACACCCTGAGAGACACATAGGGTGTGTAAGTTGGGCGTGAAGTGGAAACGAATTAAATCATTTTTCAGTTCTGTGCAACACGCTGTTCTAAACACGTGAGCCAGTGATCGGCACCATCGACTTCACTAATGACCTGAGAAAAATCGGTTACAGTGCGCGCGGCTCTTTCTAGTAATTGAATATCCGCCTCGTGTTGCCGTGCAACATGGGGATCTTCTAAAAATAAAATTCGTCGGATATCACGATCCAACACTAACTCAGCAAGTTGTGCGTCCCCACCAAGCGGTCCTGACAAGTAAGGCTTCACCCAATTTCTACCTGCTTCTTCACCTTTTATTTTTTGTGCAAGTGCATTGAGCAAACCGCCTGTCGTTCCCGTTGCATAACGGTGCGCAAACTGATCGAGTAACGAAAAATGTTTTTCAGCAAGTAACAACATTTTTTGTTTCATTGCGTCGTGTGCGATGAGCGCAATACTTTCATGTTGTAATTGAAAGCTTTTTTGAAGGCTCATGTCGCATTGTGCACCTCGCGAATGTGCTTCCAATTCCAGCCACTCGCGTGCGCTTGCCAATGTCGCTAAAAAGGGTTTTTTATGGATCACACATTGCCGTTTTAAGGCGACTGCTTCAGGAAAAATAGAAGAAGGATCAACAGGATCAATCAGATAAATCACCGCATCCACAGCGCGTGCTGGGTCACTATCAACAACTCGTGAAACGAGCTTCATCAAGCCACCATCACGTCCATACGGGAATCGTTCGATGTTTTTGCAGATGTCTAAAAGACCGTGACCTACCATCGCGTCAAGCGTTCTGCCAACGACAACGAACTCCGGTTCCAAAAATGCAATGGCGTGTTGTGCGCCACGAATCAATTGTACTAAGGCGGAGTCTTTCGCATCTTGATGAGAGCGGTTCGCAATCAGACCGATGCGAAATTTTTTTTTGGTGACTTGATTCAACATGGAGCCCTTCCCTTTAAATTTCTAATAGTGTACCTTGCGAGAGATCAAATAGTCAGTTCCTGAATAACAATTCGTTACCTTATTCGACACGAAAGAAACATGTTTTTGAGAGCGACGGGCGTAGTATCAAATCAAGTCCAAAAAAGCGAAAGAAAATGATGAAAAAATTCCTCCATCTTTTTTTTGCACTAACGATCATGGCGTCATGCGCCAGTGCCGTTGGCGACGATGATTTTGATGAAGACGAAATGCAAGTGCAGCATTGGGCCTTGATGGGAGATGTCGAGGCGCAAAATACATTAGCGTTGGCTTATCTGAATGGGGACTTTGGATATCAAAGTCTAGAGGAGGCCCGTCTATGGTTGAAACGCGCCGCAGAACAAGGACATCCAGGTGCACAAACCAATCTCGGTTTATTGTATCTCACCGCTGATGGCGAAGACAGAGACGAAGCGTATGCGCTGTCTTTGTTTAATATGGCTGCCAAACAAAATTTCTCTGCAGCGCAATTAATTCTTGGCTCTTTGTATGAACTAGGTCAGGTCGTGCCGCAAGACTTCAAAAAAGCAGCTGCGTTATACCAAGGTGCTGCGTTGCAAAAAAATCCTGCTGCCCAATATCATCTCGCGATGTTGTACAACGATGGAAATGGTTTACCTAAAGATGAAAAAATGGCCGTCGCATTACTCAAACAGGCGGCATCGAAAGGCTTGTCTTCTGCGCAGTTCCAGCTAGGTCGCCATTACCTGTATGGCATGGGAACAGAAAAAGATGTGATCACCGGATATCAATATCTGCTTCAAGCAAGTCTGAATATCGGTAGCAAGTCGTTAGATAGCCGCGACTTGGTCAGTGCAGGATTGAATGCAGAACAAATCGCTCAGATTCAAGAAGAGACACGTAATTGGCAACCTAAATTATGAACGTCTTGTAGAAAGGTTTTTTCAAACTCTTCTAAGGACATGGCAGGGGCAAACAAATAGCCTTGTAGTTCATCGCAATCCAGTTCGGACAAAAATTGCCGTTGCTCTTCTGTCTCAACACCTTCGGCAATGACCTGTAGTTTCAATGCATGCGCTAGGTGGATAATCGCCGTGACGATCGCCGCATTGCTCTCGTCTTGAGGTAAATCTTCCACAAACGACCGATCAATCTTCAGCTTATGGATTGGGAATTGTTTTAAATAATTAAGGCTGGAGTAACCCGTACCGAAATCGTCAATCGACAACCTGACACCTAATTTCGCGAGTGCATTGAGCTTCTTGAGATTTTCGTCGATATCTTTGATGAGCACGGACTCGGTAAGCTCGAGATCAATGCAAGCAGGGCTGAGATTATTCGCCGCTAGTTCAGTCGCAATCATTTCAACAAAATTCGATTGTTGAAATTGTAATCCAGAGACGTTAAATCCCATTCGCAGGGAATGTCCCTGGCGATTCCATTCTGCGGCCTGTCGCATTGCCGTCTGCATGACCCAATGACCTATTTGGACAATCGCCCCTGATTCTTCGGCAATCGGAATAAATTGGGCGGGACTGACGTCGCCTAAATCTTTGTCTTTCCATCGAATTAAGGCCTCAACACCAAAGATATTGCCGGTTCGCAGATCAAATTGAGGTTGGTAGTGCAGGCGGAAAAGGTTTTTTTCTAAGGCCTGCCGCATGGCATGATCCAGTTTCATTCGCGACAGCAAACCAATGTTCATTTGTCGTTGATAAAAACGGAAATCCGAGCGGCCACGTTCTTTGACGTGGTACATCGCGCTATCCGCATTTTTGATCAAATCATCCATGCTCAGACCATCTGCTGGATAAAGCGCAATGCCAATACTGGAGGTCACCGTGAAATTCATGCCATCAAGCGTAATCGGTGCCGACAATTCTTCTAACACCCGTTGCGCACAGATTTCAGCACCTGCTGCGTCGGCTTCATGCAATAGGAGGATGAACTCATCCCCGCCCAAACGGGCCGCCGTATCGACTTGTCGTATGCAGCGTTTTAAACGTTCTGTGACTTCAAGTAACACACGGTCTCCAAATGGATGGCCAAGTGAGTCATTGATTTGTTTAAAGTGATCGAGATCGAGAAACAGTAAGGCAAACGAGCCATCTTTGCGGCTCGCATGGGTAATGGCTTGATGAATGCGTTCCGCCAACAACAGTCGATTTGGTAGACCAGTAAGCGCATCAGAAAAAGCCAGTTCTTCGATCTTTTGTTTAGCCGCGTGTGTTTCAGTGCGGTCTTTAAAAAAGCCAATATAGTTGATGGTATTGCCTCGATCATCCTGAAGCTTGACCAAAGTAATCATGCATAAATAGGCATGACCATTTTTACGTCGATTCCACAACTCACCTTCCCAGGATCCTTTGATTTCTAACCGAGATAGCAATTGATCAATGAGCTCCGCATTACTTTCTGAAGAAAAAAACGCGCGTGGTGTTTGACCCCGCATTTCAGCTTCGGTGTAACTCGTTAATTTTTCAAAACTGGGGTTAACAGTGATTATTTTCTGTTCGTGGTCGGTGATGAAAATGGCATCGGTGCTGGATTCGAAGACTTTTGCGGCTAATTGTAATCGTGCTTCGTCAGCTAATTTTTGTGTGATGTCGCGGTAGGAATAAACACGACCAATCGGTCTGCCACGCGCGAATTGCGGCAAGGTTACGCGCTCTAAAATTTTCCCTGAACGCAGCACTAAAATGTCGGTTGCTTCCATCAAGGGAGATCGGCTGATTGTGCCGAGGCGTTCGGTGTAATGCTCCGCATCGATCATGCATTTGTCCATCCATGCATAGATTGCACCATCGTCGCGCTGTGTCATGAGCTCGTCGGGCAATCCCCATAACTCTGAAAACAAATGGTTATAACTGCGGATGCCGCCGTCAAGACTCGTCACCAAAATACCATCAGCGGTAGACTCTAAAGTGCCCCTTAATTCGGCAATCAATTTTTCAAGTTCGTTTTCAACTTTCCGTTGGTTGCTGCGGTCACTGATAGCAACAACGTAGAAGGAACTATCCATGCCGACGTTGACCAAAGTAACACGGCGCTCGACTTGCAGAATGCTGTTATCAGCACACTGCAAGAGCGTTTCGGAGTGAATATTTTCTGTCAGGCCGACCGCCACATCTTCCCAAAAAAAGAGATCTTCCGGTGCAGCTGCAATATCGACAATCCCTTTTCCTATCAGCGACCCAGGCGCGAGTTTGAGCAGTTGGTGCGCCGTGCGATTGGCGGTCAGAATCCGCAATTGAATCGGATCGACCAGAATCACCGCTTCCAACATTCCATCAATTAATGATTGCAGTTGATGTGATTTCATGGGCTACCTTCCGCCACAAAGTGCGTGTTAACTTCCAACCCGCGCTCAAAAAAGTAACATAAGCGTTTGCGTGGGGAGAGGTAGTCGTACGCCGCTTTCGGCAATTGTAGAGGTTTCAGACTTCGGCGTATGCCGAGCTGCTTCTCTTGCTCAAGATTAATGATCAAGGCTTCTTCGCGTGGATAAGCAGGATCATGAATAATCACTTTTGGTTTGATCGGGCGCGCAGAGTTGACGGAGACCACCAAGGCGTAACGGTCATCCGTTAATTGCACAACCGAGCCCGGTGGATAGATGCCCATCATGCGGATAAATGCCGTTAATGTGGGCTCATGGAAGCGGGCTTTGTACTGTGTAAAGAGTTGCGATAGCGCCTCATGCGGAGTGATGGCTAATGCAGGATTGGCGGGGTTGCAGAGGTTATCGTAAAAGTTAACCAAGGCGGCAATTCGGCTGATCGGTGTTAATTTGTCACCTTTCACTCGGCTTGGATAGCCACTACCATCAACGTTTTCATGATGTTGGGCGATTAACAGTAAGGCACTCGCAGGTAAGCCCATGCTTTTACCTAGTGTGACGCTATGGCTGACGTGCTCATGAAAAATCTGCTTTTCAGCATAACTAAATTGCTCGTCAGACCACCGCAAACGATCAGGTAATTCCAGTTTGCCGATGTCGTGCAAGAGACTGCCGATACCCAGATGCAGCATGTCTGTTTTATCAAGCTTCAGTGCTTTCCCAAGAAGCAGTGAAATCACCGTCACATTGATAGAATGTAGCGAACTTTTTTCACCCGCTTTTTCTGACAAAAGCCGGATTGCCGCTTCGTCTTCACCTAAAATTTGTCCGAGAAAATTATGGATGAGTTGCTCGGTCATTGCCCTTGCTACTTCTGGTTGGGCATGCATGTGGTCGCCGATTTGCCTGAAAGTCTGTGCCGCGCTCGTGAATTGTTTTTCACAGACTTGAAGACTCGCCGCTTGCTTAATCAATAGGTCGCGACGAAGCCGTGTCGCGCGTTCTTCTTCACTTTCTTCGACTTCTTGGGCATTTACGACGTCATCGGTATCGGCGTCTTGGTGCAGGGACGGCGTAACGGCAGCTCGGGGTAAATCACTTTTGTCTGGCGAATAGCGAATGCGTTGTAGCCCCAATGAGCGGAGCGTATCAATCTGCGAGGGATGACTGATTTTGAAATGACTGACTGGAAATGGATGCTCCATCCAGCCGACGTCGAGGTAGACAAACATACCCAGACGTAATTCGGATAAATCGATAAATTGGGTATGAATATCAGTCATCGTATCCGCTCGCGGTGCGTGTGCTCAATAGCAATATACCTTGCAATAGTCATTGAAATAGTATTTTTGATATTTTCACTAAATGCAACTTATTAACATGATGATACAGTAAGTAATTGTAAAAAAATCACTATATTTCGGTATGAAGCAACAAACCGGATCATTTTTCTCGTCGATGAGCCACACAATTGCCTTCGTCAATGTCTCTCTACGTAATATGCTAAAAAGTGCATTTTTGCAAAGAAATATTAAAAAAAGTGATTGTAGTTTATCATTCTTTCTTTTAGGAAACTATTTGCTTCGCATATCGTCGACAAACTATTTGTTTTCCGGAGCAAAAAAAAGGAGAAGTGATTGTTTCATCACTTCTCCTTCGCTTCACTGTAAGACGGCCAAGCGCCAGAGGCACTTGGGTCGTGGAAACAGTTTTATAAGTTAGGTGCTAACCAGCGTTCAACGTCCTCTTTAGGAACACCACGTCGTTTCGCCATATCACTGACCTGATCGTCACCAATCTTACCGACACTGAAATATTTCGATTCTGGGTGTGCAAAATAGAAACCTGAGACAGCAGCACCCGGAATCATGGCCCACGATTCCGTGATAAACATATCGATTTCTTCGCACTGCATTTGTTTAAACATCTCTGTTTTAACGGTATGTTCAGGACAGGCTGGATAACCAGGCGCAGGGCGAATACCTGTGTACTTTTCTTCGATCAACTCGGCGTTGCTGAGCGATTCGTTGGCGGCATAACCCCAGAGATCTGTCCGAATGCGTTCGTGCAGGTATTCGGCAAATGCTTCTGCTAAACGATCGGCAAGCGATTTGAGCATGATGCTGCTGTAATCGTCATGGGCTTCTTCGAAACGTTTTTCGTATTTCTCGATTCCTAGTCCTGCAGTGACGGCAAACATACCGATGTAATCGGCGATGCCACTGTCTTTGGGGGCAATGAAATCGGATAAGCATTGGTTAGGACGGGCAACACCGTCAATGACCGGCTTTTCTGTTTGCTGGCGTGTGCCGTAATACGTGAATGCCACGTTCGTACGTTGATCATCTGTATAAATTTCAATGTCATCGTCGTTGACCGAATTTGCCGGCAACAATGACACCACGCCGTTGGCAGTGAGCCAGCGTCCTTCAATGATCTTCTTCAACATCGCCTGACCTTCAGCGAAGACTTTACTCGCCGCTTCGCCAACAACGTCATCGGTCAGAATCGCTGGATACGGACCTGCTAAATCCCAAGTCTGGAAAAATGGACCCCAATCAATGTAGTTTGCTAGTGTCGCTAAATCCACATTTTTAAATACACGGCGACCAATAAATTTAGGTTTGATCGGTGTGTTCTCACCATCAAATCGTAACTTCATTTTATTGGCACGTGCTTGTGCCAACGTGAGCATTGGGGTCGCTTTTTTATTCGCATGCTGGACGCGGATGCGCTCATAATCTGTCCCCAGATCGGCAATGTATTGATCACGGCTCTCTGGTGTCAGCAGGGACTGTGCTACCGATACAGAACGAGAGGCGTCGGGAACGTACACGACGGGACCTTCGTAGTTCGGTGCAATTTTGACGGCGGTATGGGCACGGCTTGTGGTGGCGCCGCCGATCATTAACGGAATCTTCATCATGCGGAAATGGGGATCACGTTGCATCTCTTTGGCCACATAAGCCATTTCTTCCAACGAAGGTGTGATCAAGCCTGATAGACCGATGATGTCGGCATTTTCGGCTTTTGCTTTCGCCAAAATTTCTGAACAAGGCACCATGACGCCCATATTGACGACTTCAAAGTTATTACATTGCAGGACCACGGTGACAATGTTCTTACCGATGTCGTGGACGTCACCTTTGACAGTGGCGATGACAATTTTTCCCTTTGGCTTATTATCGCCACTGCGCTTTTTTTCTTCTTCAATAAACGGCACAAGATGCGCGACCGCCTGCTTCATGACCCGCGCAGACTTAACGACTTGTGGCAAAAACATTTTGCCTTGGCCAAACAGATCGCCGACGATATTCATACCGTCCATCAGCGGACCTTCGATCACTTGAATCGGACGACCACCACCGTTCATGATCTCGAGACGCGCTTCTTCGGTATCTTCAACAATCCATTGCGTAATACCGTGTACCATCGCATGCGCTAAACGTTTTGCGACGGGTTCATTGCGCCATTCGAGGGTCGCTTCTTCTTTTTTACCACCGGCTTTTAAGGTCGCCGCAAATTCAATCATCCGTTCTGTTGCATCCGCGCGGCGATTGAGCACAACATCCTCAACGCGCTCACGCAGTTCAGGATCGAGTTCACTGTAGACGCCAATCATTCCTGCATTGACGATACCCATTGTCATCCCTGCCTGAATCGCATGGTATAAAAAGACAGTGTGGATTGCTTCGCGAGCTGGGTCATTGCCACGGAACGAGAAGCTGACGTTGGAGACGCCGCCACTGATTTTCGCACCAGGTAAATGCTGATGGATCCAGCGTGTCGCTTCAATGAAATCGACGGCATAGTTGTTATGCTCTTCAATACCCGTTGCCACCGCAAAAATATTCGGATCGAAAATAATATCTTGTGGATCAAAGTTGAGTCTATCGACCAACAAGCGGTAAGCACGTTCGCAAATTTCAATTTTGCGTTGGTAGGTATCGGCTTGGCCTGTTTCATCAAACGCCATAACAATGACTGCCGCGCCATAGCGTTTGCATAAAGTCGCCTGACGCAAAAACTCCGCTTCGCCTTCTTTCATCGAAATAGAGTTAACAATTGCTTTGCCTTGCACGCATTTCAAGCCTGCTTCAATGACAGACCATTTGGAGGAGTCGATCATCAGTGGTACGCGGGCGATATCTGGCTCTGAGGCAATGAGATTCAAAAAGCGCGTCATCGCTGCTTGAGAATCCAGCATTGCCTCGTCCATATTGATGTCGATCACCTGTGCGCCATTTTCAACTTGCTGGCGTGCAACGGCTAAGGCTTCGTCATACTGTTCATTCAAAATCAAACGAGCAAAAGCTTTCGACCCTGTGACGTTGGTTCGTTCACCGACGTTGACGAACAAGGATTGTGCATCAATCGTAAAGGGCTCTAATCCGGATAAACGCATCGCTGGTTCGATCGTTGGTACAACCCGCGGTGCTTGTGTTTGTAGGATATCGGCGATTGCTTTGATGTGCGGTGGCGTGGTTCCGCAGCAGCCGCCAGCGATGTTAATAAAGCCAGCTTCTGCAAATTCTTTTAATAACGCTGATGTATCCGCAGGCAATTCATCAAAGCCCGTGTCACTCATTGGATTGGGCAATCCGGCATTAGGATAGATACACACAAACGTATCCGCAATTTTCGACAACTCTTCCGCGTAGGGGCGCATTAATGCTGCTCCCAACGCACAGTTTAAGCCGATCGTGAGCGGTTTGGCATGACGGACTGAATTCCAAAATGCAGGTACTGTTTGACCTGACAGAATACGTCCTGACGCATCGGTCACTGTACCCGAAATCATAATAGGTAATGTTTGGCCTGTTTCTTCAAAAAACTGATCGATAGCAAATAAGGCCGCTTTACAGTTGAGCGTATCGAAGATGGTCTCGACCAATAAGACGTCGGCACCACCCTCGACCAGACCACGCGTTTGCTCTAGGTACGCAGCGACCAATTGATCAAAGGTCACGTTCCGGGCTGCCGGATCGTTGACGTCCGGAGAAATGGAAGCCGTTTTTGGTGTTGGACCCAGTGCCCCAGCGACAAAGCGTGGTTTATCGGGGCTTGCGTACTTGTCACATGCAGCGCGAGCGATTTTGGCTGCTTGCACGTTCATCTCATAGGCCAAATGCGCCATATGGTAATCGTCTTGTGCCACCGTCGTTGCACCGAACGTATTCGTCTCAATCAGATCCGCACCTGCCGCCAGATACTGTTCGTGAATTTCTTGAATGATGTGCGGCTGCGTTAAGGTTAATAACTCGTTATTACCTTTGACGAATAGTTCTTTGCCCGGTACGACAAAATCTTTAAAGCGCTCGCCGCGATAGTCTTCTTCCGTCAGCTTGTAGCGTTGAATCATGGTCCCCATCGCACCGTCCAAGATCATGATGCGTTGACGCAAAATATCGCGCAAACGGGTTTCGGTGGCAGAGATGGGCAGGGATAAATTCATGATGTTCACTCGCAAAAAGCAAAAAACCCGATCGGCTTGTGCATGCAGGCGGATCGGGCGACGTCCTTTTAGCAGCACTTATTACGCGCCCGCAATCTGAATCTCAAATCGGCGCTGAGAGCGTAAATTATACGTCAGATCAATGGCTTGGACGCAATAGGTGGCCGTTTTACGGGTTTTTGCTTATACATTGTGGTTAGATCGATATACGATGTCTGCGTAAGGTCGATGCCGACAGAAATCATTGATACCAAAAAAAAGGCCTGTTTCATGGAAACAGACCTTGTCAAATTGGAAGCTGACGACTTATTTTGCTCGGGTGCTGAGCAAACTAGCAATAATAGATGCGCCGAGAAAGAAGCCAATGATCATTAAGGAGACATCGGTTGGGACATGCATCCACTCAACAATTAACATCTTGATACCGACAAACATCAGCACAAATGCCAGACCAAATTTCAATAAATGGAAACGATCAGCCATATCTGCCAGCAAGAAATACAAGGCACGCAGGCCCATGATGGCAAAAATATTCGAAGTGAAAACAATAAACGGGTCCGTTGTCACTGCAAAAATCGCAGGAATCGAATCCACGGCAAAGATCACATCAGATACTTCGATCAAAATCAGTACCAGCAGTAAGGGGGTAAAAATGCGCTTACCGTCCCGTAGGATACTGAATTTCTCACCATGGAATTCGTTTGTGAAAGGCAACAGCTTCTTTGCCAATTTCAGTACTGGATTATCGTCGACATTATCTTCGTGACCCGAAGAGCGCAACATTCTTGCCCCAGTGATCAATAAAAATACGCCAAACACATACATGACCCACGCAAATTGCGTCACGACCCAGCTTCCCGCCAGAATCATCACAATACGCATGGCAATCGCACCAACGACGCCATAAAGCAAGACTTTGCGCTGGTATTGAATTGGCACTGAAAAATGACCAAAGATCAGCAAAAAGACAAAGACGTTATCGACAGACAGTGATTTCTCAATCACATACCCAGTCAGGAACTCCATGGCTTTTGCCGAGGCAATCTCAACGCCTACCGTTTGCTTGAGGTAATACCAGAGCCCCGCATCAAACCCCAGCGCGAGGCTCACCCAGATCAGAGACCATACCGCCGCTTCCCGGATGCTCACCTTGTGGGCGCGTGAGCCACCCAGTGCAAATACGTCAATCGCCAACATCGCGAAGACAAAACCAATAAATACGACCCACATCCAGGGTTGAGCGACGGAATGCAACATCATTACTCTCTTTCAACAAAGCCTAACAGCTGCAACAAACTGATGAACAGATTGAAAATCGTTACATACAAGTTAACCGTTGCCATGATGTAGTTTGTTTCTCCACCGTTGATGATGTTACTGGTTTCGAACAAAATCATGCCGGACATCAGTAACACCATGACGGCCGAGATCGTCAATGACAGCGCTGGAATCTGGAAGAAGATCGCACCCAGGCTTGCGACCAGCACGACAATCATGCCTGCCATCAAGAAGCCGCCCATAAAGCTGAAGTCACGTTTGCTGATCAGAACGTAAGCAGACAGACCCAAGAAAATTAACCCTGTCATGCCCATCGACGTCATCACAATGGCGGTACCGCCTGGCATATGCAGGTAGTGACTCAAAATGGGGCCGAGGCTGTAACCCATAAATCCAGTTAAGGCGAAGACAGACAAAATACCCCAAGCGCTGTTACGTAACTTGGTCGTTGCGAACAGCAGACCAAAATAAGCAACCAGCGTGAGGATAGAGCCAGGACCAGGAATCGCGTAAGCAATCGTCAGACCTGCCGTCAACGCGGAAAATAATAAAGTCATCGAAAGCAACATGTAGGTGTTGCGCAGCACTTTCAAACTTTCGCTCGCCGTTGCGTCGGTAAAGTCAACAGTTTGCACGTTACGTGGTGTGGTACGACCAGTGATTCTCATACTTTTCTCCTGAAAATAATAAAGACATTGCTGTCTGGCGACATGTCTTGGTGCTCTTTAGAAGAGCAAGACCAGTGTAGTAGCAAATGAATAGTAATAAAAGTCGAATATAATTGATAAATACTTCGTAAAAATCGATGAATTACGACGCTGAACACGGTTAATAAAGAATGAGTCCATTGTGTCCAATTTAAATTACAAGCATCTGTACTATTTTTGGGCTGTTGCAAAAGCGGGCAGTATTGCTCGCGCCAGTGAGCAACTGCATCTTACTCCTCAAACCATTAGTGGGCAGTTAAGTTTGTTTGAACAGACCCAAGGAGAGACACTATTTCGTAAGAGTGGCCGCAATCTTGCATTAACCGAGGCGGGTCGACTGGTGCTGAGTTACGCGGAGGATATCTTTGCCCTCGGACAAGAGCTCGAAGAGGTACTACATCATCGTCCCACCGAGCGGACATTGCAATTACGTGTTGGCGTGTCAGATGCGGTGCCTAAAATTGTGGCGTACAAGCTATTGGAACCCGCTTTGCAGTTATCACAAACTTTGCGCATCAATTGTCGCGAGGGAAAATTTGATATCTTGTTGGCCGACCTTGCCGCGCACAAGCTAGATGTAGTGATTTCAGATAGTCCGATGCCAGCGACAACCAAAGTCCGTGCGTATAACCATTTACTAGGTGAGTCGTCGGTCAGCTTCTTTGCAACGTCGGCATTACGTCAACAGTACCCCGCCGATTTTCCCGCATGTCTGGACGCTGCGCCCTTTTTATTTCCAGGAGAAGATGCCGCGATGCGTTCCGTCTTGCAACAATGGATGGACCAACAAGGATTGCGTCCGCGCATTGCGGGGGAATTTGATGATAGCGCACTGATGAGTGCTTTCGGGCAGGCTGGCGCTGGCATGTTCGCTGCGCCATCGGTGATTGCTGATATGGTAATGCGGCAATACGATGTGAATTTGATCGGAAGTACGGACGAGATCCGTGAGCGATTTTTTGCGATTTCTGTTCAACGCAAACTCACGCATCCCGCTGTATTAGCCATCAGCCATGCCGCACAAGGATCGTTATTTAGAGCATCGACGCCATCTGATCCATCCACCGCCACTCATCCTGTCGGTAACAAGATGAGTGATGAGGAGATGTAATGAGGGGAATGAACGACGAGCAAGGAAGATTAACGGTGACCGAGCAAAGAGCGAACAGTTCTGTCCATTGGTAACGCGTAGTCGTAGGTACTCAGAACGATGTTGTCGCCTGGACGAATCAGTTTCAAATTAACGAAGACCAGTTTTTCGCTTTCTGCATAGGTACCAACGATCACTGCTTGTGCACTGTGGTTTTGCGCAACTTCTTTAATTTCACGGGTCAGTAACAGCTCGCCGACGTTTTGTTTAATGAACACTTTATCGCGGAACTTCATTTCCACCATCTGATAACCAGAGCGTGAGAATTGACCAGCAACTTGTTCGGCAACAATCCGTCCAAACGGAGACGATTCTTCTAACGCATTGATATTGGCCAGTGTTGCAACGATCAGAGGACGTGATTTATCTAACGAGTTGCTCGCTGCTGCAATCAATGCTGCCGCCGCTTTTTGGTTTGTTGGAATAAATTCGTTGGTTTCCGCTTCTTTCCAAGACAGGGCTGAAGCGGAAGTGTTGCTATTGCTGCCACCGAAACCGCTCATTGATGAGCAAGCACTCAATAACACGCCGCAGCTAACAGCAAGTACAAATTGTTTTAACATTATTGGCCTCCGGTGACTTTAAAAGTAAATTCTGCATCTTTGTTATAAAGCGATGCGTCATATTCGTTGACGGGATAAGCATCCGTCCTTCTTGCAACATATTGCGCATTTTTGATTAGTGAGGTCGTCACAATCACTTCGTATTTAGGCGCAGCGTCGGCGTTGTCTGTCGATGTACCCATCCCCGCTATACCAAGGAAGCGGCGGTTTTCAGTTTTCTCAGCTGAAAAACGCACCAATTGGGTATCAATGTCGATAATCTGAGCCGTTCCGTCGTTAAACTTCCTGACAGTGACTCCTTGATTAACCAGCGACGTGACCACTTGCGTATAAAACGCCTGCGCGAATTTACTGCTATGGGCTGGTGGCGTCACAAATACAGGAGCGCCGATTTTGTCGGTGCCTAACTTGATTTGATCAGCAACGTCCTTTGCAATCAGCAACCAATTCGACGCCACCGGTGTTCCTGCTCCTTTTTCTGAGGCAGGGGCACTTGTTTTCGCAACATCGTAAAACGGCGTGGAACAACCCGTCAGTAAAACCGCAGCCACGGCAACGGGTAGAAGTATCTTCATGCGCTTACCTTTTTGAATTCTTGTTACGACCGACTCAACAGACGATACGACCATCATTGAGCCTAAGAGAATACAACAAGTATTACCGCACAACAAAGAATTTGCTCTATACCAACAAGGTTTCAGATGTTTTCACGTTCAATTGACAAACCGAGGCTGAAAAATCGCCTCGGCTGTCGTTTTTTTGCTGCATAGCGTTGGTCACTTGACGTTCAGCGCGGTACCGACCGTGAGTGGGAAGCCTTGTAAAAACTCGGCTGCCGGCAGACGTTTTCCACCAGGTTTTTGTAATTCGAGCAGTTGCAGGGAACCTTGACCGCAGGAAATAATGATTCCTTCTTGCGCAGATGCACGGAGCACCTCACCTGGCTGCCGTGTCTGTGGCTGATCTGGAATAGCACGTGCTGCGAAGATTTTGATGGCTTTATCCGCATACGACGCATGTGTACCCGGAAAAGGATTAAATGCACGGATTTTTCTGGCGAGTACGTCGGCAGGTTGATGAAAATCGAGCGCGGCTTCTTCTTTACTGATCTTCGAAGCGTAAGTGACGCCCTCTTCTGGCTGGACTGTTGCGGGCAGAGCGTCTTGTTCCAGTAAACGCAGTGCTTCGACAATCATCTCACCGCCCAATGTCGCTAGAGTATCGTGCAAACTGCCCGTGGTCTCTGTGTCGCTGATGGTCACCTTACGCGAGAGAAGCATAGGGCCTGTGTCGAGTCCCTCTTCCATTTGCATAATGGTGATTCCCGTCTCCTTATCACCGACCTCAATGGCTCTGTGAATCGGCGCGGCGCCGCGCCAACGTGGCAATAAAGAACCGTGAATATTGAGACATCCACGCGGGGGAATTGTTAGGATCGATAACGGCAGAATCAGCCCATACGCAGCCACGACCATCACATCATGTGGTGTGTTTTGCAGCAGGGTATCTGCTTCGGCAGCAACTTCGGGATACTTACCGTTCAAACGCAAAGAGACCGGTTGCGCGACGGGAATCTGGTGCGCAACAGCGTATTGCTTGACGGCAGATGCTTGTAATTGCATACCACGCCCCGCAGGACGGTCGGGTTGCGTCAGCACCAGAACGATCTCATGCCCTGCTTGATGTAAAGCAGCCAGTGCCGTCGCGGCAAACTCTGGGGTACCGGCGAAAATGACTTTCATCGGCGATGGGCCTCTTTGCGAGCGATTTCGCGCTCTTCTTTGATCATCTTTGTCTTGATACGATTGCGTTTGAGGGGCGAGAGATATTCCACAAAGACTTTGCCTTGCAAATGGTCCATCTCATGCTGAATACACACCGCTAACAAGCCATCAGCGTGAATTTCGAACGGCTTACCATCCGCATCAAGTGCTTTCACTTTGACTTCAGCAGGTCGCTCAACACCGTCATACACACCCGGTACCGAGAGACAACCTTCGTCGTAGACCTTTTTCTCTTCACTGGCCCAGATGATTTCTGGATTAATGAAGACTTGCAGTTGATCGTTGGTTTCTGATGTATCAATCACGACGAGTTGTTCGTGGACGTCAACCTGCGACGCAGCGAGACCGACACCAGGCGCGTCGTACATGGTTTCTGCCATGTCAGCGATGAGTTTCTTTAAACGCTCATCGAATACAGTGACCGGTTTTGCCTTTTTATGCAGGCGCGGATCGGGATAACGCAAAATATTTAATATAGACATAAGACTTTTCACAACAAGCCGAGGAGGCAATTGCGCTGTTTTTCTTGCTAGTTCAAGGATTTATGGGCAGAATTTGATTCAATTTGGCAAGTTTTGCCGGCGTTTGCCTGCGTGCTTGCCAGTTTGCTGTTTTGCAGCATCTTGCATCGGATAATGTACATGAAAAAGTTTAGCACAATCGCCGCCCTCCTCGCCGCAGGTCTTTCATTTACGCAAGGAGTTTCTTTTGCTTCTCCTGCGGAAGCGACGATCGCTCAGGCGCAAGCTATTGCAAACAATAGCAAATGTACATTTTTGCCTGATGCACCAGATAAGCATTTGGTTGTCAGGGGTGACACTTTGTGGGGTATCTCTGCGCAGTTTCTTCAAAATCCTTGGTGCTGGCCCCAAGTTTGGGGTATGAACAAAGAGGATATTCGTAACCCTCACTGGATCTATCCTGGGCAAATCGTTTATTTTGATCGCGTGAACCAACGCCTACGCCTTGCTAATGTCGGTGGTAGCGGCGTCGGTGATGGTGCTGCTGGGGGCGTGCCTGTTGTTAAATGGACACCTCGTTCCCGCGTTGAGGGGCTTGGTGCCGACGCGATCCCTTCTATTCCTTCCGCAATCATCGATCCTTTTTTGTCACAGCCGCTGGTGATCGAGCGCAACGCACTTGACCGAACACCACGCATCATTTCTGCGAGTGAAGGTCGTGTCAACATTGGGCAAGGTGAAAAAGCATACGTTCGGGGTGACCTCGACGGCGGTACGTCGTTCCAAGTCTTCCGACCAGGTGTTGCGCTGAAAGATCCGGACACTGGATTGGTGATCGGCTATGAGGCAGCGTTTGTTGGCACAATGAAATTGGATCGCGAAGCTGGTGACGACGGCGATGTGCATACGTTCGTTGTCGTGAAATCAAAAGAAGAAATGTCGGTCGGTGATCGTTTGATTCCTCAACCGCCCACGCCTATTATTAATTATGTCCCTCATCCTCCATCTCAAGAAATCAAATCTCGCGTCGTGAGTGTATATGGTGGTGTGAACGTCGCTGGACAAAACCAGATCGTTGCCCTTAACCGCGGTAGTGAGAGTGGCCTTGATGTCGGCACTGTCTTGTCCTTAGAGCGTCATGGGGAAACGATCAGGGACAAAACCGATGATAACCGCCTCGTGAAACTTCCAGATGAATTGTACGGCGACGTCTTTATTTTCCGTGTATTCGATACCATGTCTTATGGCTTGATTATGCAAGTCAAAGACATCGTCAAAGTGGGTGACGTTGCCCGCTCACCGCAATAATTGTTTTCCTTGGTATTGAGGGTGGTCGTTGTTTTCTGATTTTTTCGCCTGGTTAAGACTTGAGCAAACACCAGGCGTGGGGGCCATCACTGCAAAGGCCCTATTACAAACCTTTGGCTTACCTGACAAGATATTCGCCTGTAGTTACGAACAACTAACGACCGTTGTCAGTCCTAAAATCGCGAGAGCTTTGCTGCAGCCACCCAGTGCGGATCTGCTGGCGCTGTATGAGAAGACCGCAGTGTGGTCAGAGCAAGCGCATAATTACGTCATTACCTTAGCTGATCCCCACTACCCGCGCATGCTGCTGGAGATCCCAGATCCGCCCATCTTACTGTACGTCAAAGGACAGCCTGAACTATTAGCTGCCCCTAGTATTGGTGTGGTTGGTAGTCGTCATGCGACGGTGCAGGGCATTCGTAACGCTAGCCAATTTTCGGAAGCACTGAGTCATGCTGGCTTAACAGTCAGCTCAGGACTTGCCGCTGGCATTGATACTGCGGCCCATGAGGGTGCATTGCGAGGCGTTGGCGGAACGATTGCTGTGATTGGTACTGGTATTGATATTGTGTATCCTGCGAAGAACAGAAATCTTGCACACGCTATTGTGGATAAGGGTTGTATTGTCAGTGAATACTCACTTGGATCACCGTCGGTTGCTTCCAACTTTCCCCGTCGCAACAGAATCATTTCGGGCTTGGCCTTGGGTGTACTGGTCATTGAGGCGGCCGCGCAGTCCGGTTCATTGATTACCGCAAGAATGGCCATGGAGCAAGGACGAGAGGTATTCGCGATACCTGGCTCGATTCATTCTCCGTTGGCGCGAGGTTGCCACTATCTCATCAAACAGGGTGCAAAGCTGGTGGAGTCTGCGCAGGATATTCTTGAAGAGTTGCGCTTTACGCCCGTATCGCTAGTCGCGTCGACTTCGCCAACGCCGACTGACGTGGAGACATCGCATGACTCATTGCCAACGCATACGCTATTGTTAGCAATGACACACGATCCCCAGCCGTTGGACTTGTTAGCGCAACATACTGGCTTGGATATTGGTTCCTTGACCTCGCAATTATTAGAGCTAGAACTGGCGGGAAGAGTGGAATCCCTGCCTGGGGGGCTGATTCGCCGTTTAGGATGAACCGCAAAAAAGCGGTAAAGGCGACGATTTGATATATAGAATCTGATGACGACACCTTCATATCGTTCATATTTCAGCGGAATACGTCAGGCGCGCGACTTTTTGTCATGATGGACAATGCCTCCTTGTTTATTCGTTATTTCTTGGTAATCTTCAGTTTATTTTATGGATCCGGTCGCCCTGTTGTGTTGCCGGAAATCAATATAAATCAAAAATCTGTGGTGTATTGTCGCCGAAGGTACTTGTCCGAAACTGCTGCACGAGATAGAGTAGTGCCATGTTTGATATCCTTGTTTACCTCTACGAAACTTATTACCGGCCAGATGCCTGCCCGGATACGGCAGCCTTGGTCAAAAAATTGTCAGCGGTTGGTTTTCCTGACGACGAAATTTCTGAAGCGTTGGACTGGCTGACTGGTTTAGCGATGACAACGGATGAAACCCAGCCCGCACCGAAGAGTTCAAGTGGCTTCCGCGTCTATGCACAAGTTGAGCTCTCTGCTTTAGGTACCGAGGCAATCGGGTTTATTCAATTTTTAGAATCTGCCGGTTTGTTAACTTCATTGCAACGAGAAATCGTGATCGAACGCGCTTTGGCTGTCAACGAGTCACCATTACCGCTAGATAAGTTACGCATCATCGTCCTGATGATGTTGTGGAGTCAGGGTACTGAGCCAGATATGTTGATGTTTGATGAATTATTGTTGTCAGATGACGACAATGCTACTCGCCTGTTACATTAATCGTTTCAATATTCGTAGATTTCTGACAAAAATCGCATATTGATCGTGATTTTTAGATCATCACGCTTATCATTTCCCGCTAATTTAGGTTAGTCTTACGCTTATTTAGGAAAAATGTTGCACATTCGACATTGTTTCCCACGCACAGAACACCATTCGAGAATCACGAAATGACAAAAACGCTCATCATTGCCGAAAAACCCTCCGTCGCAGCCGATATCGCGAAAGCCTTGGGAGGTTTCACCAAGCATGATGATTATTTTGAATCCGATGATTACGTCCTGTCATCCGCGGTCGGTCATTTACTTGAGATCACCGTACCAGAAGAATTCGACGTGAAACGTGGCAAGTGGAGCTTCACACATTTGCCAATGATTCCCCCTTATTTTGCCTTAAACCCCATCGCAAAAACCGAAACACGTCTAAAAGTGCTGACGAAGTTGATTAAGCGCAAAGATGTATCCGCCATGATTAACGCATGTGACGCGGGCCGCGAAGGGGAGCTTATTTTTCGGCTGATCGCACAACATGCGAAAGCGAAACAGTCAGTGAAACGGTTGTGGTTGCAATCCATGACGCCCGCCGCTATTCGTGATGGTTTCCAGAAATTGCGCAGCGATGATGACATGATGCCCTTGGCAGATGCTGCGCGTTGCCGTTCGGAAGCGGATTGGTTAATTGGTATCAATGGCACACGTGCCATGACAGCGTTTAACTCCAAAGAAGGTGGGTTCTATCTCACTACTGTGGGACGTGTTCAGACGCCGACCTTGTCAATCGTTGTCGAGCGTGAAGAAAAAATTAAAAAATTTGTCTCTCGTGACTTCTGGGAAGTTCGCGCTGAATTTGTTTGTGCTGCCGGCATTTATGAAGGGCGGTGGATGGATCAACAGTTCAAAAAAGATGAACATGATCCCGAAAAGAAAGCAGAACGTTTGTGGAGCAAATTAGCAGCAGACACCATTGTCGCTGCTTGTCGTGGTCGTCAAGGTAATGTGACTGAAGAGTCCAAACCTGCAACGCAAATGGCACCTGGTTTATTCGATTTGACGAGCTTACAGCGCGAAGCCAACGCCAAATTTGGTTTTTCAGCGAAAAACACACTCGGTCTTGCACAGGCTTTGTACGAGAAGCACAAAGTATTGACTTACCCTCGTACTGATTCTCGCCATCTGCCAGAAGATTACCAAGAAACCGTCAAGCAGACGCTCAGTACCATTTCTGAAAATAACAACTATTATCAATTTGCCGCGCAGATCCTCAACAATAACTGGGTCAAACCAAACAAGCGGATTTTTGATAATAGTAAGATCAGTGATCACTTTGCGATCATTCCAACAGGGCAGGCGCCAAAAAACCTGTCTGAGCCAGAACAAAAGCTTTACGACCTGGTGACGCGGCGCTTCATGGCGGTGTTTTTCCCCGCTGCTGAGTTCCAAGTCACAACGCGTATCACTGAAGTAACCGGACACCATTTCAAAACCGAAGGTAAGGTCATGACCAACGCCGGTTGGTTAGCGATTTACGGTAAAGAAGCATTAGAAGAAAAAGACACCGAAGGTAAAGGAACCTTAGTTGCCGTCGCCAAGGGCGAGAAGGTCTTGGCTGACCAAGTGACATCGCATGGCCTGGTGACGAAACCGCCCGCACGTTATAGTGAAGCGACCCTGCTCTCTGCAATGGAAGGCGCGGGCAAATTAGTGGACGACGGTGATTTACGTGACGCGATGGCAGGTAAAGGCCTCGGCACGCCAGCAACACGTGCCGCGATTATTGAAGGTCTTCTGACCGAAAAATATCTATTACGTGAAGGTCGAGAGCTGATTCCGACGGCAAAGGCATCACAATTGATGACCTTGTTGCGGGGATTGGGTGTCGATGAACTGACGTCACCAGAATTAACCGGTGAATGGGAATACAAACTTTCGCAAATGGAAAAAGGCAAAATCAGCCGCGAAGAGTTCATGCGCGAAATTGCCCAGATGACGCAAATTATCGTCAAACGTGCGAAGGAATACGACAACGACACGATTCCTGGTGACTACGCAACACTACATACGCCCTGTCCTCATTGTGGCGGCGTTGTAAAAGAAAATTACCGTCGCTTTGCTTGTACTAAGTGCGAATTTTCAATGAGCAAGACACCTGGCAGCCGTCAATTCGAAGTGGCTGAGGTCGAAGAGTTATTGTCCAAACGCGAGATTGGTCCATTACAAGGATTCCGCTCGAAAATGGGTCGCCCCTTTGCTGCTGTGTTGAAAATTGTGCCTGATACAGAGCATAACAATCTCAAGCTGGAATTTGATTTTGGTCAGAATCAAGACGAGGGAGAGGATGGCGAGGGCGTAGATTTCAGCGCGCAAACATCGTTAGGCCCATGTCCTAAGTGTGGCAGCGGCGTATACGAAATGCCGCTCAATTATGTGTGCGAAAAATCGATGGCTAAACCGAAGTCCTGCGATTTCCGTAGTGGCAGAATTATTCTGCAACAAGAAATCTTACCGGAGCAGATGGCGAAGTTATTAGGCGAAGGCAAAACTGATTTGTTGCCTGGTTTCGTTTCACAGCGCACACGCCGCCCTTTCAAAGCGTTCCTCGTTCGTGGAAAAGACGGTAAGGTCAGTTTTGAATTTGAAGAGCGTAAAGCGAAAACACCTGCGGTGAAGGCTAGCGCGAAAACAAAAAATGCCGAAGAAGTGACTGAAGTTGTTGCTGTCGCGGCAAAAAAGGTTCCTGTGCGCAAAAAGAAAGCAGCTTGAAGGGATTGATTCTCAAAAAAGACATCAGTCATTCATCACTTTTTACACATTTTTGCAGAACACAAAGCGGATTTTGTATATTGTATGAAGGAATTTATGCAATAGGATCTGTATGCAGCCAAAGGAATTACTCAAAAGTGCACGGGCAGAGTTTCTCAATAGCTTTCAAAGCGCGATTCAATTTATTGTTCCGCCAGCGATTGAGTCTCTGTTTGCGAAAGCGAATGCATGTCATTCACCGCTAGAAAAAGCAGAAATTTTTCATGCCCGCGTTATTCTCCAAGAGAATCGCCAAGAGATAATCCGTCAGCTAAACATACACATCGGGCAGTTGCTGGACCGTAGTATTGAAACGACATATCAAACCTTTCGTCCAACTTCTTCTGCATTATCCCTATCTCTAGAAAATATCGGTCTTCTCGACTCGTCGGCGTTTGAGGATTCCCTGCGCTTCAACAACGTCGTTCAGTTGTTTCGCGACTGCGCCGAAGAAGAGCTCGTGAACTTGAACATTCGCCTTGCAGTGATGTTCAACGATAGCGATATTCGTGAACGTGAAAATCCGTTTCGCCCCTATTTATTAGCGCGCTCTATTTCAGAGGCGGTAGAAACATTAGACGTATCTCCGGCACTGACCGGCATTCTTGTCACCCAAATAGGCGAAACGTTGAGCAGCTACGTGAAAACGATGTATCAGCGAGCCAATGCAGATTTGGCGAAGCACGGTGTGTCGAATAATATGTCATTGAAGTTCAATAAAACCCCACCAGCGGCACCGAAGGTCAGCTTGTCCACATTATTAGAAGATGCGCAATCACATCACTTGGGCGTTAGTCGCCCAACGAAGCGTGTTGCGCCCGCACCTTCCTCTTCCCCTCCGACCACGTACGCAGCGACAAATGACGCATTTCCACAGTTAATTACGAAACATACGGTCAATATTGAGCAATTATTGTTGGCTGTGCGGGGGACAGCAGGTTTTTCTAGGCCGCCAACTGACCATGCCATTTCGAGCGAGCATGAACCACAACCCTTATTTTGGCTTGAGGGTGGAGCGGGGTTAGGGGACATCTTAAGGATGGCCTTGGGTGCCGAAGAAGATTTGAGTTGGGAAACGAAATCACGTGGCCGACCATTGTCGCCTGCTGTGCTTGCAGCGAAGAAAGTTGCCACTCAAAACGTGGTTGTCATGCGAGCGCTGGTTCAGCGTCTCCAGCACGCACATGAAGCTGCAGCCTCTACGGTTGCTGATGGCGTCAGGGGCGTGTCTGAAAAGTTTTCATTTGCTGGATTAGATTTTCCGGCCATTGTCGGGTTAATGCACAAATTACTGACGCCCCAGCGTAGCGAGTTGGTCAATGCACAAGGTGACATCATTAATTTGCTTCATCAAGAGCGCGAAGTGTTATTCCAGCTTGCGCGTTCAAGTGAAGAGCAAATGAAAATTGATGTTGTTACATTACTATTCGAATCAATCTTATTTGACTACTTAATTCCATTTGAACTCCGCCTCCAGATTGCTCGTATCCAATTTCTGTTTTTACAGCTGGCGCTGATCGATAAGGATTTCTTACGCTCAGGGCAGCATCCGGCACGCCTATTACTTAACCGTATCGCGACAGTCAGCATTGGCGTGCAACACATCGATTCCCAAAAATTACAGTTTGATATCGACATTGAGCGCATTTTTAAAACCTTGGCAAAACACGATTGCACGATCCCAGGGTTGTTCCAACGCATTATCAACCGTTTTGACATCTTTGTTTTACGAGAGCTGCGCATCCAGGATAAGTCCATCAGACGGACTGTGAAGTCGATCGAAGAAGCACAAATTCGTTATAGCCAATTTGAACAAACTGCTATTAGTCTGCATGCGGCACTTGTACCGTTCGGCATCCCAGCACAGTTCGTCACCTTTCTTGAAACCGAGTGGGTCAAAGTTATCAATACCGCTGATCGTAAAGATCCGGTATTAGCGAGTGATTTTCGCGCTTTTGTTCCTGATGTCGTCTGGAGTATTCGACCCAAAGTTAGTCAAGACGATCGGGAGCAATTCTCACGGATGATGCCATCGCTGATGGAGATCCTTCGGGTTGGTATGGAGCTCATGGATCTCAACCAGTTTAAGCAGCATGCCTTATTGAATTGGTTGGGTGATGCGCATCAACGCGCACAGAATCCTCCTCCTGACGCACAGCCGGAGTTGTCTTTGCAAAAAGTGCGGACAACGTTTAACGATTTTATTAAACAGCCTGCACTCGTCATATCGGATATTGCTACCGAAGACAAAGCGGACGAAATGCGCAAGTACCTCGTCGATATCCTATTTGAGCTCGGTCTTAATGTCATGATGCTGACGGGGGAAGAATATCGTTCTTATGCTACGCCCGATGCGGAGATCCGCTTGACCCCTCCTACTCGGACTATTGATATTGACGCTCTGCGTCAACGTCTTGTGGCAGGGGCTGCCATTGAAATGAGTTTGAATGATAAATTCTGGCGAGGATGTATTCACTGGATTGGTCATAGCACGAACATGATGGTACTTAGTTTTAAATCACATGCCGCTCCCGCAGTAATTACGATCGACCACTTTTGTACTCACCTCAGTCGTGGCACCGCCTTATTGGTTGAGCCAGCCAGTTTGTTTGATAGAGCCATCGCATCTGTGCTCAAATCAGCTGATGCGCTAGATACATAACATGAGCGAGTTATCTCGCCTGCTCTAGTGAATAATCTAAATTATTTTCATATTCCCTTGCGCCGAGAGGGTTAACTTTGCTATAGTTCGCCTCCCGCTAAAACGGGAAGTTAGAAGAAAGCAGCAGCCAGCAACTCCGGCGGTTTGATTTGATGAAGTTGTCGCGAAAGCGACAAGATTGATCAGAAAGAACAGCAAAAGCAGTCAGGGAGTTGACAGGGTAAATAAAGTGCTGCATAATCTCGCTTCTCTGCTGCAAACGAACACAACGCTTCGTTGCTAAATCAGGTCAATAAGTACCTTGATTTGAGTGGAAAAGAATTTAAACCATTCGGTTCTTTAACAATTAACAGTCAATAAATGTGAGCACTTGATGAAAGCGCGCCGATGTGTTTTTAACAGATCGGTATGCTTAAAAAATATCAAATGCTTCACAAGAAATAAGAAATAGGAAAGTCGTTCAGCAATGAATGACGGAACTGTCAGTATTTTGAGTGAGCGACTTGTCTGCAAGGACAAGGTTCAGAAATGAACACAAAAACAGAGATTAAACTGAAGAGTTTGATCCTGGCT